>NZ_JAKSYE010000097.1 GCF_022829685.1 Methylobacterium sp. E-045
CGCAATCGTGTCCACGCCCTTCATCCCCCTACACCACCCTCCGGTCGTACCGGAGGGCAGTCTGCGAGAACGAGGTTAGGGGGTCAGAATTGGACGCCGATCCCCCGCCTCACGGGGTCAAAGTTGCACGCCGAAACACAGTATCGTCGGGTTCCTGCTGTGCCTCGGCACCCTGATGGCAATCAACGGCTCTCAGGGTTCCCCTGACGGCATTCAGCAGGCTGCATATCGGGTTGCGGTGGCTTGGATGCCTTGAACCCAGCCGGCGCTACCGCTTGGCCTTCCCTGACGACATATGGGTCTGAGATTGCGCCACCGCTGGCCATGCACACAGCCTTGCGCGGTCATTGATCCAACACGCCCCCTGGCGTTTTACTTCGCCGAGGTCGGTGTGAGCGTGAGTGGAACCGGGATATCGATTCCACGAGGCGAGAGCTGGCTTGTTCGGGTCGCCGGGGATGGCACTTAGAGACGCAAAATAGGGCGTTGAGGCCCCGCCTCTGATCTCTGAAACCATCCCATTGAGCCAATCTGCCTCGCACTTGCCGATCACGTATGGCTCGCCGTCCACCTCGATCAAGCATCGAGCCGGCGCTGCCATGGCCGGCGAGGCGACGAGGAAGGCGGCAAGGGCAAGGGCGGTACGCATCCCGGCAAGATAGCCGGCAAGGTGCAGTTGTCGAGATTATGTGCTCGGAACTAGCTCAATCGGGATGAGATGATGGAGGGTTAACAAACCTTGCTTTCATCTGAAGGCAGAAACGGCCATTCATCGCGTCTCAGCGTAAGGGAGGGGATGATAACCCTTTATTATCACCCCCTGGCGGCGCGGATGTGCAGCGTGTAGGTCGCCTTAGGATGCTTTTGCTCTCCCCTAACCGGCCAAGGCCTGCATCTCGGCTACGCCATCGCGCAGGACGTAGCCGCGTCCCCAGACGGTCTCGATGTAGTTTTTGCCGGACGAGGCGTTCGCGAGCTTCTTGCGCAGCTTGCAGATGAAGACGTCGATGATCTTGAGCTCGGGCTCGTCCATGCCGCCATAGAGGTGGTTGAGGAACATCTCCTTCGTGAGGGTCGTGCCCTTCCGCAGCGAGAGCAGCTCCAGCATCTGGTACTCCTTGCCGGTGAGATGGACCCGGCTGCCGGTGACCTCGACGGTCTTCTGATCGAGGTTCACGCTCAGGTCGCCGGTGGTAATGACCGACTGGGCATGGCCCTTCGAGCGGCGCACGATTGCATGGATGCGGGCGACCAGCTCGTCCTTGTGGAAGGGCTTGGTGAGGTAGTCGTCGGCCCCGAAGCCGAGGCCCTTCACCTTGTCCTCGATCCCGGCCATGCCGGAGAGAATCAGGATCGGCGTTTTGATTTTCGATGCCCGCAGCGAGCGAAGCACTTCGTAGCCTGAGATGTCGGGCAGGGTGAGGTCGAGCAGGATGATATCGTAGTCGTAGAGCTTGCCGAGGTCGATGCCTTCCTCGCCGAGATCCGTCGTGTAGGTGTTGAAGCGCTCCGCCTTAAGCATCAGTTCAATGCTCGCCGCGATCGAAGCATCGTCCTCAATCAGCAGCACGCGCATGGCAGGTTCCTCGAAAGATTAAAACTTCCTATCCGAGCGTCGATAACAAATCGTTAAGGCGCTTGGTCGGGGGATGGGTTGAGGCCTTGCTCAATGCGAATGCGAAGATGGCATCCTCAACGAAAAACGCCCCAGGAACTGCTCCTAAGGCGCTTTTGACCTGAGCGGCCAGTTGGATCCAGCTGGGGATGCTTGGGCTGACGATATAAGCCAGAAAGGCCTAGTAGGATCCGAACTTGTAGTTCAGGCCAGCGCGAGCGACGACGAACTCGGACTCGCGCGCGGGCGCGTTGAACGTGGCTGTGATGGTTGCAGGGTTGAAAACCGAACGACCCCGGACAGCGTTGTCTTTGTCGAGGTGCACGTAAAGACCTTCGACCTTCAGCGTCACTGCGGACGAGCGGAAGAAGTTCAGGAACGAGTCGACGGGCATGGCGTACTCGATACCGCCGCCGGCTGCATAACCGGTGCGGAAATCGTCGCCGCCGATCCGGCCCTCGCCGTAGGCAAATCCGCCAGTGCCGTAGAACAGAACGCGATCGAACGCGTAGCCGAGGCGGCCGCGGACGGTACCAAAATAGTTAAGGCGGTCGTTGAGAACACGATGTGGGTTGTTCTGGGTCGGCGTGTTGTCACCTGAATACGTCGCGATGATCGTGCGGGTGCTTTTACCGAAATCGCTATACTGGGCATCAGCTTCAACACCGACCACCACACCCGACCCCGGCGTGAACTGATAATTATAGCCGATTTGTGCACCGCCGACGAAACCCTCACGTTCATTCAAGCCAGGAGCAATCAGAACTCCGTTCTTCCCGAATGAATTGAGCACTGATGCAGCAGGAAGGTCGTACCGGTTGCTCTTGTTGCCGACATCGAACCCGTAACCGGCGTTGATACCAGCGTAAAAGCCAGTCCACGTGAACACTGGGACTGGAACAAACACTGGAGGAGCGGCGCGCCGCGGAAGGTCAGCGGCTGAGGCGATCCCAGAAGAAACAACGATCACTGTCGTAGCGAGAAGAAGCTTTCTGAGCATCGAAATTTCATTCCGGAGAATATGTATGAACGCATAAGATCGCAAATTTGAGCATTCCGATAGTGCTATTATGCAACACCCTTGAGGGCTTCGCGGCAAGCGACTGAATACTCGAAAGCCTCTGCTAACCATTGCGCTCAGCATGGGCGCTTGAGCCGATCGCCCAGTTCTTTGGCGTGCTGATGACCACGCAGGTTGTGGGGATAAGGTCGAGAGCCGAGGCGAGATATTCGGCTTGCTTTTAGAGCTCCGTGCCGTCGATCCGCTCCGTGCCTTAGGGATTGATCGAGAGCGACGATCTGCGCTGCAATGTCCTGCACCCATTCCCGACCACGACAAGGGTTGTCGAAGGGCAGGCAAGAGACGTTAGGCGGGTAAGGTTCGGCCGCACACCAGACCGCGCAGGGCTCGAAAGGGAAGCGTCACCATCGTCAAACAGGCACCCAGGGCCAGGACCACGAAGACCGACAGGATCGCCGTCAAGATTTTGATCATAGGCGTACTCGCTCCGGTGTGCAGCGGGACAGGCCCCGCACCGCAGCCACGATCCTCCTGAAGTTCGGCGAGAGTGTGTGCGAGCCAGATCAGGCCATCGGGGTGCCAGCGTCCGTCATGTCGAACAGCATCATGTCGTCACCGCATGGCCTCGCGCCTCCTGTCGGTCTCGTCGATTCCTCTGTGGTCTCTCTGGTCGAGGCCAACCGCCGGCTCCCGGCAGCCCTTCTTGAGGTTCCGCTGGCCGCTTTCCCCGCAGTTCTAGACCTTCAGTATTCGTGCTGGTCGAGGAATTGACCCCTCCCCCTCTGGCAGGGACGGTGCGAGCGAGACGTAGCCAGGCGATCCATTCCTTCGAGACGATCCGCACGACGTTCGACAGGTTGCGGAAAGCCGTCTGCGGACGCTCCTCGACGGTGATGAGGCCGAGCGTTCTGGCTTGCCGGATAGCGGTCTTCACGGTGGAGCGGGACACGCCTGCCACGGCTGCGAGGTGGTCGACGTAGAGCCGGCAATCGCCACGGCGGGCGGTCTCGGCCGACACGATGGCGAGAACAGCGGTCTCGGCCAGCGTGAACCGGGCGGCAATAGCCGGCGGAAGCCTACCAGAGGCCGCCCAGCGGCGTCGGCGCTCCATGCTGGCATCTGAGCGTGGGCGCGAGCCTACGGGCCTCCTGGGGGCTGCTGGCGTGGCTGGCAGGGCCTTCCGCGACTCGATGAGCGCAGACAGGCCCTCGGCCTCCGTCTCGCTGATCTGGCCGGCCCCATAGGCGCGCCACATCACCGCTGCCACGTCAGGCAGCCTGGATCTCGGCGCCGCCTCTACCGAGCGCCGGATTTCGTCAGCGAACATCGTCACAGCCCTGCTTGGGCCGCGTCAAAGCGGGGCGCCCCCTGTCGTGGGGCACCTTTCAAAAGGCCAAGCGCCACCGCCTCGGGAAGCGGGTTCCCGATTGACTCCGGCGGAGCCATGTGGCTTGTGAGGGGTTAGGTAGCGGCCTCACAGGCCCAGCGATTTCAAACGGTCTCACCCTTGCCGGGGTGGGGCCGTTTCGCGTTGGGGTCTCAAGTCTTTCTCGCGGCTATAATCCTCAACGG
>NZ_JAKSYE010000098.1 GCF_022829685.1 Methylobacterium sp. E-045
CATCGTCCGCGACCTGCACGTCTCCCGCAACACGGTCCGGAAGGTCATCCGGTCGGGAGCCACCGCCTTGACCTATGAGCGTGAGGTGCAGCCGCTGCCCAAGCTCGGGCCGTGGCGCGACGATCTCGATCGGATACTGACCACCAACGCCGGGAGATCTGGCCGCGAGCGGCTGACGCTGATCCGGGTCTACGAGGCGCTGCGCGGGCTCGGCTACGAGGGCGGCTACGATGCCGTTCGCCGCTATGCCAAAACCTGGAAGCGCGAGCGCGCCTCGGTCACGGCCCAGGCCTTCGTGCCGCTTACCTTCGCTGCGGGCGAGGCCTACCAGTTCGACTGGAGCCACGAGATCGTGCTGATCGGCGGCACGACCGTCACGGTCAAGGTCGCCCACGTCCGATTCTGCCACACGCGCATGCTGTTCGTGCGGGCCTATCCGCGCGAGAGCCAGGAGATGGTGTTCGACGCCCACGATGCGCTCGCACTACCTCGTCGATCCGGTCGCCTGCACGACGGCCTCGGGCTGGGAGAAGGGGCAGGTCGAGAACCAGGTCGGGCTGGTGCGCGAGCGCTTCTTCACCCCGCGTGTCCGGGTAAAGAGCTACGAGGAG
>NZ_JAKSYE010000101.1 GCF_022829685.1 Methylobacterium sp. E-045
CGTAGGCTCACATCCCGCGGTTCATCATCCGGCTTTTCATCATGCGGCGCTTCATCATCTGCTTCCGCATCATGCGCTTCTTCATCATCATCCGCTCACCCCGCATCATGCGAACCTGGGTGATGCCGGTCTCAGACTGAAGACCATTGGCAGCCATGGGAGCAGCTGATGCCGAGCCCACGCCAAGCGCGAGCCCACCAAGAATGGTCATAGCGGCAAGCGTAAAATCAACTTTCTTCATTTTTTCAGCTCCTAGGAAACCGTGTCAGCAGTCTTTGTAGAAGCAGAAAAATGTTCTCTAAGTTCCTGTGATATTTAGATAATTTCTGCCTAATGGCAGAGAGGTCATGTCTATAGATGCGTCGAGGCGATGCCGTCTCGCTTTTGCCCTCGAATGAGCACACGCCCTCCTCACCGGAAACGGATCTCAGGAAGTTTCAGAAAATCGGTGAGGGGAGGTTGCGCTAGCCCCCATTCGCTAACGGACGATGAATTCAGATCGCATAGCTGGCTTTGGGAAAGTTCCGCTGACAGGCAGGTTATT
>NZ_JAKSYE010000107.1 GCF_022829685.1 Methylobacterium sp. E-045
GAACCGACATCGGTGGCGCCCAGGGCACGAGCTCCACGCGTTCCACCCTCGCGACCCAGTACAACAACCTGCTGCCGCAGATTTCGCAACAGGCCCAGGATTCCGGTTACAACGGCGTCAACCTCCTGTTCCGCAACAGCAACTCCGCCAACGAGAACACCCTCAAGCTGACCTTCAACGACAAGGGCACGTCGACCCTCGACATCTCCGGTGTGAAGTTCGATGCCGAACGTCTGGGCCTCAAGGGAACGACCAACAACTTCCAGTCCGACGACGAGATCAACACGGAACTGAGTCAGTTGACCGCGGCGACGGCCTCGTTGCGCTCCCAGTCCTCGACCTTCGGCTCCAACCTCTCGGTGGTGCAGAACCGTCAGGACTTCTAGAAGAACCTGATCAACATCCTCGACACCGGCTCGGCCAACCTGACGAACGCGGACCTCAACGAGGAAGCCGCCAACTCCCAGGCCCTGTCGACCCGCCAGTCCATCGGCATCTCGGCCCTCTCGCTGGCCAACACGGCCCAGCAGGGCATCCTGCAGCTCCTCCGCTAAGCGGATCAGCTGTCACGACGATGAGCGGCCGGGGGACACCCCGGCCGTTTTTTTATGCGCGCACGGCCCCTCCCCGCGGACACCCTGCGGCGGCGACGAGCCGCAGCGCCTTGCGCGCGTCGACGGTGCGGCCCTTGCCGAACTCGGCCGTCACCCGCGTGTCGGCGGTCCCGCAACCGCGAACGGCCGAACACCAACGGCCTCGCGCACGCGTCCACCCGGGATCCCGGCCCTGTCGACCGCCCTGCCCCGCATGCCCGTCCACGGCCCGCGGCACGGCCACGCGACGCGAAGGTCGACGAGCGGCCTCCATCCCCAGATCGCCCGGCAGCGCCCCTGGTCACGCCAGCATCGGCATCACCCTCGGTTCGTACTCTCCCGTGATGCCGGGAGTGTAGAAGGGTGCCGCCGCGAAGGTTGACGCTGCCATGCGCGCCGCCATAGACAAGGCGGCCGGACGATCGGGTAGCAATCCGGTAGCAATGGACGAAAAGTCCAAGCATCGGCAAAGGCGAATGATCCAGCCTTCGCAACGGCTTGGAAGGGTGGCCGAGTGGTTTAAGGCAGCGGTCTTGAAAACCGCCGTGGGGGCAACTCCACCGTGGGTTCGAATCCCACCCCTTCCGCCAGCGATCTGTCATAAGTCATTGTTTTCAATGAAGAACCCAGCTTAGTATTGGGTTGCCGACCTCAATTTACCCCACATTTTGTATCGGCTTGTGTCGGCTAAAGTTGGATCGCGCTGGACTTCGCCTCGCGCGCGCGAGGCCGAGCGCTTGGGGTGCATGAAGCGTTCTGATCAACGCGACTTTTTTGCCCAGAGGCGCTGATCCCCGGCAAGGAGGTCTCGTTTGAATGGCGAGCAACCGCTCGAGGCACGCGCCTACATCGGATTACTGCCTGTACGAACTCCCTGCAGTCCAGTTTCGGGATCGCGGATGCGTGGCAGCGTGGAGTGGCGTTCGGATCACTCGATGATCACGACGCGGCTCTGATCCAGGGTTGGAACGACGTTGTCGGCGCGGACGACGACATCTGGCATCTCGGCGATTTTGCAGCCGGTGCCGTGCTTGCGTAGCCGCTTCGTCAGCACGCGAGCGGCAGCCTTAGCATCCCGCGGGCGGGCGGCTGGCCGCTGTCGCTTGCCCTCCCGCCCCCAGGTCGGCCCCGCGATGCCGTAGCCGCTTCCTCAGCGCAGCATCTGGCGCAAGAGGCGGGGGGGGATGCGTCACGGGGGGGCTCGTCGTAGTCGTTGCAGACGAGACTGAGCCGCGAAGGCGGGCGAGCAAGAGATGGGTGGCGGTAGGACGATAAGCGCATCACTGGGCAGCCGAAGGAGAAATCAGGTAAGCCCGTGATGCTACGGCTGAGGGTCACGCTAGGGCGTCCACCTGAGGTGTGCCGTTAGCTCCGGCAGAACCTGTGCTAGCGCACGCCGACCACCATTCACGTATCGACGCGTCAGAGGTAGAGCTGGCGCAAAAGCGGATTATTAGGAGGTATGCCGGTCAGGTCGGAAGAACGAGTGGCCACCGCCATCTGGCCATTGCGCACGCTGGGTCGCCTGAAGCCTTCGAGCAACGCGGCAGAGAAATCGGCCGCCTGACAACGAGCACGACCTCGGTCAAATCGTAATCTGCAACTTGACGTCAGTGGTCGAGCTTCCGCCGCCGTCCGGGAGGATGTACGCCTGGTGACAACGCCGGAAAGTGAAGCCGGCAGGGGGAGGCCAGGGCGATGCCCAGTGCTTCAGTGCATGGTCCAAGAGGCGACGCCTGTGAACGATAGCGTCCCGCTGCATCAATCCTATGAGCGTCTCCGTGAGCGTTTGCTCGACATGACGCTGCGCAATCCGATGCTGAGCTACAAGCATCGTCCGACTTCCAGGCGTCAGTTGCAGATTGTCGATGAGGTGCCGAATGAGGTGTTTCGACATCTAACTAGCGAGGCGAGCCTCATAATCGTTCCACTGGCGGAACCGGATGACGTTCCGCGTGACGAAAAGACGACCGAGTTTGCCTCCGCACTGACTTACGCCAAGGCCACAGACACTGATTTCCAAGTGGTCCTGCGTGAGGCCGACGAGGCTGAGGCAGACAAGGCGGAGGGCATCATCGCGAAAGGCGAACGGTCTCTCCGGGACCGGCTTCGCGAAGAACTTAGTATGACGAAGGTGGATCGGAAAAAACTTGTCGATCCGGTCCAGCACGCCCGCACACTGGGCATCGATCCCTCGTTCGAGCTGCCGCGAGAGGCGTCTGCCAAGCAGCATACCGACCGACAGCTGCAAACGCTCAAGTTTCCCAAGCCACTGGATGCCATCCTCGAAAAACTTCGTAGCGACGCGCGGTTGGCCGAACAGGAAACGGGCCTATCGACCTTATTTTTGGTCTTCGGGTTTCTCGAGTGGACAGAAAAAGAGGGCGGCACCAAGATACTCGCACCGCTGTTGCTTTTACCTGTGCACCTTGAGGTGACGCGTTCTGAGCTCGGCAAGATCACCTACGAGCTCACCGCGACCTCGACCGTTCCCGAAGACAATCTCAGCCTTCGGAAACGGATCGACAGGGACTTCGGATTGAAACTGCCAGAGGTATCGGCCGATGCCGAGGGTAGTTTCTCCGTCGAGGCATACTTGGCGGAGGTGCAAAGCCGTATCGGGGACCTGAAGGGGTGGCGCATCCGCCGGTTGCTGACTGTCGGGCACTTCGTGTTCGGGCGGTTGGCCATGTACGCGGATCTGGACCCCCAACAATGGGGGGCGCCCCATCCTGGTGAGACCGACCTCGTCGGAGCAATCATGCAGGGTGCCGAGGGCGGCGATGGCGAACTGCTGTTTGGCACCCGCGAGGATCACCCAATCGACGATCCTGCCATCGCAGCCAAAGCGCCCTTCCTAATCCAAGACGCGGACGCCTCGCAGCACAGCGCCCTCATCGACGCGATGGACGGGAAGAACCTGGTCATTCAGGGGCCGCCCGGTACGGGTAAATCACAGACGATCACGAACCTTATCGCCAACGCGCTGGCCGCGGAGAAGACCGTCCTATTCCTAGCTGAGAAGCAGGCTGCGCTCGAAGTGGTCAAGCGCCGTCTCGACGTCGCTGGCCTCGGCGATTTCTGCCTCGAGCTGCATTCGGACAAGGCGTCTCCAAAGACGGTGATCGAGCATCTCAAGAACCTGCTCGGTGACGATGCGGAACACGGCGTCTTCAGCAACCGCAGGCCCGATCCGACTCTTCTCGCAGCGCAGCGGGAAGTGTCGAGCTATGCAGTGGCGCTGCATCGTGAGGCAGAGGATGGCGTCAAGCCCTTCGAGCTCATGTGGCGGGCAATTCGCGCGCAAGGCGAGGACCCTGGAGCTCTTGCAGCCTTCTCGGGCGTCGACTTGCCTCAGGCACACGCGGACAGGCTGCATGAGGCGGAGCGGGCGCAGACCACGCTCGCGCTCTACGCGGACCTTGCGACGGCCTTCGCGGCGGCCCATGGTGCGCCTGAGGCCTCGCCCTGGAACGGACTCGCCTTCGGCTCGCAGATAGGGCCGGGTATGTCGGCCGCATTGACTGACGATCTCTATCGTTTGCGAGGCTATGCCGACGAGGCAAGCGCCTACCTCGCCTCCGTCGCCGATCTCGGATTAGTTCAGTTGCAGGGGGTCAAGCGCCTCGCAGGCGCCATTGCAGGGCTGACCGGCGCCACTCCCTCTCCGATCCTGCTGAACGTGCTGCGCACTCAACCCTCGGACGTCATCGCCGAGTATCTTGACGCTCGCGCACACGTGCGGAACCGTTATGCGGTACTAAGGGCCACGTCCCCGGAAGGCGGCCTCACCGATGCCCAGCTCGCCGCCGTCGACGCCCTCACCGCGCTGTTCACGTACGATGGGCGCTCACCCCGCCGCATCCGCGAGGATGCTGCGGCAGCAGTTGTTCAAGCCGAGCGAAATTTCTCCGAAGCGGAAAGCCAAATCGCCGAGGCGAGGGACCAGCTCCCGCTAGCCCAGGGTTCGGTCGTCGAGGCGGAGGGTCGACTTGCGGAAGCAGAGTGCCAGTGCAACGAAGCAAGGGATAGGGTAACCGAGGCCCACCGAGAACTTGTCGAATCTCGAGGCGCCTTCGCATCAGTTCAGCTTAAAGTGGTCGAGGCCGAGGGCCTTACGGCAGCCGCACACCGACTGGCTGAACCGTTTCTCCAGATGATCGGCGTGCAGGCGACGTCACTCGAAGGAACGCGCCCTGCTGTCTTCGCCGCCGCGCAGGAGATTATTCAACTCACCGCCAACGAACGGCCCTGGTTCGCCCTTCAGCCGATGGGTGATTTTCAGGCCGCGCACGGTGCATGGCGCGGGGTCGTCGCGGCGGAGGATGCTTGGCGCTCCCGATACCCGGGTGCAGCGACCCCTTGGCCGACCTCCGAGCACCTGAGGGCCGTGGTCGGACTGCTGCGGCAAGGCCTCGTCGCGCGCTTGTTTGCAGTACGACGGCGTCAGACGATAGTGACCGCCGCAACTCAGCTAGGGGTGCCGGCTCTCTCGTCGACGGAGGTCGCGACGCTGGAGGATCTGGCGGCGCACGTCGAGATACTGCGCGCTTTCGCGGCGAGTGAGGAGCACCGGCCCGCGCTGGGCCGTCATTGGGCCGGGCTCGCGTCGCCGTTCGACCAAGCCGTCCGAGGGCAGGAGCGCAAGCGCAGCGCGCTGTCTCGCGTCCGCGTCCACGCCGGTGGTGCCGAGATTGCCGACCGCTTGGCCTCCATGGACGAGGCAGATCTCGCGATAGCAGCCGAAGCCGTGCCGGGGCTCGATAGTCTACGTCGTTTGCCTGAGGGGCAGCTTGCAGACGCGCATAACCAGCTCAACCGCCTACAGGCAGAGCTCCGCAGCCGACAGGAGCAGGCCGAACGCACAGAAATTGCCGTCAGGGAGATTGAAGACCAGCACAACGCGCTCAGTGCGGAATTGCGGCACAGGCGAAAGCACGCGGAGGGCGTCGCGAGAGCCGCCGATCCAGTTGGGATGCTGGACCGGCTACGGACCGAACTCGCCAAGAGGCGGGATATGGCCATCCAGCTCTCAGCTGCTGATCCCGGTGGCGTCCTTGTAGCTCGCGATGAACCACTTTCGGAGCTGATGCGTGTCGCAGAGGCCGAACACGAACACCGGGCGGCCTTGACCCGGCTCGAGGACAATCCCCTGCATGCCCATCTCGCAGGCTTCGAAGGGGACGAGCTCCCTATGCTGGTGCGTGCCGCGACCAACTGGCTCAACGTCGTCACACGCTCGAACGATCTCGCGCCAGTGCGCGAGCTGTTGCTCGGCGAGGGCGCGGGGGGCACGATCACGAGGCTACGTGACGCGGTCGCGAGGGGCGAGGCGGCGAGTGAGCATCTCGACGAAGGCCGAGCTATTCTGCGCGAAGAGTACGGGCTGGAGGCTTTCGGCAACGCTGCGCCTAACGATCTCCGCCAGCACCTCGACGATTTGCTCAAACACCGCGCCGAACTGCCTACCTTCATTGGGATGCACAAGCAGCGTCGAGAGATCACGCAACTCGGCCTCAATCAATTCGTCGAGCGGGTCCAAGAGGCCGGGATGCCGCACGGGCGCCTCCCCCAATTATTCTCACGCCTCCTCTCCCAGCGGCGCGCCGAGTGGCTGCGCCGTCGCGACCCGGTGCTCTCGCAGGCGGACGGAAGCCAGATCGATGCGCGGCGGCGCGCGTTCGCGGATGCCGACCGTCGCAAGATTGAGGGCGACCGCTTGACGATCCGCGCGAAGCTGGTTGGCCGGGTTCCACTGCCGGGCAACGGCTATGGTCCGCGAGGGACGTGGACGGAGGGCCCGCTTCTAAAAAATGAGATGAATAAGCAGAAGAGGTTTGTCCCAGTACGCGACCTGATGCGGCGCGCGTCCGCAAGCCTCCAAGAGCTAACGCCTTGCTTCATGATGTCCCCGCTGTCCCTGGCGAAGTTCCTCCCCCGCGGCCAAGTCCACTTCGATCTTCTTATCGTTGACGAGGCGTCGCAGATGCGCCCGGAAGATGCGCTCGGCGCATTGCTGCGTGTCAAGCAGGTCATCGTCGTCGGCGACCAGAAGCAGCTCCCGCCCTCGCAGTTCTTCAATCGCTCAGGAGGGGCTGAGGCCACCGTCCCCGACGACGAGATGATCGAGGATCTAGACGATGAATCCTTCCTCGAAGCCTGCGCCAAGTCGTTTCGCGAGACCCGTCTGCTGAAATGGCATTATCGTAGTCGCTGCGAAAGCCTGATCGCGTTTTCTAACCAGGAGTTTTACGGCGGCAATCTCATTACTTTCCCCTCCGCTCAGCCCCGGTCCTTCTCGGTCGATCTTGTGCGACTGCAGGGGCGCTACGCGTCGGGCCGCAACCCTATGGAGGCCCAAGCCGTCGCCGAAGAAAGCATCCTGTTCATGCGCCAGCACGCCGACGCGGGGGCCCCGCTTTCCCTCGGGGTGGTCTCGGTCAATAGCGACCAGCGCGACCTCATCGAGGAGGAGATCCGGCGACTGGCCTCCGAGGATGAGCTGGTGCTGCGCTATCAGGAAAAGGTCGCCGCACGCGGGGAGCCCTTTTTCGTCAAAAATCTCGAGAACGTCCAAGGCGATGAGCGGGACTACATCTTCATCTCAATGACCTACGGACCGGCGGTGCCGGGCGGGGTTGTCGCGCAGCGGTTCGGCCCCATCGCAGGTAAGCATGGGCACCGACGGCTTAATGTGCTTTTCACCCGCGCTCGGTTGCGGATCCTGATGTTTGCCTCCTTTGGGTCGAAAGACGTGCGTCCAAGTGAAACGAGCACCGAGGGGGTTCGCATCCTCAAGCGATATTTCGAGTACGCGGAGCGCCGTGGTTACGTCGAGGTCGCCGATGACGCGCAACCCGACAGCGATTTTGAAGTCGAGGTGGCCCGGCGCCTGCGCGCCGCGGGTCTGCAGGTCGATCACCAAGTCGGCGTATCGGGATTTCGCATCGATCTTGGCGTGCGGCATCCGGACGACCCCGAGCAGTTCATCGCGGGCATCGAGTGTGACGGCGCCCGCTTTCACTCCAGCAAGAGTGCCCGCGACCGCGACCGGCTAAGGGAAGAGATTCTGGTCGGGCTTGGCTGGAACATTGTCCGTGTCTGGTCGACCGACTGGTTCGACAATCCCGACCTTCAGACCACCAACATGTTAAGGCGCATAGAGGAATTGCGCGCAAAGCCCCTCCCGACCCTAAGGGGCTATCGGCTGGCATTGGCTGGGCAGACACCAGATCTTGGCGAACTCCCTTCCGTTGAGGCGAAGGTGCCCGCGGCATCCGAAGCTGAATCCCGGGCCGACGTCGTGCTCCACGATGAGTCCAAGCACGTCGCTGCCACGGTGAAAGGCCAAGGTGTCGGCGAACTCATACCCCACCCTGAGCATCTTATAGACGGTAACGATCCACTTACCGCTGAGGAACTCAGGGGGGCGCTGCGGTACTTTAGGGAGACCATCATCGCGGCTAACCGCGAGGCGTGGAAGCCTGAGCGATCTGTGTTGAGGGAAAGTATGATTGAGACCCTGGTCGCGCAACGGCTCGATGACTCATCTGACTGGTTCAACAAGGTCCCGAACTACTTGCGCGTTGGTACCGACGCGAATGAGAAGCGAGTCTACATAGACCGGATCTGCGACCTCGTTGCAAGACTGCGTGTCTAATATACGAGGTCCGCTACGTCCCCCCCAGGCAATTTACCAGAGTAAGGACTTTCTATGCTCACCCGTTTCCTGCGGAATATTTTTGGCGGTCGTAGCTCTGCAGCCTCAGAAGTATCTTTTCCCTTGGAGCCAACAGACGGCAACGTCTTTTTGGCGTTTCGAAAGAATGAAAATTGCTTTCACTGCGGCAAGTGCATGTGGCGTAGCGACACAAAGCCGGCAGGTAGCGAGCGCAGACTGCGTTGTGTAAATTGTGGTCAGGGCGTTGTAATAGGAATCCATCGAGCTCACGCCACAGCTCCTGAGCCTATTATGAGGCGACTCTACGAGAACGAAATGCAAAGGCAAGAAGACCGCTTTGAGCGCATGTGCGCAATCCATGACTCAAGCTTTATGCCACCCCAGCCTTGACGGTCTACTTCGTCTTCTTCTCGCAATTAAAATACTACAACAGCTCTTAGCTGCTAATCTCCACGGGAAACTTAAACTGAGATGGAATATGGAGTTTCGTTTCGGTTCTGGCTGCTCGGCTGAATCAAATTAGATATGCGGCAGCTCGTTTCCGAACGGTATGCGTATCAAAGAAATGAATGAACATTGGCTCGCGACGCATAAGGCAGCAAGCGGCGCAGGTCATGAGCGCACCGCCAAGTTCGTTGCTATGTTGGCTCGGGGGGAGACCCTTCACGTATCGAACTGGATCAAAGTTGCTATCAAGCAAGCGGCATGACAGGGGTGAGCAATACAGCATGACCGTTTTTATCGCCCTCCTGCACGCAATCAACGTCGGCCGCACAGGCAAGAAGGGGCATGCAGGAAAACGCTGAGCAAGGCGAAAGCCACTGGGTGGACCTGCACGGAAAAATATATGAAGCCGCTCTGGATCAAGGTATGGGCAGGAATAGGATTCTGTTGAGCTAGGCATTTCTTTTGTCTATGATTTAACTCGGAGGAAACATGCAGATCAGCCTAGCACTCAGCAATATTGAACATCAAAATCTTGTCCTTCCGGAGTTCCAACGTGAATATGTTTGGACAATCGAACAAGCAAAGGTTTTAATAGGATCGTTAATGAGAGGCTGGCCGGTTGGCGGGTTATTGCTTTGGAGCACGGCGAACCCTCCTGAGCTGAAAAATGTGTCAGTTCTACCCAATCAAATTGGAACAGTCCAGGTTCTTCTAGACGGACAACAGCGCCTTACGACGCTGTACATGCTGCTTACAGGGGAAATTCCAAGATATTATCGCCCAGAAGAAATAACTAATGATCCAAGACAGCTTTTCATAAACCTAGATAACGGTGATCTTCAGTACTATCAGAGCAAAATGAGCGGAGACTTGAAGTGGAGATCCGTAACATCCTGCTTCAAGGAGGCAATTAATGTCTTCGAAATAGCAGATAAGGTAGCGCCTGAAGCAGCAGAAAAATTAGCTGCCGCATCTCGCTTTAACGAGACTTTAAATAAACTTAAATCAATTGCTAACATCGATCTTCCTGTGCAAACAGTTCCTCCTACCGCGAGCTTAACGGAGGCGATTACGATTTTCGACAGAGTCAATAGTCAGGGTACCAAGCTCACCGATGCGGAACTGGCTCTTACGCATGTGACCGCCAAATGGCCACAGGCCCGACGTGTACTTAAAAAGAAGATGGAGGAGCTCAGCTCTAACGGATTCTTTTTCAATCTAACTTTTATGACTCGTGCTTTGACGGTGGCTGTGACGGGCAGGGCTTTGTTCACCGAAATTCATGGTGCCGAAAGATCCGAATTGGAAGCTGGATGGGCCAAACTATCAAAAATTCTTGATTATCTATCGAATTTACTGCCGGCCCATGCTTTTATAAATTCTACCAATGAGCTTAACACCACAAATGCGATCATTCCTTTAATTGCGTTTCTGCGGCAGCAGCATCAGCTTCGTTTTCAGACCGCTGACTCGATCAAGCATGCCGTAAACTGGCTGCACAGCGCGCTCATATGGGCCCGCTATACCAGCCAAACCGATCAACGACTTGAAGCCGACATTGGCATTGTAAGTCGAGAAATTGCTCCTTGGGACGATCTAAGGCGAGCAATTCAAGAACAACGTGGCCGTCTTGAAGTGAGTTCTGTGGATCTCGAAAGCCGCGGAGTACAAAATCCTTTGTATAGGGCTGTCTATTCCCTCGTCAAAGCTCACGGCGCAAAAGATTGGTTCAACGGGGTGCCCTTGAGTCAACCCGTAGGGAAATCCTTTAGCATTCAGAGCCATCATATCTTTCCGCAAGCACTATTACGAAAGCCCAAAGATAAAGGGGGGGCAGGATTTGGATCAGGCAGCCTTTCCCATGATCAGCTCGTAAACGAAATTGCGAACCGAGCGTTCTTGACTGCAACTAGCAATCAGTTTTCTTCCGATACTTCACCGTCCGAGTATCTTCCAAAAGTGGAGGCTGCCTTTCCCGGAGCCCTAGCCGCGCAGTTTATTCCAGCCAATCAGGATTTATGGCAAATTGATAGATATGAGGATTTTTTAAAGGCGCGACGTAAGCTTATCGCAACAAGCCTGAACGAGTTTCTCCGTTCTCTCATTACCAAGCCTGAGCTTCCTGGCGTCCGCCCGGTTGAGGAGCTCGTCGCCCTTGGCGAGAGTTTTACGCTTGAATTCAAATCTAGCTGGCAATGGGATACAAAGCAAAATGTTTTAAACAAATCTCTTCGGCAGTCTTGTCTAAAGACAATCGCGGCTTTTCTCAACAGCGAGGGTGGAACTCTTATCATCGGCGTAGACGATGATGGGAATTTACTCGGTTTAGAAAAAGATCTCTCAGTGCAGGATAACTCGACTGACAAGCTACAACAGCAGATAATTCAAGGCATAATTGACACAGCGGGAACGGCGGCGGCAGCTCTTGTTCGAATCCGATTTGAAAAATCGAGCGGGAAAGAAGTTGCGATACTGGATGTGGATCCTTCACCTGAACCAATATATTCAAAAACAGATAAAGGCGAATTATTCTTTTGTCGACTGGCTAATACAACGCGCTCACTTGGGCTTGCGGAGGTGCAGGGATATGTTGAGCAACACTGGTCAACTTAGCTGTCAGACTTACAGAGCTTGTCTCTGATGCGGCCTGCCCGTTGAACATGGCTCCCGTTTATTGAAACATGAAGGTATACCCTGACGTGACGTAACATCGTCCGCATCGGTCATCGTAACATCTGGGTTGACACCGGCTATTTGTGACAAGGTAGCCTCGAGCCTAAAGCTTGAGGTTACAAACTATGGCTCGTATCGGTTACGCCCGCGTCAGTACGCTCGATCAGGACCTCGACGGGCAAGTTGCCCGGTTGAAGGCCGAAGGCTGCGGGGTCATTCGTTCGGAGAAGGTTTCGGGCGGCAGCCGTGATGGCCGGGCTGAATTGGCGACCGTGCTTGAGTTCCTACGGCCCGGCGATGAGCTGATGGTCACGCGCCTTGACCGGCTCGGCCGCGATACCCGGGACGTCCTGAACCTTATTCACGAGGCCGAGCAGCGCGGCGCCCATGTCACCGTGCTCGACCCGCATGTCTCGACCCGAGGCGAAATGGGCCACGTTGTTCTAACCGTGCTCGGCATGGTCGCGCAGATGGAGCGACGGTTCATCAAGGAGCGCCAGCGCGAAGGCATTGAGCGCGCGAAAGGCAGCGGTGCTTATGTCGGCGGCAAGCGCCGCCTCGACCGCGACCGGATCATGTCGTTGTCGAAGGCGGGCAATGGCGCCGCCGCAATCGCTGCGGTCTTGGGATGCTCGCGCATGCAGGTGTATCGGGTTCTGCGGGAGACTTAGCAGATCAGGTCAACCAATCTACGCCCGCCCTTAATCCGATGACCCTTCGCTTCGGATCACTATCGTCTGGCGTCGCGGCGAATTGTAATCACGCGCCCATGGTCGTGACTGCACGAAGGCTGGGCGCACGTTCAGCTTCAATCCCTAAGCGTGGCGCTGTGGCTGTATGGATCTCTGATTTCAGCTCTTAGTTGCCTGCGCTGACTTGGCGCGGCCGTATGGATGAGCGAACTCCTAAATCCAAAACTTAATCGCGCGCCATTAAGTTGTTGCATAGGAATATGGGGTGAATCCGGAGAAACGAATCTCCCTCGAGGCCCTTATGCTTTCCGTCGTTGGCTGCCTTGCCGATACCCACGATCTCCGTCTCGTTATTCTTGCAGCTGCTATCTGCGCGCTCTCCGCGCTGACGACTGTCTGCCTCGTTAGCCATGCGCGCAAGGGCGATGACTGGGTGCAGGCCGGCTGGCTCGCTGTCGCGGCCGCCGCTGGAGGATCTGGGATCTGGGCAACTCATTTCATCGCCATGCTCGCCTTCGCTCCCGGTGTCCCAGGCGGCTACGATATCGCGCTGACTGCCCTCTCCCTCATCATCGCCATCGCCCTGGTCGGGAGCGGTCTTTCCGTCTCAGTCATGCGCAAGAGTACCCCTGCGGCCTGGGGAGGTGGCGCGGTGCTCGGTCTCGGAATCGCGGCGATGCATTACACTGGCATGGCCGCCTATGATGTCGCCGGTCACAAGGAGTGGAATGCGCTCATCGTAGCGATTTCGCTCATGCTCGGCGCAGTCCTCGGCGGTGCGGCCCTCGCCATGCTTCTTGGCGACCGAGGCTTTCGGCATCAGCTGCCCAGCGCCTTCCTACTCTTGCTGGCGATCTGCGGCCACCATTTCACCGCGATGGGGGCGGTGAGCGTCACGCCAGACCCCACCATCGTGGTCTCCGAAGCCGCGATCCCAACAAGCTGGCTTGCAGTGGCCGTCGCGTTGGCGAGCTTCGCCATACTTTTACTAGCTGGTGCCGCCATGGCCCTCGATGTCCGCGACCGTAGACATGCTAAGCTGGAGGGGGAGCGCCTGCGCAGCCTCGCCAACGCTGCTGTCGAGGGCCTCGTGGTCTGCACTGGCGATACCATCGTCAGTGCCAATCAGAGCTTCGGTCGCCTCGTCGGCATGTCTCAGGGAGCACTCTCGGGTGCTTCTCTTTCGGCCTTTCTGCCGGCGGAAGCGGCTCGGCTGGCGCTGGCCAGCCAACCCGAGCGACCCGTCGAAGCCGAACTGCGTCAAGCTGACGGTGGTATGGTGCCGGTCGAGATCATCATGCAGTCCGTCGAACACGCTGGTCGGCCGCACTTTGCCGTTGCAGTGCGCGATTTACGAGGCCGCCGCCAAGCCGAGCGCCAAATCCAATTTCTAGCCCATCACGATTCGCTCACGGGCCTCGCCAACCGCGCGAGCTTCGGGAAGCGGCTGGAACAGGAGATGCGCGCGGCGGACACAGGCAGCCGAAAACTCGCGGTGCTCTGCCTCGACCTCGACCGCTTCAAGGAGGTCAACGACCTGTTCGGCCACGCCGCCGGCGATGCGATGCTGCAGAGCGTAGCGCGGGTCGTCACGGACGAGCTTATCGATAATCAGATGATGGCTCGGCTCGGGGGCGACGAGTTCGCCGTACTGATGCCCTGTGACGGCCCCTCCGACGCGGGTCGGCTAGCCGAGAAGATCCTGGGAACACTGCGTTTAGGTAAGGCAGCCGGTAACAGCCCGCAGATCGCGACCAGCATCGGCATCGCGCTTTACCCGGACGATGCCGACGAGCGTACCGTGCTGCTGAACTACGCTGACACAGCACTCTACCGCGCTAAGTCGGAGGGACGCGGCACCTACCGCTTCTTCGAGGCCAAGATGGGCGCGGATGTACGGGAGCGCCGGCTACTGGAGCACGACCTTCGTCATGCCGTAGCCCGTGGCGAGATGTATTTGGTCTACCAACCGCAAACCGAGGTCGGCAGCGGTGATGTCACTGGCTTTGAAGCGCTGCTGCGGTGGAAGCACCCGGAGCGGGGCTTCGTCTCGCCTGCGGTGTTCATTCCGATAGCCGAGGAAAGCGACATCATCCTACAGATCGGTGAATGGGTGTTGCGCGAGGCCTGCCGCGAGGCCGCGACGTGGCCGAACCCACTGTCGGTGGCGGTCAACGTCTCGGCGGTTCAGATCCACAGCCCGCATTTCGTCGGGCTCGTGCACGAGATCTTGCTCGAGACTGGTTTGACGCCCAGCCGGCTTGAGGCCGAGGTGACGGAGACCGCGCTCATCCGTGACCCGGCCCAGACACTCTTAACGCTGCGGCAATTAAAGGCACTCGGTCTGCGGATCGCGATGGACGACTTCGGCACGGGCTACTCGTCGCTGTCGAATCTTCGCTCGTTTCCCTTCGACAAGATCAAGATCGACGCCTCCTTCGTGAAAGCAGTCGATAGCAATGCGCAAACGGCGGCCATTGTACGCTCAGTGCTCGGTCTTGGTCGCGGGCTTGGGCTGCCGGTCCTGGCCGAGGGCGTTGAGACGGAAGCCGAACTTGATTTCCTCGCTACTGAGAATTGCTTTGCTGCCCAAGGCTACCTTATGGGCCGACCCTCACCAATCGGGCAGTTTTCACGATTCACCCATTCGGGGGCACCCGCCATCGAAGAATTGCGAATGCGTGCCTGAAGACGCGGTGCGAAGGCTGAGCAACCCGATGATCGCAGGTTTTGAGGCAACCTGTTCCTCGGCAAGCCAACTCTATAGGTACCACCCCGACGCTGTCTCTGACAAAGGCGGCGCGCATTAGAAGTCCTTTTTCATGGTTCGGCTGTCGGGGTAGAGATCGCCGTATCGCTCACGCAACCAGCCCGTGGCTGTCGCACAAAAACGGCGCCCCTGTTCCGTGTAGGTTCGCTCCTTGACGTTACCCCGACCGGTGTAGACCAACTCAGCGATGTCGTCGTTCGCTGCCGCCTCCTCGCGATTGGCAGTCTCCCAGCGTTCGTTGGTAGCGAGGCTGGGCTCCTTCTGTAGTAGCGCTGCCTCGATGCCCTTCACCTGCGCTTTCGCCTCCTCCATCTGCTGAGGCGTGAGATAAACGAGGGCGAAGCCGGTGCGACTATCGAAGCACTGCCGCGCGGCGAGGTAGTTGCGGTAGGCGTCGAGCAACATCGTCGTGGGCTTGGCGGCTTCTGCGAGCGCCTCCTCGATGGCGCGTTGCTGCTCGGCTTGGTTCTCCCGCATGCGGCGCACGACATCGGCCCCGCTCGATTCGGCCGGTGAGATTTGCTGCGCCGATGTGATGTTGATTGAGGCAGCCAGCGCGACGGCGGATATGAGCGCGGTGTAGGCACGACGGTACGGCATTCGGTTTCCTTCTGATCTCACGGGGGAATAGGTCTGACCAACTCGCCGACCCTGAGCGGGCTACAGTCCGCGAAGAACCGCGCTTTTCAGGGCGCGGTGTTCGCCTTCGTCGATGTGGCCAGCGGTGCGGAGCTCGGCGAGGCGCTCGAGCTCCCGCACTGCATCGGCCGGCGAAAGGGCGGGCCGCGCGTGTCCGCCACCATCCCCGTAAGGGGCCGCCACGAGGGCGACCCGCCGGGTGTCATTGACGAACAGATTCAGCCCCGACTCGCCGCCCTGCGAAGCGCCGGTCTGATCAGGCCGATGCACCGCGTGTAGCGCCCAGACCAACGCCACGACCCACCCGACGAGCGTTCCGCCGAACAGGCCGTTGACCGCGAGGATGACCCAGCGGTTGGGATGGCGCCGATGGAAGGCGATGATTGACGGCAGGCCATAGATCGCGATGCAAACTGTGAGGGCGATGACGATCCAGGCGGTGTCGTCGTTCACGCGCCGCGCGCCTGCGACAGGGCCTGCGCCTTCATCACTTCGAACTCGGCCTCCGACAGGCTCCCGCCGGCGCGAAGCTTCGCCAGCCGTTCGATCTCGGCGATGACGTCACGTTGCGGCTGCCCAATGGGGTGAGCCGGCACAGGGCCTGCGGGGGCAGCGCCAATTGAAGCCGGCACGGCACCGGCTGCCGGGGGCGACCCAAACCGGTTCGGCCCCGGCGTCCCGGCAAAGCAGGCGAAGACCAGCGCGACGGGGCTGAGCAACAACCACCAACCCGAATGGTCGGTGTCGTGCATGCGGCGAACGCCAGCGGCGATCTGCGGTATCAAGTGGCCGAGGTGTACCAGGCCGATGAACAGACCGCCATCCTTGTTGCCTGTGCCCAACGCAGCGTCAACGACGAGGGCGATCATGGCAATGCCGATGTACACAAGGATAAAACGCCAATAATCGCCCCGGGAGGTTCTTCCCCTAAAGCTGGCATAGTTGCGCATTGCGCGGAGATATGAATCAAGCATAAATTGGCCTTCAACAGGGGCGAGTTGGGTGGCGCGAGTCAGAAGTCGCGCTTTGGAACGGCTGCGGCTGGCGACAGCATTCGAAGGTGATCGCGGAGGGCTGTAAAAAACCCGTCGCAGTAATTTTTCCCGTATTGATTGAACTCTCGACCCTCTACCGCTGCAACACCGAATGCACGGTGATATGCAACAACGCGTTCCATTTCGTTGACGGGGGTTGGGTACTCATAGGCATTTGCAGCCGCCCAAACTTGATCCTTATTGATGCTTGGATCCTGTTTGATGATTTCGCCTTCAATTATTTTGATGGCTTTCTTTGCAAAATCAAATTCGCTATCTTGAACATAACGGATGGCATAGCCTTGCCGGCTCAAATAGCACTTGCTTACGCCAATATAATTCCCATACGCGATGAGCAGCATGCCTTTTGGTTTACCCTCCTCTTCTTCCAGCTCATTGCGCGCTAAAATAGTCTTTTCGAGCTTGTCGAGGGCGGCGTCCACTCTTGGGAGACATCGCTTTAATTCGCTACGCTCCATCTGACCCAGATCGCTTCCTAAATCGACAATTTGCTTGCTGTATCCTCCCCATGTTTTGATTTCGTTGGAGAGCGCATTTTTGACGTTCTGAAACACCTCAGTTGCCTTTTGATTCCGCCCCTCGAGTTGCCCATTTTCTAATCGCGCCGTTACTCGACTTAAGGCGTTTTTTATCGTCGGTTCAGCCAACCAACTGTTGCAATCTGAAAGCACATAATTCGTTTTATTTGATTGAGCCAACGCGCTCGTAGACATCATGACTGTTAGAATTAGTACGCTGGCAGCTGCTATCGATTGTTGCATGGCGAACCTCTTCGGCATTGGCGGTTGTGATATAATAGGGGACTGTCAGTCCGTCGATTGTCAAGCCGCTTGTAGGGCTTTGTCGCGCGTTCATGGATGCGCGCGCGATCATCGGCTGGAACCTACGGCAGTTTCGGGTGGCTAAAGGCCTGTCCCAGGAACGATTGGCTTTGGCGGCCGGTATTGATCGGTCTTATGTCGGCCGGGTTGAACGCGGCTCGGAGAATGTGACCATCTCGACGCTCGAAGCCCTCGCGATGGTGCTAGACGTACCAGTGGCCGTGTTACTCACCGAACCCGTCGAAGGGGCGACTGCGCCTTCGCCTCTCCGTTCTGGCCGCCATCCAAAAAGTTCGCCCGACTAGCTAGTTCGAGGAACTTCCCGTCGGCGCGTTCACCGTCAGTACTCGTCTGCAAGCATGACCGTGAGTACCCTGGCCGTTATCGAAGGGTCGGCTGCATCGGGCGAGTGACCCAGCATGGCGAGGTCGTAGGTGTCGATCTTCCAGTAGCACCGGTGACCGCCGACCTCGACAACGCCGAAGTCGTGTTCGTCATAGGGGGCGTTGCCGGGCTCGAACCCCGTGAACCGCCGCACGGCCAGCAGCACGGCGATGCGGTCGGCGTCCCGCATGTTGACGACGCCCGGTGTCTCCAGCACTGCGCCGCCCCTGAAGGTACGGCGAAACGCATCGTTGAGGTTGCGAATGGCAGCGGTGGCATGGGCCGCCGCTGATTCACTCGGCAGTCCACTGGGTTCAGCGACGGGGGACATCATGGTCATGCCGGTGACCCTACGCCTCAGGGCCAAGCGGGCTGAGCAGCGCGAGCGCGTCGCGATGCCGAACGAAGTGAGCTTCCTCGGGCCAATCGCGCCACCGCAGCTCGAAGAGGCTGTCGGCCTTGGTGTAGACGACTATCGATTCGAACCAACCCTCCTGAGGCCCGGTTGAAGCCAGTACCAAGCTGCCGACCTTGACCGTATCCCAACCGGCAGGCCGCGCAGGATCACTCGCAGGCGTAGGGGCATCGCTTGAGGGCGGCGAGCTCGCTATGACTTGTATCGGGCTCGGTGGCGCCTCGCCGGGGCCTGCTAGGGCCAACAGGCGCTCGTACAGCGCCTTCTTGACGAACGGCACGAACCCACGCCCGCTTTGAGCGAAGATCCGGCCTGCGGGCAGCTGAACGGCAACGGCACGATGCTCATCGGTTGTGATGTGCAGTACCCGTAAGCCCATCAGCCCGGCCGCCCGCTCGGCGAGTTCGACCTCGGCGTGGGTGAACGTCGAGGCGTGTGGCTTGCCGCCCTCATCGGTGCCGAACAATATGACGGCCGGCGTGACGGCAGGGTTGGCGGTAGCCGTTGCCCCGTCGTCGTTGGTTTCGGTGGCGGCTTCGCTTTTGGCAGTTGTTGGCGTGGTCATCACAGGGCTCCTGAAACGAAGAAGGCGGCCCGAAGGCCGCCTTGCTAAGTGATCGATGAAGAGGTGTTAATGCCGACGCCCACCGGCCATTTTTCCAATGTAGTAAGGCGCGGTGTTTGAGGCGTCGGCATTAGCATTTGATGCGTCGTAAAAACAGCGACTGTCGTCGGTTATATAGGAATAAATTCAGCATGTCAACTGCATGCTTAAAAGTGGCGTCTAAAGCCGCCAGCGATTGTGCTCAGACAGCGGACGCCCCATCTCATTGACGGCGGTGACCGACTTCGACGCGTCCCAGTGGTTGCAAATTAGCGCGGCCCCGTACCAATGGTCTGCAAAGGGTGGGGAGTGGTAGTTGGCTCTCCGTCCGAAAGCGGACTTTCTGTTGTGCGCTGAATCACGAACGTTCAGGCGGAACGTTCGACTTCCAGAATGCTGACGTTAAGATTGCGATTGTCGTCAATGGGAATGGGTCTTGAGTGTTTGGGCCAAATGAATCGATGCATCCTTATTTGAGCGCCAGATCAATGGCTTCTTCTACAAGACCCGGCGTTGCTTTGAACCATTCCGTCGCACTGAAGGTCCGCCCGTCCGGCCCGGTGACCCTCAGCGCGACATGGTAGGATCGAAGCGCGCGATGGATGCGCTGCTCGGCTTCTTTCGCCGAGTGGCCTTTCAACTCGTAGGTTTCTAGGATTTCCACCGGCGCGAAGAGGAACGTCGACTGCGTCTCGGCACGCGCGATGCGGTCTTCGACGGTGCCCGACGTCGTGCCAACCTTCAGCAGACCCCGCGCTTCTGGTTTATCGGAGCGAGATCGCAGCACGTAGACGAAGCCAGTTCGAGCGCCCTCGAACAAGGGACCCACGTCCATCGTCCCGATCCGGCGAGCATCCTTGTCCTCGTAAAGCCGCCGGACGAGCGACGACATCAAGAGGTTCGATTCCGTGCCGTTGTCGAAGATCACGCGCAAGCGCGCGTCCGGCTTGCCGTTGCGGCGATGCTCGTCACGAAGGTCCGCGATGTAGACGAGCTGCCCTTTCAGAACGAAGAATTCGCCCAGTTCGACGCGCTCCTGCCGGAATGCCTGGGGCTTGCGCGCTCCTTCCTCGACCGCTTTGCGTATCCGCTCCATCAGCGGCTCAAAACGCTCGAAATCAGCACAGGCGCGACGGTCGGCAACGAAATCGGGACGTGCCATCGGCTTCAGTTCTTCGCGCACTTCGAAGATGCCGAGCCCGTCCGAGAGCAAAGGATCGTCGAGCGGGTCCGCAAGGCTGCCTTTTTCGAACACGAGGCTGTGTCTGTCGTAGGATACGAGACCCTCGAGATCCGCTTTCGATGCTCGCAATCCGGAAAGTTCATTCGCCAGCATGCGTTCGCGAACGCCCCTTCCCGGTTCGGAGATCGGTTCCGTTCCGTTCTCCTCGACGAAAATGTTGATGCGCTCGATCACCTCGACCGCGCGGTCGAGCAAGGGCGTCCGTGCCGCTTTCGGCTTCTCGTCCGGCGTCAGGAGAAGATCGTCGTTGAAGTAGTCGATCGCTTCAGGCATCGACCTGTCCCTCGTCGGCGCCCGCCATGGCAGTGCGTTTCTCTCGCGAGAGCTTGCGCAGGAATGCCAATGCCTCTGCCAAACGCACCTCCCGGCCATTCGGAGAGTTCAGATTTGGCTCGCGGCTTTCGCGCTCGATGAATTCCTTGATGCGCAGATAGAGCTTTTCGGCCTCTTCCTGCGTCATGCTGACCTTTAAAGCGCGAACCTCGCCATGAAGGCGGGCGAGCAACTCCTCTGAAAGCTCCTTGGACAACAGCTCGTAGGCGTCGTCGAAATCGCGGCGGCCGCCGAGGAGATCGACCTGCAGCTCCTGCACGTTGATGAACCGCCTCGCCTGCTGCACGAAGCGATCGCCGGCGTTCGGACCGGTTGCCGTGCGTTCGCCGCCGCCCTCTTCCGGCCCCGAGAACAAAGACTGCTCCTCTTCGGACATGCTGGGCGTCTGGATGATGCTCGGGTCTTTGGCGACCTCGCGGCCCAGCCCGGCACGCACGCCGAACAGGCCGACGGCGTCCCGAACCTGCTCTCCAGAGAAGCCAGGGTAACGCCGCTTGATGACGTCCGTGACGACGAGATCGTACATCACATCCGTATGGTGATCATCGGGATTGATCATCACCGTCAGCGTACGCGGGTCGTTCTGAACATCGGCGAACAGGTCGTTGAAGTCGGTCTCGATCGCCTCGACGGCCTTCTCGTCGATTTCTGGCATGCCGACGATCTCGATCTCGCCGGCGTTGGTCACGGGTTCCGATTTAGACTTTTCGCCTTGCGAGCCGTCGAACCCGTCCGCGCCCTTGTGGGTGCGGAACTTGAACACGGGCGCCATCACCTGCTCCATCAGGAGCGACACCGAAATTGCCTTGAGCATATCGTTGACGGCGCGGCTCACCGCTTCGTCCTTGGCGAAGGGTGCGGAGACGAGATTGGTGAACTGCGCTTCCGTCTTGCCCGGCGCGTCGCGCGTCGCTCTCCCGATGATCTGCACGACTTCGGTGAGCGAGCCTCGGTAGCCGACTGTGAGAACGTGCTCGCACCAGATCCAGTCGAAGCCTTCCTTGGCCATGCCGAGCGCAATGATGATGTCGACGCCGTCGCGGTCCTTCACCGTGCGCAAGGAGGCCAGCACCTTCTCGCGATCGGCGCTGTCGTCCACGAGGTTGGCGATCCTGAGCGTTCGATCACCTACCATGAGATGAACGAAACCGGTCACGCGGTCGACGCTCGTCTTGGGGTTCTTGCCCAGGCGGTCGCCGATCGCGTCCACGATCGCGTCCACCGCGAACATCTTGTTCACCCCACTGCCCTCGGCCGAGCCAACATGGGGAATGTGCACGATGGTCTTCAGGTTTGGATCGAGAGCGTCGCCGATCGCGTCGAGATACCGGCCCTGGTAGAAGCGGAAGTTAATACGCAGCGTCTTGAGATACTCGTAGCCGTTGAGCTGCTCGTAATAGGTGTAGATCACCTTCTCGAAGCGAGCCTCGTCCTGCGGGTGCAGCACCGCCGTGCCGTCGCCGCGAAAGTAGGAGCCGGTCATGGCGAGGATATGCGCCGCGTCGTGCCCTGTTTCCCCCGCACGGTCGATCAGCCCGCGCAGGAGATTGCCTAGGCGGCTGTTCTCGTCCGAAGACGCGTGATGCAACTCGTCCACGCAGACGAGCGCGCGATCGAACAGGGCCACGTCGTTCGTCTTGGCATATGCGGCCCGCAAGGTGGAGTGGGTGCACAGTGCCGTCCGGCCACCGCCCCCACCCCGGAGGAACGCGATGAGTTCGTCCGCCTTACCGCCCGTTTCCGAGCCGACGGTGCAAAGATCGAGATCGAGCAGCCAGTCCGAGTGGAAGCCGCCCGCCGCAAGGCCCGAGGCCCGGAACGAGGCGCCAATGGAGCGCTCGGGCACCGCGATCACCACGCGGTCGACGGCACCGGCGCGCAGCTTTTCCAGTCCGATGAACATGGCCGCACGCGACTTGCCCGAGGCGGGTGGCGACTTCACCAAGAGATGCTGCGCGTCCCGCTTGTCCCAAACACGGGCCTGCATGGCGCGCATTCCGAGACTGTCGGTCGCCTTGGACGCGCCCGTTCCGTCGTAGTTGAGGGTGATGGAGCCGAGCCCGTTCTCGCCCGCCTTGCTCATGCGTTCGCCCTTTTCCTAGCCGTGCCGGTTTCCTGTTCTCCGGTAGCCATCCGCTCGTAGAGTTGCAGCATATGTTCGATCCGATCGGCATCCGAGCGATAGCGGCGCGAACCGAAGATCGTCTCCATTGTCGCGTCCAGCTCTTCATGGGCAAGGCGAAGGGCGCGCGGCATGGTGACGGGGACGTAGAGTTCGCCGAGGGACTGGCCGAACCCCGCTTCCTTCCGCGCCAGATCGATCGCCCACCAGTGCTCTTCCAGATCGGCCTTGCGGCGGTCCGAGAGCGAAGGCAGCGGGAATGTGTTCCAGACGAGCGTGTTCACGTATGATGGATCTTCTTTCAGTCGCCCACCAACTGCTTCCAGCCAGAGCCGGTGTAGACGCGAAGACAAAACGGCAGCCTGCCAGATAGCACCATCGAAAATTCCAAATAGTCGATCTTGGGTAATCGCATCAGCGCCCATCACATCCACCGGAAGCCAGATGCGGTTGAGCGACGAAACTCGTGGCACCATGATCGTGTGCGATGTCGCGGCGCCGGGCCGTTGCAGAAAGCGATGGGGTCGATCCGCGAACGCCTTCGAAATGTCCGATGCCTTCTCTTCTGAGCGGTCCCGCGTGACGGCCTCGAAGCGTCGTGCGATTTCGGGGATGCTTCTCGCTGCCTCGACCTTGTCATCATCCACCCAAAGGCAATATCGCTCGATCCCCTTCATCAACTCCTGAGAGCCGTAGAGCCGCCTTATGAAGCGGGCGGCATCCGGACTTGCATTAAGCAGCATGTCCCGCTCGCTGCGATCGAGGATCAGATTGCCGCCGTCGGTGGGTTGGTTACCGCGTGTCATAGGTTCGAGGTCCGGTGCGAGCGGCTTGCTCGTTTTGGCGACGATGACCGTGGTGCCAGGTGCAAGGTAGGGGCCGATCACCTCCACGTCGCGCACGGTGTCGCCGTCGAACAGGCGCTTGGGCGGCAGCACCGTTGATCGGCTCGCGCTGCCGAGCGACATAAGGTCGTCGATCAGGTCATGACGTCGATCGGGCGCGATCTCCGTCTTCTCGGATTTTGGGCCCATGCCGACGATCACGCAGGTCACGCCCGCATTGTGGACGGCAAGGTTCGACCACTTGAACGAACGGTGAGCGAAGCGGATTTCAAGGCTTTCCATGAGGTGCGGCCAAAGCTCCGGCACCTGAACGCCCTGTACGATGGAGTTGGTCGCCACGAAGGCGAAGGGCGCATCCGTCGCCAGCGCGTAGTCCCGCGCCTTGGCGAACCAGAGAGTCACGTAGTCGAGATTGCCCCAGTTCTTGACACGCCCCTTGAACACGCGGGCCATGTCGGCTTTCTGATCGGGCGACCAGTAGGATGAACCCCGGAACTGCGGGTTCCCAACGACGACCGTCTCCCCCCCCTTTTCGGCGGGGCAGATGTCCAGCCAATTCCGCTCCGCCGCGTTGCCTCGCTCGATCACGCCAGCCTTCTGGAGCGGCAGGAAGTCCGTCCGCTGGCCGAGGTCCAGTTCCAGCTGCTGGTCGCACTGGTATTTGGCGATCCACAGGCCCAGCCGCGCCGCCTGGCAGGCGAAGTCGTCGATCTCGATCCCGAAGAACTGCTCAAGCGCGATGCCAGACAAGCGCGGCGCGGCCAGGCGGCGCATGGCCTCCATCTCCAGCGCCCGCATCTCCTTGTAGGCGAGGATCAGAAAATTGCCTGAGCCGCAGGCGGGATCGAACACGCGGATGCGACCAAGACGCTGAAGGAAAGCGTACAGCCGCCCCTTGTTCGCCCCCGCCCGCTCCAACTCCGCATGGAGCGGGTCGAGAAGAATCGGCTCCAGCACCTTCATGATGTTGGAGGGGGAGGTGTAGTGCATCCCCAGTTCGCCGCGCTTCTCCACGTCGACGACGGCCTGAAGCATGGAGCCAAAAATGTCGGGATTGATGAGCTTCCAGTTCAACCCGGCGCAGTCGAGGAGCAATTTGCGGCAGCGCCCGTCGAGCGCCGGCATGGCCACGTCTTCCTCGAACAGGGAGCCGTTGACATATTTCAGCCTGGACCAGGGGCGGGTCTCGGACGATCGCCTCTCCGGCGGCGTGTTCATATAATCGAAGGCGCTCTGGAGAAACGCGGACAGGTCGCTGCCGTCCACGTTGGACAGGCGAACAGCGGTCTCGAACACGTCCTTTTCGAAAATGCCGACATCGTCCGAGAACAGGCAGAACAAGACGCGCGCCATGAAGATGTTGAGCGCATGCCGGTCGGCTTCTCTCGTCCAGGCCTGGTTCGCGTCACGCACCGCGTCGTGGAAGCGCGAGATGAAGCGCGTAGCTCGCACGTCGGCCAGGCGCTCCTTCTTCGGAACGTAGCGTTCGTGCCCGCCGAGCGGAAAGAACACGTCGCCCTCCAGCGAGAGCATGTCGAGGCCGACGCGCAGCGGCTCCTCGTCGAACCGCGGGCTCGTGTCGTAGGCGGCGATCCGTTCGCCGTCATAGGCGAGCAGTATGCGGGGACGGCGCCCCTTCGGCGAAGCCTCGACTTCGGCTCGCATTCGATCCAACGCTGCGTCGGCCGTTCCCGGCTCGCTCGCCTCGAAGCGCAGCATCCTCGTCCAAGTGAAAGCACCGCCCTTCGCAGCGTCGCGCAGTTTCGTGATCGTGGCGCGGGGGGCTCCCACCGCTTCCATCAACGCCAAGCCGAACGCGCCCCCTGCCGGGGGCTCCGCGGCAAGGTCGTCCAGATTGGAGTAGATCTCTCCTGGGGTCAGCATGGCGCTCGATCGAGCTTTAGAAAACGACAAACCATAGACTTACCAGATCCACCTGCGACGACCGCCCATGGTGTTGTCGACCAGCATTCCCCGGGCTGTGACGGGAACGCAAACGCAGAAAACGGCCAAATCAAACGGATGAGAGGAAATGACTGTCCACGCTCACCTCCTCGGTGCGAACCTCCCGGACGATGACACCAAGGCCCCGTTCCTTCAGCAGCTGACATAGGAGTTCGCCGTCCACGAGATCGATGGCGGGCGCGCCATCACGCGTCGCCTCACGCCGTGCGTCTGCCGTGAAGCTGCCCGTCGTGATGATCAAGCCCTTGTCGGCTCGCCCCTGCATGGCGCCCCGGAAATCGCGCACCACAGGAGACGAGACCGCGTCCGCGTAACGTTTGCACTGGAACAGGACCTGGAACGAGATCAGGTTCATGCGAAGAACACCGACCCCGTCGATCCCGCCATCGCCCGATTTCCCCGTGACCTCGACCTTCACGAAGCCGCTCTCGCGCAGAAGCCGCTGGCAGAGCCGTTCGAAGGCGGAAGGGTCCATAGCCTTTAACGCAGCCAACAGCTGGTCCCGCCAGTCTGTCACTTCTTCCGTCGTGGTGCCGTCTTCGGACAACGCCTCTACAGGTGGCACCTCTTCCGCAGCACTCACCTCGGCCGTTGCCTTACGCCTTGCCTGGTACTCGCGCATGGCGTTCGCAACTCCCTCGCGAATGGCTTCCTCGCCGCCAGCAAGAGCGTTGCGCCCATCTTCCGTCAGGACCCAGACGCCACGGCGCTCGTTGGCGAGCAGTCCGGCCTCTTTTAGATAGCTCCTCGACCAGGCGATTTTGTTGGGAATGATCGGCGTGCCGCTCTTCTCGTGGGCGGCGGCCAGATCCTCGTCCGTGAATGCGAATTCCTCGATCAGCTTCTGCTCGATTTCCTCAATCGAAGCCGACCCCCCGAGCACGTCGAGGAGCCGGATGATCGGAAGGTAGAAATCGTCCTTCTTGAGCTGGTTGGCTATCATGCCCCGGTTCCGCCGGCCCGGACGTTCTCCCGCTTCCTTCCGGACGCTGCACGCGGCACCATGGTATAGGGCCGGATCAGGATCGAAACAGGGATCTGATGTTCGTCATGAAGCCGGTTCGCGACGGCCATGGTCGATCCCCGTTTGCGGTTCAGGAACTCCGACAAGCGTGATTTCGAGCCGAACACTGGTGCGAGCTTTTCGCGCGAGATGTTGCGATCGGCCATGACCGTCATCACAGCGTCCCCGGCATCCGGCGCCTCGATTGGCCAAGCCTTGGCTACATAGGCCTCGATCAGCGAGGAAAAGACGTCGAAGCGATCGGCTTCCCGCATGGACGAAATAGCGCTCCACCTCAGCCAAGGCCCATTTGTAATCGGCTTAAGTGCGGATCGGGCGGATGTCCATCAGACGGTCTCCGGATTGATGCGGTCGCAATCGGCATGCGTCCCCACGACCTTTACCAAGGCGTGCGATTTGCTGCCATTCGGTCTGCGCATTTGAAGGGAGCTTACAGCCTTGCCGTACCGAAAGCGGTCCTTCTGCTTTCGGCTAGGATCGGTCGTTTAAAGCCAATCAGATTGCCTGTAAGCAGACCTTCCGAACGCCCGAGAAGGGTCGGAAGCGGCCCCACGGCCGGAATTCCAACTCATAGGCTACACTCTCTTGAGGCTGCCCGTTCGCTCGCGGCCTATCAAAGTCAAGCTCACGCGTCGGCGGTGAGCTTGGCGTTATCTCAACTTGTTATCCTTGCCTGCGAGCAAATGCGTCGGCAATAACGGGATGTGCACGTAGCTCGCTTACGCGTCTTACGATGCGGCACGAAGGCTGACTCGGTCACAAGCCAAGTGTGCTGGGCAATAGATCTGTTGGCAACGGCCGGTGTCGTCGATCTTTCGACCGTTGCATAGGTTCAGGCCCCACTCGGCACACCAAAGCCAGATGGCATGCTGAACGAACCGTGGGAAGATCGCCGGGAAGGCAGGGTTGAACTCGCGCGCATCGATACGCTGAGCAAAACCTTCAATGATATCGGCACACCCACCAGCGGCGTAGCAGTTGGGGCCGTAGGGGTGCTCAGCGTTGAATCGCTGAAGGGTGCCGGTGCGATGCAGGAAGTTGTGCACGAGGCTGTCGATGGCGATCATGCTGGCGCCCGTAATGACCCAGCGCTCACGGTTCGGGTCGGCGACAAGCAGCAGCTCCGCGAGCATCATGGACCACAGCTTGTCCGACACGCCTACAATCGATGTGAGCGGGCCTAGAACGGCCGCCCGCATCATTTGGCTTCGGTTGCGCATGCCAATGCCGGGATCGGCCTCAGCGAGCCGCATGTCGAGCCAGCCGATCAAGTCACCGCCACACACATCCCGAATGAACAAGGCGAGGCTGTAAGCGGCTTGGTTCAGCGCCCCCTTCCGCAGCGGTAGGGTCGGCAGCGGGCAAGCTGGGCGACGGCGAGCTTCAGCGCATGTGCCCGCAGTTTTGCGATAGCCGCAGTCCGCAAAAGACCAGTAGCTGGCAAGCCGGGGGCACGAAGGCGAGGCGCTCAACGCGGCCGTCACAGTGGCCCACGTCGCCCTCCCATGCCTCTCTGCATAGCCGAACGCGATTGCATCGGAGATGCCCTGCAGCGGCACCAGGGTCATAAGCCAATCGTACACCGGCCCGGTATCACCACGAGCGACGGCATCGATCACACCGGCCTCGGCAAGGCGGCCGGCGATGTCCTCGAGCAGTGTGGAAGGCGCGAGAACCAGCGCGGGCCGAGTCACCTTCAGTAGGTGGGCGGAGGGATCACCACGCCCGAAGTTTGCAGCTGGCGAGTTTTGTGACGATGGCATGCCTACCTCAGTAGCAGGCCACTAATAAGCACGGTCAATCGCCGCCGCATGTTGCTTACTAGAAATGTAGACAGCATTCATTATTCACATTGGCGTCAACAACCAATCGAGATCAGCCTTCTCCTGACGACGATAGGATTAAAAGCGTTGCGTAAATAATAGGTGCGCCTCGCACTGGTAAAAATGTTCATACCGGCGCGATGCCAATTGAAAACGTAGCTCAGGCGAAATGCTGGATGTGCCAGCACAAGCGGTTCTACCAAAGCTCGAACCAATGCAGCTGCCCAAAAGGGCGACTGTATATGTACACCTATGCGTAATTAACAACTCATACGACAAACAACTACACATTCAACAATGGTAAAATAACCCCATGGCTACCAACAAACACCAATGGCAAACCCCAAGAACTGCCCATGTTCAACGGATCATCGATGGGTACGCTCAGATCGCACAAAATCATGTATCCGAAGGATGGACCCCATACTTACTCACATTCATGTTCAACCACATGCCTGGTTCACCGGGAATGGTGGCCGAGTGGATGGAACGCGAAATTGAGCGCGTTTACGCGACGTTTGTAAGCCGCGTAGTGCGCAAGCCAGTCGCACCGACATCCATAGGCCGACTACCTGTATGGCTGTGCAGCCCCGACTACCCGATTAAAAAGCGGTCAAAGTCCAGTTTGCGGGATATTGTCGTCAATGATGGGCGGCATACTCACGCCATAGCGTTACACCCGCCATGGTCGCGATTTAAAGAACCACTGGGTATTCATTTTGAGCAGCATAAACAGCTTTACATTCGCAGTGGCTACCCATTGTTACGTATCGACGTCGCCCCGGTCATTCACCATTTGAGATCCGTAGTCGGATACGGACTGAAGTCGCTTTACCATGGGCGTGTGAATCATGACAGCACCCTCATTCTTCCGCGTAGTTACACTGAAATGAGCGATTAGGGAGGCAAACTTGCTTCAGCGTGGTTGAGCCCTAGGGTGATTCTGCATGGAATGATTTTTTTACGACGCCAAGTTCGGGGGTGACACGGGGCTTTTTGTGAGCAGCGACCACCATGGCATGCATAAAAATATCTGATAAGAGGTACTGACCAGTGATGAAGCGCTGGTCAGTATAGCGTTTAGAATTGCTGCTTAGTCTAAACTGTCGTAAGGCTGACCACTTTGAATTTAACCCATTTAAGGTCGGTTATATCGCGCTCAATCTCGACCAACAGCCTTGACCCGTAATTTGGGTTAAAAAACTCGTCCTTGAAGTCACCTGCATCCATGCTGATGTCCTTATCAGGATCGAACTTTCTCTCGCGCTTGGTGGGTATATTGGAACCGCCGCCGGGGTGGGCTGAACCGGCATCTGATGGGCCACGCGCCTTACGAGGCGCTTGTGATTGACTATCATCGTCACCTGAATGGTCGTCAAAAGCGACTGCGTCATCGTCGGAGGAAGCGGCTAAACCTTTGGCCTTGGCGGCTGGCGCAGCACCAGCCGGCGTTGGAGTTGATGTGTTGTCGGGGCTCGCTGACCTCCCCACAGCTAAGGCGTTAATGCCTTTGATACCCCCTTTCTCAAGCATAAAATCGACTACGTCACCGGCTTCCAGCTTCTCTTCGATAAGATAGTCTAAAGCCTTGGCCCACTGCCTAGCCTTTTCGTAAGCTGAGCCTTTATGTTTCTCCACCCCCTGTATGAACATACAAACACACAAGGTGAGTTTCTCCGCAGTGGGCCTCAGGCGGTGTTCAGCCCAGAAAGGGGCCTCTAGAAATTCATGGAGAGGGGTCTCGTTTTCCTCCATCAACAGCACAAACTCCATCAGGCGTCCGAGAAGTTGATACTTTGCCTCTTGGCTGGAGTCATATTGTGCTTTGCACTGGAAAAGCGCCTCGCTGGGATTTTCTTTGGCCAAGTCGAGGAATTCGTCAAGGTGCGTTGCAAACTTATCATACTTGCTCATTGTAATATCCTTTATCAGGGGGGGCTATTTCCAAGAAAGTTGAAAAATACCCGGGTTAAATGCTGATGTGTTGAGGGCAGCCGGCGGCAATGACTCGTCGAGAGTTGCTCGACGAAACGCGATAGTGCCGCCGGCAGTGGTGGTGCTTTAGTGATGCGTTGCTAAGGCTTATCGCCTAGCTTAATCGAGATTGGCGCATGCTGTTGATGCTTCGGCCGTTAGTACTTATGACACTGAGCGCCCAGGTTAAACAAACCGCGAAGATTGCAGCGCATTCAAGGAACCCTCGTGATGCATAGAGAGCCGCGCCTCAAATTCCCTGATGTCTTGGACACGGAAACGCACTGCACGAGGCCCGATGCGACAAGGCCGCGGAAGATAGTTTCGTGAGATCCAGGCGTACATGGTTGAGTTGCTGATAGAGTATCGCCGCTTGACCCAAAGCGGCGTGACGAAACCTGTTTGGGGGACATCAGGATGGTGACTCATCGGACCTCTCGGGGTGTTGCAAGAGGTTTCTATTAATCACCCACTTTACGACTAGGCGAGCAAATTTGGGGTGGAAAATTGGCAGTGCGGTGGGGTGCTATCTTTCCCTATCAAGCGTTTTGAGGGCATCCTCGATTTGCGAGACAGTCACCCATCGGTTCCCGATTTCGTATAGCAACTGATATACGAACACCGCGCCTGGGCTTATAAATACACGCTTTATACCCCGGGCTTTCTCAGAACTATTTGCATTGCCTGTCTTATAGTTACGAGGAAATTTTTTGTCGAAAGTGACCTCCCATAACTCGACGAGATCGTTGCAAGCCTTCCGAAAGCGGATTGCTTTCCCACCCTTCCGATGGTCCCGACTATCGAATATTTTACATGCTTGCAACAAGGCATGATTAGCAACCAGAGCGGCTGTGTAAAGGTCCTGTTGATTTATTGACGTTTGATTGGAAAAATTTACTGCTTCTGAAGCAAGAGCAGTACGAACGAAGGGTGGCCTCTCCTCCAGCGCTGCCATTGTTATTCTTAGAGGATTTATCAGTTTTGTTGCTTCAGATTTTACTTTTGCTGAAGTTTTCCGGTCATCGTAATCAAAATCATGCCAGTAATTCTTGGCGATTATTGGTAGCGCGGCGCGGAGCTTTCCCCGCGCGTCTTGCCACCTAACACTGCCCTTTTTGAAGCCATGATGACGAACGTAACGAAGTGCCTGACGATACGCCCGAAACGCTCCTAGCCGTGCATCGTGATCAAACAGCTGTCTCGTCCCACTGCTTTCATCAAAGTCGGAGGTAATGAAACGGGTATTTAGCGTTATTTTTTTCACTGATTGACCAGCCCTTGCACGCAATATTCAGCCCACGCTTCCATCATCTCGCGTCGTTTGGCCAGCAGATCGCCACGTCGGTAGGCCGCCTCCACCCGGTTCTCCACGGCATGTGCCAGCGCCATTTCCGCGACCTCGCGCGGCAGGTTTGTTACCTCTGCTGCCCAGTCGCGAAATGACGATCTGAACCCGTGGGCTGTAATCGGCACTGCCATTCGGCGCAGGGCCATAAGGAAAACCATGTTCGACAACGGCTTCACACCGGACCGCCCAGGGAAGATAAGGGCACTGCCGCTGTTTAGGGCTTTCGCCTGTGCCAGCACCGCAACCGCTCGGCAGCTAAGGGGAACCCGGTGTTCGCGCCCCGCTTTCATGCGAGTTGCCGGCACCGTCCATAGCGCTTCGCCGTGGTTGATCTCGAGCCACGCAGCTCCGAGCACTTCGCTGGTTCGGGCTGCCGTCAAAATCAAAAACTCAAATGCCAGACGTGCGATTTCTCCCTGTTCACTCAAGCCTCGCAGGCGCGCGACGAAAGCCGGGACCTCAGCGTAGGGCAACGCCGCGTGATGCTCTTCACGTACGCCTTGTTTCGGAAGCCCCCGGCTCACGCCGTCAATCGGATTGTCGCCGCTGCGATAGCCGGCAGCCTTGGCCCAATCGAGCACGGTGCCAATGCGCTGGCGTACGCGCCGGGCCGTCTCGGGCTTTGTCAGCCAGATCGGCGATAGGGCGCGAAGCACATCGGGTGTTTCAACCTGATCGACCCGCCGACTGCCGAAAAAGGGGTTAGCGTAGGTTTCGAGGGTGGTCTTCCACTGAGCAGCGTGCTTCGCGTTGTTCCACGAGGGCTTGTTGTCTTCAAAGACCTGCGCAACTGCATCGGCAAAGGTTGGCATCGTCTCAACAGGCTTGCGCCGTTCGGCGAGCGGATCGCCACCATCGCGGGCAAGCTTACGGTAGGCAAACGCCTTTTCCCGGGCTTCGGCCAACGTAACGAGGCTTGCTCCGCCCAATCCGATGTCGCGTCGGGTGCCCTGGATGACGATGCGCAGAAGCCAGCGTTTCGAGCCCGAGGGCTCGACAACAAGGTAAAGGCCGTGGCCATCTGCATACCGACCGGGAGCCTTGACTGCCCGAACTTGCACGGCGGTCAGCGCCCGCTCAGGATGTCGGCCTTTCCGCTTTCCTGCAGTGTCCATCGAACTTATACCGCCCACATTTTCACCCACACTTTATGTGGGCTGTAAGCGGATTGCAATGGATGGTATCGCACACGGCATTTTGTCTAAAATATTGATCCTAAACGAGTTATTGAACGGTACCGGTCGTTATTGAACATCAACAGGGCAGCCACCCCTTCCGCCAGTGATGGGCATGATTTATTGCTATCGTTGATGTTTTTATGACGCGCCGCTGTCGGCCCTAACGGTGTTGGCGGACATCTGCGGACGTGGGCGGTCGTTCGCACCGAGGGTCGGATACCCGCCTCATAAGATTTGTAGCGCTGAGGATCGGCTCAGGAGCGGGATAAACCCCTCCCCGGTGCTTTGGCCGTCGCCATGAGCGGAATTGCCGCCCGCTCGGAGCGGGCATGCTGCTCACGCCCCGATGGCATCACTGCTGCAGGATTTACTGTTCCATGATCAGAAATTACTGTCGTCTCCGGCATCTCCATTTACTAGTCTCATATATAGGTGTGCTTCTAATATGATTTCGGGGATGGAGCATGGCGTTATGAACCGATCGGTAGCCCTTGTCCGATCTTCCACTGGAATGGCGGTTCGGTACCGTTGACGGCGTAGTCTCCGACGATGCGGTCCTTGAAGAGCCGGGGGTTGTGCGACGAGACCGTGCGGGCGTTGCGCCAATGCCGGTCCAGGCCGCCGGCACTGCGGGTCGCCGAAGCGCCGAGGGCGTCGAACAGGATCGTGGTGGCGTCGAGGACGAGCCCGGTCACCACGCTCTGAGCCTGCGCGAGTTCGATCTCTGCCGCCACGTTGATCGCGTGGGCCTCGGCCGCGTCGAGGCCGGCGATCCGCGCTTCGTAGGCGCGCTGGACGGCTTCTGCCGCCTGACCCGTGATCGCGCCTGCGGCATAGGCGAGGCCGTGGACCCGGCCCACCACTTGCAGCACCTGCGGGTCGGCGCTGGGGCGGGCGCCCGCCGCATGGGAATACGTCCGGTTGCGCTCACGCACGGCCCGCGCCACCTCGTCCGCGGCCGCCCGGGCGATGCCGCTTAGTGTCGCGAGATGTACCGCCTGGAAGAAGGCCGGTCCGTAGGGAAAACGGATGTCCGTGGCCAGCGGCTCGCCGACCGCAGGCGCATCCTCGAACAGGGCCGTGCCGCTTGCCGTGAGCCGCTGTCCGAAGCCGTCCCAATCGTCGATCACCTCGACGCCCGGCCCCCTGGCCGCCACCACCACGGAGGTTTCCTCCCCCGCCTCGCCCGTGCCGACGACGTCGATCCAATCCGCGTAGAGCGAGCCCGTGGTGTAGTATTTCCGCCCCGTGAGCCCCCAGCCCGTGCCGCTGCGGTGGATGCGGGTGTCGAAGCTGCCGACCGTCGCCGCCCCTGTCTCGGACCATGCGCCCCCGAACAGGTCGCCGGCGGCGAGGCGTTCGAGCCAGTGGCTGCGGCGCGGCCCGTGCGGGCTGCCGACGGTATCCTCCGCGAAACCGAAATGGTTGCGCAGCGCCTGCGGCAGGTTCGAATCCGCCTGGGCCAGTTCGGCAAGGAGGCCGAACAGCTCCGGCAGGCTGGCGCCGAAGCCGCCTTCCGCCTCCGGTACCCGAAGGGCTCCGAACCGGGCCTCGCGCAGCCAGCTCAGCGCCTCGTAGGGCAAGCGGCGTTCCCGCTCGCGCGCGATGGCGCCGTCGCGAATCCGGGCAAAGATCGGCCGGAAGCGTGCCGCCAGGGCGTCATAGCGGGAGCCGGGGACTGTCCCCCAGGCGGCCCATGCGGTCGTGTTCGGCTCGCTCATCGCTGGTCCTTGATCGAGAATGGAACGTGGTCAGTGCCGCGTCGCCGTCGCCGCACCCCCGAGGTAGATCTCGCCGAGGCGGCCGCTCGTGGCGAGGTCCGCAGCCAGTCCGGCTTCGACGACACGACCGCTCTCCAGCACGTAGGCACGGTCGGCATAGGCCAGGACAAGGTTGGCGCTCTGCTCGGCGAGAAGGAAGCTCATGCCCTCCTCGCGGTTGAGACGACGGATGATCTCGAAGATCTCTCCGACGATGATCGGCGCGAGCCCCATCGACGGCTCGTCGAGGAGGACGAGGGTCGGGCGGGTCATCAGCGCCCGGCCGATCGCCACCATCTGCTGCTCGCCGCCGGAGGTGAGTCCGGCCTTGGCCGAGCGCCGGTCGCGCAGACGTGGGAACCACCCGTAGACCCGCTCGAGGTCGTCCGCGAGCTGTCGCCGGCTCGGGCGGCGCAGGAAGCCACCCGTCCTGAGATTCTCCTCGACGGTGAGCTGCCCGAAGACGTGGCGTCCCTCGAGCACCTGCACGATGCCCCGATGCACCAGATCGGCCGGATCGAGGGCGGCCGTCGACTCGCCCCTCCAGCGGATGCTGCCACCCCGCAGGGCGCCACGCTGCGGTCCGAGCAGGTTCGAGATCGCCCGCAGCGTCGTGGACTTACCTGCGCCGTTCGAGCCCAGCAGCGCCACGATGGAGCCCTCTGCGACGGTGAGCGAGACGCCGCGCAGGACGGGCCCCGCCTGCCCATAGGACGCCTCGATGGAGTCGACGGCGAGGAAATCGTGGCTTCGCGTCATGGCCGCTCCTCTCAGCGCGCGCTGGCTTCGGCGGATTCGGCCGTGCGGGGGACGATGCCCTTCTCCTTGGCGTAGGCCGCAGCGCGCTCGTAGATCAGCGGCAGCAGCAGTTCGCGGTCGGACTTCACCCAGCCGTTGCTGACGATGGCCCATTTGGCGCCGTCCCATTGCAGCACCTTGCCGGCGCCGCCACCCTCGTGATCCTTGATCGAGAGCGTGAGGGGTTGGACCAGGCCCTCGGCGCCGATCTGCTTCAGGCGAGCCTCGTCGAGGACGAGGTGTTCGAGGCCCCATTGCGCCTCCTCGCCGGTGATGGGCCGGTTGCCGAAGCGGCCTTGCGCCGTCCGGATCGCCTCGACGGCGATGATCGTCTCGATGATTCCCGAATTGTAGTAGACCGAGCCGAAGCTCTTTGGGTCTCGCAGGTCGCTGCGGTTCTTGTCGACGATCTCCGCCTTGATCTTCTTGAGGATCTCGAAATCCTGGCCGGCCGGGAACGGCGTGATCGCCAGATAGCCCTTGCCGACGCTGCCGGCGGGCCGGACGTCCTCCTCCGATCCCGACCAGATGCCGCCGATGATCCGGTTGACGGGAAAGCCGGTCTTGGCCGCCGTCTTGATCGCCACCGGCGTCATCACGCCCCAACCCCGCAGGAACACCCAGTCCGGTTTGATCTGCCGGACGCGCGCCCATTGCGCGGACTGGTCGTTGCCGGGATGCGGCACCGGGATCTGGATGTTCTCGAACCCGTATTCCTTCGAGAGGATGTCGAGGGGCGTCTGGGTTTCCTTGCCGTAGGGACTGTCGTGATAGATCGTTGCGATCTTGACGCCCTTGAGCTTGTCCTTACCGCCCACCTGCTCGGCGATGTAGTTCACCACCGAGGAGGCCTCGCTCCAGAAACTGAAGAGCACCGTGAAGCTATAGGGGAAGACCCGTCCGTCGATGGCCTCGGTGCGGCCGTAGCCGGTGGTGATCAGCGGGATCCTGTCGGCCACCGACTTCTCGGTGAGCGCCTTCGAGACCGGGTCGCCATGCGGCAGGAAGACCGCCACCGGCGACCCGTTCTTGCCGCCCTTCACCCGCTCGTAGCACTCGACTCCCTTCTCCACCGCCCATTCGGTCTCGCACTCGTCCCAGAACAGCTTCACGCCGTTGATGCCGCCCTCCACCTCGTTGATGTAGCGCAGGTAGTCGATCACCCCCGCCCAGGAGGGGATGCCGGAGGAAGCGTAGGCGCCGACCCGGAAGGTCGCGAGCGGGAAGTATTGCTCCTTCGCATCCCCGGCCGAAGCGGGTGCCGCCAGGGCGAAGGAGGCCGTGACCGCGGCGGCGCGGATCGCACGGGTGAGGATCGTCATCGGGAAACTCCGGGAGCGTAGGGGGCGGAGAGGGATCAGGTGCGTGCGGCGAGGCGGTGCCAAAGGCGGCTGGCGAGGGCCGACAGGCCGTCGGGCTCGTGGATCAGCAGCCAGACGATCAGGCCGCCGAAGAGGATGTGCTGGAGGTTCTGCAATTGGCCGCCATCGATGGCGCCGCCGAACACGATTCCCGCCACGTGGCTGAGGAGGATCGGCAGCAGGACGATGAAGGCCGCGCCGATGAACGAGCCGGCGAGGCTGCCCATCCCGCCGATGATGATGACGAACATCACCTGGAACGAGCGGTCGAGATCGAAGCTGCGCGCATCCACCGTGCCGAGATAGGCGAAGGCCCAGAGCGCGCCGGCGATGCCGCAGACGGTGGCTCCCACGAAGAAGGCCTTGAGCTTGGCCTGCGCCACCGGGATGCCGATCACCGCCGCCGCGGTGTCCATGTCGCGCACGGCCATCCAGCTGCGGCCGGTCTGGCTGCGCACCAGCCGCCACGCCACGGCCGTCACGAGGATGACGGTGCCAAGGGTGAGGAGGTAGCGCCCGCCCGGTCGCGACAGGTCGTAGCCGGCCAAGGCGAGGCGCGGTGCCGAGATCGTGCTCGACGAGGCATAGTTGGAGAACCACGGATACTGGTTCAGCACCCACTCGATCAGGAACTGCGCGGCCAGCGTCGTCGCCACGAGGTAGAAGCCCTTGATGCGCAAGGACGGCAGGCCGACGACGAGCCCGACCAGTCCGGCGACGAGGCCGCCGAGGACGAGGCTCGCCGGCAGCGGCAGTTCGGGGACCCGCAGCAGCAGGTTGTAGGTGGCGTAGGCCCCCGCCGCCATGAAGGCGCCGGTGCCCAGCGAGGCCTGGCCCGCGTAGCCCATGGTCAGGTTGAGGCCGAGGCCGGCGAGCGCCATGATCAGGAACGGGATCAGGATCGCGTTGAGCCAGTAGTCGCTGGCCACGGCCGGCACGGCGAAGGCGGTCGTCACGAGGATCGCCAGCATCGTGGCGCGGGCCGACAGGGTCGGGACGAGAGCGCGGCGGACGGGGTGAGCGCCCGGCAAGGCCGAGACGGAGGCGACGGGGGGCATGCGCTCAGACCCTCTCGATGGCGCGCTCGCCGAACAGGCCGGCGGGCCGGGCGAGCAGGAAGGCGACGGCGAGCACGTAGGCGAACCAGGTGGAGACGCTCCCACCCAGGAGCGGGCCGAGATAGATCTCGGCGAGGCTGTCGCTCGCGCCCACGATGAGACCGCCGACCACGGCGCCGGCGATGGAGGTGAAGCCGCCGATGATGAGGACGGGCAGCGCCTTCAGGACGACGAAGGTGAGGGAGAACTGGACGCCCTGGCGCGCGCCCCAGAGCAGGCCCGCCACGAGGGCGACGAAGCCCGCCACCGCCCAGACTACGGCCCAGAGGGTCTGCAGGCGGATGCCGATGGAGAGGGCCGCGCCCGGATCGTCGGCGACGGCGCGCAGGGACAGGCCGATCCGCGTGCGGTCGAAGAACAGCGACAGGGCGATGACTAGGGCGCCGGCGGTGGCTGCGGCGGCCAGATCGAACTGGCTGAGCTGGATCGGCCCGAGTTCGATCGGCGTGTCGGGAATGCCGAGATCGAGCTCATGCACGCTCGCTCCCATCAGGAGCTGCGAGGTCCCCTCGATGACGTAGGAGAGGCCGAGGGTGGCCATGAACAGGGTGATCTGAGGCCGGTTGGCCAGGGGGCGAAGCACGACCCGCTCCACCGCAACCGCCAGCGCCACCAGGATCGCGAGGGTGATGAGGCCGGAGAGCCAGAGATCGATCCCCCTCTCCCGCAGGGTGACGAAGGTGAGCGCGGCGCAGAGCACCATCGCCCCTTGCGCGAAGTTGAACACGCCCGACGCCTTGTAGACCAGCACGAAGCCGATCGCGACGAGGGCGTACATCACCCCCGCCAGCAGGCCGCCGGCCAGGGTCTCGAGGAAGAAGCTCATGGCTGGGAAGGCCTCAATGGGGCGTGCCGAGATAGGCGGCGATGACGGCCGGGTCGGTGCGGATGGCCGCTGGCGTGCCGTCCCCGACCTTGCGGCCATAATCCAGCACGACGACGTGGTCCGAGAGGTCCATGATCACCCCGATATCGTGCTCGATCAGGACGATGGTGGTGCCGAACTCGGCCCTCGCCTGCGCGATGAAGCCGCTCATGGCGCGCTTCTCGTCCTGGTTCATGCCCGCCATCGGCTCGTCGAGGAGGAGGAGCGTCGGCCGGCCGACGAGGGCACGGGCCAGGTCGACGCGCTTCTGGACCCCGTAGGACAGGGTGGCGACGATGGCGTCGCGGTGGGCCGACAGATCGAGAAAGGCCAGGATCGCCTCGGCGCGGTCCCGGAACTCGGCCGTCTCGGCGCGGTCGCGGAACACCCCGAAGGCGTGCTCGGCCAGGGTGGTGCGGCTGTGGCGCGTCAGACCCGCAAGCACGTTGTCGAGGACGCTGAGTTTCCCGAACAGGGCCGCGTGCTGGAAGGTGCGTCCGATGCCGCGTCGCGCCGCCTGCAGGGGGCGAATACGGGCGAACCGCTCGCCCTCGAACACGACCTCACCGGAATCCGCCCGGTAGACGCCGTTGAGGATGTTCAGCAGCGAACTCTTGCCGGCTCCGTTCGGCCCGATGAGGGCGCAGATCTCGCCGCGCTCCACCGTGAAGCTCAGGGCGTTGATCGCCTTGATGCCCTTGAAGGCCAGGGAGACATCGGTGAGTTCGAGGATCGGATCGGGCATGGCCGGTCTCACTCGGCCGCCGCGGCCGGTCGCAGGGCGGCCTCGCGTGCCTTCACCGCCTCGATGTCGCGATAGGCATGGGCCGGGTGGGTCTCGGGCAGGAGCGGCCCGCGCCCGAACAGTTTCTCGCGCAGTGTCCCGGGACGATAGGCTTTCGGATAGGCGCCACGCTTCTGGAGCTCGGGCACGAGGAGGTTCACCGCGTCCTCGAACGTCTCCGGCGTGACCGCATAGGCGAGGTTGAAACCATCGACGTCGGTCTCCTCCGCCCATTCCTGGAGGATGTCGGCCACCGTCGAGGGAGAGCCGACGAAGACCGGCCCCAGACCGCCGATCCCGCCCCAGCGGGCCAGTTCCTCGATGGACCAGGGCTTCTCCGAGCCGGTAAAATTCTCCACCATCGAGACGATGGCGTTGGTCTCCACCTTTCGGATCAGGTCGGTGGGCGCGTATTGCCCGAAATCGATCCCGCTCCAGCCGGACATGAAGACCAGGGCCCCGTCATAGGAGGTATAGCGCTGGTATTCTTCGAACTTCGCTCGCGCCTTCTCGTCGGTCTCGGCCACGATCACGGTGGTGAGGTTGTAGACGAGGACGTCGCGCGGATCGCGGCCCGAGGCCGCCGCCTTGGCGCGAACCTCGGCCACATAGGCCTTGAGGGTCGCCTTGATCGGGGACGCCACGAACACGCATTCGGCATGTCCCGCGGCGAAAGCCTTGCCGGGGCCGGACGCGCCGGCCTGATAGAGCACGGGCGTGCGCTGGGGCGAGGGTTCGCAGAGATGATAGCCCGGCACGGTGAAGTGACGGCCCTGATGCGCGATCTCATGGACTTTGGCCGGGTCGGTGAAGACGCGCCTGTCGCGGTCGCGCAGGACGGCGTCGTCCTCCCAGCTGCCCTCGAACAGCTTGTAGAGAACCTCGACATATTCGGCCGCGACCTCGTAGCGGTTGTCGTGCCGCTTGAGCCCGCCTTCGCCGATATTCTTCGCGCCGCTCTCCAGATAGGAGGTGACGATGTTCCAGCCGACCCGGCCCTTGGTGTGGTGGTCGGCTGTCGAGAGGCGGCGGGCGAAGGTGTAGGGGTGCTCGAACGAGGTCGAGGCCGTGATGCCGATGCCGAGATGCTCGGTGGCGAGCGCGATCGGCGCCGCGAGCTGGATCGGGTCGTTCACCGGGATCTGCGCCGCCTGATGCAGCGCGTGCCAGTTCGACCCCTTGTAGACGTCGTAATAGCCCACGACGTCGGCGATGAAGATCCCGTCGAAGATGCCCCGCTCCAGGGTCTTGGCGAGGTCGGTCCAGTATTCGAGGTCCTTGTACTGCCAGGACCGGTCGCGGGGATGCGCCCAGAGGCCCGGCGACTGGTGGCCGACACAATTCATGTCGAAGGCGTTGAAGCGGATCTGGCGGGTCATGGACAAGTCCGTTGAGGCGGTCGGTCGGCTCGTGAGCGCGGTCGCGTCAGCTCCAGGGATGGCGCGGCGGGTGAATGCCGTTGAGGTAGTGGTTGCCCACGTGGAACAGCTTCCAACGGACAGGGTCGTGCAGCGTGTGGGCGCGGGCGTTGCGCCAGTGGCGGTCGAGGCCGTGCTGGGCCAGGGTCGAGCGCGTTCCGGCCAGTTCGAACAGCTTGTTCGTCGCCAGGATCGCGATGTCGGTGGTCAGCACCTTGGATTCGGCGGTCCGCACGGTGGCTTCGCCGACATTGGCTTCGGTCGGGTCGGCATGGGCGCGGTCGATGGCCTTGCCGGCGATCTCGAGCAGGGCTTCCGCGGCGTGCAGGCGGATGGAGAGGTCGCCGATGGCCGCGATGGTGAACACGTCGTCGGCCGCCTTGTCCTGGCCGCTATCGACCCAGGGCCGGCTCTTCGTCCGCACGAACGCGATGGTATCCTCGATGGCGCCCCTGGCGATGCCGGCATCGATCGCCGACTGGATGATCTGCGAGACCGGTCCGGCGACGGTGGGGCGGTCGAACGCCTTGACCGGCAGGAGGCGCCCGCGCGGGAGGCGGACGTTGTCGAGGGTGACGCTTCCCGATGCCGTGGTGCGCTGCCCGAAGCTCGACCAGTCGTTGCTGATCGTCAGCCCCGGCGCATCGCGCTCGGCGAAGGACAGGAAGCCCTGGCCATCCGGGTCGACGGCGACGATGGGGATGATGTGGGCGAGAAGCGCGCCGGTGCTGTAGAATTTCTGGCCGTTGATGACCGCCTCGTCGCCCTCGTAGCGGATGGTCGTCTCGAACGCCGCCACCGTCTTGCTGTTGAGTTCGGAGAAGGCGTTGCCGAAGCGCAGTCCCGCCAGGACCCAACCGAAGAATTCGGCTTTCTGGGCATCGGTCCCGTCGATGTCGATATGCGCGTTTATCGCCAGATGGTTCTGGGTGATCTGCGCCAGAGAGCTGTCGGCCGCCGCGATGATCGCGATCACCTTGGCGAGCGTCGCGTAGGAGAGCCCGGGGCCGCCATAGGCTTTCGGCACGTTGAGCGCCCAGAGGCCGCTCTGGGAATAAGCGTCGAGTTCCGGCAGGGGCAGGAGGCCTTCCCGGTCCCTCAGCGCGGCGCCCACGGCGAAGTCCGCCGCGAGCCGCGTTGCTGTGGCAATGGCGTCCTCATCCGTCCGGATCACGTCCGCATGCCTGTCCGGCCGCGGACGAGGCGGGATCGGGTCTTGTGAATTGACCCGGGGGTGAACGGTGTAGTCGATGCTGGTCTCGGTCAGGGAACCCATGATGGCCCTCCGTCTGGATGGTGGTGGCTGCTCGATGAGGGGGGCGTCAGCCCGGAGACAGACCGACGATCGCTCCCAGCGGCACGATCAGCGTGGCGCCGACGTAGAAGCCGTCCTTGGAACGGTTGGCCGTGTAGGGGTTCCAGTAGGAATTGCCGTTGACGAGGTACTGGACGACCGGCTCGAAGAAGATGCCCTTGCCGACGGCCAGATGTGCGTTGGCCTCGAAGACGAACTTGTCGCGGGAATACGGTGCGCCGGTC
>NZ_JAKSYE010000125.1 GCF_022829685.1 Methylobacterium sp. E-045
CACCGGCACCGCCTTCGGCTCCCTGGTCCTGTCGAGCCATCCCGGCACGGCCAGCATGGGCAAACTCCTCGCCCTGGCGCGGGTCTTCACCCTCGTCGCCGCGTTCTTCGTGGTCCCCGCCTTCCTCGGTCCGCCGCCGAAGAGGCCGGACCCGAAGCGCCCCGAGGGCGGGGATGCCGGGTCGGGGTGCAGGCCGGCTAAGTCCGATCCCGTGCCGGTGAAGGAGGGCTGAGGAACGGGCCATGAAAAAAGACGGCCTTCGCATCGCGCGGCGGCCGCCTTGTCTTTGCCGGGGCCTAGAGCATTTTCAAGCGAGGTGGACGCCGGATCGCGTGAAGAAAATGCGGCTACACAGCAGGGTAGAGCATTTGCAGTGATCCAGCGATTACGGAAACTGCTCTAAGAGAAGTCCGAAAACCCGCCCCTCACCGCCCCGGAATCCGCCAGGGCCGCGATCGTCTCCGGCGCGATCAAGGCGTCGCGCTCGGCGGCATAGGCATAGCCCGGCGCCGCGCCCGGAAAGCCGCCGCCCGTGGCGGGATGGGTGTACAGCTCGGTGAGGCCGTCCGGCAGGTGGCGCAGGAGCCCCGCCACGCGCTGCGGCGTCATCGCGCCCGACCATGCCAGCCCCAACGTGCGATCGGGGATCAGCAGGCCCGCCTGACGGGCGCGGACGGCGAGCAGGCCGGCCCAGGGGGCGATGTCGAGGGCGGGTTTCGGATTGGCTCCAGGCTCGGCGGCGCGCAGCACGGCGCGCGGCTCGCGCGGCACCCGGATCGCCCGCATGCCATAACCGCGGCCGATCGCCAGAATGCGGCCGGCGATGAGCGGATGCACATGGAAATGCTTGTGGGCGTTGACGTGGTCGAGGGGGAGGCCCGTCGCCTTGTACGCCTCGAACTGCGCCGTGATCTCCGCCGAGAGCTGACGACGCGCCGACGGCTTCACGGCGAGGTCGAGGCCGAGGCGGCCCATGTCGCTGCGGATGAGGCCATCCGGTCCGACGAGGTCGGGCAGGTCGCCGGCGGGCAGGGTCGGCCACGCTTCCACCATGACGAGGTGGAGGCCGACGCGCAGGGACGGCAGGCGCCGGGCGCGTGCGACCGCATCCGCGGCGGCGGGCGCGCCCACCATCAGGCTGGCGGCCGTGAGGATGCCCCCGCGATGGGCCTGCTCCACCGCCTCGTTGACCGCCAGGCTCAGGCCGAAATCGTCGGCGGTGACGATCAGGCGTTTCTTATGGGCCACGCTCAGTCCTCGTCGGGGGAAGCCGCTCCGCCACCGGGCGCCGATGCGGCAACGGCTTCTTCGCCTCTTGCCCGCCCCTCGGCGGTCGACCCGGTGTGAGCCCGGAACGAAAACGGCCGGGCAGCGAGCCCGGCCGTCATGTGTTCCTGCAAACGGACGCTCAGGCGGCCTTGGCGGTGCCCTGGCGCTCCTTGAGGAAGCGGTAGAACTCGACGCCCTCGCGCAGGCGGCGCTTCATCATGTCGGGCGAGCGGACCATCTCGGAGACGATGGAGGCGATCTTCGGGGCGCGGAAATAGAATTTACGGTAGAATTCCTCCACCGCCGCGAAGATCTCGGAATGCGACAGGTGCGGGTAGTGGAGCGGCGCGATCTGCACGCCGTTCTCGTCGACGAGCTCGGCGTTCGCGACATCGAGCCAGCCGTTCTCCACGGCCTGCTTGTAGAGGAAGGTGCCCGGATAGGGCGCAGCCAGCGAGGCCTGGATCGTGTGCGGGTTGATGCGCTTGGCGAAGGCGATCGTCTCCTGGATCGTCTCACGGGTCTCGCCGGGCAGGCCGACGATGAAGGTGCCGTGGATGGCGATGCCGAGGTCGTGGCAATCCTTGGTGAACCGCTCGGCCACCTCGACGCGCATGCCCTTCTTGATGTTGTTCAGGATCTGCTGGTTGCCGGATTCGTAGCCGACGAGGAGCAGGCGCAGGCCGTTCTCCTTGAGCACCTTCAGCGTATCGCGCGGAACGTTCGCCTTGGCGTTGCACGACCAGGTGACGCCGAGCTTGCCGAGTTCGCGGGCGATCTCCTCGGCGCGGGGCAGGTTGTCGGTGAAGGTGTCGTCGTCGAAGAAGAACTCCTTCGTCTGCGGGAACTCCTTCAGGCAGTACTTGATCTCCTCGATCACGTGCGCGACCGAGCGGGTGCGGTAGGTGTGACCGCCCACCGTCTGGGGCCAGAGGCAGAAGGTGCAGCGGCTCTTGCAGCCGCGGCCGGAATAGAACGAGATGTAGGGGTGCTTGAGGTACCCGATGAAGTACTTCTCCATCTGGAGATCGCGCTTGTAGACGCTCGTGACGAATGGAAGCTGATCCATGTCGGTCATGATCTCGCGGTCCACGTTGTGGATCACGACACCGTTGGCGTCCCGGTAGGACAGTCCCTTGATCTCGGACATCGGGGTGCCGTCGGCGACTTCCTTGACGGTGAAGTCGAACTCGTTGCGGGCACAGAAATCGATGCAGGGGGCCTGGGCCATGGCACCGGCGGCATCCACCGCGACCTTGGCGCCGATGAGCCCGGCGATGAGCTTCGGGTTGGCGGCCTTCAGCGCCTCGACGGTCTTCACGTCGGACTTGAACGACGGCACCGAGGTGTGGAGCACGACCAAGTCGAAGTCGTTGGCCTGGGCCACGATCTCGGCGAGCTTGATGTTATGGGGCGGCGCGTCGATCAGCTTCGAGTTCGGCACCAGGGCGGCCGGCTGGGCGAGCCAGGTCGGGTACCAGAACGACTTGATCTCGCGCTTGGCCTGGTAGCGGGAACCGGCGCCGCCGTCGAAGCCGTCGAAGGTGGGAGCCTGGAGGAAAAGCGTGCGCATGGGGTTCAAGGCCTCAGCGAGAAAGGAAAAGGGCGGGCGGGACGCTAAAAGCGAAGATCAGAGCGAGGATGCACCAGCATCGTGGCCGAGGCTTCGCTCGGGGATCAGTGTGCCATCTGCAACCACCCGATAATCGTGACCTTTCCATGTCACCGCCCCCGAGACGAAGCTCCAGGAGAAGTTCATGAAGGAGAGGATGTCGCGAATCGGCAACAGCCAGTAGGGGTGCGGAGCGAGGCCGAAGGCGCGCTCCAGGCGGACGCAGAGGATGATGCGGCAGGCAAGGGCCAGGGCCGCCACCACGAGGCCGCTCGTATCGGCGCCCGGGATCAGGGCGCCGATGAGGGCCAGCGGGAAAGCATGGGTGACGATGGAACCGGCATAGCCGGCCGGATCGACGTTGCGGATGGTCCGGTTCCAGCGCAGCTCGTGCTTCCACAGGCCGGCGAGATCGGTGTCGACGCAGGTATGCCCGATGGTGAAGGTCGGGATCGCCACGAGGCCGCCCTTGGCGCGAAGGGCCTCGCCCACGGCGTAGTCGTCCGCGAGATCGTCGCGGAAGGCCTCGAAGCCGCCCATTTCCGCCAGGGCCGTGGTGGTGAACGCGATGGTCGAGCCGAAGCAGGGCTTGGCGAGGCCGAGCGAGGTGCCCATCACCACGTTCGGCAGGAACTGCACATCGATGGCCAGGGCCGAGAGATGGGCCCAGACTCCGCGATGGGCCGGCACGCCGTGATAGAGGCAGGTGACGCCGTTCACGCCCGGTTGCCCTAGTTCGGCGACGATCCGGTCGAGGTAATCGGGCCTTGCCACCATGTCGCTGTCGGCCAGCACGATCACGTCGTGGGCGATCTGGGCTGACATGTTGATGAGGTTGGAGACCTTGCGGTTCGACCCGTGCTGACGGGCGTCGATGACGAGATCGAGCTTGAGGGCCGGATAGGCTTCGGTCAGGCGGCGCACCACGGCGATCGCCGGATCCGTTGCGTTCTGGACACCGAACACCACCTGGACCGGTCCGGCGTAATCCTGACGGCAGAAGGTCTCGAGGTTCTCGTAGAGATTGGGCTCCATGCCGCAGAGCGGCTTCAGGATGGTGACCGAGGGACGTGCGGCGTTCGCCGGCATGACCGGGACGGGGCGGCGTGCATAGCGGCCCGCCAGGAAGGCCGCCGTCAAGCCGTAGATGCAGCCGGCCAGGGCCATGAACTGGAACACGAGCGAGAGCCAGTTCAGGCTCGCCGAAGGCAGATCCGTCAAGGTGAGGTCCATGATGGTCGATGCTCGGTCACGGTTTGGATGATGGTGCCGCAGGGACGGGAAGACGGCACGGGTGGGGTCGTTGGGCCAGGCCCGGCGAGGGCGTCTGGCCTGCGTCTAAGGCTTTGGTTTGGCGGCGAGCATCGCCGCCGTCCGATCGCGAAGGAATTTCAGCAGGCTCTCCGCGCCGCCACCCTTCAGCGGATCGGCGAAGCTGCCGCGCATGGCGGCGATCTCGCTGACGTTGCCGTTGAGGTAGACGTCCTGGATCCGGTTGCCCGAGCCGACGAGGTAATCGACCTGCGAGGCGTCGCCCTCCGCATTGGCGACCTCGGTCTGGACCACGCGGTTCTGACCGCGTGCCTCGCTCTCGGGCTTGATGTCGAACTTGCCGCCGGCGGCCTGGGACAGGCGGGTGGCGTAGGTCGCGGTGAAATACTGTTTGAAGGCTTCCGTCAGCGCGCCCTGCTGCTCGGGCGTGAAGCCCTTCCACTTCGCGCCCACGGCGATCCGCGCCATGGTGGCGAAGTCCATGCTCTGGTCGAGGACCGGGCCGATGACGAGCGCCCGGCTCTTCACATCGGCCTCGGGCGCCTTGAGCGCGCCCTCGAAGCTCGCATAGAGCCCGCGCACGGTCTGCACCGCCGCATCCTCGGCGGCGCGGACAGCCGTTCCCGACAGGAGGGTGACGGCGAGGAGGGTCGAGGCGGCGAGCCCCGATGCGAAGCCGCTCACGCGCATTTCCGCAGCGTCCCCATATCGCTCTCCATCGACCGCAGAACGGTGTGGTTTCCCGCGAGATTGGCGGGCACCCGCGACACCGGCATGGTGTCCAGGCTCACCGCGCGGGCGATGTCGCCCCCGGCTCTCGATGTCCCCTGCTCCGCGGACACCTGGTCCGGGGAGGTCCGGTCTTCCGTGTCCGGCGCGTCCTTCTTGCCTTCCATGAAGTGCCAGGCCACCAGGCCGGGCACGCCGACCATGAGATCGGCCAGGCGCTTTACCAGGGAGAGCGCCAGGGCGGCTTCGGCGGGGATGTCGAAGATCGCGCAGAGGGCGATGAGGCCGCCTTCCTGGGCGCCGAGGGCGCCCGGCACGGCGAAGGCCGCGCCGCGGACCGCCTGGGCCAGGCTCTCGATGACGATGGCCTCGGCCACGGTCACCGGATAGCCCATGAAGTGCAGCGCCACGTAGACCTCGGCCGCGCCGATGATCCAGCCGATCATGTGCACGCCCATGGCGCCGATGACACGCCTGGGCGAGGAATAAAGTCTGCGCAGGCCGTCGTAGAGCACGTCGACCGCGCCGAGGGCGCGCCATTCGCGGGCGGCAGCGAAGCGGTTCAGCATGGCCTGGATGACCCGGTGACCGCTGCGGCGTTGGATCAGGAAGAAGGCGCCGAGGGCCGGCGCGGCGATGGCGAGACCGCCGGCGACGGTGCGCACCACCGGACCGTCGCCATGCAGCCAGGCGAGGAGGGCGACGCCGCCGACCGTGAAGAGGAACTGGGTGACGGCCTGCGTCATCAGGTCGACGAACATGCTGGCGCCGGCAAGGCCCCCCGATACGCCGCGCTGTGCCAGGAGCCGTGCGCCGACGAAGTCGCCGCCGACCTGGGCCACGGGAAGGAGCGTGTTGATGCCCTCGCGGACGAAACGCAGGGAGACGCAGTTCCACAGGCTCGGGCGTTCGGCCCGCGGGAACACGGCGAACCAGCCGAGACCGGCCCAGCCCACGGCGACGGCGCGTGCCACCACGACGATGGCGGCCCCCCAGCCGGCGCTCACCACCGCGGCGGCGACGTCATCCAGTCCCGATGACAAGAACAGGCCTGCAACCGTGCAGAGGCCGACGATGAGGGCCAATGTCGTCAGACGCTTCATGATCCCCCTTCGACCGTCGGCGCGGACGATTTTTTTAGAGAAATTCACCGACCCTCCGGACGAAAAACCTTCCGGAAAACGTTGGCATCATCGGAAGTTGCAGCTTTGGATTTCGTTGTCTATCACCCGATAGACACAGTGCGGGCCAAAGCGGCGATGGGGCCTGAGCCTCGAAGAAACAGCCGCATCAAAGGCGCCACTAAGGGACGAATGATGGACCGCGAAGCTTTCACCACGGCCGGGGATGCCGTGCTCGCCGACGCGCAGATCGATGCCTACGACACCAGTTCGGCTCCCTATCGCGGCACCCCCGCCCCGAAATCGCCGGTCATGGCATGGAACGAGTGGGACCCCCTGGAAGAGGTGATCGTCGGCAGCCTCGACGGCGCGACCATCCCCTCCCACCACCTCACGGTGATCTTCAACCTCCCGCGTGCCGCGCAGCCGTTCTATCGGTTCGCCGCGGGTTTCCGCTATCCGAAGTTCATGAAGAAGCTGGCCCAGGCCGAGCTCGACAACTTCATTTCGATCCTCGCCGGCGAGGGCGTGAAGGTGCGCCGTCCCGACACGGTGGACTTTTCGCGCAAGTACAATGCACCGCGCTGGTCGTCCCGCGGCTTCTGCGTCGCCTGCCCGCGCGACCCTTACCTCGTCATCGGCGACGAGATCATCGAGAGCCCGATGTGCTGGCGTTCGCGCTACTTCGAGGGCGATGCCTACCGTTCGCTGTTCAAGGAATATTTTCGTAACGGCGCGCGCTGGACCTCGGCGCCGCGGCCGCAATTGACGGACGAACTCTACAATTACGACTACCGCGTGCCGAACCTGAAGGCCGGCGAGCCGATGCAGTTCACGGTCAACGAGTTCGAGCCGGTCTTCGACGCCGCCGACTTCGTCCGCTGCGGCCGCGACCTGTTCGTCACCCGGTCCAACGTGACGAACCTGATGGGCATCGAGTGGCTGCGCCGCCATCTCGGTTCGGGCTTCCGCATCCACGAGATCGAGAGCCGCTGCCCTCAGCCGATGCATATCGACTCGTCCTTCATGCCGCTGGCGCCGGGCAAGGTGCTGGTGAACCCGGACTATATCGACGTCGAGAAACTCCCCGTCGTGCTGAAGACGTGGGACGTGCTGATCGCGCCCCGCCCCGACCCGGTGGAGGGCTTCATGAGCAAGATCTCCATGTGCTCGCCCTGGACCTCGATCAACGTGCTCGCCATCGACGAGAAGAAGATCGTCGTCGATGCGAGCCAGCCGACCTTGATCAGGGCGCTGAAGGATTGGGGCTTCGATCCGATCCCGGCTCCGTTCCTGTCCTACGGGCCGTTCGGCGGCTCGTTCCACTGCGCCACGCTCGATGTGCGCCGCCGCGGTGCTCTGAAATCCTATTTCTAGGAGCAAGGGCTCTGGCGCGTCGAAAGACGGCGCGGCAGAGCCAGCCCTCGCTCGACGTGCTTCCTTGGACACACCGATACGGAAACTGCGGCCTCGCGCGGATTACGGGGTGATGCATTAGGGAATCGTGTCCACAACCGGCGTCATGGATACACTGACCCCGACGCCGCGATCGCACCATGGTCAACGGAACCGCGCCGCCTCAGCCGGCGCGGCGCTTGCCCTAACGGCTTGTCTCGCATCCGGGACCGGCGCCCTGGCGGCCGACCTGATCGAGCCGCAGCGGCCTCCGACATTCGTTGCCCTCGACCAGAACCTCTGGATCGTCACGGTGACCGCCAACATCCAGGCGACGCCGCGATATCCGGGTTCGGACGACTACACCGCCATCGGCTATCCTTCGATCAGCATCAGCAAGGTCGGCGATCCGGTCCGGTTCTCGTCGCCCGACGACGGTATCAGCTTCTCCTTCTACGACTCGTCCAAGGTCCATGTCGGCGTCACCGCCCGCTATGTCCCCGGTCGCTATTACGGCGACGACCGTCGCAACCTCTTCGGCCTGCGCGACGCGCAATACGCGATCGAGCCCGGTGTCTTCCTCGAATACTACCCGGTGGAATGGCTGCGGACCCGCGCCGAACTCCGCCACGGCATCTTCGGTCACCACGGCTTCGTGGGATCGCTCGGTGCCGATGTGATCCAGCCCTTCGACCGCTGGCAGGTCTCGATCGGACCGCGCTTCAATTTTGGCGACGAATCCTTCGCCAAGCGCTATTTCGGCGTCCAGCCATTCGAATCGGCGCTCAACGGCGGGTTGAGGCCGTTCAAGCCGGACAATTACTTCACGGTCGGCGCGCTCGGGGCCCTCACCTACACGTTCAACGAAACCTGGGCGGTGACCGGATATGTCGGCTATAACCGGATCGTCGGATCCTCGTCGAACAGCCCGCTGGTCTCCGGCCGCTACGGCACGCCCAACCAGTACACGTTCGGCATGAAGGTGAATTACAGCTTCACCACGCAGCCCTGGTTCTAAGCGGGCTTCGGGGACTTGGTCCCCGGTTCCGCGACGTCGAGCGGCGACACTTCACAGAGCCGCGCCGTGTAAAGCGTCGGCGCGCCGACGCGAACCAGCTCGGGGCAACGAACCGGTTTAGGCAAACAGGCCCGAGTTAGACCGTCCGGGCCGCCGTATCACCCGGCGGTACGGGTCCGGACTTTGCCGTCCGGGACCGGCGGCGTCGCGAGTGCCCGTCGCCACGTGAATCCGGCGAGGGCGATGGCGAGCCCGTATTGCAGCAACCCGTTCTCGGCGAGGTCGGCCGGCGCCATGTGTGCCTGAATCCCCCAGCGCGTCAGGGCATTGAGCAGGATGAGCCCGGCACAGAAGGCGGCGGCGGTGATCAGGGCGGCGACGAAATCGGGCATGGCACGACCTCCGGAGAACCGGATTTCGAACTAGCAAGGCGTGCGCCAGACCGTCTCGGCGAACGAGTTCCGGTTCAGGCCGCCGGCGGCTTGGTCGCCGTCATGGCAGGGTGCGCGGCAAAGCTCGTGAACCAGGCCGCCAAGTTCGGGTGTGCCTGCGTCCAGCCGAGTTCGGCGAAGCGCAGATCGAGATATCCGAGGGCGCAGGCGATGCTGATCGTCCCGATATCGACCCGGTCCCCGAAGCGTCCCGCCTGTCCGTCGAGGGCCGCCAGCGCGCTCAGGATCTTCGCCTCCTGGCCGCCCATCCAGCCGGCCGAGCGTTCGGATGGGTCACGGACCGTGAGTTCGTAGCGGATCAGCAGGGCCGCATCGAGGATGCCGTCGGCGATGGATTGCTCATTGAGCGCCGCCCAGCGGGCGGGACCGGCCGGGGGGAACAGCCCTCCCCCGGAGCGGGCATCGAGATATTCGCAGATCACCCGGCTGTCGGCCAAGGCGTGGCCCTCGTCATCGAGGAGTGTCGGGACCTGCGCCAGGGGGTGATGGGCGAGGATGGTGCCGTCGCGTTTCACCGGATGCGCGGCGCTCGGCAGGAGCTCGATACGCTCGACGATGCCCAGGACATGAGCACAGGCCATGACCTTCCGCGCGAAGGGCGAGAAGTGCGAATGGAACAGCTTCATCGGGACCTTCCAGGCTCGGGGCGTGGGCGTGAGGGGAATAGGTCCGCTTTCGGGAAAAGCCGCTGAGAAGGCAAGCCCCTGAGGAGGCAAACCCCGGCGGCCTCGCGATCATGGTCGAAGGGGCCGAGATCAGGGCCGGCGCGCGGGCTTGGGCTTGGGCGGTGCACCGGAGGCGGGTGCCGGGGCCACCGGCGCGACCACCCGGGCGGGGCGCGGTGTTTCCACGGCGAGACGTTTCACCGGCCAGCCGTCGCTCCAGCGCTCCATGTCGCTGAGGCGTGGGTTGGCCTTGAGGGTCGTCGGATCCCCGCCGAACGCCGCGGTCGCGGCCAGATCGAACGTTTTCCAGTAGGCGAGATAGTCGAGGCTGTCCGCGCGGGAATTGTTGAGTTGCGCCAGCAGCGTCGTCTGTTCGCCGGTCAACGACATGTCGGCCGACCATTTGAACGGGGCGGGCGGTTGCTTGGGATCCTTCGGCGGTTCCGGCGGCAGCTTGATCGCGCCCCCATCATAGGCGGTGTCCACGGCGCCCGGCGACGTCAGCGTCGCCGTGAGCGACGGGAATCCGTGATCGTCGGACAGCGCGCGGATGAACAGCTTGCGCTCCGGCGCCACCGCACTCGCCTCGCGCAAGAGGCGCCTGGCGGCGAGGTCGGCCGCGCGGGCATCCCGGTCGCCGATGACGGTGATGACCAGGGTTTCAGGATCGATCTTCGACAGGTCACGCAGCACGACGCCCCTGGATTTGGCATCGCTCGCGATCCCGCCCGGCATGATCGCGAAGACGAGGCGAGGCACCGGCAGGCCCGCCTCCCCGGCATCGGCGGCGAGGTTGGCCGCGATCGGCGCACCCGCGAGGTGGCCGATGAGGGCGACGCGCTTCAGGTCCGGCTTGGCATCGGGATCGGTCTCGAGATCCGCGAGGGCGGCCTTCACCAGTTTCTCGGCGTTGGCGGTGGCATCGGCCGGCCTCGTCCGGTTGATCTCCTGGAAGCGCGGGAACACGACGAGATATCCGGCCCTGGCAAGGTGATCGATCCATGCCCCGTAAGGCTGCGGATTGGGCGAACCCCAGGCGTGGAGGAAGACGACCACGGGTCGCCCCTCCGCGGGGGCGGCACCGGCCGCATGGAAGATGAAGCTCGCCGCACTGGGCCGACCGAGCGCCCGTTTCACGATGGAAACGGAGCGGTCTCCGACCCCACCCGGACCGTCGGCGGGCTGATTGGGCGGTGTCGCGCCGAGGACCGGTTCGCACAGCGACGCGACGACGAGCGACGCGCCGAGAACGAGGCAGGCTTTCAAACGCATGACGGGCTCGTCAGATCGATCCGGAAGGGCGCGTCCGGAATATCAGGTTTCCGGCGAGGAAGGCGAGGCGATCCAGGCCTCGCGCCAAGTCCTGAGGGGTTGCGTCATTCGGGCCGCACCAACGACGCGATCCGGATCATGACGCGAGGGACAGGGCCCTATCGCTTGGCCGCACCGGCGCTGCGTTTCTCATCGATCCGCGCTGCCAGGCGAAGCAGTTCCTCGGGCATGGAATGATCGATGACCTCGCTGTAGAGCACGCGCAGATCTTCACCGACCTTCTGCATCATCCTCGACTCCGAATAGACCGTATACGATTGGTCGGATCGATTGATATTGGCCATGGCCATAGCGGCGGAAGTGGTCATGTGAAGCTCGTCAGATCGGATTCCAGCATACGTGGACTGTCGTTCCAACGGCTGGAGCCCGCGAAGTTTCCCCTTAAACTAGGATAATTTCGTCCGAGGGCCGAACCCGCCATCAGGGAGAGGTCCCGCCGATCCTGTCGATGCCCGGACCTTGCTCAGGCGTGCGACCCGCGGCCTCCTCGACCCAGGCCAGGATATCCGACGCCCGCCACGGCTTCGGGATGAAGGTCGCGGAAACCCTCAGGTCGCTCGGCTGGTCGCCGGCATCGCCGGACGTGAGCAGAACCCGTACACGGGGCCAAGTGACACCGATGATCCGGGCGAGTTCGAAACCACCGATGGGACCGGGAGTGCGCACGTCGGAGAAGACGACGCTCACCGCGCCATCCTTCTCGTTCAAAATCGCCAAGGCTCGCTCGGCGGTTTCCGCTTCGATGACGCTGAATCCGGTCTCTTCCAGTAATGCAGCCGCGAGGAATCGCTCGTCGGGCTCGTCCTCGACCACGAGGATTACCGGTTTCGCGCCCGATGGATTCACAGCACTCATGGGTCCGGAACGCTCTTCAGGGCTGACGACCGCATCGGCCGCCACCCCAGCAACGCTATGTAGTCCTGCCCGTCAATGTGTCGATCCGGCGCTTGGATCATGAATTTCGGCGGGTCGACGCCGAAGAAACATGATCACTGTGCCGGTTTCTCAATTCTAGCAGAGGGAACGCTCTGCCGGGAGAGGCCGGAATGCCCCGCTACGCCATTTCCGGCGCCGGTGCACCGCGGTACGATTTACCCGACCCCGTGGCTTTTAAGGAACGCCAGAGCGCGAGCCCAACCCTGCTCTGCGCTGTCCTTGCGATAGCTCGGCCGGTAATCGGCGTGGAATCCGTGCGGCGCGTCGGGGAAGACGACGAGTTCGACGCTGCGCCCTGCGGCGTTCGCCCGGTCTCGGGCTTCCTCGACACTGGCCACGGGGATGCCCGTATCGGCGCCGCCGTAGAGGGCGAGAAGCGGCGCATGGAGATCGGTCGCCACGTCCCCCGCGGTTTTCGGCTGAAGCTCCGTGCGGTCGCCCCCGAGGGGGCCGTACCAGGCCACCGCCGCCTTCAGGTCACGTCTGTGCGCCGCGTAGAGCCACGCCCCGCGTCCTCCACGGCACCATCCCATCGTGCCGATCCGCTCCGGGTCGGCTTTCGAATCGGCGACGGCCCAGGATGCCGCCGCATCGAGATCCGCGATCCACTGGGCGTCCGGCGTCTTCAGGATGATGTCTCGGACGATCGCCTTCACATCCGTCATCGTCGAAAGATCGCCCTGCCGCGCGTAGAGTTCGGGCGCGACCGCGCAATAGCCGGCCTTGGCCAGACGGCGGCAGACGTCCTTGATGTATTCGTGGACCCCGAAGATCTCTTCGATGACGAGGATCAGGGGAAACGGACCCGCTCCCTCGGGCATCGCCCGGTAACCCGGCATCGGCCCGTCGGCCGCCGGAATCTTCACCTCGCCGGCGACGAGACCGCCGGAATCGGTCGTGACGACCTGCGCCTGCGCATTCGCCTCGGCCAGGGTGAACCCGGCGATGAGGCTCGTCATGACGAAGCCCCGTCGCGAGAAGGGCGGGACCATGAGTCCGTCGAGACCGCCCAGACCCGTGCTGCGCTGGTCCTTGTTCGTCCCGTGATCGTCCATGGGAAACCCTCCTGCCCGGCGCCCTACGACGCGTCCTCAGGGAACTAGGGCATCCCGGGGAGAGGTCACGTCAGGACAGGGACACCCGCGCCATCTCGGCCTCGTCCTTTCGTCCGGCGCCATGGCGATGGAGGGCGGGACGGCCGTCCGTCAGGGCGGGCTTCCGCCGGGCAATGGATGTCGGACGCACCATTTCCGCCAGCTTGGTGAAGCCCTCGCTGCCGGACTGACCACCCTGCCCCATTCGAAGACCGAAGCCGGTGACGAAGGACTGTGCCAGCGCCTCGTCGCGCTCGATGTCGAACAGATCGGCAGCCGCATGGAAGGCTTCACGGAACGGGCGCAGGAAGCACCAGCTTTTTTCCGCGAGATGGAGCGGCCATTCCCACAGGCCGGTCTCGGAGCGTCGCCCCAAGCCGTCGCGCCCGATGAAATACCCGGTCTCGCGATGCTCCAGACCATCCGCGATCACGCGCCAGTCGGCATTCTCGAACAGGACCACATCGTCGCCTGACGCCGCGAGGTCGATCATCGCGTTCCCCTTGCCATCGTGGAGGAGCGCGCTGACGCGGGCTCGCTCGCTTCAAGAACAATGAGGGAACATTGGTGGGAAACGGAACGGGCGTCAAGCCGGTTGTTCACCCTGCGTTCGCATCGCTCCGGCGGTCGAGGAAGGCCGATCCGCTCTGTTCAGCGCGATCCGAACATCGGGTGCTCGACCCGGTCACCGGCCTTGATGCCGAGCTTCGCCGTCGTGCCGGCATTCAGTTCCAGCACCGCCAGCACCGGGTCGCCCGACGGGATGATCTTGGTCGACAACGGCTCGGTATTGGTCGCGATCCGGGCGATGCTTCCATCTGGGCGGATGAAGAGCATGTCGAGGGGCAGATAGGTGTTCTTCATCCACATGGCGACACGCTCGACCTTCTGGAAGTCGAACAGCATGCCGTGCTCGGGCGGCATCGAGCGGCGGAACATCAGGCCGCGCGAGCGCGATTCGTCGTCGCGCATCACCTCGACGGAGAAACCGTGCCGCACGCCCCTGCCGGTGATCTCCAGCGGCTCCGTCGCCGCGATCTCCTGAGCCGTGGCCGCGCCGAGGCCGGCCAGGATCGCCACCAGGATCAGGAACGCGCGCAGGGGCGCGAACGAGCGAACGTCGTGGAACGGTGTCACGTGGGTCAATCCGTCAGTGGGAGGCAGGCAGCGCGCCGTCCAGAAGCCGAACCTCGGCCGCCATCTTGCCCTTCGAACCGTCGCCGTACCGAACGAGAACGGTCTCGCCGGGCTTCAGTTCGGCGATTCCGTAGCGACGCAACGTCTCCATATGGACGAAGATGTCGGGGGAGCCGTCGCCACGGCTGAGGAAGCCGAACCCGCGCAGGCGGTTGAACCACTTCACCACGGCCGTCTCGAGTCCGCTCGTCGGCGTGACGCTCACATGGGTGCGGGGCATGGGGAGTTCGGACGGGTGCGTCGCGGTCGACTGGTCGAGGGAGATCACCCGGAAGGCCTGCCATCCCCGCGGGCGCTCGGTGGCTTCCACCACGATCCGTGCGCCCTCGCTCGCCGCCTGGTGTCCATCGCGGCGGAGGCAGGTGATGTGGACCAGCACGTCGGCGGAGCCGTCGTCCGGCAGGATGAAGCCGAACCCCTTCGAGACGTCGAACCACTTGATGCGTCCGGAAACCTCGACGAGGTCTAGGGGGCGCTGAGCCTCTCCGTCGGCGAGATCGGTGCGTCGGCCGTCGACCGATTCTCCCGAGGCGTGAAGCCCATGCGGGCCTGATCCGACATCGTCCGACATGTAAGCAACCCACACCGAATCACGCGTCGCGATCCGCACCACAGATTAACAAAGTCACAACCCGGCGGAAGCCCGTTTGACCCACATCGACTGCGACGATTGATACATTCTTCAGCATATCGGCTCGCGCGCAACAAACCGTCCCGGACGTGGCGCCGGGGCCGAATCCACTCCGGGTCATCCGGCGCAATCCCTCCCTGCCAGAGGAGCCGGATCGTGGTCCGGCCGATCATGATCGGTCGCCATCGCATTCGGAAAAAGCCCTGCTTGCGTTGACCGCGCCGGAGCGAACGGGTGATCCCATGATTGGCGGTGCCCTTGCGTCGGGCTCATGACCGGCGATAGCCAACGCGGATGATCCAGTCAGTCCACGTCGCGCTCGGGCCTGCGCTCCGCCCGCGCTCCTCGCACCTTTCCGAACGGCCCCCCCATCGGAGGCCGGGCGCATGAGCACTTCGACGGCGAGCCCCATTTCCGGTTCCGAAGCGCCGGCATCCCCCGCCCGGTTCCGCGAGACGCGGCGGTTCGACCTCATCGACGGGGCGCGCGGCGTCGCCCTGGTGGCGATGGCCGCTTACCACACCACCTGGGATCTCGGATATCTGGCGCTCACACCGGAGAACTACGCCCTGGCGCCGCTCGGCAAGGTCGCGGCCCATCTCATCGCGGGCTCGTTCCTCGTGCTCGTCGGCATCGGCCTCGTCCTGATGAACCGGGATGGCCTGCGGCCCCGCGCGTTCCTCCTGCGGCTCGCGCGGATCGGCATCGCCGCCCTCCTCATCACGGCGGCGACGCTCTACGCCTTTCCGGACAGCTATATCTTCTTCGGCATCCTGCACTGCATCGCCGTGTCGAGCGTGCTCGCCGTGCCGTTCCTGCGGGTCTCGCCGGTGGCAGCGTTGGTGGTCGGCATCGTCGTGCTGGCCACGCCGGCCGTGATGGCGAACCCCGACTATCACCTCGCCGTCTTCGACGATCCGATCCTGAGTTTCCTCGGCCTCGGCATGCTGCCGCCCCGCACCAACGATTACGTGCCTCTGTTTCCCTGGTTCGGGCTGGTTCTCCTGGGGCTCGCCCTGGCACGCCTCGGATTGCCGGCCTTCCTGCGCAGCGGCCTGTCGCGGTGGCGGCCGGGCTCGCTCGCCTCGCGGGGGCTGGCCCTGGCCGGGCGCCACAGCCTCGCGGTGTATCTCGTGCACCAGCCGCTGCTGCTCGCGCTGCTCACGGGCGTCGTGGCCGTGACCGGTCCGCATCCGAAGGCCGGCCTCGTCGCCTTCCGTCAGGATTACCGCACCCAGTGCGAGGCGACCGGGGGCAATGCGCAGACATGCCGGGTGGCCGCCCGCTGCGTCGCCGATGCCCTCCAGCGCGAGAATCTGTGGGCGATCAAGGGGCGGAGCTTCACCGTGGAGGAGCGGGCGAAGGCCCAGGCTCTGTCCCAATCCTGCTACGACACGGCCGATGGTCCGACCGTATCACCGTGAGGCCGTCCTGAACGAACGGCACCCGCCTCGCCGGGGAAGCGGGTGCCCGAGCCTTCGAGGCATGAGCCTCGATCGCCCGACAGGCTCAATGACCCAGGGATCTCAATCCTTGGCGCGTTCCACATAGGAACCGTCTTCCGTCAGGATGACCACCCGGGTGCCCACTGCCACATGCGGCGGCACGGCGGTGCGCACGCCGTTGGACAGGATCGCCGGCTTGTAGGAGGAGGAGGCCGTCTGCCCCTTCATGGCCGGCTCGGTCTCGGTGATCTCGAGGGTGACGCGCTGGGGCAGTTCGATCGTGAGCGGCACGTCGTTGTGCGAGGCCAGCATCACCTTCATGCCTTCCTGCAGGTAGGGCGCGGCGCTGCCGACCACGTCCTTGGGCACCGCGACCTGATCGTAGGTCTCGGGGTTCATGAAGTGGTAGCCCTCGCTGTCCTCGTACAGGAAGGTGTGCTCGCGGTCCTCCACGAAGGCGCGTTCCACCGATTCGGTGGTGCGGTAGCGCTCGGACACCTTCACCCCGTCGGTGATGCGGCGCATGTCGAGCTGCGTCACGGGGGTGCCCTTGCCGGGGTGGATGTTCTCCACCGTCAGGATGACGTAGAGCTTGCCGTCCTTGTCGACGACGTTGCCCTTGCGGAGCGTAGAGGCGATCACCTTCACGGGGTCAGATCCTGTTCGAGACAAACCATGCGATGCTCCGGCGCGGATTCGGCCCACGGAAGCGACATTTGTGTCCCGCCACTATCCTATCCGGCCGCGTGTTGCCAGCAGCACGGCGCCGGCACGCGCATTTGACGTGCCGGCTACGGGACGCGCGGGCGTGACCGGTTCTTCCTCGCCCTGGTGGGTACCGCACCGCCATGCCGACCGCCGCCCGGCCCTTCTGACGCGAAACCGCATCGTCGCGGCCCTGCGCCAGCATTTCGCGGCCCGCGACTTCGTCGAGGTCGAAGCCGCCGCCCTGCAGGTCTCACCTGGCAACGAGGCCCATCTCTTGGCCTTCGCCACCTCGGCCATCGGCCATGACGGTGCCGCCTCCCCGCTCTATCTCCACACCTCGCCGGAATTCGCCTGCAAGAAGCTCCTGGCCGCGGGTGAGACGCGGCTGTTCAGCGTGGCGCGCGTGTTCCGCAACCGCGAGCGCGGCCCCCTGCACCATCCGGAATTCACCATGCTCGAATGGTACCGGGCCGGCGAGGACTACGACGTGCTGATGCGCGACTGCGCCGACATCCTGGCCCTGGCGGCCGACGAGGCGAAGGTCCGCTCCCTCCGCTTTCGCGGACGGGAATCCGATCCCTTCGCCGCCTTCGAGCGCCTCACCCTCGCCGAGGCGTTCGCGCGCCATGCCGGCATCGACCTGCTGGCGACGATCGAGCCCGGCGGCGGCACGGACAGGGACGGTCTCGCCGCAGCGGTAGCCGCCTGCGGCCTGCGGGTGGCGGACGACGATTCCTGGGCCGACCTGTTCAGCCGCGTCCTCGTCGCCCTCATCGAGCCGAAGCTCGGCGACGGGCGGCCGACCCTGCTCTGCGACTATCCCGTGAGCGAGGCGGCCCTGGCCCGCCCCAGCGCCCGCGACCCCCGTGTGGCGGAACGGTTCGAGCTCTACGCCTGCGGCGTCGAACTCGCCAACGCCTTCGGCGAACTCACCGACCCGCACGAGCAGCGGCGCCGGTTCGAGATCGAGATGGCGGAGAAGGCGCGGATCTACGGCGAGACCTATCCGATCGACGAGGATTTCCTCGCTGCCCTCGCCGTCATGCCGGAGGCGAGCGGCATCGCACTGGGCCTCGACAGGCTGGTCATGCTCGCCGTGGGCGCGCCGCGCATCGACGACGTGATCTGGACCCCGGTGGCCGAGACGCCGGCGGCGAGGGACGGCAACGCGTGAACAGGCCGCTTCCCCGTTCTCTTCCCCGCTCCCTTCGCAACCCCGCGCAGCTCGCCGAGGCCGGGCTCGTCGCGGCCTCCGACCTTCCGGCCCTGGAGGCGGTGGCGGCGCGCTATGCGGTGGCGCTGACGCCGGACATGGCCGAACTCATCGACCCGTCCGATCCCGCCGACCCCATCGCCCGCCAGTTCCTGCCCCGCGCGGAGGAACTGGCGACACGTCCGGAGGAGGATTCGGACCCGATCGGCGATGCGGCGCATTCACCATTGCCGGGTCTCGTCCATCGCTACCCGGACCGGGTGCTGCTGAAGCCCCTCCATGTCTGCCCGGTCTATTGCCGCTTCTGTTTCCGCCGCGAGATGGTGGGGCCGGACGGGCTCGGCACGCTCGGCGAGGACGAACTCTCCGCCGCGTTCGCCTACATCGCCGACCGGCCGGAGATCTGGGAGGTGATCCTCACCGGCGGCGATCCGTTCGCGCTCTCGGTCCGCCGGCTCGGGCAGATCGCCGAGGCCCTTGCCGCCATCCCGCACGTCAAGGTCCTGCGCATCCATACCCGCGTGCCGGTGGTGGAACCCGCCCGCGTGGACGACGATCTCGTCGCGGCCCTGAAGCGTTTCGGCGGTGCGGTCTTCGTTGCGCTCCACGCCAATCATCCGCGCGAGTTCACGCCGGCCGCGCGAGGCGCCATCGCCCGCCTCGTGGATGCCGGCATCCCGATGGTGAGCCAGACGGTGCTGCTCGCCGGGGTCAACGACGACCCGGAGACGCTTGCCGGCCTGATGCGGAGCTTCGTCGAGAACCGGGTGAAGCCCTACTATCTCCATCACGGCGATCTCGCGCCGGGCACCGGCCATCTGCGCACCGGATTGGCGGCGGGGCGCGACCTGATGGGACGCCTGCGCGGGCGCCTGTCGGGCCTCGCCCAGCCGCTCTACGTCCTCGACATTCCCGGCGGCCACGGCAAGGTGCCCGTGGGGCCGCCCTATCTCGCGGCCGACGAATCCGGCTGGCGGGTCACCGACCCGCAGGGGATGGAGCACCCCTACCCGCCGGATGCGGACGGACTGGACCGAGATTGACCCGCGCACGGGGAATCGTCCGGCAGATATGAGGCTTCAGGGTCCAGACATGTTCTTTCCGCTCTCGAAACTGATCTATTTCGTGATCACGCCCTCGAACTTCTTCATCCTGATCGGGCTCGTCGGCTGCGTCCTCATGTTCGGTGGATGGACGCCGCGCCTCGGGCGCGGGCTGGCCCTCCTCGGCTTCGCGGGGCTCTTCCTCGGCGGTCTCCTGCCCCTTTCCACATGGATCGCCCTGCCCCTGGAAAACCGGTTTCCGCGCTTCGCGGACGACGGCGCACCGGTCACGGGCATCATCGTGCTCGGTGGCGCGGTGGAGACCCAGACCACGCTGGCGCGCGGCCAGCTCTCGGTCAACGATGCCGGCGAGCGGCAGATCGCGTTCGCGGATCTCGCGCGCCGCTACCCGCAAGCGCGTCTTCTCTTCTCCGGGGGCAGCGGTCTGCTCGGCACCGACGGGACGTCGGAAGCCGAGATCGTCAGCCGCTTCGCCGATACGCTCGGCCTGCCGCGCACGCGGCTGATCCTGGAGGATCGCTCGCGCAACACTCACGAGAACGCGCGGTTCTCGGCCGATCTGATCAAGCCGGTGGCGGGCGAACGCTGGCTGCTGGTCACCTCCGCCTGGCACATGCCCCGCGCCATGGGCTGCTTCCGGCAGGCCGGCTTCGACGTGACGGCCTATCCCGTGGATTACCGCACGATGGGGTGGAGCGACGCATGGAAGCTGAAGAGCTTCGCCTCCGACGGATTGCTGGTCCTCGATCTCGTGGTCAAGGAATGGATCGGGCTGATCGTCTACCGGCTCACCGGCTACACCGATGCGGTGCTGCCTGCGTCGGCGCCGTCGACCGACTGATCCCATCCTGGTGACGAGGGGTCAGCCTTCCCCGGTGGCCGGAACGGGCATTCCGAGGCGGTAGATCCCGCGAAAATCGTCCGGGTCGGCCACGGGCTTGCCCTTGCGCAGGATGGCGATGCGGCCCTCCTTGGTGAGGCGCACGGCCATGCGGCGAACCGGCTGCATCAGCGGGCTCCAGGCGTCGGGATGCGGCCCGCCGAGGTGACGCGCGACTTCCGATGGGCAGACGGTCTTGCCTGCGCCCCGCTCGGTGACGAGGCGGAGGATCGATTCGCCGATCTCCTCCTCGCTGACGGATTTGCGCTCTGTGCTCATGACTCGGTGTCCTGCAGGGTGGACTCGTCGTCCTCGTTGAGGAGGATGGCGCGGATGTCGGAGGTGAATTGCCGGCGCCACATGACGCAGATGACGGCCGTGGTGGCGATGATGAGGAACCAGGCGTTCACGAACCAGCCGAGATAAGCCAGCGCGAAGAGGAAGGCGCGCTGTCCTTTCGCGAAATGGCTGCCGGCGGCGATGTTCATGGCGGCGGCCCGGCGGGCGGCGCGGTTCATGTCGCCCTGCGCGGCGCCCGCACCCTTGGGGGGCACCGCGCCGATGAGGATCGCCCCGTAATTGAACAGGCGGTAGGCCCAGGCGAACTTGAAGAACGCATAGACGAAGACCACGGCGAGGCCCGCCACCTTGACCTCCCAGGTGACGCGCGTGGCGATGGCGCCGAAGGGCAGTGCGCCGAACAGGGTGAGCACATCGTCGCCGGAGCGGGACAGGGTCAGCACGCCGCCGAGCGCGATGAGGGAGGTCGAGGCGAAGAAGGCCGTCCCGTTCTGGAGGGAGGCGTTGATCGTGGTGTCGACCACCCGGTTGTCGCGGACGATGAGCTGGCGCGACCATTCCTCCCGCTGGCGGTTCATGATCTGGCTCAGGCTCGTGCGCCGCCCGCGCATCCGGGCCACCGCCATTCCGTAGCCGGCCCAGGCGGTGACGAAATAGAGGAGGCCGGCAATGTCGAGCGGCGAGAAATCCGCGAGGGTGAACGTGTGCTGCATGGGCTCGGATCGCTTCCCGGCATGGGGCCGACCGGAACCCGGCCACACCGGTCCGGCGCCCCTCCGCCTGCGGCGCGGACCATAGGGCATCGACCCGATCCGTGGGAAACGAATTTCTGACGATGCGGGATGGGAGAACGCCGTGATCGTGGCCGTCGGCACAGTGGGATCACGTTCGCAGGATGCGAAATCCCGCATCTGGAGGGTCGCCGGAGTCGGCCGCCTCGACCGAGGACACGACGGCATCGGCGGGCCCCTGCCTGCAGGCATCGAGCATGGCGTCGACCGCATCCGGCGGTCCGCTGAAGGTCGCTTCCACACCGCCATCGGCCCGGTTGCGAACATGTCCGTTCAGGCCCCGACGTTCCGCTTCGCGCGAGGTCCAGTACCGGTAGCCGACACCCTGCACCCGGCCACGGATGACGACATCGACGGTTCTGATCGTATCCAGGGCAACACTCCTCGCATGCCGCCCCGTCAGCGATGGGGCGATGTCCTCGTGGGAAGCCGGGCGCGGCTCAGTATGGAAATGTCATCGCGCCTGCCTATCATCGACCTCCATGGTGCCAGTTTCGTCATCGACGCCATCGCGAGGAAGGGCCTCTCGCGACCATACGATGCGATCCGGCTTCCGTCAGGGGACAATCCCCGCTGCGTGACACGGCGCCGGTCGCGGGCGGAGCCGATGCTGGCTGGATGAGGAGCGGCAGATGGATATTCTGAAGCGGCTGTTCGGGCGACGCGAGGCGGTGTCCGAACCGGCAGCGGTCGAGACGCTCATCGTCAACGCCTACGCCACCGTCCGAGACCTGCCGCCGCTCGACTTTCCGCATGAACTGTTCGGACGGCGCGATCTGTCCGATCCCGAACTCGCGCCGCATCTCGAAGGGTTCATCGGTTACGTCATGGGACGGGGCGACGGCCAGATGACGGCCGTCCGCTACCATCTCTGGCGTCACCTGCAGCGGGTCCGCAACCATGCGAGTTTCGAGGTCGTGCCCGCCGATCTGGATGACGTGGAAGCCTGGGCGCACGCTGCCAATGCGGTCCTGTTCCTGCCGGACGGATCCGTGCGGGCGCCCGACGGGAAGGTCGTCATCTCGGCCGAGGGCGAAACCGACCCGGCCGCCGTCCTGCCCTATCCGCCCGACGCGGTCGCGCGTCGCGCGCGGACCCTCGATCGCCTGCAAGGGCTGGAGCCGAAGCCGCCGACCGGCATGCCGCCCGCGATCGGGGAGAGCGAACTGGTCCTGCGACGCCCGGACGACGTGTTCCGGCGCGCCCTCGCGCTTCTTTATGTCGCCGCTCACGTTCAGGCGCAGGCGACCGGCGGGGAGGCGATGGAGGCGGGGCAGCCGGCCCGCAATCCGGTCGGCCTCGATGCGTTGACGCCCCGCGAGACCCGTCAGGTCCGCGCCGTCGCGGCTGACGACGCCTTCGCGATGACGTGGCGCTACGAGGCCGCGAACGCCCTGTTCTGGGCTCTCGGCGTCGCGCCCGCCCGGATCGACGAGAGTGACCGGCTGGTCGATGTGGATGCCCTCTGGCGGTCCGTCGCGCCTCTCGCCCGCGACGGGAGCGCATCCGCGGGATTGCGCCTTCGGCCGGCCGGAGAGATTCTCGACGCCCTCGACCGCGCGTGGCGGGAGCATTGGATCGTGCGGCAGGCCCGCGAGAAGGACCTCCGCCTCGACGGGCTCGACGGCGACGTCGTCGCGGAACGCCATGTCGCCCTGAACTGGCTCACCGGTTTTCAGAACGGCCACGAGACCGCGTGGGACGACATCGACACCCCGACGTGACGGCAGGCGACCCCGCGTGAGTGCGGAGGTGATCGTTCGGCGGCGACGCGGCCGTCCGCCGCCACCAGGCTTGGCAAGGGCTCGGCAGGAGCCGTCCTCAGCCGCGCGGCGCCCGCAGCCAGCGGCGCATCTCCGCGATGTAGGCGGGCGGGAGCGCGGCGGCTTCGGCGGCCGCCAGGACCGGCTGAAGATAATCGGGTCTCGGCGCCCCGGGAACGGCGCTGCATCCGAGATAGATCAGGGCGCGTTTCACCCCGGTCGGGGTCGTCACCGGCTGGTAGGCCTTGGTGTAGAGCCGCCCGGCGACCCCCTCGTAGCGGTCGAGGGCCGGCACGTCGGCCAGGGCCAGATCCCACAAGACGCCCCAGACGGTGGAGGCGGGGGCCCGGACCACCGAGGCATAGCCCTCCCGCATGATGATGAAGCGGTGCCGGTTCAGCCGGGCCGTGCCGAGGCGGGTCGAGCCGGGGCAGCGCATGGCCATCGCGGCGGCATCCATGTTGGCGCCGTAGGAAAAGTAGAGGGGCATGGGCTGGATGACCGGATGGGAGTTGCCGAGCGTCCGGGGCGCCCCTTCACCCTCGACCGGGCGCCCCTCCTCCAATGCTCCGCCCCGGAACGGTGAAGCGGCCGCGCAGCCCGGATCGGTCCGGCCGAGGGAGGCAGGAAGCCTCCGGGCCAGTGGGGTGGGACGAGGCCCACCCCACTGGCATGGAGGACAACGTGTTCAGGCGAATTCGATGATGACCGCGTCCACGGCGAGGCTGTCGCCTTCCTTTGCCGCGATCTTGGAGATCGTGCCGTCACGCTCGGCGCGCAGGACGTTCTCCATCTTCATCGCCTCGACGATGGCGAGGGGCTCGCCGTTCTTCACCTCCTGGCCTTCCTTCACCATGATGGACTTCACCAGGCCGGGCATCGGGCAGAGCACCTGCTTGCCTGAGCCGGCATTCTCCTTGACCGGCATCAGGGCTGCGAGTTCGGCCTCGCGCCGGGTGAAGACCCGAGCCTCCGCCGCCGCGCCGCCGTGCTGGAGTGCCACGCCGTTGAGGAGGCCGCGGACCTGGATGGCGACGCGGGTGCCGCCGATCTCGCCCGACCAGACCGGCTCGCCCGGACGCCAGTCGCTCTCCACCGTCCAGGTCTTGCCGTCCTCGGCCGTGACGATGAGCTGGTCGCCGAGATCGTCCACCGTCACCGGGTAGGATTGGCCGGCGAGGATCACGACGCGGTCGCGCTCGAAATGGAGCAGGGCCGGATCACGCATCTGGCCGGAGATGCCGCGCTTGCGGGTGTTGAGCTTGTGGTCGATGGCCGCCGCCGCCGCCGCCATGCGCTGGGCGATCTCGCCCGCCGGCTCAGGCGCCGTGAAACCTTCCGGGAACTCCTCGGCGATGAAGCCGGTGGAGATGTTGCCCGAACGCCAGCGCGGATGCGCCATCAGGGCCGACAGGAACGGGATGTTGTGGCGGATGCCGTCGATGGCGAAGGCGTCCAGCGCCTCGCCCTGCGATTCGATCGCCTCGGCGCGGGTGGGCGCCCAAGTCACCAGCTTGGCGATCATCGGATCGTAGTGGATCGCGATCTCGCCGCCCTCCTCCACGCCGGTATCGTTGCGCACGATGGCCGAGCCGAACGGCCCTTCCTCCGGCGGCTGGTAGGTGGTGAGGCGGCCGATGGAGGGCAGGAAGTTGCGGGTCGGGTCCTCGGCATAGACGCGGCTCTCCACGGCCCAGCCGTTGAGCGTCACCTGATCCTGGGTCAGCGGCAGCGCCTCGCCGTAGGCCGAGCGGATCATCAACTCCACGAGATCGAGGCCGGTGATCATCTCGGTGACCGGATGCTCGACCTGGAGACGGGTGTTCATCTCGAGGAAGTAGAACGACTTGTCCTGGCCGGCCACGAACTCGACGGTGCCGGCGGAATCGTAGGAGACGGCCTTGGCCAGCGCCACGGCCTGTTCGCCCATCTTCTTCCGGGTCGCCTCGTCGAGGAGCGGCGACGGCGCCTCCTCGATGACCTTCTGGTTGCGGCGCTGGATCGAGCATTCGCGCTCGCCGAGATAGATCACGTTGCCGTGCTTGTCGCCGATCACCTGGATCTCGATGTGGCGCGGGTCGGTGATGAACTTCTCCACGAACACGCGATCGTCGCCGAACGAGGAGGCGGCCTCGGACTTGGCGCGGGCGAAGCCCTCCGCGACCTCGTCGGACGAGTAGGCGATGCGCATGCCCTTGCCGCCGCCGCCGGCCGACGCCTTAATCATCACCGGGTAGCCGATCTCGTCGGCGATGGTGACCGCGTGTTCGGGGCTCTCGATGACGCCGAGGAAGCCCGGCACGGTGGAGACGTTGGCGGCCGATGCCGCCTTCTTCGATTCGATCTTGTCGCCCATGGCGGCGATGGCGCCGGGATTGGGGCCGATGAAGACGATGCCGGCCTCGGCGAGCGCCCGCGGGAACGCCTCGCGCTCGGACAGGAAGCCGTAGCCCGGATGGACGGCCTGGGCGCCCGTCTGCTTGCAGGCCTCAATGATCTTGTCGATGATCAGGTAGGACTGGGCGGCCGGAGCGGGGCCGATATGCACCGCCTCGTCGGCCATCGCCACATGCACGGCGTCCCGGTCGGCATCGGAATAGACGGCGACCGTCTTGATACCCATCCTGCGCGCGGTCTTGATGATGCGGCACGCAATCTCGCCGCGGTTCGCAATCAGGATTTTCTCGAACATCGGTCCAGGCACTCTGGTGAAGCAGGAAAGGTCACGAGCGCCGTCGCGCTCAAGCTCGTTCCCGTTAAAGCAGTTGTGCGGCTTCGCAAAGCTGGGCCAATGAAGGATTGTTCATGCGCTGCGACAGGGCGCGTGTGTATTCAAAATCATGGGGATGGCGGCCACCCGGCGGCGCAGCGGGTGCGCCCCTCCTCCTCGGCCCGATGGAGCGCGTGGTCCGCCCGGCGGACCCGTTCCGACAGCTCGATGTCAGGCGGCGTCGAGCAGTTCGGCGACGGGGGCCGAGGCCGCATTTTCCACCTGGACGCGCCGGTGTGCGCTGCCGATGGCGAAGGCCACGAGGATCTCGTGGCTGGTCTCGGCCTCACGCACGATCTCGAAGGCGATGCGGGCGGCAAGCGGGGTCGGTCCGGCATCGCTGCGCAGGGAGCCGACGAGCCAGCGGGCGATCTCGAGATCGACGTAGCCGGTGGGGCGCTCGCCCCAGACGGCGAAGTTCACCACGGCGGCGCTGACGAGGTCGGCAAAGGAAGCGTCGCTCCGCGGCACCGCCCGGTCGAGGGCGATGAGCATGTCGGCTTCGTCCGCGTGCGAAATGCCGTCCGGGAGGATGTCGCGGCCGAGGATCTCAACGTCGGCGGCGGTGATGAGGCCGGCGGCGACGACACGGTTACAGAAAAGCTGAAGCGAATGGTTGATCATTGGTTGGTGCCTCCCCGGCTTTATTTGCGCCGGTCTGTGTTTCTGCATGTCGATGACTATGCAGGAGGCACCCGTTCAAGACGTTAACGGCCAAATCTGAATCAACGTTCAGGTTAAAGCCTGCTCACGAATGAGCCTTTCCGAATCGTATAACCGGATTTCGGCTCCGCCGTTTCGGCGGCGGAGCCGGGAAACCGGTGCCGCCTCAGCGGACCACGACCTTGGCGCCGATCGGAACGCGCTCGTAGAGATCGACCACGTCCGCGTTGAGCATGCGGATGCAGCCCGAGGATACGGCCTGGCCGATCTTCTCCGGCTCGTTGGTGCCGTGGATGCGGAACAGCGTGTCCTTCTTGCCCTCGGCGAGGTAGAGTGCGCGGGCTCCGATCGGGCTGGTGGGGCCGCCTTCCAGGCGCTTGGGCAGTTCCGGCCGGCGGGCAATCATCTCCGGCGGAGGGTTCCAATCCGGCCACTCGCCCTTGCGGTCGACATTGGCGGTCCCGGCCCAGGCCATGCCCGCATGGCCCACGGCCACGGGGTAGCGCACGGCCTTGCCGTCCGGCAGCACGTAATAGAGGCGGCGCTCCTTCGTCACGACGATGACGGTGCCGGGGGGCTCGTTGGTCTTGTAGTCGACGGTGGTGCGGGCGATCTTGGGATCGACCGCCCCCTGCGGCGCCTGTTTCAACCACTCCTTGTCGCGGGCCTCCCCGGTGAGGGCGGCGGGTTGGGTCAAGGCCGTATGTGCGATCGGCGGGCTGAGCGGTGCGGTCGCCGTCTGCGTGTTGCAGGCGCCGAGGGCGAGGGCGGACAGGATCGTCGCGCCGCCGAGGGAGCGGCGCAGGATGTTCCGATCTGACGGGCTGAACGACCAGGGCATGGACGACATGGGATAGGGTGCCTGTCTCGAGGCCGGAGGGCTTCGAAGAATGTGGTTGATGGATTATGTCGCCATCTAACTCGCAGACTTGCCCGCGCGTAATCTCGCTGCCCTGAACCGTGGCGTAATTGCATCGTATGTTGTGCGCAAAGCACAGTCGGCTCGGGTGGGACGACGAGGATCGTTCGGAGGGATGAGCGTGACGACCCTGTACGTGAGCCACCCCTCCGCTCTGGATCACCAGATGCCCGAGGGGCACCCGGAGCGGGCGGACCGGATCCGGGCCGTGGAGGCCGCACTGGAGAAGGAGCGGTTCTGCGGTCTGCTGCGCGAATCGGCGCCCCGCGCGGAGACGGAGACCGTCGCCCTGGCCCATCCCGTTCCCTATGTGGAGGCGATCATCGCGGCCTCCCCGCGGTCGGGCTACGTCCAGATCGATTCGGATACGCTGATGTCGCCGGGCACCCTCGACGCCGCCCTGCGCGGTGTCGGCGGCGCGGTCCATGCCGTGGATGCGGTGATGAGCGGGGCCTGCTCCAACGCCTTCGTGGCCATGCGGCCGCCGGGCCACCATGCCGAGCGTATGCAGGCGATGGGTTTCTGCCTGTTCAACTCCGCCGCCATCGCCGTCCGCCATGCAAGGGAACGCCACGGAGCCAGCCGCGTGGCGCTGGTGGATTGGGACGTTCACCACGGCAACGGCTCGCAGGACATCTTCTGGGACGATGCGGCGGTGATGTACGCCTCGACCCACGAGATGCCGCTGTTTCCCGGCACGGGCGCCGTGGGCGAGCGCGGCACCCACGACACGATCGTCAACGTGCCCCTGCGGGCCGGAGACGACAGCGGGATTTTTCGCGAGAAATTCGAGAAGGGGGTTCTTTCCCGCCTCTCCGCCTTCGCCCCCGACCTGATCGTGATCTCGGCCGGGTTCGATGCCCATCGCCTCGATCCGCTGGCCAGCGTCGAACTCGACGAGGCCGATTTCGGCTGGGCCACCCGGAAGCTCATGGAGATCGCCGACAGGCATGCCGGCGGCCGGATCGTCTCGGTGCTGGAGGGCGGCTACAGCTTGGACGGTCTCGCCCGGTCCGTCACCGCCCATATGGATGCCCTGATGGGGCGGTGAGGAGGCCTCACCCTTCCAGCGGCACGTCGCCGAGCAGATCGATGCCGAAGCCCGAGAGGCCGACATAGGAGCGGGACGAGGTCGCGAGGTTACGGATCGAGACGATGCCAAGGTCGCGCAGGATCTGGGCGCCGAGCCCGACCTCGCGCCATTGCCGCACGCGCTGGGCCTCCGCCCCCTCCTCCGCATATGAGGAGAGCGGCACGCCGGCCGTTCCGTCGCGCAGGTAGACGAGGACGCCGCGTCCCTCCTTGGCGAAACGGCGCAGGACGCAATCGATCGACTTGCCGCCGCCGATCACGTCGGCGACCACGTTGGAGCGGTGCAGGCGCACCAGCACGTCCCGGCCGTCGCCGATATCGCCGTGGACGAAGGCGAATTGCTGAACCGTCTCGAACGGGGTCGTGTAGGCGAAGCCGGTGAGGTCGCCGACCTCGCTCTTGACCGGGAAGGTCCCGACCCGCTCCACCAGCTTCTCGCGGGCCTGGCGGTAGGCGATGAGATCGGCCACCGACACCCGCTTCAGGCCATGCAATTCCGAGAAGGCCGTGATCTGCGGTCCCTTCATCACCGTGCCGTCGTCATTGGCGAGTTCGCAGATGACGCCCACGGGCGGCAGCCCGGCGAGCTTGCACAGGTCGACGGCCGCTTCCGTGTGTCCGGAGCGCATGAGGACGCCGCCATCCTTGGCGATGAGCGGGAAGACGTGGCCGGGACGGACGAAGTCGGATTCGCCCATATTGCCGTTGGCCAGCGCCCGCACCGTATTGCAACGCTGCTCGGCCGAGATGCCGGTGGTGAGCCCGTGCTTCACATCCACCGTGACGGTGAAGGCGGTGCCCAGCGGCGCGTCGTTGGAGGCCACCATCGGGTCGAGGCGCAGGCGCCGCGCTTCGGCGCGGGTCAGCGGCGCACAGACGATGCCGCAGGTGTTGCGGACGATGAAGGCCATCTTCTCCGGCGTGCAGAGGGAGGCCGCGACGACGAGGTCGCCCTCGTTCTCGCGATCGTCGTCATCGGTGACGACGACGATCTCGCCGCGGGCATAGGCCTCGATGGCCTGCGTGACGTGGGTATGGGGCACGGGATGTCTCTTGAAAGTCTCTGAGCGGATGGGCTGCAGTTCGTCGGGTCACCCCCGCGTCCCGACCTGCCCCCGATGACGCAGATAGTGATCCGCGAGCACACACGCCATCATCGCTTCGGCGACGGGGACGGCGCGGATGCCAACGCAGGGGTCGTGGCGGCCCTTGGTGACGAGGTCGACGTCGCGGTTGTCGGCCGTCACGCTCATGCGCGGGGTCAGGATCGAGGAGGTCGGCTTGACCGCGAAACGGCAGATCAGCGGCTGGCCGGTGGAGATGCCGCCGAGGACGCCGCCCGCATGGTTGGCGAGGAAGGTCGGCGCGCCCGCATTGCCCGAGCGCATCTCGTCGGCATTTTCCTCGCCGCGCAACGCCGCCGAGGCGAAGCCGTCGCCGATCTCGACGCCCTTGACCGCGTTGATCGACATCATCGCGGCGGCGAGGTCCGCGTCGAGCTTGCCGTAGATCGGCGCTCCAAGGCCGGGCGGCACGCCTTCGGCGACGACTTCGATGACGGCGCCGATGGAGGAGCCGTCCTTGCGGATACCGTCGAGATACCCTTCGTAGAACCGCGCCGTCTCGGGATCGGGGCAGAAGAACGGGTTGCGCGCCACCTCGTCCCAATCCCAGCGCGACCGGTCGACCGCATGCGGCCCCATCTGAACCAGGGCGGCCCGGATGACGATCTCGGCCGGTAGGACCCGGCGCGCGATAGCGCCTGCGGCGACGCGGGCGGCGGTCTCGCGGGCCGAGGAGCGCCCGCCCCCGCGATAATCGCGGATGCCGTATTTTGCGTCGTAGGCGTAGTCGGCGTGGCCCGGCCGATAGCTGTCGCGGATCTCGGAGTAATCCTTCGAGCGCTGGTCGGTGTTCTCGATCTCCAGGGCGATCGGCGTGCCGGTGGTGAGCTGGACGCCGCCGGTGCGGTCGTCGGAAAACACCCCCGACAGGATGCGGACCTGGTCGGGCTCCCGGCGCTGGGTGGTGAAGCGCGACTGTCCCGGCTTCCTCCGGTCGAGCTCCGCCTGGATGTCGGCCGCCGCGATGGGAATTCCGGGCGGGCAGCCATCCACCACGCAGCCGAGGGCCACCCCGTGGCTTTCGCCGAAGGTGGTCACGCGGAAGAGATGGCCGAAGGTGTTGTGCGACATGGTGTGGGACGCTCTAGCGCGGGTTTCGGCTGAGGGCAAAGCGCCGGGCTCACGCCTCCGGCCGCGCCAGCACCCCGCCGGTCATCGCCTCCCGCACGCCCGTGGTCGACGGGAAGGTGATGGGCAGGCCCTTCAGCGAGCGCACGGCGAGATGCGCGAAGGCCTGGGCTTCGAGATAGGCCGAGGACCAGCCGATGGCGTCCGCCGTCGTGATCTCGGCGCGCAGGTGGTAGTTGAGCAGCCGCACCAGCTCGCCGTTGCGGGCGCCGCCGCCGGCCACGATCCAGCGGGTGGGGATCTCCGGCGCGTGGTCGAGGGCGCGTGCCACCGCGCGGGCGGTGAAGGCGGTGAGCGTCGCCGCCCCGTCCTCGGTGGAGAGCTGGCCGGCGAGCTTGTGCGAGAACCAGTTGCGGTCCAGCGATTTCGGCGGCCGGCGGAAGAAGAACGGATGGGTCAGGAGCCAGGCAAGGAGCGGCTCGTCGGGCCGTCCCCGCGCCGCCGTGCGCCCGCCGTCGTCCAGGGGTCGGCCGGTGCGCTCGCGCATCCAGTCGTCGATCAGCGCATTGCCCGGGCCGGTATCGAAGGCGATGACATCGCCGTTCGAGGCGATGAGGGTCGCGTTGGCGACGCCGCCGATATTGAGGATGCCCAGCGCCCCCTCGAACCCGGCGGCCTTGGCCAGCGCCTTGTGGAAGACCGGTACCAGGGGCGCGCCCTGCCCGCCTGCGGCGATGTCGGCGTGACGCAGGTCCGACACCACCGGAATCCCGAGGCGACGGCTCAGGGCCGCCCCATCGCCGATCTGGACACTCATGCGCTGGTCGGGGCGGTGGACCACGGTCTGGCCGTGGAAGCCGATCACGTCGATAGCGGCGGCGTTCAATCCGTTATCGGCAAGGAAGGCTTCCACGGCTTCCGCATGGGCGGCGGTGACGAAAGCCTCCGCCTCGGGCAGGCAGCCGGGCCGGTCCTCGCGGGCGACGACGGCCTCGGAATCGGACAGCGCCCGGCGGAGCAGCTCGCGATCCTCGTCCGAGTAGCCGCGATAGCCGGTGGGGCCGAGGGGTTCGAGGTAGCCGTTGGGGCTGCGCACGACCTTCACGTCCTCGCCGTCGGTCTCGATCAGGGCGACATCGACCCCGTCGAGGGAGGTGCCGCTCATCAGGCCGATCGCCCGCATCATGGTCATGCCGTCTACGCCCCGTGCCTTCCCGTGCCAGCCCTGCTAAGAGCCGGCGCATCACCGTGCGGTGCTATCACGGGGGCATTTGTCCTGTCCCGCATCGCGACCTATCGAATCCGGAACCTCGCATGTCCTCCGCTCCGACCCCTGCCGCCGAGCCCTTCGTGCCGAAATCCGATTTCCTGCGCACGCTTCAGGAACGCGGCTTCATTCACCAATGCTCGGACCTCGCCGGTCTCGATGGCGTGCTGAGCAAGGACCGGATCACCGCCTATATCGGGTTCGACTGCACCGCCGCCTCTCTCCATGTCGGCTCGCTGGTGCAGATCATGATGCTGCACTGGCTCCAGGCCACGGGTCACCGGCCGATCGTGCTCATGGGCGGCGGCACCACCCGCATCGGCGATCCGACGGGGCGCGACGAGAGCCGCAAGGTTCTGACCGCCGCCGACATCGAGGCCAACAAGATCGGGATCGCCCAGGTCTTCGCGAAATTCCTGAAATTCGGCGGTCCGGATTCCGCGGACGCCTTCATGGTCGACAATGCCGAATGGCTGTCGGGCATCAACTACCTCGATTTCCTGCGCGACGTCGGCCGGCACTTCTCCATCAACCGGATGATGTCGTTCGACAGCGTGCGCCTGCGCCTGGAGCGCGAGCAGGAATTGTCGTTCCTCGAATTCAACTACATGCTGCTCCAGGCCTACGATTACGTGGAGCTGAACCGCCGCTACGACGTCACCCTGCAGATGGGCGGCTCCGACCAGTGGGGCAACATCGTCAACGGCCTCGATCTCGGCCGCCGCATGGGCACCAAGCAGCTCTTCGCCCTCACCACACCGCTGCTGACCACATCGTCCGGCGCCAAGATGGGCAAGACGGCGGCCGGCGCCGTCTGGCTCAACCCCGACATGCTGAGTCCCTACGATTACTGGCAGTTCTGGCGCAACACCGAGGATGCCGACGTGGCGCGCTTCCTCAAGCTGTTCACCCTGCTGCCCATGGACGAGATCGCCCGGCTCGCCGCGCTCCAGGGCGCCGAGATCAACGAGGCCAAGAAGGTGCTCGCCACCGAGGCGACCGCCCTCATGCACGGCCGCGAGGCCGCGGACGCCGCCACCGAGACCGCGCGAAAGACCTTCGTCGAGGGCAGCGTGGCGCAGGACCTGCCGAGCGTCAGCGTCGCACGCTCGGCCCTGGAAGCCGGTCTCGGCGTGCTCTCGGCCTTCGGCCCCGACCACGCCAGGCTCGTTCCCTCCACCAGCGAGGCGCGGCGCCAGATCAAGAGCGGCGGGTTGCGGGTCAACGACGTCCAGATCACCGACGAGAAGGCCGTGCTGACGCTGGCCGATCTCGGCCAGGATGGCGTGGTGAAGCTATCCTTCGGCCGCAAGAAGCACGTGCTTCTCAGGGTGGAGTGAGGCGACGGGGGCGGAACCTCGATCGGCCATGGCGCGATCGCGGGCTTTGAGAGCCCAGCGCATCTCCTTCCCCCTTCGCGGGGGAAGACAGCCGGCGCCTCAGCGTTCGGTCTCTCCGGCGGACGTCGCGCCGGGCAGGCCGTCATTGCCGCCGGCGCTGAACAGGCGGCGCAGGATGCCGGGCGCCAGCACGGAGAGCGGGTTCACGCTCACATCCGGCTTCGACAATCGGCCCGAGACCCGGAAATTCAGGGCGAACAGGCCTTCGTTGTTGCCCCCTCCCAGAAGCTGACCGAACAGCGGCAGTCGCGAGACGACGTTGTTGAGGCCGTAGAGGGGGACGAAGGTGCCGTTGATGTCGGCGCGTTCTTTGGCCGTGTCGAGGTAGCCGCTCATGGTGAAGCCCATGGCGGCGTTGGAGATGGCGGCGTCGGTGAAATCGACGCGGCTGCCGATCCGGGTGAAGTTCGCCCGCAGGCGGTCGAAGCTCACATCGTTGCCGGCGTTCTGGATGATCTGCTTGCGGCCCTTGGCATCGACGACTTCGCTGGTCGCCGGACCCTGCGCCATGATGCTCGACAGGGCCGGTTCGTTGCGCAGCACGAAGTCGCGGATCTGGACAACGCCGGTCTGCGGCCCGTCGCCGAGGGAACTGCCGAGAACGAGCCGTCCGCCATACATGCGCTTGTAGATGTCGACGAAGCGAAGGGTCGCGCCGGCATCGGTGGTCTCGATGTTGATCGAAGGATCGCCGCGCCCCGAGCGGGACACCACCGCCGAGAATCCGGCACCGTTGAAGCGGCCCTGGAGACGGCCCGAGCGGAAATCCTTGCCCTTCATCGAGAGCTTCGCGCTGGCGCCGGTCAGCGCCTCGCCGTTGAAACCGGTGATGATGCCCAAATTGATGTCGGCCTCGATCTCCTTGGACGGGTCGCGGCCGCTCTCCTTGGCGGCCTTGCCCTCCGGTCCTCCGAGCGACTTCAGGAAGGGCCGCGCATCGGCCACGGCTCCCTTCACGGCCACCTTGTAGAGGCTGCCGCTGCGGTCGATCTGGATGCGCATGTCGTCGCCGGGCGACAGCTTGAAGCTCGAGAGGTCGGCCCGGTCGAATTGTCCGTCGCCATTGATCGCCGCCGTGCCGCGTGCGCTGGCGCTGCCGGCATCGAGGACGATGTCGCGCAGGTCCATCGCCCCGCCGGGGCTGACCTCGGTCATGACGAAGCCCAGGCGCCCCGGCTTGCCGGCGGGTTTGACGAAGCCGGGGATCAGGCCGTCGATGGAGGCCCGGGACAGGTCCGCCTCCATGCGGATGGGGGAGCGTGCCGGGCTGCCCTTTCCGATGGCGAGGTTGATCTTCAACGGAATCGGTCCGGCGAGCTGCGGCGCCACCGGCAGGCCCCGCCTCGCCCGCAGGGCCTCGTCGAGGAGGAGCGTCGCGTTGACCTCGCCGGGCGCACCCGCCTTCGGCTGGCGCAGCTCGAGGGTGAGCGGCGAGCCGAGCACCCGGCCGTCGCCCTTGAGGGTGAAGCCGCCGCGCTCGTAGGAGACGGCGAAGCGGCCGTTCTCGAGCTTCTCCTTGCCGAAGGCCTTCTCAACGGCGAGGTCGCTCAGGGTTCCGGTGAGACTCACGGGCAGATCGGGCAGTTCGGGGATGCGCTTGAGGTTGAGCGGGAAGTCGATCCGTAGGTCCGCATTCCCCTTGACCGAGGCCGGGTCGATCTCGACCCCGGTGAGGTTCTTGAACATCTTCGTCTGAAGCAGGGCGACGAGCGCATCCGCCCCGCCGCCGAGCTTGAGGCCGATCTGGGCGATGACGGTCTCCGGCGTGATCTTCGGGATCACGAAGGACCCGTCCGTGATGGAGAGCGTCCGGTCGTCCGGCATCCTGACGTCGGCGGTGACGCCACGGATGTTCGTGGTGAGGCCGGTGATCGTTCCCGTCACACGGCCGCGGCTCAAGGGAGGAGCGCCCTCGCTCACCGCCAGCGTCGCGTTGGAGACGGCGAAGTCGATATGGATGGCGCTGTCCGGCATCGGCTCGCCGCGCGTGGCGGCGGCGAGTTCGCTGCCGCTCATGTCCACGGTGATGTCGACCTTGTCGACGAGGCCGCCCTGGAGGTTGTCTACGAGGTACTCGCGGGCGGGAGGAGCGATATGCTCCGGCCACAGGCGCAGGGCCATGCGCCCGTCGGTATGGGCCGCGGTGATGTTGAGGGTCAGGCCGCCCTCGTCGGCATTGGTGTCCACCGTGCCGGTGACCCGGCCGGTGGCTCCCCCGGCACCGGCTACGGTGAACTCGTCGATGGAGAGGCCGCCGTCGCGCCCCGTGACATGGGCCGAAAGGGAATCGAGCTTGACCGGCTTGTCCGTCCTCGCGGCGCCGCGCAGGACCGCGTCCTTGCCCGCGAGGGCCAGGGTCCAGGCCGTGGGGCCGCCCACCGGGCTCGCGGTCCAGACGCCGGCGAGATGCACCGCGTTGCCGGCTCCCAGATAGTCGATGCCGTCGAGGTTCAGGATCCGCCGGGCCTCGTCCCAGCTGACCGAGGCGGTCAGGCTCTCGATCGTGACCGGGTTGAAGTCCTTCTCCTCGATGAGGAAATTGCCGTCGCTGGTCTTCACCGTCGCTTTCAGGGTCTCGACCCGGCCGTTGTCGAGGCCGACCTCCGCCTTGGCCGACACCTTCAGGTCGGTCTCGATCGGCAGTTTCGATTGGCCGGAGAGGAGGAGCAGATCGGTGACCGGCAGGTCGTCCAGGGTGATGATGCCGTTGCGCTTTCCGTCGCCGCCCTCATGCAGGTCGCCGCCGAAGCGCCATTCCCCGTGGGGGCCGTCGATGCGCAGTTCGAACACGCGGGAATCCCGCGCCGCGTCGCGTCGGAACAGCCCGTTCACGTGCTCGAACACGCCGCGCTGGCGGGCGTCGTCGTCGATCAGGGTCAGGCGGCCATTGGTGATCCGCGCCCGGTCGAGGGCGCCGACCACACCGGCGGGATCGAGGACGATGCCGAAGATCGAGGCAATGGCGGCCGAGATCGGCGACGAGGTTCCCCGGGCGTTGTCGACGCTGGGCAGGGTGTGGGGTTCCGCCGCCGCACGGGCGGGATCGGAAGCGGCGAAGGCGATGGACCCGTCCCGGTGGACGAGGGCGGTCATCTGCAGGTCGCGGAACTCGATTGCCCTCGGCTGGACCGCGAGGCGCAGCAGGCCCCAGGTATCCAGGCTCACCACCGCCATGGGAGCGCGCAGGACGAGGGCGCCGTCGGGGTTGTGGATGTCGAGGCCGGCGACCTGAAGCGCCAGGGAATTCTCGGAATCGAGCTCGATGGTGCTGTCGCGCAGGTCCACCCGCCAGCCGGGGCCGATGCTGCCCGCAATGGCCGAGGCCACGCGCTCGGACATGCCGTCGATGCGCAGGGGACCGTTGGTCAGACGCCAGACCACGCCGGACACGGCGAGCGTCAGGGCGACCATGAGAACGAGCGAGCACCATAGCAGCGGGCGCCGCCGCCGGGGCGACCCGCCCCGTCGCAAACCTCTGGCCGTGTCCTGGTTCATCGATCCTTGAGCCGCTGGATCGGACGGGCCGCTCACGCTATCGAGCGGGTGTCCGAGATTCGGGGTTGCCTTGACCCGGCAATCTTTTGGTCCTCAGCCGAGGGGCTGCCTGCACCCCTCGATCAACGCCTCTTGTGGCACACTATCAATCGGCCGAAAGGAAGGCATCATGCCTCTCGACACCGGAGATCACGCTCCCGCCTTCACATTACCGGGCGCGGGCGGTGAGGAAATCAGCCTCGGCGCGCTCAAGGGTCGCAAGGTCGCACTCTACTTCTACCCGAAGGACGATACCAGCGGTTGCACCCTGGAGGCGCAAGGCTTCAACGCCCTCGGCACCGCCTTCGGGGAAGCGGATGCCGTGGTGGTGGGCGTCTCCCCGGATACGGTGAAGAGCCACGACAAGTTTCGGGCGAAGTACGATCTGACCTTCCCCCTCGCCTCCGACGAGAGCAAGGCGATGCTCGAAGCCTACGGCGTCTGGGTGGAGAAGAGCATGTACGGCCGCAAGTACATGGGGGTGGAGCGCACCACCGTGCTCATCGACCGCGAGGGGCGCATCGCGCGCATCTGGTCGAAGGTGAAGGTGCCCGGCCATGCGGAGGAGGTGCTCGCCGCGGCGCGTGCCCTCGCGTAAGGAAGCTGCCGCGCGTCCCGCGCGCGATTTTGCGCTTCGTTAACCCTGATCCCCTCCAATGACGGGAGTTGGAGTGGGGTTGGCCCGGATGCGTCTCTCGTTTCCCATCACCGGAGGGATGCGCCTGCCGGACGGCGGACGGCGCCTCGTCCCGGCCCTGATCGGTGGTCTCGCGATCGCCACGCTCTGGGCCGGCGCCGCCACATGGTACCTCGTGTTCCACGACGAGGTCCTGGCCCGCTTCGTATCCCAGCAGACCGCCCTGCAATATGCCTATGAGGAGCGGATCGGCGCCCTCCGGCTGCAGCTCGACCGGGCGACGATGGAGCATCTCGCCGCGCGCGAGGGGTTGGCGGCGCGGGTGGCCGATCTGTCCCAGCGTCAGGCCGCGATGGAGACGCGACAGGCCCAGCTTTCGCGTCTCGCCAGCGACCCGGCGCGCGCCACCGCGATGGCCGACCGGATCGCGGCGGATGAACCCGCCGAGACCGGGGCGCTCGGTTACGCGAGCCCCATCCCTGATCCCGTCGCCAGATCTCCGGCCAAGCCGACGCCAAAACCCTTTCCGACGCCTGACGCCTTCGAATTGCGCTCGCGCGACGGCGCACCCGGCCGGCAATCCATGCGGGAGACCGAGCAGACTCTGGCAGGGCTGGAACAGCGCCTCGATCGTCTGGGCGCGCACCAGATCCGGACCCTCGACGGGTTGGGCGTGCGCGCGATCCGTGGCGCCCAGCGCCTGCGTGACATCGTCGTCCGGGTCGGCCTCGATCCGCAGCGTTTCGAACGCCAGCGCGAAGCCGGGATCGGCGGGCCGCTCGTGCCCCTCGCCACCGATCCGTTCGGCATCGCGGTGGGACAGGTCCAGCGGGCCTTTGACGAGGAAGCGCGTCTGCGACGCATCGCCTCCGCCCTCCCCCTCCGGCGGCCCCTGTCCGGGGATTACAGCCTGTCGAGCGGGTTCGGCCCTCGCCTCGATCCGTTCACACGCGGGCTCGCTTTGCATACCGGCCTCGACATGAAGGCCGAGTTCGGGGAAAGCGCCCGCGCCACGGCGGCCGGGCGGGTGACGGTGGCCGATTACAACGGCGGCTACGGCAACATGGTGGAGGTCGACCACGGCAACGGCCTCGCCACCCGCTACGCCCACCTGTCCTCGTTCGCGGTCACCCCCGGCCAGTGGATCGATGCCGGCGCACCTGTGGGCCGCGTCGGCTCCACCGGCCGCTCGACGGGAAGCCATCTGCATTACGAGACCCGCATCGACGGCGAGCCCGTGGACCCGCAACGGTTCCTCAGAGTGTCCGCCGATCTTCAGGCAGCGTGGCCCAGCGAGGGAGGCGCGCTCGACCGCGCCGTCGGATACCGCCCCTGAACCGCCGCCGATCGTCGGATGAGTACGACGGTCGTCGCACTGTCAGGCAATCCAGTCCGTTCGGCAGAGTAGCGTAGATCGCTCGCCATCCTGCGTTGTGCGCTGGGCCACTTGCCCGCATGCTCGGTCACTGAATAGCTGCCTTGCCAAGCGCGGGCATGATGCGCGATCGCTCGGCGGGCGGGACTTCGTGTGGACGCGATGCCGAAAGACGGTTTTTCCCGGCGCGCTGTCCTCAAAGGCGGAGCGCTCCTCTCCCTCGGCTGCGCCTTTCCCTCCGTCGTCTACGGCGCCGAGCGCCGGACCGTGCTCAACGATGCCAGCCGCCTGAATCCGACGCCCGTCCTCCGCCACCTGACGCTCGGAGGTCGGGGGTCGACCGTTCTGCTCGAGACCCTGCGGGTAGAGCTGAAAGCGGCAGCGGCGGAAGGAAGGCCGGTATGTGCCAGTGCCGCGCGCCATTCCATGGGCGGCCAGAGCATCCCTCGAGATGGCTTGGCGGTGACTCTCACGGGGGATCAGCCTGAGGTCGACTCCGCTACCCTCACCTGTCGGGTCTCGGCGGGAACACGTTGGTCCCAGGTGATCCGAAGGCTCGACCCACTTGGACTCTCGCCTGCCGTGATGCAATCGAACCACGATTTTGCGGTCGGCAGCACCTTCTGCGTCAATGCCCATGGCTGGCCGGCGCCCCATGGACCGTTCGGCTCCACTGTCCGGTCCCTGCGCCTGCTTCTCGTGGACGGCACCCTTGTGACCTGTTCGCCGGCGGAGAACGCCGAGCTGTTCGGCCTTGCAATGGGCGGCTATGGCCTGTTCGGCATCCTGATCGATCTCGACATCGCGGTGACGCCGAACCTTGTCCTCGTTCCCGTGGTGCAGCGCATGGAGGCGGGGCGGTTCGCGCAAGCCTTCATGGAGGCTGTCGAGGGCGATCCCCAGACGAGAATGGCCTACGGCCGGATGTCTGTGGCCCGGAAAAGCTTCTTTCGCGACGCTCTGCTGACGGTCTACCGCCCCCTTGATAAACAGCCGGCGACGTTGCCGGCTGCGGTCAGCGGAGGCTTCCTCAACACCGTGTCGCGAGACATCTACCGGGCGCAGATCGGCAACGAGACGGCCAAACACGCCCGCTGGTTGGCCGAGACGCGTCTGAACCCGGCGCTCGGCTCCGGGATCGCCACGCGCAACTCGCTGATGAACGAGCCCGTCTCCAATCTCGCCAACACCGACATGCGGCGCACCGACATCCTGCATGAATATTTCGTGCCGCCCGAGCGGTTCGATGATTTCCTCGAGGCCTGTCGCGCCATCATCCCGAAAGCCAGGGCCGAATTCCTGAACCTGACCCTCCGGTATGTCGGTGCCGACCCGGTCGCAGTGATGGCCTATGCACCCTCCCCCCGGATTGCCGCCGTCATGTCCTTCTCTCAGGAGGCCTCGCCGGTGGGCGAGGTCGACATGATGCAGGTCACGGAGCAGTTGATCGATCGGGTGGTGGGGCTCGGTGGCACGTTCTACCTGCCCTACCGGCTTCACGCCCGCAGAGACCAAATCGCTGCGGGTTATCCGCGTCTGGCTGAGTTCATCGCCGCGAAGCGCCGCTACGATCCGGGACTGCTGTTCCGCAACGCGATGTGGTCCACCTACTTCGCGTGAGGATTTAGCCCCCGGGACCATCGCTTGGTCAGATCATCGTCGTCGACCGCCACTCCGTTCATGGCAGCCGCCGATCCGATCCCGTTCCCTCGAAGCCGAGCTATTCGATGTCCTCGACCTCGCCGGCGCCGCCATAGACGCGCTGGGCCAGGGACGCTTCCATGAACGGGTCGAGGGCGCCGTCGAGCACTTCGTCGGGATCGGTGGACTGGGTGCCCGTGCGCAGGTCCTTCACCAGCTGGTACGGCTGCAGCACATAGCTTCGGATCTGGTGGCCCCAGCCGATATCGGTCTTGGCCGCGTTCTCGGCGTTGGCCTTCTCTTCGCGCTTCTTGAGCTCGGCCTCGTACATGCGGGCCCGCAGCATGTTCCAGGCGGTGGCCCGGTTCTTGTGCTGGGACCGCTCCTGCTGGCACGCCACCACGATCCCGGTGGGATTGTGGGTGATGCGCACCGCCGAATCCGTCGTGTTCACGTGCTGACCGCCCGCGCCCGACGACCGGTAGGTGTCGATGCGGCAGTCGGATTCCTTGATCTCGATGACGATGCGGTCGTCGATCACCGGATAGACCCGGACGGAGGCGAAGCTGGTATGGCGTCGCGCGCTCGAATCGTAGGGCGAGATGCGCACGAGACGGTGCACGCCGGATTCGGTCTTGAGCCAGCCATAGGCGTTGTGGCCCTTGACCATGAGCGTCGCGCCCTTGATCCCGGCCTCGTCGCCATCCGACCATTCGACGATCTCGACCTTGTATTTCCGGCGCTCGGCCCAGCGGCTATACATGCGCTGGAGCATGTTGGCCCAGTCCTGGCTCTCGGTGCCGCCGGCACCCGCATGGACTTCGACATAGGTGTCGAGCCCGTCGGCTTCGCCAGACAGCAGCGTTTCGATCTGGCGGCGCGCGGCCTCCTTCTCGACGACGCGGATTCCGTTCTCGCCCTCGAGGATGGTGTCCTGATCGCCTTCCATCTCACCGAGCTCGATGAGCGTCGCGGCGTCATCGAGATCCTGGGAGAGTTTGCGGATCGCGTTCACCGCGTCGTCGAGCTGGGTGCGGTCGCGCATGACGGTCTGCGCCGCCTCCGCATCGTTCCACAGGTCGGGGTTCTCGGAGGCTGCGTTCAGCTCCGCGAGACGTTTCTCGACGGTATCCCAGTCAAAGATGCCTCCTCAGCAGTCCGATCGACTGCTTGGCGGCATCCGAGAGTTGTTCGATCTCGGCGCGCATCTGGTGTTTCGGCTCGTGGTGAAGGTATGGGGCTCGGCGTGTGAGCGCGGGTGATACCGAGACGCCCGCCCGGTGTAAACGGCAGCGCCCGACTTCCGCCCCGTTACGACACCCGCACCATCCGAGACGCTCGACCCGCATGACGCCCGCCACCACCTCCCGACCCATCGGCCGCATCCGGGCGCGGGGGGCCTGTCTCGCGGCGAGCCTCGCCATCATCGTCGCGGGGCTGACCCTGCGCTTCGTTCCCCTCGGGCTGCCGATGGGGATCGTCAAATACGGCGGTTCGGCCCTGTGGGCGGCGATGGTCTACGGCCTGGTCGCGGCCTTGCTGGTGCACCGGCGCGTGCGAACGATCCTCCTCGTCGCCGGTGCGATCGCCCTTCTGGTGGAGCTGTCTCGCCTCACCCATACGCCGGAGCTCGACGCGTTCCGACTGACGCTTCCCGGCGCGCTGCTGCTCGGGCGGATCTTCTCGCCCTGGAACCTCGTCGCCTATGCCGCAGGCCTCGCCGCATTCGCCCTCGTGGATCGCTAAGCCGACCTCCGGGCGAAGGGAGATAGCGGTCAGCGGCCGTAGGCGGGGGGCGCGACACGCGCCGGAGCCAGGACGAATTCGTGCGGCCGGTGGCGTCCGTTCAGGGGACCTTCCGTCGGCGAATCCTCGAAATAGCTGTTGCCGCTGAGGCCGAACCCGCCGCCATTCATGACGCTCGGCACGGGAATCGCGCGCGCATCGTCGGGGACGGGACGGCCCGTCGCCCGGTCCGTGGGCAGGATGTAGGGGCCGTGCGAGGCCGTATAGGAGGTCTGGGCGACGGCGCCGGTGGCGAGGGATAGGCCGAGGCCGATCAGGCCTGCGGCGGCGAAGGTCGAAAGATGCTGCACGGGTCGCTCCGTCGCGGTTTTGCGGCCGCGGCCGCTCATGCCGATACCATGCCCCATGAGAGGTTGCCTGTCCGTGTCCTTGCCGCGCCAAGGTGCAACTTTTTCGAAGCCGGCGGGCCTCGCACGGGAGGGATGCCCGACGATCCCACCGGCAACCAGCCAGGAATCTCCGCGTTTAACCCACAAGCGCACGCGATAAGCGCATTCAGCAAGGAGCCCACCATGACCGCCATCAAGATTTCCACCGCCGCCGCGGCACTGGTCGTTGCCCTGTCCGGCGCTGCCTTCGCGCAGACCGGAACGCCCGAGAGCCATGGCACGAACGCCGCCGGTTCGAAGTCGGGTGTGGTCGGCAAGGGGGACAGCATGGAGGCAGGTCCCGCCACCACCGGCACGGCGACCGCGCCGGGCGCCCGCATGGCACCGGGCACCGCCATGCCGTCCACTCCCGGCATGACCACCAACGATCCGAGCGCAGCGCCGCGGCCCGTCGCCCCGGCACCGGCCGTCCGCTGACACCAGGGCCGATCGCCCGACGAAAAGAAAAGGCCGGAGCGATGCTCCGGCCTTTTTTTCGTAGATGGGACGCTGTGTCCGCGCAGCTCAGCCCCTGGCGCGCAGCACGACCTGGGGCTCGCGTTCCACCGGTACGCAGTTGCTGCGAACCGCGTTCAGGACGAAGGGCCGCGAATCGCAGACATAGCTGAGACCCGGCTCCGGCGCGGGAACGGGGTCGCGCGCGACGATCGGGTTCGGCGCGCAGGCACCGGCCGATCCGGCCAGCAGCAGCGCGACGGTCAGGGTCAATCCGCGCATACGATCCTCGGTGACAGGCGACATGGCGCGACCCTGCTCACCGGGACGGCGCGTGACAAGCACAGGAGAGGGGTCGAGGCCGCTTTGGCGCCACCTGTCTCCTCCCCGCCACATCGCCGGCGATGCGTCAGCCCGCCTTCGTCAGCGGCACGACGTTGTGGAGCGTGCGATCCGACGTCTCGAAGAAGCGGCGGATGTTGCGGGCCGCCTGACGGATGCGCTGCTCGTTCTCCACCAGGGCGATGCGGACGTAATTGTCGCCGTGTTCGCCGAAGCCGATGCCCGGCGCCACCGCCACGTCCGACTTCTCGAGGAGGAGCTTGGAGAATTCGAGGCTACCGAGGCTCTGATACTTCTCCGGGATCGGCACCCAGGCGAACATCGAAGCCGACGGACTGGGGATCTTCCAGCCGGTCTTGTCGAACGACTCGATCAGCGCGTCGCGGCGCTTCTTGTAGATCGCGCGCATCTCGACGATGCAATCCTCGGGTCCGTTGAGGGCGGCGGTGGCCGCCACCTGGATCGGCGTGAACGCCCCGTAATCGAGGTAGGATTTTACCCGCGTGAGGGCTGCCAGCAACCGCTCGTTGCCCACCGCGAAGCCCATGCGCCAGCCGGCCATGGAGAACGTCTTCGAGAGCGAGGTGAACTCCACCGTGCAGTCGATGGCGCCCGGAACCTCCAGCACCGAGGGCGGCGGCTCGCCGTCGAAATAGACCTCGGCATAGGCGAGATCCGACAGGATGATGATCTCGTGGCGTTTCGCGAAAGCGACGAGATCCCGGTAGAAATCGAGGCTCGCCACGTAGGCGGTCGGGTTCGAGGGATAACACACCACGATCGCCACGGGCTTGGGGATCGAGTGCTGCATCGCCTTCTCGACGGCGGGGAAGAAGGCCGGGGTCGGTTCCGCCGGCACGGAGCGGATCACGCCGCCCGCCATCAGGAAGCCGAAGGCATGGATCGGGTAGCTCGGATTCGGCACCAGCACCACGTCGCCCGGCGCGGTGATCGCCTGCGCCATGTTGGCGAAGCCCTCCTTGGAGCCCAGCGTCGCCACCACCTGGGTGTCGGGGTTCAGGCTCACGCCGAAACGCCGCTTGTAGTAGTTGGCCTGCGCCCGGCGGAGACCCGCGATGCCCTTCGAGGAGGAGTAGCGGTCCGTGCGCGGCCGGCCGGCCGTCTCCACCAGCTTGGCGATGACGTGGCGCGGGGCATCGAGGTCGGGATTGCCCATGCCGAGATCGATGATGTCGGCACCGTTGGCCCGCGCCTGGGCCTTGATCTTGTTGACCTGCTCGAACACGTAAGGGGGCAGGCGCTTGATGCGGTGAAAATCGGTCATGGGCTTCACGGGATCCGATGCGCCAATCGCATGATTCGCGCGTTCAAAACTGTCATCACTCTGACGTGGTCGGCCTGTCTACCACCTCGGGCGTCGCACGCCGACCGTTATTGTGCGGGCGGCGTCTGTCCGGTGGCGCGGGCGGCATTCTCGGCGGCACGGCCCTTGGCCTCGTTGCGCCCGCGCGCACCCATCAGATCGTTCTCGAGGTCCCTTGTCCCCTCGGCGGTGCGGGCGCGGATGGGTCTGGCGGGTGCCGCGACACCCACCGGCAGGTACTCGGCATCGGTCTTGCGCGATGTGACCACGAAGTCGGGCGCCTTCATATCCTTCGGCCCGCCCCCGGCGAGGGTATAGGCGCCGCGCATGGCGTTGAGGTCGCCGGAGCATCCTCCCGCGGCGAGAAGGCCGCCGAGGACGAGGGCGAGGCGGGGAGCAAAGCCGCTCCGCCTGTGATTCCGTGATGATGGCTCTGACATAATGACCCGAAACGTAAGCCGCGCCCTGGCGGAAAGTCGAGGTGCCGCGTTAATTTGTCGAGAACGAGGACGGTTCGGCCGGGCCGTCCCGCGGAATAGAGGGGAAATCGACGCGTGACGACCGACAGGACGACACCGCTTCCCGACATCGACGCCTTGTCGCGCAACGCGACGTTGCTGATCGAGGAGTTCAGCCGCACCGCCAGCGCCTACATGAAGCCGATCAGCCAGGCCGATCCCCTCGATCCGGAACTGGCCAAGCCCCCGGAAGAGGTCAACGACGTCGTCAAGACCCTCGGCACCGTCGTCGAGCGCTGGATGGTCGATCCGCAGAAGACCCTCGAGGCCCAGAAGAAGCTCAGCGACTCGTTCATCACCCTCTGGGGCTCGACCTGGAATCGGCTCCAGGGCGAGGACGCGTCGCCGGTGGCCTTGCCCGAGGCGAAGGACAACCGCTTCAAACACGCGGAATGGTCCACCAACCCGATCTTCGATTTCATCAAGCAGAGCTACCTCATCACCTCCCGCTGGGCGGAAGAGCTCGTCGACGAGGCCGACGGGATCGACGAGCATACGCGGCACAAGGCTCAGTTCTACCTGCGCCAGATCGTGGGTGCGCTCTCGCCTTCCAATTTCGTGATGACCAACCCCGAGCTGATCCGGCACACGCTGCAGGAGAACGGCGCCAACCTCGTGCGCGGCATGAAGATGCTCGCCGAGGACATCGAGGCCGGGCAGGGCCAGCTGCGCGTCCGCCAGACCGACCCGTCCGGTTTCGAGGTCGGCGTGAACGTCGCGGTCTCCCCCGGCGAGGTCGTGTTCCGCAACGACCTGATGGAACTCATCCAGTATTCACCGACCACCGAGATGGTGCTCAAGCGCCCGTTCCTGATCGTGCCGCCCTGGATCAACAAGTTCTACATCCTCGATCTCAACCCGTCGAAAAGCCTGATCGGCTGGATGGTGTCCCAGGGCCTGACGGTCTTCTGCATCTCGTGGGTCAATCCCGACGAGCGCCATGCCGACAAGGATTTCGAGAGCTACATGCGCGAGGGCATCGAGGCGGCCATCGACGCGATCGGGGTCGCCACCGGGGAGAGCGAAGTCGCGGCGGCCGGCTACTGCGTCGGCGGCACGCTCCTCGCCGTCACCCTGGCGATGCAGGCGGCGACCGGCAACAAGCGCATCAAGAGCGCCACCTTCCTGACGACGCAGGTGGATTTCACCCATGCCGGCGACCTCAAGGTCTTCGCCGACGAGGAGCAGATCCGCGGCATCGAGGCCCGCATGAAGAAGCGCGGCTACCTCGAAGGCTCCGGCATGGCGACCGCGTTCAACATGCTGCGCCCCAACGACCTGATCTGGTCCTACGTGGTCAACAACTACGTGAAAGGGCAGACGCCTTCCGCCTTCGATCTGCTCTACTGGAACGCCGACGCGACGCGCATGCCGGCGGCCAACCATTCCTTCTACCTGCGCAACTGCTACCTCGATAACACCCTCGCCCAGGGCCGCATGATCCTCGGCAATGTCCGCCTCGACCTGAAGAAGGTGAAGGTGCCGATCTTCAACCTCGCCACCCGCGAGGATCACATCGCGCCGGCCATCTCCGTGTTCGAAGGGTCGTCGAAATTCGGCGGCAAGGTCGATTACGTGCTGGCCGGGTCCGGTCACATCGCCGGTGTGGTCAACCCGCCCTCCAAGCCGAAATACGGGTTCTGGACCGGTGGGGCGGCCAAGGGACGTCTGGAGGACTGGATCTCCGCGGCGACCGAACACAAGGGGTCGTGGTGGCCCTACTGGTTCGAGTGGCTGGAGAAGCAGGCCCCCGCCCGCGTGCCTGCCCGGATTCCGGGAGAAGGCGGCCTCGCCTCCCTCGGGCCGGCGCCCGGGACCTATGTCCGCATGAAGGCGTGATGGACGTGACTAAGTCTCCGTCAAGTCAGGGCGCAGGCTGGACGCTGCGGATGGAGCCGAATCCCGATGGCGTCATCCGAGAGGGGATCCTCGCGCCCCTGGTCGCTCACAATGACGGGGCCGCCGGGCCGGGTGATTGGGGGCTTCTAGCCATCACCGTGCGAAATTCCGGGGATGAGATCGTTGGAGGCCTATGGGGCCGCACCGGCTACGGTTTTCTGTTCGTCGAATTGCTGGCCCTTGGTAGCGCGCGCGGCAACGGTCTCGGGCGGCAAGTCATGGCCATGGCCGAAGCGGAAGCCGGGAAGCGTGGCCTCTCCGGCATCTGGCTCGATACCTGGACGTTCCAGGCGCCGGAATTCTACCGGGGTCTCGGTTTCGAGGAATGCGGCCGCATCCGGGACTATCCACCGGGACACGACCGCATCTTCTTCGTGAAGCGCCTGACCCCACCCGGAACGGGCGGTCCGCCAACGGCTCAGAACTTCCGCACCAGCGGCGCGGGAGCGACCGGCGCCGATGGCGTTCCGAAGACGTAGCGGAAGCCCACCGAGACGATGTCCGCGCTGCCGCTCGTATCGGCCGCGAAGGGGATGTTTCGGACGTTGTAGTCCCGCCCCGGCCCGGCCAGGAGCTTCGAATCGCCCACGAGGAAGAGGTGGGAATAGGCGATGTTCAAGGTCAGCTTCTCGCTCCAGCGATAACTGCCGCCGAGCGAAACGTTGAAGCGGTCGCTGTCGGGCAGCCGAACCGAGCGGTTCGAGAAGTCGATCGGCGACTCCTCGTAGGCGAGGCCGGCCCGCACGGTGAGGGCGGGCGACCAGTCGTACTCGCCGCCGACGGAATAGGTGTAGCCGTCCTTGTAGTTCAGGGGCAGCGTGGTCGCGATGCCGCCGGTGGTGCGGCCGACGATGCCGATATTGCCGAGCCTCGACCAATTATCCCATTCGAAACCGAGATTCACCCGGGCCACCGGGCTGACGGCCTGGGTCAGGCCGACGCTCAGCTTCTCCGGCGTGTTGAGATTGGCGGTGACCTGCTGGCTCATGAAGGCCGCCGGCCCCGGCAATCCGAAGGCGCCTTCGATGTCGTGATGCACGGACGAGCGGTAACCGACGCCCAAAGCCGTGCCGGCCCAGGGGGTGATGAGCACGCCCGCCGTGAAGCCGACGCCCCAGGATTCGCCCTTGAGTGACGCATTGGGGGCGATGAGAGGGACGACCGAGAGCGGGAAGGCCTGGCGGAGGGTCAGGCGGAAATACTCGATGTTCGGCCCGGCGGCGATCGAGAGCCACTCGTTGACCTTGAAGCCGATGGTCGGGTTGAACGAGAGCGAGAAGATGCGGCTCGACCGTCCATAGATCTCACCGGCCCAGTCGTCGCGGGGTTTGGTGACGAGGCCGAACGGAGCGCCCGTCTGGATGCCGATCCAGAGCCGGTCGGTGAGTTGGTAGGAGGTGGCGCCGGCCGGGATCACGGCGCCCTGGCCGATGTCGCCGCTGTCGCCGAGGCGCGCGAATAACGGGGAAGTGCCGTCGGTCGGGGTGATCTTCGACGACAAGTTGATGAAGGTGAGATTCTGCTCGCTGACCCAGCCGGGGTTCATGGTGATCGTGGCCGGGTTCCAGAACATCGACGAGACGCCGCCGGAGCCGGACGCGGCGCCCGCGAAAGCCTCACCCTGCGCGAGAGTGCTCTGTTCGCGGATGCCGAACGCGCCGGCGAAGGCGTCACCCGCCGTCAGGGTCAGGACAGCGGCGGAGATCCCCGCCAGAGCCGTATTGCGAATCCTCATAGCCATGTCCTGCTCCCGACCCTTGATTGCGATGCTCGGATTTACCGCGGCGTGATCCCCGGCCCGCATCTTGATCAGAAGAGTGCCGTTCTTGCCCGGTCTTTGCAATCGATACGATACAAAGTATTGCCCGTTTCGGAAAGCTGAGATTTGCTTTGGCTATGCATCCGATTACATTGTCGGCCCGTGTCACCGAAAGGCATCACGACGAATGGTTCATATCTAAACTGTCCGATCTACGTATCCGGCAACCGGCAGAAAAATGCGTAGCCTCACGGATTTTCCGAGCGATGTCTGAATTATGCAACATCCCCCTGTCCGGCCTCGACACCTTGCCAGGGGCGGCGGAGAGACCGATGTCTTCGGCGGACAACGGATCGAAACGGAGCGAGAACCGATGAAACTGGTGCGTCACGGAGATGTGGGCGACGAGAAGCCCGGCTTGATCGATGCCGAGGGCGGGTTGCGCGATCTGTCGGGCATCCTGCGCGATATTTCCGGCGCGGCCCTCGCCACGACGTCATTGGAGCGCCTGCGTTCCATCGATCCCGAGACGCTGCCGCTCCTGCCCGCCGAGACGCGGCTCGGCCCCTGCGTCGGCGGCACCCGCAACTTCATCGCGATCGGGCTGAACTATTCCGATCACGCGGCGGAGATCGGTGCGGACATCCCGTCCGAGCCCATCGTCTTCAACAAGGCGCCGTCCTGCATCTCAGGACCCAACGACCGCGTCATCCTGCCGAAGGGCTCGGCCAAGACGGATTGGGAGGTGGAACTCGCCATCGTCATCGGCGCACGCGCCTCCTACGTCCATGCCAACGAGGCCCTGTCCTATGTGGCGGGCCTGTGCCTCTGCAACGACGTCTCCGAGCGCGAATTTCAAATGGAGCGCGGTGGAACATGGACCAAGGGCAAGGGCTGCCCGACCTTCGGTCCCCTCGGGCCGTGGCTCGTGACCCTGGACGAGATCCCCGACCCGTCCGCCCTCGACCTGTGGCTCGACGTGAACGGCGAGCGGATGCAGTCGGGCTCGACATCGACGATGATCTTCGGCGTCGCGCAGATCGTCGCCTATCTCTCGCATTTCATGATGCTGGAGCCCGGTGACGTCATCACCACGGGCACGCCCCCCGGTGTCGGGATGGCGCGGAAGCCCCCCCGCTTCCTCCAGAACGGGGACGTGGTGACCCTCGGCATCACCGGGCTCGGCGAGCAGCGGCAGGAAATCCTGGCCTTCGACGACTGGACGGCGAGGGTCGCGGCCGGCGAACCAACCCAATGACGCGCGAAGGGGGATCGAAATCCCCCCTCGCTCGTCTCCTCTGCTAGACACAGCTTGGCAGGACATCTGCGTCACACAGGCCGACCCATGGCAGTTGGAAGGACCGAACCTTGAGCATCGGACTGATCGCCCTCCTCGACGATATCGCGGGACTGGCCAAGGTGGCGGCGGCCTCCCTCGACGACGTCGCCGGGCAAGCCGCCAAGGCCGGTGCGAAGGCCGCCGGGGTCGTCATCGACGATGCCGCCGTGACGCCGCGCTACGTCGTGGGTTTCGCAGCCGAGCGCGAATTGCCTATCGTGGCGAAGATCGCCGTCGGTTCGCTGCGCAACAAGATGCTGTTCCTGCTGCCGGCGGCCCTGCTGCTGCAGGCCTTCGCTCCGTGGGCGATCACCCCACTGCTTATGCTCGGCGGGGCGTATCTCTGCTACGAGGGCACCGAGAAGGTCTACGAGGCGCTGTTCCCGCACGAGGCCCATGCGCACGAGGCCAAGCTCGATGCCGATGCCGGGGACGGCCAGGCCCTGGAAGCGCGCAAGGTCTCCAGCGCGATCAAGACGGATTTCATCCTGTCCGCCGAGATCATGGCGATCTCCCTGGCCTCCCTTCCGGAAGGCGGCATCTGGACCAAGGCCATCGTGCTCGCGGTCGTCGCGATCGGCATCACGGTCTTCGTCTATGGTGGCGTCGCGCTGATCGTGAAGGCGGACGATGCCGGGGTCGCGATGGCGAAGAACACCTCCGCGTCGGTATTCGGCAGCGCGATCCGCGGTTTCGGCCGTGCCCTGGTCAAGGGTATGCCGGTTTTCCTGCAACTCCTGGCGGTGGTCGGCACCGCCGCGATGATCTGGGTCGGCGGCGGCATCCTCGTCCACGGCCTCGAAGGATACGGCCTTCCCCAGATCGCCCACACGATCCACGAAGCCGCGGCCGCCAGCGCTAAGCTGGTTCCGCCGGTCGGGGCGATCGTCGAATGGATCGTCACCGCCATCGGCTCCGGCATCGTTGGTCTCGTGGTCGGCGCCGCCCTGATTCCGATCACGAGTTACCTGATCGCGCCCCTCTGGTCGGGCCTGTCGGGGTTGCGCGGCAAGACGGCGTGAGGCGCCGATCCCGGCGGGTCTGACGGGAAATGCATCGGGGCATGCGATGGCCCCGGCTTGATTTTCCGGCCAAGATTCGCCTCATGGGGGCCATGACCGAGACCGTGGCCCCCCTCGCCCCCTTCCCCGCCACCGAGATCCCCGCGATCCGGCACGATTGGACCGTGGCGGAGATCCAGACGATCCACGACCTGCCGCTCCTCGACCTCGTGTTCAGGGCGGCCCAGGTTCACCGCGCGCATAACGACCCGGCCGACATCCAGCGCGCCGCCCTGCTGTCGATCAAGACCGGGGCCTGTCCCGAGGATTGCGCCTACTGCCCGCAATCGGCGCATCACAAGGGCACCGGCCTGCCACGCGAGCGCCTGATGGCCGTCGACAAGGTGCTGCAGGAGGCCGCCGCCGCGAAGGCCGCCGGTGCCCATCGTTTCTGCATGGGCGCCGCCTGGCGCCAGCCCAAGGACGGGCCGGAATTCGACGCCGTCCTCTCCATGGTGCGCGGTGTCCGCGGTCTCGGGATGGAGGCTTGCGTCACCCTCGGCATGCTCACCCCGTCCCAGGCGGGCCGCCTCGCCGAGGCCGGATTGACCTCCTACAACCACAACCTCGATACCGGCCCCGATTTCTACGGCGACATCATCTCGACGCGGACCTACGAGGATCGCCTGAACACCCTCCAGAACGTGCGCGATGCCGGAATCGGCGTGTGCTGCGGCGGCATCGTCGGCATGGGCGAGGGGGTCAAGGACCGCGCGGCGATGCTCCAGGTGCTCGCCAACCACGCCCCCCATCCCGAGAGCGTGCCGATCAACGCGCTCGTGGCCGTCGAGGGCACCCCCCTCGAAAACCGGCCTGCCGTGGACCCCCTCGATCTCGTCCGGATGTGCGCCACCGCCCGCATCGTCATGCCGAGGGCGCGCGTGCGTCTCAGCGCCGGCCGCAAGGGGCTCACCCGCGAAGCGCAGATCATGTGCTTCCTGGCTGGCGCGAACTCGATCTTCTACGGCGAGCGCCTCCTCACCACGGCCAACAACGAGACCGATGCCGATGCGGAGTTGCTTCGCGACATCGGCATCACCGTGCCGGGCCTGACCCTCGCGGCCGCCGAATAGGCTCAGGGCGAGGACGGCGCACGATCCGGGATCACGATCCGGAAGCGGGCGCCCTCCCCTTCCCCCGTCGGGTCGAGGGTGAGGCTGCCGCCCTGGAGCTGGATCAGTTCGGCGGCGATCGGAAGCCCGAGCCCCGTCCCTCCCGCGCGCATCGAGCCCTCGAACGGCGAGAACAGGTTCGCCCTCGCCCGTTCGGGAAGCCCGGGCCCGTTATCCGCGATGAGGATCGTCACCCCGCCCGCCCCCGGCCGGCCGTGGCGCGTGGCCTCGATCACGATCACCGGGTCGTGCGACCGGGCCTTGCTCGAGCCGGTGGCCTGAACGGCGTTGCGCACGATGTTGGTGAGCGCCCGCGAGAACTGGTCGGGATCGACCTCCACCTCCATATCCTGCCCGCAGACCACGCGAATCGTCACCCGGGACGCGCCGTCGAGCCGGGACAGGTCGGCTTGCTCGGCCAGGATCGGCGCGAGCCTGACCTTCCGCCGTTGCGCCACGGCCTCCGTCGCCCGCCCATAGGCCAGCGTCTCCTCGCAGAAGCGGATCGCCCGGCCGAGGGTGGCGAGGAGGCGGGGGGCGATGCGCTGGACCGCCGGGTCGGACACGGATTCCAGCCGGTCGCCGAGGAGCTGGGCCGTGGTCAGGAGGTTGCGCAGTTCGTGGTTGATCTTGCTCACCGACAGGCCGAGCTCCGCGAGGCGCCGTTTCTGCCGTAGCTCGCCGGCCAGCGCCGTCTCCATGCGGGCCAGGGCCACCTCCGCGTGACCGATCTCGTCGGTCCGGCGCGACGGCGTGATGATGCGGTCGCTCCCCTGGGGATCGTCGGCGAACTCCGTGATGTTGCGGGCGAGGCGCCGGACCGGGCGCACGATGATCCGCTGCAGCATCAGGAAGACGAGGCCGGCAACCGCCGCGGCGATCGCCAGCGACGAGAGCAGCAGCCGATCGGCGAAGTCGATCAGCGCCTCGCGCAGGGGGGCCTCGTCGAGGAGGATCTCCACGAGGTCGAACCCGTCCCGGCCATGGCCGATGACCCGGATCGGGCCGTTGCTCTCGGAGAAGACGGTGCGCCATGCTCCCCCGATGGAGGCGATCCAGTCATGGGAGCGCAGGTCGACGAGACCGGCGACCTCCGAGGGCATCGCATCCACGGCGAGGAGGCGACGCCTCCCGTCGCCGCGCACCGCGATGGCGCTGGCGCCGACCCCTTTCAGGAGATGCCGCGCGAGATCCTCCGAAACGTGCTGATCGGGCGAAGCGTCGAGGACGAGGGCGGCGATCTGGGCGGCGGCGATACGGTCGGACAGCCACATGCGCCGGTAGTTCGCCACGGTCGGCACGTAGATCAGGATCTCGACCAGGGCGACGAAGGCGATGGTCACGAGGAACAGCCGGCCCGACAGGCCGAGATGACGGCCGAATCCCGCCCGATTCTCCGCCTCGACGGGAACAGGCAGTTCCATGCCGGCGCGTGGCGTCGCGTCCATCACGGGTCCCCGATCATCCCTCATCCCGGGCTTCTTCGTTCATCCCGGTTTCTCCGGCGCAGTGCCTCCCGCGGCGGTCATTCCGATCTCTCGGCGTCCAACCCTACGTCTTAATGCGATGAACCTAAATCCCGGTTACGCTCCGGCCGCCGCGTCGTCGAGTGCCCGGCCGCGGGGCTCTGCGCCGTGCCGCCTCGCTTGCGGGCGAACCGGCGTTTCAGCCCGATGGAGAGCAACGCGAAGGCGGCGAGGCCGCCGAGGCCGGCGAGGGTCTTGACGGTGACCAGCGACCGCAGGGACAGGGCCTCGTCGCAGGCGTCAGCGCCGCTTGCCAGGCACGCCGCCTTGGCCGCCTCGTTGGCCGCGACGACATCCTCGATCGCCGATCCGGCCGCCGCATAGGCGAAGGCGCCGGGGGCGAGGCCGAGAAAGGTGGCGAGCACGAAGGTGCGAAGGGGAACGCCGAAGGCCGCCGGGGCGAGGTTCGTCATCCAGAACGGAAAGATCGGCAGGAGCCGCAGGACGAGGATGTAGCCGAAGGCATCGTGGCGAAACCCCGCTGCGAGGCGGCCGAGGCGTGGCCCGGCGCGGTTCAGCAGCAACTCCGACACCGGTCCACGGCCGATGGAGAAGACGATGGCCGCCCCCGTCGTCGCCGAGACGAGGGCGACCCCCGCCCCGGTGGTGGCCCCGAACAGGAAACCGGACAGGATCGTCAGGACCAGGGAGGCCGGTACGGAAACGATTACGCAGCCGATATAGACCAGGCAGGCGATGCCGATGGCGCACAGGCGATCCTCGGCCACCGCCTCCATCAGCCATGCGCGATAGGACAGCAGGCGGTCGAGACTGAGAAGGTGCGAGGCGCCGGAGACCAGCACGCCGAGGGAGATGGCCACCAGGGCGAGGACGGGCAGCCACCGCAGGGCGCGGCGCAGGGAGCCGTTCGACGGGCGTGCCATGGCTCCGACTCCCTGGTGCCGCTGTGCCGCGCCGGGTTCAGCCGGGCTTGCGCATCCGCAGGATCTTGAAGAAACCGCCGGGGAAGGTCGGCGAGACGCCGATGAACTCGACGCCGTTGCGCCGCGCCCAGGCCTCGATGCGCGTCGACTTGAAGGCCGAGGACCAGCCGATCTTGGTGCAGAGCGGTGCCACGATCTCCTCCACCTTGGCGACCGCGCCCTTGGTCTGGCCGAAATGGTTGGCGAGCACGATCTCCCCGCCCGGCCGCACCACGCGGAGGAATTCCGACAGCGCGGCCTCCGGGTCGGGCACCAGGGTGATGAGGAACTGCGCGACCACCGCGTCGAAGCTCGCATCGGCATAGCCGAGGCGGCACACATCCATCACCTGGAGGCCGCGGACATGGGTGAGGCGTCGGCGCAGCACCTTGGCGCGGGCGCGCTTCAGCATGTCCTCGGACAGGTCGACGCCACAGACGAAGCTGCCCGCCGGATAATAGCCGAGGGACAGCCCGGTGCCGACCCCGGCCTCCAGGATGCGCGGCCCGCATGCGGTGGCGGCCATCACCGCGTCGCGCGCGGCGGGCTCGGTGAGCTTGTCGTAGACGACATCGTAGACCGGCGCCCAACGGGCATAGGCCTTGCGCATCAGGGCCGTGCTCGGACCGGCCTGCGGCTCGCTCAGCATTTCGTCTCTCAGTCCTGCGGATGGGAAGGGGTGGCGTCTCGGGCGGCGGAACCGGGGCGTGTCACGGGAGGCCTGGTTTTCAGGCCGCCTGCGCCGCTCCCGCTGCCAACGCGTCGATGCGGCGAATGGTGCCGCCGCCGAGCACGCGCGCGCGCGGGCCGTCATCGGCGTAGATGACGCAGGCCTGGCCCGGGGAGACGCCGTCCTCCGGCGTGGCCAGCACGACCTCGGCGGTTGCTCCACCCGGATCGACCGTCAGATGCGCCGGGCGCGGTTCGCGGGTCGAGCGGACACGCACGGCCACCGGCATGTCGACGACCCCTCCGGGCGGTAAAATTCCGAGCCAGTTCAGGTCGTCGAGGCGGATGCGGCTGGTGGCCAGGGCGGAACGCGGGCCGACCACCACGCGGGCGGTGGCCGGCTCCAGCCGGATCACGTAGAGCGGCTCGCCGACGGCGAGGCGAAGACCCTTCCGCTGCCCGACCGTGTAATGGATGATGCCCTCGTGCTGGCCGAGCACGCGGCCGTCGAGGCCGACGATGTCGCCGGCCCGCGCCGCATCCGGCCGCAGCTTGGCGATGACATCCGCGTAGCGGCCCTGCGGCACGAAGCAGATGTCCTGGCTGTCGGCCTTCTCGGCGATGGCGAGGCCGAGCTCGCGGGCGAGGCGGCGGGTCTCGTCCTTGGGCAGTTCGCCTAAGGGAAAGCGCAGGAAGTCGAGCTGCTCGGACGTGGTGGCGTAGAGGAAGTAGCTCTGGTCACGGGCCGGATCGAGGGCGCGGTAGAGACCGCGGCCGCCGGTCTCCACGGGCCGGCTCGCCACGTAGTGGCCGGTGGCCAGCACGTCGGCATCGAGGTCGCGGGCGGTGGCGAGGAGATCCCGGAACTTGATCGAGCGGTTGCACTCGACGCAGGGAATCGGCGTCTCTCCGGCCAGATAGCTCTCGGCGAAACGGTCGATCACCGATTCCCGGAAGCGGTCCTCGTAATCGAGGACGTAATGCGGGATGCCGAGGGTCTCGGCGACGCGGCGCGCATCGTGGATGTCCTGGCCGGCGCAGCAGGCGCCCTTGCGGTGGACCGCCGCCCCATGGTCGTAGAGCTGCAGCGTGATCCCGACGATGTCGTAGCCCTGCTGCTTGAGCAGTCCGGCCACCACGGAGGAATCCACCCCGCCGGACATGGCGACGACGACACGCGTCTCGTGCGGGGCCTTGGGAAGGTCGAGGGAGTTCATCACGTCACGGGTTCGCCGGCAGGCCGCAGCGCCCGCACATGCGGAGTCTATAGCGATCCTGAGGTGGAACTTCCAGGCAGGCCGGGGGCAGGTCTCGCATGCCGGAGGGCCGCACCCGGCAAATCCTGCCCGGACAGGGACGATTTCGCCGGGTCGCCGCGGCGCGATTCACGGGCGACGAAAAAATTCGGCCGTCGGACCAATGGTTTGCCGGGCGCGCCTTGTGGCTCGGAGTTTGCGCGGTGGTGGGCGAGGAGACTACGCCGAATGGCCACCACGTCGATCAACGGAGACCAGGCCTCGCGGTTCGCGGGCGCCCCGCGTTCCGCCCCGCTTCCTGCCACCGATGCGGCGGGCCGCGAACGATTCCGCCTCCCCGCAGGCGAGCCGAAGCCGGCTCCGGCCTCACGCAAGGCCATGGAGCCGAAGGCGGCCATCCGCGAGGGTGAGGCGGCCAAGACCGACGCCGCGACGTCGTCGGCTTCGCCCATCGCGGAACCGTCCTCGCCGGTCTCCAAAGCTCTCCGGCCGGGCAAGACGATCCCGCCGTCGAAGGGCGATGCCGGAGGTGTGGTCGCAGCCGAAGCGGCGCTGCGGGAACAGCATCCGGTTTCAGGACAGATCGGAGACCTGGCCGAGACACGACCGCTGCGAGCCGGAAGGGACGAGGATCAGGCGACGCCGCCCGGCGAGGCCGGTCTCGGAGGTTTGCCGTGGTCGCCCCAGCAGCCGGCCTTGGGCGCCGCCATGCCGGTATCCGATGGCGCTCAGGCACCGCAGGTCTCATCCGGACAGGAAGGAGATCGCGGTTCCTCGGGGAGCCCGGTGGACACCGCCCCTCTTTCGGGTCCGCCGGTGCAGGGTCACGCTTCGGCTCTCTCCTCATCGGCGGAGGGCGGCGGGTCGCAGGTCGCGCTGTCGCATCGGCCGACGTTGCAGCAAACGATACAGGCTCCCGGCACGATGCCTCGGAGCGGCGCGACTTCGCCCACGGCGGAGCAGAATGCGGCAACCGCTTCGGCTCAGGGGATCGCGACGTCGGCCGTCGAAGCCGACCCGGTCACGGCGATCGAGGAGCGGAGCGACGACGGTGCGGTTCCGGCGGACGGGACGGGTGCGAACCCGACCGCCGCTCTCGCCCCGCCCGGACTTCTGACGCCTGTGCCCCCGGCCAACGCTCCCGCGATGGCGGTTCAGGCCGGTGCCGCACCGTCTCCGAACGCGAGCGCCATCGTTCCACCCGGCACAGGCCCCTTGCAAGCCGCCGCCGGTCGCTCCGTCTCCGTCTCGGTATCCGGCGCCGATCGGCCGGCTGCGTCCCAGCGCGAGACCGTATCGGCCGAGGCTTTCGACGAACTCGCGTCCGGATCGACGGTCACCTCCGACGATCTCGCGTCCGCCCCCGCGGCGCCCTTCAGCCCCTTGCCCGCAGCTCATACTCACGCGCCCGCACCGGAACCCGCGGGTGCCCTCCCCCAGACACAGGCGGCACCGGTGCCCCTTGGCGCGGTGCCGATGACCATCGGGCTCCGGTCGCTGGCCGGGTCGAACCGGTTCGAGATCAGCCTCGATCCGAAGGATCTCGGGCGGATCGACGTGAATCTCGACATCGACAAGGACAGCGGCACCGTCACCGCGCATCTCACGGTCGACAGGCCGGAGACCCTGGCGCTGCTCCAGCGCGATGTCGGCAACCTGCAGCAGGCCCTGTCACAGGCCGGCTTCGATGCGGGCGACGCCGCCATCAACCTGTCCCTGCGCAGTGACACCGGCTCCAATGGGGGCAGCGGCGCCGAGCGGGATGCCGGGGGCGGCCGGGAGGGCCGTCCCGGCGCGCCCGGTTCCGACCTGAAAGACCCGCGCCTTTCGAACGACGCCGTGCCGCTGCAGATGCTGCGCGGCCTCGGCGGCATCGACATCCGAATCTGAGGAGACCGCCATGACATCGGGCATCACCGGAGCTTCGAGCAGCTCCTCCATCTCGAGCACCAAGACCGCCACCGGCGCGTCCCAGGAGATCGCCGGCAACTTCCAGCAGTTCCTGACCCTGCTCACGACGCAGCTCAAGAACCAGAACCCGATGGACCCGCTGGACACCAACCAGTTCACGCAGCAGCTCGTGCAATATGCCGGCGTCGAGCAGCAGCTGAAGTCGAACGACCGGCTGGATTCGATCCTCAACAACGCGAAGGCCTCGAGCGCGGCCGCCGCCACCGGCTTCATCGGCCAGAGCGTGACGGCGGACGGGCGCGTCGCCGACTTGAAGGACGGTTCGGCGGTCTGGACCCTGACGCCGGCGCGCGCGGCCAAACAGGCGACGATGACGATCAGCGATGCCAAGGGCAACGTGGTCGCGACCCAGACGAAAGCCCTGAATGCCGGGGCGCAGACCTTCGCCTGGGACGGTCGGTCCACCTCCGGCTTCACCTCCGCCAACGGCAGCTATTCGATCAAGATCGATGCCTTCGACGCCACTGGTGCACAGGTTAGCGTCGACACGCAGGTCGCCGGAAAAGTCGACGGCGTCGATCTCAGCGGCAGCGAGCCGGTGCTGCTGATCGGCACGTCGCGGCTGCCGATATCGAGCGTGCAGAACATCGGAACCGGGTTGTCCACATGATCCTGGCAAAAACGAATCAGATGCAATCGATCCGCTTCAACATATCTTAAGCGGGCGCAAGTAGCTTCCAACCTCGACAGGTCAGTCGAGTTGTAGAGCGTATCATGACCGAACCAAGCCGCCCGAGAGTCAAGTACGTCATCGGGCCAGATGGAAGCCCGCTGACGATCGCGGATCTTCCGCCGACCACGACCAGACGATGGGTCATCCGCCGCAAGGCCGAGGTCGTCGCCGCCGTCCGCGGCGGTCTCCTCAGCCTCGAGGAAGCCTGCCAGCGTTATACCCTTACCACCGAAGAATTCCTGAGCTGGCAGTTCTCCATCGACCAGCACGGCCTGGCCGGATTGCGGACCACCCGGATCCAGCATTACCGCCACTGAGATCGCGACGAATCGGCACCCTGGTCGGGTGTCGAAACGCCCCCTTCGACCGACGGTCACTCTGAATAAAGAACCGCGCCCTCCCCGGGGCGCGGTTCTTTCTTTTCCGCGGCTGACTCGCGCCGGACCGGCACGGGCCGACCCTTTTTTCGCCCGTTAAGGAAATCGTTAACCGAACGCTAACCACGACCTGGGCAAATTTTGCCGAGCGGGCGCGGCTCTTCCGTCGCTCGGGTTCGGGTGGGTACGTGGCGTCGTGAAGTCGGTTCTCGAACTGGTGACGAAGTTGGGACCGGCGCGGCTCGCGGCCATGGCGGCCGTGACGCTGACGTTGATCGGCTTCTTCGCCTTCGTGATCCTGCGCGTCTCGAAGCCCGATATGGGCGTGCTGTTCTCCGACCTGTCGATGCAGGATTCGGGCGCCGTCATCCGTGACCTCGATGCGCGCGGCATCAAGTACGAGACGCGCGGCGATGCCGGCCAGACCATCATGGCGCCCCGCGCCGACCTGCCCCGCCTGCGGATGGACCTCGCCGGCAAGGGCCTGCCCAGCGCCACGGGCGTCGGCTACGAGATCTTCGACAAGGGCGATGCGTTCTCGTCCACCAACTTCGTCCAGAACGTCAATCACCTGCGCGCCCTGGAGGGCGAACTCGCGCGCTCCATCCGGGCCATCGGCCGGGTCCAGGCCGCGCGCGTCCACCTCGTCATTCCGGAACGCCGCCTGTTCGAGCGCGACCGTGAATTGCCGAGCGCGGCCATCGTGCTCAAGCTGGTCGGCGACATGGACCCGTCCCAGGTCCGCGCCATCCGCCATCTCGCCGCCTCCGCGGTGGAGGGTCTGAAACCGGAACGGATCTCCATCGTCGACGAGCGCGGTCGCCTGCTGGCGGACGGGGCTCGCGGCGCGGAGGCCGAGACCGGTGCCGGCATGGAGGAGAAGCAGGTCGGTCTCGAGCGCCGCCTGCGGTCCCAGATCGAAGAGATCGTGGCCGGCATCGTCGGCACGGGCCGCTCGCGGGTCCAGGTCACCGCGGAACTCGACCGGAACCGGATCGAGAGCCGCTCTGAGACCTTCGATCCGGAGAGCAAGGTCGTCCGCTCCACGCAGACCCGCAGCGAAAGCGCGCTGACGGGGGGCAGCGAGGGCGCCGTGACCGTCGGAAACGAACTGCCCGGCGCCAACCAGACGAACCCGAATCCGAGTTCGAAAGATTCCTCGAAGAAGGACGAGGAGACCACGAATTACGAGATCTCCCGCGTCACCAAGACGGTGATCGAGGAGGGCGGACGTCTGAAGCGCCTGTCGGTGGCGGTTCTCGTCGACGGCGCCTACGTGCCGGGCGCCGATGGACGCCCCGTCTATCAGCCCCGCCCGGCCAACGACATCGAGCGTATCGCCACTCTCGTCCGCACCGCCATCGGCTTCGACAAGGATCGTGGCGATCAGGTCGAGGTGGTCAACCTGCGTTTCGCCGAGACTCCCGCGCCCGTCGAGTTCACCGAGCCGTCGCTGATCCAGTCGCTGCTGGCTCCGTCGAAGGAGGACGTCATGCGCATGGTCGAACTGACCGTGCTTCTTCTCCTGACGGTGATCGTTCTCCTCGCCGTGGTCCGTCCCCTGGTGCGCCGCGTCCTCACCGCCGAACCGACCCAGGCCGTCCTGGTCGCGGGGCCGGCAATGGCCGGCGGCGAGCCGGGCGCCGATCAGATGCTACAGGCCCGCGACAACCCCACCGCCCGCCTCGTCGACTTCGCGCAGTTGAACGGCAAGGTGCAGGCCGAGACCGTCCAGAGGGTGGTGGACATGGTCCGCGGCAGCCCGAGCGAGACGGTGGAGGTCCTGCGCAACTGGATCCACGACAGTTGAGCGGCCCGGAGACGGCATTCGAAACGGCAGCGGCAGTGGCAACGGCGAAGAGGAGTGAGGCATGGCCTCGGGTTTGACCGTCATCCCGGATCAGGAGCTCGGCAAGGCGGGCTTGAGCGCCATGACCGGTGCCCAGCGCGCGGCTGCGCTTCTCCTGCTCCTCGGCGAGACGGAGGGCGCGCCGATCTGGCAGATGCTCGACGAGGAAGAGGTCAAGATGGTCTCTCACGCCATGGTCCAGCTCGGATCGCTGGAGGCGGAGACCGTCGAGAGGCTGATCGTGGACTTCGTCTCGCGGCTCTCCTCGGGCGGCGGCATCACCTCCAACTACGAGCGGACGGAGTCGCTGCTCCTCAAGATCTTTCCCTCCGAGCAGGTCTCGTCGATCATGGCGGAGATCAAGGGCGCCTCGGGCAAGCGGGTCTGGGCGAGCCTGACGCAGATCGATCCGGAGATCCTCGCCTCGTTCCTGCGCAACGAGTATCCGCAGACGGTCTCCGTGGTGCTGTCGAAGGTGCGCCCCGACTACGCGGCCAAGGTCCTGACGATCCTGCCCGAGGACTTCGCCATCGACGTCCTCAACCGCATGCTGCGGATGGAGACGGTGCAGAAGGAGGCCCTGCGCCACATCGAGGAGACCCTGCGCGTCGAGTTCGTCTCCACCATCGCACAGACCACCCGCCGCGATGCCCACGAACTGATGGCGGACGTGTTCAACGCCTTCGACCGCCAGACCGAGGGCCGCTTCCTCGCGGCCCTGGACCAGGCCAATCGCGGCTCGGCCAAGAAGATCCGCCAGCTCATGTTCACCTTCGAGGATCTGCTGAAGCTCGATGCGGGCAGTGTCCAGACCCTCCTGCGCAAGGTCGACAACGACACCCTGTGCCGCGCCCTCAAGGGCGCCGACGAGCGCGTGCGCAACTTCTTCCTCAAGAACATGTCCACCCGCGCGGCCAAGAACATCACCGACGAGATGGGCTCCCTCGGCCCGATCCGCCTCAAGGACGTCGATGAGGCCCAGGCCAAGATGACCGAACTCGCCAAGGAACTGGCCGAGAAGGGCGAGATCATGATCTCCAAGTCCAGCGGCGAAGAGGAGCTGGTCTATTGAACGCCCGCCGGTTCCTCTTCGACACCGATTTCCGGCCGCGCGAGGGCGCGACCGCCTCGCCGAAGGAGGCGGCGGCCCTCGCCGAGGCCGTGGCGCAGGCCCATGCCCGCGGTGTCCAGGAAGGCCGTGCCCAGGCCGAGGCTCAGGCCCAGGCCCGCATGGCCGATGCCCTCACCCGCGTCGGCCTCGCCGCGGCCGGTCTCATCGGTCAGGCCGACGCGCGGGATGCGGCGCGTGAGGAGGAGGCCCTGGCCTTCGCCGTCTCCCTGGCGCGGCGCATCGCCGGCGATGCCCTCGACACCCAGCCGCTCGCGGCCATCGGCGACGCGGCCCGCGCGGCCCTGCAGCACCTGCGCGGCGTGCCGCATCTGGTGGTGCGCGTGAACGACCGGCTGGTGGACGAGGCCGAGGCGCTGGTGAAGAGCCTCGCCCGCGAGCGCGGCTTCGAGGGGCGCCTCATCGTCCTCGGCGAGCCCGACCTCGCCCCCGGAGACGCCCGGATGGACTGGGCCGATGGCGGCGTCGTGCGCGACCGCGCCCGTATCGAGGCCGCCGTGCTCGAAGCCATCGGCCACCCTCTCGAATCCTGATCCGTCGACGCTCGACCTCTTAACACCTGCGACAGCGAAAGCCCGTGATGTCCGACAACTTCAGCCTTCCGCAGCTCAACGGCATCGAGTCGTCCTTCGATAGGCTCGGCTCCGAATCGATCCGCGAGGCGCCCACGACCCCGAAGAGCGCCGCCGACCTCGAACAGGTCTTCGACGTTCCCGTGGTGGTCTCGGCCGTGCTCGGTTCGTCGCGCATGCCCATCGGCGACCTGCTGCGGCTGCAGGCGGGCGCCGTCCTGGAGCTCGACCGCAAGGTCGGCGAGGCCATCGACATCTTCGTCAACAACCGCCTGGTCGCCCGTGGCGAGGTCGTCCTCGTCGAGGAGCGCCTCGGCGTGACGATGACCGAGATCATCAAGAGCGACCACTGATCCCGCCCGCCGCGCTGCTGCGCGAGGCTCCACCGGCACAGGATACTAGACCATGCGGCTCCTCATCATCGGACGCTTGAGCGGCGAGCTCGTCACCGCCTCCAAGATCGCCATGAACCGCGGCGCGGCCGTGACCCATGCGGACGGGGTGGCGCAAGGCCTCGCCGTCCTGCGCGCCAAGGGCGCCGACCTCGTCATGATCGACGTGTCGTTGCCGATCCGCGACCTCGTGACGGCGCTCGCCGACGAGCGCATCCGCACCCCGGTGGTCGCCTGCGGTGTCGCCACCGATGCCAAGGCGGCGGTGGCCGCGATCCAGGCCGGGGCTCGCGAATACATCCCCTTGCCGCCCGATCCCGAGCTGATCGCCGCCGTGCTGCAGGCGGTCTCCGAGGACGGGCGCGCCTTCGTCTGGCGCGACGCCTCCATGGAGAAGGTGGTCAAGCTCGCCGAGCAGGTGGCGCGGTCGGAGGCCTCCGTGCTCATCACCGGCGAGAGCGGCACCGGCAAGGAGGTGCTGGCCCGCCACGTCCACGTGAAGTCGACCCGCTCCAGCCGGCCCTTCGTCTCGGTCAATTGCGCCGCGATCCCCGAGGCGCTCCTCGAATCCGAGCTGTTCGGCCACGAGAAGGGCGCCTTCACCGGCGCCGTCGCCCGCCGGATCGGCCGGTTCGAGGAGGCCAATGGCGGCACGCTGCTCCTCGACGAAATCTCCGAGATGGATGTCCGGCTGCAGTCGAAGCTGCTGCGCGCCCTGCAGGAGCGGGTGATCGATCGGGTCGGCGGCACCGGCCCCGTGAAGGTCGATATCCGGGTGCTCGCCACCTCCAACCGCAACCTTATCGACGAGGTCCGCAAGGGCACTTTCCGCGAGGACCTGTTCTACCGCCTCAACGTGGTGCACCTGCGCCTGCCGCCGCTGCGCGAGCGTCCCGCCGACATCCTCGAACTCGCCACGCACTTCGCCAAGAAATACGCCGAGGTGAACGGCGTGCCGGTCCGGTCTCTCAGCCGCGAGGCGCAGGCGATCATCCGCGAGAATCCGTGGCGCGGGAACGTGCGCGAACTGGAGAACACCCTCCACAGGGCGGTCCTGCTGGCGACGGGAGCGGAGATCGACGCCGACGCGATCTCCACGCCGGAGGGCGAATCCTTCGCCCGGTCCGCCGGGCCGGTGGAGCGCGCCGCCCAGGTGGCCGAAGCCGCGACCCGCGGCCTCGTGGGGCGGACGGTGGCGCAGGTGGAATGCGAGCTGATCCTCGACACCCTCGACCATTGCCTCGGCAACCGCACCCATGCGGCCAAGATCCTCGGCATCTCGATCCGCACCCTGCGCAACAAGCTGAACGAATATGTCGATGCCGGTATCAGCGTCGCCGAGCCCGGCAGCGTCAGGGCCGTGGCGGCCTACGGCTAGGACCGGGGCTCGATGCGTTCACCTCGTCGAGGCCCGCCCGCGCGACTGCGCGGCGGCGGGCTTATCGCGACTTTGTCGAATGCGGGCTGGGCCGCAAGGGGCGTCACGCCCCAGAGAGGCATCACGCCCCGTTGCCGCCCCTCCCCCCTTTGACTAGGTGTGGCCCGGATGGCGTCCCGGTCCCCGGCGCGCCGGACACGGAACGGGCACCCGGATTTGGCAAAGCACGAGAAGGACACGACCGTTCGGACGGCGAAGTCCGGCTATTCCGACATCGTCCTGGTCTGCGCGAAATGCACCAAGCGTGTCGGCCTGAAGAAGGACGAAATTCGGGGGAGGCTCAAGCGGGAGGTCAAGAGGCGCGGTCTCGGCGGGGTGACCCGCGTGGTGTCCACGGGCTGTCTGGGCCCCTGCCCGAAGCGGTTCGTGGCGGTGGCGACCTCCTTCAGCCTGTCGCGCAGCCGCATCGTCCTGATCGACCCCGAGGGCAATGCCGAGCAGGCGCTGGATACGGTCTATCCGCCTGCCCGCCGGTCCGAGTGAAGCAGTCTCCGATTTCAGCCCCAATGCCGCGATAGGATCCGTCCAAGCTCGATTGTGCGTGACAGGCGGAGCACCCTGCCTGGCTCCTCGATGTGTCGCAGATTGTCATCGCGGAACCGGTGTCACGTCTGGGAACCCTGCTGAGAGAGGATCGTCCCCGTTGGCGCTCGTCCATTTCGGAAGTCCGGGCCTGTGACCCGCCGCAGCGCGGCATCTCCTCCCGCCCGGTCGGGACGCGCGAGGCATGTCCTGCGCTATTTGCCCGTCCTGGGCACGGTGCTGGGCCTCGGCCTCGCGATCTGGCTCGTGGCCACCCACGATCTCGGCTCGGTGGCCGATGCCTTCGGACGGATCGGAATCGTCGGGTTGTCCGGCATCGTGCTGACGCGCGTCGTCGTCCTGTCCCTCTGCGGCTTCGCCTGGGAGCGGGTGCTGAACCGGCTCTCGGCCACCGCCGAGGCGGGTGCCTTCCTCATCCTCCGTTTCGTGCGCGACGGGATCAACGTGCTTCTTCCGGTGGCCTCTGTCGGCGGTGACGTCGTCGGCGGGCGGCTCCTCACCTTCTGGGGGGTGCCGGGCGCGCTCGCCGCGGCCTCGATCCTCGTGGACATGCTGATCCAGGTCGGCACGCAGGCCGTGTTCGTCCTCGTCGGTGTCGCCCTGCTGATGCAGATGGAGGGCGAATCCGCCGCGTCCCTCGCCGCCTGGGCGCTGCGGGCGCTGGGCGTCACCGCCATCGTGCTCACCGCCTTCTTCCTGTTTCAGCGCAGCCCGCTCATGCGGGGCGTCGAGGGCCGCATCGCCGAACTCGGCCGGCGCTTCCTGCGCGACCAGGACCAGGCCGTCTCCGGCCCGTCGCCCGCCGATGCGGGCGTCCATGGCGCCCTCGATACCGTCTGGGCGCCGAAGCGCTGGGCCCTGCTGTTCCAGGGCGTCGTCCTGCACCTCCTCGCCTGGATGCTCGGCGCCGTGGAGATCTGGATCGCCCTGACCTGCATGGGCGTGGGGGGCGTGGGTCTCGCCGAAGTCGTCATCATCGAGGCCCTGAGCCAGGCCATCAAAACGGCGGCCTTCCCGGTGCCCAGCGGGCTCGGGGTTCAGGAAGGCGGGTTCGTCCTCGTGGGCGGCCTGTTCGGCATCGATCCCGGCACCGCCATCGCCCTGTCGCTGGCCAAGCGCGTGCCCGACGTGGTGCTCGGCCTCCCCTCCCTGATCCTGTGGCAGACCCTGGAGGCCCGCCGGGCGACGGTGATGGCTCCCCCGCGGGGGTAAGTCGTCGCAGAGCGGCCGGTGTAATGGTCCCGTCGAGCAACTCGGGCGTAACCGCTACAGGGACGCCTCGTGCGAGCAGAGAACATCGACAGTCGACGTTAGTCCGACAGCCTCCATATCGAGAAGCAGTTGCCCTGCGTTCTTCTCCGGTCGGCGCAGACGCAGGCGAAGCTGCCGTAAGGCCTCGACCGCCTTGCCCTCATTGAGGGCGATGGTGTCGGCGATGAAGGCGTCGGCCGTTCGCACTTCAAGATTCAACGGACCGAGCGCCGAGGCCGGAAAATGCCTGATGTTGTCCGTGACGATGGTCGCCGCCTGGGTCTTCAGGGCCGCCGCGACGACATGGGCATCCCCCGCGTCGGGCAGCCCTTTGCAGGTGCCGAGAAAGTTCGCGAAGTCGGAGACCATCGCATCGTCGAAAGCGGTTTCCATGCATAGCCGAGCCCGGCGAGCCCGCTCCTCGCTATCGGCGACATGCTTCCTCGCCAGGATGTCCGAAATCGCGCGTTCGGTCTCATCGAGGATTGGTATCGACCACCGCAGGCGAAAGAACTCTCGTTCCGCCAGGGTCAGAAGCAGGTTCCGCTTGAGGGCACCCGCGAGCACGCAGGCATCGACGATCGCGGTGAAGCGGTTGGCGAACACCGCCTACAGGTACTCGCCGTCGAGGGCGGCGAGGTCCGAGAGCGCCTGGCTCCGGGTTCCGTCCCGCACATCCTTGTACGCGAACAGGTCTTCGGCCTTGATCCTGCGATGGCGCCCGACTGTGATGTGGGCGATCTCGCCCCGCTCCAGAAGGGAGACGAGATAGGGACGCGACACGTTAAGAATATCTGCGGCCTGCTGCGTCGTCAGCATCTGGGTCACCGGAACGAGCGTCACCGCGTCCCCCCGGCCGATATGGCGCAGGAGATCCATCAGGAGGTTCGAGATGGCCGGAGTGAGCGTGATCTCAGCAGATTCCTTGCGAGCGTCATCAAACACGCGCAGTTTCGTCTGCTCGGACGATTGAGTGGCCAGGAGGCGGCGCAGGGTGTTGGCGGTCTTGCGCTCACCGTCCGACGGAAGCCGGCTCCCAAGGCCCTGGGCGGAGGCGGGCAGTGTCATCGTAATCCGGCTCCCTTGGATCGTTCCCGTGTTATATCTGCAATAAACGAAACCAGCGCAATAAGCGAAACGCTATATGTCGTGGCGCGTTCCCGATGACGCCCAGACACTACAGGTCGAGATCGCCGTCATTGAGCCGAGAGGCCGCCTGCGCCCCAAGCAGCTTCGCATTGGCCGGCCAACGCTTCATCTCGCTCCGGCTTTTGAGGTGTCGCGGGTTTCGGGACGCCAAACCGGTGACCACTTTTGCTAACCTGTTTAGGCCTCGAGCTTGGCCTCGCAGAAGCGCAGAGCGTTTCCGAACGGGTCCGTCACCGTCATGACGAGGCCCCAGGGCAGGGTCTCCACCCCCGGCTTGGCATGGATGTAGTTCCTGGCGATCAGTTCCTGCTGGAAGGCGTGAATGCCGGCCATCCGGACGAAGGTCGTCGAGCCCGGTGTCGCGTCGCCGTGATGTCCGCTGAGATGCAGGATGAGTCCGGCGCGCGAGACCTGGGCATAGAGCGGGAAATCGTCGCCGAAACGGTGCTCCCAATCGAGGGTGAAGCCGAGGAAATCGAGATAGAATTCGCGCGCCTTCGCCTCGTCGAAGATGCGCAGGATCGGACAGGTCTGGTCGAACCGGATCTCGCCGTTTGGCCCATTTGTCGGCGTCATGGCCTTACGCTCCTCAGGCGATCCTGTCGGGCTCGGCCAGCAACCCATCGACGAAGTCGGCAAGACCGGTGTTGCGAACCCGCTTCAGGCGTTCGGCGACGAGGATGCCTTCGAGCTTGGTGAAGGCGTCGTTGAGATCGTCGTTGACGAGGACGTAATCGTATTCGTTCCAGCGCTGGATCTCGACGCGGGAATTGGCGAGGCGCTTCTCGATGGTCTCGGGCGAATCCTCGGCGCGGCGCTCGAGGCGGTGACGCAACTCGGCGAGGCTCGGCGGCAGAATGAACACCGTCACCACGTCCTCGGCGAGCTTTCCCCGCACCTGGCGCGTGCCCTGGTAATCGATGTCGAAGATCATGTCGCGGCCCGCACCGAGCACTTTCTCCACCGGACGGCGGGGCGTGCCGTAGAAATTGCCGTGGACCTCCGCCCATTCGAGGAGGTTGTCGGCGCCGCGCAGGGCGTCGAACGCCTCGCGGTCGATGAAATTGTAGTGCTTGCCGTCGATCTCGGACGGCCGGCGCTGCCGCGTCGTTACCGAGATCGAGAGGTCGAGCCCCCATTTCGGGTCGCCGGCGACCGCGCGCGTGAGCGTGGTCTTTCCCGCCCCCGAGGGCGAGGACAGGATGAGGATGAACCCGCGCCGCCCGATCGTCGTGGCCTGCATGTGAGAAAAACCTACTCGACGTTCTGAACCTGCTCGCGGAATTGCTCCACCACGGCCTTCAAGTCGAGTCCGATCCGCGACAACGCGATGTCTCCCGCCTTCGCGCAGAGGGTATTCGCCTCGCGTCCGAGTTCCTGGGCCAGGAAATCGAGCTTGCGGCCGATGGCGCCGCCGGTTCCCAGCAACTCCCCGACGCTGTCGAGATGGGCGCTCAGGCGATCGAGTTCCTCGCGAACGTCGGCTTTCGCGGCGATGAGGACGGCCTCCTGGTGCAGGCGGTCGGGATCGAGCCCGCCGGCCTCGGTCAGCGCGGCGATGCTGGCCGCCAAGCGCGCCTTCACCGCCTCGGGCTGGCGTCCGGGGCAGGCCTCGGCGGCCTGGGTGAGGCGGGACATGGCGACGAGCTGGCCCTCGATGATGGCGCGCAGCTGGCGCCCCTCGGCCCGACGCGCCTCCACCAGGTCGGCCACGAGGCGGACGACGCCCTCGGCGAGATCGTGGGCGAGGGTATCGGACTCTGCCGCCGGCTCGTCTTCGGATTCGATGACGCCGCGGATGCCGAGCAGGCCGTCGAGGGAGGCCGGGGCGAGGCCTTCGGGGCGCGGAACGCGGGCGGCGGCGGCGGCGAGTTCGGCCAAAAGGGTTTCGTTGATCCGCACCCGCGCCCTGGCCTCGGGCCGGGTGAGGGTGAGCGAGAGCTGGCACTGGCCCCGCGTCAGGGTCTTCTGCAGGGCGGTGCGGGCCACCTCGCCCAAAGCCTCCAGGCCGTTGGGCACGCGCAGGCGCACGTCGAGCCCGCGCCCGTTCACGCTGCGGACCTCCCAGGCCCACTGGACCGGGCCGGTGGTGCCTGTGGCACGGGAAAAGCCCGTCATGCTGGAGAGGGTCATGATGCCTTAACTTTAGTCGGTCGTGCGAACATCCCTCCCCACAAGGGGGAGGAAAGTGACGGCAGTGCCCTATTGCGCCTTCAGCGCCGGGACGCTTTTCGCCGAATTGAGGTCGAAGGTCTTGTTCCGCAGCGGGTCGAGCTTGGTGCCTTCCGAGGCGTCGAAGGCCTTCGGGCGCGGGGCCGACGGGTCCGGCGCGCTGCCGGCGAAGTTGGTGCCGTCCGGCGCGTAGGCCGAGGCCCGGCCCGGGACGGCCGAGGGATCGGCCGGCGGTTCGGCCTTGTCCACGGGGGCGGCGTCGGTGGGCGTCTCCTTGCGGGCGCGCTCCACCTGACGCCAGCGGGCGACGTTGCGGGAATGGCCCTCCAGGCTGTCGGCGAAGGCGTGGCCGCCGGTGCCGTCGGCGACGAAATAGAGGTCCTTGGTCCGCGACGGGTTGGCGACGGCCTCGAGCGCCGCGCGGCCGGGATTGGCGATGGGGCCCGGCGGCAGGCCCTCGATGACGTAGGTGTTGTAGGGGGTCGCCCGGTCGATCTCGGAGCGCTGGATGCCGCGACCCAGGGTGCCGCGCCCGCCCACCAGTCCGTAGACGATGGTGGGGTCCGATTGCAGCTTCATCCGCTTGTTGAGGCGATTGACGAAGACGCCGGCCACGCGCGGCCGCTCGTCGGCCCGGCCGGTCTCCTTCTCGACGATGGAGGCCAGGGTCACCATCTCCGCCGGGGTCTTCACCGGGATCTCGGCCGAGCGGCGCAGCCAGATCTGGTTCAGCACCTCGCGCTGCTTGGCGCGCATCAGGTTGACGATCTGCTGGCGCGTGGCGCCGCGCTCGAACTTGTAGGTGTCGGGCAGGAGCGAGCCTTCCGGCGGGATCTCGTTGATGTCGCCGGTGAGGATGTCGTTGTCGTTGAGGCGCACCACGATCTGTTCGGAGGTCAGCCCCTCGGGGAAGGTGATGGCGTGCTGCACCTGCCGGCCGGTGGACAGGGTCTCGATCGTGTCGCCGATGCTGGCATGGGCCTTGAATGTGTACTCGCCGGCCTTCAGCGCCTTGCCGGAGAAGCGGGAGGCCCATTCGAACAGGGCGGTGTGGCTGATGACGCCCTCGCGGCTGAGGGCGTCGGCGATCTCGGAGGTGCCGCTGCGGGGCGGGATGACCACGACCTTGTCGGCTGCGAGCGGGCCGGGCTCGCGGATCTGCCGGTCGAACAGCGTCACGCCGATCATCGCGGCGATGGCGAGGACCACGACGGCGGTGAGCAGGCCGCTGATCGTGCTCAGCAATCCGCCACGCTCGCGAACGGGGCGCTGGGGCGGAGGCGGCGCGGCGGTGGGCTTGATCGCCTCGCTGGGGCTGCGCGGGGATACGCGGTGCGGCATGGCCGGTTCATCGGACGGGGCCGCCATCGCCGCCTGATCCGGGTCTTTGCGCTTGCGGAAGAACATGGACATCCTGTTCGAGCCTCGCCTCTCGCCAACCTTGTCCCGGCCCGACGATGCGGTCGTCGTGTCGTCCTGGCCGAGCGGGGGCCACGGGGTCCACGAGACTCAGGCCAGGAAGCTCAGGCCAGGGGACTCAGGCCAAGAGACACAGGCAATGAGGTGCCGGCGCAGGGATGGGCTTCTCGCCAAGAAGCTTCGGGATCCGTGCGTCGAACCTGACTACACCCGGGCGGGCGGGTTGTACGAGCCGGATTGAACCGGTTTTGTGGCAAAAAGGCGTATTATCGCTTCGTCGTCACGGCCGTGCTCCCGTTCCCCACCGCCAGGCGGCGTGGCCTCACGAAGCGTGTGAGAAAGGCCCCCACCGGGCGCTCGAACAGGCGGTACGAGGCCAGGGCCAGCGCGATCGCGATGATGGCCGTGGCCGCCTTGGCGGTGAGCGTGGTGCCGAGGATCTTCGTCATGAGCGAGATGACGAGGCCGTGGAGCAGGTAGAGCGAGTAGGACGCGTCGCCGCCGATCTCCAGCACCCGCAATCCGGACGGCCACCGCCCCGCCCGCTCGATGGCCAGCGCGCCGCAGACGATGAGACAGGCCGGGAGGCCCCAGGTGAGCAGGCGGTACTGCTGGTCGTAGATTCCGAGGCTTGCGAGCCCTGCGAGCCCGATCACGCCGATCCCGAGCATCGCCATGCCCCTGCCGGCGCCCGAGGGCCGCACCCAAGTGGCGAGCGCGAGCCCGGCGGCGAATTCCAGGAGCAGGGGCGTCGTCCATTGGAGGAGGATCGCGTCCGCCGGCTGGAAGACCGCGCCCGCCAGCGCGAGAAGCGCGAGGGTGGCGGCGGCAAAGCGGATCGGCGCCCCGAGGACGAGCCCCGCCGCGAAGATCGCGTAGAACAGCATCTCCACGTTCAGGGTCCAGCCCACCGGCACGATGGGCCAGAGACCGCCGCCCGCTTCGAAATAGGGAACGAACAGCAGGGACTTCGCGAGGCTCGGCGGATCGACGGTGATCCGGCTGAACACGCCCAGGACGGACACCGCGCCCAGGAACAGCGTCACCGCCCAATACAGCGGCACGACACGGATGATCCGCTTGGCGAGGAAGGTCGACGGCGTCTCCCCGACGCCGATCGTGCCCATGATGAAGCCCGATATGACGAAGAAGATGTCGATGCCCACCGCCCCGACGATGAACGTTCCATCGGCCAGATGGAACGCCATCACGAGGAGGGCCGCCACGAAGCGAAGGGCCTGGATCGAGCGGTAATGCGGCATGGTCGTTCCCGGTGAGCTCCCGGCCGCTATCCGGGCGATCCGATTCGCAACGTCGGACCGGCCCGGGTCTCAGACCCGCCGCATCACCAGGCTGGCATTCGTGCCGCCGAAGCCGAACGAGTTCGAGAGCACGACATCCACCTGCTTGCGCTTGGCCTCGTGGGGCACGAGGTCGATGGCCGTTTCCACCGAGGGCGTGTCGAGGTTCAGGGTCGGCGGCATCACGCCGTCGCGGATGGTGAGGATCGAGAAGATCGCCTCGATGGCACCGGCGGCGCCGAGCAGGTGGCCCACGGCCGACTTGGTGGAGGACATGGCGGCCTGGGCGGCGTGCTCGCCGAGGAGGCGCTCCACGGCCTTGAGTTCGAGCTCGTCGCCCATGGGCGTCGAGGTACCGTGGGCGTTGATGTAGTCGATGTCGGAGGCCTGGATGCCGGCGCGCTTCACCGCGGCGCTCATGCAGCGGAAGGCGCCGTCGCCGTCCGGGGCCGGAGAGGTGATGTGGTAGGCGTCGCCCGTGAGGCCGTAGCCGACCACCTCGGCATAGATCCGAGCACCGCGTGCCTTGGCGTGCTCGTACTCTTCGAGAACGACGACGCCGGCGCCCTCCCCCATGACGAAGCCGTCACGGTCCTTGTCGTAGGGCCGGGAGGCCTTGGTGGGCTGGTCGTTGAAGCCGGTGGACAGGGCGCGGCAGGCGGCGAAGCCCGCGAGCGCCAGGCGGTTCACCGGGGATTCGGCGCCGCCGGCCACCATCACGTCGGCATCCCCGAACTGGATCAGCCGGGCGGCGTCGCCGATGGCGTGCGCCCCGGTGGAGCAGGCGGTGACCACCGCGTGATTCGGCCCCTTGAGGCCGTGGGCGATGGAGACCTGCCCGGAGGCGAGATTGATGATTCGGCCGGGAATGAAGAACGGCGAGATCCGTCGCGGCCCCTTGTCGTGCAGGGTCACGGAGGCGTCGTAGATGCCCCCGATCCCGCCGATGCCGGAACCGATCATCACGCCGGTGGCGCACTGATCCTCGTGGCTCTTGGGGTGCCAGTCGGCATCGTCCAGCGCCTGACCGGCGGCGGCCATGGCATAGACGATGAACGGATCGACCTTGCGCTGCTCCTTCGTCTCCATCCACTGATCGGGATTGAAGGTGCCGTCGCTGCCGTCTCCGAACGGGACCGAGCACGCGATGCGGCAGGCGAGATCGGACACGTCGAAGGCTGTCACCTGCGACGCTCCGCTGTCTCCCGCGATCAACCGGCTCCAGGTGGCCTCGACCCCGCTTCCCAGCGGCGTCACCATACCCAAGCCCGTCACCACAACCCGACGCATCGCGTAATCCCGAACCAGTCCCGTCATGTCACTGTCGTTCGGCGCGCGGGGTCCCGAGGACCCCGCTCCTCGCGCCTTTCGTGCCGTCGTGCTTACGCGGAGTTCTTCTCGAGGAACTTCACGGCATCGCCGACCGTCTGGATGGTCTCGGCGGCGTCGTCGGGGATTTCGACGTTGAACTCTTCCTCGAAGGCCATCACGAGCTCGACGGTGTCGAGGCTGTCGGCACCGAGGTCATCGATGAAGTTGGCGCCCTCGACCACCTTCTCCGGCTCCACGCCGAGGTGCTCGACAACGATCTTCTTCACGCGCTCAGCGATATCGCTCATCGTTCTTGGTCCTTGGTTATTCGATCGTGATGGTGAAGGTGCCGTGGCCGCCGTTCCGCTGGTGCGGATCTCTGGAAGCGGCCGGTGTCCGATCGCGCGTGGTCTTGAGAACCCGCAACACGCTGAACCGTCAACCCCCCTCGCACGGCAGCCGGGGTGGTAGCACAGGGTTTTGGCGCTGGCGAGGGCCGGTTCACAAACCGTTCATCACCGTGGCTTTTTCCCGGACGATCGGCGGGTTTTCCCGCGTGTGGTGGCGCGATACCCGCTCAGTACATCGCCATGCCGCCGTTCACGTGCAGGGTCTGGCCGGTGACGTAGGCGGCCTCGTTCGAGGCGAGGTAGACGGCCGCGGCCGCGATCTCCTCGCCGGTGCCGAGGCGGTTCATCGGGACGCGGGTGAGGATGCCCTCGCGCTGCTTCTCGTTGAGGGCGTCGGTCATCGGCGAGGTGATGAAGCCCGGCGCGATGCAGTTGACGGTGAGGTTGCGGGTGGCGACCTCGGCCGCCATGGCCTTGGTCATACCGACGAGGCCGGCCTTGGCGGCGGCATAGTTCACCTGCCCCGGATTGCCGGTGGCGCCGACCACGGAGCCGATATTGACGATTCGGCCGTGGCGCCGCTTCATCATGCCCTTCACCGCCGCCCGCGAGAGGCGGAACGCGGCGGAGAGGTTCACGGCGATCACCGCGTCCCACTCGTCGTCCTTCATCCGCAGAAGCAGGTTGTCGCGGGTGATGCCGGCATTGTTGACGAGGATGTCGAGGCCGCCGAGGGCGGCTTCCGCCGCCGGCACCAGGGCCTCGACGGCGTCCCTGTCGGAGAGGTTGCAGGTCAGGGCATGGACGCGCTCGCCGCCGAGTTCGGCCGAGAGTGCGTCCAGCGCCTCGGCGCGGGTCCCGGAGACGGCCACGGTGGCGCCCTGGGCGTGGAGCGCCCGGGCGATGGCGCCGCCGAGGCCGCCGGTCGCGCCGGTGACGAGGGCCTTGCGGCCGGTCAGGTCGAACATGGGCAATCCTGTTGTCAGCTGAGCGTCGGGAAGGCGGCCACGTCGTCGGGCGTGCCGACGGGGGTGGCGGTGGCGCCGGGGGCGATCCGCTTGACGAGGCCGGAGAGCACCTTGCCGGTGCCGATCTCGTGGAACTGATCGATGCCGGAGGCGGCCATGGCGGCGATGCATTCGCGCCAGCGCACGGTGCCCGTCACCTGGGCGACGAGGGCCTGACGGATGGCCGCCGGCTCCAGCACCGGCGCGGCCAGGACGTTGGAATAGACCGGCACCAGGGGGGGCTTCATCGCCACCCGGGTCAGGGCGTCCTGCATCGCCTCGGCCGCTGGCACCATCAGCGAGCAGTGGAACGGCGCCGAGACGTTGAGCATCACCGCGCGCTTGATGCCGCGCCCCTGCGCGATCGCCACCGCGCGCTCCACGGCGGCTTTCGCGCCCGAGAGCACCACCTGTCCCGCACCGTTGTCGTTGGCGACGTCGCAGACCTCGCCCTCGGAGGCCTCCGCGGCGATGGACCCGGCCAGTTCGGCATCGGCGCCGATGAGCGCGGCCATGGCGCCGGCACCCGGCGCCACCGCGCCCTGCATCGCCTCGCCGCGGATGCGCAGGAGGCGGGCGGTATCGGCCAGGGTGAAGGTCCCGGCGGCGGCGAGCGCCGTGTACTCGCCGAGGGAATGCCCGGCCACCGCCGCCACATCGCGGACGAGATCGAGACCGCGTGTCGCCTGGAGCACGCGCAGGGTGGCGATGCTGGCCGCCATCAGGGCCGGCTGGGCGTTGGCGGTGAGGGTCAGCTCCTCCACCGGTCCCTCGAACATCAGCGTCGACAGCGACTGGCCGAGGGCCTCGTCGACCTCGTCGAAGACCGCCTTCGCCTGGGGGAAGGCCTCCGACAGGGCCCGGCCCATGCCCACGGCCTGGCTGCCCTGGCCTGGAAAGATGAATGCGCGCGCCATGGTCATGTTCTCGCACGGAAAGGGCGGCGCAGTCGCACCGCCCGCCGCAGGTGTCAACACGAGGTGCCGCGATCGCCGGCCGGGGTCAGGCTTCGTTGAAGAAGTCCACCACCCCGGTATCGAGGCTGTAGGAGGCGCCGACGATGCGCAGCTTGCCCGCCTTCAGGGGATCGAGGAGGGCGGGCTCGGAGGCCGTGCGCATGCGGTTGACGACCCGGTCGACGTTGGCGCGCACGCAATTCTCGATGAAGTCGCCGGGCTTGCCGCGGGCGGACAGCACCGCCGGCACGATCGGCTCGATCATCCGGCCGATGGAGCCGGGATAGACGGTGTTGTTCTCCACCACGTCGGCCGCCGCCTGCACCGCGCCGCAGCGGCTGTGGCCCATCACCAGCACCAGCGGAACGCCGAGTTGCGACACGGCGTATTCCACCGACCCGAGGGCGGCCGTATCGGCAGTGTTGCCGGCGTTGCGGACGATGAAGAGCTCGCCGAGACCGCGCTCGAACAGGATCTCCGGGGAGACGCGGGAATCGGAGCAGCTCACCAGCACGCAGAACGGCGTCTGCCCGAGGGCGATCTCGATCCGGCGGTCGCGGCCCTGCACCGAACGGACGGGGCTGTCGGTCTTGTAGAGGCGGTTGCCTTCCTTCAGCAGGTCCAGGGCCTGGTCGGCACTGAGATCGGTCTTCTTCGTGGACGGAGCGGCGGCGAGCCCGAAAGTCGGCAGGGCAGTGGCCGCGAAGGCGGCCGCGCCGAGCCGGCAGGCGCAGTCGAACAGGTTGCGGCGGCTGAAACGGGTGGTCATGAGAGGGGAACCTCCGTGTTCCGCGCCGAATCGCACGGGCCCGGAGGCATGGTTAGCGTCGGGCGCCCGGGTTGTCTCCGGGGCGATCGGCTGCGCCGGCCGGGCGGATGGATCGGGCGCCTCGTTCGTGGGGCGGGCCGCGCCCCGAGGGGCAAACGGAAAGCGTTCCCCTGCATCGGCTTGTTGCGGCGCGTGAGGCGGTGTATGGAGCCGGTTCAATCTCTAAATTCCCGGTCTATGGAAGGAGCCCTCCCGCATGGCTCGCGTCACCGTTGAAGACTGCATCGACAAGGTCGAGAACCGCTTCGAGCTCGTCCTGCTCGCGAGCCATCGCGCCCGCCTGCTCGCCGCCGGCGCGCCGCTGACCATCGACCGCGACCGCGACAAGAACCCGGTCTGCGCCCTCCGCGAGATCGGCGACGCGACGATCACGGCCGACGACCTCAAGGAACAGCTCATCCACTCGATGCAGAAATACGTCGAGGTCGATGAGCCGGAGGCCGAGACGGTGCCGCTCCTGTCGAGCTCGCCGGCCGCCGCCGCCGTGGCGCCGCCATCCTCGAGCGACGACGGCGCCGTCCAGTTCGACCGGATGAGCGAAGAGGATCTGTTGCGCGGTCTCGAGAACCTCGCTCCGCCGACCGAGACGGACGAAGAGGCCGAGTGATCGGACGACGTACTGTCCACTGACGATCCTGCGAAAACCCGGCCCGGCGCCGGGTTTTTCGTTTTTCGGCGCGAGAAACCGGTGTCATGCGGCGCCATGGGTCTGGCGTGCCCGGTCGCGATGCGGGACAACGAAGACAGAGGCGGGCAGCGACGATGTGTGAAGGGTGTTGCGGCGGATGATGCGCCAGTACGAGCTCGTGGAGCGGGTCAGGCGTTACAACCCCGCCGTGAACGAGGCCCTTCTCAACCGCGCCTACGTCTATGCCATGCGGGCGCACGGCACGCAGAAGCGGGCGTCGGGCGATCCCTTCTTCGCCCATCCCCTGGAAGTCGCCGCGATTCTCACCGATCTCCGGCTGGACGATGCGACCATCGTCGCCGCGGTCCTGCACGACACGGTGGAGGACACGGCCGCCACCCTCGACGAGATCCGCGAGCTCTTCAGCCCCGAGATCGGCGCCCTGGTGGACGGGCTGACGAAGCTCAAGCGCCTGGACCTCGTGTCGAAGCGCGCGGTCCAGGGCGAGAACTTCCGCAAGCTGCTGCTCGCCGTGGCGGCGGATGTGCGCGTGCTCCTGGTGAAGCTCGCCGACCGCCTGCACAACATGCGCACGCTCCACCACATGAAGCCGGAGAAGCGCGAGCGGATCGCCCAGGAGACCCTGGACATCTACGCCCCCCTCGCCGGCCGCATGGGCATGCAGGAACTGCGCGAGGAACTCGAAGACCTCGCCCTGCGCAACCTCAAGCCCGAGATCTACGAGACGATCACCCAGCGCCTGGCCGATCTCGCCGTGAAGTCGGAACGCCTGGTGGAGAGCATCGAGCGGGATCTGACCGCCAAGCTCGCCGCGCAGGGCATCAACGCCGTGGTCACCGGACGCCAGAAGCGGCCCTATTCGATCTCCGCCAAGATGGAGCGCAAGTCGGTCGCCTTCGAGCAATTGTCGGACATCTTCGGCTTCCGCATCATCGTCGAGTCGCTGTCCGAATGCTACGGGGCGCTCGGCGTCGTCCATACCACCTGGCCGATGGTTCCGGGCCGCTACAAGGACTACATCTCGACCCCGAAGCAGAACGATTACCGGTCGATCCACACCACGGTGATCGGCCCGAAGAGCCAGCGCGTCGAGCTGCAGATCCGCACCGCGGCCATGGACGAGATCGCCGAATACGGCATCGCCGCGCACGCCCATTACAAGGAGAGCGGCGGCAAGGACGAGATCGGCGGCGTGCATCCGCGCCTCGCCACGGAGAGCGGCGCCTATCAATGGCTGCGCCGGACCATCGAACTCCTGGCCGAGGGCGACAGCCCGGAGGAGTTCCTGGAGCATACCAAGCTCGAACTCTTCCAGGACCAGGTGTTCTGCTTCACGCCCAAGGGGCGCCTCATCGCCCTGCCGCGCGGCGCGACGCCGATCGATTTCGCCTATGCCGTCCATACCGATGTCGGCAACACGGCGGTGGGGGCCAAGATCAACGGGCGCATGGCGCCGCTGCTGATCGAACTCGTCAACGGCGACGAGGTCGAGATCGCGCGGGCCGACGGGCAATCGCCTCCGGCGGCCTGGGAATCCCTCGTGGTCACCGGCAAGGCCCGCGCCGCGATCCGGCGGGCGACCCGCTCGGCCGTGCGGCGGCAATATGCCGGCCTCGGCCGCCAGATCCTCGACCGGGCCTTCGAGCGGGCGGCCAAGAGCTTCTCCGAGGACAAGCTGAGGGGGGCGCTGCCCCGCTTGGCGCGCCAGAGCACGGAGGACGTGTTCGCGGCGGTGGGCCGTGGCGAGATGTTCTCGGGCGACGTGGTGCGCGCGGTCTATCCCGACCACAAGGACGAACGCCGCACGGCCCCGGCCACCCTGCAGCAGCCCATGGACGGAGGGGCGGGGCGTCTCAGCCTCGCCAAGGGGCAGGCCATGCGCCTGACCTTCCCCGAAGGCGCCGCCGATATGGGCCGTGCCGATGCCATCCCCATTCGCGGCCTCGACAACGACCTGCCGGTGAGCTTCGCCCCCAATGGCGGCGCGGTGCCGGGAGACCGCATCGTCGGCATCCTCACCCCCGGCGTCGGGGTGACGATCTATCCGATCCAGTCGGCGGCGCTCGCGGATTTCGACAACGAGCCGGCGCGCTGGCTCGACGTGCGCTGGGATGTCGAGGCGGGCGGGAGCGAGCGGTTTCCCGCGCGCCTCGCGCTGCAATCGATCAACGAGCCCGGCGTCCTCGCCCAGATCGCCCAGGTCATCGCCGATCACGACGGCAACATCGACAACGTCTCGATGAAGCGGCGCACGCAGGATTTCACCGAGATCGTCATCGACCTCTCGGTCTGGGATCTGAAGCACCTCAACGCCATCGTCGCCGAACTGCGGGGAAAGCGCACGGTGAGCAAGGTCGACCGGGTCAACGGCTGAACGCCCGGTCTCCGTGGAGGGGGCTCCGCCGCGTAACGCTCTATTGACCATGCGCCGGCGCGGGGAGGCCCTCGTCGGGTGGGAGCGCCTTGCGCCTCGTGGTCCGCGCTGCCACAAACGCCGCCCGACCCTCTCAGACCAGGAGCACCCTTCCCATGACGCCAGACGCGGTGCTCGCGGAATTCCGTGAGGCGGGTGCTCTGCTCGAAGGGCATTTCGTCCTCAGTTCCGGGCTCCATTCCGGCGTCTTCCTGCAGAAGATGGCGATCTTCTCCGATCCGGTCCGGACGGAGCGCCTGTGCAAGGCCCTGGCGGAGGTCATCGTCGCCCGCTTCGGCCCCATCGACATCGTGGTGTCTCCCGCCATCGGCGGCATCGTGCCGGGCTACGAGACCGCGCGCCATCTCGGAGCCCGCGCCATCTTCGTCGAACGCGATCCCGGCGGCCCGTTCTCCCTCCGTCGCGGTTTCAGCATCCCGGCCGGCCAGCGCGCCGTGATCGTCGAGGATATCGTGACCACGGGCCTCTCCGCCCGCGAATGCCTCGCCTCCCTCCAGTCCGAAGCCGGGGACGTCATCGGCGCCGCCTGCCTCATCGACCGTTCGGGCGGGCGCGGCGAGATCGGCCTCCCCCTCGTCTCCCTGGTCACCCTCGACATTCCGGTCTATCCTGCGGATACGTTGCCGCCGGAACTCGCCGCGCTGCCCGCCGTCAAGCCCGGTAGTCGCGTGAAGGCCCCCGGCTGATTTCAAGCAAGATTGAAACTCACGGTGGATGTTTGTCTGATGTGCAATTAGGCATATCAGTTGCGCGAAATGGAATATCCTCGGCAGACCCGGCTATCATCCGATTTTTCTGGCGAATGCCTATCGGCCATGGTTGACAAACGCCCGGCTCGGACAATAGCAAAGGATATGATCGCCGATTATCTCGGACGGTCTTCTAATTCTTAAATTTTATTAGGGATTTGATTTTCAAGATCAAATAATCTCGACTTATTTTAGTATTGAGGATAGCAGGGCTTTTGGGGGGCGTTAAGCTTCAAGATTTTCCTGCCTTGAATGTGAAAAATCCAATGAGAAAATGGATCGTCCAATGAGCGCACAACAGCGCAGCGCCCTGTTCATTGACGGGGCAAATCTTTATGCAGCCACGAAAGCACTCGGTTTCGATATCGATTATCGCCGGTTGCTCAAGGAATTTCAGGCTCGCGATAATTTGATACGAGCTTTCTACTACACGGCGATGGTGGAAGATCAAGAATATTCGTCGATCCGTCCGCTGATCGACTGGCTCGATTACAACGGGTATCGGGTCGTGACGAAACCGGCGAAGGAATTCACCGATTCCGCCGGCCGCCGCAAGATCAAGGGCAACATGGACATCGAGCTCGCCATCGATGCCCTCGAACTGGCGCCCCGCATCGATCACATGGTGCTGTTCTCCGGCGACGGCGATTTCCGCTCCCTGGTGGAGGCGATGCAGCGGCGCGGCGTCCGCGTCACCGTCGTCTCGACGATCCAGACACAGCCGGCCATGATCGCCGACGATCTGCGTCGGCAGGCCGACGAGTTTGTCGATCTCGTCCATCTCATTCCCCGGGTCGGTCGCGACCCCGGCGAGCGCGGCGTCCGGAGCCAGGGCGACGGTCCGCCGCGCGGTCCGAGGGAGTTGCCGCGGGAGTTGCCGCGAGAGGTGGCCGATCGTCCGGTCGCCCGTCCCAATCCCGGTCTGGAAACCCGCTACGGTATCCGTCAGGGCGACGACACGACCGAACAGTAGCGTCTCCTCCTTATCGCCGAGGCCGCGCGGCAGGCCGCATGTCTCGGCACGACATCCGAACCATCACTCTCAGCCCCTGGCGTCCGCGCCACGCACCGAGAGCTCCGTCTCCAACCGCGAGGCATGGGCGAAGAACCGGCGGCGGACATCCGCCGCGTAGGGATTAGCGCGCTCGATCGCGTCGAAGACCTCGGGCGCATCGTGCCTGACCATGCCGACCGCCTGCATCAGCAGGTCGAAGCTCTTCGTCGTCATCCGGGTCGGCAGCGGCTCCATCTCGACGAAGACCTTGGCGATGAGATGGGTCAGCCCCTGGACCGAGGCCGCGGCCCTGTCATGCGTCTCCGGGTCCGTGAGGATGACGTCGAGGCCGAGACGCTTGCGCAGGAAGGCGGCGGCGCGCCAGCCTCCCCTCCCCCGGATCGGACACACCGCGATCTTGAGCCCCTTCAGGCCGTCCCGCGCGCTTTGCGGGCCGAAGAGCGGATGCGTCGCGACGATGTCCACATGATCGGGCAACCCGTCCGCCATGATCCGCGCGGCGACCACCTTCACCGAGCCGACATCCAGGACGAGGGCGCCCGGCCGCAGGTGAGGTCCGATGGCGGAAACCACCTCGGCGAGCTTGGAGACCGGAGCGGCCAGGACGACGATGGGACAGGCGGCCGCGTCTGCCAGCGAGCCGAGACGCACCCCGGCGTTCCTCCCCCCATTCGGCGTACCGGATTCACACATCCACTCGACATCCGTTCCCTCGGTCCAAGAGGGTTCGACATGAGGCGCAGTGGAACTCCCTCTCCTTCCGGGAGGGGGACCCGAGCGACCCGCGAGATGCGTGAGTAGCGTAGCCTGGAGGGAGCGGTCTGGGGTCAGCTGTGGTCCATCTCCGGGACAGCCGCACACCTCACCCTGTCCCTCCCCTTCGAGGAGAGGAGACCCGCGCATCCCGCTCGATGTCTCCCTATCGGAGCCTTGCGGCAAGGCGGGATCGTAGGCGCGCAACGGGAAATGTGACCCGAGATGTTCGGCGATCAGCCGTCCGAAGGCACCGAAGCCGATGATCCCGACGGGACCGTTCGATGAGGGGGAGATGACATGAGACACGGAACTGACCTCGATGGAGCCGAGGGGCCAGCGGTCCGTGAAAGAGGGTCAACCGCCGACGACCGGGGCGGTTGAGACGTGACGGAGCACCTCGCCGCTAAGGGAGCGGCGCGTGATACAGTCCGGAGAGGATGGGGCTCGTCGTCATGGGCGGGTTCTTGGCAGGATGGGCATCGCCCGTCAACGGAGGGGTCTCGGTTCAGCCCTTGTCGCGCATGATCCGGGCGCGGTCGCGCTCCCAGTCGCGCTCCTTGGCGCTCTCGCGCTTGTCGTGGAGCTTCTTGCCCCGGCCGAGGCCGAGCTCGATCTTCGCGCGGCCCTGCTCGTTGAAGTAGATCTTCAGCGGCACCACCGTGTAGCCCTCGCGCTTCGTCGCGCCGATGAGCTTGTTGATCTGCTTGCGGTGGAGCAGCAGGCGGCGCGGGCGCTTGGTTTCGTGGTTGAAGCGGTTGGCTTCGAGATATTCCGGGATGTAGGCGTTGAACAGGAACAGCTCGTCGCCGGACGGGCCGGCATACGCCTCGCCGATGGCCGCCTTGCCCTTGCGCAGGGATTTGACCTCGGTTCCGGTCAGGGCGATGCCCGCCTCGAGGACGTCCGAGATCTCGTAGTGGAAGCGGGCGGCGCGGTTGTCGGCGACGACGCGGCGGGTGTCTTGCGGTTTGGGAGCCATCACATCGTCGGTTCTGGAGCATCGGCTCGGGCAGCCGGTGCCCCCTGTCTGGAAGGAAGCTGACGGAGGTGCCCGGCCGCGCGGTGCGGCCGGGCGAGTGTCATATGGTTCGCCGGGGTTTCGCCTGCGAGGGGGCTCAGCCGTCGATCAGGCCGGCATGGCGCAGGGCAGAATCGACGATGCCCTTGGTGGCATCGCTGACCGTGAGGAGCGGCAGGCGCACCTCGTCGCTCATGTGGCCGAGCCGCGACAGGGCATATTTCACCGGAGACGGGTTCGATTCCGCGAACAATCCCACATGCAGCGGCAGCAACTGGTCCTGGAGCCGCAGAGCCGTGGCGTAATCGCCCGACAGGGTCGCCTCCTGGAGCTTGGCGCAGAGGCGCGGTGCGACGTTGGAGACCACCGAGATGCAGCCGACGCCGCCCTGGGCATTGAATCCGATCGCCGTCGCATCTTCGCCTGAAAGCTGGATGAAGTCTTCACCCATGGCTTGGCGCTGCAGGCTGACACGGTCGAGCTTGGCCGTGGCGTCCTTCACGCCGGCGATATTCTTGAGCTCATACAGCCGCGCCATGGTCTCTACGCTCATGTCGACCACGGAACGCGGAGGAATATTGTAGATGATGATCGGGATGCCGATGGCGTCGTTGACGGCCTTGAAATGCGCGTAGAGCCCCGCCTGCGTCGGCTTGTTGTAATAGGGAGTCACCACGAGCACGGCATCGGCGCCGGCCTTCTCCGCATTCACGGCGCGCTCGACGGCCTCGGCCGTGGAATTCGAGCCGGCGCCCGCGATCACCGGCACCCGGCCGGCGGTCTCGGCGATGCAGGCGGCCACGACACGGTCGTGCTCGTCATGGCTCAGGGTCGGCGTCTCGCCGGTGGTGCCCACGGGCACCAGGCCATGGATGCCCTGCTCGATCTGCCAGACCACGAATTTGCGGAAGGCGTCCTCGTCGAAGACGCCGTCGCGAAACGGCGTCGCGAGGGCGGTCATGGCGCCCTTGAGGCGTTGGGTCGTGGTGTCGGTCATCCTGGCGTTCCCGGCCGTCGATCTTTCGGTGGGCCGGTGTGCCGGCCGCGTCACCGCTCTCGCGGACGGGCAGACATAGGGCCTCGCTTGCACTCGCGCAAACGCTCCGTCGGCGCGGTTAATGACTTCTTAATGCCCTCCGGGACAGCTTAGGCATGTCCGCATCCGACGGGACTGGAAGAACCATGGCGTTCTGGACGCGCTCGTATCGTGCCACCCTCCCCGTGTCCCTCGCCGTCGCCCTGGCGGGGACGACGATGTGGATGGGTCCGGCCTCGGTCTCCCCCGTGGCGGCCGGCCAGGGGGACGACATCGTCACCCGCCCGTCGAGCGATGCCGTCGCTCCGTCCGTCCTGGTGCCGGACAGCCGAGCCGCGGCCACCGACGCGGTCGCGGCCGACGCCTTGAAGCTGGACGATCGCAGCGCCGAGACCGCGCCGAGCAAGGCCCTGCCCGCCGCCGCCAAGGCCTATGCCTCCGCCGATCCGGAAGCGCCGATCGCCTTCCCCCTCCCCGATGCGGCTATGACGCCGGCCGCCCCCGTGCCGGAGGTGCCCGATCCCGCCCGCGCGGCGCAGGTCGCGCCGGATGTCGATCTCCCCGCCCTGCGCCAGGCCATCGACGCCTATCGGCGCGGCAAGGTCTCCGAGGGCGACCGCCTGCGCGACGGCTTCACCGATCCGGCGGCTCTTGCGCTGCTCGAATGGGTGGCGATCCGCGCCGGTTCCGGCATCGGCTTCGAGCGCACCGTCGCCTTCACCCGCACCAACCCGGACTGGCCGGCGGGGCCGCTCCTGCGCCGTCGCGCCGAGGAGGCGCTACTCACCGAGCGCAAGAACCCGGCGACCGTGCGCGCTTTCTTTGCCGGAACGCCCCCGGCGAGCGCTCCGGGCAAGTTCGCCCTCGCCCTCGCCTTCCGGGCGGACTCCCTCGACGAGGACGCCGCGACCCTGGTTCGCGACCTGTGGCGCTCGGAGACTTTCGGCCGCGCCCTCGAGACGAAGGTACTGGATGCCTTTCCGGGTGTCCTCACCCGCGTCGACCATCGCTTCCGCATGGAGCGCGCCCTCCTGAAGGAGGATTACGAATCGGCCGGCCGCGCCGCCACCTATGCCGGCGGCGGCTACGCCACCCTGGTGCGGGCTCGCCGCGCCGTCGAGGACAAGAGTTCCTCGGCCGCCTCCGCGCTCAACGCCGTGCCGCCGTCGCTGCGCAGCGACCCGTCCTACATCCTGTCGCGGGCGCAGTACCTGCGCCGGGCCGACAAGCCGGTGGAGGCGGCCGCGATCCTCGCCACCGCTCCCACCAACGGCGACGTGCTCGTGGATGGCGACGAATGGTGGGTCGAGCGCCGGATCGTCGCCCGCAAGCTCATCGATATCGGCAATCCGAGCCTCGCCTACGAGGTCGCCGCCGGCCATAGCGGCCGCACGGTGGAGAAGCGGATCGAGGCCGAGTTCCATGCCGGCTGGATCGCCCTGCGCTTCCTCGACGATCCGGCCAAGGCCTCCAGCCACTTCGCCAAGGCCGCGACCATCGCCGAGACGCCGATCTCGCTCGCCCGCGTGGCCTATTGGCAGGGCCGTGCCGCCGAGGCGGCGGGCGATGCGGGCCTCGCCAAGACCTTCTACGAGCGCGCCGCGCTCCAGCCGATCGCCTATTACGGGCAGCTCGCGCGGGCAAAGCTCGGTCAGGCGAGCCTGCCGCTGCGCGTCGTCCCCGAACTTGAACCCGCCGCCGCGACGGCGTTCGAGAACCGCCTGACCACGCGGGCGCTGCGGATGCTGGAGGCGGCGTCGCTGAAAGATCTGGCGCTGCCGCTCTATATCGATACGGCGAACCGCCTCACCAACCCGGCCGAACTCAGCGCGCTGGGGAACCTCGCCGTCGATGTGCGAAATTCCCGCGCCCTCGTCGCGGTGGGCAAGCTCGCGGTCCAGCGCGGACTGCCCCTCGACGCCCATGCCTACCCCACCATCGGCATCCCCGATTACGAGGCCTCCGCCGCCGTTCCCCTGGTGGAGAAGGCCATGGTCTTCGCCATCGCCCGCCAGGAGAGCCAGTTCGATCCCCGCGCCCAATCCAGCGTCGGCGCCCGTGGGCTGATGCAGATGATGCCGGCCACCGCCCAGCGCACGGCGCGGCGGGTCAGCGCCTCCTACGACCAGGACCGCCTCACAAGCGATCCCGCCTACAATGCCCGCCTCGGCCAGGCCCATCTCGGCGAGCTGATGGAGGATTGGCGCGGTTCCTACATTCTCGCCTTCGCCTCCTACAATGCCGGCGGCGGCAACGTGAAGAAATGGATCGACGCCTATGGCGATCCGCGCAGGACCGGCGTCGATCCCATCGACTGGGTCGAGCGCATCCCCTTCACCGAGACCCGCAACTACGTCCAGCGCGTGATGGAGAACCTGCAGGTCTATCGCAGCCGCCTCGCGGGCAAGAGCGCGCTGCTGATTGAGGGCGACCTTCAGCGCGGGGCGCGCTGAGCGGAGGGTTCATCCTCCCCGCCCGTCTCATCCCGAAGCTTTCCCGCGCAGCTTCCGCTCCGCACCGGGGCTAGGGCGAGGTGAGGAGGCGGGGCGGCCGGGGGAGCCGCCGACACCGTCGATGCCCGACACCCCCGGCGGCGATGGACGGGCCAGGCGTGCCAAGGCTCCGGCTCCGGCACCGACGAGATAGGCCGTCAGATTCAGCGCCGCGCTCTCGACCCAGAAACCGGGGCGGCCCGGGACGAGCCCACTGATCGCGAGCCCACCGAGCGCCACGGCCCCGAATCCGAGTCCGAGCCCGATGGCGGTCGAAAGCCTGCCGCGTGGCGGTCCGAAGTGCCATCCGATGGCGGTGCCCAGAGCGAGGCTGGCGGCGAGCGCGGGCCACAGGATCGTCAGCAGCAGGAGCATCGGGACGATCTCTCAGGAGCGCAGGGCGAGGCCGACGCCCTGCCCAATGGCATTGGCGCGGCCGGCGGGTGCGGCGACGATCCTGTCCGCCGGGATGCCGGCTTGGAGCAGATACTCGACGACCACAAGCGCCCGCTGACGGGCGAGGTCGGGCTCCGGCTCCGCCGGTTTTGCCTCCTTGGGGGCGTCCGCCTTGGCGTCCTTCTCCTTCGCCGCCTTGTCTCCGGCCGCCTTGTCCCTTGTTGCCTTGTCCCTCGTGGCCTTGTCCTTGCCGTCCTTCACCGAGGCGGGTTTGGGATCGGCGGGCTTCACCGCGGGCTTGTCGGCCTTCGCGGTCGCCGGCTTCGTGACCTTGTCGCCGTCCCGAGCCTTCCCCGAATCGACGGACGCCGTGTTCTCCACACCGGCATCGAGGGCGGGTTTCGGTGCGCCGGCCACACCGGCCGGGTCGCCATGACCGATCACCTCGATGCGCAGGCCGGGGCAGGCCTTCGCGGCCGAAGCCACCGCGTCGAGGGTGGGATAGAACTCCGCTCTCAGGGTGACGCTGCCGGGGGCGAAGACGAGGCGGCTCCCCTGTGTCGCCCGCTCGAACGAGCTCCGGCAGGCCGCCGGGTCGTCCGAGGTCGTGCCGGGCGGCGGCTTCACCTCGGCCTGGACCCGCCAGCCGGCCGGCATCCGCCGGGCGAGATCGGTCTCGTACCGTCCGGCGCTCTCGCGGTAGAGGCTGTTCCCTGTGAGCGCGAGGCTCCTGTCCGAGAGGCGGATTTCGCCGGTGGCGAGCATGGCGAGGCTGGTGATGCCGGCCTCGACGGCGCCGGCGAGGTCGGCCGGCGCGCCCTCCGCGACGCGGCTCTTGTCAACGATGCGCTCGCGGAAGAAGCGCGGCCGCAGCGTCGCCAGGATACGGTCGCGCGTGACGCTGTCCGGCAAGTGCCCGGTGAGCGTCACCGCGTCGCTCTCCCGGCGGACCATGAAGCGATAGGGCGAGAGCGGCATGGCGGCGAGATCGACCGGCCCGGCCCTCGTGCCGGACGGCCGCCCGTCGCGCAGCAACGCGTCGATCTCGCCGATGGCCTGCCCGTCGAGAGCGGTCCCCGAGACCGACAGGCGCGAATCGGCGTAGGTGACGCGGCCATCCTGCAACAGGGATGAAATCCGGAAGGCGAACCGGCTGAGCGTGGTCGGATCGATCCCCTCTTCAAGACCACGGGCGGTCTGCATCCGGTCGTCCACCGAGGCGCCATCGGCGGCGGCGTCGGCCATGGCGCGGATGTCCTCGCGTGCCGCTTCCGAGACGACATTGCCCGAAAGAACGAGGTTGCCTCCGCGCTCGCGGGTCACCGCGAACTGGAAATCGGGGATCGCTGCCGGCCGGATATCGACCTTGCCCATGGTGAACCCGGTCGGAGGATAAGAGAGCGCCTGCCTCACCTCCTCGTAACCGGCCACCGTCAATGCCTCGCCGCTGAACGACACGGTGGTGTCGGCGATGGTGGCGCTGGCGCCCGGAGCCAGCGGTTTCAGCTGTTCGAGGGCGAAGGCGGAAGCGGCGGAAAAGTCAGGCGGTGCCCCTCGCGCGGCTTTCGCCTGATCGATGATCCTGGTCTCGGAGGGAAGTTCCGGGGCGAGCTTCGCGGCCAGCGCGCTCGGGCCGATCTCGACGGGACGGCTGCCGGACAGCTCGATCCGTTCCGGGCTCGTGCGCGTCGCCGTCCAGACGAAGGGCGAGGCATCCTCGACGATGCCGATGCGTCCGACCACATGACGCAGGCCCGGCAGACGCTTGAGCCTGTCGAGGGCCGCGACGCGCCCGGCCTCGTCCGGCGCCTCGCCGGCGGCGATGAGGTCCCGGCCCCGCACCGTCAGGCGCAGCCAGGGCTCCAACCCCGCCTCGGTCGTCGCACGCACGACAGCCCCGGCCCTATCGTCGAGCCGCCGCTCCATGCGAGGCGCCAGCAGCGGAGTCGCGACCCCGACGATGAGCGCGAGACCGGGCAGACCGCAGGCCCAGCCGAATTTCTGGAGCAAGGGGGGGGACGGGAGGGCGGGCAATGCGAACCTCGGGGATCGGCCGCCACCAGACACCCATTTCGCGGCATCTTGAAGACGCCGCAGGCTCATTCCCATTGATCGCCGCTTCTTTCCTTGTTCACACACCTTCACCCCCGCGCGCGAAAAAAGCGCCGGGGGCATGGCCCACGAGAAAACCCAAGAGCACCGCAAGAGGGGGACGCGGGACGCCGCGGAACCCATTGAGCGCTATGAATGATTGCCGGTCCCCCGGCGTCCCGTCAGGCTCCGGCGTTCCCGCCGGGGCCTGTTTTTTCGTCGCGGTGTCTCCAGCGGTCCTCGCGTTGCGTCGCGCCTGAGGTGGTCGTGTTGCATCCCAGCCCGGCTGTTCGAACGGATTTTGCCCCGCACGCCCTCTCGTATTGGAGGGGCCGCAAACCTCATCATGGCAGCCCAGAACGGGGTCAGTGCCGGGGCATTTAACTCCCGACCTACCGCGCCCCCATCCGAGCACCCAGGCTATCGAGCCGCCGCCCGGGGCGATGGTGACCGAGACCACCGACGCAGGCACCGTCCCACCGCCCTTTCGGCCCACCCGGTCGGTCACCGGACAGGCCCCTTCACCGGGCGGCAGGTGTGGGGATATAGGCACGAAATAGGAATTTTGTCAAGATTTTCATGTCGGGAAGAACGGTCTCGGCCATGGGACCGCTATCGGGAAGCCTCGGCGATCTCTGGCGTCCCATCGGGGGCGAAGGTCTCGTGAACGCTCCGTGCCCTATGTCTCGGCAGGAGCGTTCTCGCCCCTCCGCGAGGTGCCATGACCCTGGCGGAGGGATTGGGATTCCCGTCCCCTTCCTCGATGCGGACGATTCGGGGTCGTAAACGGTCCCCCCGTCCAAGGGGGCGCGCGTCACCGATCGGGGGAGCCCGAGCCGACACGCTCTGCCGGGCGTCCGAAGCGGAGGGCGATCCGCCTCACCCTTCCCGCTGCATCTCCAGTTCCAGCCAGCGGTCCTCGGCCGCCGAGAGGTCGGCCTCCGCCGCCGCGAGGGTCCCTGAGGCCTTCTGGAACAGGGCCGGATCGCGGCTGTAGAGCTGCGGATCGGCAAGGACGGTGCGGATCTTGGCGATCCCGGCCTGCAGTTTCGCGATCCGCTCCGGCAGGGTCTTCAGCTCATGCTGGTCCTTGAACCCCATCTTCGTCTTGGGGGCCGGGGCGGCGGACGTGCTGGCGAGGCGTCCCGGCTTGACCTTGCCGTCGGGGCGAGGCGCCGTGGCGCTCTTCCTCGCCTCGACGCCCTGGCCGCGCTGGGTGACCATGTCGCTATAGCCGCCGGCATACTCGACCCAGCGCCCCTCCCCCTCGCTGACGAGGACGCTGCCGACCACCCGGTCGAGGAAGTCGCGGTCGTGGCTCACTAGGATCAGCGTGCCGGAATAGTCGGACAGCATCTCCTGCAGGAGGTCGAGGGTCTCGAGGTCGAGGTCGTTGGTGGGCTCGTCGAGGACGAGGAGGTTGGCGGGCTGGGCCAGGGCTCGGGCGATGAGAAGGCGGTTGCGCTCTCCGCCGGAAAGCACCCTCACCGGGGTCCGGGCCTGTTCCGGGGCGAACAGGAAGTCCTTGAGGTAGCCGACGACGTGACGGCTCACGCCGCCGACGACCACGCTGTCGCCGCTGCCGCCGGTGAGAACCTCCGTGACCGTCATCGACGGCTCCAGCACCGCGCGGGCCTGGTCAAGGAGCATCATCTTGAGGTTCGTGCCCAGAGCGATGCTGCCGGAATCCGGGGGCGATTGTCCCGTGAGCAGGTTGATGAGCGTGGTCTTGCCGGCGCCGTTGGCGCCGACGATGCCGAGCCGGTCGCCGCGCATCACCCGGATCGAGAGATCGTCGACGATGCGACGCTCACCATAAGACTTGGCGGCATTCTTCGCCTCGATCACCAGGGCACCGGAACTCTCCGCCTCGGTGGAGGTCATCGTCGCGGTGCCGACGGGGCGGCGGTCCTCGCGACGGTCCTTGCGCAGGGCATGAAGATTGCCGAGCCGCCGAACGTTGCGCTTGCGTCGTGCGGTGACGCCGTAGCGAAGCCAATGCTCCTCGTCGGCGATCTTGCGGTCCAGCTTGTGCCGGTCGCGCTCCTCCTCCTCGAAGAACGCGTCGCGCCAAGCCTCGAAAGTGGAGAAGCCCTGCTCGATCCGCCTCGTGATTCCGCGATCGAGCCAGACGGTGGTCTTCGACAGGGCCGAGAGGAAGCGCCTGTCGTGGCTGATGAGGACGAGTGCGCCGCGCACGGACTTCAATTCCGCCTCGAGCCATTCGATGGCCGGCAGGTCGAGATGGTTGGTGGGCTCGTCGAGCAGCAGGATGTCGGGCTCGGGTGCCAGAGCCTGGGCGAGCGCGACGCGCCGCCCCTCCCCGCCCGACAGGCTCGCCGGGTTCTCGGCTCCGGTCAGGCCCAGGCTCTCCAGCAGGTAGCGGGCGCGATAGGCGTCGTCGCCATGGGTGAGGCCATGCTCGACGAAATCGAGGGTGGTGGAAAAGCCCGAGAAATCCGGTTCCTGCGCGAGGTAGCGGATGGTGGTGCCGGGCTGGACGAAGCGCACGCCCTTGTCGGGCTCAATGAGCCCGCAGGCGATCTTCATAAGCGTCGACTTGCCCGAGCCGTTGCGGCCGACGAGGCAGGTCCGTTCGCCGGGCGAGATCGCGAGATCCGCCTGTTCGATCAGCGGAGTACCGCCGAAGGTGAGCGCGACGTTCTGGAGGGTGAGGAGCGGGGGAGCGGCCATGATGCCGGCTTATGGCAGCGCAACCGCTCCCGAACAAATGCGGACTTGCCTGCGGGCCTACATCGTCGGGTTGGCCGGGCCTGTCGGCGACGGGTCGGGCGAGGCGGGCGCCGGGCTCGGGTCGATCACGGGGATCTCCGTCGGGCTCTCTGTGGGCGCCTCGGCCGGCGGCGATGCAGGGATGTCCGGCCCAGGCGCCGGCGGCGGCGTCTGGGGAGCCTCGTAGGGCGTATCGGGCACCGGAGCTTCCGGGATGGGCGCGGGATCGATCGGGCCTGGATTCGACATGGGCAACGCCACCTGCTCGAGAGGTTTCGGAAGAGGACTTGAAACGGACGAGTGCCCGGCGCTGTTCCTCCGACGACGCTCTTCAGCCCTTCTTGATCAGGAGCTGGTTGCCTTCCTTGCCGATGATCTTCTTCATCCGCTCGGCAAACAGAGCCAGCAGCATCGGCAGGCGCACTTCGATACGGACCGTCTCGGGAAGGATGTCGACCTCGCCGTCCACCTTCTGGCCCATGGCGGACATGGCGAAATTCAGACGGTCGTCGGTCCAGGTCATGTGCTCGACGTTGATTCCAGCCTTGGCGCAGGCCGCCTTGGCCTTGTCCAGCCCGTTCGAGATCCGCCGCTTCGCCTCGACGGGACCGATCTCGTGGGGAATCTCGACGATCAGGGGCTTTGCCATGGGGGAACCGTCCTCAAACACGCATCCAGCCGTCAAGATGGGGCCGATCGCCATCCATGCAACGGCGACCGGCCCCTTAGTTCATCAAGCGCGGCAGTGAAACCCGCCTCGCGCGCAGTCACCATGGGCGATCAGCAGGATGAGGCATGCCGTTCGTCGTCGCGACCCGGCGCGGCGATCCTCCGGCAGGCCCCGTAACGTCACGGGCTTGGCATCAGTTGACGACATTGAGCGAAACGTAGGTCGTGCCGCCCATGCCGAGCGCTCGGGCGGGGCCCTTGGCGAGATCGATGATGCGGCCGCGCACGAAGGGCCCGCGATCGTTGATGCGCACCACCACCGAGCGGCCGTTGCGCTTGTTCTCGACCCGGACACGGGTGCCGAACGGCAGGCTGCGATGGGCGGCGGTCATCCCGTTCGGATTGAAGCGCTCGCCATTCGCCGTCTTGCGACCGCTGCCGTACCAGGAGGCCGCGCCGGATTGGGCGGTGGCCGGTGCACTGAGTGCGGCGAGAGACATGGCGGTTCCAATAGCGGCAGCGGTCCAACGAACAGGCTTCATATTCATCCGCATTCCCTTTGTTGTTGCAGAGGTCGCGGAACATAGAGCCAATGAAGGCTGAAATGAGATCAGTAGAATGTGGCAAGTCCTGCCTTTATTAGCCTCGTCGGTTCGTATGATGTATGAATAAAATCTAAAGATGGTCCGGATTGGATGTGGGTTGGAGTTCTATAGTGAGAGCGGATGATGACTGTCGTCGGCAGGTTTCCTCCCGCAGCCCAAGCCCGTCACATTTCCTGCCACATCGATGGCGAAGCGTAGCCTTAGCCCAGCGCGAGGTGCATGAGGGATACGCGCCTCCCGTGACCCTGACGGTTCCGAAGCGGCTGCCTGCAGGGTGCGGGCATGCGCGACAGGGTCGGCTCGGTTTTCGCGATGAAATCGCGATCGTCTGTTTGATAGTCGTTGGACGATGATTGCAGCGTAAATATATAGTTAAATCAACCAGGCAGGAGTCTAAAATCTATCAGTATTCGAGCCGGTAGGCAAAAACTGCAGCCCCAAATCGAGACGCATTGTTCGCATCCCGGCAACCCGCCCTTTACGTTAACGGCCCCATGGTCTGCCGGTCAGTCGCGTAACCGGTGTTTGCCATGGCTTCCCTGCGTACCGCGGTTGCCGACACCGTCGCCCGGAAAAGTGTCTCGCGTACCGGGCGACTCGTGTCGGCGCCGCGGATGGGTCTCGTACCCGCCGCCCAGCGTCTTCCTCTCGATGAAATCCTCGTCGGGGATTGCATCGCCGCCATGAACGCCTTGCCGGCGGCGAGCGTCGACTGCGTCTTTGCCGACCCGCCTTATAACCTTCAGCTCGGCGACGGCTCGCTGTTGCGGCCCGACCAGAGCCGCGTTGATGCCGTTGACGACGCCTGGGACCAATTCTCGAGCTTTGCCGCCTATGACGAGTTCACCCGCGCCTGGCTCACCGCCGCCCGCCGGGTGATGAAGCCGAACGCCACCCTCTGGGTCATCGGCTCCTACCATAACATCTTTCGCGTCGGCTCGGTGCTCCAGGACCTTGGGTTCTGGATCCTCAACGACATCGTCTGGCGGAAAGCCAACCCGATGCCGAACTTCCGCGGCAAGCGCTTCACCAACGCCCATGAGACCTTGATCTGGGCCTCTCGTTCGGCAGAGGCAAAGAGCTACACCTTCCATTACGAGGCGTTGAAGGGCGGCAATGACGACGTCCAGATGCGTTCGGACTGGTTCATCCCGCTCTGCACCGGAGATGAGCGCCTCAAGGGCGCCGACGGCCAAAAGGTCCACCCGACCCAGAAGCCTGAAGCCCTCCTCGCTCGGACCCTGCTCTCGGCGACGAATGCCGGCGATGTGGTGCTCGATCCGTTCTTCGGTACAGGTACCACCGGGGCCGTCGCCAAGCGCCTCGGACGGCGTTTCATCGGCATCGAACGCGAGACGGTCTATGCCGAGGCGGCCCGCGCCCGGATCGACGCCGTGGAGCCCCTGTCCAAAGCCGCCCTCCTCGTCGCTCCGACGAAACGGGCCGAGCCGCGCGTCGCCTTCCTCAGCGTGATCGAGGCCGGCCATATCCGTGCGGGCGAGATCCTCACCGATGCCCGCGGTCGCCACGAAGCCGTGGTACGTCCCGATGGGACGCTGATGGTCGGGCCTGCCATGGGCTCGATCCACAAGATCGGCGCCCTCGTCCAGGGCTTCCCCTCCTGCAACGGCTGGGATTTCTGGCACGCAAGGCGCGACGGCAAACTGGTGCTGATCGACGTGTTTCGGGGCCGGATGCGGGCCGCGATGGGGTCGGCCGCCTAGCCTTTTCCGATGGTGGCAGGATCGGTTGCGGGCCGGATGAGGGGGATGACCGGTGCGGAGGGTCGTCCCCTTCCCCGCGTACTACGCCGGCACCCTCCCCCGCGGAGCGGAAGAGGTCGCGCTCGCCCTATCAACGACGCGTTTTCGGCCTGCCGCGCTTGCGCGCCGCCGCAGGCGGGGCCGTTTCCTCCTGCTCCCCGAAAAAGCCCTCTCCGTCTTCGACCGGCGGCTTCGCGACGGTGCGCGGTGCCGGCTTGGGCACCGGACGAAAGCTCGGCCGCGGCTCGGGCACCGGCGCCTCGTCTTCAGCAAAGAGCGGCGTGTCCTGGATCGACCGCATGGCCTTCGGCCGTCCGCGCTTCACGGCCTCGGGCTTCGGATCGAAGGCGTGGGCGAGCACCTTCTTCATCACGCCGGGCAATGGTTCCTCCTCGAGGTCGCGCCGAGGCGTGAAGCGCATGCCGGCCGGTGCCTTCGTACCGAGGCCGACGCGGGCGACGAAGACGGTCAGTCCCAGCGGGAAATGCGTGAAGACGTGGCGCACCACGCCCGGCAACCGCTTCCAACGTGCGTCCAAGGGAGCGTCGAGCAGGGCCTGGGTGACGTCGTAGCCGCTCTCCCATGCGCTTGTCGGAGGTTCCGCCATGGCACCGAGGAGTCCTTCGGGGGGGCGGGTCCGCAACAATACGGCCTCGTCGCCGCTGCGGATCGCCACGAAGGCGGCACCAAAGCGCTCGATGCCCTTCGTTTTCTTGATCTTGCGCGGAAACGTCTCCTGCAGCCCGAGGGCGCGGGCCTCGCAGGGAGCCATCCAGGGGCAAAGGGCACAGGCCGGGCGCTTCGGCGTGCAGATGGTCGAGCCGAGATCCATCAGGCTCTGGGCGAAGTCACCGGGCCGCTGTCGGGGCACGAGACTCTGCGTCAGCCGTCGGATCTCGGGGCGCGCAGCAGGGATCGGTGTTTCGAGGGCGAAGAGCCGGGTCACAACCCGCTCGACATTGCCGTCAACCGCCGCTTCCTGCCTGTCGAAGGCGATCGCCGCGATGGCACCGGCCGTGTAGGCGCCGACGCCGGGCAGTTTGCGCAAGCCTTCGAGCGTGTCGGGGAAGGCACCGGCTTCCGTAACCGCCTTGGCGCAGGCGTGGAGGTTGCGGGCGCGGGAATAATAGCCGAGGCCGGCCCAGGCCGACATGACGCTCTCCTCCGCTGCCGCCGCGAGGGCTTCCACCGAGGGGAAGCGCTCGAGGAAACGCTGGAAATAGGGTTTGACCGCCGTGATCGTGGTCTGTTGCAGCATCACCTCGGACAGCCAGACCTGATAGGGGTCGGGCGTCTCGCCCGGCAGGGCACGCCAAGGCAGGACGCGGCGATGCCTGTCGTACCAGGTGAGGAGATCGGCGGCTCGCGGACCTCGGGCGGAAGCATCCGTTGCTGCCGTAAAGTCCGGTGACATGAAATCCCGCGACATGAGATCCGGCGTGTTGGGCGCCTGTCCATACAGGGTGGCCGCGAACGATCAAAGCATTCGAAAGCCGGCGCCGTTCACGCTATCATGCGGCGTCAGCCCGCATCGGATCGTCTCGGAGCTCATGGCCCGCATCAAACCCCTCGCCGAGCTGATCGAAACCTGCATCGGACCGGCTTTCGCTGCGCAAGGGTTCGCCTCCACCGATATCCTCGCGGCCTGGCCCGATATCGTCGGTGAGCGCCTCGCCCGTTTCTGCCAGCCCTCGAAGCTCGATTGGCCCCGCCGCGCCCGGCGCGAGGAGCAGGGCCGGCCGGATCCGGGCACGCTCGTGGTGCGGGTGGAAGGCGTCTTCGCTCTCGAACTGCAGCATCTGGCTCCCGTGGTGATCCAGCGCATCAATGCCCATTACGGCTGGGCCTGCATCGGCAAGCTCGTCCTCAAGCAGGGACGCGTTCATCAGGCCGTTCGCAAGCGGGTGGTGCCGCCCCTCGATCCTGTGAGGCGTGGCGAAGTCGCACTGGCCGTGTCTTCCATCGACGACGATGCCCTGCGCGACGCACTCGACAGACTCGGCGTGGCGATCGTCGCCTCCGCACCGCCGCGATCCGGTTGAATCCCACCTTCGGGCCCACGCATGTCGCGGCGCATGGAAGCGGAGCCGCCTGTCGCGTCTTGTCAGATTGTCCGCGGGTCTCTACCGCAAGCCGCATGGATCGGATCTGCGAGCGGAGCCCGTCGACATCATGATCACCCGTCGCGACACCCTGAAACTCACCGGCATGGCGATCGGCGCAGCCGCGCTCTTGCCCCGGATGACCCTCGATGCTTTTGCCCAGGATGCGAATCTTGCCTCCCTGATGGAGCCGGGCCCCCTCGGCGACGTCTGGCTCGGGCCGAAGGACGCCAAGGTGACGATCATCGAGTATGCTTCGATGACCTGCTCCCACTGCGCCGCGTTCCACAAGGGCACCTGGCCGGCCTTGAAGGAGCGCTACATCGACACCGGAAAGGTGCGCTTTACCCTGCGCGAATTTCCCCTCGATCCGCTGGCGACGGCGGCCTTCATGCTGGCTCGCTGCGACGGCGATGCGAAATACTATCCCATTACGGATCTGCTGTTCGACCAGCAGCAGGGCTGGGCCTACGTCCAGAAGCCGCAATCGCCGGTCGATGCCCTGGAGCAGATGTTGCGGCAGGCGGGATTCTCGAAGGAGAAGTTCGAGGCTTGTCTCAAGGATCAGAAGCTCTACGCCGCCGTGAACGCAGTGAAGCAGAAGGGGCTTGACACCTTCAAGGTCGATTCGACGCCCACCTTCTTCATCAACGGCGAGCGCTTCAAGGGCGAGATGACGATCGACGGAATGGAGAAGGTCATCAAGCCGATTCTCGGCGCCTGAGATCCAAGCTTGGCCGCCGACTGCCCATCATGCGTCGAGCACATCGCCCAGGATCGCCGGAAAGGCCGGTTTGTCTATATTTTGCAATAACTTAAGGCGTGTCCTGGGCGCCTTGACACTCAAGATGGGCGAAACTATGGTGCGCCGCGCTTGACGGGGTTTCAGGCCGGTTCCCTCCACTCTCGCCAATGTGAGTTTTCGCCGTGAGCGGTAACGACGCAGGGGATGAGAATGGAGATGGACGGCAGAAATCGGACGAGGATCTCTCCGCAAGACTGAAGCGTCTCGAGAATCGGATCGAGGCGAAGCGTCCTGCAACTCCTTACCGTTCCGCGCCGGGTGCCGGTGCCCCCAAAGGCGCGTCATCCTTGGGTCTGGCGATGCGGCTCTCCACGGAGTTCATCGCCGGTGTCCTTGCCGGAGGCATTCTCGGGTGGTTGTGCGATCAGTTTCTGGGGACGAAGCCCTGGGGCCTGATCGTTCTTCTCATGCTGGGCTTCGCAACCGGCGTCTATAACGTCATGCGTGTCTCGGGCTCGCTCTCGAGACCGGCCGTGAAGAGTGCGGTCGAGAAACATCAGGATCGGGAACGGTCCTGACGGTCAAATTTTGCCGCTTTCGGGCGGTCCTGGGGCATAGCGGGCATCTCGCCCGCTCGTGGACAGAAGGACGGTAGCGGCAATGGCCGTAAAGATGGATCCGATCCACCAGTTCGAGCTCAAGCCGCTCGTATCCTTCGGTCATATCGGCAATCAGGAAATCGCGTTCACCCAGTCGGCGCTGTACATGTTCGCCGCCGTCGGGATCATCGCCTTGATCACGATCGTGGCGACGGCGCAGCGCTCGGTGGTGCCGGGCCGGATGCAGTCCGTGGCCGAGGTATTCTACGAGTTCATCGGCTCGACCCTGCGCCAGTCGGCCGGGCACGGGTCCGAGCGGTTCATGCCGCTGATCTTCTCCCTGTTCATGTTCGTCCTCGTCCTGAACATGTTCGGCATGATCCCCTATGCGTTCGCCGTGACAAGCCACATCATCGTGACCTTCGCGCTGGCGCTCCTCGTGATCACCACCGTCATCGTCTACGGCTTCATGGCCCACGGCACGAAGTTCCTGAAGGTGTTCGTGCCCTCGGGCGTGCCGGGCTGGCTGATGCCGATGATCGTGGCCATCGAGATCGTCTCCTTCGTCTCGCGACCGATCAGCCTCGCGGTGCGTCTCTTCGCCAACGTACTCGCCGGCCACATCGCCCTCAAGATCTTCGCGGGCTTCGTGCCGGCTCTCCTCGCCGCGGGCGCCTGGGGTGCGATCTCGCCGCTGCCGCTGGCCCTCAGCGTCGCGGTGACGGCCCTCGAGTTCCTCGTCGCCGGTCTGCAGGCCTACGTCTTCGCGACGCTCGCCTCGATCTATCTCAGCGACGCCCTTCACCCCGGCCACTAGGCCCCGGCGGTACCCCCTTCCGTCCCCGGTCCGCGGTTGCGGCCGGATTTCTCTCCACGCAACGAACGAACCGACACCAGGAGCAATTTGATGGATCCCTTAGCCGCTAAGTACATCGGTGCCGGCCTCGCCTGCCTCGGAATGGCGGGCGCCGCCATCGGCCTCGGCAATCTCTTCGGCCAGTTCTACGCCGGTGCCCTTCGCAACCCGTCGGCCGCCGACGGCCAGCGCGGCAACCTGCTCCTCGGCTTCGCGCTGACGGAAGCCCTCGGCATCTTCTCGCTGCTCGTCGCCCTGCTTCTCCTGTTCGCCGTCTAAGACCGACGTCGTTCGTCGATCCGACTGCAGACCCGGACCGGGCGCCCCATTCCCCTGGACGCGCGCCCGGTCCTCATCCACGAATTTCTTTGAGCGAAGGACGTCATGGCTCAGCCGGCCCATCCGACCGCAACCCATGAAGGCATGGCGGCGACGCCCGCGTCCGAGCATGGCGGCGGCTTCCCCCCCTTCGAAAGCCATACCTTTCTCTCGCAGCTGATCTGGCTCGCGCTGGCCTTCGGCCTTCTCTATTACCTGATGGACAAGGTGGCTTTGCCCCGCATCCAGGCGATCCTTCACGACCGCGCCACGCGGCTCTCGTCGGATCTCGACGAGGCGCAGCGCATGAAATCCGAGGCCGAGGCCGCCGGAGCGGCCTACGAGAAGTCATTGGCTGACGCTCAGGCCAAGGCCCGTACCATCGCGGCCGAGACCCGCGCCTCCCTCACCGCCGAGGCCGAGGCCCGTCGCAAGACGCTCGAGGCCGAGCTCAATGACAGGATCGCGGCGTCCGAAGCTACGATCCGTACCCGCACCGCCGAGGCCATGGGCAGCGTTCGCTCCATCGCCGGCGAGACGGCTTCCGCCATCGTAGAGCGCCTCACCGGAACGGCTCCCGACCAGGCCAGCCTCGATACTGCCCTGAACCGCGTCGCCATCCCGCACTGAGTGCGCTCGCAGCAGATATGACTGTTCTGGCCCCGCCCCGCCGGACGCAAACGAAGTAGGACGACGAGAATGTTGTTGGATGCCGAGTTCTGGGTCGCCGTCGCCTTCGTCCTGTTCATGGGCGTCGTGTGGAAGGTCGGCGGCTTCGCTCAGATCACCAAGGCCCTCGACACCCGCGGCCGCCGTGTTCGTTCTGAACTCGACGAGGCTCGTCGCTTGCGTGAGGAGGCTGCCACGGTGTTGGCCGACTACAAGAAGCGCCGCGCTCAGGCTGAGTCCGAAGCCGCAGCGATCGTCGCTGGAGCCCGCGAAGAGGCCAAGCGTATCGCCGACGAGGGCCATGCCCGTCTGAACGAGTTCATTGCCCGTCGCACCAAGTCGGCCGAGACCAAGATTGCCCAGGCCGAGGTCCAGGCCACCGCGCAGGTCCGCGCGGCGGCTGCTGATGCGGCCGTGAAGGTGTCCGAGGTGGTGTTGCGCGAGCGTTTGCAGGGCGACGCCGCCCTGTCGCTGGTTCGTTCCAGCCTCGACGAGGTCAAAGGCCGTCTCCGGGCCTGACGTCTTCCGGAACGATCGTTTCGAGAAAGCCGCCCACCGGGCGGCTTTTTTGTTTCCGGACGTGCCGCATCACACTCGCGGGCCGTACCCCCTGTCGTGGTAAGGCAGCACCCACGTCCTTGCCCACAAGAATAATCCATGGAGATCCGATGCCGCCGATCATCTCCATTTCGGGCCTGTCGAAGGTCTACGCTTCCGGCCTCCACGCCCTCAAGGATATCCACCTCGACATCGCCAAGGGCGAGATCTTCGCCCTGCTCGGTCCCAATGGCGCCGGCAAGACGACATTGATCAGCGTCGTCTGCGGTCTCGTCCGTGCGACCAGCGGAACCGTCACCGTGGACGGCCACGACATTGGAGCGGATTACCGCGAGGCGCGCAGGGCCATCGGCCTCGTGCCGCAGGAACTCACGACCGATGCCTTCGAGACGGTGTGGGATACGACGAGCTTCAGCCGGGGCCTGTTCGGCATGAGACCCAACCCTGCTCATATCGAGCGGGTGCTGCGCGACCTGTCCCTTTGGGACAAGAAGGACAGCCGGATCATGACCCTGTCCGGCGGCATGAAGCGGCGGGTGCTCATCGCCAAGGCGCTCAGCCACGAGCCGCGCATCCTGTTCCTCGACGAGCCCACCGCGGGTGTCGACGTGGCGCTGCGCCAGGACATGTGGCGGCTGGTGCGGACACTCCGCGATCAGGGCGTCACCATCATCCTCACCACCCACTACATCGACGAGGCCGAAGAGATGGCCGACCGCGTCGGCGTGATCCGGAAGGGTGAGATCATCCTGGTGGAGGAGAAGGCCGAGCTGATGCGCAAGCTCGGCAAGAAGCAACTGACCCTGCAGTTGCAGAACCCCCTCTCCGCCCTGCCGAACGAGTTGGCTCCGCATAGCTTGGTCCTGTCGGCGGATGGCCAGGAGCTCGTCTACACCTACGACACCAAGAGTGAGCGCACCGGGATCACCACGCTCCTCACCGACCTCGCCGCCGCCGGCATTCCCTTCCGCGATCTCTCCACCAGCCAGAGTTCGCTGGAGGATATCTTCGTCGATCTCGTGAGGGAGCAGGCATGAACCCGCTGTCGATGAACTGGCCGGCCGTCGGCGCGATCTATCGCTTCGAGATGGCCCGGTTCTGGCGCACGGGACTGCAGAGCATCGTCGCTCCGGTCATCGCCACGTCGCTCTACTTCGTGGTCTTTGGCGCGGCGATCGGGGCGCGGGTGGCCTCGGTGGACGGCATCGCCTACGGCGCCTTCATCGTTCCGGGGCTGATCATGCTCTCGCTCCTGACACAAAGCATCGCCAACGCCTCGTTCGGCATCTACTTCCCGCGCTTTGCCGGAACGATCTACGAGATTTTGTCGGCGCCGGTCTCCCCTTTCGAGATCGTGCTCGGCTATGTCGGCGCGGCCGCCTCGAAATCCATCCTGATCGGGCTGATCATCCTCGCCACCGCCGCCTTGTTCGTGCCGCTGCGGATCGAGCATCCGCTCTGGATGGTGGCGTTCCTGCTCCTCACGGCGGTGACGTTCAGCCTGTTCGGCTTCCTCATCGGGCTCTGGGCCGACGGGTTCGAGAAGCTCCAGCTCGTGCCGCTCCTTGTGGTGACGCCCCTCACCTTTCTCGGCGGCAGCTTCTATTCGATCGAGATGCTGCCGCCATTCTGGCGGGCGGTCAGTCTTGTCAACCCGGTCGTCTACCTCATCAGCGGCTTCCGCTGGAGCTTCTTCGGTACCTCCGACGTACGGGTCGAGATCAGCCTCGCGATGACGCTGGTCTTCCTCGCCCTCTGCCTCGGCAGCGTGACCTGGATCTTTCGGACCGGCTACCGGCTGAAAAGCTGATCCTCTCAAGGCCGCCCATCGAGGAAGGCCAGGACGCCCTGCCGGTGCAGCTTGTCGCCCACTGCTGTGCTGTGGTCACGGTTTGGCAGTTCCAGGCTCCTGGCATTGAGCATGAGGGCAGCCAGCGCCGGTGCGGAGCCGGCAACCGTGTCGAGGGTGCCCACGGTGACCAGGGTTGGCGCTTCGATCTGCGAGACCTCTTCCCGCGACAGGGTCTGGCGCGAGCCGCGCATGCAGGCAGCGAGCGCTCTGAGATCGCTCTTCGTCTGCTCGGCAAAGGTGCGGAACGCGGCGGCGGTGAGGTTCGGCGCTTTCTCGCCGGGAGGCGCTTCCAGGGCCTCGGCGATCCCGTTCGGCAGTCCCTTGCCCTCTACCAGATGCAACCCGAGACCGCCGAGAAGCACCGAACGGACCCGCGCCGGCTCGTCGAGGGCGAGATAGGCCGCGATCCGCGCGCCCATGGAATAGCCCATGATGTCGGCGCGGGCGATGCCGAGATGGTCGAGCAGCCGCCGCGCGTCCTGCGCCATGATGTCGGACCCGTAAGCCTCCGGATCATAGAGCTTCTCGCTCTCGCCGTGCCCGCGATTGTCGAGGGCGACGACCCGGCGCCCCGCCTCGGACAGGGTCTTCACCCAAAGCGTATTGACCCAGTTCACAGAGTGATTCGAGGCAAAGCCGTGGATCAGCACGATCGGATCGCCGCTGCCGCCCTTCGCCGGCACGTCGATATAGGCGATGGTGGTTCCGTCGGAATCGAAGGTCTGCATCGGGCTTGTCTATACCTTTCGAAGAAGGCGCCATCGGTGAATGGCCGGCTTCCATGGGGCGCCAGACTCGTCCCTGAACGGCACGGAGGCAAGGCGCCAGTATTCGAAGCGGTGACAGGAAAGCGTTTCCCTCGTGCCGCCCGGGCTTGGCCGGCTCAACCTCCCCTTGCCGCCCGGCGTCTGCGGCGCGATGAACGGTGGGAACGTCACAGCGGCATCCCTCCGGTCGGGCCGATCGATTCTTGAGATGAGGACGGCCCATGATCCAGATCGTACCCGTCGTCGTCCTCAAGCATGTCGTTCGCGCGTCTCAGCCGGACGTGTTCCGTGCCTGGATCGACCCTTTGCTCATCATGCGTTGGCTTGCGCCCGGTGCCTCCATCATGGAGCATGTGGAGACCGACCCTCGGGTCGGCGGCGCGTTTCTCTTGCGGCGGCGCGACCCGGACGGGGCGTTCCATTCCGTGACCGGACAATACGAGGAGATCAGGCGGGGGCATTCCCTGCATCAGACCTGGACCTATGAGGGGCCGAACCCGCTCCTGCGTATCGGCGAGACCCTCGTCCATATCGATCTGCTCTCCGTCGGTGACCGAGCCACGGAGATCACGCTGACCCATCGCCGCATCGTCAGCGCGGATGTCCGGAATGCCTATCGAGAAGATTGGCGGAGCTGCTTTTCGAAGCTCCAGGCTACTCTGACGTGACGGCTTTTCGGCGGACGCGACAGGCGTCCGGAAATGAGGGCGTTCATCCTCCCGCATCCAGCGATAGAGGGACCACGGCCTGCGCCGCAGCCCCCGGGTGATCGTCGCTCAGGCGAAGGCGGGCTGACCGCCGGTGACGGCGCGCTGCGCCACCGCTTCGTCGTAGAGTTTCTGCTCGGTCTGCTTGTGGGTCAGCGAGAACCGCACGGAGATCGCGCAGAGTGACGAGATCAGCACGGCGATACCGAGGATGAACAGGGCGCCAGGCAAGTTGCCGACACCCTTGAGCAGGAAACCCGCGGCCACGGCTCCGACATTGCCGCCCGCGCCGATGATGCCGGCAACGCCGCCGAGGGCCTTGCGGTCGATGAACGGCACGAGGGCGTAAGTGGCGCCGCAGGCCATGTGGGTGAACAGGCCGAAGGCGAGCATAGCGACGACGGCCAGTACCACCGAGCCGGCATAGGCAAAGGCGAGAAGGCCGATCCCTTCGCCGACCATCAGCGCGAACAGGAGTAGGGTGCGGCCGTCGAGGCCCTTCGAGCGGGCGACCCGGTCCGAGGCGATACCGCCGAGCGCGCGAGCGAACAGGGCCAGCAAGCCAAAACTGCCCGCGGCCATGCCGGCCTGGGTGAGGTCGAGGCTGAAGCGCTCGACATAGTAGGTCGCCGCCACGGCATGGATGAAGATCTCGACGCCGAAGCAGGCGCCGTAGGTAATGGCGAGCATCCACACCCGGTAATTCATCATCGCCTGCTTGAAGACCGCCCAGCCGCCTTTCTTGCCGGAATCCACAGCGACGCCGCGAGCGCGCAACTCCAAGATGTTGCCTTCGGGCGTATCCTGCGTGAACCGGTAGTAGAGGAAAGCGACGACGAGCATCATCACGCCCGGCACGATCATCGATAGACGCCAGCCCATCGTCTTCTCGACCCCAAGGCTGACGAGGGCCGCAAGGATCAGCGGCATGACGCTTTGGGTGACGCCGCCGCCGGCATTGCCCCAGCCGCCCACGGTGGCGTTGGCGGTGCCCACCACGTTCGGCGCGAACATCACCGATGTATGGAACTGGGTGATGACGAAGCTCGCCCCGATGGCCCCGATGGCGAGGCGGAAGAACAGGAAGCTCTCATAGGAATTGGCGAAGGCGATGCCGATCACCGGGATCGCACCTAGGATCAGCAGGCCGGTATAGGTCAGACGGGGGCCGAAACGGTCGCACATCGGTCCGATCAGCAGCCGCACCAGGATGGTGATGCCGACCGCGGCGATGTTGATGTTGTAGACTTGATCATTGGTGAGAAGGAACTCGCCCTTGATCACCGGCATCAGCGGAGCGACCGCGAACCAAGCGAAGAAGCAGACGAAGAAGGCGAGCCATGTGATGTGGAACGCCCGCATCTGCGGCGTGGCCAGACTGAACAGATCAATGCGGGTGGCTTTTTGGGATTGCATGCGGAGAGGCTCCAGGCGATCGGATTTCTCCCAGCACTCGGTGCGAGTGGCCCCCTTGTCGCGGGGTGGGGAGAGATTGGTCGCTCACGCCACAGTGAGCACGAGCCGCCCGTCTTCGAGGGCGTCTCTTGCGGGCGCCGTTGCCCACATGGGGGCGCTAGCATGGCGCGTGCCACGTCGAACGATTCTGAAATGTCGCCTCGCCGTCCCGTATTTTCCCTCGGGCGGTACCGTCTCCACCCTCAATTCAAGAGGGATCCGGCCGTGCCGGCGATGCCTCCTAGATGACCGCCTGCGCAGACGATAATCTGGAGTCTGCGTTCTTTATGGGCATGCCGTCGTTTTATGCAGGCCTAGCCATCGGCGTCGAACGACATCGGATGCTTGCCGTGCGCCTGTCGGGCTGGCATCACGCGCCTCAATGACTGACACGCAAACTTCCGCCATCCGGCCTTTCGGCACCTATGCGCCCAAGGGGCTCGTGGCGCGCATCACCGATCGCACGGTGACGCTCTCCGGCAAGAGTTGGGCAGGGCGGCGCATTGGATTCTTCCTGCGCAGGCTGGCCATCACGATGCTGCATGGACAGCCCCTCGATGTAGAGCGGTTCGGTGCGCGCATGCGGCTGCATCCCTACAACAACAATTGCGAGAAGAAGGTGCTGTTCACCCCGCAATTCTTCGATCCCGAAGAACGTGCGCTGTTGGCCGCACGGCTGGAGCCGGGCTGCACCTTCCTCGACATCGGCGCCAACATCGGTGCCTACGCCCTGTTCGTGGCCGCTTTTGCCGGTCCGCGCTCCCGCATCCTCGCCGTCGAGCCGCAGCCCGACGTGTTCGACCGGCTGACTTACAACATTGCCCAGAACCCGTTCGGTACGGTGAAGGCGGTGGCCTGCGCGGTGGCCGACAAGGCCGGCGAACTGACGCTGTTTGTGGACCCGCGCAACCGTGGCGAATCGAGCCTGAAGATCGTCGGCACGAACGAGGGCGCGCAGATCCGTGTGCCGGCGGTCACTCTGCTGGGTCTCGCCCAGGGCGAGGGCATTACCCGGATCGACGCGATCAAGCTCGATGTGGAGGGCGCCGAGGATCTGATCCTGGAGCCGTTCTTCCGCGAGGCGCCGGTCTCCCTGCATCCTCGCCTTCTCATCATCGAGGATGGCACGGCGCAGTGGCAGATCGACCTCGTCGGCCTGCTCAAGGCCCGCGGCTACCGTCAGACAGCCCGCACTCGGCTGAACCTGATCTTCGAGCGAACGGCCGGCTGAGCACGTCCGGCCGTTTCATCGAACCACTTCTCAGCATCAGGTCGAGATGGAATAGGCGAAAGCGCCATCTCCGCCGCTGAGATGTTTAGGTTTCGGCTCCGCGTCCGCGCCGCGGCAGTCGGACGGAAAAAGGGCCCCCTAAGCAGGGAGCCCCGATGATGCCATCCCTCAGAGCGGGATGTTGTCGTGCTTCTTCCAGGGCTGCTCCATTTCCTTGGTGCGGAGCATCCCCAACGCCCGCGCGATGCGCTTGCGGGTCGAGTGGGGCATGATCACTTCGTCGATATAGCCGCGCTCGGCCGCGACGAAAGGCGAGAGGAAACGGTCCTCGTACTCGCTGGTCCGTGCCGCGATCTTGTCGGTGTCGCCGATCTCGCTCCGGAAAATGATCTCCACCGCGCCCTTGGCGCCCATCACCGCGATCTGCGCGGTCGGCCACGCGTAGTTGATGTCGGCGCCCACATGCTTGGAAGCCATCACGTCGTAGGCACCGCCGAAGGCTTTTCGCGTGATGATGGTGACGAGCGGCACCGTCGCTTGGCTGTAGGCGAAGAGCAGCTTGGCGCCGTGCTTGATCAGGCCGCCGTATTCCTGGGCGGTGCCCGGCAGGAAGCCCGGCACGTCGACGAACGTCACGATCGGGATCGAGAACGCGTCGCAGAAGCGCACGAAGCGGGCGGCCTTGCGGGAAGCGTCCGAATCGAGCACGCCGGCCAGCACCATCGGCTGGTTGGCGACGAAGCCGACGGTACGGCCCTCGATGCGGCCGAAGCCGGTCATGATGTTGCGGGCGTAGGTGGCCTGGATCTCGAAGAAATCGCCTTCGTCGGCGACCCGCCGGATGAGTTCGCCCATGTCGTAGGGCTTATTCGGATTGTCCGGGATCAGGGTATCGAGAGACTTGTCGAGGCGTAGCGGGTCGTCGAAGCTCTCGATCTCCGGCACGCCGTCGATGTTGTTGGCGGGCAGGAAGTCGACGAGGCGGCGGACTTGGAGGAGCGCCTCCACGTCGTTCTCGAACGATCCGTCGGCGATGGAGGACTTGGTGGTGTGGACCTTGGCGCCCCCGAGTTCCTCGGCCGTCACCACCTCGTTGGTCACGGTTTTCACCACGTCGGGGCCGGTGACGAACATGTAGCTCGTATCGCGGACCATGAAGATGAAGTCGGTCATCGCCGGCGAATAGACGTCGCCGCCGGCGCAGGGGCCCATGATGACGGAGATCTGCGGGATGACGCCCGAGGCGGCGACGTTGCGGCGGAAGACCTCGCCGTAGCCGCCGAGCGCGGCCACGCCCTCCTGGATGCGCGCGCCGCCAGCGTCAAAAATGCCGATGATGGGAGCGCGCATCTTCAGCGCCATGTCCTGGACCTTGACGATCTTGGCAGCATGCGTCTCGGAGAGCGAGCCGCCGAAGACCGTAAAGTCCTTCGAGAACAGGAAGACGGTGCGGCCGTTGATGGTGCCCCAGCCAGTGACCACGCCGTCACCGGGAATCTTTTGTTTCTCCATCCCGAAATCGGTGGAGCGGTGCTGCACGAACATGTCGAATTCCTCGAACGACCCATGGTCGAGGAGGAGCTCGATGCGCTCGCGCGCCGTCAGCTTGCCACGCTTGTGCTGGGCCACGACGCGGTTTTCGCCGCCGCCGAGGCGAGCCTGAGCGCGCCGCTCTTCGAGCTTCTCGAGAATATCCTTCATGCGCGGTGAGCCTTGAGATGGGTGCGAGGAGGTGAAGCCATGCGGCATCCGGCGGCAGGGCTTGGCGGTTCAGAGTCAAATGCGCCTTAGCACGGAGGACAGGCAGCGAAAATGGATTTAACGGGCAAGCTTTGCCAGCTTCGCTGCGGACACGAACTCGGCTTTGCGCAGGGCGTGGCGTGCTTCCGCCTCGGCGTCGCTTCCCCAAACACTGGCTTGGTAGGATTCATCCACATGCGCCGCGGCCCATGCGTCCTGTGATGTCAGGCGTCCCTGCAAGGTGGCGAGGGCGATGAGGAGGGAGCCCGTGAGCGTCGTCATCGTATGGAGAGCCGCCAGCCGGAACGGACCTTCGACCGCCTCGACCGCGCCGCGCAAGGCGGTCACCGACGTCTCTGGCTGGGTGACGTGCATCACCCCCTCGCTGAGAATGAGGCGTGCGTTGTACGTCTCGTATGCCCAGTCGATAATAGGGTCCCAGGCTCGGGCTTGATCGGCCACGAGGCGTTCCGGGTCGGCGGCGCGGTAGGCGACGAGATCCGTCCCGGCATAGGCCGAAAGGTCGTCGATCACCGCCTCCCGGCGGGGGGCTACGCCGTCGATGGCGGTATTGGCGAGGCGCGTCAACGGCATGGTCGACGGATCGATGACGTCGACCTGCGCCGCCCATTCGGCGGCCACGGCCTCGGCGAGCGCCCGCGTTGGCAGGCGCAGCGGTTTGCGTGCCGGCGTGTTGGCGGACCGTCCGTCGAGAATCAGGCGAAACCCGCCTTCGTCTTCGGCGAGATCGGCCTCCGCGTAGAACCGCTTCGGCAGGGCGATACGCGTCTGCGCGCGCACGGCCCGGTGCGGGTCGTGGACGGGAGGGGCATCGGAGGCGCCGAGCCAGCCGGCGGGATCGTCGTTGCTCATGGAGCGGGGTTCTAGCGCATCGCGCAGCAGCCCGCGAGCACCGAGCGGGACGGATCTCCGTTCGCTTGCTGCGTCTATTCGGGAGCGAGATCACCGACGATGGGGACGCTGACCGCCTCGTGAAAACTTCCCGAGAACAGGTCCGCCAGGGCGGAAGCGGTTTCCACAACGATCACCGCCCCGGCTCCGAGCAAGGCGCCCGGCGGGTGATAACCCCAGGCAACACCGATGGCGGCCGCCCCGGCACTCACCGCCATGTCCATGTCGTAGGTGGTGTCTCCGATCATTACAGTGGTCTCCGGCAACGCGCCCACCTCGGCCATTGCCTGATGCAGCATCGCCGGGTCCGGCTTGGATGGCGCATCGTCCGCGGTCTGGATGGTGGCGAAGACGTCGCCCCATCCGTGACTCTCGATCAGACGGTCGACCCCGCGCCGGGACTTGCCTGTAGCGAGCCCGAGCCGAAGGTCGTCGCGAGCGCGCAGGCGTTCGATGAGGTCGCCCATACCGGGGAACAGCGGTTCCTCATAGGCGGGGTCGAGGCGCAGGGTATTGAAGGCGCGCTTGTAGCTCTCCGACAGACCCTCCACCGGCCCACCCTCGCCCACGAGACGCCGGAAGGCTTGCGGTAGCGAGAGTCCAACGACGGACAGGGACACCGCGCGCGCGGGCGCTTCGATGCCGTGTTCGGCGAATGCCATGCCTTGCGCGGCGACGATGAGGTGCTGGCTGTCGACGAGCGTCCCGTCGACGTCGAAGACAACGAGCTTCACGGGACTGTCCCGCCTGGCAGCATCACGGCTGGCGTCCTTGTGGGGTCTGCTGGGCTGGAGCCTGACCGGGCTTCTGGCGTTCGTAGCCGAGCTTGCACCGGATCAGGAAGCGCCGCCGCACCCCGCCGCGCAGGCCGCGCGCGTGAGACAGCCGGTTGCAGCTGGCATAGGACCGCCGCCTGCGGTCGCCCGTCCGCGCCTGCGATCCATGGCGACCGACGGAGGGAGCCGGCGGAGCCGGATTCTGCGCTGCAGGAATGGGAGTCGCTTTTGCCGCAGGACTCGGCTGGGTCTGCTGTGGACCCGTCGCCTGCGCCACAGCCTCGGAGGTCAGCGACGCTGATCCGAAGCACACGAACAGGCCGATCAAGGCGGTGCTGGCCATGGTCGCGAACGTCATCGGCATGGTTTCTCGCTGCAACGACGGGTGAGGTCGACCACAAGGATAAGGCATGGCGCCCGATTGCCAAGGCGCATCCGCGGACACTCCCCACCGATGCGGCCCGCGTGGATCACGCTTCCGGCGCCTCGACGATGGGATCGTAGCGCGAGGCGTCGAAGCCCAGCAGGTTCCAGCTCTGGGCCATGTGCGGCGGCAGGGGCGCGGTCACGTCCACCGGCTTCAGCGTGCGCGGATGCGGGATGACGATGCGGCGTGCCAGCAAGTGCAACCGGTTCTGGATGCCTCCCGGCAATGCCCAGTTCTCGACGCTGAAATATTTCGGATCGCCGACAATGGGATGACCGATATGTGCGGCATGGGCACGGAGCTGGTGCGTGCGCCCCGTCACGGGCTTCAGAGATAGCCAGGACAGCTTCTGGGCCGCGTTGTCGACCATGGCGTAATAGGTCAGTGCGTGGGCGGCGCCGTCGTCACCGTGCTGGGCCACCCGCATCCGGGCGTCGCCGTCGGGGGCTTCCTCCTTGGCGAGGTAAGTCGAGATCCGGCCCTGAGGCACGCGCGGGACACCGGCGGTGAGCGCCCAGTAGACCTTGCGGGCGGACCGCGAGCGGAAGCTTTTGGCGAGGGTCGCTGCCGCGAGGCGCGTCTTGGCGACGATGAGACAGCCGGCCGTGTCCTTGTCGAGGCGGTGGACGAGACGTGGCTTCTGCCCGTCCGGTCCGGTCAGGACCTCCAGCAACCCATCCACGTGGCGCACGGTGCCGGAACCGCCCTGAACCGCGAGGCCGAAGGGCTTGTTCAGCACCATCATGTCTGCATCCTCGTAGAGGATGAGCGAGCGCAGGAAGTCGGCATCGGTGGCGTCACGCGCCGCGCTGCGCGGCCGTTCCGCCACGGGGTCGAGCTTCAGGGGCGGCACCCGCACGCTCATGCCCGGCAGGAGGCGGTCGTTCGGCTTGGCGCGCTTGCCGTCCACCCGCAACTCGCCCTTGCGGACGATGCTCTGGACACGGGTGAAAGGAAGCTGCGGGAAGCGCGTTGTGAGGAAGCGGTCGATCCGCATCTCGGCCTCGTCTTCCTCCACGATCAGCGTCTGCACGCCGGAGGCGAGGGTCGCGGAGGCGGCCGCGCGCTGCTCGCGCCGGGTCGGTCCTTCGACCGCAGGTTCCGGGGGCTTGGTGCCGGCACGGCGCGGGCGCGGCGCATCGAAGGCTTTCGCCGCGACCTCGTTGCGCGGCGCCCGCGTCCGAGGAGCACGGGGAACCGAGGCTTCGTCGTCGGCCGTCGCCTCGGGGGCATCGCCGGGGCGCCAGGGGGCGCGCTTGTCGGCGTCGCCGCGCAACTGCGCCGCGCGCTGGGCGGCGTCGAGGGCGCTGGTGCGCGGGCCGGTGCCCTCGCGGTCGGGCCTACGGAACGCGCCGGGCTTGCCGGGACGGTAGGGCTTGCCGCCGCTGCCCGGCGGCCTCCCCTTTCCGGCGCCGGAACCTTTGCGCCCGGCATTGCCGCGTGATGGTGGTCTGGTGGTCATCGGGTGCTCGTAACACCCTCGCCCCTCTGGGCAAAGCGCTTCGAGAACGGGGGCCTGCGTGAACCGAAGATCAGGCCGCGCGGCGGCCCGCCTCGATGGTGAGACCGGTCCCGACCGAGCCGAACGTGTCTCCGTCGACCACGCGGGCGTTCGGCACGCCCGCCACCAGGGCGGCGCGGACATGCGGCAGCCCCGTAGACCCGCCGGTGAGGAACAGGGCGTCGATACCCTCGGCCGGCAATCCCGCTTGGTTCAGGCAGCGCCCGATCCGCTCCGCGATTCTCCGCGAGAGCTCCTCCGTCTGCGCCACGAGGCCGGCATGGTCGAGATTGGCGGCGAGGCCCGGCTCGACCCAGCCAAGGGCCACGCCGCCCTGGCCCGCATCCGAGGCGGCGATCTTGGCGCCTTCGACCTCCATCGCCAGGGAATGCCCGCGCTCGGCCTCCACCACGGTGTAGAGCCGAGCGATCAGGTCCGGCCGGCGCGCGTCGCGACGGACCTCTTCGATCTCGCGCAAGGTCTTGGCGTTGTAGAGCCGGTTGATGCTCGACCAAGTGGCGAGGTCGTGGAAATACCCACTCGGCACGTCGAGGTCGCCCCGATTCATCGGGCTGCCGAGGCCGAACAACGGCATCACGGTTCCGAGGCTGAGGCGCCGGTCGAAATCGGTTCCACCAATCCGAACGCCATCATTGGCGAGGATGTCACCTGACCGGTCCACCTTGGCATGGCGCTCCGGCGAGAGCCGCACGATGGAGAAGTCGGAGGTGCCGCCGCCGATATCCGCGATGAGCGCGATTTCCTCTCCCGTCACCTGCTGCTCGTAATCGAGCGCCGCGGCGATGGGCTCGTACTGGAACGAGACGTGGCGGAAGCCGATGCTCCTGGCGATCTCGCGGAGGGCATCCTCTGCACGGGCGTCGCCCTCCGGATCGCCATCGACGAAATGGACCGGGCGGCCGTGGACCACGGTGTCGATGCCGGTGTCCGCCTGCGCCTCGGCCCGCGTCTTCACCGCGGAGAGGTAGCGGGCGATGACGTCTCGGAAGCGTATCCGCTCACGTCCCACCGGCGTCGTCTCTTCGAGCAGAGAGGAACCGAGTACCGATTTGAGACTGCGCATCAGCCGGCCCGGCGTGCCTTCGACATATTCCGCCATGGCCGCGCGGCCGACGAGGGGCGTCCCACCCGGCGGGAAGAAGATCGCGCTGGGAATCGTGACGTGGTCGCCCTCGAGCCGCAACAGGGCGGGCCGCCCCTCGGTGACGAGGCCGAGCGTGGTATTGGACGTGCCGAAATCGAGGCCGCAGGCCGCCATGTAGGATCTCCGGACGGTCTGTCCGCTGGAAAGGGGGGCCGCCGACCTACAGGCTCAGCTCCGCCGGGTCCACCGGTCTCAGCGCCCGAAATCGCCGGCCCGGCTCGCCTTCAGCGCAGGGCTCGCGCCGGTGAGACGGCGCTTGAGCCGCACGATCGCCTCGCGCTGCAATTCGCTGGCGGCGGAATGGGCACTGGCGACTTGCGAGAGCATGTCGATGAGGTGCAGGCGCTCGGCCTCGGTGAGATTGTCCCGCAGCAGGGGCAGCAGGTCGTCGGCCACGAGGGAGAACGGCCGCCGCGCCTCGGTGTAGGTCCAGGCCCGCTCGAACGTGGCCGAGATGGAGTCGATCTGCAGCGGAGAATCCATGAATTCCAGGATCTTGGTCTTTTCCGCGGCGGTGACAGGGCTGCCCGTGCGCACCAGCTGGATCATCAGGATCACCGCTGCGAGCCTGACGTCACGCACTCGCTTCAGAGGCGTGCCGATGATGTCCTCCAGGGTCGATTTCGCCCGACGCTGAAGACCCTTCGTGTCTCGGTTGACCTCCCTCAGCGCCGTCGCAGTGCCGTGCGCGCGGATGATCCAGAACAGGACGGCACCCACGATTCCGATCACTGCGACGATGACGACCATGTGCACGAGCCTTTCCCAGAAGCCGGACGGGTCGGACGGTTGGATCGACCCTCGGCATAGCCTCGCAGATCGGAGGGAAAATCCGAAGCGGGCGCGACGATGCAAGGGATCGCTCCGGCGCCATCGATTCGCAACCGGCCGATATGCAGGTTCAGACGTCCCCGAGATAGCGGTGGCGCAGGTGGCGCATGTAATCCTCGGAGCCGAGGGGCCTGCCGGTGGCAGCGACAAGCAGTTCGTCGGTCTCCATGAGACTGCCGCGCCCGTGCACGTTCCCGCGCAGCCAGCTGCGCAGGGCGGTGAAGTCACCCTCCGCCAGATCGGCGGGGATGCCGGGCCGGCTCTCGCGTGCGGCTCGGAAGAGCTGCGCCGCCGCCATGGCGCCGAGGGTATAGGTCGGAAAATAGCCGAAGCTGCCGCCGGGCCAGTGTATGTCCTGCAGGCAGCCGAGCCGGTCGTTCGGTACGCGGAGACCGAGCAAGCCGCGCATGCCCTCGTCGAACGCGCCCGGCAGATCTGCCACCGCGAGGTCGCCGGCGATCATCGCCGTTTCGAGGTCGTAGCGGAGGAGGATGTGAGCCGGATAGGTCACCTCGTCGGCATCGACCCGGATCAGGCCCGGCTCAACCTGCGTGTAGAGGCGGTGCAGATTGTCGGCGTCCCAGGCGCTCCCCTCACCACCAAAGGCTTCACGTAAGCGAGGCGCGAGGTAGGCGCAGAACTCAGCGGAGCGGCAGGCCTGCATCTCGATCAGCAGCGACTGGCTCTCGTGCAGGCTCATTCCTCGGGCATTCCCCACGGGCTGATGGAGCCATGCGGCCGGCCGACCCTGCTCGTAGAGGGCATGGCCGGTCTCGTGGAGCACCCCCATCAGGGCGGGGGTGGCGTCGGCTTCGTCGTAGCGCGTGGTGATGCGCACGTCGTCGGTGGCCCCGCCGCAGAACGGGTGCAGGCTGACATCGAGCCGCCCGCGCTCGAAGTCGAACCCAGCGGCGCGCATCAGGGTCAGCCCAAGGGCTTTCTGCGCTGCCACCGGGAACGGCCCCGGCAGCGGGATCGGCGCCGGCATCGCCGCCTGCCGGTCCCGGATCGTTCCGATCAGATCCGGCAGGGTGGCGCGAAGCCCGGAAAAGGGCGGATCGATCGCGGCCCGCCGCATGCCGGGATCGTAGCCGTCGAGGAGCGCGTCGTAGGGGGCGAGACCCAGGGCCGCGCCTTTGGCCTCGCCGACCTCCCGTTGCAGGCGCAGGGTCTCGGCGAGAAGAGGCGCCAGCTGCGCGAAGTCGGATGTCGCCCGCGCCTCCCGCCAGACCATCTCGGACCGGGACGAGGCCTTGGAACTTGCAGCGACGAGATCGCCCGGCACGGCCGAGGCGTGAAGATAGGCGCGGCGCATCTCACGCAGATTGGCCCGTTCCCACGCACCGAGGGCGGCTTCATCGTCCGAGGCCTGCGCAATCAGGTCGCCGGTCTCGGCGGCGGTGAGGATCTCATGGGTGATGACCCGCAACTGGGCAAGCTGCTCGGCCCGGCCCTCCGCAGCGCCTTGGGGCATCGACGTCTGGGCATCCCAACCGAGGATGCCTGCGGCATCCTCGACGGCGCCGATGCGGGCGAACCGGGTGGCGAGGCTACGATAGGCGTGCATGGTCGAGGCTGCCCTTCCTGCATGGTGGAGCGCCGCCCTATCACAGGATTGAGGCGCGGCGGACGAAGAGATCAACGCTCCTCGTCACGGCGCTGCTTCCGCAAGGCCTCCCAATGGTCGAGGCGGTCGCCGTAGCGGGTCTCCATGCCCCGGTCCGTAGGCTGGTAGAAGTGCTGACGGCCGAGTGCTTCCGGCCAGTAATCCTGGCCCGAGAACGCATCCGGCTCGTCGTGATCGTAGCGGTAGCCCTCGCCGTAGCCGATCTTGCGCATCAGCTTGGTCGAGCCGTTGAGGATCGTGCGGGGCGGCGGCAGCGAGCCGTGCTCCTTGGCCACACGCGTCGCCGCCTTGTAGGCGTTGTAGACGGCGTTCGATTTCGGCGCGCAGGCGAGATAGACGGTGACCTGCGCCAGTGCGAGTTCACCCTCCGGCGAGCCGAGGAAATCGAACGCATCCTTGGCGGCGGTGGCGACGACGAGGGCCTGCGGGTCGGCCAGGCCGATATCCTCCACCGCCATGCGTACCAGGCGCCGGGCGATGAACAGTCTGTCCTCCCCGCCGTCGAGCATGCGGCAGAGGTAGTAGAGCGCCGCGTCGGGGTCGGAACCGCGCACGGTCTTATGCAGGGCGCTGATGAGATTGTAGTGGCCTTCCTGGCTCTTGTCGTAGATCGGCGCACGGCGCTGGACGATCTCCGGCAAGGTGGCGGCATCGAAGATCTCGTCGCGCTTGGCCGAGCGCCAGACCTCTTCCGCGAGGGTCAGGCAGGCTCGCCCGTCGCCATCGGCCATGCGGACCAGGACGCCGCGCGCTTCTTCGTCCAGCGGCAGCGGCCGTTCGGTCAATGCTTCGGCGCGGACCAGCAACTTGGCGATGGCCACATCGTCGAGGGAGCGGAACAGCAGGACGCGGGCGCGGGAAAGAAGTGCGGCATTGAGCTCGAAGGACGGATTCTCCGTGGTGGCACCCACGAGCGTCACCGTCCCATCCTCCATGACGGGTAGAAAAGCGTCGAGCTGCGCACGGTTGAAGCGGTGGATCTCGTCCACGAAGAGGAGCGTCCCCTGCCCCATCGTCCGGCGCTGGCGGGCCGCCTCGAAGACCTTCTTCAGGTCGGCGATGCCGGAAAAGATCGCCGAGATCTGTTCGAACTTGAGATCGGTCTCGTGGGCCAGGAGGCGCGCTACCGTGGTCTTGCCGGTGCCCGGCGGACCCCAGAACACGAGTGAGCCGAAGGATTTTCCGTTGAGGAGACGGGTCAGAGACCCGTCCGGCCCGGTCAGGTGCTCTTGTCCCACCACCTCGGCGAGGGAGCGCGGGCGCAGGCGGTCGGCGAGCGGGCGCGGCGCATCGTTCTTCAGGCCGGCGGAAACAAAGAGATCGGACATCGACGCATAAAAGACGTGGCCTGCGCCATCCCGCAATCCGCAAAAGGTCTCGTCCCCGCGTTTCGGGGCACCTGCCCCTCGCTCGCCGGTCCCGTTGCCCGGCCGCGATCAGATCGGAAGCAGCACGAGTTCCGAATAGAGCAGGTCGAGATGGGACGACGCCATGTCGTGAGAGGAACGGTAACGTCCGGAGCGGGCTTCCCGAACGGCCGGCACGCCGGTGGGAACGAAGCCCTCGTGCGCGGCGAGAATCACGGTGCGTTGTCGTGCGAGGATGCCGAGTTTGATGCGCTCGAAATGCCGCGCGAGGATTTCCGGCCGGCTACAATAGAGCAGTTCGGAGGTCGGAATCCTCATCCGCGGGTTCGTGCCGAGGCGGCGCCGCTTTACGATGAGATAGGTGCTGTCCGCTCCCTCCCGGACGAGGAGATGAAGGAGTTCGAACGGGGCGTGATCGTCGAGGATGCGCCGGTCCTCGTCGCCGAGATGGTCACGGATGATCTCCGGATCGGAATCGATCCGGATCTGCCTCGCGTTCAGGGTGAAGAGATTCGAGAACGGCAGGAAGAAGCGCCGCTTCTCCATGCGCGGCAAAGCCATATGATCCATGATGGCCTGCGTCTCCGGCCCGGGAGTGAGGCTCGTGAAGACAGTACCCTTGGCCCGCATGGCCTCGGCGAGGAGGAACGACCCCCAGCCGCGATACGCATCCTTCACGTACCAGGACGAGAGATTGCAGGCGAGGCGCGCCCCCCCTTCCGCTTGCGGACGGTACGAATAGACCGTGCCGATGAAGCCGACGATGGTGGTGCCGACGGTGAGCACGTAGCCGAGATCGGGCTTTTCCTCGATCCAGCCGTACTCGAACAGGCGCCGCCATTCCGCGACGGACAGGGTGTCGACGGTAAAGCCCGATCTGAGCAGCAGGCAGATCGCCTCGATGTCCTCCTGTCTGACCGGCCGCACGCGTGGCTGGTCGGATTCGTCCTGTCCCTCCGCCACGGGGCCGTCCCAGACCAACCGGGTGAGGAGTCTCACGGTGGGCGCTGCGAGGAGTGCGCCGAAGGAGAGGTCCCGGTTGGCGAAGCGCTGGATCTCCGTCAGGAGCGAAAACATTCCCAGCGAGCTCGCGCCGACCTCGAAGAAGTTGTCATCGACACCGATCGGGATTCCGATCTCGCGCGTGACCATGCCTTGGAGGGCCACCTCCAGCGCCGCCTCACTTGTCACGTCGCCGCGCGATACTGCCTTGGCCACCTCCTCTGCCTGAAGAGCGACAGATGCCGCCAAAGCGTCGCGAAGCTCGTCGAGGCTGTCCGGGTTTCTGAGGGCGCTGCGATTGCGGGCCGCTTGGCCGTTCACGATGTCCCGCGCCGCCGCCTCGGAGCGCTTGCCACTGAAGGTCGTGGGCAGGTCGGTGACCTGAAGGCAACGGGCGGGGACCATCGCCATCGAGCCCTGACTGGCCAGCCGTCCGTTGATCGTCTTCACGAGGTCGGGCGTGAGGGCGAGCCCCTCACGTAGGACGACGACGAGGATCAGGCGCGCACCGCCGGGATCCTGCTGCTCGACCGCTAGAGCGTCCACCACCGCATCGATCGATTGCAGGATCGCGTAGATCTCCGCGGGGCCGACACGGATGCCCCGGATGTTCAGGACGCCGTCGGATCGGCCGTGGATGCGCGCGCCGCCATGGGGCGTCAGCTCGATGAGATCGCCATGGGTCCAGAAGGACGGGTTCTGCGCGAAATAGCTCGCATGGAAGCGGTCGCCGTCCTTGTCGCCGTAGAGACCCAACGGTCTCGATGGGAATGGGTTGGCACAGACGAGTTCACCAATGGGACCCGTCGCCCCCGGCACGATGAGCGCGCGGACATCGAGGGCGAGGCTGCGGCACTGTGCTTCTCCCCGGCGCACGGGCAGGAGCGGGTTTCCAAGTACGAAGCAGCCCAGGATATCGGTTCCGCCGGATATCGATTGCAGAGGCACGTCCTTGACCGCCTCGCCTACCCAGTCGAACTGATGATCGTACAGCACCGAGCCAGTGGAGAGGATGCCGCGAAGGTGCAAGAGAGAGTGCCGCGCACGCGGCGCATAGGCGGCGGTCTCGCAGAGTTGCAGATAGGCCGGGCTCGTCCCGAACACCGTGACGCCGCGACGCTCCACCACCTGCCACAGGGTCTCCGGGCCCTGGACCGGGCCGTCAAACAGCACGATCCCGGCGCCGCTCCCCAGGGCCGAGATCTGCCAGTTCCACATCATCCAGGCGCAGCTGGTGTGGAAGAACAGCGTGTCGCCCGGCCTGAGATCGCCGTGCAACCGATGCTCCTTGACGTGTTCGAGGAGCGTTCCGCCCACCCCGTGGACGATGCATTTGGGCACTCCCGTGGTTCCCGATGAGAACAGGATGAAGAGGGGGTGGTCGAAGGGCAGGCGCGGCCACGCGACGGCGTCGTCGTCCCCCTCTGCCAGGAGTTCGGCATAGGCCAGGATCGGTACCGTGCCGCGCGGCTCGCTCGCATGCGCGTCCAGGGACACCACATGAGTCAGGGTCGGGAGACCATCGACCACCGCCATCACCCGGTCTGCGACGGGTACGCCGGTATCCCACGGTTCCGGGCTCAGATGAGCCACGAGGAACTTCGGCGCGAGGGAACCGAAACGCGACAGGATTGCCGGAGCGCCCATGTCGGGGGCGCAACTGGAGAAGACGGCGCCCAGGGCGGCCGTCGCCAGGGCGGCGATCATCGCTTCCGGTCGGTTGCGGGCGATGGCGACAATGCGGTCACCTGGTGCGATGCCGAGGCGCCGGAAGGCCACCGTCAATCGCGCGACCCGCCGATGCAACTCCGCGCGGGTGATCGCCTCGTCGGGGGCATCGACACGACAGGCCGTGACGGCAATTGCAGTCTCGTCCCACGCAGTGAGAACGGCTTCAGCGTAGTTCAAGGTGATGTTGGGGAAAAACCGGGCTGTTTCGCAATTCAAGCCTTCGCAGGCCGGGGTATTCGACCCGGAGACCGGCAATCCGGACCATCGCAGCAGGAGAGACCAGAACGTCGCGTAGTCGTCGATCGCGAAACGCTCGAAAGCGAAGTAATCGGCGAAGACCCGGCCGATTTCAGCCTCGCAGAAGCGGATGAAGCCGCTGAGTTGGGAATGTGATCCAGTGCCGGCCTCGCCGTGCCTTGGCACGACGAGCTCGTTTTCGACATGTATTGGCGTCCCCATTGCCTGCACACTCATCGCCAATGCCGAGAAAAGGGTAAACGAATTTAATAAAATATAATCTTCATATTAGGTCTATTTTAAATTATAATTATATTGTAAAATTCGATGTTTATCGTCGTCGCGTCAAATACGCTCTGTGAAACGAACTCACGCACTCGATTGTTGCAATCGTAACTTCGAATTCCCACAGGTTTGGGGAGGTTGCTCCGTCGCGGAAACCGCGACGTTCATGGTCCTGAGCCTTTGACGTGTGCCGATGCGCGGGCACGTAACCCTGAAGGGTGGTTCCCGGTTCGGGAGGATGCCGGCCGCCAGGACCGACGGAGGACTCTACCCTCCGAACACCGACGTCAGCACAGCCCCGCCTCGGTTGATCGCGATCTCCCACATGCCGGAGCTGGATCGAGTCAGGCGTTCAAGGTCCTTGGTTGTGGTCACCGGGGCGCCATTGATCGCGACGATCACGTCACCAATCTGCAAGCCGGCGCGGGCCGCCATAGACCCTTCGTCGATGGAGGAGACTGCGACGCCTTCGCTGGCGAAGTCCTTCTGCAGTTCCTCCGCTACGGCGGGCGAGGTGTTGACCAGGGTGGCCCCGTAGAAGGGCGAGCGCGTACGCACCTTCACGGCGTCGCGAGGCCGTGTTTCGGGGGCGGAGGCGAGCTTGACCGAGACGGTGGAGCGCGTGGTGCCTCGCAGAATACCAAACTTCGCGGTTCCGCTGATGCCCTTGAGGGCGAAGCGGTAGCCGAAGGCTTCCGGATCGTCGACGACCTTGTCGTCCACCGTGAGGATCAGGTCGCCGCGCTTGAGGCCAGCCTCTTCGGCCGGACTCTTCGGCTGCAGGCTCGCCACCAAAACCCCGGTTGGATGGTCGAGGCCCATGCTCTCGGCGATGTCGGGCGTGACGTTCTGCACCCGCGCCCCGAGCCAGGGGCGACGCACGGTGGTGGCGCCGCCCTTGGCCGTCTCGACGACGGCGCGGACCATGCTGGTGGGAATGGCGAAGCCGATGCCGTGGCTCCCGCCCGATTGCGAATAGATCGCCGTGTTGATGCCAACGAGTCGACCCTTGAGATCGACGAGGGCACCGCCGGAATTGCCCGGATTGATCGCGGCATCGGTCTGGATGAAAAATTGGTAGTCGGACGAACCGACCTGGGTGCGCGCCAGAGCCGACACGATGCCCTGCGTCACCGTCTGGCCGACTCCGAACGGGTTGCCGATCGCCATGACGAAGTCACCGACCTCAAGGGCCTCCGAATCGCCCATGGGCATGGGGACGAGACCGCCGACGGGGCTCTTGATCTTGATCACGGCGAGATCGGTGCGGGGATCGCGCAGGACAATGCTCGCCTCGAATTCCCGCCGATCGGAGAGCGAGACACGAACTTCGTTCATATTGTCGATAACGTGATTGTTGGTGATGACAAGGCCTGATTCATCCACGATGACGCCGGAGCCAAGCGACTTCTGCGCCCGCTCGCCTGGCATGCCCTGGCCGCGGCCTGAGCCCTGCTCACCGAAGAACCGGCGCATGAACTCGTCCATGGCACTGCGCGATGTGCCGCGCTGTTCCACATGCGAGGCGTAGACGTTCACCACCGAGGGCGCCGCCCGCTTTACCACCGGTGCGAAGGACAGATCGACTTCGACCTTCGAACTCGGCACGGTCTTGGCCGCTGCGTGAGCCTCCGGCGTCTTCATCATCTGCGCCTGGGCGCTCGGTGAGACGACGATGGTCGCCGTGACGAGGCAGGCGAGCAGCGGCCGATGGAACATCGCGATCTCCCGAATGGCAGGCGCAGGCGGCGGAGCCGCTGCGGAAACCGGGATGTCTAGACGCGCCGGGGCGTCAGCGCGAGGGGTGTCAGTGGCGGCGGAGCGTTGCGGCGATGCGTCCTGCCCGGCGCGCGAGGCTCGCGATGCAGCTCAGAGAGGCATCGGCCGCTCGCTGCATTTCGGCAACCTGGAGGCGCAGTGCGTCGGCCGGGTTCTTCGCCGTCGACAGAGCGCGCCAATGTGTAAACGTGGCGATGCTCTCGTTGCGGACATAGGTTGTCAGCGTGTCGTTGGCGGCCGCCATCTCGGTCAATGCGGACGCACTTAAGGCTGTGGTGCGCGCCGGCGGCGAGGCGAGATCCTGCGCCGAAGCGATGGCGCGTTCGATCTCGGCGGGCAGCAGGAGATCCTGAGCCGGTTCGCTCTCGCCTTGAGTGCTGACATCGGACGAAGTGTGACTCGTCGCATCGTCTTCAGCCACGGCCGTCACGACGTCGGCGGCGGGCGGGATGTCCTGAGACGGGGCATCGTCCGAGGGGGCGGCCTCCGGAGCGACCAAGACGGGTTCCGCGGCCGCCTGTCCGGTCAACAGTGCATCCGGTGATACGGTCTCCATCAAGGTCTCGGCCACGGGAATCGCGGCGTCGGACCCGGATGCCGCGATCGGCCCATCGTCCAAAGGCGGGGTCTGCGAAGCCGGTACCACGGTGTGAGCGGTCTCGGCACTCGCGTCCGCGCCGGAAAGCTGCGCCGATTGCACGGCTTTGCTTCCCCTGCGCTCGATGGAGCGATGTTGTCGGCGTGTGGCCATGCTTCGTGTCCTCTTTACCGACGATCGATTGCGCAGGGCTGGGAGCCGACGCGCGCTCGTGTTCCCAGCCATGATACCGCGTCTACGCCCTTCACGCGAACCAGGTTGGTCCGCGCGAAGGAGCCGGGATCAGGCGCCCTTGGCGGCGGACTGAGCCACGGCACCGAGATCCTTGGCCTGGGCCTGGAGCGTCGAAATCTGGCTGCGCAGGAACTCGCTCTGAAGCTCGAACGCCTCTTTCAGGTCGCGGGTGCGCACCAGCTTCTGGGCGAAATCGAAGGTCGTGCTCGCATTGGTCTGAACTTGGTCGAGGCCCTTGGCGATCACGGATTGGATCGTCTCCTGCACCGTCGTTGAGGAGGTGTGAAGGTGTTCAGCGGATTTCACCACCGTGCCAAGCAGCTTGGTCACGGCGGTGCGAGCCTGATCGACGCTCTTTTCCGCCAAGTCGCGGAACTCGGCGGGGATCTCATAGGTCGGCGCGTTCATGTCGGTCCTCACTGAAATCATCGGGAGCGACGCGGAACGGCGCGCCGCATTATTTATATGTTGCAGTGCAATATGAAAGTCAAGGTACGGGGTTGAGCGAATGCCCGACAGTAGCGATGCAACTCAGCCTGACCGACACAATACACCCGCGTTCGAAGGGACTTGCGGACGCGGTCTAAGCAAGCACATCGAAGGCCGTCAAACGCAAGGCGCGCAGTAGTGACCCGTTGGCATCAGAATTATGTATGCGGGGAGGCGGGATCATTCCGCGATACGGAGGCTGTTGGGACGGCGCGCTCACGCGAGGTTTGGGCGGTGAGCGCTATCCGTCTTTTTCGAGGAGATCGGACAGCGTGGGAATACGTTTTACGCTATCTGTAAATAGAGGCGGACGAGAGCATCGGCATGGGCATCGATGGACATGGGCGCCTCCCAATAACGCGTGTGAGCGGCCCGCCCGAGTGTTTCCGCTTTAATCGCGTCCAGACTCCGGAACGCGGTCGCGAGTGCTGCCCGGTCGGGTGGGACCACATAGCCGGTGACGCCGTCGATCACTTTCTCCGCGGCTCCCGACCGGTCCGACGCGACCACCGGTAGTCCGACAGCCAGGGCCTCGTAGACGGTCAGAGGGCCGGTCTCGAACCACCGCGAGGGCGCGGCCAGCGCCCTCGCCCGTTGGACGAGGATGGCGGACACCTCGCCCGGCGATCGCCATCCGAGCATGTCCACATGTGGCTGCGCCCGCAGCTCCGCATCCAGTGGTCCGGTGCCGATGAAAAGCGCCGGCATGCCGGCATCCCGTGCCGCCTCGGCGACGAGATCCGCGCCTTTCTCGCGGGTCAAGCGACCCACATAGGCGATGGCTTTCCCTGTCGCTGGATCGGCCCGCGGCCCCTTCTCCACGCGCACGGGATTGTCGATGCGGTGATGGGTAACGGACAGGGAGCCGAGGAGATCGCCCATGCGGAAGATGCTGGAATCGCAGACATGGACCACATTGAGATGGCGGCCACGCAAAGCGCGGTTCTGGGCGATGCTCCGCCCGACCCGGATCACCTTGTGGAGGCGGCTTTTCGGGTCGCAGGGCGCCACGACGCAGGAGGCGGAGAGCGGCGTTAGTCCGCACGAGCGATCCTGGTCGAACCGGTAATAGACGCCGTTGGGGCAGGCCAGGAAGTAATCGTGCAGGGTCACTACCAGCGGGATGCCGCTGTCGAGCAGGACCGGGAACACGCTCGGCGATAAGCTACGGGTCCATTGATGCAGATGGACGATATCCGCTGGCTGCGCGAGAGTGCCGAGCACGGTCCGCAGACGGGCGGCGGATTCCCGGCTCCAGACGCCGGACCATGCCGCCTCCAAGGTCGGCCGGTTCCAGATGTCGGTGTTGCCGAGACAGACTCGCCGGATGTTGGGATGATCAAGGAGCGGATCCGCCGGTCCCTCGATGGCGTGGATGAAGGTGACGTCGATCCCTGCTCGGGCAAGGCCGTGCGCCGATTCCACCGCGACCTTCTCGGCGCCGCCGCTCGCCACGGCGAACTCTGCGAGGATCACGATATGCATGGTCTGCCCGGAACCTCGGCCGGCCTTCTGGCTCGTCATGCCAATGCCGCGACAGTCACGCTAAAGGGCTATCGCCTCACGTCCGGTAAACGCCACCTGCTGAGCGGTATGCCGGCGGCGGCGATAGGGATCGGGCATCGTCTCCTCGCGTTGATCACGGTGAATCCGCCGCCCCTGGCGGCGGCTAGGCGAGCCATAGGAGGCACACATGTCGGACCCGAAGCCAACATCCACGTCAGACACCGACGAGAAACGTCGCGTGAACCCGGCGCCCAGCAACGACAAGACGAATCCTGAAAATCATCAGGACGAAATGAGCGAGCGACTGGACGAGGCGCTGGAAGAGACGTTCCCGTCCAGCGACCCGGTCTCGGTCAAGATCACGAAGTAATCGGCCCTAAGGACGAATATCGCCAAAGCCGAGATGCGAAGTCGCTCGGCTTTGGTATCGATCAGCTGCCGGGTGGCCGCGTGTCAGACCTCGCGCGACACCATCATTTTCTTGATCTCGGCGATCGCTTTTGCCGGGTTCAGGCTTTTCGGGCAGGCATTGGCGCAGTTCATGATTGTGTGGCAACGATAGAGCCGGAACGGGTCGTGAAGGGCGTCGAGGCGTTCGCCCGTATTCTCGTCGCGGCTGTCGATGAGCCAGCGATAGGCCTGCAATAGGGCCGCCGGGCCGAGGAAGCGGTCGCCGTTCCACCAGTAGCTCGGACAGGACGTCGTGCAGCAGGCGCACAGGATGCACTCATAGAGGCCGTCGAGCTGAGCGCGGTCCTCAGGAGTCTGCTTCCACTCCCCTTCCGGCGCAGGGGTTTCGGTCTGGAGCCAGGGCTCGACCGAGGCGTGCTGGGCGAAGAAGTTGGTAAGGTCGGGGACCAAATCCTTCAGAACCGGCATGTGGGGCAGCGGGTAGATCCGTACAGCGCCGGTCTTCTTGCCCTTCGCATGCTCTTGGCACTCGTCGATGCCCATGGTGCAAGCGAGCGCGTTCTGGCCTTCGATATTCATGGCGCAGGAGCCGCAGATGCCCTCGCGGCAGGAACGGCGGAACACCAGGGTCGAATCGACCTTCGCCTTGATCCAGAGCAGCGCGTCGAGGACCATCGGCCCGCAATCGTCGCGATCCACCTGATAGACGTCAACACGCGGATTGGCGCCGTCATCCGGGTTCCAACGATAGATGCGGAACTCCTGAAGGTTGTTGCCCCCAGTGGGACGAGGCCAAGTCTTACCCTCGGTAATCTGAGAGTTCTTGGGGAGGTTGAATTGGGCCATGATTCGGCGTGCCTAAATTCGTCTCTTGAGTACCATAGTCGAAAGCGGTTGCAGTCGTTTTCCTAGTAAACGCGCGCCTTCGGCTCAATGTACTGAATCTCGTTCGACATCGTGTAGGTATGGACCGGACGGTAATCGATGTTCACCTGCTGCGAGGTATCGTCGAGCCAAGACAGGGTGTGCTTCATCCACTCCTTGTCGTCACGGTCGGGGAAATCCTCGCGGGCATGCGCGCCGCGGCTTTCCTTGCGGTTGGCAGCGGATTCCATGGTGACGACCGCCTGACCGATCAGGTTGTCGAATTCCAGAGTCTCGAGCAGGTCGGTGTTCCAGATCAGCGAGCGGTCGGTGATCTTGATGTCGGCCTCGCCCTGCCAGACCTTGTGGATCAGGGTTTTGCCTTCTTCCAGCACCTCGCCGGTGCGGAAGACGGCGCAGTTGTTCTGCATGGTCTTCTGCATCTCGGCGCGCAGTTCCGCGGTGGGCGTGCCGCCGTCGGCGAAGCGGAAGCGGTCTAGGCGGCCGAGCGCCTTGTCGGCGGAATCCTTCGGCAGGTCCATCTGGCGGGCGCCGGGCTCGACGATCTCGGCGCAGCGCAGGCCCGCCGCGCGGCCGAACACCACGAGATCGATCAGCGAGTTCGAGCCGAGGCGGTTGGCTCCGTGCACGGAAACGCAGGCCGCTTCGCCCAGAGCCATCAGGCCGGGCACCACCGTGTCGGGATTGCCGTTCCTAAGGGTCAGCACCTCGCCGTGATAGTTCGTGGGGATGCCGCCCATGTTGTAATGCACCGTCGGCAGGACCGGGATCGGCTCCTTGGTGACGTCGACACCCGCGAAGATCTTGGCCGATTCCGAGATTCCCGGCAGGCGCTGGTGCAGGATCGCCGGATCGAGGTGGTCGAGGTGCAAGTAGATGTGGTCGCTGGTCTTGCCGACACCGCGACCGGCCCGGATCTCCATGGTCATGGAGCGCGAGACCACGTCGCGGGAGGCCAAATCCTTCGCGGAGGGGGCGTAGCGCTCCATGAAGCGCTCGCCCTCGGAATTCGTCAGGTAGCCGCCCTCGCCGCGGGCCCCCTCGGTGATGAGGCAGCCGGCGCCGTAGATGCCGGTCGGGTGGAATTGCACGAATTCCATATCCTGCAGCGGCAGGCCGGCGCGCAGCACCATGGCGTTGCCGTCGCCGGTGCAGGTATGGGCCGAGGTGGCCGAGAAGTACGAGCGGCCATAGCCGCCGGTGGCCAGAATCGTCATCTGGGCGCGGAAGCGGTGGATCTCACCGGAGGCCTGGTCGATGGCGATGACGCCGAGACAGCGACCGTCCTCGTCCATGATCAGGTCGAGGGCGAAGTACTCGATGAAGAAGTTGGTGTGGTTCTTCACCGCCTGCCCATAGAGCGTATGCAGCATGGCGTGGCCGGTACGGTCGGCCGCGGCGCAGGTACGCTGGGCAGTGCCCTTGCCGTAATCGGTGGTCATGCCGCCGAAGGGGCGCTGGTAGATCTTGCCCTCCTCGGTGCGCGAGAACGGCACGCCCCAATGCTCCAGCTCGTAGACTGCGGCCGGTGCGTTGCGGACGAGGTATTCGATGGCGTCCTGGTCGCCGAGCCAGTCCGAGCCCTTGACGGTGTCGTACATGTGCCAGCGCCAGTCGTCCGGGCCCATGTTGCCGAGCGAGGCCGAGATGCCGCCCTGGGCCGCCACGGTGTGCGAGCGGGTGGGAAACACCTTGGAGATGCAGGCGGTGCGCAGGCCGGCCTGGGAGCAGCCCACGGTGGCGCGCAGTCCCGCGCCGCCGGCGCCGACAATCACCACATCGAAGGTGTGGTCGATGATAGAATAGGCGGGCGCGCCGTTGCCGTTGGTTCCGTTGGTGGCCATGGGCAGATCCTTCGGGTTCGGGGGCGGGTCAGACGAGCTTGCCGAGGCTCACGCGCAGGATCGCGTAGAGGCAAGCAACGGCGACGGCGACCGCATAGGCGTTGTTCGCGAACAGGCTGGCGAGTTTCAGCCCTTTGGCATGGACGTAATCCTCGATGATCACCTGCATGCCGATCCTCATGTGGAGCGTGACCGAGATCATGGCGAGGATCAGGACGAGTGCAACGAGCGGGTGCGACATCAGCGCGACCGCCTCCGGGTAGGGCCGGTTGGCCATCATGGCGACGATGACGATAAAGCCGAGCATCAGCGGGGCATTGGCGGCAGCGGTGAGACGCTGCTGCCAGAAATGTCCGGCCCCGTGGCCGGAGGCGCCGAGGCCCTTCACCCGGGCGCGGGGAGTCCGCATGGTCACGTTCGTGGTCTGACGGTTGTCTGCCATTGCGATCGCTCCTCAGCGCAGGACGAGGGCGAGCGCCCAGATCAGGACGGTCAGGATCACGGAACCAATCAGGGTGGCACGGGCCAGGCCCATCCGCTGCTCTCGGTCGAAGCCGTAGCCGAAATCCCAGATAAAATGGCGCAGGCCACCCAGCATGTGGTGCATCAGAATCCAGGTGTAGACGAACAGGACCAGCCTCCCGACGATCGAGCCGAAGAACCACGTCACCCAGCCATAGGCCGCCGGTCCGGAGGCGAGCGCCACGAGCCAGATCGCTACCAGGGCGGTGCCGCCATACAGAGCGGTGCCGGTGACGCGGTGGAACACCGACATCGCCATGGTCCAGGTCCAGCGGTAGATCTGGAGGTGGGGCGAGAGCGGCGGGGCGACCGTGGGTCGAACGGTAGGTGCCATTCTGCGAAAGTCCTCGGCGTTGTGGTGCCAATGCCAGCAGCCATGCTGCTTAGATTGGACCGTCTCTAAAGGGGTACGGCCTATGCGCCAATGCACAACCCGTGTTGATGTGCATTGCGGTGTGACACACCCGCCCGATCGTCATTGCGTGGTCGCTCACGGGACGTGGCCCAGCGCTTGCCACCAGAGATAATCCAGCGGGGCAACCACGAAGAGCGAGGCAAGCCCCATCACGATGGTGAGCTTGGTGGCCGACCGGAGCGGAACCCGCCCCAGATCCATCGCCATGACGATGGGGGGCGCCTGATACGGCAGGAACAGGGTCGAGTATCCCACCACCTGGATCATCACCACGCTCGCAAGGTCCAGACCGCTCGCGCGCGACATCTCGCCGGCCAGAGCCGTGTACAGAGCGGGGGCGCCGTTGGCGGTGACGACGAGGGCGAAGATCGACGCGATCGTCGTGAGAACGCCGAAATTCTGCGCCGAGGCGTTCGGCTCCAGCGGTGCCACGGCAAGCAGGACATGGCCGAGCCGGGCGCCGAGTCCCGTCTCATTGACGACGGCCACCAGGCCGAGAAGCGCGGCGACATAGAAGCAGGTCCGCAGGTTCACCGCACCGAAGGCCTCCGCCGGCAGCACGCCGATACGCGGCAGGAGACAGATCACCGCCGCCGTCAGTCCAACCCAGGCCGGCGCGATGTGATGCAGGCTGTCCGTCACCCAGAAAGCCAGCGTGAGAGCGAGGACGACCGCGAGCCGCTTCTCCTCCGGCGAGAAGGGCGGCATCGCCTCACTCGCATCCGTCGCGGCCGGACTCAGTTGGTCGGGGAACAGGCGCACGATGGCTGCGACCAGTGCGAGGCCTTTCACGCCGGCCAGGACCGGGGCGTGAAGCAGGAGATAAGGCAGGTAGGCGAGATGCAATCCGTACTGCGTCTCGGCGGTGCCGGCCATGACGAGGTTGGGCACGTTGGCCGGTAGGATCGCCGCCGAGAGGAGCGGCGTCGCGAGGCCCACCGCGAGGACGGCTCCGTACCGGCCGGGCCGGCCCGATTCGAGGCCGAACGTGTCGCACAGGGCCAGGACCACCGGGATCAGCAGGGCGATGCGCCCGAGATTCGACGGCATGACGAAGGCAAGGAGGAAGGACAGCGTGACGATGGCGGCGATGAAGCCGACATAGGAGCCTGACAGCGGGCCGGCGAGGCTGCGTGCGAGGCGGGTGCCCAGTCCGGTCCGGGTGATTGCGAGACCGACCACCATTCCGCTCAGGACGAGCCAGAAGGCTGACGACGAAAAGCCGGAGAACACCGTTGATGCGGGCGCGAGCTTCAAAAGCATCGCCGCGGCGAAGAACAGCATCGCCGTGACGACCTCGGCCACGATGCCGCTCGCCCACAGACCCATACAGACGACGAGCAGCATGGCGGTCACGAGGACCGTCCCTTCGCCAGCGAGGATGGAAGCCGCCTGCATCCGGGGGAAACGCTCCGCTCGATCCGGGCAGAAATTCGTGCCCGTTTACCGTCGCGCAGACGTTGAACTCGAATTGGAGTGGTTCGCAATTCGGATGTCGCCGACCGATCCTTCGCGAATGGCGAAGGATCTTAAGCGCGGAACTCGTGCGGAACGCGTAGAGCACTTCGTTCAGCGCACCCGTTTCTCCTGGTCCACGGCGACGCGGATGAGGTCGGCCAGCGTCCGCACGCCGAGTTTCTGGCGCATGGCGGAGCAGGTGTTCAACACCGTGCGGTACTTGATCGACAGGCTGTCGGCGATACCCTGATAGGAAGTGCCGCGGCTCAGAAGCGAGAGGATCTCACGCTCCCGGTTGCTCAGATCCGCCAGGGGCGAGCGCCGGGCGCCGGCCTGGAGTACGGCGATCTCTACCGCGAGGTCGTGATCGAGGTAGCTTCGCCCGGCGCGTACCGCTTCGAACGCCTTGAGGAATTCCGCTGTCCGAACATCCTTGAAGACGTAGCCGATGGCGCCGCTTTCGAGGGCGCGGGACACGATCACCGGGTCGTTGTGCATGCTGAAGGCGAGGATGCGCGTCTCCCGCGCGAGGGTGTGGATCCGCCGGATCAGCGACAGGCCGGACAGCCCCTCCCCCTGCAGGCTGAGGTCGGCGACCACCATCGGCGGGCGCAGGCGGTGGAAGATCCGATAGGCGGACATGATGTCGGTGGCTTCAAGGATGGTCTCGACCCCGGCATCCTCCATGAGGCGGCGGAAGCCGCGCAGGACCACGGGATGATCGTCCACCACGAGGACGGCGGTCACGGCGACACGCGTCCCTCGCCCTGGAGCGAGTAGCGCTCCTTCAGCTTCGCGAGGGCGGTCGCCCGGTCGGCTCCCTGCTGGCGGGTGTTGTAATAGTGCTGGCACATCTCGCCGAAGAGCTGCTTGCGATGGGTCGCGGCGGCGACCTCCTCCAACCCGTCGAGAAGGTCGGCATAGGGTTCGGGCTTTCCCGCCTCGGCCAGCATTTCCCCGAGCTGGACGATGCGGTTGGCCATCATGCGCGGATCTTCGATGAAGACCTCCTTGGCGCGGGCGAGGCTGTGGCGGAGATGCTCGGTCTGCGAGCCCACCTCCGGGGCGGGCTTGCCGATCTCGCGGCTGGCGAGCCAGCGGGCCGGCTCCGTCGGGTCCGTATGCGAGAGCCAGGTCGGAACGTCGGCATCGGATTTCGTGGCGACGAGGGCCTGATCTTCGTTGCTCGCGGCCTCGCTTCCGGCGTCGTCGCCCTTGTCGCAGGCCGCCAGGGCGAGGGGCAGGGCCAGGATCGCGCCCGTGATCCGTTTCATCGCACCGCCTCCGGGTTCGAGCCGACGGCGAGGCTGCGCGGCCCCTCCGCCACGGGGATGCGGGCGGTTTCCGTCAGCGACTTCAGGTCGATGACCGAGACCGAATCCGAGAACCAGTTCGCCACGTAGGCGAAGCTCCCATCGACCGCGATTCCTTCCGGGTAGCGCCCGACCGGGATCGTCGCCTTGAGGTCGAGGCTGCCGGAGTCGAGCACCGCCACCGTGCCGGCCTGCTGGTTGGTCACGAGAACGAGGCTGCCATCTTCGCTGGTCGCGACGCCGTAGGGCATCCCGCCGATCTTCACCGTGGACGTCACCGTCAAGCCGCCCGTGTCGACGACGCTGAGGTCGCCGCTGCGGACATTGGCCACGTAGAGCCTGTCTTCGCCCGGGCTCAAGCCGAGGGCGAACGGGCCCTCTCCCACCGGCACCGTGGCCACCCGCTCCATGCGCGCGGTGTCGATGACGCTCACCTGGCGGCTCTCGCGGTCGGCCACGTAGAGCCGTCCCTTGCGATCGAGGACGAGGCCGGCCGGGTCCTTCCCCACGGGGCAGTCGCCTTCGACTGCGCCCGTCGATGCGGAGAGGCGGATCACCCGTCCCCCGGCCCAATCCCCGACGAAGAGGCTCGTCCCGTCCGCCGAGGCGGCGATGCCGAAAGCCTGGCCGGGAAACGGCAGGCGCCGCAGGACCACACGGGTTCGCCCGTCGACCACGTCGATTCCCGCATGGTCGGGCTGGCTCAGGTAGAGGCGGCCGTTCGTCCCGGCCGCCACTTGCGCGATCCCCTGCCCCACCGCGATGGTGGCCGAGACCGTGGTCGCCCCGGCTTCGATGCGGCTCAGCGTCCCGGCTCCCTGGCTCGCCACATAGACGGGCCCGGCCTCCACCCGAGGGAGGAAGAGCGTCAGGACGAGACCGGCAAGGAGCATCGGGCGCAAAGGATTCATCGCGCCCCCTTGCCCTCCAGGCGTGCCTTCAGACCCTTGAGCCCGTTGCTGAAATAGAGGTTCATCGCATCCTTGCCGGCGGCGTCGCTGAGCTCGTCCGGCGGCTCGTTGCCGGTATCGCCGCGGTAGAAGCGGCCGAGCCACTCGACCTTCGAGCCCTCGCCCTCCGGCGTGACGGTGAGCGTCGCAGAGTAGGACGAGACCGGCAGCGCCTTCAGGTCGGCATCGCCGAGACGGTAGGAATAGCTGCGCTTGGCTGCATCCCACTCGTCGAGTCCTTCGTCGAGGGTGCCGCCGTTCTTCAGGGTCAGCGTGCGACGACCGCCCGAGGCGTTGCCGCCGGTGCCGACGCTCTTGGCCACGTCCGGATGCCAGTTCGAGATGCCGGCGAAGTCGCCGACCACGGCCCAGACGGCATCGGGCTTCGCCGCGACGGTGATGGACTGATCCACCTTCTGCGGCGTCGGGCCGTGCGCGAGGGCCGTGGTCGCGAGGAAGGCGGTGGCTGCCAGGGGAGCGAGGAACGCAGACGGCAGGGCAAAACGCATCGATCAGACCTTTTTCAGCAGGACAAAACGGCCGGCCCCGAACAGAGGGGTGGCGAAGACGGCGAGGATCAGCGCGAGGGCGATCCCGCCGAAGACGGGGCGCAGGTCGAGGCTGCCGGGAAGCGGGCGCGGGGTCGCCGCGCGGACCAGCGCGGGGCCGAGACCCGTGGGGCCGTCGAGATGGGCGTAGGTCAGGCCCGTCGCCTGAGCGAGGGTCTTGAGGTAGGGCTCGCGCACGGAGGAGAGGTGCTCGGTGCCGGAGGCCGCCGCTGCGCCGAAGGGGGCGTTGCGCGGGTTGTAGCCCTCGCGGCTCTCCGCATCGGCCGGGGGCGGGCCGAACCGGTTCTCCTGCTGGACGTCGCCCGAGCCATAGAAACCGGTCTCGCGGCCGCGATCGTTGTAGCGCGGGATCGGGGACAGGGCGTAGGCCCCTGCTCCGACGATGAGGCCGCGCACGGCACCCGGCTTGCCGTCGAAGGCGGGGCCGCCGGTGCTGGGCAGGGGCGGCGCTTCCTGGCCATCGGTGATGAAGACGAGGTCGGTGCCGAGATCGGCCGCCATCTCCACGGAGCGAAACAGGCCGGCCGAGATGCGGCTGTCGCCCTCCCAGGCCACGCGCCAGTCGACGGCCGCGATGGCGCCGTCGAGGGGGGCGAAATCGGCGCAGACCTCGATGGGCGCGAACAGGAGGAACGGCCGGCGCTCCGTGAACAGGCCCAAGGCCACCCGCGACCCGCAGGGCAGCGAGGTGACGAGGTTGCGCAGGGCCGCCTTCGCCGTCTCGAGGCGGCTTTCCGGCTTGCCGTCCGCCCCGACGTAATCGCGGACGTTCATGCTGCCGGTGATGTCGAGGACCGCGAGGATCTCGACGCCGTTGCGGGTCAGCGGCAGGGGGCGAGCGACGAAGGTGAGCGCCACGAGAGCCAGTGCGCCGGCCAGGAGCTGGAACCGCCGGTCGCGCAGGTTTCGCCGGACGAGGCCGGGCGCTCTCACGGCTCGCCCCGGGGCTGGCCGGGGATCTCGGTCCAGATCTTCTTCGGTTCGGCCTTCAGCTCGTCGCCGGTCTTGCGGTCGAATTCCGGGAAGTCGCGGAGCAGGCGCGAGGCGACGTCGAGGTTGAACTTCGCGTCCCACAGGTCGGGCCGGCCCTGGAGCGCGCGCCGATAATCCTGACGGGCCAAGGTGATGAGCGGTCCGGCCGGATCGAGGTTGCTCCGTTCCAGATGGTCGAAGGCCTGGCGCAGGCGGGCATTGCCGAGGGCATACCGGGCACGCGCGCCGAGGTCGGTCTCGCCCCGCCGGTCGAGGGCCTCGATCAGCGGCTCGATCTCCTCGGTCACGCCCCGGCGGGCCAGATGCTGCACCCGCGCCAGCAGGAGCGGAGCTCGGGCGCTCAGGGAGACCGGACTGTCCTTGCCGGCCGCCAGAGCCGCGATCGCGGCGTTGTCGCGCTCTGCCTGCCAGGCCGCCGCGCCGAAGCCGAGGGCCACGAGGAGCAGGAGGATCGGCAGGGCGAGGAGGAGGTGCGGGCGGGCGCGGCGCAGGGCATCGCCCAGTCCGGTCCGGACCTTTCCTCTCCCCTCTGCGGAAGAGGGCGACCCTCGCGTCGGCGAGGGTCGGGAGAGGGAAGCGCGCTGTCCGGAGAGGTCGCCGCCTCTCCCTGCCGCTCCGCGACCACCCTCCCCCGCAGGGGGGGGAGGGGTGGCGCGCAGAGGCGCACGTTTCGGCACGGTCGTCATGCGGCGAGCCTCCGTTGCGGAGTGGTCGGCACGCCTGTTCGCGAGGTCTGCGACCTCCCCCTGTTCCGCCCCAGATCCGCCTCGGCGAGCTTGCCCGCGACGAGCAGGATCAGGCCCAACAGGCTGAGTCCATAGGCCCATCCGGCGAGGTCGCGGCGCGGGCGCTGCTCGATATAGGGGATCGGGTCGCGCTCCAGGCGCTCGATCTGGCCGATGGCGTCGGCCACCGCCTCGGCGCCCTCGGCCTCGAAGGCGCGGTAGGGCGTGCCGAGGCTCTTGAAGAACAGGTCGAGATGGCGCTCGGGCGCGGCCTGGGGGGTGTCCTCGCCCGACGGCTTGTCGGAGATGGAGGGCGAGCCCTTGGTGCGCAGGAACAGCCAGTACAGGTTCGGCCGGATGCGGGCGAATTCCGCCCGAAGGGTGCCCTGGACGCGGGGATCGATCACCGCCGCGCCGTCCGAGACGATGAGCAGGGCGCGCGAGACATTGGCGGCTCCGGTGCCGAACTGCGAGAGCGCCATGCCGAGGCCGCGCGCCACGTTGGTGTAGTCGAGGCCCGGCCGGTCGATGGCGGCGATAGCCGCGCGGACCGCTTCGTGCCGGTCGGTCATGGGCACCACCAGCATGGGGGCCGTGGAGAAGGCCGAGACGGCGAACTGGTCGTGGGCGCGGCTGCCGACGAACTCGCCGAGGAGCCGGCGCGAGGCCGCGGCCTTCGATTCCTCGGCGCCCGAGGGCTGCCGCCCCGCGAAGGTCTCGTTCATGCTGCCCGAGCGGTCGACGAGGATCGAGACCTGGGCGCCGATGCCCGTGCGGGTGATGGTCTCGCCCTGGCGATAGGGGCCGGACAGGGCCACGACGAGGCCGCCGATGGCGAGGATGCCGGCAAGGCGCAGGCCCCAGCCGATGAGGCGCGACAGGCCGTCGACGGGGCTCGCCGCGATGCTGGAGAGCGGGGTCACCCGCTGGCTCGACGCGGCGAGCGGCAGCAGCGCCAGCGGCAGCAGCCACAGAACCCAGGGAAAATCCGCCATCAGGCGCATGACACCACCGCCATCGGACCCAAGATTCGACCGCCATCACACCCCTGATCCGACCGCCATCGGACCCCGGCTTCGACCGCCATCCGGCGTGTTTTCGGCCCGTTCATGATGCCCGCTCGATGGCGGTGAGGGTTCGGGTCAGGGCGACGATGTGGCCGAAGGGGAACCGCCCCATGGCGGCCGCCGGACCGGGGCCGAAGAAGCTGAGACGCGACGCGTCGAGGAACGCGGCGAGGCCGGCCCGTTCCCGCGCATAGGCCGGGTGGCGGGCGAGGAAGGCGGGCAGGTCGTCGGCCAGCACCCGGCGCCCGTCGGTTTCGTCCAGCGCCCGGTGGAGGGCGAGAAGGGCGTCCTCGTAGGCCGCCTCGTCCTCCCCCCGCCCGGCGAGGGAGCGCAGGCGCCGCAGGCAGCCGGCGAAGGCCCTTCCTCCGCGTCCGGCGAAGGGCCACCAGGTCCGGTCCCAGGCCAGACCGGCGAAGGCGAGCAGGGCCATGGCCGTGAATCCGGCGCCCCCGAGGACGAGGGGTTGCGTGTCGAGGGACGCGACCCGCCCGTCCGGACGCAGGTAGGTCTTCGGGTCGTCGCGGGCCGGCGGCTGGACCTCGCGCAGGGGCGAGATGTTGAACGACCAGGGCGGGATCTGGGCCTTGGCCGTGGTCGCGCCCTTGTCCGTATCGCTCACGAAGGTGACGACGAAGCCGGGGATCTCCAGGGCGCGGGCATCGAGGGCGGCGTAGAAGTTCTGGTAGGTGAGGTCGAGGCGCACCCGGCTGCCGCCGCCCACGGAGGCCTGAGTGACCGCGACGGTGCGAAGGTCGAGCCAGTAGGTGATCGCGCCGGGCTGGGGCAGCGACGCGGCCTGGAGGGCGAAGCCCGGCTCGACGACGATGTCCACCTGGGCGCGGACGAGGTCGCCGAGGAAATAGCCGAAGGGGCGCGGCGTGCGCACCTCGACGGAGCGCACCTGCGCCTCGGCGGAGAGGGACGAGCAGAGCAGGAACAGGAGCGGGACGAGGCGGCGCATGGGATGCCTCACTGCGCCAGGAGGTGGCGGCTGATCGCGTCCGGGTCGAAGCGGCCCGCGAGGCGGAACGGCGGACGACCGTAGGTGGAGGCGATCCGGCGCAGGGTCTCGGCCCGTTCCGCCTCGCGCGCGATCCAGCGACGGCGCAGGCTCGGGCGCATGAAGACCACGCGGCGGCCGGCGCCTTCGAGATCGTCGAGCTCCATCAGGCCCCAGTCCGGCAGGCCGTCCTCCTCGGCGGAATCGGCCAGCACCACCGGCACGAGGTCGTGGCGCGACAGGCTCGCGAAGGTCCGGGCGAGGAACGCCTCCGGCCAGCGGAAGTCGGAGACCAGGAAGACGATCTTGGGACGGCCGACGAGGCGGCGGGCCGCTTGCCCCATCCCGTCCGCGCGGTCCCCGGTGCAGGCGGCGTCCGCCAGCCGGGAGACCACCTCGCCGGCGATGCTGCGGCGCCGGCTCGCGGGCAGAAAGACGTCCTCGCGCACGGCGGCGTCGCAGCCGATCAGGCCGAAGGCGTCGCCGATGCGTGTGGCCGAGGCGGCGAGGCAGCCGCAGAAGGCGGAGACCAGTGCCATCCGGTCCGCCTCGCCGGAAAAACGCATGGAGGCGGAGAGATCGACCAGCGCCCAGACTTCGAGGGCCGTGCGGCTCTCGAAGCGGCGGACATAGGTGCCCTCGAACGGATCGCGCAGGGTCGCGCGGACGTCGATGCGGCGGGCATCCGGCATGCGCAGGAACGGCACCTGGTCGCGGAACGTGCCGAGACCGCCGGCGTCGCGACCGCGATGGGCGCCCGCCACCGTGCCGGGCACGCGGCCGCGCGGGCGGTAGACGATGTCCGGCGTCGGCTCCTGGGGCGTCGTCTCGGGCACCGTCACGGGGCGGGCACGGTGTCGAACACGGCGCGGCAGAGCTCCGGCACGATGGTGCTGCGGCGCATCTCGTAGATCGGCTCGAGGAAGACGCGGTGGGCCATCACCTCGGGGAAGATCGCGCGGATGTCCTCGGGGACGAGCCAGTCGCGGCCCTCGAGCCAGGCGCGGACGCGGGCGGCCCGCACGAGGAAGGCGACGCCGCGCGGCGACGCCCCGCCCTGGATCAGCGCCGACATGTCGATGCCGGACAGGCGGATGCCGGCTTCGTCCGGGCGGACCAGGGCCTCCCACAAGGCGACGACGTAGGCCTCGATGGCCGGGCTCGCCTGGATGCCGTGCTGGATCGCCGCCCCGATCCCGGCCATGGCGGCGTGATCGAGGACGCCGCCTTCGATGCCGGCGATGAGGGCGTCGGTGTCGTGGAAGCGCGGATCGAAGACGAGGGCGCGGCGCGCCTCGGCGTCACGCGGCGCTTCGAGGCCGATCTCCATCAGGAAGCGGTCGCGGGCGGCGGCCGGGAGTTCGAAGGTCTCCTCGCGCTCGACGCGGTTGCGGTCGGCGAAGACCTGGAGATTGGGGAAACGGTATTCGCGGTTGAAGGCGGTCAGGCTGCGCTCGGCCATCAGGCGCAGCAGCAGCGAATGGACCTGCGGCCGCGCGCGGTTGATCTCGTTGAAGAAGAAGATCGACAGGTCTTCGGATTGCCGCAGCACCGGGCCGGGCTCCACGCGGGGGCGGCCGTCATCGGCGAGGTAGGTGTGGTAGATGAGGTCGGACGGCATCATGTCCACCGTGCCCTCGATGCGCTCGTAGGCGCCGCCGAGCGCCCGCGCCACGGCGCGCAGCAGGGTGGTCTTGCCGACGCCGACATCGCCTTCCAGAAGCACATGGCCCCGGGCGAAGAGGGCGATGGTGAGAAGCCGGATGGCACGGTCCTGGCCCACCACGGCGCCGCGGACCGCGCGTTCGAAACGGCCGGCCGCCTCGCGCCAATCGGTGAGCATCGCGTCGCCGGAGCGGATGTCGTTCATGGGGTTTGCCTTTGAGGACAGCGGCCGCGATCCCGGACGGAGCGGTCCAGGCGCCATGGGGATCGCGGTCACCGTGAGGGCCGCCCGGACGAGGGGCGGCCGACGACGTCAGTTGGCGGACAACTTGGTGACGTCGTATTCGAACTTGCCGGTCTTCTTGGCGGCCTCGATGCGCTTGGCATTGCGCTCTTCCATCTGCTTGATGGAGTCGGCCTGCTTCGAGAGTTCCTTCGGGTCGTGCTTGGGGTCGTATTTCGAGCCGGCGATCTTCTCGGGGAAGCCGGGCTTCGGCTCCCAGCAATTGCCGGCGGCCTTGCACTTGGTGCCGTCGTAAGCGAGGGCGGGAACGGCGAGGAGCGCGCCCGCACCGATTGCCAGGGCCGTGATGAGTGTCCGCATGGTCGTTTCCTCTGGTTCTGATTGTTACGGCGTTCGCCGCTTCTCGCTCACCGCGCGATGTCCCCTCGCGCGAGGTGACTTCCTCGAACGCTCATTCCAGCGGCTTGCACTGGCCCTTCACGTCCGTGGGGAAGGTCTCGCCCTGCTTGTAGGGCGTGTAGTTCTTCTTCTGCTCGGCGTTGAGCCAGATCGCGTCCTTGACCGGACCGGTATAGAGATGCCGGATCCAGGCGATCGTCTGGAGCATCTCGTCCGGGGTCAGGTTCTCGTTGTGAGGACCCATCATGCCGTTGGCGCCGCCGAAGATGGTGGCGAACAGGCCCGTATCCTCGGTGTTGGACGGATAGGTCCAGTAATTGTCGTTGAGGCCGGGGCCGAGCTTGCCTTCGGCGAGGTGCCCGTGACAGCCTGAGCACGAGGTGGCGAACAGCGACTCGCCGTTGCGCAGGCAGGACTTGTCGTCGATGTAGAGGTTCTTGCCGGTCTGGAAGAACTCCTTGACGGCCGGAGTGTCGCGCCCGCCCTCCTTGCCTTCCGATACGTTCAGCTGTTCGCCGGTCACGGTGTTGCGGAAGGTGATCCCCGTCGCGGGGCCCGCACTCGGCTGGGCCAGGGCCGCGACGCCGATGGAGGTGATCCCCAGGGCGAGGACGGCGGCGACGGCACGGTTCGTATGACGCATCAATTTGCTCTGTTTATCCCCGGACTTGCGGCCGAGGTGGGCGTACCGGTGCTCGGCGCACCGGCGACGCGGGACAGGGTGGAAGGATCAGTTGGAGACGGGGGTGACGGGCACGCCGTCCTGGCGCAGGATCGCCTCGATCTGCGGGCGAGCCTTGGTGATCGCGGCATCGAGCGCGGTCTTCAGGGCCTGGTCGTCACGGCGGACGCCCATGGACTGGTCGAAGCTCTGCGGCATCTTCTGGCCGTCGCTGCGCACGGTATCGTCGGGCACCGGCGTCATGCGCAGAGGCTGGCTCGAATCCTTGACGTAGCGGGCGACGTCCGGCGCGAAGGCCACCGCCACGTCGGCCTTGTTGGCGACGACTTCGCTGACCATCCGGGCCGGATCGATCTGCGTGTAGGTGTTGCGGGCCGCGCGGAAGTTCACCAGCGAGTAGAGGTAGGCCATGTCCTCCTCGTAGCGGCCGATATCCTTCAGCATCGCCTCGCCCGGCGTGCCGAAACCGACGACCATGTGGTCGATGGTCTTCAGGCGCGGATCGGACCAGGACTTGATGTCGAGATCCCGGTCGGCGCGGGTGACGAAGACGTAGCCGCTGCGGTAATAGGGCTTCGTGGCGAGGACGCGCTGGTCGTCGCTGTCGAGGCCGACCACCACGTCGCAGAGCTTCTTGTCGAGGCTGTCGCGTACGAGATAGATCGCCGCCTTGTCGGACCAGACGAACTGCGCCTTGCGTCCCATGGCCTCGGCCACGGCGGAGACGATGCGGTTCTCGAGGCCGGACCCGTCCTTCAGCGAGAGCGGCGGCTGGTTGGCGGCGCAGACCCGCAGGACGCTGTCGTCCGATGCCTGGGCGGTCGCGGCGGGAGTGCCGGTCTGGGCGACGGATACGCCGCCGAGGGCCAGGAGGGCCGCCGCGGAAAGGGCCGCTGCGGAGAGCGCCGGCGTGCGGCGTCCGGTGAGGAACGACATGGAGCGTTTCCGTTTCCTGGAGTGGGGCATCGAATTCTTGAGATGAATTCTTGTGCGGGCTTCTGGCGTTCGAAGGGTCAGGCCGGCGATCGAGGCGTCGCTCCGATCCATCCTGTCCGGTCGTGACCTCGATCCCGGCGCCGGGGACATGGCGTATCCCCGGCGCGAGGTGTGCTTCGCGGTGACCCCGCCGGCCCGAAGACCGGCGGGGATCGTCTCGACCGTGTCGGTGATTACTTGACCGTGTCGGGGGTTACTTGGCGGCCGTCTGGTACTCGCCGACGCTCGGGTCGTCGTAGGGACCCTTGCCGTTGAGCGAGAACACCATCACGCCGCCACCCATCTGGGTGTAGTTGGCGAGCTTCTTGAAGGCGCCGACCGCGCCGAGGCCGGCCGTCGGATCCTGAAGGTCGAACACGAGGCCGACACCCGGCCAGCCGCCGACGCCGTAGTAGATGGCGACGTACTGGTCACCCTTGTGGGTGTAGGTGATCGGGTAGCCGATGGCGCCGGACGGCATCTTGAACTTCCAGAGAAGGTCTCCGTTGTCCGAATTGCGCGCCTTGATGTAGCCGTCCAGCGTTCCGTAGAACACGAGACCGCCGGCGGTCGCCGTCGTTCCGCCCCACACGGCGAAGCGCTCCATCTTCTCCCATTTGAACTCGCCGGTGATGGCGTTGTAGCCCTTGATCTGGCCCAGACCTTCGTAGTTCTGGCGATCGCCCTTCGGGCCGGGATACATGTTCAGAGTGGCGCCGACGAAGAACTGACCGGCACGGTAGGGAAGCATGAAGGGCTCCCAATCCATGCAGATGTGGTTGATGCCCATGAAGAAGAGCTTGCGCTCCGGATCGTAGGAATCGTGGCCCTGGTTGTGGTAGCCCATCGCCGATGGACAGACGTCCTTGGCGAGGTGGTCCATGCGGGTGCCGTATTCGGGATCGCGCACCGGCTGGCCGGTCTTCAGGTCCACCGACTTGAACACGTTGACCGTGTCGTCGATCTTGTTGGCCGAGACGAGGGAGCCGTCCGTCCGGTCGAGGGTATAGACGATGCCGTTCCGGTCCGGATGGGTCAGGAGCTTGCGGTCCTTGCCGTCCTTGTCCTTCTGGTTCGACAGCATCATCACGTTGACGCCGGCGTAATCCCACTCGTCGTGCGGGGTCTTCTGGTAGCCGAACTTGGCTTCACCCGTATCGGCGTCGCGGCCGAAGATGGTCATCGTCCACTTGTTGTCGCCGGGACGCATGGTCTCGTTCCACGGCGCCGGGTTGCCGGTGCCGAAGTAGATCAGGTTGGTGCCGGGATCGTAGGCGTACCAGCCCCAGTTGGTGCCGCCGCCGATCTTCCAGGCATCGCCCTCCCAGGTGGCCGTGCCGAGGCCCTTCTGGCCGTAATGGGGATTCTTGATATTGAAGTCGGAGGCCAGCAGCAGGTCCTTGTCGGGACCGGTCGCGTAGGCGCGCCAGACCTGGGAGCCGGTCTTCACGTCGTAGGCGGTGAGGTAGCCGCGCACGCCGAGCTCGGCACCCGAGGAGCCGATGATGACCTTGTCCTTCACCACGTAGGGGGCGATCGTCAGGGTGGAGCCGACCTTGATGTCGGAATTCTCGACCTTCCACACCGTCTCGCCGGTCTCGGCGTTGAGCGCCATGACGTTGCCGTCCAGCAGCGTCTTGAGGATCAGAGCCGGGGTCTTTCCGTCGCCGGGCCAGTAGGCCAGACCGCGGTTGACGAGATCGCAGCAGGCGACGGCGCGGGCGGCCGGGTTCTGCTTCGGCTTGTCCTGCCACAGGATCTTGCCCGGATCGTCGAGGCCGAGGGCGAAGGTGTTGTTCGGGAAGGAGGTGTGGATGTACATCTTGTTGTCGACGACGACGGGCGCGCCCTCGTGGCCGTTGAGCAGGCCGGTCGAGAACGTCCACGAGACCTTGAGGTCCTTCACGTTCGTCGTGTTGATCTGCTTGAGCTTGCTGTAATTGTCCGAGTCGTAATTCTTGCCCGGCATCACCCAGTTTTCATCGCTGTTCGACAGATCGATGAGCTTGTCGTTGGCTGAGGCGATCCCTGACAGTCCGATCGGTGCCAGGGCCAAAACGGCCAGCACCGAGACTGAATTCAGTAACCTGTTCATTCTGCGTCTCCTGCCCTTCTGCCACGTGCTCGACCCGTGAGGATCGGCCGCGGCCATTGCTTTCGCCGGTTCAGCAAGCAGTCAGTCGATCGGTATTATGAGCGTATTTATAAGAATAGCCTGACGCTGGCGGCTCTTATAAAAGACTTATTACTGATCCATCGGCTAGCTATATAATCATTTGCTTTGCCTGATGTCTTTAGCCACTTCAACCTTTTTTTACAGGACGATCTGGCAACTTGATCCATGCATTTTTGCAGGTGTTTTGGGTCGAACCGCGCGGGACGTGCCGGAACGGGACATCGGCGAAGGGCCGGTCTTTCCCTTTGCGATGAAGCACTTCGCCGGCTGAACAGCGGTCGCCGCCGCGATGGGGCGATCCCGCGCCCGGCGGCGGAGGAGCGTCGGGCGCGGAGGGCGCAGGGTCGCGGGGCGCAGGCGTTCGGCACGATGCCGCATCAGGAAAAGCGTCCTGTGCCGCCGAGCCTGTGCTTTACTCAGTGTGGACCGGCGCTAAACTGTCGGCGGGTAGGAAACAAAAACGAGACATGCCGATGATCAGACGAAGAACTGCGCTCGCGATTTGCCTGATTGTCCTGCCATCGATTGCCGATGCGGCACGGCTGACCATGGATGACAAGGTGTCGCGCTGGCCCCGCGCCTCGACGGACGAGAAGATCGATTTCGCCACCCGCATGGGTAAGGCGTTCTCCAGCCTGAATGCGGAACTCGACAAGAACTACTTCATCCGCTGCCTGGAGGAGACCGCGAACATCGGCAATCCGGGCGAGATCAAGCTCGAATCGGCGGTGAAGATGTGCGTGTCCGTGAAGAAGGACCCGCCGGACTAGGCGGCTCTCACAGGTGGCCCTGCCCGACGGGCGAGGCCGGCACGTTCCGAACCGCCCTCCTCCCCCGGATCGAGCGGCGATGGCGCAGCATCAGCATCGGTTCACATCACAGATGACACCTGTCGCAGCCGACCGCCCGATCCGCCGGAGGCCCCGCGCCTCGGCCCGCCCGATGCTCGGACTGGCGCTGGCGGGGCTTGGCGCCCTGGTGTCGGGGATGGCGGCGGGCGCCGCATCGGCGGACGAACGGCGCATGGCCGCCCTGTATCCGCATGACGGGCGCCACGACCTGACGGGGGCCGACATCACCCGCTATCCCGGCGCGGGCGTCCTGTTCTGCCACCGCCGGCCGGACGGCATCCCGCAGAAGGCGGCGGCCGCTTGGCTCGTGGGGTCGCCGCGCCTCGTGGTGCTGAACGCGCACAACTTCCGCAACCGCCGCATGGAGGTGACGCGGGAGGTGGAGGATTGCTTCTTCCAGATCGGCGGGCGGAACTACGGCTTCGTGCCGGCGAGCCTGCGCCTCGGCGCGGCGCCCGACGCCAAGGCCCTGCACATCACCGACGACTGGGCCTTGATCGACCTCGCCGAGGCGGTCGTCGGCGCCCCGCCGCAGCCGGTGCCCGACGCACCGACGCTGGCCACGGGCATCGCGGAGATCCCCGTGGTGATGGTCTCACCGGGCGGGCACGAGAATTATCGCGGGCCGAACAGCAGCGAGACCTGCGCGATCCAGCAGATCGACCCGCCTACGGAGGACGACATCCGCCGGGCCCGGCACAATTGCAACGACGGGTTCGGCGGCTCCGGCTCCGGCCTGTTCGACCTGTCGGGCCGTCTCGTGGCGATGCAGAGCGCCTCGCTCTCCATGAATTCCCGGCGCCCCTTCGACCTCGACTTCCATTACGGCTCCGCCCTGCTGTTCGAGGGCGCCCTCCTGGCCGCGATCAGGCAGGCCGTGGCGGCGGAGAGCGCGGTCCCCGAGATCCGGTGATTCCGGACGCGCCTCAATGCACGGTCGGAGCCGGCTCTTCGGTCGCGAGGGTGACGACCTCGGAGAACGGGAATTCGAGGATGGTTTCGCCGGATTCGTCGGTGACCACCAGGATGGCCCCCATCAGGCGCGCCTGGGCCTCCGATTCGGCCATCGTCGCCTGGATCGTGTCGCGGGCGACCTCCCAGGCATGGTCGGCGTCCCGCAATTCAGTGCCGGTGGGATCGGCGATGACCTCCCGGCCGATATGGGTGTGGAAGAAGAATCGGGGCATCGTCGCATTCGATCCGCTCGAGGAACAGTCGACATCACCTCGTGCCGCCGCGCGGCGGCGCAAGGCCTGACGGCCTATCCTAAAGGAAAACGATCGTCCGTGCCGCCTCGGGCGCGCGCCAATCGCGAATGACGCCGGGAATAGGCGGCGTAGATCGCCAGGGCGACGCCGATCCAGATCGCGAAGAGCAGGTAGGTGTCCCGCGGCAGCGCCGCGATGAGCGCGAGGCAGCAGGCGAGGCTCGCGAGGGGAACGAGGGGGTAGAGCGGCACGCGAAATCCGCGGGGCAGGTCGGGCCGGGTCCGGCGCAGGACGACGACGCCGAGGGAGACCGCCGTGAAGGCGACGAGGGTGCCCATGCTGGTGAGGTTGGCGAGGACGTCGAGGGGGACGAGGGCCGCCAGCGCGGCGACGAAGAGCGCCACCACCACGGTGTTGGCATTCGGGCTCCGCCTGCGCCGGTCCACCCGCTGGAACAGGGCCGGCACCAGCCCGTCCCGGCTCATGGCGAAGAGGATGCGGGTCTGGCCGTACATCGTCACCAGGGTCACCGAGAAGATGGAGACGACCGCGCCGAGCGACAGGACGAGGGCCGGCCAGGCCGTTCCGGTGACGGTCCGCAGGATCACCGCCAGCCCGGCATCCTGCCCGGCAAAGAGCGTCCAGGGCTGCGCGCCGATCCCCGCGACGGCGACGAGGAGGTAGATCGCGGTGACGATGACGAGGGAGAGCAGGATGCCGAGGGGCAGCGTCCGGGCCGGGTCGCGCACCTCCTCGCTCGCCGTGGAGATCGTGTCGAGGCCGATATAGGAGAAGAAGATCGTCGAGGCGGCGGTGCCGATGCCGGCCCAGCCGAGCGGTGCGAAGGGCGTGAGGTTCGCAGGTTCGAACGCCGTGAGGGCGATGACGGCGAAGAACACCAGCACCGCGAGCTTCAGGACCACGAGAGCCGCATTGATCGCGGTCGATTCGGCGGCACCCCGCAGGAGCAGCAGCGCGCACAGGCCGATGAGGATGACGGCCGGCAGGTTCACGTAGCCGCCCCGGCCGGGGGGCTGGCTGATCGAATCCGGCATGGTCCAGCCGATGAGCGCGCCGAAGACCTCGTTGAGATACTGGCCCCATCCGACGGCGATGGCCGAGGCGGCGACCGCGTATTCGAGGAGGAGGCAGGCCCCGACGAGGAAAGCCGCGAGTTCGCCCAGCGTCGCATAGGCATAGGAATAGGACGAGCCCGAGAGCGGCAGGGCCGAGGCCAGTTCCGCGTAGCAGAGCGCCGTGAGGCCCGCCGTGACGGCGGCCAGCAGGAACGAGATCAGGATGCCGGGGCCGGCCTCGGGCACCGCCGCATTGAGGATCACGAAGATGCCGGTGCCCACCGTGGCGCCGACCCCCAGCATGACGAGGCGGAACAGGCCGATGGAGCGTTCGAGGGGACGGGCTCCGGCATCGGCGTCCCCTGTCGAGGACGACACGGGTTTCCGCCGCAGCACGGCCCGGCGCCAGTCGCCGCGCCTTCCGTCCGATCCGATCATCGACCCCATCGCGACGCGACCTCACAGTGACTCGCTCACAGTGACCGGGACGAGGGGTGCCGATCGTGGTGCTCCCTCCATGGCAGCAAGCGCCATGCCGCCTCGCGCGGGCATTCATCGTGCTTATGATCGCATCGGGACCGGACCGGGAGACGAGGCGTCATGGCGGACAAGCTGAATGTCGTTCCCTTCGTCAGCGTCGACAACATGATGCGGCTCGTCCTCGCCATCGGCGTGGAGCGCTTCCTCCGGGAACTCGCCGCCACGATCGAGGAGGATTTCCGGCGCTGGCACCTGTTCGACAAGCAGCCGCGCCTGGCCTCCCACAGCGCCGAGGGCGTGATCGAACTGATGCCCACCAGCGACGGCACCACCTACGGCTTCAAATACGTCAACGGACACCCGAAGAACGCCCATAGCGGCCGCCAGACCGTGGCGGCTTTCGGCGTGCTGGCCGATGTGGGCAACGGCTATCCGATGCTGCTCACCGAGATGACGATCCTCACGGCCCTGCGCACCGCCGCCATGTCGGCGGTGGCCGCGAAATACCTCGCGCCGAAGGGGGCGCGGACGATGGCGATCATCGGGAACGGCGCCCAGGCCGAGTTCCAGGCCCTGGCCTTCAAGGCGCTGATCGGGGTCGATTCCCTGCGGCTCTACGACATCGACCCGGGGGCAAGCGCCAAATGCGAGCGCAATCTCCGTGGGTTCGGCTTCAGGATCACGGTCTGCTCGGGCACCGCCGAGGCAATGGAGGGCGCCGAGATCGTCACGACGGCGACGGCGGACAAGCAATGCGCCACCATCCTCACCGACAACCTCGTCGGCCCCGGCATCCACATCAACGCCGTCGGCGGGGATTGTCCCGGCAAGACGGAGCTCCATCCCGACATCCTCCGCCGTTCGGAGATCGTCGTCGAATACGCGCCCCAGACCCGGCTCGAAGGCGAGATCCAGCAACTGCCGCCCGATCACCCCGTCACCGAACTCTGGCGGGTGATCGCCGGCGAGGTGCCGGGGCGGCGGGACGGGAGGCAGATCACCCTGTTCGATTCCGTCGGCTTCGCGGTGGAGGATTTTTCCGCCCTGCGATACCTGCGCTCGGTGCTGGCGGGCACCGGCTTCTTCGAGGATCTCGATCTGCTGGCGGACCCGGACGATCCCCGCGACCTGTTCGGGATGCTCCTTCGGGCGGAGGGCCGGGCCGGTCCCGATCCTGCCGTGCCGTCATGACATCCCCGTCGATGCCTCACAGCCGTCGTGTGCGGCCCCTATGATATCGGCGGATCGGAGAGCGGACCCATGAGCGGACCCATGGACGAGAGACGCTGCATCCTCATCGGCGTGCCGGTCCAGGAGGGCACGAGGCGCCTCGGCTGCGACATGGGTCCGAGCGCCTACCGGGCGGCCGGTTTGGGCGGCGCCCTCGCCGCCCTCGGCCTCGTCGTGGAGGATCGCGGCAACATCGCTCCGCCCCCCGGCGAGGCCCTCGCCCATCCCAATCCGAGCGTGACCAGCCTCTCCGCCTTCGCGCGCTGGACGGCCGCGCTCAGCGAGGCCGCCTACCGGGCCGGGGGCGAGGGCCTGCCGATCTTCCTCGGCGGCGATCACAGCCTCTCGGCCGGCTCGATCACCGGCATGAGCCGGCGGGCGGCCGAGGAGGGTCGCGAGTTGCACGTGCTCTGGCTCGACGCCCATCCCGACCTCCACACCCTGGAGACGACGACGAGCGGCAACCTCCACGGCGTGCCCATGGCCTATGCAATCGGCCTCCCTGGGTTCGGCCCCTACCTGCCGCCGCCCGTGGCGCCGGTGAAGCCGCAGAACGTCTGCATGATCGGCCTGCGCAGCGTCGATCCGGCGGAGCGGCGGACGATCCGCGAGGCGGGGATCACCGTGCACGACATGCGCGCCATCGACGAGTTCGGCATCGGCATCCTGCTGACGGCGTTCCTCGACCGGGTGGCCGCCGCCGGCGGCTGGCTGCATGTGAGCCTCGACGTGGATTTCCTCGACCCCGGCATCGCGCCCGGCGTCGGCACCACGGTTCCGGGCGGGGCGACCTTCCGCGAGGCGCATCTCGCCATGGAGATGCTGCACGACAGCGGCCTCGTCCGCAGCCTCGACCTCGTAGAGCTCAACCCCTTCCTCGACGAGCGCGGCCGCACCGCAATTCTCATGACGGACCTCGCCGCCAGCCTGATGGGACGCAGCGTCCTCGACCGGCCGACGCGGAGTTTTTGATTGCGGGGATTCACACCTCTGTTCTTTCGGGAAGACTGGATCCCTCTCCCCCTTGTGGGCCACTCGCTCTATCCAAAAGGGGTTCGACATGAGGCGCGACGCGCTCTCTCTCCTTTCAGGAGAGGGGACCCGTGGTGCCCGCCAGTTGGGGGAACATCGGCGGCCGATTTGGATCGGCGTCGCGCAGGGCGAACGAAACGGCGTTCAGAGCCGGTCGCGGGCGCCGGTCAGGAATGCGCGCAGGTCCTGCGCGGTGGGGAAGTAGATGTCGGCGTCCGTCTCCTTCCACAATCCCTTCAACGTCTCGTCGGACGCCTCGCGGAGGGCGCGGTCGATGAACTGCCGCAGCCGGACGCGCTCCTCGCCTTGAAAACGTCTGAGACCGAAGTCGTACATCTCCTCAAGCGTCGGCGCGATGCGATCGATGTCCTGTATGTACCAGCGTGCAAAGGTCAGAAATTCCGGGGACGCTCGCATGTCAATCTCCGTCGTTGCGCGGATATGCAGTGATGATGCGGTCGCCTCGGGTGGGATTCGCATCCTGAGCAATACCCACGCCGACACCGTACGTTTTCGTCTGATCGACTCTGTCATGAGAGTCCGCTGAGAAATCCGATGAAATAGACTTTCAGCGACTGAAACGCGAAACGCCGGAGCCCCCTTCGAGGCCCCGGCGTCGCGCATCGTCCGAAAGGCCGGGCGAGCCCGCCCGGCCGGCTCGCTCTCAGAGCGAGTAGTACATCGTGAACTCGACCGGATGCGGGGTCATCTCGTAGCGCATCACTTCCGTCATCTTCAGTTCGATGAAGGAGTCGATCTGGTCGTCCGAGAACACGCCGCCGGCCTTGAGGAAGGCGCGGTCGCGGTCGAGGTTGGTCAGCGCCTCACGCAGGCTGCCGCACACGGTGGGGATCTTCTTCAGCTCGCGCGGGGGCAGGTCGTAGAGATCCTTGTCCATGGCCGGGCCCGGATCGATCTTGTTGATGATGCCGTCGAGGCCGGCCATCAGCAGGGCCGAGAAGGCGAGGTAGGGGTTCGCCATCGGGTCGGGGAAGCGGACCTCGACGCGCTTGGCCTTCGGGTTCGTCGTCCACGGGATGCGACAGGAGGCCGAACGGTTGCGGGCCGAGTAGGCCAGCAGCACGGGGGCCTCGTAGCCGGGCACCAGGCGCTTGTAGGAGTTGGTGGACGGGTTGGTGAAGGCGTTGAGCGCCTTGGCGTGCTTGATGATGCCGCCGATGTACCAGAGGCATTCCTGGCTGAGGTCGGCGTACTTGTCGCCGGCGAAGATCGGCTTGCCGTCCTTCCAGATCGACTGGTGCACGTGCATGCCCGATCCGTTGTCGCCGTAGACGGGCTTTGGCATGAAGGTCGCGGTCTTGCCGTAGCTCTGGGCCACGTTGTGGATCGCGTATTTGTAGATCTGCATGTGGTCGGCGAGGAGGGTCAACGTGTCGAACTTCATGCCGAGCTCGTGCTGGGCGGACGCCACCTCGTGGTGGTGCTTCTCGACCTTGACTCCCATGGACTGCATGGCCGCCAGCATCTCGCCGCGCATGTCCTGCGCCGAATCCTGCGGCGGCACGGGGAAGTAGCCGCCCTTGGTGGCCACGCGGTGGCCGAGGTTGCCGCCCTCGTAATCGGTGAAGCCGTTGGTGGGCAGTTCCACCGAATCGAGCTGGAAGCCGGTATGGTACGGGTCGGCGCCGAACTTCACGTCGTCGAACACGAAGAACTCGGCCTCGGGGCCGACATAGATCGTGTCGCCGATGCCGGTGGACTTGAGGAAGGCCTCGGCGAGCTTGGCGGTGCTGCGCGGGTCGCGCGAATACGGCAGGCCGGACGAGGGCTCGAGCACGTCGCAGACGATCGACATGGTGGAGGCCGAGAAGAACGGGTCCATGCAGGCGGTCGCCGGGTCGGGCATCAGCAGCATGTCGGATTCGTTGATCGCCTTCCAGCCGGCGATCGACGAGCCGTCGAACATCGTGCCTTCGGCGAAGATGTCCTCATCGACGAGGGACACGTCGAACGTGACGTGCTGCCACTTGCCCCGGGGATCGGTGAAGCGGAAATCGACGTACTTGACGTCGTTGTCCTTGATGTCCTTGAGGACCTGATCGGCGGTCTTTGCCATCCCTGTGTCTCCTTCGAGGCTCGGCCTGTTTCGGCCGTGGTTTTGCCGCGCCACGCGGTGGCGTGCCGCGGATTGGGAAGGGGCGTGCGCGGAGGGACTTAGCTTCTGGGGCGACGCGAGGCTAGAGCGTGCGCGGCCGGATCGTGACAGGTCGGTGCCTTCTGATCCCGTCGCGCCGCTCGACCCGCGCCGCGTCAGATGGCGTCGGTGCCGGTCTCGCCGGTGCGGATGCGGATGGCTTCCTCGATTGTCGACACGAAGATCTTGCCGTCGCCGATGCGCCCGGTCTGGGCCGACTTGCGGATGGCTTCGACGGCGCCCTCCACCAGGGCGTCGGACAGGACGATCTCGAGCTTCACCTTGGGCAGGAAGTCGACCACGTACTCGGCGCCGCGATAGAGTTCGGTATGGCCCTTCTGCCGGCCGAAACCCTTGGCTTCGATCACGGTGATGCCCTGAAGGCCGACCTCCTGAAGGGCTTCCTTCACCTCGTCCAGCTTGAATGGCTTGATGATCGCTTCGATCTTCTTCATGCCGAACGGGCCTGACCTGAATGCTGCTCCGGGTCCTTGTCCTACCATCGCGGCACGGCCTTCGCCACGCCGTTTTCCCCGAGACGGACGTTAAATTGCCTATTCGGTAGGCATTAAATGCAAATCGTTTCAGCCCTGACCGCTTTACGCCTGAATGAGTGGCGCGTCATGAGCGGTGCGCAGGCATGGTCACACGAGACAAGGCGAAGGTTCGCAATGCCCCCACACCGTCTCATCACCGTCGCAGCGATGCGGAGAATGGATGAAGCTGCCATAGCGGCGGGCGTTCCGGGGATCGAACTCATGCGCCGGGCGGGCGCCGCCGTAGCCGCCAGGGCCGCCGCGATGGTGCCCGCGTCCTCGCGTATCCTCGTCCTGTGTGGGCCGGGCAATAACGGCGGCGACGGTTTCGTCGCCGCCCGCCTCCTCGAACGGAACGGCCATGCCGTCGACCTCGTCTGCACCGTGCCGGTGGAGAGCCTGACCGGCGATGCCGCCCTGGCGGCGGCGGACTGGCAGGGGCTCGTCCTGTCCGAAGCGGCCGTGTCCGAGGCCGACCTGGCCGGCGCCGCCCTCGTCATCGACGCCCTGTTCGGGGCGGGCCTGTCCCGCGACCTCGACGGCGCTGCGAAGATGTTGATCGAGCGGGTCGCGGCGTCGGGCGTCCCCGTCCTCGCCGTCGACGTTCCGAGCGGGATCGACGGCGATACCGGAGCCGTGCGCGGGGCCGCCCTGAGGGCGCGGGAGACGGTGACCTTCGTCGCGCTGAAGCCCGGCCACCTGCTGCAGCCGGGCCGCGACCATTGCGGCCATCTCCATGTCGCCGATCTCGGCATCGGCGACGGCGCCCTCGAAGAGGGGCTGACCGGCACGCCGATGGTCTGGCGCAACGGGCCCGACCTCTGGGGCGGCGATGTCCCGAGGCTCGACGCCGTCAGCCACAAATACACGAGGGGCCATGTCCTCGCCCTGTCCGGCCCCGCCTTCAAGACCGGGGCGATCCGCCTCGCCGCGCGGGCGGCCCTGCGGGTCGGTGCCGGCCTCGTCACCGTGGCCTCCCCCGCCGCCGCCATGGCGGAGAATGCCGCGCATCTCACCGCGATCATGCTGACGCCGTGCGAGACCGCCGACGACCTCGACGATCTCCTCGTGGACGAGCGCCTCAACGTGATCCTCGCCGGCCCGGGTCTCGGGAGCGGCGAGGGGACGCGGGAGCGCGTCGCCGTGGCGGCGGGGGTCGGGCGAAGCCTCGTCCTCGACGCCGACGCGCTCACGAGCTTCAAGGGCGAGGCCGACCGATTGGCCGGCCTCATCGCGGAGGGCGGGGGCCAGGCGGTGCTGACCCCGCATGCCGGAGAGTTCGGCCGCCTCTTCGCCGGCACGGACGCCGTCCACCCTGAGGCGAGTAAGCTCCACCGGGCATGCAAGGCGGCGTCCATCGTCGGGGCGGTGGTGGTGCTGAAGGGTGCCGATACCATCGTCGCCGCCCCCGACGGACGCGCCGCCATCAACGACCACGCCACGCCCTATCTCGGCACCGCCGGGTCCGGCGATGTCCTCGCGGGCCTCGTCGCCGGTCTGCTGGCGCAGGGCATGCCGCCGTTCGAGGCCGCCTGCGCGGCGGTCTGGCTCCATGGCGATGCCGGGTTGCGCCATGGGCCGGGGCTCATCGCCGACGATCTGCCGGACCTGATGCCGAGGGTTCTCGCCAGCCTGCGGTGACGGCCGACCGGTCGCCTTCCGCGACGCGCGGTGGGTGATCCGGCTCGGCCGGATCGCAGCGGATCGGAGCTGTCCCACCTCCGAGAGCGACCATGTGGACTTCAATATTTATCAATGAGTCCGACGTTAGAACCCGGAGGTTGCACTCTCTCCGGTCGGAACGTCTCTATGCCTGCCTTTTCCTTCACCTATAACGGCAATTACAACAGCCTCGACACAGTCACGCTGAGCCAGGACGGGTCTACCTATTCGAGCGGCACGAACATCGTCCACGCTTTCGGCCCTGAGTACCTCGATCGATTTATCTTCAACAACGATCCGGACCTGAGCAATGGTGGAGCGTATTTCGTCGATGCGAACCGGGACGACGGCGGGTTTCCCGGATACCCGATCACCGGCACCGAATACTCGGTCTCGGCCGATATGTCGGACAACACGGCCGCGGTCTATCTGGGGGGTGGTGATTTCGGCGATATCCTGCGGTCCGGTTCCGACGCCGATACCCTGAAGGGGGGACGTGGAAACGACGTGCTGGAAGGCGGCGCGGGCGGCGATACGATCGACGGCGGCCTGGGGATCGACACGGCGAGCTACGAGCATGCCACCGGCAGGGTCTACGCCAGTCTCGAAGCACAGATGGGCTACGAAGGCGATGCCAGCGGCGACCAACTCTATGGCATCGAGAACCTGATCGGGAGTGCCTTCGACGATTCTCTGGTCGGAGACGACGGCAACAACAGCCTTCGCGGCAATGGCGGCGAGGACGACATCGCCGGGCGAGGCGGTGACGACCGGCTCATCGTGTCTGCGACGCCGAACTACATCGACGGCGGCGAGGGCAAGGATGCCCTCATCGTGTTGGGCGGCGGCACCGTCAGCCTCACCGAGACGAGGTTCACGGGTATCGAGACCGTGTATGTCCGCAACGACACCCATCTCGACATGACGGACGTGCTGGCCGGGACCAAAATCGTCTCGCAATCGACCATGGGCCACGCCGTGGAGATCGACGGCACGTCGGGCACCGATACGATCAGGGCCGGCAAGGGCGGGGATACGATCGACGGCGGACGCGGCGGCGACAAGCTCTTCGGCGGCACGGGGGCCGACAGCTTCCACTTCGGGAACAGTTTCGGCCGCGACAAGATCTATGGCCTGGACCTGAATGCCGATCACATCGTCATCGATGCTCCCGGTGCCGGCGATGTCCAGCTCCGCTCGTTCAATGGCGGCCACGATACGCTGGTGACCTTCGCGGGCGTGGAGACCGGCAACAAGATCATCCTGCACGACGTGGGCGTGGACGATGTCCGCGCCGTTCAAAGCGAGCTGTTCGTGTTCGGTGCCTGATGGGCTGGCGGATCGGACGTCTCGGGGAAGGCTCGTGCCGGCTTCGATCGTCCGATCCGACCTCCCCGACCCGAGGTGAAGCCTCCGGAACACCACTCCAACAGGCTCGCGGCAGGCCGGCGTCGGTGGCGGGCCCGCGCCGGTCGGGGTGGGAGGCCGCCGTCCCTCACGTCACCTCGAAGCTCGTCCACAATCCGGTGTCGAACCGCTCCAGCACCGTGGAGCCGATGACCCAGCGGCCCGGATTGTCCGCCTTGAAGGCGATCCGCGCCGTGCGCCCCTCGAGCAGCTGGAACGTGTCGAGCCAATAGGGCTCCCAGCCGTCGTCCAGGGGGTGGAGCAGCCGGAAGGCGTGGCCGTGGACGTGCAGGGCCTGCGGGAAGGCGGTGTCGTTCCGGATCGCGAGGACCACCACCTGGCCGCGCTTCACCGTGAAGGAGGGAGCGACGCCGGAGGCGCCCGTGATGCCGTTGATGGCCCAGATCCGGTTCGGATCGCCGGAATAGGCCGGCTCGGCGCTGGGCTTGTCCTTGTCGAGCTTGGCGCCGCCGGTGATCGCGATGTCGCGGCGGACGGCGTTCTGGAGCTTAACCTCCGCGGGCAGGAGCTTGTTCTCGCCCACCGGCGCGATCGGCGGACGCTTTTCCGTCACCGGCTGGCCCTTGGCGGCGAGCGTCGCCAGGACGAGGCCGTTGCCGATGAGGGCGTTGACCGTGACGCTGGCGCCGGCCTCCGCCGGCATGTCGAGCATGAGGTCGTAGCGGGTGCCGGGGGGGAAGGGCAGCGTCGCGCGCAGGGGCTCGAACGTGTCGGTGGGCTGCCCGTCCACCGCCACCACGTAGACCTTGGCGCCCTCGAACCGGATGCGGGTTCCGCGGGCGTTGCAGACATTGCCGAGGCGCAGGCGGATGCGCGATCCGGGACGGACCTCGATCGCCTCCGGCACCGGCTTGCCGTTGATGGTGACGAGGTTGCCGAGGCGCCCGGAGGCGGCGGCGAAGGCGGCCTGGCCGAACGGCATCAGAGCGCCGTTCTCCTCCAGCCGCCAATCCTGCATCAGCAGCGCGAGATCCTGGTCGAGGGAGGGCGGCGCGGTCTCCCCGACGATCAAGGCGCCGGCAAGGCCGCGCCCGGAGGGTTCGCTCGACCCGCCCACCACGAGGGGCCGGATCAGGAACGTGCCGGCATCCGGCGGGACGAAGGAATAGGTGAAGTCCGCCCCCGGCGCGATCGGCGGCTGGGTGACGCCGCCGACGCCGTCCATGGCGTTCTGGTTTCGCACCCCGTGCCAGTGCAGGGAGAGCGGCTTGTCTGTCTTATTCTCGACGCGCAGGCGGACGGTCTCGCCGAGCTTCGTCCGGATGACGGGGAGGCTCGCCGTGCCGTCGAAGCTCCAGACCGGCGTCTCGGCCGCGGGCTCCGGCTTCAACCGGTTCGTCCCCAGCCCGGCGACGAGCAGGCGCGGTTCCGCCAACGATTCGGCTGGCCTGGCCGGCGCGGGCGCCGGTTTGGGGACGGCCTTGCCCGATCCCGTCTGCGCCGCGGCGCGCGGTATGAGGGCCGGTCCGGCAAGGCCGAGGGCCGCCGCCCGGCCGATCAGGGAACGGCGGGACAGACCGCCTGTCTCGGACGGGGAACGGCCATTCTTCGGGTCGGAACTCGGCATGTCACCTCGGACGGGGATCGACGGGCGGGCGGGCGCATCCGCCCCGCGGCATGCTTGTAGACGGCGGTCCGGCGCGGCGCCAACCGCCGCTGCGCGCCCGATGGGCGACGCCTTATTTTTTTGCTGCGGACTTGCGCCCGCATGCTATAGGACCGCGCTCTGGCGGCTGAAAAGGCGCGCCGGGCGTTGGCGCTTGCGGGCGTGGCGGAACTGGTAGACGCGCTGGATTTAGGTTCCAGTGTCGCAAGACGTGGGGGTTCGAGCCCCTCCGCCCGCACCAGCCTCCGCCGTCGGGAACGGATTGGCTCACAGCGATGGCCGGCCCGCTCTGCCGCTCGGAGTCGGCCTCCGGTCGGGCGCGCTTCGTCAAACGCCGTCTGTGGTGTCACGCCCTCGTCGGCGGCGCCATTCGAGATTTTTTGACCGATCACACGGACGACAGCGGGAAGACGACGATGCAGGTGACCGAGACACTCTCCCAGGGTCTGAAGCGCGAGTTCCAGGTGCTTCTGGCCGCCAAGGAGCTCGAAGAGCGCCTGACGACCGAGCTGTCCACCCTCAAGGACAAGGCCCAGATCAAGGGCTTCCGCCCCGGCAAGGTGCCGGTGGCCCATCTGCGCAAGCTCTACGGCCGCTCGGTGATGGCCGACGTGCTGCAGAACGCGGTGAACGAGGCGAACCAGAAGATCGTCACCGACAACAACCTCAAGCTCGCCCTCGAGCCGAAGATCGAATTCCCCGGCGAGGCCTCGATCGTCGACCGCGCGCTGTCCGCCAAGGACGACGTCTCCTTCAACGTCGCCCTCGAAGTGCTGCCGAGCTTCGAGCTCGCCGACCTGTCCGACGTCACCCTGACGAAGCAGGTCGCCAAGCCCAGCGACGAGGAAGTCGACGAGGCGATCAACCGCATGGCCTCCTCCAACCGCGCCTTCACCCCGAAGGACGAGGGCGCCGAGGCCGCCACCGGCGACCGCGTCACCATCGACTTCGTCGGCAAGATCGACGGCGTCGAGTTCGACGGCGGCAAGGGCGAGGGTGTCGATCTGGAGCTCGGTTCGGGCTCGTTCATCCCCGGCTTCGAGGACCAGCTGGTCGGCGCCAAGGTCGGCCAGTCCCTGGTGGTGAAGTCGACCTTCCCCGAGGCCTACGGTGCCGAGCACCTCGCCGGCAAGGACGCCGAGTTCGACGTGACCGTCACGGCGATCCAGGCTCCGGGCGAGACCAAGATCGACGACGAGCTCGCCAAGGGCTTCGGCATGGACTCGCTGGAGAAGCTGAAGGAGGCCGTCGCCGGCGCCCTCGGCGGCGATTTCGAGGCCCAGTCGCGCCGCAAGCTCAAGAAGGAGCTCCTCGACGCCCTCGACGGCAAGTACGCCTTCGATCTGCCCCCGAGCCTCGTCCACCAGGAATTCGCCGCCGTCTGGGCCCAGGTCGAGCAGGACCTGAAGACCCGCGGCAAGACCTTCGAGGACGAGGGAACCACCGAGGAAAAGGCCACGGCCGAGTACCGCAAGATCGCCGAGCGCCGCGTCCGTCTCGGCTTGGTGCTTGCGCAGGTGGGCGAGACCGCCGATATCAAGGTCAGCGACGACGAGGTGAACCAGGCCCTGATCGCCCGTGTCCGGCAATATCCCGGGCAGGAGCAGCAGGTCTGGGACTTCTACCGGAAGAACGCACAGGCCCTGGCCGAGCTTCGCGCACCCCTGTTCGAGGAGAAGGTCGTCGACCATGTCCTCGCCCAGGTGAAGCTGGTCGAAGAGCCCGTCTCGAAGGACGCTTTGTTCGCCGACGAGGATGCCGATGCGGCCAGCGCCGAATCGACGGAGTCGAAGGCGGATGAATCCCAGGCTCCTTCGGGCGACGATCTGCCGGCCGTCGCCAAGGCCGACTGAGCTCGAGGCTCCCAAAAGGGCGGCGGGCTTGGATGTAAAGGCGGCGTTCACCGCCGCCGTAGTTCGCTGACACGTCCGGCCCGCGCGCGATTCGCGCGGCCGGACCCCTTGAAGCCTGGGGCACGAGAATGATGAGAGATCCGGTCGACTATTATAACAGCGCACTCGTTCCCATGGTGGTCGAGCAGTCGAGCCGCGGCGAGCGCGCGTTCGACATCTATTCCCGCCTGCTGCGTGAGCGGATCATCTTCCTCACCGGCCCGGTGGAGGATTACGGCGCCTCGCTGATCGTGGCGCAGCTGCTGTTCCTCGAAGCCGAGAACCCGAAGAAGGAGATCTCCTTCTACATCAACTCGCCCGGCGGCGTGGTGACCTCGGGCCTGTCGATCTACGACACGATGCAGTTCATCCGCTGCCCGGTGACGACCCTCTGCGTCGGCCAGGCCGCCTCGATGGGATCGCTGCTGCTCACCGCCGGCGAGCCCGGCCACCGTTTCGCCCTGCCGAACGCCCGCATCATGGTCCACCAGCCCTCCGGCGGATTCCAGGGCCAGGCGACGGACATCCTGATCCATGCCCGCGAGATCGAAGCGCTGAAGAAGCGCCTCAATGAGATCTACGTGAAGCATACCGGGCGCGACTACGACACCATCGTCCAGGCCCTCGAGCGCGACAATTTCATGACCGCCGACGCGGCCAAGGAATTCGGCCTGATCGACGAAGTGATCCAGAAGCGTCCCGAGCCGGCCGCCGCCTGATCCCGACCGCGCCGTGGCCGCCTGGCGGCCCCGGCGCGTCCTTAAGAGGCGGGCCGTATGTGCGGCTTTGCCTTGATCCCGTCGCGGCAGCATGCTTGCATCGCGAGTCTGACCTACCGGCAGAAAGCGCGCAGGTGACTGTTTCTTTAGGCGGGCGCCCTTAGATCTAAAAGATGCGCGTGCGCCCCGGGGCTGGCGTCGCACCCGCGAACGGAGACCGACATGAGCAAGACTGGCGGCAACGACTCGAAGAGCACGCTGTACTGCTCGTTTTGCGGCAAGAGCCAGCACGAGGTCCGCAAGCTGATCGCGGGCCCGACGGTGTTCATCTGCGACGAGTGTGTCGAACTGTGCATGGACATCATCCGCGAGGAATCGAAGTCCTCCCTGGTGAAATCGCGCGACGGCGTGCCCACGCCGAAGGAGATCCGCCGCGTTCTGGACGATTACGTCATCGGCCAGGATTTCGCGAAGAAGGTTCTCTCCGTCGCGGTCCACAACCATTACAAGCGCCTCGCCCACGCCTCGAAGCACAACGACGTCGAGCTGGCGAAGTCCAACATCATGCTGATCGGGCCGACCGGTTCGGGCAAGACCCTGCTCGCGCAGACCCTCGCCCGCATCCTCGACGTCCCCTTCACCATGGCCGACGCGACGACGCTGACCGAGGCCGGCTATGTCGGCGAGGACGTCGAGAACATCATCCTCAAGCTGCTCCAGGCGTCGGATTACAACGTCGAGCGGGCGCAGCGCGGCATCGTCTACATCGACGAGATCGACAAGATCTCGCGCAAGTCCGACAACCCCTCGATCACCCGCGACGTGTCGGGCGAAGGCGTGCAGCAGGCCCTCCTGAAGATCATGGAAGGCACCGTCGCCTCCGTGCCGCCGCAGGGCGGCCGCAAGCACCCGCAGCAGGAATTCCTGCAGGTGGACACCACCAACATCCTCTTCATCTGCGGCGGCGCGTTCGCCGGGCTGGAGCGGATCATCTCGGCGCGCGGCAAGGGCACCTCGATCGGCTTCGGCGCCACCGTTCAGGCACCGGACGACCGCCGCACCGGTGAGATCTTCCGCAATGTCGAGCCCGAGGATCTGCTGAAGTTCGGCCTGATCCCGGAATTCGTCGGCCGTCTGCCCGTGCTGGCGACGCTGGAGGACCTCGACGAGACCGCCCTCAAGCGCATCCTGCAGGAGCCGAAGAACGCGCTCGTCAAGCAGTACCAGCGCCTGTTCGAGATGGAGAATGTCGACCTCACCTTCCAGGACGAGGCGCTCTCCATGGTGGCCCGCAAGGCCATCGAGCGGAAGACCGGTGCCCGTGGCCTGCGTTCGATCCTCGAGACGATATTGCTCGAGACGATGTACGACCTGCCCGGCCTCGAATCGGTGGAGCAGGTGGTGATCGGTCCGGAAGTGGTGGAGGGCAAGTCGCGCCCCCTCTACATCCACGGCGACCGCAACAAGGACGTTCCGGCGAGCGTCAGCGCCTGAGGGCGTCGAAGGGCGGCCGTGGTTTAGCCGCCGAAACGGTCCGGGGAGAATTCTTGAAAAAGTCCTCCCCGGCTTCCATCTGAATTGTCAGACGCGACGGCCGCACGCTCACCTTCTGAGGTGCGGTGTCCGCCTCCAGCCTCACAGTTCAACGATGCCCCCGACCCCGCGATGCGGTCCGGTCGGCCCGTGGCAGGATGCTTGCTCATTTCGAGGAGCTAGAGCCCGGAGTCCATCAAGAGGAAGTCCGACATGTCCCAATCGAAATCTCGCCAGCCGGTCGTTCCGGGTTCGACGGGCTCCTACGCCGTTCTGCCGCTCCGCGACATCGTCGTCTTCCCGCACATGATCGTGCCGCTCTTCGTCGGCCGCGAGAAGTCGATCCGTGCCCTTGAAGAGGCCGTCCGCACCGATCGCCACATCCTGCTGGCCACCCAGATCAATGCCAGCGACGACGATCCGTCCACCGACGCGATCTACAAGATCGGCACCCTCGCCAGCGTCCTGCAGCTGCTCAAGCTGCCCGACGGCACCGTGAAGGTGCTCGTCGAAGGTGCCGGCCGGGCCAAGATCACGAACTTCAACAAGTCGGATTCGTTCTACGAGGCCGAAGTCGAGACGCTCACCGACGAGCTCGGCGACCCGGTCGAGGCCGAGGCGCTCGCCCGCTCGGTCATCTCCGAGTTCGAGAACTACGTGAAGCTCAACAAGAAGATCTCGCCCGAGGTCGTCTCCGCCGTCACCCAGATCGACGAGCCCTCGAAGCTCGCCGATACCGTCGGCTCGCATCTCGCGGTCAAGATCGCCGACAAGCAGGCGATCCTCGAAATCCCCACGGTGGCGGAGCGCCTCGAGCGCGTCCTGTCGCTGATGGAGAGCGAGATCTCCGTGCTCCAGGTGGAAAAGCGCATCCGGACCCGCGTGAAGCGGCAGATGGAGAAGACCCAGCGCGAGTACTACCTCAACGAGCAGATGAAGGCGATCCAGAAGGAGCTGGGCGACTCCGAGGACGGCAAGGACGAGCTCGCCGAAATCGAGGAGAAGATCGAGAAGACCAAGTTCTCGAAGGAGGCCCGCGAAAAGGCGATGGCCGAGCTGAAGAAGCTCCGCCAGATGTCGCCGATGTCGGCGGAAGCCACCGTCGTGCGCAACTACCTCGACTGGATGCTCGGCATCCCGTGGTCGAAGCGGTCGCGGATCAAGAAGGATCTGCTCGGCGCCCAGACCATGCTCGATCAGGACCATTTCGGTCTGGAGAAGGTCAAGGAGCGCATCGTCGAGTATCTCGCCGTGCAGCAGCGGGCCAACAAGCTCACCGGCCCGATCCTGTGCCTCGTCGGTCCTCCCGGCGTCGGCAAGACCTCCCTCGGCAAGTCCATCGCCAAGGCGACCGGACGCGAGTTCGTGCGGATGTCGCTCGGCGGCGTGCGTGACGAGGCCGAGATCCGCGGTCACCGCCGGACCTATATCGGCTCGATGCCCGGCAAGATCGTCCAGTCGATGCGCAAAGCCAAGACCTCGAACCCGCTCATCCTCCTCGACGAGATCGACAAGATGGGCCAGGATTTCCGCGGCGATCCGTCCGCGGCGCTCCTCGAGGTGCTCGACCCGGAGCAGAACGGCACGTTCAACGATCACTACCTGGAAGTCGATTACGACCTTTCGGACGTGATGTTCGTGACGACGGCGAACACGCTCAACATCCCTGCGCCCCTGATGGACCGCATGGAGGTGATCCGTATCGCCGGCTACACCGAGGAAGAGAAGCTTCAGATCGCGCGCAAGCACCTCATCCCGGGGGCGGTGAAGAAGCACGGCCTCACGGTCAAGGAATGGGAGATCGACGATTCCGGCATCCTCATGCTCATCCGCCGTTACACGCGGGAAGCGGGCGTGCGTAACCTGGAGCGCGAGATCTCGAACCTGATCCGCAAGGCGGTGAAGGAGATCCTGATCACCAAGGTGAAGGCCGTCGCCGTCACCGAAGAGAACCTGCCGAATTTCCTCGGTGCGCCGAAGTTCCGCTACGGCGAGATCGACGAGGAGGATCAGGTCGGCGTGGTGACGGGTCTCGCCTGGACCGAGGTCGGCGGCGAGCTGCTGACGATCGAAGGCGTCATGATGCCCGGCAAGGGCAAGATGACGGTCACGGGCAACCTGCGTGACGTGATGAAGGAGTCGATCTCGGCCGCGGCGAGCTACGTCCGCTCCCGCGCCGTCGACTTCGGGATCGAGCCGCCGCTGTTCGAGCGTCGCGACATCCACGTCCACGTTCCGGAAGGGGCGACCCCGAAGGACGGTCCGTCCGCCGGCATCGGCATGGCCACCGCTATCATCTCCACCCTCACCGGGATCCCGGTGCGGAAGGATGTGGCGATGACCGGAGAGGTCACCCTGCGTGGCCGCATCCTGCCCATCGGCGGCCTCAAGGAGAAGCTGCTCGCGGCTCTGCGCGGCGGGATCAAGACCGTCCTCATCCCCGAGGAGAACGCCAAGGACATCGCCGAGGTGCCCGACAGCGTGAAGAACGGGATGGAGATCATCCCGGTCGCCCGGATGGACCAGGTGCTGAAGCACGCCCTCGTGCGGCTGCCGGTGCCGATCGAGTGGGAGGAGCCCCTCCCCGCGCCGCGCCGTCCCGTGGTCGGCGAGGACGAGCCCGCCACCGTCATCGCCCATTGAGCGATCGGGTGCTTTGAAAATGGAAAGGCCCCGGAGCGTGCTCCGGGGCCTTTTCTTTGTGACCGCCGAGGGTTGCCATCCCGGCGATGCTTGGATTAACGATGCGGCGCGCATCGGGCGGTTAGCTCAGTTGGTAGAGCGTCTCCTTTACACGGAGAGGGTCGGCGGTTCGAGCCCGTCACCGCCCACCACGCCCCTCCCCTTCCCCGGCGATCGAGACGAGCGATGACGGCGCGCGGTTTTCCCACACCCTGGCTCGTCGTCGAGAAGATCGAGAGTTTCTGCGTCGAGGATGCCGACGGGGCGGCCGTCGCCTGGACCTACTTTTCCGAACACGCCGACAAGCGGGAGGCGACGGGCCTCATGACCCGCGAGGAGGCCTTGCGGATCGCCAGGGCCATCGCGATGATCCCCGAGATGCGCACGATCATCCGCAGCATCCAGGACGGGTTGACCGAAGCGGATCAGTCCACGGATTGAGCGCGGCGAGGGCGTAGCGCCTCAGTTTCCGGCGAGGACCAGGGCCCAGAAGCGCTTGTAGCGCGTGCCCGGTGCATCGACGCGGGCGATGCCGATCCGCTTGAGCTGAGGCATCAGCATGTTCTTGTTGTGCTCGGATGAGTTCTTCCAGCGCGCGAGCACCTCGTCGAAGGTGGCCGCGCCGGCACTGAGGTTCTCGGCGGCGAAGGAACGGCCGAATCCCGCCCGCGCCATGCGCGAATCGAAGGTGCCGCCGATCTCGTGGCTGAGCCTGCCGGCCTTGGCGTTGGATTCCGCCTGATAGGAGGCGGCCCGGATCAGGCTGGAATCCAGCACCACCGGGCCGAGCCCGTGCGAGGCCCTGTAGCGGGAGATCGCCGCGGCGGCCGCACCCTCGTCGAGGATCACCGGGCTCGTGAGGTTGTCGGCCTCCGGCAGGATCGTCGGCCCGCCGCAGCCGCCGAGTGCCAGGACGCTCCCCATGAGGATGGCGGCGCCCAGGCGCGACAGGGCGGGGGAAAGATGGGAAGGAATCATCGCTCGGTGCCGGTTCGCTGCGCTGCCATATCGTCGGCTTCGCCTTCCCGGTCCGATGGGGCGAAATCGCGGCGGCGGCGCGAACCGGGTCGCAGGACGGGCCGATGTGCCCGATCCGCCACGCCACCCGCCGGCGCGCATGACGACATGCGGAGCGCGATGCCGGCACCGATCGGAATGGGCGAGGCGGACCCTCGTCAGATCCGCGTGCCGTGATCCCGGGGCGGCGAGCCGCAGCGCCATGCGGTGATGCGGTAATCGGGATGGGTGTCGATCCACCGCGCCAGCTGCGGCTGTGCTACGCGGATGCACCCCCTCGCATCGACGACATCGAGCGGAAGCCGCTTCGATTCGCAGGTCTCCGGCGCATTCGCCATGCAGGCGGTGAAATACAGGAAGAAGAAGCCTGCCATGGTTCGGACAGCCCGTTTCGCGAGTGGCGCTCGGGAAAAGGCTAGGGCGCGAACGTCCCGTGTCGAGGGTCATCCCTCGGCGCGATGCGTAGGGATGCTGTGCGTTAGGCGGCTGACAGTTCGAAGATGGCGCGGGCGACGGGACTCGAACCCGCGACCTCCGGCGTGACAGGCCGGCACTCTAACCAACTGAGCTACGCCCGCGTATCTGGGTAGCCGGGCATTCGGATCGTCCTGCACGAGGCAGGTCGGTGATGGACGTGGCGCGGGCGACGGGACTCGAACCCGCGACCTCCGGCGTGACAGGCCGGCACTCTAACCAACTGAGCTACGCCCGCACGGCGTCCCGCCCCGTTTCCGGCGGTGTCGGGGGTCTAGTTTCCGGACCCCGGCCTGTCAAGCAACCGGACGCCGCATTTCCAGGGAAAATCCGGTCGCCGTCGTTTGGAGGCGGGATCGCGCGGGAGGGCCGACGGTCCGACAAGCGCCGCCGCCATTGAAACCACGTCGCTTTTCTGTCATACGCCCCCTCGCGTTGAACCGCCCGGCCGATAGGGCTGCCGTGGCGGTTCGTGCTGCTCCATCAGAAGCATCAACCGAGCGCACGCCTTCGACCTGTCCCAGGGTCGGAGGGCATGCGCGTTCAGGAGAGCCAAATGCCCAAGCTGAAAACCAAGTCGGGCGCGAAGAAGCGCTTCAAGATCACCGGCACCGGCAAGGTCATGTATGCCCAGGCCGGCAAGCGCCACGGAATGATCAAGCGGACGACGAAGCAGATCCGCAACCTGCGCGGCACCACCACCCTGTTCGAGGGCGATGCTGCCAACGTGAAGAAGTATTTCCTGCCCAACAGCCGGTAATCCTTCGCCGCAGCCGATACTGTTTTCGTAATCCAGGAGAGAACCCATGGCCCGCGTCAAGCGCGGCGTGACCAGTCACGCAAAGCACAAGAAAGTCCTCAAGGCCGCCCGTGGCTATTACGGCCGGCGCAAGAACACGATCCGGATCGCCAAGCAGGCGGTCGAGAAGGGCATGCAGTATGCCTACCGCGATCGTAAGAACAAGAAGCGCACGTTCCGCGCTCTCTGGATCCAGCGCCTCAACGCCGCTGTCCGCGAGCACGGCCTGACCTATTCGCGCTTCATCAACGGTCTCGCGAAGTCCGGCATCGAGGTGGATCGCAAGGCCCTGTCCGAGCTCGCCATTCACGAGCCGGCCAGCTTCGCGGCGGTGGTGGAGAAGGCCAAGGCCGCTCTTCCAGACCTCGCCAAGGCCGCCTGACCCTTGAAGGCGGTCGAACTCGTCAAGGCCGCCTGAGGCGCGTTCACACGCCCTCCCATACGTCGATGCGAAAGGCGCGGACCGAAAGGTACCGCGCCTTCGTCTTTTGCAAAGGATCGTCGGCAGGCGCGCTTGCATTGGCGGCGCTTACCCGCAAAACCGCTCGCGGGGGCCGCACACGATCCGAAGGCCAGATGCCAACCGGTAGTTTGAACCGATGACCGATCTCGAAACCCTCGAAGGCGATCTGCTCGGGCAGGTCGGCAGTGCGTCCGATGAGGCCGCTCTCGATGCCGTGCGCGTCGCGGCTCTGGGCAAGAAGGGCTCGATCTCCGACCTGCTCAAGACCCTCGGCAGCATGACGCCGGAGGAGCGCAAGGAGCGCGGTCCGCTCATCAACGGCCTGCGCGATCGGGTGCAGGGCGCCATCGCCACGCGGCGCGAGGCGCTGGCCGAAGCCGCCCTCGAAGCCCGTCTCGCGGCCGAGCGGATCGACGTCACCCTGCCGGTGCGCGACGCGCCGGAAGCGCGTGGGCGCATCCATCCGATCAGCCAGGTCATGGACGAGATCACCGCGATCTTCGCCGACATGGGCTTCTCCGTGGCGGAAGGTCCCGACATCGAGACCGACGACTACAACTTCACCGCCCTCAACTTCCCGCCGGGCCATCCGGCGCGCGAGATGCACGACACGTTCTTCCTGGCCCCCGACCGCAACGGCCAGCGCAAGGTGCTTCGCACCCATACGTCTCCGGTCCAGATCCGCACCATGCGGTCGCAGGAGCCGCCGATCCGCGTCATCTGCCCGGGCCGGACCTATCGCCACGATTCGGACCAGACCCACACGCCGATGTTCCATCAGGTGGAGGGGCTGGTGATCGACAAGAGCGCCACCATCGCCAACCTGAAATGGGTGCTGGAGGAGTTCTGCCGCACGTTCTTCGAGGTCGATGCGGTGAAGATGCGGTTCCGGCCGTCGTTCTTCCCCTTCACCGAACCGTCGGCGGAGGTGGATATCCAGTGTTCGCGAAAGGGCGGCGAGATCCGCTTCGGCGAGGGCACAGACTGGCTCGAGATCCTCGGCTGCGGCATGGTCCATCCGAACGTGCTCAGGAACTGCGGCTACGACCCCGATTTCGTCCAGGGCTTCGCCTTTGGCATGGGCATCGACCGGATCGCCATGCTGAAATACGGCACGCCCGATCTGCGCCCGTTCTTCGAGGCGGATGTGCGCTGGCTGGAGCATTACGGCTTCCGGCCCCTCGATATCCCGAGCCTGGTGGCCGGGCTGACGAGCTAGGATGCCGGGGAGGGATCGCGCATGACCGAGCAGGAGATCCGACAGGTCGCCAACGAGGTGCTGCGGGAAACGCTGGGACCCCACGGGTTCGAGAGTGCCGATGTCCGCCCGGCGCCCGACTTCGACGGCGAGCCCTCCCTCTACGTGACGGCGCATTTCAGGCCGCAGGCCGGAGTGACCAGCGGAGAAGCCTCCACAAGGGCGCTGTCGGTCCTGCGCAAGCGGCTCCTCGACAGGGGCGAGGAGCGATTTCCGTACATTCGCTACGACTATCCGGATGATGAAGTGCTCGGCGACGATCCATCGGACACGATATCGGACTGGCACTGATGCCGAGGCTCGGCAATCCGCTCGTCTACGATCTGCTCGAAACGTCCCGCGCGCTCGCGGACACGCGCGGCCGGGTGAACCTTCGCAAGGCGGCCATGCGCCGGGCGATCAGCGGGGCCTACTATTCTGTCTTCCACGCCCTCTGCTTCGTCTGCGCGAGCGAGCTGATCGGGTGGGCCCAGGAGAACGACATCGTCGAGCCGGTCTACCGCCTCGTCGATCATGGAACGGCAAAGAAGCGTCTCAACAGCCGGGATGCGACCCTGATCGGACCGACCGTTGCCGATATCGGCAACAACTTTCTGACGTTGCAGGAAGCCCGAAACGCCGCCGACTATTCTCCGCCTACCCTGAAGGTTCGCCATGACGAGACGTTGCGCCATATCGAACTCGCGGAACGGACCGTGACGTTGATCGAATCTCTCACGACGCTCGACCGCAAGAAGCTTGCGGTTCTCCTGATCGCCAGAACCCGGCCCCTCTGAGCCGAAGAGACGAACCCATGAAATTCACCCTCTCCTGGCTCAAGGAACACCTCGAGACCGAGTCGTCCCTGGAGACCATCTCCGACACGCTGACGCGGATCGGCCTCGAAGTCGAAGGCATCGAGGACAAGGCGGCGTCCCTCGCCCCCTATGTCGTCGCCCATGTGCTCACGGCCGAACAGCACCCCAATGCCGACCGCCTGCGCGTCTGCACCGTGGATGCCGGCGACGGGCAGCCCCTGCAGGTCGTCTGCGGCGCGCCGAATGCGCGGGCGGGGATGAAATCGGTCTTCGCGCCGCCGGGCACCTACGTGCCGGGCAAGAACATCACCCTGTCGGTGGGGAGCATCCGCGGGGTCGAGAGCCGGGGCATGCTCTGCTCGGGTGCCGAGCTCGGCCTCGGCGACGATCACGACGGCATCCTGGATCTGCCGGCGGACGCTCCGACGGGCCAGGCCTACGCCCTCTATGCCGGGCTCGACGATCCGGTCATCGAGATCAACCTCACCCCGAACCGCCCGGATTGCACCTCGATCCACGGGATCGCCCGCGACCTGGCGGCCGCCGGGATCGGCGTGTTGAAGCGCGAGCCGATGCCGCCGCTGCGTGGCGAGGGGGAGTGCCCCGTGCCGGTCTCCCTCGATTTCGAGCCCGCGGACAAGGGCTTGTGCCCGTATTTCGCCCTGCGCCTCGTGCGCGGCGTGAAGAACGGTCCCTCCCCCGATTGGATGCAGGCCCGCCTGCGCGCCATCGGCCTGCGCCCGATCAACGCGCTCGTCGACATCACCAACTACCTCACCTTCGATCGCGGCCGCCCGCTCCACGTCTTCGACGCGGCCAAGGTGAAGGGCGCTCTGACGGTCCGTCGCGCCCGCGACGGCGAGAGCCTGAAGGCCCTCGACGGCAAGACCTATGCGCTCGACGACGGCATCGTCGTCATCGCCGACGAGAACGGCCCCGAATCCATCGGCGGCATCATCGGGGGCGAGGCCTCCGGCTGCGACGACGGCACCGTGGACGTGATCATCGAATCCGCCCTCTGGGACTCGGTGAACATCGCCCAGAGCGGACGGCGCCTGGGGATCATCACCGATGCGCGCTACCGCTTCGAGCGTGGCGTCGATCCGGTCTTCGCGCTGCCGGGGCTCGACCTCGCCACCCGCCTCGTGGTCGACCTCTGCGGCGGCACGCCGAGCGAGGCGCTGATCGCCGGCGAGCTGCCCGAGACCGAGCGGGTGATCGACTTCCCCTGGACCGAGACGCGCCGGCTCGCCGGGATCGAACTGTCCCGCGCCGAGATGAAGGTGACGCTGGAGACCCTCGGGTTCCACGTGGCCGGCTCGGGCGACCGGGTGAAGGTCCTCACCCCGTCCTGGCGGCCGGATGTGGAAGGCAAGGCCGATCTCGTGGAGGAGATCATCCGCATCGCCGGCCTCGACCGGATCGAGCCGAAGCCCCTGGCCCGCGGCGATGCCGCCATCGCCAAGGCGACACTGACGCCGCTGCAGAAGCGCACGCGTCTCGCCAAGCGCGCCCTGGCGACGCGCGGCCTCGTGGAGGCGGTGACGTGGTCGTTCATCCCGCATGACGACGCCGTCCTGTTCGGCGGCGGCAAGGCGGATCTGGCCCTGGCCAACCCCATCGCCGCCGACCTCTCCGACATGCGTCCGAGCCTCGTACCGGGGCTGCTCCGCGCGGCCCAGCGCAACGCCGACCGGGGCTACGGCGACGTCGCCCTGTTCGAGGTGGGCCAGTGCTTCGAGACCGACCAGCCGGAGGGCCAGTCGATCCGTGCCACGGCCATCCGGCGGGGCACCGCACGCCACGAGGGCGCCGGCCGCCATTGGGCGGGGTCCGCCGCCACCGTCGATGCGTTCGAGGCCAAGGCCGACGCCCTGGCGCTCCTCGCTGCGCTCGGCGTGCCGACCGGCGGTCTTCAGGTGGTGGCGGGCGGTCCCGGCTGGCTGCATCCCGGACGCTCCGGCACGATGCAGTTCGGGCCGAAGAACCAGATCGGCTATTTCGGCGAGATCCACCCCCGCGTGATGAAGGCCCTGGACCTCAAGGGCACCCTCGTGGCCTTCGAGATCACCCTGGATGCGATCCCCCTGCCGAAATACCGACCCACCAAGGTGAAACCCGCCCTCGCCCTCTCGGATTTCCAGCCGATTTCGCGCGACTTCGCCTTCGTGGTGGGGCGCGACGTGGCGGCGGGCGACGTGGTGAAGGCGGCGCAAGCTGCCGAGCGCAAGCTCATCGCCGGGATCGATGTCTTCGACATCTACGAGGGCACGGGCATTCCGGAGGGCGCGAAATCCGTCGCCATCGCGGTGAGGCTCCAGCCGGTGGAACGCACCCTCACCGATGCCGAGATCGAGGCCGTGACGGCCAAGATCGTCGCCGAAGTGGCCCGCAAGACCGGTGCGACCCTGAGGGGTTGAGACCGGTTCGCACGATCCCAGACAAGGAAGCCGATCACATGGTGGACGAGATGACGAACCAGGACCTGATCGACGTCTTGTCGGCCGCCACGCATCTGCCGAAGGAGGCGATGCTCCGGGCCCTGGCGAACCCCGCCGCCGTCGCCGAGCCCGTCCTCGCCGTCCTCGCCCTGGCGGCGGAGGGCAAGGAGCTCGACGAGGCGCAGGGCAACCTGCTGTTCTGGGGGGTGCACGTCCTCGCGGCGGCCGGCGACACGCGGGCCTTCGCCCCGCTCCTCGGCATCCTGCGGCGCCAGGATGCCGACGGCCTCGACGCGCTCCTCGGTGACGCCCTCACCACCACCATGGCGAAGATGCTCACCAGCCTCTTCGATGGCGACGTCGCGCCGCTGCACGCGCTGCTGCTCGATTCGACGGCGGATGGCTTTGCCCGCAACGAGGTCTTCGCCGCCCTCGCCTATCTCACGCAGACCGGACGCATCGACCGGACCCAGACCCACGACCTCCTCGTCCGCTTCGACGACAAGCGCGCCGCCGTCGAGGGCGATGTCGCCTGGGTCGGCTGGGAGGAGACCATCGCCCTCCTCGGCTTCGCCGACCTCGCCCTGCGCAGCACGGCCGCCCGGGCCGATGGCCGTCTGAGCGACGAGTTCAGCGACGCCGGGTGGTTTCACACCACCCTGCGCCGGGCGACTGCGAAACCGAATGACATGCAGCGCTTCGACGGTCACAGCTACGGCACGTTCGACGATCCCATCGCGGAATTGAGCTGGACGGCGGAGGGGGCGGGCCTTCCGATCCGCAATCCGGTGAAGATCGGCCGCAACGACCCCTGCCCGTGCGGAAGCGGAAAGAAGTACAAGAAGTGCTGCCTCAACGCGGCGTGACGATGCGGGCCGTACGAGCGAAGCTTTGACCGGACCGCCCCCCGCGACAGCATCCGTCTCCGGCGATACGATGAATCGACAGCATTCATCCTTGCCGGAGCAGCGCCATGTCCCTCGTGATCCCCGTCATCCTCGGTTCCGTCCGCAGCGAACGGCAGGGTCTGCGCGGTGCCCGCTTCGTCGTCCGGCGCTTGGAGGAGTGCGGCATCGAGGCGCCGCTGGTGGATCCGGCCGAGTTGAAGCTGCCGCTCCTCGACAGGATGTACAAGGAATACCCCAAGGGCGAGGCGCCCCCCGTGCTGGAAGAGCTCGCCACGCTCTACCGCCGGTCCGACGCTTTCGTGGTGGTGTCGGCCGAGTACAACCATTCGATCCCGCCGGCCCTCTCCAACACCCTCGACCATTTCCTCGAAGAGTATTTCTGGCGGCCCTCGGCCATCGTCTGCTACTCGGCCGGGCAATATGGCGGCGTCCGCGCGGCGATGCAGCTGAGGGCGATGATGGCCGAGCTCGGCGCGCCGAGCATCGCCTCGCTCCTGCCGATTCCGCGCATCGGCAAGGCCCTCGACGCGGAGGGCGTGCCGCAGGAGGAGTGGCTGTCGAAGGTGGCCAAGCGTTTCCTCGACGAGCTCGTCTGGCACGCCGAGGCGCTGAAGGCGCAGCGGGCGAAGGGCACCCCTTATTGAGCGGGAGTGCTCACGGTTGGGAGCCCGCCGATGCGAAGCCCGGCGCGGGTCTTGCGCGTTGAACCCTCCCTGATGCCGGAGGCCGCAGCAAAGATGACGACACTTCAAACGCTTCTCGCCAGCCTCGTGAAGGCGGCCCTGATCTCGGACGATACGGAAAGCCTGCGCTGGCGCGAGGCGGCGCGGCGCGCCCATGCCGCCCTGGTCGCCGACGCCGAGGCGGCGAAATCCCTGAAAATCGACGGGATCTGGACCCTGGCCGTGGGCGAGGCCGAGTCGCCCGAGTTCCAGGCTTCGGAAGGACGGGTGTCGTTCGGCCTGCCGGCCGCCTGCCCTTTGACCCTCGGTGAGCTGATCGATCCCGGATTCGATGTCGATCTCGCCGTGGAGCGGATCGCCGGATCGGCCTCCACCGGTTGATGACACGGGATCGTCCGTCGAATGGCGTTGCCGGGAGGCACGGACGGTCCCATGTTTGCAGGCAATGGAGAGGGCTCCCCCGAGACCTGTCCCATCCCGCGCCGGCCTCGAGGTTTTGGCGCGCCACACGACCCCGAGCCCAGAGACCTTTGGCCAAACGCATCAATCCGAACCCCGGGCAAAGCGCCCTGCCCTCCCGCGAGGAGATCGTCGCCTTCATCGCGCAGGCGACGGAGAAGGTGGGCAAGCGCGAGATCGCGGCGGCCTTCGACATCAAAGGGGCCGACCGCATCGGCTTGAAGCGCATTCTCAAGGAGATCGAGCTGGACGGCGAGATCGAGCGCGGCCGTGGCGGCCTCGCACAGGCCGGCCGGCTCCCGCCGGTGACGCTCGCCGACATCAAGTCGCGGGATCGCGACGGCGACTTCTTCGCCGTTCCCGTGGAATGGGAGCACGCCAAGGGGCCGCCGCCGAAGATCCTGGTCTCCTCGCCGCGCAGCGGCAAGAAGCCGGGCCGTGCCGCGCCCGGCATCGGCGACCGCGCTTTACTGCGGGTCGAACCGATCCCCGGCGAGAGCGGGCGCTATTCCGGCCGGGTCATCAAGGTGATCGGCAAGAACAAGGCGGAGGTGATCGGCGTCTACCGCTCCGGTTCCGATGGCGGACGCATCGTCCCCGTGGAGAAGCGGGCGCAGGGACGCGAGATCGCGATCCCGGCCGGCGAGGAAGGCGAGGCGCGGGACGGCGACCTCGTCAGCGTCAGCCTCGTGAGCGAGAGCCGGTTCGGCTTGCCGCGGGGACGCGTGACCGAGCGGCTGGGGTCGCTGGGGTCCGAGCGCGCCGTCAGCCTCATTGCGCTTCACCTCCACCACATCCCCCATGTCTTCGCCGCCGACACCCTGGCCGAGGCCGACGCCGTGGAGCCGGTGGGGATGAAGGGCCGCGAGGATTGGCGCGCCGAGCCGCTCCTGACCATCGACCCGCCCGACGCCAAGGACCATGACGACGCCGTCATGGCGGTGCCGGACCCGGACGAGGCCAATGCGGGCGGCTTCGTCGTCACCGTCGCCATCGCCGACGTGGCCGCCTATGTCCGTTCCGGCTCGGCCCTCGACCGCGAGGCGCTGTTGCGCGGCAACTCGGTCTACTTCCCCGACCGGGTCGTACCGATGCTGCCGGAGCGCATCTCGAACGATCTCTGCTCCCTGAGGGAGAAAGAGGACCGCCCGGCCATCGCCGTGCGGATGGTGATCGGCGCCGATGGGGTGAAGAAGCGCCACAGCTTTCACCGGGTGATGATGCGCTCGCGGGCCAGGCTGTCCTACGCCCAGGCCCAGGCGGCCATCGACGGATTCGCCGACGAGACCACGGCGCCCCTGCTGGAGCCCGTCCTGCGCCCGCTCTGGGCCGCCTATGCGGCCCTGACGGCGGCACGCGAGGCACGGGGGCCGCTCGCCCTAGACCTGCCCGAGCGGAAGGTTCTGCTGACGCTGGACGGCGCCGTCGACCGGGTGGTGGTGCCCGCCCGCCTCGACGCGCACCGGCTCATCGAGGAGTTCATGATCCAGGCCAACGTGGCCGCCGCCGAGACCCTGGAACAGGGAAAACAGCCCCTGATCTACCGGGTCCACGACGAGCCGGCCCTGGAGAAGATGCGGGCGCTCGGCGAGGTGCTGGCCTCCATCGGCATCAAGATCCCCAAGGAAGGGGCTCTGCGCCCGGCCCTGTTCAACCGCATCCTCGGCTCCGTGGCCGAGACCGAGCACGCCATCTTCATCAACGAGGTCGTGCTGCGCTCGCAGGCACAGGCGGTCTATGCCGCGCAGAATCTCGGGCATTTCGGCCTGAACCTCCGGCGCTACGCCCATTTCACCTCGCCGATCCGTCGCTATGCCGATCTCATCGTCCATCGGGCGCTGATCGCCGCGTGCCGGCTCGGTCCGGACGGCCTGTCCTCCGACGTGACGGTGGGCGCCCTCGACCAGATCGGCGAGCAGATCTCGGCGGCCGAGCGTCGCGCCATGGCGGCCGAGCGCGAGACCATCGACCGCCTCATCGCGCACCACCTCGCCGACAGGGTCGGGGCGACCTTCACCGGCCAGATCTCGGGCGTCACCCGCGCCGGGCTCTTCATCAAGCTCGACGAGACCGGGGCCGACGGCTTCGTGCCGATCTCCACCATCGGCAACGATTTCTACCACCACGACGAGGCGCGCCATGCCCTGGTGGGTTCTCGCAGCGGCGAGACTCATCGCCTGGGCGACCGGGTCGAGGTGAGGCTGGTCGAAGCCGCCGCCGTGGCCGGCGCCCTGCGCTTCGAGCTTCTCTCCGAAGGGCAGACGAGGCCGCAGGCCGGGGGGGCGAGATCCCCGCGCTCTCCGAGCTTCCACAAGGCCGGTCCGCCCGGCCGCCCCGCCGGCATCCGCAACTCCGGGTCGCGTCATCGCGGGTCGCGCCGCTAGGGCGGCTGGTGTAGAGTTACGCTTGGTCGGATCGTTTGCTCCCGACCACCGACCTCATCCCAAGGTGCCGCGCCGGCGGCCTCGAAGGAGGGGTCCAGCCGGCTCAGCCATCGCTGATGGGCTCCTGCGGCGCCCGTTTCGCGGGCGCCTCGGGATGAGGCCGGGGATTCGGAGACTCGCAGTGCAGGATCGTCAGTCCATGACCACGAGCGTCGAGACCTCCGCCGGCGGCCGTGCCGGGCTGCTGAAATCCATGGCTCGCGGTTTCGTGTGCCGCTGCCCGCATTGCGGCGAGGGCAAGCTCTTCGGCAAGTTCCTGAAGGTCCGCCCGGCGTGCGACGCGTGCGGGCTCGAATTCCATCACCACCGGGCCGACGACCTGCCGCCCTACGTGGTGATCTTCATCATCGGCCACATCGTCGGGTATTTCATCCTCGAACTCGAGACGAACTACGACGTGCCGTTGTGGTTTCAGCTCTCGTTCTGGCCGATCGTCACCCTCGGATCGGCCCTCGCCCTGCTCCAGCCGGTGAAGGGCGCGGTGGTCGGATTGCAGTACGCCCTTGGCATGGGGGGCTTTGCCACGCTACCGACGGGCCCAAGCGTGGCAATGGCGCGCTCCGAGGAGGTTCAGCTTGGACCAAGCGACAATCCTACCCCCGGCCTCGGCCGCGCCTGAAACCCCGAAGCGCGCCGCCGCCCTGCGGCCCCGCAACGCGGCGACCCTCATCATCATCGACCGCACGGCGCGGCATCCCAAGTTCCTGATGGGCAAGCGGCACGAGGGCCTCGCCTTCATGCCCGGCAAGTTCGTCTTCCCCGGCGGGCGGATCGAGCCCGGCGACCGGCGCATGAGCGTGGCCGGAGCCCTCTCGTCGCGGGCCGAGGATGCCCTGGCGAAGCGCGTGTCCCGCGCCTCGCATTCCCTCGGGCGGGCGCTTGCCCTCGCGGCGATCCGCGAGACCCATGAGGAGACCGGCCTCTTTCTCGGCACCACCGAATACGGGCCGCCCGAGACCGTGCCGGAGGGAAGCTGGCAGGCGTTCAAGGAGTTCGGCGTGATGCCCGACCTCGAAGCGCTCCACCTCGTGGCGCGGGCGATCACGCCGCCGGGCCGGCCGCGCCGGTTCGACACGCGCTTCTTCACCATCGACCGCAAGGCGGTGGCCGCCGAACAGCCGGGGATCGTCACGCCCACATCCGAACTGGTGGAACTCGCCTGGGTGAGCTTCGCCGAGGCGCGGGAGCTCGACCTGCCGCGAATCACCCGCGTCGTCCTCGACGAACTGGAGCTGCAGATCGCCGGCGGGTTCGCGCCGTATCTGCCGATCCCGTTCTTCTACGAACGCAGCGGCAGGAACGTCCGCGAGGTTCTGTAAACGTCATCAGGAACCGGACCCGCTCACATTCCGTTGAACAAGCGAGGATAGAGTTGGAGTACGATCATGATGAAGGGCGGTTTGCTGTGGTTGATCGGTATCCCATTGCCGATCATTCTGCTGATTTACTTCTTCACGTCCTGGCTGCACTGAGCTGCACTGGACCGGGACCGTCCGCCGGCGCGATGGCGTTGCGGCGGATATGAAACAGCGAAGCCCTCTCTCCCTGGCCGGGAGAGAGGGCTTCTTTCGTATGTCTGCCCCGGTTCGACGTTACTCGGCGGCGTCGAGGCGTGGGCGGACGATCTCGGCGCGCTCACGCTTGACCAGTTCCGCCGTGAGGAACGCCACTTCCAGGGCCTGCTCGGCGTTGAGCCGGGGATCGCAATAGGTGTGGTAGCGGTCCTGCAGGTCGTCGGCCGTCAGCGCGCGGGCGCCGCCGGTGCATTCGGTCACGTTCTTGCCGGTCATCTCGAGGTGAATGCCGCCGGCGATGGTCCCTTCCGCCCGGTGCACGCCGAAGAAACCCTCGATCTCCGTCATCACCCGCTCGAACGGCCGGGTCTTGTAGCGGCCGGCCGCGATGGTGTTGCCGTGCATCGGATCGCAGACCCACACGACCTTGCGACCCTCGCGCTCCACCGTGCGGATCAGCCCGGGCAGATGCTCGCCGACCTTGTCCGCGCCGAAGCGGCAGATCAGGGTCAGCCGGCCCGCCTCGTTCTCCGGGTTGAGCTGGTCGATCAGCGTGATCAGCCCCTCGGAGGTCATCGACGGCCCGCATTTCAGCCCGATCGGGTTCTTGATGCCGCGCGCATACTCGATATGCGCGTGGTCGGCCTGACGGGTGCGGTCACCGACCCAGAGCATGTGGCCGGACGTGGCGTACCAGTCGCCGCTGGTGGAATCGACGCGGGTGAGCGCTTCCTCGTAGCCCAGCAGCAGGGCTTCGTGGCTGGTGAAGAAATCGGTGGTGCGGACTTCTTGGTGCGTCTCCGGATTGATGCCGATGGCGCGCATGAAGTCGAGGGCGTCGCTCATCCTCTCCGCCACGTCCTGGTAGCGCGAGGATTGCGGGCTGTCCTTGACGAAGCCGAGCATCCAGCGATGCGCGTTCTCGAGGTTGGCGTAGCCGCCGGTGGCGAAGGCGCGCAGCAGGTTGAGCGTCGCCGCCGACTGGCGGTACGCCTCCAGCTGTCGGCGCGGATCGGGGATGCGCGCCTCTTCGGAGAAGGTGATGCCGTTGACGATGTCGCCGCGATAACTCGGCAGGCTCACCCCCTCCATCGTCTCGGTGGGCGAGGAGCGGGGCTTGGCGAACTGCCCGGCGATGCGGCCGACCTTCACCACCGGGGACCCGCCCGCGAAGGTGAGCACCAGGGCCATCTGCAGGAAGACGCGGAAGAAGTCGCGGATGTTGTCGGCCGAATGCTCGTCGAAGCTCTCGGCGCAGTCGCCGCCCTGGAGCAGGAAGGCTTCCCCGGTGGAGACGCGGGCGAGCGCGGATTTCAGCTTGCGCGCCTCACCTGCAAAAACCAGGGGCGGAAAGCTCGCGAGCTGGGTCTCGACCGCCTGCAGGGCAGCCGCATCCGGATAGGCCGGCACCTGCTGGATCGGCAGGTTGCGCCACGATTTCGGCGTCCAACCAGTCTTCGGTGTCCAACGCTCGCCCATGATGATCTCCCGTCCACCTCTCGGCCGGCTTCACGAAAGGGGGAATCCCTTGCGAAGAGCGCGGCTTATAGAGCGGTTCTCGAAGAGAAGCGAGGGATACGCGCGGGCTGCGAGGCGGTCCCGCCCGATAAGGCCAAGGTCTGTCACCGAGATGGAGATGGGTGTGCGCCAGCTCAAGGCGTTGCCGGATAGGCGCGCCGCCCGCGATCGGGGACGGGATCCTATTCCCCCTCGCCGTCCTCCACGGCGATGCCATGCTCCGACAGGATCCAGAAGATCGCTTCGAGGTCCTCGGCCGTGACGTCGCGCGGAGGCAGGGCTTCCTCCAGATCCTCGTAGGTCAGACGACGCGCCCGCTGCGACTCGGCCTTGGCGAGGAGGCGATCCACCGTGTCGCGCATGTCCTCCGGCAGGGCGTCGTGGCTCGGCAGACGACGGTCGACCTCCGGGAACAGGGACTGCTCCAGCATTCGGTCGATGATCGCCTGGCGCCGGTCGTGCGCGTCGTCGTTCTTTGCCATACCCATGTTATGGAGCGCGAAAGCCGCCCGAAACAAGGGAGCCCGGCGCACCTCGCCCGTAATACCAGGCGGCACCGTTCCCGGCCGATGGCCGGCACCGTCGCGTTCGGCAGACGCCCACGGTCGCGGTCATACGACGACGAGTCTCCTCGTCGTCGTCTGGTGGAAGTGCCGGGCGCGATGGGCGGTCTCAGCCGTGAAGCGCCGGGGCGGAGCGCGCGATCCGCACCGGGATCGCCTTGGCGGCCGGTGTCTTCGCCTGCTCGTCATGGTGCCAGAGCGGGATCAGCGGATTGAGCTCCGGATAATAGCCCGCGCAGTTGCCCGGCGGAATGTTGTAGGCGACGATGCGGAGCCCCTTCACCGACCGGACCCTGTCTTCCGCCTCCGTCGTCACATCGACGATCTCGGCATCGGCGAAGCCCAGGCGCGCGATGTCGCCGGCATTCATGAACAGGATCGTCCGCGTGCCCTTCACGCCGCGAAAGCGGTCGTCGTAGCCGTAGACCGTGGTGTTGAACTGGTCGTTCGAGCGCAGAGTGATGAGGTCGAGGGCGTCCGCGCTCCGCAGCGGCATGTCGGGATCGGCCTCGATCCCCTCCGGCACGGTGAAATTGGCCCGGCCCGTTTCCGTCTCCCAGCGGCGGTCGCGGGCGGCCAGGGGCTTGTGGATGCCGCCGGGCTCGAACATCCGGCCGTCGAGATTCTGGAACACCGCGGGGTAGGTCGCCTCCATGGCCCCGCGAATCCGAGAATAGTCGCCGACCCACGCGTCCCAGGGCACGTTCGGGTTCGGCGCGACGGTGGCCTTGGCGATTTCCGCCACGATCCAGGGCTCCGAGCGCACCTGATCGCTCACCGGCTTCGTCTTGCCCCACGAACCGTGGAAGCACGAGGTCGAGCTTTCCATGGAGACCGCCTGCGGCCCGCTGGCCTGGGTGTCGATCTCGATCCGGCCGAGGCAGGGCAGGATATAGGCGACCTCGCCGTTGACGAGGTGGGAGCGGTTGAGTTTGGTCGAGATCTGTACGGTCAGGCGTAGGGTCCGCCACGCCTCCTCCATCCGTTCCGTCTCGGGAATCGCGCGGACGAAGTTGCCGCCGAGGCTGACGAAGGCCTTCACCGCGCCGGAGACGATGCCCTCGCACGCCTCCACCGTGTTGAGGCCCTTCTCGCGGGGCGGCTCGAAACCGTACTGCTCCTTCAGGATGTCGAGGGGGGCGAGTTCCGGCTTCTCGGTGATCCCCACCGTGCGCTGGCCCTGGACGTTGGAATGGCCGCGCACCGGACAGGGACCGGCGCCTTTCCGTCCGATATTCCCGCGCAGGAGCAGGAGGTTCACGAGCATCTGCACGGATTCCGTGCCCTTGCGGTGCTGGGTCAACCCCATGCCGTAGACGCCGATGACGGCGCGCGCGCGGGCATAGACGGTGGCCGCCGCCTCGATGGCGGCGCGGGTCAGGCCCGACCGACCTTCGAGGGCCGCCCAATCCTGGCTTTCGCAATAGGCGGCGAAGGCCTCGAACCCGTGAGTGTGTTCGTCGATGAAGCTCCGGTCGAGGATGCCCGGACGCCCGACGCCAAGCGCCTCCCGGTCGGCGGCGATGAGCGCCTTGCACATCCCGGTGATGGCCGCGAGATCGCCGCCCGCCTTCACCTGATGGTACTGGGTCGAGATCTCGGTGGCATGGCGGGTGGCCATCTCCACCACCGACTGCGGGTTGGTGAAGCGTTCGAGCCCGCGCTCGCGCAGGGGGTTGAAGGTGATGATCGGGACCCGGCGTTTGCGCGCCTCCTGCAACTGATGCAGCATACGGGGCGCGTTCGAGCCGACATTCTGGCCGAAGAACAGGATCAGGTCGGTGGTGTCGAAATCCTCCAGCACCACCGTTCCCACGGGGACGCCGATCGACGCCTTGAGGCCGACCGACGTCGGCTCGTGGCACATGTTGGAGGAATCCGGCAGGTTGTTGTGGCCGTACATCCGGGCGAAGAGCCCGTACATGTAGGACGTCTCCAGGGACGCGCGACCCGACGCGTAGAACACCGCCGATTTCGGATCGAGGGCCCGCAATTCCCGGCCGATCGCCGCCGTGGCTTCCTCCCACGAGACCGGCACGTAGTGATCGCTGCCCGCGTCGTAGCGCATGGGGTGCGTGAGCCGGCCCTGCTCCTCCAGGGCGTAGTCCGTCCAGTCGCGGAGTTCCGTCACGGTGTGCCTGGCGAAGAAGTCGGGGCCGCAGCGCTTGGCGGTCTGCTCCCAGGCCGTGGCCTTCGCGCCGTTCTCGCAATATTCGAAGGTGAGCGGCTTGGCGGGCTTGGCCCAGGCGCAGGATACGCACATGAAGCCGTCGGGCTTGTTCTGCTTCATCAGCAGCGCCGCACCGGTCACGGGGATCTCCTCCCGCAGCAGGATCTCGGTGAGGGATTGCGCCGAGCCCCAGCCGCCGGCCGGCCCGTCATAGGCTTCGATCTTGGGCTCCGCCATCTTGTCGGTCATTTACAGGGCCTCTGACGCTCTCTCGGTCGTCAAGCCAACGGCAGCGCCGAGTCCCTGTTCCGGGGTGCGGCTCTAACCCACTCCCTCCGGCCGCTTGGTTACGGCGGGCACCCTCATGGTGACGAGTTCCTCGCCGGCGGTGGGATGCACCGCGATGGTCCGGTCGAAATCGGCCTTCGTCGCGCCCATCGTCACGGCGATGGCCACCGCCTGGATGATCTCGCCGGCATCGTGGCCGACGATGTGGACGCCGAGCACCCTGTCGCTGGCGCCGTCCACGATGATCTTCATCAGGACACGCTCGGCACTGTTGGACAGCGTCGCCTTCATCGAGCGGAAGCTCGACTTGTAGATGTCGATCGCCTCGAACCGCTCGCGCGCCTGATCCTCGGTGAGGCCGACCGTGCCGATCTCGGGCGTCGAGAAGACGGCCGTGGCGATGAGGTCGTGGTTCACCGCCCAGGGTTTGCCGCCGAAGACCGTATCGGCGAAGGCGTGGCCCTCGCGGATCGCGATGGGCGTCAGGGCGGCGCGGTTGGTGACGTCGCCCACCGCGTAGATCGAGGGCACGCCGGTCTGCGAGAAGGCATCCACCGGGATCGCACCGCTCTCGTCGGGCGCAATGCCCACCTTCTCCAGGCCGAGGCCCTCCACCGCCGGCTTGCGCCCCGTGGCGACGAGGACCTGATCGACCTCGACGACGCTGCCGTCGCCCAGGGTCGCGGCGATGCCGCTCTCCCGCCGTTCGAGACGCTCCACCGTCTGGTTGAGCCGGAGATCCAGGCGCTTGTCGAAGGCGACGCCGAGGGCGTCGCGGACCTCGTCGTCGAAGCCGCGCAGCAGGCGGTCGCCCCGGTGCAGCAGGGTGGTGCGCGACCCGAGATGAGCGAAGACGCTGGCGAACTCCACCGCGATGTAGCCGCCCCCGATGACGAGGATGCGCTCGGGCAAGGCCTCCAGCTCGAAGACCTCGTTGGAGGTGATGCCGAGATCGCCGCCGGGAATGACCGGGACCTTCACCGGATGCGCGCCCACCGCCACGAGGATGTACTTTGCCCGCACGCGGCGTCCCGAGCCGGTGAGACGGACCGTATGGGCATCCTCGATGACGGCCCGCTCGGGGATCACGGTGACGCCCGCCCGTTCGAGATTGGTGTCGTAGATCGATTCGAGGCGCGAGACCTCGGCGTCGCGCCGGGCCTTCAGGACGCTCCAATCGAAACGCGGCTCGCCCACCGACCAGCCGAAGCCGGCCGCGTCCTCGAACTCGTCGGCGAAGCGGCCGGCATAGACCATCAGCTTCTTCGGGACGCAGCCGCGGATCACGCAGGTGCCGCCGATCCGGTACTCTTCGGCGAGGCTGACCGTCGCGCCGTAGCCCGCCGCGATGCGGGCCGCGCGTACGCCCCCCGAGCCGCCACCGATGACGAACAGATCGACGTCGAACTCGGCGGTCATGGCGGATTCCTCACAGCGACGGATGCGGGTGCGGCGTTCCCAGCGGAACGCGGCGATGGTTCCGTCCGCTCTATCGCAGGAACACGAGGCCCGTCATCGCCGAATGCCGAGACTCCATCGTCGCAGATGCGTCTGCCGGGCCGGGATGACGGCCCGGCCCCGGCTCGACGTTTAGATCGAAGTGCCGGCTACAGGACGAAGTCGCTGGCGTGCAGGGTATCCACCACGTTCTTGAGGGAGATCTGGAAGTCGGCCTTGCCGTCGCCGTTCACGTCGCCCTCCACGATCGTCGCATGGCCTGAAACGACGGCGTGCAGTTGGCCCGCCTGCTTGCTGAAGGCGGCGTAGCCGATGAAGCTGAAAGGCTGGTCGCCCGTCGCACCCGTCACGGCCTGGATCAGGTGCAGATCGATATGGTCCGCACCGATGGTGAAATCCGAGATCTGGTCCCGGTGCTCGGTGCCCACCGCGCTGTCCTTGATGGACGTGAACTGGAAGGTATCGTCGCCCGCCCCGCCGGCGAGGACGTCACGGCCGCGTCCGCCGATCAGGACATCGTCCCCCGCACCGCCCTTCAACGTGTTTGCGGCGCCATTACCGGTGAGAACGTTGTCCCCGGTGTTGCCGCTGCCGTTGATGGCCGACGTCCCGGTGAGCGTGAGGTTCTCGATGAACTGGCCGCCGATGGAGAAGGACACGGAGGACTTGACGAGGTCGACCCCATTCAGGCTCCGCTCGATGACGCGATCGCCGGAATTGTCGACGATGTAGACGTCGTCACCGTCGCCGCCCTTCATCGTATCGGCGCCGGTATATCCGTTGATGTAGTCGGAATACCGCGATCCGTTGATCGTGTCGTCGCCGGCGAAGATGTCCTTCAGGACGTATTGCGTGTCGTTGTGATCGAAGTATTTCTGCTCGTGGGCGACCGTCACGTCGATGTCGCGCAGTGTGCTGTAGAGGCCGGCGCCGTCGTCGTAATCGAGTGCCGTCGTCGTCCCCGATTTCGGGTCTCCGTTCTTCGCGTAAGTCAGATCGTGGCCTTGGACCTGGATGGCCGTCTTGTCGTTGAAATCGAGTTCGTATCCGTCCGGGTCGAGATCGTAATAGAGTCCGCCCGTCTTATCGAGGTGCCAGATATCCAGCGTTCGAAAATCGACTTTGTCGTAGACGCTATACGTCGCCATCGTTTCCACCCGTGTTCGAGCCGCGATGTCGGGGCCTGACCGTGTCTCTGGTCGGATCATCGCCTGGACGTTCGGTATCTGGCGGCACGATCGTTGTACATTCACACAGCCGTGACGTGCCGAAACGACACGAAGCATCCTTGGCGGGAGCGCTTCCCTCAGATCGCGGGCAGGAACCCGGCGATCTCGACAGGCATCGAGGCCATCGCCCGCAGCCCAAAGCCGGGCCGCAATGGTAAAGCTGAATATTTTTCGAGACGGGAACCAACCGAGCTACGGTCAAGGGCCGAGTGTCGAATAATATCTACGGAACGCTTTGGCTTCCCTCGGAATTGAATGGGTCCGATCGAGGGAGATTATTATGCGATATCAGCTGGCTACACTCGCCTTTGTGGCGATCCTTGGCTCGAGCGCGGCCTACGCGCAGACCACCGTGACCGGCAAGCCCGCCACCGATGCCGAGACGAGCGCCAAGTCCGGCGGTCAGGAATCCGTGACCCGGCCCAACACCGACAAGCCCGACGCGAACCGCCCCGCCACCACACAGGCGACAGCGGCCAACGCCAAGCTGGAGGAAGGCGCCAACAGCTTCACAGAGGGCCAGACCCGGAGCCGCCTGGAGCAGGCAGGCTACAAGGACGTCAAGGAACTCAAGAAGGACGACAAGGGCATCTGGCGCGGCGCGGCGACGCTCAACGGCAAGGCCGTCACGGTCGGCGTCGACTTCAAGGGCAACGTCGCGGCCAACTAGCGTCGCCTCGGACGTCGCCGGCCTGTTGATACAGTGAGAGGAACGACCCCATGGCAAACCAGACCATCACGGCACTCTACGATTCCTACGACGATGCCAGCAAGGCCGTCGCCAAGCTCGAGAACTCGGGCATCAGCCACAGCGACATCAGCATCGTCAGCAGCAACGAGAACGACCGGCATTCCGGGCGCGTGACGACGGGCGATCATACCCGCGCCGACACCGCCGAGACGGCATCGACGGGTGCGGGCACCGGCGCGGGCGTCGGTACGCTGCTCGGCGGCGCGGCCGGCCTCCTGACGGGGCTCGGACTCCTGGCGATCCCGGGCGTCGGCCCCGTCGTCGCCGCCGGCTGGCTCGTGACCACCCTGGCCGGTGCCGGCATCGGTGCCGCGGCCGGTGGCCTCGTCGGCGGCCTCACCGGCGCCGGCTTGAGCGAGGCGGATGCCCACACCTACAGCGAGGGCGTGCGTCGCGGCGGAACGCTGGTGACCGTCAAGACCGACGATCTCCGCGCGTCGCAGGTGATGGACGTACTCGAAGAGCACGGTTCGGTGAACGTCACCGAGCGCGCCGAGGGCTGGAAGGCCGATGGCTGGACCGCGCCGACCACGACGCCGTCCGATGCCACGACGCTTCCCGGTGCCCGTCCCGGCGTGCGCTCCTACCCGACCTCGTCGCTGTAAACCCAGCGCCCTGCATCAACGGAAAAAGCCGCCCCGAAAGGGCGGCTTTTTTTATGCCGTCTCGATGCGGAGACGCCGCTTACTTGATCTTGGTTTCCTTGAAGTCGACATGCTTGCGCACGACGGGGTCGTACTTCTTCATGGACAGCTTCTCGGTCTGCGTCCGGGAGTTCTTCTTCGTGACGTAGAAGTAGCCGGTGTCGGCGGTCGAGATCAGCTTGACTTTAACGGTGACGGCCTTGGCCATGGCGCGGTGCTCCTGAAGATGGCGGCATTCCGCTTGAGCGAAACGCAAAATGGCCGGCACGGACCGGCTGAATTCCGCGCGGTCATTGCCTCATCGGGCTCACTTCGTCAAGGCCGGGGCGGTCGTTCGAAGCCGCCAGAGGACGAGGCCGGCATAGGCGACGAGTATGCCGCACATGGCATGGGCGAAGCCCTGGGGGGGCATCAGGTCCATGCCGCCGCCGATGATCGGAGGCCCGACCATCAGGCCGATATTGTAGAAGATCAGGAAGGCGGCGTTCGCTCCGGCGAGTTCGGCCCCGCGCACGCTGGCTCCGAGATGGGCCAGCCCGACAGTGTACAGCGTGCCGGTCAAGCCGCCCCAGATCAGCAGGAGGACGGCGAGCCATGCCGGGGAGGTCGAGGCCGCCGGGATCAGCGCCGCGCCGATCGCACCGCCGACGGCGGAGGCGAGGAGGAGGTGGCGGCGGTCGAACCGGTCGGCCAAGAGGCCGAACGGGATCTGGAACAGGACGTGTCCGAGGGCGAGCATGCTGACGAGACCGGCGGCACTCTCGGCATCGAGCCCGATCCGGAGGCCGTAGAGCGGCAGGATGGCGAATCCCCCGGTCTCGACGGCGCCGTAGACCAGGGCCGCAAAGATGGCGGCCGGCGCCAACCGGACATAGCCGAGGAAGCCGCGGCTCCCCGTGCCCTCGATCGACGGCGCCAGGCCGCGCGCCAGGGCGATGGGCACGGTGCCGAGCAGGAACAGGGCGGCGCCGGCGCCATACGGCGCATAGCCCTGGGTGCCGATGAGGACGAGGAGGGTCGGTCCCACCGCGAAGCCCAGCGCCAGCACCGTCGCGTAGATGCCCATGACGAGGCCGCGCCGCGCCGGGGGCGCCACCTCGTTGATCCAGAACTCGGACAGCACGAAGAGCACGCCCAGCGTCGCCGAGAAGACGAAGCGGAGGGGGAACCACCAGCGGATGTCGTGGAGCAGCTTGAACCCGACGAGGGAGGCCGCGCCGGTGCAGATCGCCAGGATGAGGAAGCGCACGACGCCGATCCGGGCGGCCAGACGCGGCACGAACGGCACGGTGACGATGCTGGCCAGACCCGCCAGCGCCGTGTTGACGCCGATGACCGTGCTCGACACGCCCATGCGCTCCATCTCGAGGGAGAGGAGCGGGATCGACAGGCTGAGTCCGATGCCGACCACCGCCACGCAGGTGATCGCGGCGGTGATCGCCGCCACCTGGGCGCGATCGAGGGTGTCCGAGGCGGGGCGGTGGAGCATGCGCGGAGACGTTCCGGACGTCGCGCCCAAACTTGCGCGGGAACGGGTGTCTCTACCTCATCCACCCCAGGCGATGGAACCGGCCGAACGGCTTGGCCGGGTTGCCCCCTCTTCCAGGCGGCATCACCGCGCGGCGGATTTCAGCGCCTTGCCGTCCTGCTTCGACGGCTGGCGCTCCATCGTCTGCCCGTCATGCAGGTCCACGGGCGGGCTCAGCACGAGCTGCTCGCCCCCGTCCAGGCCCTGGTCGATCTCGATGGTGGTGCCGAGGTCGCGCTGGATGTGGACGCCGCGCCATTCCACCGTGCCGTCGTCGCGGGAGATGGCGACCTGCGTGCCGTGCTGATTGAAGACCAGGGCCTCGGCCGGGATGACCGTGTTCCGTCCCGTCCGCGGCACCTTGAGCGTCACGTAGACGTAGAGGCCGGGCCGCAGGCTGCCGTCGCGGTTGGGGACGTCCACCTGCGTGGTCAGGGTCCGGGAGGAGGTCAGCAGGGCCACCGAACTGCGCTCGACCTTGCCGGAGAAGGTGCGGTCCGGGATCTGCGGCACCTTGATCGTGGCGGCGACGCCCGGATCTACCCCGACGGCGAGATTCTGGGGCACGTTGACGACCACGCGCAGGAGGTCGTCCCGGTCCATGGACAGCAGGGCGGTGCCGGTGCCGTCGGCCTGGACGAGATCGCCGACATCGACGCTGCGGGCGGTGACGACGCCGTCGAAGGGGGCGATCACGTCCTTGAAGCCGGTCAGCGCCTTCAGGCGGTCCACGGTGGCGCGCTGCGCCTTGATGTTGGCCTCCGCCACCTTCACCCCCGCCTCCGCCGAGGCGAGGCTCGCACCCTGGCTCAGGACGCTCGCCTGGGAATTGTCCGCGTTCTGCTTCGAGGCCCAGCCCTGCACGGCGAGGGTCGAGGTGCGGCTGTTGGTGGCGGTGGCGAGATTCACGTTGGCCTTCGCCTGGTCGACCATGGCCCTGGCCTGGAGGAGCTGGGCTTCAAGCTGGCCCACCTGCGCCTGGGCCTGTGCCAGCTGCTGGTCGAGATCGGGGGCGGCGATGCGGATGAGGATGTCGCCCTGCTTCACCCGCGTGCCGATATCGACCCGGCGCTCGGCGATGTAGCCCGTGGCACGGGCGAACAGGGACGCCCTGGCGAAGGCATCGGTCTGTCCGGGCAGGGTGATGTCGATGGGCTGGTCGGCCCGCTCCACCGCGATGGTCCTGAGCTTCGGCACGAAATCCCGGGCCTTGCGCTGCGTCTCCTCGGCCGCGGCACCCTTCTGCCAATGGCCATAGCCACCCCAGCCGAACAGGCCGACGGCAATCAGCCCGGCGACGAGGAACGGCCCCTTCCCCGGTGGCGGCGGGATCTCCGCCGGGCCCCGTCCGGACCCATGAGCCGAACCATCATGACCCGAACCCTGAGCCGTCACCGTGCCGGTCTTCCCATCGTTCGCGTCACCAGGGCTGTTCCCGCTCATGCGTAATCCTGCAGCGGCTTGACCTCACCCCGCCTGAGGAGGGTGTAGAGGAAGGGCACGAAGAGCAAGGTCGACGGCGTACCGATGGCGATGCCGCCCATCACGGCGCGGGCGAGGGCGGCGTTCTGCTCCCCGCCCTCCCCGGTGCCGAGCGCCATGGGGATCAACCCTAAGAACATCGCGCCCGCCGTCATCAGCACCGGCCGCAGCCGGGTCTCGCCCGCGAGCAGGGCCGCCTCCGCCGCGCTGCAGCCCGTCGCCTCCCGGTGCTCCTTGGCGAAGGTGACGAGGAGGATCGAGTTGGCCGACGCGATGCCCACGGACATGATCGCCCCGAAGAGTGAGGGAATCGAGAAGGTGGTGCCGGTGATGAACAGGCTCGCCACGATCCCGCAGAAGGCGAGCGGGAGCGCCGCCAGCACCACCAGGGGATCGCCCCAGCTCTGGAAGTTCACCGCCATGAGCAGGTAGACCGCCACCAGGGCGATGGAGAGGCCGATTCCCATGCGGAAGAAGGCCGATTGCATGTTCTCGATCTGCCCGCGCACGGTGATCTTGTCCGGCGCCGGAAGGGCCTTCTGTTCCTCCTCGACGATCCGGCGGATGTCTTTCGCCACCGAACCGAGATCGGAATCCTGCACCGCGGCGTAGATGTTGAAGGTCGGCTGCGTGTTGACGTGGTTGATCACCGTCTGCGACCCCTCCCGGCGCATGGTCGAGACGCTGGAGAGCAGCGTCAGCACGCCCGGCGCGTCGGAATTGCCGCTGACGAGGAGCGGCGTGTTCTGGATCGCGGTGAGGCTGTCGTTGCGGTATTCCGGCGTCTGGACCCAGAGCTGGTAGGGAATGCCGGTTTTCGGGTCGGTCCAGAAGTTCGGCGTCACCTGGAAGGAGCCCGACAGGGAGACGTTGAGCCCTTGCGCGATCTGCTGCTCGGTGACGCCGAGCTCCGAGGCGAGGCGCCGGTCCACGTCCACGAAGAATTGCGGCGTGCCGACGATCTGGTGGAGATGCACGTCCACCGCCCCGCGCGTCTCCTTGAGGCGGCGGACGATGTTCTGCGCGGCGGCGAGGTCCTTGGCGGTGTTGCGGCCCGAGACCTGGATGTCGATCTGCGCCAGCGTGCCGAAATTGAGGATCTGCGTGATGATGTCGGACGGCTGAAAATAGACGATCAGGTCGGGAAAGCGCTCGCGCAGCACCTCGCGCAGGCGCTTGGTGTAGCCGGCGACCGAGCCGTGCCCTTCCTTCAGGTTGATGAGCATCTGCCCGTCGTTGTTGGCGACGAACGATCCGTCCGAGAAGGCGAAATTGTAGTTGTTCGCGGGCAGGCCGAGATTGTCGAGAACCTGATCGATCTCCCCCTCGGGGATGACCTCACGGACCACCGATTGGACCTGCGCGAAGGTCTGCAAGGCGGTCTCGATGCGCATGCCCGGCCGGGTGCGCAGGTGCAGCGTCATCTGGCTCGATTCGACCTGCGGGAAATAATCCTGCCCGACGAAGCCGAACAGGCCCGCCGTGCCCGCAAAGATCACCGCGACGGTGGCGAGCGTGACGACCCGGCGGCGCAGGACCACGTGCAGCAGGCCGAGATAGGCGCGATGGAAGCGGGCGAAGCGCGCCTCGAACCCCTGGCGGAATCGGCCGGCGAGGCGGAAGAGCGGCCCGAACAGCCACCCCAGCGCACGGGCGATGCGGCCCCGCCGCGGAGCCTCCCCGCCCTTGCCGTGATGCTCCTCGTATTCCCGCGCGACGAGCACGTCGATCAGCACCGGCACCAGGGTGCGCGACAGGACATAGGAGGTCAGCATCGCGAACACGACCGCCAGGGCCTGCGGGGTGAACAGGTATTTCGGCGTATCCGTCAGCGCGAAGACCGAGACGAAGGCGGCGCAGATCGAGAGGGTCGAGATCAGGGCCGGCTTGGCGATGCCCGCCGCCCCCTCCACCACGGATTTGCGGAACGGCTCGCCCTCCTCGAACAGGCGATAGGTGTTCTCGATCGCCACCGTGGCGTCGTCCACGAGGATGCCCACCGCCAGGGCGAGACCGCCCAGCGTCATGACGTTGATGGTCTCGCCGAGGGCCGTGAGGATCGCGAGCGAGGTCAGGATCGAGAGCGGGATCGAGACGAGCACCACGATGGTGGAGCGCCATGAGCCGAGGAACAGCAGGATCGTTAGGCCGGTGAGCGCGGCGGCGATGACCGCCTCGTGGATCACGCCCTCGATGGCGGCGGAGACGAAGACCGACTGGTCGAACAATTCCCGCAGGGCCATGCCCTCGGGGGCGGCGGCGCGGATGTCCGGCAGGGCCTTCTTTACGTTGTTGACCACGTCGAGGGTCGAGGCGGTGCCGTTCTTGAAGATGCGCATCAGCACCGAGTTCAGGCCGTCGGCCCGCACGATGTTCACCTGCGGCGGGCCGCCGTCGCGGACGTTGGCGACGTCGCGCACCAGAACCGGCTGTCCGCCCACCACCCGGATCGGCACCTGGTTGAGCGCCTCGATGGCGTCCGGCGTGGCGTTGAGCTGGATCGGATATTGCTGCTCGCCGATCTTGGCGAGGCCGGAGGGCACGGTGAGGTTCTGCGCCGTCATGGCGTTGGTGACGTCCAGCGCCGTCAGGCCCAGAGCCCGCAGGGCCTGGAGGTCGAGATCGACCATGATCTGGCGCGGCGTGCCGCCGAAGGGCGAGGGCAGCGTCGAGCCCGGCACCTGGGTCAGGCGCTGGCGGATGCGGTACTGGGCGTAATCGTAGACCTTGGTCAGGCTCTCGCTCGTGGAGGAGAGGGAGAGCTGGATCACCGGGACGGAGGAGGCCGAGAACCGCAGGACGATGGGCGGCTGCACGCCCGGCGGCATGGTCGAGCGGATCGAGTTCATCGCCGAGACGGTCTGGGCGATGGCGAGGTCGATGCTCACCGACTGGTCGAAATACACCTTCTGGATCGCCGTGCCCTGCAGCGTCGTCGATTCCATCCGGGCTATGTTGTTGACGTTGTTGGAGAGCGAGAACTCGGCATAGGTCGTGATGCGCCGCTCCATCTCGGAGGTCGAGAGGCCGGTATACGTCCACACCACCACGACCACCGGGATGTCCACGGTGGGCAGCACGTCCTTGGGCGCCACGATCACCGAGGCCGCGCCGCCGAGCATCATCAGCACGGCCAGCACGTAGATCGTGATGCGAAACTTCAGAGCATACTGGACGAGGCCCATTCGGTATCCGCGCAAACCTGTTCGGGCTGGTGTACCACGTTCGTCGCATGCCACGAGGTGATCTGTAGCCGTGACGCCGCGACGCAAGCGGCGGACCGGGACGGGATATTTGTTTCCGGATGTAACCGGCGCGCGAACACGCCCCGCCCGGGACCGCGCCTATTTCGCGGTTTTGGGCGGGACGTTGCGGCAGATGCCCTTGAGCGTCGCCCATTCCGTCTCGTCGAGGATGCGCCGGCCGACCGTCTCCGTGCCCGCCATCGCGCGGATGCGGGTCGCGCGCTCCGTCGTGAAGGGATGGCTGCGGAGCAGGCTCGCGAACTCGGCCTTGCCGTCGTCCTTGTCCTCGTCCTTGGCGATGCGTTCCAGGATGGTCGCCAGCGCCGTGGCATCCCCGCCCGACCGGCGCATGAACTCCACCGAATAGGAATCCGCCGCGTTTTCGGCCTCTCGGGAATAGCCGGCCGAGATGGCGGCCTGTCCCACCGCGACGATGATCGTGGATCCGGTGAGGTCGCCGAGTACGAGGCTCAGGAGGAACGAGCTTCCGCTCGCCGCCAGCAGCGCGCGCATGGGATCGTGCGCGGCCACATGGCCGAATTCGTGGGCCAGCACACCGGCGAACTCGTCCGGCGTCCGGGACTGGTCGATGAGGTCCGACAGGACGACGACCCGCCCGCCGGGAAGGGTCAGGGCGTTGGCGACGGCGTGCCGGCGCACTGTGATCGCCGGATCCACCGGCAGGCCGGCATCCGCCGTCATCCGCTCGATCAGGCGGTCGAGGACGGCCCGCGCCGGGGCGTCGTCGCAGACCGGCGGGTCGCCCAGGATCTTGCCGATCTGCCCGTCCACCGCCCCGCCGAGCCGCGCCTCGATCGCCGCCGGAACCACCGGCGCCAGTCGGACCGCGATGGCCGGGACACCGTAGATCGCCAGGCCGATCACCGAAATCCCGGCCGCGATCGACCACAGCACGAGGCGCAGGCGACCGCCCGACGCGGAGGGATCGGTCCGGTACAGGTCGGGACAGCGTTCCTCGAGGGCGGCGGCGAGAGCCCCGTCGGTGAACTCGACGCGGGCGCCATGCCCCGCCGGGCCGATCCGCATGAGCGGACGCGCCGTATCGCCGGCCGCGAGGTCGGCGAGGGGCCAGGCGAGGCGCAGGTCGCGCCCGTTGATCTCGAGACTGTCCTCGAGGACGAGGGTGACCGGATGGGCCCTGGCGCTCAACCCGTCGAAATACGTGCCCTGGACGGCGGGGGCTCGCACTAGAACCCGATCTCGAGGGCGCCGCCGACATCCAGCGCGTCGGCGAGACCTTCGTTGAGGCCGCTGTCCACGCGCCGGCTCGACGCGAGCACGGCATCGAGGCCGCCGGCATTCTCGACCACCGTCGTGGTCGCGACCGCCGCCCAGAGGCGCGCCGTGATGACCCGGACATGGAGCACCGCGAAGAACAGCGCACCGCCGAGGTAGCCGAACACCGTGACGAAGACGATCGCCCAGTGGAATCCGCTTTCCATGCCCCGGGCCCGGAGGAGCAGGCCGGCGCCCCCGAGGACGAGGCCGAGGATCAACACGAAGCCGATGACGGAGAGGAGGTAGACGAAATAGGGCCAGTAGAACTGGCGGGCCTTCAGGGTCGAGCGCAGCCGCACGGGGCCGAGGCTGGCCGCATTCATGAAGAGCCGCGTCTCCCGCGCCCGGTAGAACGGGATGAGCAGGAGCCCGAGGGGAATCGTGATGCCCAGCGTGCTGAGGAGGAGCGTCCCGAAGGTGGCGATGGGCGTGCCGTCGTAGTCGCTGTTGAACTCCGTCTCGCCGGGCTTGCCCCCCTCCTTGGGGATGAACAGGTCGTCGGGGATGGTGAAATCGGCGGCCACGAGGAAGGCGATCAGGGCGGCGGCGACGGGCAGGAGAACAACCACGTAGAACGTCAGCCAGGGCAGCAGGAGCGAGCGCCCGCGCGCCGTGGAGTCCATCCGGCTCGACCCGATGAAGGTATGGTTGATCCGGTACCGTTCCAGGCTCGCGCGCATGAAGGGGAAGGCGAGGCCGAGGGTGGCAAGCGTCAGCAGCGACCAGCCGATGGCCATCAGCGCATAGGTGATCGCCGATCCGTCCTGTCCGAGGCGGATGCCGCGCCACAGGGTGCGCGAGGCGCGGTAGCGCCGGCCGCGATAGACCGCGAATTGACCGAGGACGAAGAGGATGAGGAAGGACAGGACGCTGCCGAAGGCCGCGAGCCAGGGCGCGGAGATCGTCGCCACGAAGATCAGAACGTAGACGGGGATCAGGATGGCGATGGCGACGAGGAAGCCGAGGAACAGTTCCTTGCCGGTCCCGGTATATTCGGCCGGGCTGCCGTCGACGATCGTCCGGTTCCAGAAGTAGCGCCGCAGGTCGGTGACGTACCAGAACCGGTAGATGCCGAAGGTGACGAGGGACAGGAGAAAGCCGCGGACGGCGATGCCGGTGAGCCCCTTCAAGGACCTGTCGAAGGTGATCGCGCCGGAGCGGTCCATCCCGGATCGCGTCTCGGTCAGTGGTGGCTGCGACATGACACCTCCTCTCTCGGGAGGCGACATATAAGCCTATCGTCTCAGTCGAAGCCACCCGCCGCTGCAACTTTCGACCGCCCTGCTCTCGCTCGCATCAAGTATGGGGATGCCGGTCTTGCCGAAATGTCCCGCTCCGGTCTTCGAATCTCTATCGAAGTCCCAGTATGCGAAAGGTTTTCGTTGCATGATCGCAGACGAGAGCAAGGTCTATCTTGCCGGCTACCGGGTCATTCAAGGTGACCCGGCGGATCAGCAGCAGCGGAAGCCGTTCCGGTTGCCGACGCCGAATCGGGCATTCTCCCGGTTGCGGTAGAACTCCCGCTCGGTCATCGGCTCCTGGTCGACATGGGTCCGGCGGATATGGGCGGCATAGGCTTCGTAATCGCCCTGCCCCACCATGAGGCGAGCGCCGTCGCAGACGCATTTCGAGAAGGTCTTGAGCCGGTCCCGCAACTCCGTCGACGACAGCGCCATGGTGCTTACTCCGCCGGGACGGGGGACGGGCCGCCGCTTTCGAGGGCCGTCCAGCGGTCGGCCCTGTAGGCCTTCAGGCAGGCCTGGACGCCGAAGACGGCGATGGCCACCACGAGGCCGACGAACATCACCGCGAGCGCCGCGTCGATCCGGTCGTTGAAGACGATCTTGTGCATGTCGGCCATGTTCTTGGCCGGACCCAGCACCTTGCCCTCGGCGATCGCCGCCGAGAACCGGTCGGCATGGGACAGGAAGCCGATCTTGGGATCGGCCGAGAAGATCTTCTGCCAGCCCGCCGTGAGCGTGCAGATCAACAGCCAGACGGTGGGGATGATCGTGACGAAGGCGTAGCGCTCGCGCTTCATCTTGAAGATCACCACGGTGGCCAGCGTCAGCGCCACGGCCGCCAGCATCTGGTTCGAGATGCCGAACAGCGGCCACAGGGTGTAGATGCCGCCGAGCGGGTCAGTGACGCCCTGGTAGAGGAAGTAGCCCCAGGCCGAGACGCAGAGGGCCGTGGCCAGGATGCTGGGCGCCCAGGCCGAGGTGTCCTTGAAGGTCGGCGAGATCAGGCCGAGCAGATCCTGCAGCATGAAGCGTCCCGCCCGCGTGCCGGCATCGACGGCGGTGAGGATGAACAGGGCTTCGAACAGGATCGCGAAGTGGTACCAGAAGGCCATCATCGTCTTGCCGCCGACGGCCGACGAGATGATGTGGGCCATGCCGACGGCGAGGGTCGGGGCGCCGCCGGTGCGCGAGATGATCGAATGCTCGCCGACATCCCTGGCGGTCTGGGTGATCAGATCGGCGGAGATCGGGAAGCCGAGATTGGTCACCGCGGCGGCCGCGCTCTCGGCGGAGGTGCCGAGCAGGGCGCCAGGCGAGTTCATGGTGAAGTAGATGCCCGGATCGATCACGCTGGCGGCGACGAGCGCCATGATCGCGACGAAGCTCTCCATGAGCATGCCGCCGTAGCCGATGAAGCGGGTGTCGGCTTCGTTGTCGATGAGTTTCGGGGTCGTGCCCGACGAGATCAGCGCGTGGAAGCCCGAGACCGCGCCGCAGGCGATGGTGATGAACAGGAACGGGAACAGGGAGCCCGCCCAGACCGGGCCAGTGCCGTCGACGAATTTCGTCATGGCCGGCATCTGCAGATGCGGGGCGACCACGACGATGCCCAGGGCCAGGCCGATGATGGTGCCGATCTTGAGGAAAGTCGAGAGGTAGTCGCGCGGGGCCAGCAGCAGCCAGACCGGCAGGATCGAGGCGACGAAGCCGTAGCCGATCAGCATCCAGGTGAGCTGCGTACCGGTGAAGGTGAAGGCCGGTCCCCAGACCGGGTGCTCGTTGATTTGACCGCCGCCGATGATCGCGGCCATGAGCAGGACGAAGCCGAGGATCGAGACCTCGCCGATCCTGCCCGGCCGGATGAAGCGCGCGTAGAGGCCCATCAGGATCGCGATCGGGATCGTGGCCGCCACCGTGAAGGTGCCCCAGGGGCTTTCGGCCAGTGCCTTGACCACGATCATCGCCAGGACGGCGAGGAGGATCACCATGATCATGAAGGTGCCGAACAGCGCGATGACGCCGGGGATCACGCCGAGCTCCGCCCGGATCAGCTCACCGAGGGAGCGCCCGTCGCGGCGCATGGAGATGAACAGGATCATGAAGTCCTGCACCGCGCCCGCGAGCACGACGCCCGCCAGGATCCAGAGCATGCCGGGCAGGTAGCCCATCTGCGCGGCCAGGACCGGTCCCACGAGGGGACCCGCCCCCGCGATCGCCGCGAAATGGTGACCGAACAGGACGGTCTTGTTGGTGGGGACGTAGTCGAGACCGTCGTTGTGACGGTGGGCCGGGGTCTTGCGGCTCGGATCGAGCTGCATCACCTTGTCGGAGATGTAGAGCGAGTAATAGCGATAGGCGATGAGATAGACGCAGACCGCGGCCACGACGATCCACAGGGCGTTGATCGATTCGCCGCGGCTCGTGGCGACGATCGCCAGGGCCGCCGCGCCCAAAGCACCGACAAGGGCCCAGGGCCCGTGCTTCTGTATAGCACCCATCGACGTCTCGCTCCCGCAACCCGTCCTTGATGGCGGATCGTCACGGTTCTTCTCGCTCAAAAATTCTTTCGGGGCCAGAGTAAAAAATACAATGTCACGGACGCTGTCAGTCCGTGACGATCACCCGGTTCGGCAACTCGTCGATATCCCCCGCCCGGCGCGGCAGGTGCCGCGCAAGGATCGCGCCGATCCCCTCCACGGCCAAGACGAGACCGTCGGCCGCCGCGCCGCGACGCAGGGACGACAGCAGCGTCTCGATGGCCGACGACCACGCCGCCGGCGAAATCCGCGCAGCGATGCCCGAATCGGCGACGATCTCCGCATGGCCTTCGGCGACGGCGAGGTAGATCAGGATGCCGGTGCGCCCGCGTGTCCGCGCCAATCCGCGGGCGGAGAACTCCCGCGATGCCGCCTCGTGCGCCCTCGCCCGGCGGATCGAGCGTGGAACGAGGAGAAGGCGCGCGCGCGGATGGGCGGCGGCGGCGAGGGCCGCCAGGACGATGGCGGCCTGCGCCAGGGCGATCGACGCGGCACTCCACGGGGTGAGCAGGATCAGCGGCCAGGGCGCCGCGAGCCCGAGGGCCAGCGCCGGCACCAGCGCGGCCGACCGGTAGAGGCCGGCGCGGGCGGCCACGAGAACCACGATCTCCGCCGATGTCGCCGATTCCGCCGTGGCGATCGCCTCGGCGATGCGCGTCCTGTCGGTGCTGTTCAGCATCCTACCAATCCCCGGAGGCGCCGCCCCCTCCCGATGAGCCGCCGCCGCCCGAAAATCCGCCGCCATCCCCGAAGCCGCCGGAGACGCCGCCGCTCCATCCCCCGGAGGATGGGCCGGGCAGGATGATGAAGCCGCCGCCGCGGCGGCCACGGTTCATCCGGTGCACGACGAACAGAATCACCAGGAACAGGACGATGAAGCCGACGACGTGGGACGGCGCGGCTTCGTCGCTTCGCACCTTGCCCTGGCCCTTACCTTGGCCCTTGCCCTGGCGCTGCCACTCGTCGGCGTCGCCGCTGAGGATCGACAGCATGGCATCGACGCCGGCCTTGATGCCGCCGCCGTAATCGCCCGCCTTGAAGCGCGGCGTGATGGACGTGGTGATGATGACTTTCGACAGGGCGTCGGTGAGCGCCCCTTCGAGGCCGTAGCCGACCTCGATCCTGACCTTGCGGTCGTTGGGTGCCACGAGGAGGAGCGCGCCGTTGTTGGTCTTGGCCTGGCCGATGGCCCATGCGCGGAACAGCCGGTTGCCGTAATCCTCGATCGTCAGTCCCTGGAGATTCGGCACCGTCGCCACGACGACCTGATCGGAGGTCTTCTCCTCGTAGGCCTTCAGCTGCGCTTCGAGCGCGACTGTCTCGTCCGGCTTGAGGATGCCGGCGGCATCCACGACCCGGCCGCTGAGGGCCGGGAAGGTCGGCTCCGCCGCCAGGGCCTCGCCGCGAGCCAGAAGGGCGAAGGCGGCGAGGAAGACGACGACGAGCGCCGCGAACGGCGCGCCCGCACCCCGTCGAAGAACCGCGACCCTCGTCACGGCCCTAGAACTTCACGGTCGGCGGCTTGTCCGAATTGGGCGTCGCCGCGAACGTCTCCATGGGCTTCGCTTCGGGATAGAACCACGCGGCGATCCAGCGGCCCGGGATGGTGCGGACCTCGGTGTTGTAGGCCTGGACCGCGCCGATATAGTCGCGCCGCGCCACGGCGATCCGGTTCTCGGTGCCCTCCAGCTGGGATTGCAGCGCCAGGAAGTTCTGGTTCGACTTGAGGTCGGGATAACGCTCCACGGTGACGAGGAGACGGCCCAGCGCTCCGGAGAGCTGGTTCTGGGCGTCCTGGAATTCCTTGAACTTCTGGGGATCGGAGACGGTGGAGGCATCGACCTTCACGCTCGACGCCTTGGCACGCGCTTCCGTGACGCCGACGAGGACGTCCTTCTCCTGCTGGGCGTAGCCCTTCACCGTCTCGACGAGGTTCGGGATCAGGTCGGCGCGACGCTGGTACTGGTTCTGAACCTCGCTCCACGAGGATTTCGCGTTCTCTTCCAGCGTCGGCACCCGGTTGATCGCGCCGCATCCCGAAAGCGTCGTGGCCAGGGCGACGGCGACGAGCGCGGACCGCATGCGGCGGAACACCGAGGGGCGGGGCGAAGGCGCAAAGCTCGCGGGGGCATCGGGACGCAGAACTGACAACATCGGGGGCTCCTCGTAGACGGGCGCGGCATGGCGCGTCCACGCCCCTGCCGCCCGGCAACGCTTGAAGAGATAGGGCGTGATGCACCGGGTGAAAGGCCGGGAAGCGATCCGTCTGCGACGAAACTCCGCGCATATCCGACGGTCGAACTCGCGCGGTGGCAGGTTGACAAGGCACCGTGCTTGGGTCGCTGTGCCGGCCATGGATGAAACGCCACCTGCCCCACAGGTCGAGAAACCCAGGGTTTCCATCACCTACTGCACGCAGTGCCAGTGGCTTCTGCGCGCCGGCTGGATGGCGCAGGAGCTCCTCTCCACCTTCCGCGACGAGATCGGCGAGGTCGCCCTGATCCCGGGGCATGGCGGCGTGTTCCTGATCGTCTGCGGATCGGAGACGATCTGGGACCGGACGCGGGACGGGGGATTTCCCGACGTGAAGACCCTGAAGCAGCGTGTCCGCGATCGGCTTGCGCCGTCCCGCGACCTCGGCCACATCGACAGGCCATGACCGCCGGGCCTGAAAACGAGATGGACCCCACGTTCGAGCGGAAGAGGAGCGGTGGGTGGCAGGCCACGGCCCCGGGCCGGCTGTTCGCGCGCATCCGCCAGCGCGGGTTCTCGACCCAGGTCTACCTCGTCGCCCTCGTGGTGGCGCTGATCGGGCCGGGACTGCTGTTCACGGCGATCCTCCTGTTTCGCTATGCCGGGACCGAGCGGGCGCGTTTCGAGCAGGATGCGCGCGAGAACGTCCGCGGCATCGCCCTGTCCATCGACCGTGACACGGCGGGGCTCGTCTCCGTGCTGCAGACCCTGGCGACGTCGCCTCGCCTGAAGGACGCGGAGTTCGAGAATTTCGATGCGCAGGCGCGGCTCGTCCGGGAAACCGTCGGCCTCGACATCCTGCTGCGCCGGCCGGACGGCCAGCAACTGGTGAACACCTCGGTCCCGCGCGGAGCGCCGCTGCCGAAGACCGCCCTCCCCTTCGACCGCGAGATCGCGTCGGGTACGCAGCGGGCGATGATCTCCGGCATCCTGTCGGGCAGCATGCCCGACCGCGCGACCTATGCCATCGCCGTCCCGGTCCAGAACGAGGGCGAGGTCGTCTATCTCCTCAGCTTCCTCGCGCCGGTGAGCCGGCTGCAGGGCATCCTCGGGCGGGAATACGTCCAGGGCTGGACGACGGGCGTGTCGGACCGGGACGGCATCGCCCTCGCCCGGATCCCCGATCCGGCATCGATCGTCGGGCGCCCGCGCCTCGCGACCCTTCGCCAGCGCCAGACCGAGACACCGGGGGTCTGGGAAGGCAAGGACTTCAACATGCGCCCCGTCACCGTCGTCGAGGCGCGCTCGCGCCTCACCGGCTGGACCGTGAGCGCGGTGATCCCGAAGGCCTTGGTGGATGCGCGGCTGCGCGGATGGATCTGGGCCTTCACCGGCTTCGGCTTCCTCGTCTTCGCAACCTCGTCGATCCTCGCCATCAATCTCTGGTCGAAGGTCTCCCAGCCCTTGCGCCGCCTCGTGGCGACGGGTCCGGCCCTGGCGCGGGGCGAGGCGATCCCGCGCATCACCTCGCCGATCCACGAGATCCGCCGTCTCGGCGACGTGCTGGCGGACGCCTCCCTGCGCCTGCGCACCCGGGGCGAGGAGCGCGACTCGGCCCTCGCCGAGACCGAGCGCGGCCTCTCGGCCCTGCGCGAGAGCGAGGCACGGTTCCGGCACATGGCGGATTCCGCGCCCGCCCTCATCTGGATGACGGACGAGGTCGGGGAGATCAGCTTCGCCAACCTGCATTTCGACCATCTGTTCGGCAAGCCGGCCAGCGCCCTCGCCGCCGGCGGGTGGCAGACGATCGTCCATCCGGACGACCTGCCGGCCTTCGCCGCCAAGCTCGCCGACGCCTTCGCCGGCCGCGTTCCCGTGAGGGCGGAGGTCCGGGTCGTGGATCGCGACGGCGTGGTGCGCTGGCTGCGGTGCGAAGGCGTACCGCGCCTCGATGATACCGGGACCTTCCTCGGCTATACCGGCTGCAACGTGGACATCACCGATGCCAAGCGTGCGGAAGAGCATCTGCTCCTGCTCATCCACGAACTCAACCACCGTGTGAAGAACACCCTCGCCACCGTCCAGTCCATCGCCATCCAGTCCCTGCGCGGCCTCGACACGCCGGAGGCGGCCGCCGCCAAGGCCGCGTTCGAAGCGCGGCTCCTGGCGCTCGCCCGCGTTCACGACGTGCTCACCCGCGAAAGCTGGGAGGGGGCGGAACTCGGAAACGTGGTGGCCGACGCCACCGCTCCCCTCGACTCCGCCGAAGCGGGTCGATCCCGCTTCATCGTCTCGGGGCCGCATCTGCGCCTGCCGCCCCGGCTCGCGCTCTCCATCGCCATGGCGCTGCACGAACTCGGCACCAACGCGGTCAAGTACGGCTCGCTCTCGCGGGAGGGCGGCACGGTGACGATCAGCTGGAGCGTGGTGAAGGAGCCGGAAACCCGCCTCCTCCTGCGCTGGAGCGAGAGCGGCGGGCCGCCGGTGACGCAGCCGACACGCACCGGGTTCGGCTCGCGCCTCATCGAGCGCAGCCTCGCCCGCGAGCTCGACGGCGAGGTCCAGCTCCTGTTCGCAGCCAGCGGGGTTGTCTGCTCGATCGAAGCGCCCGTGCCTCCGCCGACCCTGCTCGAGCGCAAGGCGGGCCTCGTCCCCACGCGACCTGCACCGCTTCTGCCCCGTTCGGCCTGATCTCTCCAGCGATCAGGACACCTCACGCTCGCCGGAGCGAAGTCCGGACCTCGAGCTCCGTCGGATTGTGGCGTCCACCTGCGGCACCGTCCCGAAGGGCGTAAACCAGACGACGGCAGAAATTTACTTCACTGCGCGCAGCATCACGCGAAATGGATTTCAAATACAGGGCGTAAGTCTCTTGTCATTGGCGCGAGTTCAATCGCGATCATCCATGATCATGGCGTGGCGTAGCATGTGATGGCATAGAAATTTTTATATGACGTATTGATAATGAAAAAACGGCTTATCCAGCAAATTATCGTAGGCCATTGTGTTGTCGATACTGCCGGAGAAAGAATACTTTCGATTATCGAGCATTCCGACCCTCGTGGAGATTGGCGCGGCCATCCGCGAGATCGACGATGCCCGGGCACCGGAGGGCGCGGAGCGAGGGCCTGCTAAGGCGCCATTAATCAATAGATCCTATGACCTTGTCCGATCGATATCTTAGGGTTGTAGTTTTATGATTGGCTTCTCCCGCAAGCGTCCGGCCTCCGACACGGTTGCGGTGCCCGCCGCGGCTCAGCAGATCGAGGCCGACGACCTTCGTCTCAGCGCGGCGGTGGATGCGTTGATGTCGAGCCAGGGGCTGGCGGCGGTCGACCTGCCGGACGGAAAGCTGAAATCCGCGATCGAGCGTCTTCGCCACCGTGGCGAGGACGACGGCCGGCGCAACCTGTCCTCCATCGCTGCGATGTCGAAGGAAGCGTCCGAGGCGGCCATCAACATCGGCTGGATGACCTACGACGTCGGTGAGGTCGCCCGTGCCACGCAGACGATCGCCGGCGCCACGGAAGAGATGGCCGCGTCCATCGCCGAGGTCTCCCAGACATCCGATACGGTCGTCACCGTCGCTCAGAATGCCCTCACCGCCATGAGCGCCTGCATCGGCGACGGCCGCGAGGCCAAGTCGGCCATGCAGGAGATCGACGTCCGCACGTCGCTCATCTCCGAGCGTGTCGTGGTGCTGGAGCGCGCCATCGCCCAGATCGAGATCATGGCGACCGCCATCGCGTCGATCTCCGCCCAGACCAACCTGCTCGCCCTGAACGCCACCATCGAGGCGGCGCGGGCCGGCGAGGCCGGTCGCGGCTTCTCCGTGGTCGCCGCCGAGGTCAAGTCGCTCTCCGCCCAGACCGCCAAGTCCACGGGGGAGATCCGGGGCCTTCTCAGCACTCTGACGACGGAAATGGCGGCGATTTCCGTCGCCGTCGGCGAGAGCCGGAACGCCGTCACGTCCGGCCGGGCCATCGTCGAACAGCTGGAAACCCGGGTCGAGCAGACCAACGAGCAGATCTCCCAGGCGAGCGACCTGAATCAGGCGATCTCGCAGATGCTCTCCCAGCAGCGTTCGGCCACCGCCGAGATCTCCACCAGCGTCCAGAACATCGCCGGAAAGGCCGCCAAGACCCACGAGGAGATCGACAAGATCACGACGCGCCTCGTGAAGGCCGAGGATTTCGGCCGCACCGCCCTCGCGGCGGAAAGCGGACGCGTCCAGGCCCATGGCCTGGTCTGCCTGCCGGCGGATGTCGGCATGTGGAAGCGCAAGCTTGCCCGCATCCTCGTCGGGCTCGCCCCGGCCGCGTCCTCCGACCCGACGATGCTGGGCATCGCAAACCACAGCGTCTGCACGGAGTTGCAGGACGGCCCGCTGCGCGATCATCCGGCCCTGGCCCGTCTCGCCGGTGCCGAGCGGACCGCGCTCGACGACGCCAAGAAGATGACCGATGCCGTCGCCGCGAACAATTGGGACGTGGGTACGCCGGCCTATCAGGCCGCGTCCGCCGCCATGAAGGCGATGCTCGCCGCGGCCAAGGAGCTCCTCGCCGTCAAGACGGCGTGATCGCCGCCCGTCGCGGACAACGCGCTCTCGAACGTTCCGAAGTCCCGCGGTCGGCTCTTGTTGCCGGCCGCGGGTTTCGGCATGGCTTGAACGCCTTGCCACGTCGAGACTTCGAACCGTTTCCATGATCCGACCGGACGCTCCTCCACCGGCCCGTTTCAATGCCGCCCGTCATTGCCTTGCGGAGAATGCCCGCCTGCGGCCGGACAAGACCGCGCTGATCATGGCGGGCGCGGAGGGTGGGGCGTTTCACCTGACCTTCGCCGAAGCCGACCGCGCCGTGCGCGGCATCGCCGCCGGTCTCCTCTCCCTCGGCCTGCGCCGCGGCGACCGCGTGATGATCCGGATGGGCAACGAGGCGGATTACGTCCTCGTCTATTTCGGGGCGCTCGCCGCCGGCCTCGTGGCCCTGCCGTCCTCGCCCCAGCTGACGCCGGCGGAAGCCGCGTTCCTCATGGAGAATTCCGGCGCCGCCGCCGTGGTCACCGGGGCGGGCCACCGCCTCGATCCGGCCGAGTCCGCAGGTCGGATCGTCCTCGGCCCCTCCGAGATCGCCGCGATGAAGCGGGCCGAGCCGGTCGCGGAGTATGCCGACACCGCGGCGGACGATCCGGCGACCCTGGTCTACACCTCCGGCACCACCAGCCGGCCGAAGGGCGTGCTCCACGCCCATCGGGCGATCTGGGGGCGCCGCCCGATGCATGCGCATTGGCTGGGGCTGACAGAGGCCGACGTCATGCTGCATGCCGGCACCATGAACTGGACCTATACGCTCGGCGTCGGCATCACCGATCCGTGGTCCTGCGGTGCCACGAGCGTCCTCTACGACGGCCCCCGCGATCCTGCCGTCTGGCCCGCCCTCATCGCCCGGCACGGGGCGACGCTGTTTGCCGCGGTGCCGAGCCTCTTCCGCCAGATCCTGAAATACGCCGACCTGTCCGTGCACGACCTGTCCCGCCTGCGCCACGGCTGCACCGCCGGCGAGGCCCTGCCCCCGGAACTGCTGGAGGCCTGGACCGCCGCCACCGGCAAGCCCCTCTACGAGGCGCTCGGCATGAGCGAGATCTCGACCTACGTCTCGAGCGGTCCCACCATCCCGGTGAAGCCCGGCTCGCCCGGCAAGCCCCAGCCCGGGCGCCGCGTGGCGATCCTGCCGGTGGACGGTCCGGACGAGCCCCTGCCGGAGGGTGAGACCGGGCTCCTCGCGATCCACCGCACGGAGCCGGGCCTGATGCTCGGCTACTGGAACCGGCCCGAGGAGGAGGCCGCCGTCCTGCGCGGCGAATGGTTCGCGGGCGGCGATCTCGCGAGCCTCGACGGGGACGGCTACCTCTGGTTCCACGGGCGCAACGACGACCTGATGAACGCCCTCGGCTACCGGGTCTCGCCCAACGAGGTCGAGGGCGTGGTCGGGGGGCATCCCTCCGTCGCCGAAGTCGGCGTCGCCGAGCTCGCCGTCCGGGCCGACCTGAAGGTCATCGCCGCCTTCATCGTCCTGAAGCCGGGTGAAGAGCCCGACCGGGCCTCGATCCTGGCCTGGTGCGGCGAGAGACTGGCCGCCTACAAGTGCCCGCGCGAGGTGCGCTTCCTCGATGCCCTGCCCCGCACCGCCAATGGCAAGGTCCAGCGCAAGCGGCTGGCCGACCAGCCGGTCGTGGCATGAGGTCGAGGCCGCTGCCGTGCCCCTGCCCGAGAAAGGGGTATCGGCCGGCAGGGCCGATATCGTAGAGCCCTGACCATGTCCGCGCCGCCGCTCTCGATCTTCCTCATCGCCTTCAACGAAGCCGACCGGATCGGCGCGACCATCCGCGCGGTCCGCGACCTGACCGACGACCTCGTGGTGGTGGATTCCGGCTCCACCGATGGAACGCAGGCCCTGGCGGCCTCCCTCGGCGCGCGGGTGATCCACAACGACTGGCCCGGCTACGGGCCGCAGAAGCGTTTCGCCGAGGCCGCGTGCCGTCACGACTGGCTACTGAACCTCGATGCGGACGAGGTGGTGCCTCCGGACCTGTCCGACGCCATCCAGGCCCTGTTCGCCGCCGGCGAGCCCGCCCATCCCGCCTACCGCATCGCCATCGCGGAGATCTTCCCCGGCGAGGTCAAACCGCATCCCTGGGCCTATGCCCTTCATCCCGTCCGCCTCTACCGCAAGGACAGGGGCCGCTACTCGCCCTCCCCCGTCCATGACCGGGTGGAGCTCGATCCCGGCGCCAGCGTCGGCCGAGTGACGGGGGTCATCCACCACTTTTCCGTGCGCTCGCTCGGCGACCAGCTCGACAAGCTCAACCGCTATTCCGACCAGCAGGCCCGGGATCTGGAAGCCCGCGGCGTCACGATCCCCACCTGGCGGATCTTCGTCGAACTGCCGCTGAATTTCCTCAAGGCCTATCTCGGCCGGCGCCATTTCGTGCGGGGCGTCTACGGCTTTCTGACCGCCGCGAATTACGCCATCTCCCGCCATCTCAGGGTGGCCAAGCACTACGAACGGCGCAGCGCGCTGATTTCCACCCCATTGCCGCCGATCGACCCCGCGAAGCGGGTTGACCCGTCCGACGCGAAATTCTAGAGCCACCTCTACGGAGACGTGGCCGAGCGGCTGAAGGCACTCGTTTGCTAAATGAGCATACCCCGAAAGGGGTATCGAGGGTTCGAATCCCTCCGTCTCCGCCATTCCCTTTCAGCGAGCAATTTTAAGCACTTAGCCTGGTACCTGCCGGGCATTTCCTGCTTGATCGCGGTCGTGGTTATGGACCGGTGCCGCGTCGGTGACGCCGCTGATATCCGTCCCGCGCCAGTCGGGTTCGCGTTTCCCTCCTCGCTGATGAATCTCAGCTCGTCACCGGGATCGCGGCGACGTTCGGTGGCCCTATCGCAGGCGCCGGTGGCAGGGCCGACGGCGGAGCCCCTCTCCGACGGCGTTCGGCCCCATGGGAACCCGACCCCGAGCCCCGTGCTTGCTCTCACAAGCGGGCCTTCTGCCCGGAGGAGGAGATGTCCATGTCGAGCGACACCGAGAAACATCACGCGCTACTGGCCGCACTGAAAGCCGCTCAGGGCAAGGGCGACGGATCGTTCGAGCAGGCCGTCACGCAAGCCTTCGAGCATGTCTTCGAGCATCTCGAGCGCCTGAACGCCATGAGCGGTCCCGAGGAAGGGCGCGCCCTTCACGCCGGCGAGTCCCCGACCCTGCGGTAGGGCCCAAGCCAACCCGCCGAGGTCGGTTCCATCGTGGGGAGCGGGGCTTCCGGCTTCCGGTCCCCATGACCGCGCGGGCGTCGACCCATCATGTGGGACGAATGCCCGTGGTCCGTGGCAGGAACGTTCGCGCATGGCCACGACGCCGCGCGGGATCACCCTCGCCCGACCGACGATGACCTGCGTCACGGCTGGCGACGACGGGCGCTCCGTCTTCCCGTCGGCCATCACCGCCACGGTGGGGGCCAGAAGCGCCAGCAGTGTCGCCCGCCTGCTCCATCCCGTTCCACCTCGCTGAGGGCGGGGCGCCCGACCCTCATTGGTGAGCCATGGGTCGCCGCCGGGTCTTGCGCCCGTGCTGCGAGACGCCATCTACAGACCATCCACCGGGATGGTATGGGGATGGTTCGATGTCGAATACGGTTCGTGAGCTTCGCCCCAAAACGCCCGACAGCGAGAAGCTGACCCTCAATCTCGGCTTCGTCGACCTCGGCCAGATCGACCTTCTCGTCCGGGACGGATTCTACGCCAACCGTGCCGATTTCATCCGCACGGCGGTGCGCAATCAGCTCGACCGGCAGGGCGACGCGGTGAAGCAGTCGGTCGCCCGCAAGCAGCTCAGCCTGGGTCTGTCCCACTACACCGTCCGCGATCTCGAAGCCGCCAGGGCCGCCGGGACGCCGCTGCATATTCAGGTGCTCGGTCTTGCCAGCATCGCGTTCGACGTGACGCCGGAGCTGGCCCGACAGGCCATCGCCTCGGTGCAGGTCCTCGGGGCGTTCCAGGCCAGTCCCGAGGTCAAGGCGGCTCTGGCCGACCGCATCGCCTGACCGCTCGCCCCGACCCGCCAGGAACGCCGTTCCGGGCCGCCGCCCCCTCCAGGACCATGACCATGACCGCTTTCTCCACCGTCGACATGGGTGAGGTGACCCGTCTCACCCGCGCGGGCCAGCTCAGCGAGGCGATGGCCCTGCTCCAGGGCAAGCCCGCCTCACCCGCAACGGCGCCGGCCGGCAACCAGGGGGCGGCCGAGACCATCGACATGGTGGCGCCCACGATGTCCGGCGGGGCCTGGACCGCGCCCGGCACCGAGCGCGCCGCCGCCGATGGAGCCGCGAACGCGGCGAAAGCCGCCTTCGCCCGGCCGGGCCTCGCGGAGACGGTCCAGACCCTGCGCGCGCGTTTCCCCAAGATGGGCGCGATGCCGGACCTCGGACACGGCATCGGAGCGGCGCGCGGCGTCACCGTCGCCGTGCCGGACGGGGCACGGTTCGAGGAGCGCAGCTTCAGCAACGATGCGGGCAGCCGGGCGTACAAGGTCTATGTCCCGAGCGGCTACCGGGGCCAGGCCCTTCCCGTCGTCGTCATGCTGCATGGCTGCACCCAGAACCCGGACGATTTCGCCGCCGGAACCCGCATGAACGCACTCGCCGAGGCGCAGACGTTCCTCGTGGCCTATCCCGGCCAGCCCCAGTCGGCCAATATGCAGAAGTGCTGGAACTGGTTCAACGCCGCCGACCAGCAGCGGGGCCGCGGCGAACCCTCCCTCATCGCCGGCATCGCACTCGAGGTGGTGAAGGAGTTCTCCGCCGATCCGAGCCGGGTCTATGCGGCGGGCCTGTCGGCCGGCGGGGCGGCGGCGGCGATCATGGCCGCCACCTATCCGGATGTCTTCGCGGCGATCGGCGTCCATTCCGGGCTCCCGTGCGGGGCGGCCAGCGACATGCCCTCCGCCTTTGCGGCCATGAACGGGAGCCGCAGCGTCACCGCCCCGCAGAACGGCCCCGGCGTGCCGACCATCGTCTTCCACGGAGATGCCGACAAGACGGTGAAACCGGTCAACGGCGACCGGGTCATCGCCGTCGCCATGCCGGGCGCTTCGCTCTCGCGCACGGCAACCCGAGGGACGACCGAAGGCGGGATGGCCTTCACCCGGACGGTCCGCACGGATGCGTCCGGGCGCGCCATGCTGGAACATTGGGCGCTCCACGGCGCGGGCCATGCCTGGTCCGGCGGAAGCGGCGACGGAAGCTACACCGATCCGCGCGGCCCCGATGCCAGCCGCGAGATGGTGCGGTTCTTCCTGACGCATGCGAACCGCTCGTCGTGATCGAGGTCGCCGCTTCGCATGTCGCGATGCGCTCGGCCCCTCGGCGCTAACCGGCCTTGAGCCAGGCGCGTAGACCGAAGGAGACGATCCCGAGGGCGACGATGCTCGCCGCCCAGATCGCCACGAACCAGAGGAGACGTCGCCACAACGGAAGTGGGCTTTGGTGCGACGCGGCGGGTTCCATCAATGGTACCCCGCCGCGTCCACCTTTCCGCGAAAGACCCAATACGAGTAGGCGGTATAGGCCAGGATGACGGGGATCAGCACGGACGCGCCGGCCAGGAGGAAGGCCTGGCTCGCATGCGGCGAGGCCGCCTCCCAGATGGTGATGCGGCCGGGCACGATATCCGGGAAGATGCTGATCCCGAGCCCGGCGAAGGACAGCAGGAACAGGCCGAGGGAGAGGAGAAACGGCGCGGTCTCGGCCCCCTTCCTCAAGAGGTGGAAGAACAGGAACGAGGCGACGGCCACCAGGATCGGCACCTGCGCCGTGAGCAGCACGTTGGGCATGGAGAACCAGCGCTCCCAATATTGCCCCTTCAGGAACGGCGTCGCCGCGCTCACCACCGCCACGGCGGCGATCGTCGCCGCGCCGAGCCAGAGGGAGAGGGTGCGGGCGCGTTCCTGCAGCGATCCTTCCGTGCGCATGACGAGCCAGGTCGCCCCCAGGAGCGCGTAGCCGCAGACCAGACCGAGACCGACGACCACGCTGAAGGGAGACAGCCAGTCCCACCAGCCGCCGGCATAGGCGCGGCCCTCGACCTTGATACCCTGCAGCAGGGCGCCGAGGGCGACGCCCTGGGCGAAGGTGGCCACCACCGATCCGCCGGTGAAGGCGACATCCCACAGGGCCCGGTGAGCCGGGTCGCGCCACCGGAACTCGAAGGCGACGCCGCGGAAGATCAGGCCCAGCAGCATGGCGATGATCGGCGCGTAGAGGGCCGGCATGATCACCGCGTAGGCGAGCGGAAAGGCGGCGAACAGCCCTCCCCCGCCGAGGACCAGCCAAGTCTCGTTGCCGTCCCAGACCGGGGCCACGGAGTTCATGGCGGTGTCCCGCTCATGCCCCGGCTGGAAGGCCGGGAACAGGATCCCGAGGCCGAGATCGAACCCGTCCATCACGATATAGGCGAAGACCGCGAAGGCGATGATGAAGGCCCAGACCACGGTCAGGTCGATGCTCGCGAGCATGGTGGCGTCCTCACTCGGCCGGATGGAGGGAGCGGCCGGGATCGACCGAGGAGGCGGGCGTGATGCCCGCGGTACGGATCGGAACGCCGGGCTCGATCCCGTGCTCGCCGAGATGCGGGGATTTCGCCATCAGGCGCAGGATGTAGAGGATCCCCATGCCGAACACCGCAAAGTAGATCAGCACGAAGGCGACGAGGGAGGAGCCCACGGCCGGGGCCGACAGCGGTGACGCCGAGTCCGCCGTGCGCAGCAGGCCGTAGACCGTGAAGGGCTGCCGCCCCACCTCCGTGGTGATCCAGCCCGCCACCACCGCCACGAACCCGGCCGGCCCCATGGCGATGGCGAAGCGATGCAGGAGCGTCCATTCGTAGAGCGCCTTCCTGTACCGCGCATACAGGCTGACGACTCCGAGGAGCAGCATCAGCATTCCGAGGCTGATCATCACCCGGAAGGACCAGAACACCACCGGAACCGGCGGCCAGTTCTTGCGATCCACCGTATCGAGCCCCTTCAGCGGCTCGTTCCAGCCGTGTTTGAGGATCAGCGACGACAGTTTCGGGATAGCGACCTGGTAGTCGACCCGGCCTTCCGCCTGGTTCGGCAGGCCGAACAGGATCAGCGGCGCGCCGTCCGGATGGCTCTCGAAATGCCCCTCCATCGCCATGACCTTGGCGGGCTGGTGCTCGAGGGTGTTCAGCCCGTGGGCATCGCCCGCCAGGATCTGCAGCGGCGCGACGAGGGCGGCCATCCACATGGCCATCGAGAACATCGTCCGGGCCCCGAGATTGTAGCGGTCGCGCAGCAGGTGCCAGGCTCCGACCGCGCCGACCACGAGGGACGTAGTGAGGTAGGCGGCCAGCACCATGTGGACCAGACGATAGGGGAAGGAGGGGTTGAAGACGATCGCCCACCAATCCTCGGGGATGAACTGGCCGGCGGCATTGACCCCGTAGCCCTGCGGCGTCTGCATCCAGGAGTTCACCGACAGGATCCAGAAGGCGGAGAAGAAGGTGCCGACCGCCACCATCAGGGTGGCGAAGAAATGCAGCTTCGGGCCGACCCTGGACATGCCGAACAGCATCACGCCGAGGAAGCCGGCTTCGAGGAAGAAGGCCGAGAGCACCTCGTAGGCCATCAGCGGGCCGAGCACCGGTCCCGTCCTGTCGGAGAAGACCGACCAGTTCGTGCCGAACTGGTAGGACATGACCAGGCCGGACACGACGCCCATGGCGAAGGCGATGGCGAAGATCTTGATCCAGTACTTGAACAGATCGAGGAAGACCTGACGGCCGGTCGCCAGCCAGAGGCCTTCGAGCACGGCGAGAAAGCTGGCGAGCCCGATGGAGAATGCCGGGAACACGATGTGGAAGGCCACCGTGAACCCGAACTGGATTCTGGCGAGCAGGAGAGCGTCAACGTCCGACAGCATGTCGATCAACCTGGATGGTGACGGGGAACGGGCGGTGACGCGACTCGAAAACGGGAGAGGCGGGAGGAACCCTGCCCCATCGTCTCGTCCCGCTCAACGTCCGGTCTCGGGTTCGGGCCTCCGTGAGGACGCAACGGCGAAGCGGCCTTCCTCGGCCTTGTTGATGTACTGGCTCGCGATGAAGAGACCCTTGAGGGGGCGGATGATCGGCACGCAGGCCAGGAGAAGCAGCGGGAGGGTGAGCACCGCATGGGTCCAGAACGGCGGATCGTAGGACAGGTCCAGCCAGATCCCGAAGGCGGTGACGGGAAACGCCATCGACATCATGATGAAGAAGGCGGGGCCGTCCGCCGGATCGGCAAAACCGTAATCGAGACCGCAGGCTTCGCATTGCGGCTTCAAGGTGATGAAGCCGTCGAACAGCCGCCCTTCGCCGCAGCGCGGGCAGCGGCAGCGCAGGCCGACCGACAACAGGGATCGATCCTTGGTTCTGTCCATGGTCGAGGTTCCTCGCTCGTGGCTCACGTCCCGCGGTGGAAAGGCTGCGGCTCAGATTTGCGTGCCCGACATTGTATGGTATCGAAAACCATACAATGCTCTGCGTCTTGAGGCATGGCCAACGGGTCTCTCGAGCGCAATGCATCTCTCGCTGTTCGATGTATGCATACAACTTCGCGTATTGTAGGGTCAATGATGGAATCGTGGAGCCCTACAATTCTGGATGAGCCCGGCCCGAAATATCTGGCCATCGTCCGGGTCCTGGCGGAGGACATTCGCACCGGTCGGCTCGCCCCCGGCATGCGGCTGCCGCCGCAGCGCAGCTTGGCCAGGCATCTCGACGTCGATCTCACCACCGTCACGCGGGCCTTCAACGAAGCCCGGAGGGCCGGGCTGATCGATGCCTCGGCCGGGCGCGGCAGCTTCGTCCGCGCCGCCGCGTCGCCACTCGCGAAAGTCCGGGTGCCGGACCCGTCGGCGAGCGTCGATTTCAGCATGAACATGCCGCCCCAGCCGGCGGAGGCGCGGCTCGCCGAGCGCATGGAGGCGGGATTGGCGCGGGTTTCCGCCTCGCCGGGCTTCCTCGACCGCCTGCAGTATCAGGACAGCGCCGGCAATCTGGCGGATCGCGCGGCTGCGGCGACCTGGCTCGCTCGCCGGCTGGGTCCCGTGTCGGTCCAGCGGGTCATCGTGGCCGCCGGGGCGCAGACCGCCCTCTCGGCCATTCTCGCCGTGCTGCTGAAGCCCGGCGACGCGCTCTGCGTTCCCGCCCTCACTTATCCGGGCCTGCGCATGGCGGCGGAGCGGCGTGGTGCCCGGTTGCTCCCCGTCGCGACCGATCGCGACGGCATCGACCCCGATTCTTTCCTCGATCAGTGCCGGACCGAGAGACCGCGCGCCCTCTACCTGGTGCCGACCCTCGACAACCCGACGACGGCGACGATCCCGCTCGCCCGTCGGGAGCGGATCGCCGAGATCGCCCGGTCCCACGGGGTCGCGATCATCGAGGACGACGCCTACGGCGCCCTGCCGCCCGACGCTCCGCCCCCGTTCGCGGCTCTGGCCGGCGACATCACCTGGCATGTGGCGACCTTGTCGAAATGCGTCACGCCGGGCTTGCGCATCGCCTATGTCGCCGTGCCGGGCACGAACGAAGCGGTCCGCGTCGCGGCCGAACTGCGCGCCATCAGCATGATGGCGTCACCGCTGGCCGCCGCCCTCGCTTCTCATTGGATCACGCATGGCGACCTCGACGCGATCGTCGCGTCCATCCGGCAGGAGAACGGCCGCCGCCAGAGCGTGGCGCGGCAGGCCCTGCAAGGCCTCGATGTCCTGGCTCATCCCTGCGGGCATCACCTCTGGCTCCCCCTGCCGCCGCCCTGGCGCCGCGACGCGTTCGGGGCGCATGCGCGGCAACTCGGATTGTCCGTGATCCAGAGCGACGCCTTCGCCGTCGGCCCGGCCCCCGACGCGATCCGCGTCTCCCTCGGTGCCGCCCCCGACGGCGAGGCCCTGCGCTACGGCCTCGGCCTTCTGGCGACCCTGCTGGCGCATCCGCCCGGTGCCATTTCCACCGTCGTGTGAGGGCAAGGTCGGTGACTCCGGTGCCGGGATCGTAGCTCCGCCCCCCTCTGGAACCCGAATGGAGAACGACCCCATGTCCATACGGACGTCGCCGAGCGAAGGCGTCGATCCAGGTGGCCGCGGTGAGTTCACCTGCGGGATGACCATGTGGCCGGGGGGACAGTCGGCCCTGTCGAGGATCATGATCCGGAAGGCGGGCCCTCGCCCCAGTGAGATCGCGCCACCCGGCGGTATTACCGCGCCGGCATCTGCAGATGTTTGCGAAGATGCGAGCCGAGGTGAGAGACCCGAGATCCCGGTCTCAGAGCCGCAGTCCGACGTGGCGACGAACGCATCGCGCCAACCCGATCAGCGTCGACGCTTGATGGTGTTGGCGCGCCCTGCGGGAATCGAACCCGCCTTTTCAGCGTGAAAGGCTGACGTCCTAACCGATAGACGAAGGGCGCTTGCTCGGGAGCGAGGGTTCTATAGGCGGCTTCCCCCGGCAGGGCAACCGGCGTTTCGCGGTGTTTCGCGCTTGACGAACGGCATGGCGGTCGCTTTGTCGCTGCTCAGCATCGGCGCGGCGTTTCCGTCCTGCCGTCAGACAGTGGATCACACCCTATGAATACGCGACGCGACGGACCGGGCGGGCCCCGCACGAGCCGCCCCGGCGGCCAGCGCGACCGGTTTCGACATGGCCCGCCCTCCTCCGGGCCGCGCGGGGTGAGCGGCGACCATGTCGTGCTCTATGGCTGGCACCCGGTGTCGCAGGCCCTGGCGAACGAGGGACGCGGCCTGCATCGGCTGCTCGCCACCGAGAATGCCCTGGCGCGCCTGACCGAGGAGCTCGGCCCGCTCCGGATCGACGCCGAACTGGTGCGGCCCAACGCCATCAACGCCCTGCTCGGGCCGGATGCCGTGCATCAGGGCCTCTATCTCGAGGCCGATCCCCTCCCCGGCCCGGATCTCGACGACCTGCCGGACGATGCCCTGCTGCTGGCGCTGGACCAGATCACCGATCCGCATAACGTCGGTGCCATCGTCCGCACCGCCGCGGCCTTCGGTGTCGCGGGGATCATCACCACGGCGCGGCATTCGCCCACGGCCACGGGCGTGCTCGCCAAATCCGCATCGGGCGGCCTCGAACACGTGCCCCTGGTGATCGTGCGCAACCTGTCCGATGCGCTGATCGATCTCGGCAAACGCGGCTTCACCCGCATCGGCCTCGATTCCGAGGGCGAGGCCACCCTCGATTCGGTCGGGCCGAAACGTCCGGCGGTCATCGTGCTCGGCGCCGAGGGCAAGGGCCTGCGCCAGCGCACGCGGGACAATTGCGACGTCCTCGCCCGCATTCCCTTCAGCGGCGAGATCCGCAGCATCAACGTATCGAACGCCGCCGCGATCACGCTCTATGCCCTGAGCTCCAAGAAGTAAATTTTAAATATCTTATTTTGCGCTTTATTTTGCAGGGTAATTCTTCATGACACTAATTGCCGGGTTCATTAGGGAGGATGGTTTGTTGCTGCTTGGGGACGCGCTCCTCACATCTGACAATAACGATTTTTTAGACCATCCGCTTCCCACAATGGGTCTTCCTAATGAAAGTAAATCTATTGCAGGCTTAAATTTCTACGTTGCTGGAATGTGTCGAAAGGTCGTGCCGATAACGGACCAGACTTGCATTGTTGTGTCCGGAGATATTCGAGAAATTCAGGAATATCTAAATAGGTTGGTCAACCTTTGTCGCCCTGGGTTTTATTCTGAAGCAGAAATCCTAAGCCTGTGCGAAAAATCAGGTTTAGAAAACGCAAAATTTAGTTTTATGTTTGCATCTTGCGGAGATGGGAGGGTTAATTTTATACATCACAGGATGATCATGCAAGAACAGTCGCCAAATAGAAGGATATTTATTGCGGGGAGTGGGCAGAAATCTTTTAATAAGTATTTTCTTAAACATTTCCGGAGGAAGAGAACGGATGCAGGGGATGCAATTAAAGGCGTAGTCTCTTTATGTTCTAGTCTGATATTTGCACAATATAGGGGAGAATTCGGTATTTCAGAAAGATATGGTGGATTTTTTGAAGCCATATTTAGTGATGAAGGCGGGTTTAAAAACATATCTAACGTATTGTATGTTTACCGCAATTGGTGGTTTTCAGAAAATTCTAGATATGCGAAAATCGCAAAGGAGGTATTCAATACAGACGGAGTAAATCACAATGTAGAGGCAATAATATATATGACGCATGTCGGCGATAATATGTTGGTAGCTCGCTGGCTAAGCGGTGATATTAGATTGTCATTTATTCCTAGTCTTTTGCAGCACAGAGCTACAACATTTCCGTTGAAATTTGATAAAATCGATCTTGTGGTAGAAACCGTTACGCATGGCAGTGGCGCTCCTGCTTTTCAAATGGTCACAAGAGGTACCGAAGTCTTAAAAAAGTATTCTGTAAAAATAGACAAGGCAGGATACAAGGTCGATATTCCAAACGATATCTCAGAAAAAATGGTTACGGAAATAAAAAAATTTACTAATATAGAGCGATAAATTCGATTATTGCCATCGAACACTGTTCTATGGAGATAATCGTAAATTTATCTCCAGAACGGCTTCACGTCGAGAAGGGCCTCGTGCGCCTGCCCCGCCGCCTTGAGCAGGTCGTTGGTGCGGGCTTCGCCGTCGGCGGCGGTGAGGCCGGCGGCGAAGAGCGCCCGTCCGTCGCCCTCGGCGGCCTCGCCCGTCCCGCTGGCGAGGCTCGCGAGGACGGAATGGGCGGTGGCGAGGTCGTTGAGCGCGCCGAGATGGTCCTGCAGGTCGGAGAGGGCCGAGACGAAGGCCTTGTGGCGCTTCTGCGCTTTCTTCTCCCCGTAGAGCGAGGCGAAGAACTCCGCGCCGTAGCGCAGCTTCTTGGCTTCGATGCGGACCTCGTGCCGGGCCTCCGCGTCGAGGCGCTGGAGATGGCGGCCGCGCTTGCGGATGCGCCGGCGGGCCTTGTCGAGCATCGCTTCCGCATGATCGCGGGCGGAGACGCCCTCCCGCTCCGCGTCGCCGCGCCACGGCCCGGTCTCGATCCAGGCGGATACGTCGAGGATCAGGCTGCGCCAGGCTTGCGAGTCCAGGATCGAGAACACGGTCCCGTAGGCGCGGTCCCGCTCCGCTTCGAGGCGGAGTCGCAGGTCGTCGAGCCCCGCCTCGTCGGGTCTCCGCGCCATCTCGTCGGCCAGGGTCTCGCTGAGGAAGACGTCGAGGTTGCGGGCGTGTCCGAACGGCTCGGTGACGCGTTTGATCTCCTGGCGAAGATGCGTGGCGGCGGGATCGGCGGCGAGAATCGGCTTGAACAGGGTGAAAGCCGAGCGCAGCCGCCGCAGGGCGACGCGGATCTGGTGCAGCCCTTCCGGGTCGCGCGTCTTCAGGAAGACATCCTCGTTGAGCCGCAGCTGGGTGAGGCAGGCGACGGCGACGGCGCGGAAGGCCGTGGCCGCCGAGGCGTCGACATCGAGCTTGACCGCTCCGGCCTTGCTCGGCCGCCGCAGGGTGTCGTTGAGGATCCTGAAGCCGCGCTCGCTCTTCGACAGCACGCCGAGACGCAGGGGCACGGTCTCCGCGAGGCTCTGCGCCAGCAGGAACAGGTCCGCCGGATCGCCCTCGACCAGTTCGAGTTCGAGCTCCCAGATCGGCGCGTCGCCGACGGGCGTCTCCACCCGCCCCTGGTCGAGGGTCGCCGAAATGCGGGAGCGTCCATGGCCGACGGCGCGGGTGGTGCGCTCGATGATGGTGGTGACGACGGCGGCGAGGTCGGGCGAGGACGCGCTGCCGAGCACGTCCGGAACCGGCGTGTCCTCGAGGAGCGACAGGTCCGGGGTCGGGCCGTCCACCGCCCATTCCCATTCCGAACGGTCGAACAGGCCGGCCGCCGAGGAGGCGGCCTTCACCGTCTGGACGTGGCGCTCCCCATGCCGGCGAACCCGCAGGGTCATCCCCTTGCGGTGAAGCGCCCGGTCGGCGGTGTCGTAGTAGGTGGCGGACAGGAACTCGGCCTCCGTCGGCTCCTCGACGGCGAGCAGCGGGTGGCGTGCCAGCTCCGCCAGGTCCGCGGCGCCGCAATCCAGCTTCAGCTCGACTTCCCTCGGGGTACCCATCGATCGTCCTGTTCCTTGATCCGGTGTGACGGGCGCCAACGCCCGAGGACCGGGTGTGGATCATCCATGGGCTTTCACGGGCGTGCAAGCACGCCATGTCGTTGCCCGGATGGACAAACCCGAGAATTCCCGTAGCTGGGACGGGATGGCCCGGCCGGTCGGGCCTCGATCCCGCGCACGGGACCATAGGCACGGGATGTTAAGGGTACGATGACGGTGGACCGGGTGAGGGCCGATCGGCTCCTGGTCGAGGGCGGCCATTTCGAAAGCCGGGCGAGGGCCCAGGCGGCGATCGAGGCGGGCCTCGTCACCGCCGACGACCGCCCCGTGACCCGCGCCTCGGACAGGCTCGACCCGAAGGCGCGGATCGTGGCGAGCGCGCCCCATCCCTTCGTCTCGCGCGGCGGGCTGAAGCTGCAGGCCGCGCTGGATGCGTTCGGCTTCGATCCGGCCGGGCTCGTCTGCCTCGATGTCGGCGCGTCCACCGGCGGCTTCACCGACGTCCTGCTGAAAGCCGGTGCCGGGCATGTCTACGCGGTCGATGTCGGCCGCGACCAGCTGCATGCCTCCCTGCGCGGCGATCCCCGCGTGACCAGCCTCGAGGGCCGGGACGTGCGCGGCCTCGACGCGGCGGCGATCCCCCGCCCGCCGTCCCTCGTGGCGATCGACGTCAGCTTCATCGCCCTTCGCCTTGTCCTGCCCGCAATCGTGCCGCTCATGGCCCCCGGTGCGGCCCTGGCGGCACTGATCAAGCCTCAATTCGAGGCGGGGCGCGACCGGGTCGGGCGCGGCGGCATCGTCCGCGACGAGGCCGTCCACCAGGCGGTCTGCGGCGAGGTGACGGGCCTCGTCGCCGATCTCGGCCTGTCGGTCCTCGGCCTCATCCCCTCCCCTGTCGCCGGTGGCGACGGCAATCGCGAGTTCCTCATCGGGGCACGCTCGACGGTGCGCCCATGACGGACACGACCATGACCGACCAATCGACCCCTCGCACCGTCGAGATCGCGCGCCTCGGGCAGCGCGGCGACGGCATGGCGACGGACGGCACCATCGTCCCCTACGCCCTGCCCGGCGAGCGCGTCTCGATCCGCAACGACGGCACGCGGGTCTCCCTCGTCGCGGTGGAGACCCCCTCCCCGGACAGGATCGACCCGTTCTGCGGTTATTTCGGAACCTGCGGCGGCTGCGCGGTCCAGCATCTCGCACCTGAGCCCTACGCCGCCTGGAAGCGGGGCAACCTGGCGCAGGGCCTGGCCCAGGCCGGCATCGACGTGCCGTGCGAGCCCGCCCGCGATGCCCACGGATCGGGCCGCCGCAGGCTGACGCTCCATGTGCGCGAGATCGACGGCAAGGGCGTCGCCGGGTTGATGGAGGCGCGCAGCCACGCCCTCGTGGCCATCGACCATTGCCCGATCACCGTCGAGCCGCTCCACCGGGCACCGGCCGTCGCGCGGGCGCTGAGTGCGCCCCTCGGACATGGCCGAAAGCCCCTCGACGTCGCCTTCACCGCCACCGAAGCCGGTCTCGACGTGGACCTGCGCGGGCACGGCCCGGTGAGCGAGGGCCTGCGCGCCACGCTGGTGCGCCTGGCGGGCGACCTCGACCTCGCGCGCCTGTCCCTGCACGGCGACATCGTGGTGGAGCGCCGCGCGCCCGCGATCACCACCGGCGGGGCCCGCCTCGTGCCGCCGCCGGGGGGCTTCCTGCAGGCGACGGAAGCGGGCGAGGCAATGCTCGCCGAGCTCGTCGTCTCCGCCCTCGACAAGCGCGTGAAGCGTGTCGTCGACTTGTTCTCCGGCGCCGGCCCGTTCACCCTCGCCATGGCCCGCACGCGGGATGTCCATGCGGTGGAGGGCGAGGCGGCGGCGATCGCCAGCCTCGACCGGGCGTTTCGTGCCACGCGCGGCCTGCACCGGATCACGAGCGAGACCCGCGACCTCTTCCGCCGGCCCCTCCTGCCCATCGAACTCGAGACCTTCGACGCCGTGGTGTTCGATCCGCCGCGCGCCGGAGCCCAGGCCCAGGCCAAGCGCATCGCGGAATCGAAAGTGCCCCTGGTCATCGGCGTCGCCTGCGACATCGGCTCGTTCGCCCGCGACGCGGCGACGCTGATCGAGGGCGGCTATCGCCTCGAACGGGTCGTCCCCGTCGACCAGTTCAAATATTCGAGCCATCTCGAAATGGTGGGCGTGTTCCGGAAGGACGTGGCCAAGCGCCGGCCGTCGCTGAGGTAGGGGCCGGCTCCGACGGTCGCGGAGAGCACCTCGTCTCCGGGGCGCAGTGCGCTGCGGCACGCGGCAGGGCTCCGCGAGGTCATGGCAGCCGCGCTCGCCATCCCATGGCCGGCACGGCTCGCCATCGCCATGTTGGGGACAAGCCGAGTCTCTCCCCATTCAGGATCCTTCGTCGTGGACGTCTTCACCGCCAAGCTGCTGGTTTCCGCAGCCATCGTCACGGCCGTCGCCGGGTTCTCCCTGCTGACCGCCGGCTGGGCCCTCCTCGACGTCTACAACGATTTTCGTCGCGGAGCCGACGAGCGCGCCTCCTCCCGACCCCAGAGCTGAGCGCCCACACGCGGCGATCAGAACAGCGTCCCTTGAGCGTCTTCGTCGCTGGATAGGGGTCGCTCCTCCGGCGGAATGTCCGAGACCGTCTCCGGTCTGGCCCGGCCAACCGGGACGGCGAGGTCGGCGCCTTCGTTGCGCGCGTCGTTGACCCGGGCACTGACCACGTCGAGGGTCAGCCACTCGTCGGGGCACGGCCGGCACAGGGCGACCGCATCGCGCGGCTCCGTGCCGAGATGGTCGAGCCAGGGCTCGATGGCCTCCGCGGACAGGATCGCCGGCATTCGGTCGTGGATCGCCGCCATGGTGCCGTTGGCGCCCGTGGTGACGATGGCGGCGGTGTCGATCTCGGACCCGTCGGCCCCGAGCCAGTTCTCCCACACCCCCGCCAGGGCCATGGGCGCGCCGTCCGCCCGGCGGATCAGGTAGGGCGTGCGCGTCATGGCCTTGCCGGTTCCCTCCCGGCGCCATTCGTAGAACCCGTCCGCGAGGAGGACGCAGCGACGGTGGCGGATGGCACCCCTGAACGTCGCCTTCTCCTGCACCGTCTCGACGCGCGCGTTGATGATGAGCGGAAAGCCCTTCGGATCCTTCAGCCAGCCCGGCAGGAAGCCCCAGCGCATGAGCCGGAAGTGGCGCTCCCCGCGCTCCGCCAGCACGATCGGCACCGGCTGCGTCGGCGCCACGTTGTAGCGGGCCGGGAAATTCGGCTGTTCGGGATAGCCGTAGAACGACCGGAAGACGTTCGGATCCTGCCGGATGAGGAAGCGGCCGCACATGGTCCTAGCCTCGCCTGCCGTCGGCGGCGCCGCGATCTGGAGGAACGGTATCGAAGGTCCGGGAGCGCGCGAGACCCATCCTGCCCTACAGCCACTTCTTCCAGCGGAAGAAGACATACGGCAGCACGGCGGCGACGACCATCATCACCACCGCCATGGGATAGCCGAAGGTCCAGTCGAGCTCGGGCATCGCCTTGAAGTTCATGCCGTAGATGGAGGCGATCAGCGTCGGCGGCATGAACACCACCGCCATGACCGAGAACAGCTTGATGATGTTGTTCTGCTCGAGGTTCACGAGGCCCAGCGTCGCGTCAAGGAGGAACTGGATCTTCGACGACAGGAAGGTCGCGTGCTCCTCCAGCGACTGCAGATCGCGCAGGGTCGAGCGCACGTCCTCGCGCAATTCCCGCGGCGCCTTGGTGGTGCGGTAGGTCGCGGACAGGGAGAGCAGGATGCGCTCCATCGAGACGAGGCTCTCGCGCTGTTTCGAGATCAGGTCGCCCAGACGCCCGAGCGCCCGGAGGGTGTCCTGCAGGGCGGTGTTGCGGGCCGACGGGTCCGCCTTCTCCTCGAAGATCTTGCCCGAGAGCCGGTCGATCCGCTCTCCCTGGAGCTGGAGCACGTCCGCCGCCCGGTCGATCACGGTCTCGATCAGCCCGGCCAGGATCGTCTCGCCCGAGGGCGCGGCCGAAGGGCCGTTGCCGGTGGAGCGCCCCGCCCGCTGGGTGTACATGCGGAAGGCCTGTGGCTCCTCGTAGCGCACCGTCACGAGGCGGTTGCCGCGCAGGATGAAGGTGATGCCGGCCAGCCCCGGTTCGTCCGCGTCGCTGACCTTGCTCAGCACCCGGCCGGTCATGTAGCGCGCCCCGTCCTCCACGTAGAGAAGTTCGGAGGGCTCGATGTCCTTCATCTCCTCGCGGGTCGGCACCGAGATGCCCATGAAGGCCTCGACCTTGAGATCCTCCTCCCGCGTCGGGCGGATCATGTCGAGCCAGACGGTCTCGTCGGGAATGGGGTCCTGCAGTTCGAGGGGACGGCGGTCGAGCAGGACGTGCCCGGGGCCGGCGATCGGCTGATGGATGAAGATCACGCTTTACGTCTCAGGCGAGGGCCCCGGAAGGCGGTGTGTTCGCATCCGGCACGAAGAAGTCCGGCGCAAGGGGTATGCCGGGTGTGACGCGGTATTGTGTGAAGTCCGTGACACCTTGCTCGGCGAGGAAGCTGTCGTCGATGAGGAAGCGGCCGGTGATGTCGCGGGACGGTTTCAGGAACAGGGCGTGGGCCGCATCGGCGATGATCTCCGGCGTCCGGCTCGCCTGGATCAGCGCCTCGCCGCCGAGGAGGTTGCGGACGGCCGCCGTGGCGATGGTGGTGCGCGGCCACAGGGCGTTCACCGCGATGCCGTGGCGACGCAGCTCGCCGGCAAGGCCGAGCACGCAGAGGGACATGCCGAATTTGGCCATGGTGTAGGCGAGATGCGGCGCGAACCACTTCTCCGCCATGTCGAGGGGCGGCGACAGCATCAGGATATGCGGGTTCTCCGCCTTCTCCAGATGGGGGATCGCGTATTTCGAGACCATGTAGGTTCCGCGTGTATTGATCTGGTGCATCAGGTCGAAGCGTTTCATCTCCGTCTGCGGCGTACGGGTGAGCGAGATCGCGCTCGCGTTGTTCACCACGATGTCGATGCCGCCGAAGGTCTCCGCCGTCCGCGCGATGGCCGAGGCGACGCTGTCCTCGTCGCGCACGTCCACGAGGAGCGGCAGGGCGCGCCCGCCCGCCGCCTCGATGGCGGCGGCCGCCGTGTGGATCGTGCCGTCGAGCTTGGGATGCGGCGTGTCGGTCTTGGCGGCGATGGCGACGTTGGCTCCGTCGCGGGCGGCGCGCAGGCCGATGGCGAGGCCGATGCCGCGCGAGGCGCCGGTGATGAAGAGGGTCTTCCCCTTCAGGGACGTCGAATCCGTCATGCCCATGTCCTCACGATCCGAGATGAAAACGCGGCGGCGTCGTGCCGTCCGCGTCGGTGAAGCCGTATTCGGCGGCGAGATCGCCCGCGTGCAGGATGCGCCCGGCCCGGGCGGGGACATCGGGGTCGGCGGCGAGCGCCGCCAGCGCCCGTCCCGCATAGAGCGGGCTCTCCGTCGCCCGGTCGGCATGGCCGTTGTCGCGCGCCCGCTCCGTCAGGACGAAACCGGGCGAGAGGCCGAGGGCGGTGACGCCGTGGGGGGCGAGCTCCTGGGCGCAGGCGAAGGCGAGCCGGTTGGTGTTGGCCTTGGCGAGATCGTAGAAGACGTCGCCGAGGTAGCCGGTCTCGGTGTCGAACGAGACGAAGGCGATGAGGCCGCGTTTGGCCGAGACCATCGCCGGCGCGACGGCTCTGGCGAGGAGCAGCGCCGGATAGGGGCCGGTCTCGAAGAACCGCGAGAAGGATTCGGCGGAGCGTCGCCAGAACGGCGTGCCCCATTCGACCCCGTCGCCGTAGCATTCGCCGTCGAACCCTTCGTTGCCGCCCCAGACGCTGGAGACCGCCACGTCGATCCGGCCGAAGCGACGCAGCATCCAGTGAACGAGCCCGTCCACCGCCCGCTCGCTCGTGTGGTCGCAGAGGTAATGATGGCCCTCGCCCCCGGCGGCATCGACCTCGCGGGCGGTGTCCTCGATGGTCTCGGACCTGCCCTCGGTGCGCGGCCCCGTCTCGCTCGACCGGGCGGTGACGACGACGGTGGCTCCGGCCTCCCCCAGCCCACGAGCGATGCCCCGTCCGACCCCGCGCGAGGCGCCGGCGACGAGGCAGATCGTCCCGCTCAGATCCGGAACGGAGGCGCCCCCGCTCATGAGGTCTTGGTCTTGCCGAGAAAGCGCGCGAACGCCTTCTGCGCCTCGGGCGACCGCAACCGCGCCTCGAAGGCCACGGCCTCCGCTTCGAGCGCGGCCTCGACCTCGGCCTGATTCCCGCGGATGAGCCTGCGGGTCGCGGCGACCGCGCCGGGCGGCAGGGCGGCGAGGCGTGCCGCCTGGGCCAAGGCGTGATCGAGCAGGAGGTCGCTCGGCGCGAGGGCGTTGACGAGGCCGAGACGCAGGGCTTCGTCGGCGTCGAACGGCTGCGACAGCAGCAGGAACTCGGTGGCCTTCAGGAGGCCGACGCGGCGCGGCAGCAGGTAGGACGAGGCCGCTTCCGGCACGAGGCCGAGTTCCACGAACGGCATCCGGAACCGCGTGGCCGGGCTTGCATAGACGAGGTCGCAATGCAGGGTCAGCGTCGTGCCGATTCCCACCGCGATCCCATCCACCGCCGCCACCATCGGCGTCGTTGTCCGGGCGAGCTGGCGGATGAAGAGCAGGGCCGGCGCCTCGGTGAAGGGTTTTCGCGCACCGGCGACGAAATCGGCAATGTCGTTGCCGGCACTGAACGCGCCCGCCGCCCCGGCGAAGACGATCGCCCGGATGGCGTCGGAGGCGTCCGCCTGCGCGAGCGCTTCGCGCATGGCATCGTACATGGTGCCGGTGAGCGCGTTCTTCTTCTCCGGCCGGTCGACGCGGATGAGGCGGACACCCTCCGGCGTGTCCTGGATCGCGACGTGTTCGCTCATGTCTGTCCTCGCTTTCCGCGCTGGTTCTCCCGTCCGGCGGCTCGTCCCTCTCCCCCCTGCGGGAGGGGGTGGCCCGCGAAAGCGGGTCGGGAGAGGGGAGCGCGCCGTCCGGAGAGGTCGTCCCCTCTTCCGCCTGCTCCGCAGGCCCCCTCCCACCTCAAGTCGGGCTTGCACGACTTGAGTACTCGAGTGCGGACTCGGGCAGGCCCGAGGTCCGTTGGGGGGAGGGTCTTCCGGTCTCACCCCGCCAAAGCCAGCATACCGTCCTGGGTGAAACCGCCGCCGTCGACGACGCTCTGTTCCAGCCCGCCCGCCGCCGTGAGGAGGTTCTCGGCGAAGAACCGCGCCAGCGCGATGCGGGCGCCGTGGGCGGGATCGGTCTCGCCGGCCCTCAGGGCGGCGTTCGACGCCAGCGCCGCGCGGGCGAGGCAGGCCGCCCCCTGCGCGAGGCCGAACAGGCGAAGATACGGCGTCGCTCCGGCCTGCGCCTCCTCCGGCCGGTTCGAGGCCAGCGCCTTGAGGAGGAAGCTCGTCGCCCGGTCGAGGCTTTCGATCCCGGCACGCAGGCGCGGCCCAAGATGGCCAAAGGCCGGCGTCGCGTCCTTCTGCACGGCCTCCGCGACCCGGCGCATCGCCGCGAGCTGCGCCCGCACCGTCGCCCCGCCGTTCAGGGAGATCTTGCGCGCCACGAGGTCGATGGCCTGGATGCCGTTGGTGCCCTCGTAGATGGCGAGGATGCGCGCGTCGCGCATATGCTGGGCGGCGCCCGTCTCCTCCACGAAGCCCATGCCGCCATGGACCTGGACGCCCAGCGACGTCACCTCGTTGGCGATGTCGGTGGAGAAAGCCTTGGCCACGGGGGTCAGCAGCGACGCCCGGTCGAGCCCGGCCTGGCACTCGGCCCCGCTCGCCGCATCGAGGGCTTCCGCCGTGAGGTAGCAGATGCCGCGCGCCGCCGCCGTATAGGCCTTCATCGTCAGCAGCATGCGCTGCACGTCCGCATGCGCGACGATGGGGCTGACGGGATCCGACGAGCCGGCCGCCTTTCCCTGGCGCCGGTCGTGGGCATAGGCCAGGGCCTGCTGGTAGGAGCGCTCGGCGACGCCGACGCCCTGCAGCCCGACATTGAGCCGGGCGGAGTTCATCATCGTGAACATGCAGGCGAGGCCCCGGTTCTCCTCACCGATGAGCCAGCCCGTGGCGCCGCCCCGGTCGCCGAAGGCCATGGAGCAGGTGGGCGAGCCGTGGATGCCGAGCTTGTGCTCCAGGCCGGAGCAGCGCAGGTCGTTGCGGCTGCCGTCGGGTAGGATCTTGGGCACCAGGAACAGGGAGATGCCCGGCGTGCCGGCCGGCGCATCCTTCAGCCGGGCGAGGACGAGGTGGACGATGTTGTCGGTCAGGTCGTGCTCACCGTAGGTTATGTAGATCTTCGAGCCGACGATCCGGTAGGTCCCGTCGCCCGCGGGCTCCGCCCGGCTGCGCAGCAGCGACAGATCCGAACCCGCCTGCGGCTCGGTGAGGTTCATCGTGGCGGTCCACTCGCCGGAGACGAGTTTTTCGAGGTAGCGCTCCTTGAGATCGTCGGAACCGTGCTTGGCCAGGGCTTCGATCCCGCCGGCGGTGAGGAGCGGGCACAGGGCGAAGCTGATGCTGCCGGCATTCCACATCTCGCTGCAGGCGGCGTTCAGCAGGAGGGGCAGGCCCTGGCCGCCGTGATCGGCCTCGGCGCTGAGACCGTTCCAGCCGCCCTCGATCCAGGTGCGATAGGCCTCGCGCCAGCCCGGCGACGTGGTGACTTCGCCGTCGGCGAGACGGGCGCCCTGGCGGTCCCCCACCGGGTTGAGCGGCGCGATCACCGCATCCGCCACCCGGCCCGCCTCCTGCAGGATCGCGTCGGCATCCTCCATCGTCAGGTCGCCATGGGCTCCCGAGGCGATGGCGGCGTCGAGCCCCGCCACGTGGCGCAAGGCGAAGCTGATGTCGGCAACCGGCGTGCGATAGGTCATGGATGCTCCTCCCGCGTCGTCTCGAGCGACGCTTACCCTGAGTTTGACGCGCGAACCGACCCGGCGATACGGCCTGTCGCGCCATGTGCCCCCAGGCATAGGCAAGACGGGTTCGCGGGGATAGGCAGTCCCCATCGCGGATGCGGCACCGAGCGCGACGCCCCTCAGGCATGGGATAGTTTAGATATGAACGATCTCGGGTCAATCCCCGGCGGGACGCTGAGGCTGGACACGGACGAGGCCGGCATCGAGCGATCCGCGCAAGTCCTGCGGAACGGCGGGCTCGTCGCCTTCCCCACCGAGACGGTCTACGGCCTCGGCGCCGATGCCTCCGACGCGGCCGCCGTCGCGCGGATCTATGCCGCCAAGGAGCGGCCGAGCTTCAACCCGCTGATCGCCCATGTGCCCGGTCTCGACGCTGCCCGTCGCGAAGGCGTGTTCGACGGGATCGCTCTGCGTCTCGCGGAGGCGTTCTGGCCCGGTCCGCTGACGCTCGTCGTCCCGGTGGCATCGGGGGGAACCGTCAGCGACTTGGCGCGCGCCGGTTTGCCCAGCGTGGCCCTGCGCGTCCCGACCCATCCCGTCGCCCTGTCCCTGCTGCGAAAAGTCGGGCGGCCGGTGGCGGCGCCCTCCGCCAATCGTTCGGGCCGTGTGAGTCCGACGCGGGCGGAGCACGTCCTCGCCGATCTCGACGGCCGCATCGCCGCGATCCTCGACGGAGGAAGTACGTCGGTCGGCCTGGAATCGACGGTCATCGCCTGTCTCGACGGTGGCGCGCGCCTGCTGCGTCCCGGCGGCGTGACGCGGGAGGCAGTCGAGGTGGTTCTGGGACTTGCCCTCGACGGCGCTCAGGAGACCGGCGAGACGCCGATCGGTCCCGGCCTCCTCGCCTCCCATTACGCACCGCGGGCCGCCGTGCGCCTCGACGCGTCGCGGGTGGAACCGCACGAAGCGGTTCTCCTCTTCGGCCCCGTGGACCCGCCCGGAACGGAGACGGCGACGGCGCGCCTGAACCTGAGCGCAACCGGCGACCTGCGGGAAGCGGCCGCTGCCCTGTTCTCGGCCCTGCGCCGCCTGGATGAGGCGGGGACCGGCACCATCGCCGTCGCTCCGGTTCCCCAGATCGGGCTCGGCGACGCGATCAACGATCGCCTGCGCCGGGCCGCGGCACCCCGCTAAAATTTTTTTCCGATGTCGCGGAACTCACCCGCCACGAGCACGTTTTTGATTCACGAAGGTCGGTTCAGCCCCCAAATGACCTTCTCCCCTTCAAGGCTCGGATTTCATCCGAGCCTTTTTTCTTGGGCGCAGATCCTTTTTGGGGCGCAGGTCGTCCGCCGGTGACGAGGCTCCGCGTGATGCGTGAGAGCCCCTCCGTCGTGAATCGCGTTCAGCGGACGAGCTTGGCGACGATGCCGGCGACGTGCTTGCCCTGATATCGGGCGCCATCGAGTTCGATGCTGGCCGGCTGGCGGCTTCCGTCGCCATCGGCGATCGTGGACGCGCCATAGGGCGTGCCGCCCTTCACCTGCTCGAGACCGTTCTGCCCGGCGAAGGAGTAGGGCAGACCGACGACGACCATGCCGTGATGGAAGAGCACGGTGTGGAAGCTGGTGAGCGTCGTCTCCTGTCCGCCATGCTGGGAGGCGGTGGAAGTGAAGACCGAACCGACCTTGCCGATCAGCTTGCCCTGGGCCCAGAGACCGCCGGTCTGGTCGATGAACTGCTTCATCTGGGCGGCCATGTTGCCGTAGCGCGTGGGCGTGCCGAAGATGATCGCGTCGTAATCGGCCAGTTCGTCCACGGTGGCGATGGGCGCCGGCTGGTCGAGCTTGTAGTGGAACTGCTTGGCGACATCGTCGGGAACGAGTTCGGGCACGCGCTTCACGCTGACCTCGGCGCCGGCCTCGCGGGCACCTTCCGCGACAGCGTGCGCCATCTGCTCCACATGTCCCCAGGACGAGTAGTAGAGAACCAGAACTTTCGCCATCGTGCTCACTCCATCGACGAGGGGTGCAACGCGGACCCGTGCCGGGCGAAGTATCGGCTTGGCGTAGACCGTGCGAAGGGACTCGCCCCGAGACTGACCTGCGCGCCGATCAGGCGATCGACTCGATCTCCACCTCGTGCCCGTTCACCTCGACGCTGTCGCCGATGCTCTTGCCGGTGAGCGCCTTGGCCATGGGCGACACGTAGGAGATCGATCCCTTCGCCGGATCGGCCTCGTCCTCGCCGACGATGCGGAAGGTCTGCTTGGTGTCGTCCTCTTTGACGATCGAGACGGTGGAGCCGAAATGCACGGTGTCGCCGCTCATGGGCTCCACCAGTTCGGCGGAGCCGAGCCGGGCGGTCCAGTAGGCGAGGTCGCGGGTCACGCGGGCCTCGTCGGCCTTGGCGCCCGGCGTCAGCGCGGAGAACTCCGATTGCAGCCGCGCCACCTCCGCCTCCATCTGGGCCAGGCCCTGGGGGGTGACGAAATTGGGGTGGGGCGAGATTGGACGATCGGGAAGATCCTCGAAGGCTTCGCCGCCCTCACGCTCTTTGACGAATGCACTGCTCATGGAAACGGCAATGCTCCGGGGCCGAAACGGTTCCGCTTGCCCTCAGCCGATGGTGACGACGGTGCGGCCCCGGGTCCGCCCGGCGAGAATGTCTTCGGCGAGCGCCCCGACCTGGGCGAGAGGTACGGTGCTCGTCATTCTGGCGAGGAGGTCACGGTCGAGATCCCTCGCGATCCTCGCCCAGGCGTCTTTGCGTTTGGGCAGGGGCGTGGTGACGCTGTTGATGCCGAACAGGGTGACGCCGCGCAGGATGAAAGGCGCCACCGATGTCGGCAGGTCCATGCCGCCGGCGAGGCCGCAGGCCGCGATGGCCCCGTCGGCCTTGGTGGCGGCCAGGAGATTGGCGAGGGTCGTCGAGCCCACCGCATCGATCCCGGCGGCCCAGCGCTCCTTTGCCAAGGGTTTGCCGGGATTGGCGAGTTCGGCCCGGTCCAGGATCTCGGAGGCGCCGAGGGAAGTGAGGTATTCCGCTTCGCCGGCGCGACCGGTGACGGCGATGACGTGCCAACCGGCCTTTGCCAGAAGCGCCACCGCCACCGACCCGACGCCGCCCGAGGCGCCGGTGACGATGGCGGGTCCATCGGAGGGTGTGAGTCCATGGGCGTCGAGGGCCATGAGACAGAGCATGGCGGTGTAACCGGCGGTGCCGACCGCCATCGCCTCTTCGGGTTTCAGTCCGTCCGGCAGCGGCACGAGCCAATCGCCCTTCACCCGCGCGCGCTCGGCATAGGCGCCGAGATGGCTCTCACCCACGCCCCAGCCCGTGAGCACCACTGCATCGCCGGGCTTGTAGTCCGGATGCTCCGAGCTCTCGACGATGCCGGAGAAATCGATGCCGGGGATCATGGGGAAGCGGCGCACCACGGGCGAGCGACCGGTCATCGCCAGTCCGTCCTTGTAGTTGAGGGTCGAGTGCGTGACCCGGACGGTGACGTCTCCCTCCATCAGGTTCACCTCGTCGAAATCGGTGAAGCGGAGAGTCTGGCCCGCTTCGCCCTTCTCGATCACCCATGCCTTGAAGGTCGCCATGTCCGTCGGTCTCCTCACGCCACGGTGATGACCTGTGGCAGGGCGGGCATGAATCAAGCCGGCCCCGAACGCGGATGCGTCCGGGGCCGGGGAGGCATCGCCCCTCGGTCGATCAATAGCCGTCGTAGATGCTGCCGGTGGAGAAGCCGAGCCCAACTCCGACATCGGCCGAACTGGCGCCGGTGATGCCGAACGCGTCGGGGATCGAGCCGATGAGCGGGGCGCGGGGGGAGATCCCATAACCGGGGCCGCCATAACCGAGCCCGCCATAACCCGGACCGCCATGCGCCGGCACCCAGCCGGACCGGCCGCGCGAGACCAGGACGGAGCGCTGAACGCTGGCGTATTCAGCGGGGATCGTCTCGGGGATGGTCTGGCCGGGCTGGGCCAGGATCCGGCGGTGGCGCACGGCAAAGCGCGGCGGGATCTCGACCCAGCAGCCGATCAGCTCGCCGTAGGCGTCACGCCGGGTCTGCCAGACGCGGCCGCCGGGCGAGACCTGGACCTGTTCGGCGACGGTCTCGTAGACCGCGGGAATCGAGCGGTAGACGGTGCGGGCGGGGCGGACAAGAACGCGCTCGGACACGGTGTCGTAGACGGGAGGGGTCGTGACATGCCGGTAGCATTCGGCTCCCCCGCATCCCCCGGCCTGAGCCGATGGCGCGAACATCGCCGCACCGAGCAGGACGCCGGCAACGGCGAAGGTAGAAAGCGTGAAATGGGCGACCGGCGCGGTCATGCTCGAATCCTCGACACTGAAATGCGATGTGATCGGCGCGCGCCTGACGTCGGCGTGCATCCTTCGACGCATTAGAGGCGGTCAAGTTGCCCTCGGAGCAAGCTCTATCGCAGATCAGGGTAAAATTAACCCTGGCTTAAGACTACGCAATTTTCATTCTGCTTAAGTAAAGCGAGCGATGTCGATTCACGGAGCGTTAAACCGGATTCAGGTCTGGCCGCGCTTCAGCTGGTAGAAGATGTGACGGCCGATCACGTCCATCTTCTTCAAGCGCCTGGACCAGCCCGGCTTCACGTAATCGGCGTGGTAATGCGTGGCGCCGCCGACCTCGCTCAGATAGGTGCGGCCTTCGATCACCGCGCTGGCGATGCGGGTGGCGCTCTGCCAGGAGGGGCCATCGGTGATGCGCAGGGACTTGCCCTCGCAGGCGAAGGAGAACTGGCAGCCCATGTAGCGGTGGCGGTTCTGGTAGACGACGCCGCAGACATTCGACGGGTAGAGGCCGCTCTTCACGCGGTTGAGCACGACCTGGGCGACGGCCGCCTGGCCGTCCTCGGGCTCGCTCCGGGCTTCGAAATACACCGCCTCGGCGAGGCAGCGCTGCTCGCGGTCGAGGGAATCGGGAACGATCAGGTCGGCATAGCGGTGCCGGGCGTCCTCGGGGGCGACCTCGGCGATGCCGGCGCCGAGATCCTTTCGAGGCGAGAATCCGGGAATCATGAGGCTCGCCGCCGCGACCTCGATCGGGGTGGCATCCGCCGGGGCCGGTGTCGTCGACGACAGGGCGATGGCGCGCGGGATGGCCGGTGTGGCGCCGTCCGACGGTTCGTCGGCCTCTTCCTCGCCGGTCATCTCGTGCGGGAGCGTGAAACCCGAAGCCGGTTCGAGGTCGGGCGACCAGACCGCGGAGCCGGGGACCAGAAGGCCGGTCTCGGCGCCTGACAGGCCGACCCTGACGACGGGCACCGTCACGTCCTGGCGGGCACCCGCCTCATGGTTCGGATAGAGCCGCTCCGTCGCCCTGGCGTCGACACGGCGACGGAGTCCCGGCGTATCGTGCGGGAGCCGCAGGGCGATCCTCGCTCCGCCCTGCCCCGTCAGCCCGGCGGCGGAAGGGTCGGTTCCGGCGCTTGCGGTGAAGGAGACGACGAATCCGAGGGCGAGGGTCCACGGCACCATGGAGGCGCGAAACCAGGGCCGTCGGCAGGGGCGGCGAACGCGTTTCGTACTCACGACCAAACAACCCGGTTGGGGACCTAGCCTCGCTGGTCACGCGCAGGAGCGACCAGAAGGTATGTTCCAAACTATCGGGCGTTATGGTTGCGAGTGTCTTAAGACGACGCGCGCGATCGCGTCTCCGGTAGACCTCGATCGGTCACCGCACATCGTCCTGACGTCTTGCCGGGCGATCAGAGGTTTCCGGGTCGACCGTGCGTCACCGCCAGGGCGCCCACGAGAGCATCGATGCTGGAGCCCCCTTTGGCCCCTGCGATGCGATCCGCATCGGCATTGCTCTGCGTCGCGACGGCGAAGACGAGAAGGGCGATGGTCGCAAGACCGCCGAGCGCCGAGACGACCCAGAGATAGGCCTGCTGGACGACCCGAGGGACGGGCACGGCATGCGGGGTTTCGGAGAGAAATACAGGAGGTTGGCTCGAGTCGCTCATGGTCGGCGTTCCCGCGCGTTCAATGCCATCCCACCCAGCCGGGAGCGTCGTCGCGCTTTGGACTGGCACTAGCAGTCAACGTGCCGAAACGACATCGGTTCACCGGGTTTTCAGAGATTTGTTCAACGACATTTTCGACGCGCATCGTGCCGAAGGGTCTGTGGACAATCGCGCCCGGGAACGGGCCAAAGAAAAAGGGCGGCCACCGGCCGCCCTGTCCCGTCTGGCTGTCCGGACGGTGCGGCGCTCAGCCGGGGGTCTTGTCCCGCGTGGCCAGGGCGGCCTGAGCCGCGGCGAGGCGCGCGATCGGCACGCGGTAGGGCGAGCACGACACGTAATCTAGGCCGACCTCCTGGCAGAAATGGATCGAGGCCGGATCGCCGCCATGCTCGCCGCAGATGCCGAGCTTGATGTCGGGGCGGACCGCCCTGCCCCGCTCGACACCGATGCGGACGAGTTCGCCCACGCCTTCCTGGTCGATCGAGATGAACGGATCGGCGGACAGGATGCCCTTCTGGGTATAGGCCCCGAGGAACGTCGCGGCATCGTCGCGGGAGATGCCGAGGGCGGTCTGCGTCAGGTCGTTGGTGCCGAAGGAGAAGAACTCGGCGGTCTTGGCGATGTCACCGGCGCGAAGGGCCGCGCGCGGCAACTCGATCATGGTGCCGACCTGATAGGACAGCGCCGCGCCCGTCTCCTCGGTGACGGCCTTCGCCATGGCGTCGATGCGCGCCTTGACGATGTCGAACTCCATCTGGGTGAAGACGAGCGGAACCATGATCTCGGCGGTGACGGGGGCGTCCGTCTCCTTGGCGGCCTGGACGGCGGCCTCGAAGATGGCGCGGGCCTGCATCTCGGCGATCTCGGGGAAGGCGATGGCAAGGCGGCAGCCGCGGAAGCCGAGCATCGGATTGAACTCGTGCAGCTCGGTCATCCGGCGGCGGAGCTTCTCCTCGGACACGCCGGTGCTCTTGGCGACATCCTGCACCTCCGCATCGGTGTGGGGCAGGAATTCGTGCAGCGGGGGGTCGAGCAGGCGGATCGTCACCGGCAGGCCGGACATGATCGTGAACAGCTCGACGAAGTCCTGGCGCTGATAGGGCAGGATCTTCGCCAGGGCCGAGCGACGGCCCTCGACGTCGTCGGCGAGGATCATCTCGCGAACGGCGACGATCCGGTCCCCTTCGAAGAACATGTGCTCGGTGCGGCACAGGCCGATCCCTTCCGCGCCGAAATTGCGGGCGGCGCGGGCATCGGTGGGCGTGTCCGCATTGGTGCGCACCTTCATGGTGCGGACCTTGTCGGCCCAGCCCATCAGGGTCGCGAATTCACCGGAGAGCGAAGGCTCCAGCATCTTCACTTCGCCGAGGAGCACCTGGCCGGTGGACCCGTCGATGGTGATCTTGTCGCCGGCCTTCAGCACCGTGCCCGCCACCGTGAGGGTGCCGGCCTTGTAGTCGACGCGGATCGTGCCGACGCCCGAGACGCAGGGCTTGCCCATGCCGCGGGCGACCACGGCGGCGTGCGAGGTCATGCCGCCGCGCGTGGTGAGGATGCCCTCGGAGGCGTGCATCCCGTGGATGTCCTCGGGGCTCGTCTCGATCCGCACGAGAATACACTTGCGCTCGGCCTTGCGGGCGGCCTCGGCATCCTCGGAATTGAACACGATCTCGCCCGTGGCGGCCCCCGGCGAAGCCGGCAGTCCGGAGGCGATGATCTTGCGCTCGGCCTTCGGGTCGATGGTGGGGTGGAGCAGCTGGTCGAGGGCCGCGGGCTCGACCCGGCCGATCGCCTCCTCCTCGGTGATCAGGCCTTCGGCGGCGAGATCGACGGCGATGCGCAAGGCCGCCTTGGCGGTGCGCTTGCCGTTGCGGGTCTGGAGCATCCAGAGCTTGCCGCTCTCGATGGTGAACTCCATGTCCTGCATGTCGCGGTAATGGGTCTCGAGGAGCCCGTAGATCCGCACCAGCTCGGCGTAGGATTCGGGCATCGCCCGCTCCATCGACGGCTTGTCGGACTTGGCCTCGATCCGCGCCTTCTCGGTGATGTCCTGCGGCGTGCGGATGCCCGCCACCACGTCTTCGCCCTGGGCGTTGATGAGGAACTCGCCGTAGAGCGCCCGCTCGCCGGTGGAGGGGTTGCGGGTGAAGGCGACGCCGGTGGCCGAGGTGTCGCCCATGTTGCCGAACACCATGGCCTGGACGTTGACCGCCGTGCCCCAGCTCTCGGGGATGTTGTTGAGTTCGCGGTACTTCTTCGCGCGCGGGATCATCCAGGAGCTGAACACCGCGCCGATGGCGCCCCAGAGCTGGTCTTCCGCGTCCTGCGGAAAGTCCGAGCCGTGCTCGTCGCGGACGATCTTCTTGTACAGACCGATCATGTGCTTCCAGTCCTCGGCACCGAGTTCGGTGTCGAGGTTGAAGCCCTTGGTCTCCTTGTAGTGCTCCAGCGCCTCCTCGAAGGCGTGGTGCTCCACGTCGAGGACCACGTTCGAGTACATGGTGATGAAGCGGCGGTAGGAATCGTAGGCGAAGCGCGGATCGCCGGCGCCCTCGGCCAGGGCCTCGACGGTGATGTCGTTGAGACCGAGGTTCAGCACTGTGTCCATCATGCCCGGCATGGAGGCGCGGGCACCGGAGCGGACGGAGACGAGGAGCGGGTTCTTGGGATCGCCGAAGCCGCGCCCGGTGAGGGCGCCGACCGCATCGAGGGCGGCCTGGACCTCGGCCTTCAGCTCGGCCGGGTATTGGCGGCCGTTGTCGTAGTACCAGGTGCAGACTTCGGTGGTGATGGTGAAGCCCGGAGGGACTGGGAGCCCGAGATTGGACATCTCGGCAAGGTTCGCGCCCTTACCTCCGAGGAGGTTGCGCATGGAGGATTGACCCTCCGCCTTGCCGTCGCCGAACGAGTAGACCCACTTCGCCATCGTCATTGATCCGCTTGCAGCACGTCGGGATATCATACCCCTAGATGCCGCGTTGGACCATTGCATGCTGCAACGCAAGATGAACGGCCGTCCCGGGGGCGTTGCATGTAACGGGAGCCCGGGTTTGTCATACCTCGACACGCCCGATACGCGCCGTCCGAAGAACGGGTCCGAGACCGCGAGCCCGGACGGTTCCACCGGAATGCGGGCAAGTCTCGCTCCCGGCGGACCTCGCCCGAGGATCGAGGGGCGTCGGCGCGGCCGTACCCCGCGGTTGCCGCGGCCTCGGCCCCCTGCTCGGACCCGATACTCGCCTCAGACCCGATATTTGCCGTTGCGCCTGACCAGCACCCGCGTGCCGACGGGAACGCGCTCGAACAGGTCGACGATGTCTTCGTTCAGCATGCGGACGCAGCCGGACGACATCTGCTCGCCGATGCTCCACGGCTCGTTGGTGCCGTGGATGCGGAACAGGATGTCCCGGTTGTTCTGGTAGAGGTAGAGCGCGCGGGCCCCGAGCGGGTTGTCGACGCCGCCCTTGCGGGTCCGCGGCAGGTCGGGGTTGAGGGAGACCATCGTGGTGGTGGGGCTCCAGTCCGGCCACACGCCCTTGCGGCCGACCTTGGCCTCGCCTTTCCAGGAAAAGCCGAGCTTGCCGACGCCGATGCCGTACTGACGGGCCGTGCCGTCCTCCTGCACCAGGGCGAGCTGACGGTTGTCGATATCGACGACGATGGTGCCCGGCTTCTCCGCGCCCGTGTAGCGCACGACCTGGCGACGGTACTTCGGGTCGAGCCGCGACGTATCCACCAACGGGACGTCGTAGGGCTTGTCGGGCATCGAACCGGTATACCACGCAGCCTCGTCGTCCTGTGCGACCGTCACGGGGCCACGGGAATTGCACGCGGCCAATGGAGCGATGACGAGCAGGCTGAGAAAGACGCGGCGAAGAGGCATCGAGGGCTCCACGAGAGTGGTCGTCGGGCGGATCATTGCCCTCATGACTACCGTCCGGTGGCCTCTGATGTTGTGTCTTTCACGTCTCAGCTGGAGGGAACATGGCCATCCTGCCGGATTTACGAGAGGTCGTGCTCGCGGAACCCGCCCGTCTGGCTCGGCTGACCTTGCGCATTCAGCACGCCCACCCCGAGCCATCTGCCATCGCGCGCGATCGGCTCCACCCGCATCCCGGCGGGAGGCCGCCTGGCCACGGGAAACGCCGTTCCGGGACCCGTTCTCAGGTCGAGGTCAACGATGATGTCGGCGAGACCGTCCCAACGGTAACCTGCGATGACATAGAACACTTCAGGTGAGCCTTTCGCTGAGGATCTCTCGAAGTCGCGTTGCTCCCTCCGGCGGCAGGAGGCATGGTGGCGGGCACGCGGCCAAGCCGCCGGAAACCGAGGCGCAGGGGCGATGGCCGATACTCAGACGCTCACCGTTCCGGAGATCGAGGAACCCCTCGCCGACGTCGGGCCGGCGATTCATCTCGACCATTGCGTGATCCATGTCTCGGATTGGGAGCGGTCCACCGCGTTCTATCGCGATGTGCTCGGGGCCGAGGTGATCCCCCGTGGGAAAGGGGTCGCCTACCGGTTCGGCGGCGTTCAGCTGAACGTCCACGGTCCGGGCCTGTCGCCGACGCCCCTGGCCGAACGGCCGGTGATGCCCGGCGGCAGCGATCTGTGCTTTCGCTGGTCGGGGTCCATCGACGACGCGATGGCGCATCTCGCAGCGCGGGGCGTTCCGATCGAACTCGGCCCCGTGGAACGCAACGGGGCGGCCGGCACGGGAATCAGCGTCTATTTTCGCGATCCGGACGGGTCGTTGATGGAGTTCATCACCTACCCGACGGAATGACGGTCCCGATTCAGGCGCGGCGTTCCGCCAGTTGCTGGTTCGTATGTTCGAGCCGTAGCGCGAGTTCTCGCATCACGGCGATGCTGATCTGCGGGAACTGAGCCAGGAGTTCGAGGAAGACGGTCCGATCGATCCGCAGGGCCGTCACGGGAGTGTCCGCCTGGACGGTGGCCGAGCGCGGCTGATCGGCCAGGATGCCCATCTCGCCCACGAGGGCATTCGGCCCGAGGAGGGCCAGACGGAACGGGCCGAGCGATCCTTCGATGGTGACGGCCGCCGAGCCTTCCAGAAGAAGGTAGGCGGCATCCGCCACGTCGCCTCGGGCGAAGAGCTGCTGGCCGGCCTCGAAATGAACCCGCTCACTGGTGAAGGCGAGGAGCTTCAGGCGCGACGGCTCGACACCGCGAAACAACGGTACCTGTCGAAGGGAAGAGACCTCCGTGTCGAGGGTCATGATGCATGGACCATTCTGAGCGTTGCGCTGACCGGCGCCGCCCTCCGGGCGCCTTTACGTCCCGCGCATCCATGCGGTTTGCTCACGCATTGTCCAGCCCTGCCCCATCCTGGCGCATGCCTTCGCGTCACCAGGCTGGCCGAGGCGGTGCGGTGGCGCCACGCCACGGCAGTGCCCGACCGCAGGGCGGAGCTGATTTCTCCCTGCGCCGAGGCAGGTGACGACAGTGATGGTCCGTGCCCTGCCAGATGGAGGCGGCCATTTGTCTTCGGCAACGTGGGCCGAGGAACCATCGATATTGGCGAAGGTTGTTCTGTTCGAGAACCACATGCTGAGGAGGCGCTGATGGCATCAGGAAATTCTACCTCGAAGCGAGGTTTTGCATCGATGGATCTGGAGCGGCAACGCGAGATCGCGAGCAAGGGTGGACGAAGCGTCCCGGCGGAGAAGCGTTCCTTCTCCCAGGATCGAGAACTCGCTTCCTCGGCGGGGCGCAAAGGCGGCCAGTCGACGACCCCCGGACGCCACGGCGAAGACTAAGGTCCGGATCGAGAGCGAAACGAGGCGCGCATCGGTTTTTCCGGTGTGCGCCTTTTTTATTTCGGGCACGCTTCGGCAAACGACGCCGTTTCTCAAGGATCGCTATCGACACGAAAAAACCCTTCGCTTGTTCGCGAAGGGTTTTTCGTGTCGCTCGGGGTGGAGCGAGAGGCGGTCAGGCGATGCAGCGTCCCGGAATCATGCGACGGGCCTCGGGGCCAGCCAACGAACTGATCGCTCCTTCGCAGCCATCCCGCATCGTCCGGCGCGGCTTGAGCACCGGCTTCTCCGTCTGCGCGGAATCCTGGTCGGACGACATTGCAGGAGTCCGGCGCTCTTCGGTGTGTGCCGTCGAGATCCGGATCGCCGCACCCTTGACCGTGGTCGGTCCGGATGGGGCAACGATGACGGCGGGGCTGACGGCCGCGGGCGCCTGCCGTGTGACGGCACCGGGGGGCGAACGAAGGTCCGCCTCGCGCTGCAGGATGGGATGTACGAGCATCGTCAGGAGCAGCGCAGGGCCACCGACACTCAGGACCAGACCCGACCGAAGCATTGCCGTAATCTCCAAACGGAGCTTGACAGGATGCTGGACAACGGAAAGAGCCGGTCACCGGTTCCTTGACTGGTCTAAAAACTTTACGGCCAGTAAACAAGATCGTGTTTGCTGCATAAACTTTTCGATGAATGGCGGCTCTCTCGCCCGGGACCGTGGCATAAAAATCACGGCAATCCGTAAAATGACGGACGGCGCATTTCTTGGAACCGTGTTGCATCCGGCTCGTTGTCAGGTCACCCGGCCGCCTGGTCCTCCCCCGCATTCCCTTGTGCATTGGCCGGAAACTTTTTACGGGCCGGACCCTGTCCGGCCCGTTTTTTCATGCCCCGACGAGCCACCTGCCAACAGAAAAGCCCCGGTCGCTGACCGGGGCTTTCTTCGTTTCGCTCAAGACCTGCTGCGGAATGTGGCGCCGTGCGTCAGGCCGTCTTCTCGCGCCGCCGGGCGCTCTGTTGAAAGAACAGCGCTTGGCTGATCACGGCCGACACGTTGGCGGGCTGGAACGGCTTGGCGATGAGGAAGGCGGGTTCCGGACGCTCTCCGGTAAGGAACCGCTCGGGATAGGCGGTGATGAAGATCACCGGAACCTCGAAGGTCTTCAGGAGGTCGTTGACGGCGTCGAGGCCTGAAGAGCCGTCGGCGAGCTGGATGTCCGCCAGGATCAGGCCGGGACGCGATCCCTCCGACGCGATCTTGATCGCCTCGGTCCGCGTGCGCGCGACGCCGATCACGTTATGACCGAGGCCTTCCACGAGGGCTTCGAGGTCCATGGCGATCAGCGGCTCGTCCTCGATGATGAGGATCTCCGTCGCCATGTCCGCCGCCAGTTCCCGACCCGCTTCGTCGACGAGGTCGCGCACTTGGCTGACGTCGACCTCGAGGATCACGGCGGCATCCTCCTCGGAGAAGCCCTCGAGGCAGGACAGGAGGAAGGCCTGACGCGGCAGCGGCGTGATCTGGCCGAGGCGCACCTCGGCGGGCAGATCATGCTGAACGTGATCACTCTGTCCGTTGACCGAGAGGGAATTCCAGATTCGCGTGTAGACGCGGAACAGGTCGGCCTTGACGTTGGTGCTGCGTCCCAACGTGTCCGGCTCGTTCACAAGCGTTTCCAGGGTGGCGGCCACATAGGCATCGCCGGCGACCTGGCTGCCGGTCAGCGCCCGCGCGTAGCGGCGCAGGTACGGCAGATGTTGCACGACGAGTTGAGCTGTCGACATTAGATCCCCTTGGCTCTGCCGTTCTTTATGGTCGCCACCGCCACAACGCGGATCGATGGGCTGTGTTCCGCTAAGCCCGGAACCGATTGTATGGCGCTGCGTTGCAGGTGCAGCCATGACTTATGTCAAGCCGCAAAACAATCGCGGCGATGCCACCACGTGGCATCAAGGGGATAACCGAATGGACGATGACGAGACGGGCCGCATCTCCCACGAGGAGAGGCGATCGGAGCCGAAACGTGAGCCGAAGCCGGAAGGTCCCGAATCCCACCGCCTGAGTGACCTGACTCAGAGACGGATCGGAATGCACCTGCGGGCCATGTACGACACCATCGTTCAGCAGCCGGTTCCGGACCGCTTCCGCGACCTCATCGCCCGGATGGACGAATCCGCCGGACAATCCCTTGACGAAGCCTGAACTACACCAGGTATCCCGCGCCGGACGTGTGCATCGGCACGATGGGTGCCGTTTCGATCATGCCGATTGAAGAAAAGCCGCCGGGCTATCCGGCGGCTTTCTCCGTCTTTATCCATAATGGCGCGACTGCGCCGGCATGGTTGCCCGTTAGAGCGTCGGCGAGCGACCGCGCATCAGGCCGATGACGGCCGAGATGGCGAACAGAACGATCGCGACGAAGAAGACGAGCTTTGCGGCTTCCATGGCCGTGCCGGCAATACCACCAAAGCCAAGCAGAGCGGCGACGAGAGCGACGACGAGGAATGTTACAGCCCAACCAAGCATGGTCCGGATCCTTTTGAAGCTGGCGCGACCTGTGCCGCGACCTCATGACATCAATAACGCCAAGTTGTCCGGCCGGTTCCTGACTTCGACACAAAGCGGACACGATTGACGTTCGGCAGCTGCCCGCCGGGACCGGATCGATCCAAACACTCGTTTTCCACAGACGCTCTCACCCGCCGTTCCGCGGGCTCGGGCCGTTCGAGAGTGTCCATAGCGGGGCACGCATCACGGACATGCGTCATATCGACGGGTCTCTTGCCGGTGTCCGGAGGAGAGCCCCACATATCGGTTGACCTTGAGGTGGAACCCGGTGTCCCATGTGGCGTTCGTCACCTGTTCCCGAGCACGGATACATTCTGATGAGAGAGTCGCTGGCCGCATCCCTCGCACGACGCTTCCTCGATGCGGTCGCTGCTGCCGCTCGCGGATTCGTACAGGCTGTCGAGGGCGCTTCGCCTGCTCCTCAGCCGATACCGGTGCGCGTCCGTGATGTGCGTCGGCGCTGATCGCGGCGTCAGTAGGTGAGCGTCGAGCGGAGGCCGAACACGGCGCCGCCGTTGATGCGCTGGCCAGGGCGAAGCGGGTCGCTCGTACCGCCGCCAGGATTGAAGATGTATTGGATGTCCGGCTGGATCGTCCAACCGGGAGCGACCGCGAACAGGTACGTCGCCTCGATCGTGGCCTCGTAGCTGCGCGGGACGTGGAATTCCGTGCTGAATGAGATCCGGCCCAGGTCGAAGCGCCGGGCGTTCGCGCCGATCCGCGCGTAGATGAAACTCAGGCCGAACGCGTCTCTCGGCCGGCCGGGCACCATGCCCGTGACGACGATCCCCCCATCCGCCCAGAGATCGATGAGGTTTCGGTCCGAAGGGCTCGTGGAGAGACGGGCGTAGGCGGAGATCCCATCGACCTCGTCGCCGCCTGCCGGCCGATACAGGTGGGCGTCCATGACGGCATACGCGCCGCTCGTGCCGGCATGACGGTGTGCCACGCCGCTGCTGCGGGGGTTTGCCAGGGGAAGGCCCGTCCGGTCGTAGCGGACATCCTCGAAGCGTCCGAAATGCCGGTACCCGCCGAGCTTCAGAGTCCGGCCGAGCCCGTCGGAACCGGGCGTCGCGCGAAACTGGATTTCCCCCATCAGCAGCGGCGCATCGTTCAGGCGAAAATTCAGTCCGGTCCGGTTGACGCTCGCCTGATCGCCGGGATCACCGTTAAAGATCGCCAGCAGCCCGCACACGGACGCGTCGGGCGTCCAGCGCAGCCTCATGCCGGGGGTCGAAATCGGGTAGGCGGGGCCGCCGCTCGGAAGGTTCGCCCCCGTGATCGTCGGCCAGTCGTTGCTCAGGAAGATCTTGCCCGTCTCCGACGCGAAGAACTCGCCGTCCGCCACGAGCTGCCCGATGCGCAGGCTGACGTGCCGGTCCTCCGAGGTCCGCTCCAACCAGAGTTCCGAGAGGCGCGTCGAGGGATAGGCTTCGATGTTGCTGACCGTGATGAGCCGCTGGAAGCTTCGGTCGCGCAAGCCGCCGGTGTCGTGAATCTGGAAGACGTTGGCGAAACCGCTCCAGCCGGTCCACCCGGCGAGACGGTCGAAATCGACGGTGACGGCGGTCTCGAACTTGCCGGCATGGATCGCGCCGCGCCTCACCCCGCCGGACACGTTGCCGAGAACCTCGTTCGTGTAGAGCAGGTTGTAGTCGATGCCCCGCGCCGCCAGCAGGCTCCGAAGGCCGCCCGGATCCCCGAATGCGCCGAGCGACGTCTGGATCGACGGGGGACGATCGGGCTCGAGGGGAGCCGACTGCGCCGGACGATCGTCCACGGCCCCCGTCTCGACGGGGTCCGCGCGTGCGGGATCGGCCGACAGGAGAGCGCAAACGGCGGCGACGATCCGTGACGGCGCCGTGGGCCGCCGTGCGATCCTCCTCATGCTGATCATCGACGCCTCATCTCGATAGTATAGCCAGTGCTATATAGCCGGGCAAAGCTTTGCCGTCCGACGCCGCGGGGGCGGCCCGGTGGGGGGTGTTCCGTGCGGTGTCCGCCCGCTGCCCGTCAGGGGCGCGGGCGTCGGACCCTGTGCGTCAGGCGCCCGTGACGGTGTCCACGAGGAGCTTGACGTTGAGGACGACGATGATCGCGGCGATCACCCAGGCGAGGACCTTCAGCCAGGGGGGAATGACGAGGGCTCCCATCTTCTGCTTGTCCGACACGAAGCGAACGAGGGGGATCACCGCGAAGGGCAATTGCATGGACAGGACGACCTGACTGAGCACCAGGAGGCGCGCGGTGCCATCCTCGCCGTAGAGCCCCGTCACGACGACGACGGGGACGATGGCGATGCCGCGCGTGATCAGGCGGCGCGCCCAGTCGGGAATGCGCAGGCGCAGGAAGCCTTCCATGATGATCTGGCCGGCCAGCGTCGCGGTGACGGTGGAATTGAGCCCCGAGGCGAGCAGGGCCACGGCGAACAGGGTGGAGGCGATCCCGGCTCCCAGCAGCGGCGAGAGCAACTCGTAGGCCTGCTCGATCTCCTGAACGTCGGTGCGCCCGGTGGAATGGAACACCGAGGCCGCCATGATGAGGATCGCGGCATTGACGAAGAGCGCCAGCATCAGGGCGATGGTGGAATCCGTCACCGCGAAGCGCAGGGCGCTCCGGCGCCCGTCCTCGGTGCGGGGATAGGCCCGCGTCTGCACGATGGAGGAATGCAGGTAGAGGTTATGCGGCATGACGGTGGCGCCGATGATGCCGATGGCGATGTACAGGGCGGCCGGGTTGGTGACGATCTGCGACGAGGGGATGAAGCCGGCGAGCACCGCCTGGATCGGAGGCGCGGCCAGCACGATCTGGATGCCGAAGCACACGAAGATCACCAGCAGCAGCGCGATGACGAAGGCTTCGAGCGCCCGGAAGCCGCGCCGCATCAGCAGCAGTATCAGGAACACGTCGAGGGCCGTGATGATCGCCCCGAGGACGAGGGGGATGCCGAAGAGCAGCTTGAGGGCGATGGCGGTGCCGATGACCTCGGCGAGGTCGCAGGCGATGATCGCCGCCTCGCAGGCGACCCACAGGACGAGGCTGACCGGCCGGGGATAATGATCGCGGCAGGCTTGGGCGAGGTCGCGGCCGGTGGCGATGCCGAGCCGGGCCGAGAGGGCCTGCAGCACGATCGCCATGAGGTTCGACAGCAGGATGACGGCCAGCAGCGTGTAGCCGAATTGCGAACCGCCCGCGATGTCGGTGGCCCAGTTGCCCGGGTCCATGTAGCCGACGGAGATCATGTAGCCCGGCCCGATGAAAGCCAGCAGCCGCCGCAGCCAGGTTCCCTGCGACAGCACGGGAATGCTGGCATTCATGCGCCCGAGGCTCGGCTGTTCGTTCGTCTCGCGGCTGAAACGCCACCCCCGGTCTTCGTCGAGCCTGTCCATGCCGCGTCTTTCGCCGAGCTGAGTCACGGGTATCGCACTGCACCCAGAACGGCATATAGCATCGGCTATAATGAAAAACAAAGGCTAAGATTGGGGCTGGCGCCGAGTTCGATCCGGTCGCGCCGGTCTCGTGTCGAGGGCTCGAAAAAGCGCGTGGCCGTAAGGGGATCGGGTCCGCCCTCTCATCCCGGATCCGGCCACCGGTCGGGTGCGCTGACCGGGACGGCGCGGGATCGGTCGTTTGCCGATCGGCAAAACTCGGTGGTCTACCCCCGTTGCGAAGGCGCTCGCGTCGGCCTTAGGCAGGAGGGGCGTCCTGGCGGATGGTTGCCAAAGGGTTAAGAGAACGATGCGGTCCACGAACCCCGGCAGGAAGCGGACGAGTTTCGCGACGCAGACGCGCTTTGTCGCCCCGGTCCTGGCCGGACTGGTCCTCGGCCTCGGCGGTGTCGTTGCCGGATCGGGCCTGGTACAGGCCTCCGAGCAGGGAGGCATCTTCAACTTTTTCGAACAGATCTTTCGCGGGCCGGCGGTCCAACCCCAGCCCGCGCCCGTTTCGATGCCGCGCCCCGCCCGGCCCCGCTACGCCTCCCTTCCCACTCCGAGCCGCATCACGGCGGTCCAGGCGCCGCGCCAGACGCCCCGCCTCGCTCGGATCACGCGACCCGTCCCCGCCCGTGCGAGCCATGCCGCATCCGCTGCGCTGACCGCCTCGGCGCTGGGAGCCCGCACGGTCTGCGTCCGGGCCTGCGACGGCTACCTGTTCCCCCTCGGGCGCCTGGCGTCCCGCTCCGATATTCCCCTGCACGAGGCGGCCTGTGCCGCGGCTTGCCCCAACGCCGCCACCAGCCTCTACACGCTGGGTGCGAGGCAGAACGATCTCGACCGGGCCGTCGGTCTCGACGGGCGCCCCTACCGAGCCCTCGCGGTCGCCAACCTGTACCGCACGAAGCGCATCGAGCAGTGCTCCTGCCAGCCCGAAGGCGTGGCGGCGGCGCCTCTGCCGATCGAGCGCGACCAGACCGCGCGGGTGGGCGACGTGGTCGCCACGCCGTCGAGCGCCCGCGTGGTGGTCTCCACCCGGCCCGGCGGCTTCACCGTGGTGGATTTTCGCGAGGCCGGTATCCTCTCCCGCCGCGAGCGCCGCAGCATCGACCGCAAGATCGACGTCGTCCGGCGCGAAGCCGACGCCCGCGCCGCGGAGCAGGATGTCCGTCAGGCCGTCCGAGCGGTCGACCGCGCTCCGCGTATCCGGGTCGCCCAGATGGGCGCCAGTGACGGGACCGGAGGCTTCGGCAGCGTCCAGCGCCGGCAGGACGGCGATGCGGGTTTTGCCGTCGTCCGCGTCGTGGTGTCCTCGCCCTTCACCCGCTGACGTCACCTGTTGATCGGGGCGTCCGTTGTGGCTTGCCCCGCGATGGATTAGGGGCGGACGCGAGTGTGATCGTTCCCAGGTGCCGCATGACCAAGACCAGCGACGACGGCGACACCGCGGCGGATCCGAATTTCGACGGTGCGGCGCCGGCGAACGGCGAGACGGTGAGCCTGTCGCCGCTGGTGCGCCGGCGGATCTGTCCCAACGCCAGTCCGTTCACGTCGAGCGGCACCTGCAGCTACATCGTCGGACGGGGCGAGGTGGCGATCATCGATCCCGGCCCGGCCGATGCCGGTCACGTGGCGGCGCTCATCGCCGCCATCGCCGGGGAGCGGCTCAGCGCCATCGTCGTCACCCATACCCATCGCGACCACTCGCCGGGCGCCCGCCTGCTGCAGGCGGAGACGGGCGCGCCCATCGTCGGCTGCGGCCAGCATCGCGCCGCCAGGCTCCTCGCCGAGGGCGAGTTCCCGCATCTCGACGCCAGCGCCGACCGGGACCACCGGCCCGACCGGGAGATGGCGGAGGGCGACACGGTGGACGGGCCGGGCTGGAGCCTGCGGGCGGTGGCAACGCCGGGCCACACCATGAATCACCTCGCCTTCGCCCTGCCGGAGGAATCGGCCCTGTTCTCGGGCGATCACGTGATGGCGTGGTCCACCACCATCGTGGCGCCCCCCGACGGCTCCATGCGCGCCTACATGGCGTCGCTCGAGGCGTTGCGCGGGCGCGACGAGACGATCTACTGGCCGGGCCATGGCGGTCCGGTGCGCGATCCGCGCCGCTTCGTCCGCGGCCTCCTCGCCCACCGGCGCCAGCGCGAGAGCGCGATCCGGGCACGGATCGAGGCCGGGGACCGCGACATCCGCTCCATCGTCGGCGTGATCTACCAGGGCCTGAGCGCGCCCCTCCAGGGTGCGGCGGCGCTCTCGGTCTTCGCCCATCTGGAGGATCTGGTGGAGCGCGGGATCGTCGTCACCGACGGCCCGCCGCGCCTCGACAGCACCTACCGACCGGCCTGAAACCGGCCTCGCGGGAAAGCGCCGGATCGCGCGGTCGCTTACTTGACCGCGATGGCGAGGTTGGCGACCTCGTCGAGATAGGCCCGGATGCTGTCGGCATTGGCGCCGAAATCGCGGTCGCCGATGCGGGATGCCGATCGCACGTCGATCCGGGCGCCGTCCGCCCTCGGCCGGACCCGGACGGTCACGTCGCTGGCGAGGTTCAGGATGAGCCCGCGCGTCACCGCCTCGATCCGGCCGTTGCCGATGCGGCCTCCGGGGCGGATCGCTTCCACGATCTGCCATTTGCGGTTCACCGCGGCCTTGCGGGCGAGTTCGAACGCGGCGTTGGCGTCGAGGTCCAGGGTGAGCGGGGCGACCTGCAGGTAGGTGGCGCGCTGCGCGGTTCGCGCCTGCGGCCCCGGATCGGGGGGATAATGTCCTTCGCGCGCCGCGAAGGCGGCATGGGAGCGCGAGAAGGCGGGCGGGTTATCGGTATCGGTGGTCACGTCGACGATGGCGGGGAGCCGCAGGCCGCGCAGCCCGACGAAGACCGGATAGCCGAGGGTGATCGCGGCGAGGAACAGGCCGGCGAGCGCGCTTCCCACGCCGCGCGCTCCCTCGCGCCAGACCCGGACGAAGGCGAAGACGGCAAAGGCGATGGCGACGACCGCCAGGGCGAGGCCGGACGCCAGCGTCACCAGGGCGGGGCCCTCCTCCGCCCTCGGATCGCGCACCAGAACGAGGGCGAACAGGGTGACGAGGACCGACAGGATCGCGGTCCCGCGCGAGAGCGGACCGGCGCGGGTGATGGGCTCCTCGATAAGCGAACGACGCATGATACGGGTGAAATCGCTGTCCGGGAGATCGCCGCGCCATCGGGAGGTCGTGCCCGCGCGCCTGAGCCCAAAGCTTTACCGGGCCTCGCATTCCGACGCCACCCGCGAGTTTTGCCGCACTTTCGATGCCGCCCGCTTCTGCTATAGCGGCAGACACATGAGCCTCACCACAGCGCCCCGCCCCGCCGTGCCCGACGGAGCATCGGACGACCCGCTGAGGGTCTGGTTCCGCTTCATCCGCCTCAACCGGAGGGTGACCGCCGCGATGACGGCCGAGCTGCGAGGCCTCGGGTTGTCCATCCCGCAATTCGACGTGCTCTCGACGCTTACCGAACGCGAGGGGCTGACGCAGCAGGACCTCGCCGCGCGCCTCTACGTCACCAAGGGCAATGTCTCGGGATTGATCGACCGGCTCGTCCAGGCCGGTTTCGTCGAGCGCCATGCCATCCCCGGCGACCGGCGCTCCCACGCCCTCCGCCTCACTCCGGCCGGGACCGAGATCGCGGCGCGTGGCATCGCCGCGCAGAAGGCGTATGTGGCGCGCACCCTCGGGACCCTGCCGGCGCACGACATCGCGGCCTTCGAGCATCTCGTTCTGAAGTGGCGCGACGTGGCCCGCGCCGATTCGGAGACCTGAAGCCGGACGACGATGCGGACACCCCTTCGCCGTCTCCCCGCGCCGCGGCGGACGTCCGCAGCACGGGCCAGATCCCCGCGCGGTCAGAGCGACTGACGGATAACCGGTCGGCCCTCGGCCTCGACCAGCGGGTCGATCTGGCGGGCCGCCCGCAGGCCCGCCTCGATCGCGCCCTCGACCCAACCGGTCTTCAGGCTGGTGAAGTCGCCGGCGAAATGGATGCGGTCCTCGGGCATGGTCCATTCCCGAATCATCCAGCCGCCGCCCAGCGGAGGCGAGCCGAACGAGCCCTTGATCCAGGGCTGCTCGGTCCAGGCGAAATCCTTCACCGTGATCACCTCGTCGAACAGGTCGGGCATGTCGGCCCGGAACTGATCGACGGTCACCTGGGCGCGCGTCTCACGGGGGCGGGCCAGGATCGCCTCCGCATTCGCGCCGTTGAGGTAGAAGAAGACGTTGCCATGCGACCCGGTCTCGTTGCCGGTGATGTCGATGACCCGCTCCCAGGGCCGGTCGCCGCCGGCCATGGGCCAGCCGTGGACGTTCTTGGACAGCCAGGAGGGCGTCCTGGTCTGGACGATGACCTTCACGGTCTTGTCCCATTCCATTTCGGCGAACATGCGCCGCTTGCCCTCCGACCAGCCGGGTTTCACGTCGATCCCGCCGAGGACGCTGAAGGGGATCGTGGACACGATGGCGTCGCCGGAGAAGGCGCGGCCGTCCCGGGTGCCGACGCGGACGCCGCCGTCGGTCTGCTCGATGCTGACCACCTCGGCCTTGAGGACGATGTTGGCCGGGCCGATCGCCCCGGCGAGGGCCATGGGCAGGCGGTTGTTGCCACCTTCGATGCGGAACACGTTCTGGTCGCCGAAATGATAGGCGAGGTCGGGAATGGCACCCAGGGCCTGCGAGCGGCTGGTGAAGGTGCCGCCATGGGCGTCGAGGAGCTGGCAGAAGGCCTCCGATGCGCCGACGCCCTTCACGAGGTCGCCCACCGTCACGTTGTCGTAGCGGGCGAGCGAATCCGGGTCGGGCCAGCGGGAATCGAGCACCGAATCGGTGTCGAGCCCGGCCCGGTAGAGATAGCGGTTGAGGCTCGTCGCGACGCTGACGTTGCGCTCCTCCCGCGAGACGGGCCAGGGCCAGTTCGCGAGGTCGGCCCCCGTCCCGGTCCGTCCGCCGACCATGTAGCGCGGAAGACCGTCGTTGAGGCTGAGGAGCGGCAGGTTGAAGCGCCGGACATAGCTCAGCACATAGGGCATGTTCGACCGGAAATGGCCGCCGCCGGCCTCCGTGAACTGTCCGTTCTTCAGCGGAAGCGAGTAGAGGCGACCGCCGATACGGTCCTGGTACTCGATCACCGTGACGCGGTGGCCACGCCGTAGGAGTGCCAGCGCCGCCGTCAGGCCCGACATGCCCGCGCCGAGGACGAGCACATGCTTTGGTGCCTTCCCCGTCTGCGCGAGGGCGGGCGAGGCGATGAAGGGCAGCGCCGCCGTGAAGGCCGTGCCGGCGACGCCCCTGAGAATGTCGCGCTTCGTCGGAGACGCGGGGCTGCCGCCCTCGAAGCCGGTGCGGTCGTCACGGAACATCGTCGGATACTCACCGGAAAAGCAGGGAGGCTGGCGCACCGGCGAGGCCTCCGTGGTGCGCCATCCCCTCATCGTCGAAGCGCCATCGCGCGGCCTCACGGGATGGCGCGTAGCGCATCCAAGGGCCTCTCGATGGCGGTCGGAAATGTGGTCGCGTACCGGTAAAAATTCCCCTTCCATCCGCTCCGGGACGGCCACCGATGGCGCCTGCTAATCGGCGATCCGGTCGAGCAGAGCGGCAAGATCCTTGATCGAGCCGATCACGTGGTCGGCGAGCGGCGCCATGACCTCGCGGGCGGCCTCCCCCAGGGGACCGCTCAAGACCGCGATGGTGACGGCCCCGGCGGAGCGGCCGGCAACGAGGTCGTAGGGCGAATCGCCGACCATGGCGATCCGCCCCGGCGCGACGCCGAGATGCGCGGCGAAGGCGCCGACCATGCCCGGCTCCGGCTTCGCCCCATGCCCGGAATCGTAGCCCGCGACGTAAGTCAGATGCGGTGTCAGGCCCAGGGCATCGGCCTGCGCCCGCGCCGAGGCCTCGGCGTCGTTGGTGGCGATGCCGAGGGCGTATCCCGCTTCGACGAGGTCGCGTGCCATTCCGGCCGGGTCGCCGATCGGGCACAGATGCGCCAGCCCCTCGCGTCGGAACAGCCGGTCCATCTCCCCGTAGAGATCCGGCCCCGCCGGCCGGCCGAGGACCGCCGCCCAGAGCGGGCCGTACGCGGCCGAGGAACCGGCGATGAGAGGCGAGGTCGGCAGGAAGCGGCGCTCCTCCTCGACGTAGTGACTCACCTGCATCAGCGATTTCAGCTGCGCGCGATCGCCCCCGGCCAGATCATCCATGACCGCATGTGCCGCCGGCCCCCAGGTCCGGTCGAAATCGATGAGGGTGCCATCCTTGTCGAACAGGATGCCGGCGAGACGTCGTGGCCTCAGCCCGGTCAAGCGCCGGCCCTCACCTTCTCGACGTCGAAGGCGCCGGCGCGATCTCGCCGCACGATCCTGTCGCCGGGTTCGAAGACACCCAAGGCCACGTCACGGTCGGGCAGGATCACGGTGGTGGATGTGTTGAGATGGACGAGGACGAGGCGGTCCTGAGCCAGGGAGGCGGCGGCCCAGCGCCGCAGCTGGGCGTAATACGGCTCGCGCCGCCATGCATTCGGTTGGCCGGGATCGACCTGGACATTCATGTTCTTCGTCACCGGATCGAGGGCGAGCACCATCTTGGCCCGCTCCGGCTTCCACTCGGCGCCGAGCCAGGCTTCCGTCATCCAGAGACAGTGGAAGGCGCGGCAATGGTCCGGCCGAGTCGGATGGATGGCGCAGCCCCGGCCCTGCTTGGTGTGCCGGCACCACTGGCCGGCGACGCTCTCCACCGCGGGCACGTCATAGACCTTGCAGCACAGGGTGCAGGTTCCGCAGGAGCGGCCGGGCGCTGGATGGGCCACGAAGGTTGCGGGGTCGAGCATGGTCCTGACGTTCCGTGCGGGGCGCTGCGGTGACGGGATGGGTTTGTGAAGGCGCGCCGGGTCGCTAGTATGGCATTGCATGAACACGGGGCCGAACCGGCCCGCTTCCACAGGTAACGGCAGGCCCATGCTCTCGAACCTCGCGACCCGCGACGTCGAAACGCTGATCCATCCCTACACCAACCTCTCCACCTTCCGCGAGACCGGCCCCCTGGTACTGGAGCGCGGCCATGGGGTCTGGGTCTATGACAGCGACGGACGGCCCTATCTCGAAGGCATGGCCGGCCTGTGGTGCACGGCGCTCGGCTACTCGAACGAGGAACTGGTGGAGGCGGCGAGCGAGCAGATGTCGCGCCTGCCCTTCACCCACCTGTTCTCCGGCCGCAGCCACGATCCGGCCATCGAGCTCGCCGAGACCCTGAAGGAGCTGATGCCGATCCCGACTTCGAAGATCTTCTTCACGTCGTCCGGGTCCGAGGCCAACGACACCCAGGTGAAGCTGACCTGGTATCTCAACAACGCGCTCGGCCGGCCCGCCAAGAAGAAGATCATCTCGCGGATCAAGGGCTATCACGGCGTCACCGTCGCCACGGCCTCGATGACCGGCCTCACCGCCAACCATGCCGATTGGGATCTGCCGCTGCCCGGCTTCCTGCATGTGGGCTGCCCGCATCATTACCGCTTCGCCGAGGCCGGCGAGACCGAGGAGGCGTTCTCGCAGCGCCTCGCCGATGAACTCGAAGCGCTGATCCTCCGCGAGGGGCCGGAGACCGTCGCCGCCTTCGTGGCGGAGCCGGTGATGGGAGCGGGCGGCGCCATCGCCCCGCCCGCCGGCTATTTCGCCAGGATCCAGGCCGTGCTCGACCGCTACGACGTGCGCTTCATCGCCGACGAGGTGATCTGCGGCTTCGGCCGCCTCGGCACCTGGTTCGGCTCCGAAGCCCTGGGAATGCGGCCCGACAGCCTGTCCTTCGCCAAGGCGGTGACCTCGGGCTACATGCCGCTGGGCGGCATCAGCATCGATGAGCCGCTGTACAAGGCGCTGGTGACGCAGAGCGCCAAGCTCGGCACGTTCGGCCACGGCACCACCTATTCCGGTCACCCCGTCGCCTGTGCCGTGGCGCTGAAGACCATCGAGATCTACAAGCGCGACCGCATCATTGAAGGCGTCGCCGAGAAGGCGCCCCATTTCCAGGCCCGGCTCTCGGCTCTCGCCGACCATCCCATCGTCGGCGAGGCGCGCGGCATCGGTCTCATCGGTGGCCTGGAGATCGTCGCCGACAAGCGATCCAAGCGCCAGTACGAGCCGAAGGCCGGCGTGTCGGCCCGCTGCGTCGCCTTCGCGCAGGCCGAGGGCCTGATCGTCCGATTCCTCGCCGGCGACCGGGTTGCGGTGTGCCCTCCTCTGGTCATCTCGCACGAGGAGATCGACACGCTGTTCGACCGCCTCACCCGTGCCCTCGACCGGACCGAGGCATGGATCGCGTCCGAAGGTCTGGAGGCAGCGCTTTAGGGCGGCGTTGCCTCAGAAAAGTCCAGATCTTCCGCGTCGCAATGAAGATCAGATTGCGCTGCGGAATTGTATTTTTTATTCTTCCAATATTGCTTGCGTGTGTCGCAAGACACGCAGTGCGGCGAGCTGGAACTCTACCCTGCTCAACTCTCGCCTATCCTTAAGCTCCCGTTCATGATCCTTCGCCGCATATGGATCTTGCGCCGCACAGCGTCGGTCCGGGTCGAACCTCTGAAGGGTGCCCGAGAGACCGGCGTGATCGCCTATCAGACAAACGAGGATCTGGTGGCGTTCCGACACCGTGAAACAGGACCCGTTCCCATGTCCCGCCCCGAACTGAACCAGCGCGCAGCCATTTCGTCGACGCCTCGTGCGTCCGGACTGGTAACCGATCGCGAAGGTTTCCGCCCCGTGGCACTGCCCGCCCTCGCCGCAGCGGTTCACGTCTCGGTCTCCGCCGCCAAGGAAGCGGCCCGGAAGATCGCCGCCCGCCGGCAGGCCACCCACTTCCAGCATGAGGACGCGCCCCTCGTCTGAGGTCGTTCCGCCCCCGAACGAACGCGTTTTGGCCAAACATTGCGACCAAGCCTCCACGGGCTTGGTCACCGACGCTCAGCCCTCCGAAGTGGGCTGCGCCGTGTTTGGAACCGCCGCAAGGCGATGACTCCGTATCGACCCTGCGGTCGAGGACGCTGATATGTTGATTCTGCCGACGAGACGGCAGTTCCTCACCGGACTCGGGGCGAGTTCCGCCTTCGTGACCGCCACCGGCGCTTATGGCTTCGTGATCGAGCCACGCCATCGGCTGGTGGTGACGCGCTACGCCCCCTCCCTCCCCGGCTGGACCGAGGGGCTGACGCTGCGGGTCGCGGTCCTCGCCGATTTCCACGTGGGCGAGCCGACCATGCCGCTGGACCGGATCGCCGAGATCGTCGATGCGACGAACCGGCTCGGTCCGGACCTCATCCTGCTTCTCGGCGACTATCCGTCCGGCCCCAGCGTCACCACGCGCAAGGTGCCCCTCGTCGATTTCGCCCGGGTGATCGAGGGACTGCGAGCGCCGCTCGGTGTCCATGCCGTCCTGGGCAATCACGATTGGTGGGACGACAAGGTCGCGCAGGCGTCGCGGCGCGGGCCGGTCGAATCGCAGCGTGTGCTGGAGGCGCGCGGCATTCCGGTGATGGAGAACACGGTTCTCCGGCTGGTGAAGGACGGTCGCCCGTTCTGGATCGCCGGGCTCGGAGATCAGGAACCGTTCCTGCCGCGGGGCGATCGGCGGGGCCGCGATGACCTGTCCGGCACCCTGGCGCAGGTGAACGACGGGGCTCCGATCCTCCTCATGGCGCACGAGCCCTACATTTTTCCCGCCGTGCCGAAGCGCGTCGCCCTGACCCTGTCCGGGCATACGCATGGCGGCCAGGTCCGGCTCTTCGGCATGTCGCCGCTGAGCCCGTTCGCGCGCGGCAAGGATCTAACCTATGGGCATGTGGTCCTCGGCGGACGGCACATGATCGTCTCCGGCGGCTTCGGCGTCAGCCGTATCCCGATCCGTATCGGGGTGCCGCCGGAGATCGTCCTTCTCGAACTCGGGGGCGTGGCGCCGCCGGCATCGGTCGGGGCAGCGCCGCCCGCCTGACGTGGCGCTACTTCTTGGCGCCGATGCTCACGGTGCCCTTGGTCGAGGGGGCTGCGGCGATCGTCTTGACGACCGGCTTCTTCGGCTTCTTCGCTTCGCGGCCACCGCGTGGTTTCTCAGTCGCCATGATCGTCTCCTTGGATCGTCGGGACACGAGCATGCCACGGATTCGGCCGCAGGCGCCATGAAATCGCGCGTCGGCGTCGATGGCGGTTCACGGACCCGTGCGACTGGGTGGCACGACCGGGATCGCGTCGGCGATGGTGATCCCGGTCGGATCGATGCGGCAGCGATGGGCATGGATCTCGACCCCGCCCGCCGCCGCCCTGGCGAAGGCCCGGTCGAAGGCCGGGTCGAGGTCCCGCGCCACGTCGAACCGCTCCGCCTGCATCTGCACCACGATGATCAGCATCGCCCGGCCGCCCTGGGCGACGACCTCCGTCAGGTCGTCCATGTGCCGCGCGCTGCGGGCGGCGACACAATCGGGAAACTCGGCGAGGCCCGGCTGGCGCAGGAGGTGGCAGTTCTTCACCTCCACGTGGCAGGGCGGGATGCCGTCGCCCGTGGCCAGGAAGTCGACACGGCTGGCTCGGCCGTAGCGGACCTCGGGCCGCAGCGAAGCGTATCCTGCCAGCGGCGCGAGACGCCCGTCGGCGAAGGCCTCGGCAACGAGGGCGTTGGGCCGCATGGTGTTGATGCCGACCCATTGCAGACCGCCGGGAAGGTCCGCCTCAACCAGTTCCCACGAGAAGCCGAGCTTGCGCGCGGGGTTGGTGGAGACCGACAGCAGGACGCGCGATCCGGGCACGACAAGGCCGAGCATCGCGCCCGGATTGGCGCAATGCGCGGTGACGAGACCGCCATCCGCCAACTCGATATCGGCGAGGAACCGCTTGTAACGCCGGACGAGCCGGCCCTCGATCAGCGGCGCCGCGAACTTCATTTGGTGCAACTCCACATCCGAGGGGGTGCGCCGCACCTATCAGCAGCCCGCAGAGCGGACCAGCGAGCCGCCATGGTCAGGTGGGCATCGTCGCGCTACGTCGTCGTCGAACACCTCGCGACCGCCACGGATTCCGATGACCGACCCCGCTCCCTCCCCCATCACCGCCGCGATCCTCGTCATCGGCGACGAGATCCTGTCCGGACGAACCAAGGACAAGAATATCGGCACCATCGCCGATTACTGCACGGCCGTCGGCATCGACCTGCGGCAGGTCCGCATCGTCCCCGACGAGGCCTCGGAAATCGTCGAGGCGGTGAACGCATTGCGGAGCCGCTACACCTACCTCTTCACCACCGGGGGGATCGGGCCGACGCACGACGACATCACCGCCGATTGCGTGGCGGCCGCCTTCGGCGTGACCATCGACGTCGATCCGCGAGCCCGGGCCATGCTGCTCGAGCGGCACAAGCCCGAAGACCTCAACGAGGCGCGGCTGCGCATGGCGCGTATTCCGGAGGGGGCCGACCTCATCGCCAACCCGATTTCCAAGGCCCCCGGTTTTCACATCGGCAACGTCTTCGTCATGGCCGGGGTGCCGGCGATCATGCAGGCCATGCTCGATGAGATCGGCCCGACTCTCGCGACGGGCGCGCGCGTCCTGTCGGAGACGATCGAGGCCGGCAACCTGCCCGAAGGCAACTACGCCTCGGGCCTGGGCGAAATCGCGAAGGCTCACCCGGGCGTCTCCATCGGCTCCTATCCGTCGATGACGCAGCAGGGGTTCGCCAACCGGATCGTTGTGCGTGGCAAGGAGGTCGATGCGGTGGCGAGGGCCCGGGCCGAGATCGCCGACCTCGTGGCGCGACTGAAGGCCGCCGGCAGCAGGGCATGACGGTATCGAGTTGGGGATCACCGGCAGCGGGGTTGCTCGCCCCGAGATGAACACCGCCCGAGCGCTCGCGTGCGCTCCGGTTCAGCGGCTCGATGGCAGGTTGGCATCGTGCCGCAACCCCATGGCGGGGGCGGTCCACTCTCCGGAGCGTTCCGTGCTCGAAAACCCGTTCTCGTCCGTCGCCAAGCTCCGCATGCTGCCAATCCTGTCGGGATTCGTGGTCCTCGGACTGTGCGGTGTACCCGTTCTCGCCGCCGATTTCCCCGATCCCTATGGACCGCCGCGCGACTTCCCCGTCGAGCGACGGCCCCCGCCCCCGGTGGAGGAGTTCGGGCCGGAGCGCGGGGGTGCGCGACTCATCGCGCCGTGCCGGGTCGTGGTCCGACGCCGGATCACGCCCGATGGAGAGGAGATCGTGAAGCGGGTGACGATCTGCGAGGAGCGTTCGGACCGCTTCCAGATGGAGCGGGAACCGACTGGCGGATACGGCGAGGCGAGACCCCTGCGGCGCCCTCCGCTGCCTCCCCGCGACATTCCCTTCGCGGACGAAACACGCTCCGGACGAGGCGTCGATCACCTGGACGAGCGCCCGGCGGAGGAACTCGGCGGCGACGAGCGCCTGTCCGAAGAGCCGCCGCTGGAGGGGCGCGGACGCGATCCGCGCTACTGAGGCGGTCGCGTCGGGCGCGGAGGTCTCAGGCCCGTACGACGGGCCGGGCTTTCACGGCTGCGGCCAGCGCCTTCAACTGGCGGTTCAGATCCGCCAGTTCGTTGAGGGCGATGGTCCGGTGGCCGTCCTTGACCGCACGCTCGATGTCGGCGACCTGCGCTGTGGCCATGCGCTTCAGTTCGGCGGCGAGTTGGTCCCGGGTCATCGGCGCTCCTGTCACGGCTCGGGGTGGTGGGACCGTGATAGGCCCGCATGCTTAACCGACGGTGTTCACCGGGTGCGACGCACCCGATGAACCCTGTCCGGCGTGCGGTGTCATGTCCGCCAGGGATGGGCGGGCAGTTCGGTGGCGCCGACCGTGCTGGCACCGGCGAGAGCCACGGCGTGGTCGTTCTCCACGCTGGAGCCGCTGACGCCGATGGCGCCGGACATCTCGCCGTCCTTGTCGACGATGGGGATGCCACCGGGGAAGGTGATCAGGCCCTCGTTGGAATGCTCGATGCCGAAGAGCGGGCCGCCCGGCTGCGACAGCTGGCCGATCTGCCCCGTCATCATGCCGAAGAACACGGACGTCTTGGCCTTCTTCTGGGCGATGTCGATGGAACCAACCCAGGCCCCGTCCATGCGGTAGAACGCCTTGAGGTTACCGCCGGAATCGACGACGGCGATACACATCTGGGTGTCGAGCTCCACCGCCTTGGCGCGGGCGGCCTCGATGGCCTTGTGGGCGTCTTCGATGGTCACGTGCATGATGGTCTCTCCGTTGTTGTTCGCGATCTCGACCGCGAGGCGCGAAATCTCGTCGAAGGTTGCCTTCGGGACGTATGCGTCGGCCCCCTCCGCCGAAAGGAGAAAGAGCCGGTCGCGTCCGTCATCGTCCACGAACTCCTGACCGACGTCGCGGGGGCGCTGAGGAGACGACGTTTCCGGTCGGACACGAGAATGGCCGCCCCTTCCGGGAGCGGCCATCCTGTCCGTCAGGTTCGGCGAACCGACAACCTTACTTCGCGGTCATCGCGTTGGCCTTCTCGATCAGCGCCTCGGCCATGCGGATCGAGGCGATGTCGATGAGGCGACCGTCCAGCGAGACGGCACCCTTGCCGGCCTTGGCGGCCTCTTCCATGGCCTCGAGGATACGGCGAGCCTTGGTGACCTCGGCCTCGGACGGGGTGAACACGTCGTTGGCGAGATCGATCTGCGAGGGGTGGATCGCCCACTTGCCCTCGTAGCCGAGCGCAGCGCAGCGGCGGGCGGCGGAGGTGTAGCCGTCCGGATCGGAGAAGTCGCCGAACGGACCGTCGATCGGGCGCAGGCCGTAGGCGCGGCAGGCCACGAGCATGCGGTTCTGGGCGAACAGCCACGGATCCTGCCAATGGGTCTCGCGCTTGCCGGACTCGTCCTTGTCGGTGAGAACGCTGTAATCGGGGTTGACGCCGCCGATCACCTGGGCGCGGGCGCGGCACGAGGCGGCGTAGTCGGCCACGCCGAAGGACATGGCTTCAAGACGCTTCGAGGAGGTCGCGATGGCCTCGACATTGGCCATGCCGAGCGCGGTCTCGATCAGCACTTCGAAGCCGATCTTCTTCTCGCGCTTGAGGGACTGCTCGATCTGCGTGACCAGCACGTCGATGGCGTAGACGTCGGCGGGGACGCCGACCTTGGGGATCAGGATCATGTCGAGGCGCGGACAGGCTTCGACGATGTCGACGACATCGCGGTACATGTAGTGGGTGTCGAGACCGTTGATGCGGATCATCATGGTCTTGTTGCCCCAGTCGATCTCGTTGAGCGCCTGGACGATGTTCTTGCGGGCCTGCTCCTTGTCATCGGGAGCGACCGCATCTTCGAGGTCGAGGAAGATCACGTCGGCATTCGAGGACGCGGACTTCTCCATGAAGGTCGGGTTGGAGCCGGGAACGGCGAGTTCCGAGCGGTGAAGGCGCGGGGTGGCCTGCTGGATCAGGGTAAAGCTCATAGGGGCATCCTTCCTTTGGGTTCGTTTTCTGGTGGGAGGCGAAGCCGAAAAACACGGTCCACCATACCGGTCGATGGGCGCCTGCGCGCCAGTCCCAGGGCCGTGGCCGACCCTGGGTGTCCTTGCACAACTCTCAGCCCGTCGCGCCGAAGCCGACGGCGATGCAGTTGATCGACAGCAGCAACGCGGATTTCACCGCCTCGCGCTGGTCCTCATCCTCCTCGCCCCGGAAGCGGCGGAGCAATTCCACCTGTTCGCGGCTGACCTGGTTGATCGTCGGCAGCCGGCCGTTGAGGCGGTCCCGGAACTGCGGGTAGCGCTCGGCCAGTTCGCGGTCGCCGCTGACCCGCAGGGCCATCTCGCGGGTGAGCTCGTACTCGGCCTCGATCAGCGGGAAGATGCTGTTGCGGGCGGCCTCGTCGGGCACGAGACCGGCATAGTCCTTCGCGATGGCGAGATCGACCATCAGCAGCGTCTTCTCGACCTCGTCGAGGATGAGGCGGAACGGCTTCGATTCGGCAAACAGCCGCTTCAGCTGTGCTTCCCCCTGCGCCCCGCGCACGTCGAGGAAACTCTTCAGGCCGGATCCGACGCCGTACCAGCCGGTGATGACGTGGCGGTTCTGCGACCAGGCGAAGACCCAGGGGATCGCGCGCAAATCGGCCAGCGAGCGGGCGCCGAAGCGCCGCGCCGGACGCGAGCCGATGTTGAGGAGCGCGATCTCGTCGAGGGGGCTCGCGGCCTGGAAATAGGTCACGAGATCGGGATGCTGGATCAGGTTGACGTAGGCGGCGCGGGAGGCACCCGACAGCGCTTCCATCGTGTCGTCGAACTCGTTGCGCGGGACGTTGGCCGCCTCCCGCTCCGATTTCAGCGCGTGGTCGAACACCGATGAGGCCAGGAGCTCCATCTGATAGGCGGCGGTCCCGCGGTTGGCGTATTTGAAGGAGACGACCTCTCCCTGTTCGGTCGTACGGAATCGGCCGTTGATCGAACCCGGCGGCTGGGCGGCGATGGCCCGGGCTGTGGGCGCGCCGCCACGGCTCACCGAGCCGCCACGACCGTGGAAGAACGCAATCGGCACGCCCGACGACTTGCCGAGCTGGGTCAGCTTGTCCTGCGCCTTGTACAATTCCCAATTCGAGGCGACGAAGCCGCCATCCTTGTTCGAATCCGAGTAGCCGATCATCACTTCCTGCATCCCGCCCTGCCACCGGGTGGAGCGGCGCACGACGGGAATGGAGAACAGCTCCTTCATGATGGCGGGCGCAGCGCGCAGGTCGTCGATGGTCTCGAACAGGGGCACGATCGGCAGGCAGCAGATCTCGGTGCCGGTGGCGTCGAGGAAGTTGCCGGCTTCCTTGGCGAGGAGATAGGCACCGAGGATGTCGGGGACCGAGCGGGTCATCGACAGAATGAACGAGCCGAAGGCCTCGCGGTCGAGCTGCTCGCGCATCTCGCCGACGAGGGCGAAGGTTTCGAGGGTCTCGCGGGCATCGTCGGGCAGGCCCTCGAACGAACGCTCGCCGTGCATCGGCTTGGCCAGTTCGGAGAGCAGCCAGTTCTTCCACTCGGGGGATTCGAGGGCGGGCGGCGTCTTGTTCTGGCCGTGGCTCTGCTGCCAAAGGGCGTGGAGGGTCTTCGTGGTGCGCGTGGTGTTCTCGCGCAGGTCGAGGCGCACGGTGGAGAAACGGAAGATCTCGACCATGCGGCGGACGGGTCGGACGAGGTCGATGGCCAGGGACGGACAGTTCGCGTCGGTGAGGCCGGCCTCCAAGTGGCGCAGGTCGTTGATGAGGCCGTCGGCGCTCGGATAGTCGGGGCCGCTCGTGCGCTGCCCCTTGTTGCGCGCGATGGTCGCCTCGATCTTCCGCAGGATGCAGGTGAGGAACTGGCGATAGGCCTCGCCCGGATTGCGGCTCGCGATGGCGCGCCCGTCGCCGCTCTCCGCGAGAAGCTGCGCGAGCTCGGACTTGAACGTCGCCGGCACCGGCAGCGAGCGCTCTGTCAGGGACAAGGTTCGGCCGAGCGCCGTCACGCCGTCGCGGTAGCGCCTCAGGGAGGCCAGTGCGTTGCGCTGGAGCGTGGCACGGGTCACCGACGAGGTGACGTAGGGATTGCCGTCGCGGTCACCGCCGATCCACGAGCCGAACTGGAAGAAGGCCGGCACCTCGAACTTCTCGTCCGGGTAGTATTCGGCGAGCGATTCCTCCAACGAGTAGAGCACCTCGGGGAGCATCTCGAACAGGGTTTCGTCGAAGAAGTGCAGCCCCCAGGCCACCTCGCGCTCCACGGTGGCCTTTTCCAGATGGAGTTCGCCGGTCATCCAGACGAGCTCGATCTGGTCGCGCAGCTCGTTCATCAGTCCGTTGCGCTCGCGCTCGGTCCAGCGCGGCAGTTCGAGCTCGCGCAGGACAAGGTAGATGCGGCGGAATTTCTCCAGCACCGTCACGCGCTTGCCCTCGGTGGGGTGCGCCGTGATCGTCGGGCGGATGCGCAGATCCTTCAGCAGCGCGTGAATCTCGGGCGCCTTGATGCCGTTCTTCACCGCTTCGGCCAGGACGGCGCTGAAGCTGCCGCCGAGATCGGCCCGTCCCTTCGTGCGCTCCAGGTGCCGGCGCCGGCGCATGGCGGCGTTCTGCTCGGCGATGGAGAGCAGCTGGAACCAGATTCCCTGCACCTGGAGGGCGCGGGCGAGAAGCTCGGGCGAGAATTCCGAAATGTTGGCCGTGCCCAGAAGCACGGCCTCCAACTCCGGCTCGTGCCGGCGGGCCACTTCGAGAAGGGCGTGGAACAGGATGTCGAGCGCCTCCTTCGACGAGGTGCCGGTGATGACCGGCGGCGCGAAGGGATGGTCGAGGGTCCCGACCGGGGCGTGGAGGGTATCGGTCATCGGATGGCCACCTCGAACAGAGTTGAGCCGATGGCCGCCGGGCACGCGCGGGCAACGGTAATGAAGCGGCCGCCCCGGCAGCATGGAACGCAGCGTCGGGGCGATCAAGGGGTGGTTTCTGCGGTTGGGGCCGTCTGCGACCGGGCGGCGCCGCCTCTATCCCGGTCGCTCCGCGACCACCCTCCCCCGCAGAGGGGGAGGGATTCCGCGTTCAAGCGGCGAGCTTGCGCATGACCTGCTCGACGGTCGAGCCGAAATCGCCGGGGCTCGGGGCCACGGTGAGGCCGTAGGAGCGCATGATCTCGGCCTTCTCGGCGGCACTGTCGCCGGTGGCGGAGATGATGGCGCCGGCGTGACCCATGCGACGGCCCTTCGGCGCGGTGAGACCGGCGACGAAGCCGATGACGGGCTTCGACATGTTCTCCTTGATCCAGGCCGAGGCTTCGGCCTCCTGCGGACCGCCGATCTCGCCGATCATCAGAACGGCCTTCGTCTCCGGGTCCTGCTCGAACAGGGCGAGGTGATCAAGGAAGGACGAGCCGTTGATCGGGTCGCCGCCGATGCCCACGGAGGTGGTGATGCCGATGCCCTTCTCCTTCATCTGCGCGGCCGCCTCGTAGCCGAGGGTGCCCGAGCGCGAGATCACGCCGACATTGCCCTTGAGGTAGATATGTCCGGGCATGATGCCGAGCATCGACTTGCCGGGCGAGATGATGCCGGCGCAGTTCGGGCCCACCACCATCGTGCGCTTGTCCTTGGGGTAGCGGCGCAGATACCGCTTCACCCGCATCATGTCCTGGGCCGGGATGCCATCGGTGATCGAGCAGATCAGCGCGAGGCCGGCATCGGCGCCTTCCATGATGGCGTCGGCCGCGAAGGGCGGAGCGACGAAGGTGATCGAGGTGGTGGCGCCGGTGGCCTCCACGGCTTCCTTGACGGTGTTGAACACCGGCACGCCGAGATGGGTCTTGCCGCCCTTGCCCGGGGTGACGCCGCCGACGACGTTCGAGCCGTACTCGATCATCTCCTTGGCGTGGAACGTACCCTTATCGCCGGTGATGCCCTGGACGATGATCGGGGTCTTCTCGTCGATCAGAATGCTCATGACGTATCCTCCCCTCGTCTCAGTGGTTGCGCTTGGCGGCGTCGCAGGCGGCGACGGCCTTCGTGGCGGCATCCGACAGGCTGTCGGCGGTGATGAGGTCGAGGCCGCTCTCGGCCAGGATCTTCTTGCCCGCCTCGACATTCGTTCCGGCGAGCCGGACGATGAGCGGCACGTCGATCTTCACTTCCTTGGCCGCCTGGATCACGCCCTGGGCGACCCAGTCGCAGCGGTTGATGCCGGCGAAGATGTTGACCAGGATCGCCTTCACGTTGCGGTCCGAGAGCACGAGGCGGAACGCGGTGGCCACACGGTCGGGCGAGGCGCCGCCGCCGACATCCAAAAAGTTCGCCGGCTCGCCGCCCGCGTGCTTGATCATGTCCATGGTGGCCATGGCCAAGCCTGCGCCGTTGACGATGCAGCCGATCTCGCCGTCGAGGCCGATATAGCTGAGATTGTGCTCCGCGGCCTGGGCCTCGCGCGGATCGCCCTGCGAGGGATCGTGCATGTCGGCGATGTTGCGCCGGCGGAACATGGCGTTGTCGTCGAAGGACATCTTGGCATCGAGCGCCAGGACGCGATCGTCCTTGGTGACGACGAGCGGATTGATCTCCAGCATGGTGCCGTCGCAATCGCGGAACGCCCGGTAGGCATTCATGATCGTCTTCACGGCGGCGGAGACCTGCTTGATGTTCAGGCCGAGCTGGAACGCGATCTCGCGGGCCTGGAACTGCTGCAAGCCAACGGCCGGCTCGACCACGACCTGGATCAGGGCCTCGGGCTCGTTGGCGGCGATCTCTTCGATATCCATGCCGCCGCGCTGCGAGGCGATGACGCGCACGCGCTCGGCCTTACGGTCGAGGACGTAGCCGAGATAGAGCTCGCGCTCGAACGGGTCGGCGGTCTCGATATAGACGCGCTGAACGGGCTTGCCCTCCGGGCCGGTCTGCAGCGTGACGAGACGCTTGCCGAGGAGGTCCTTGGCGGCATCGCGGACCTCGTTGTAGGTCCGGCACAGCTTGATCCCGCCGGCCTTGCCGCGCGCACCGGCATGGATCTGGGCCTTCACCGCCCAGAACGAGCCACCGAGCTCGGTGGCGGCATAGACCGCTTGGTCGGGGCTGAAGGCCACTGCGCCCTTGGGAACCGCAACGCCGAATCCGGCGAGCAGCTCCTTGGCTTGATACTCATGCACGTCCATGTGCGTTCTCCTCGGCGTTTTCCCTGGGACAGACACTCTCGTAAATTTCACTTCACGGAAAGAGCTTCTGTTGTAATATTTTTTTACATTCTCTTTCACTCCGCCTTTAACGGCGGCCGGAATGTATTTTTTAGACGAAAAGGCCGGCTGAGTTTGTTCTCGCCGGCCTGTCGTTGGTCTTAGTTCACCTTGGCCTTCACGACCTCGTAGATCTTTTCGTTCAATGGCCCCGCCGGCCCGAGCAATTCTTCAAGTTGCTTCAGGCGCTCCTCGGCGAATGCACGATCGTCCAGGCCCTTGGCGTTGACATAGACGTTGAGCGCGGCACTGCGCAGGCCGGCATGAGCCGACAGGACCGCCACTCCGGCATCGGAGATGACGTTGAGGTTGCCCTTGTCGGCCACGGCTTCGGCGAGGTCGATGACCTCGCGGCAGGCGCGGCAGCAGGCGAGCGGCACGTCGGTGGCGACCTTGAGGGCCTCCTGGATGCGGGCGGCGCGAGCCGCCTTCTCCTCGTCGGTGCCTTTCGGCAGGCCGTAGGCGCCCATGACCGCGTCGAACGCCTCGACATCGTCGGCGATCATGCCGGTCAGCTCGGCGCGGAGCGCCTCGGACTTGCCGAGGATTTCCTTCAGCTCACCTTCGACCTCGACGTACTTCTTCTTCCCGATGGTGAGGTTGCACACCATGCTGAGGAGCGCGGCGCCCATGGCACCGGAGATGGCGGCGGCTCCGCCGCCTCCGGGAGTCGGGGCCGAGCTCGCGAGCCCGTCGAGGAAGCCCTGGATGGTTTCGTTGGCAGGCGACGTCTTCTCGGTCATGGGTCAGGCCATCGTCTTGGCGAGGGCGTAGATCTCCTCGGCGTCGAACACCTTTTCGGCGCTGTCGAAGAGCTGGCCGACACAGGCGCGGTGCAGCTTCAGCTTCAGGCCGCCGATGCCCAGCGCCCCGAACACGGTCTTGCCATGGCGCTCCTTGCCCTTGTCCATGGCGTCGATGCCGCCGAAGCCGAGGGGCGGCTGGGCGTTGTAATCGGCGATGAACTCGATGCTGGCCTCGTCCTTCCAGTCGGCTTCGGCCAGAAGCTCGAGGCCGATGGCGCCGGCCGAGAAGACCAGGTTCTGGCCCTTGACGATGGCGGCGCGGGAGGCGGCGTCCGGAGTCGCCGCGGCGCTGATCTCGACCTTGAAGCGCTTGTTGATGGAATCGGCGGCGGCCTGAGCCTTGTCCAGCGAGCGGCCGCAGAGGACGACGGTGGCGCCCTCCTGCGCGAGGAGCGCTGCCGAGCGCATGCCCACCGGACCGGTGCCGGCCAGCACCACGGCCTTCTTGCCCTGGAGCGAGCCGGCGGCCTTCTGCACCAGCGCGACGCCAGCGGCGGCGGTGGTGTTGGAGCCGTTGGAATCGAGCATGATCGAGACGCGGAACGGTCCGAAGAAGCGCTTCTTCACGGCCTCGAACACAGCCTCGCCGGCCGCCATGCTGCCGCCACCGACGAAGATCGCCGTGGACTTCTTCTCGGAGCCGCCGCGGGTGTAGATCGTGCCGTCCACCAGGGCGCCCACAGTGTCGGGCGTCACGTTGCCGTAACCGGTGATGTGATCGGCCCCGCCATCGTAGCCGACGACCACATCGAACACGCTCGGAACGGTATCGGTGTCGAATTGGAACAGCAGCTTCTTCGTCATGTCGTTTCCTCTGTCCGCGTCGCTGCGCGGTTGTCATATGATTGGCGCGTCTTCAAAGAGCCGCGCGAGGGTGTTTCCGTCATGCCGGGGTGCCGCTGGCGAGCCCGTCATCCAGGCACTCGGTCGGCACAGAGACGATCAGCGCCCGCGGTCCCGGTATCCGGTTTCTGATCGGCGGTACCGGACGGACATCGGCTTTCGCCAGTCAGGCCTTCCGGTACGAAGCCCGAGCCTCACACCACGTTCTGCGGCTTGCCCGCAACATAGGCCTCGACGTTGTCCACGAGCTGGTCGGCCAGGATCTGCATCGCTTCCTTGCTCGCCCAGGCCACGTGCGGCGTGACGATGAGGTTCGGAAGGTCGAGCTCGCACAGGATGTTGCCGTTCTTGGGCGGTTCGGTGACCACGACGTCGAATCCGGCGCCGCCGATCGTGCCGGCCTTGAGGGCCTCGGCGAGAGCCTCCTCGTCCACGAGCCCACCACGCGCCGTGTTGATCAGGATCGCGTGCTTCTTCATCTTCGCCAGCTGCTCGGCGCCGATCATGTTCCGGGTCTCCGGCGTCAGCGGCGCATGCAGGGTGATGACGTCGGATTCCGTCAGGATCGTCTCGAAATCCACGAGGCCCTCCTGCGGGAACACGTCGTAGGCGATGACCTTCATGCCGAGTGCTTCCGCCCGCTTGGCGATGGATTTGCCCAGCGCCCCGTAGCCGACGATGCCCAGCGTCGAGCCGGCGATGTCGTGGATCGGGTAGTCGAAATAGCAGAACTGGGTGGACTTCGCCCAATCGCCCCGGCGCACGGAATTGGCGTAGGGCACGATGGCGCGCCGAAGGGCGAACATCAGCCCGATCACGTGCTCGGGCACGGTGTTGAAGGCGTAGTTGCGGATGTTGACGACAGTGATGCCGAGGTCCTTGGCGGCGGCCTTGTCGACGACATCGGTGCCGGTGGCGGCCACGGCGATGAGCTTGAGGTCGGGGAGTTGCTTCAACGTCTCGGCGCGCATGGGCACCTTGTTGATCAGCGCGATCTCGGCGCCCTTCAGGCGCTCGACGATCTCCTCCGGTGTCCAGGTGGATTCGTACTCGGTATATTCGTGCGGGAAGCTGAACTCACGCACCTTGGCGTCGAGGGATTCACGGTCGAGGAAGACGATTTTGTGCGCCATTGGACCCCTCAAGCGACGTTCCGCGCCGAGCGCGACGTTACGCAATACACGCTTCTATGGACGAGGCCCCGGGGCCGGCGCGATGCCGGTCCCGGGAAACAGGTTCGATCAGGACTTCGCGAGGGGGTTTTCGCGCAGGTAGCTGGAGGCGGCGGCGACGCCGGAGCCCGGCTGAACCTTCACGCCGTTGTCGAGCATGGCCATTTCCGCGCCGGCGATGGCGCCGAGCAGCGACAGCTCGTTCAGGTCACCGACGTGGCCGATGCGGAACACCTTGCCGGCCACCTGGCTCAGACCCGCGCCGAGGGCGAGGTTGTAGCGCACGAAGGCATGCTTGATGATCGCGGCGGCGTCGACACCCTCGGGGACGAGGATGGCGGTCACCGTGTCCGAGTTCCACTTGGCTTCCTTGGCGCAGGTCTTGAGACCCCAGGCGGCCACGGCCTGGCGGGTCGCCTCGGCGAGCACCTTGTGCCGGTTGTAGACGTTCTCGAGACCTTCCTCGCGCAGGCAGGCGAGCGCCTCGCGCAGACCGTAGAGAAGCGGCAGAGCGGGGGTGTAGGGGAAGTAGCCGGCGCCGTTCTGCTTCTGGTGGTCGGCCCAGTCGAAGTAGACATGCGCGAGACGGTCGTTCTGACCCGACGACGACTCGGCGGCTTTCAGAGCCTTCTGGCTGACGCAGATCACGCCGAGACCGGCGGGGAGCATCAGGCCCTTCTGCGAACCGGCGATGGCACAATCGACCTTCCACTCGTCAGCGTAGAACGGCAGCGAGCCGATCGAGGACACGCCGTCCACGAACAGCAGGGCCGGGTGGCCGGCGGCGTCGATCGCCTTGCGCACGGCGCCGATGTCGCTGGTGACGCCGGTGGCGGTCTCGTTATGGACCGTCATGACGGCCTTGATCTCGTGGTTCGTGTCGGCGCGCAGCGCCTCCTCGATCCGCTGCGGGTTCGCACCCGTGCCCCACTCCTCTTCCTGAACGATCACGTTCAGGCCGAGGCGCTGGGCCATGTCGATCCAGAGGTGGCTGAACTGGCCGAAGCGCGAGGTCAGCACCGTGTCGCCGCGATGCAGCGTGTTGGTCAGCGCCGCTTCCCAGATGCCGGTGCCCGAGGCCGGGAACAGGAAGATCGTGCCCTCGGTCGAGCCGAACACGGCCTTGGTCTCTTCGAACAGGGGCTTGGTCAGCGCCGGGAAGTCCACCGAACGGTGATCTTCGGAGGGAACGATCATCGCCCGCTGGACGCGGTCGGGGATGTTCGTCGGGCCCGGAACGAACAAGTGATTCCGACCCGGCCGTCTCGTTGCCGCCATGTTGTGTCTCCGGTTCTTCTTCGGTTCGCGCGCACGCATCGTGCGACGCTGGGATCGAATACGGTGGTCCGAGGTCGCGATCCGGCCTGATGGGCTGCCGGGACGGTTCCTAAGCTTTGGGGAAGAAACGGCGGCGCTGCCGGGAGGCCCGGCTGCCGCGCGTCCGCCTGGAGGAGAAGGCATGGCCCGCAATCGCCGGTGGAAGGCGCGAGACCCGCCTCGCGCCATCACCGATGACCACGAGTTTCAGGACGCTCGACGCGACTGCCTTCGACTGGATCAAGCCTCTCTCCGTTGGCCGGGGCGCGCGAATTCCGCACACTCCCAGGGCCCTGGGCGTCGTTTCTCACCTCGTCGGTAACCTTGATTCCGCCTCGCATGGGCTCCGGACACGCGCCTTCCAGCGCGATCCGGTGGGTCACCTTGATCGGGACTATGCCGGGGTTCGCCCCCGAAGGAAAACGCAAAAAACTTCCTGGCCACTCAAAAAATTTGTCGCGCAGTGCAGCATCCAGACGATGCGTTTGAAGTCGTCGCGCCACGAAGCGGACCGGGCGCACGTCATCAAACTGATACGGGAATCCGGTTTGGCTCGATGCACCGAAGCCATTCGGAGTGGGTCGTGGGCGAAGATACAGAGAAGACGATCCGCGTGAGGACGCTCTTCCTGTCCGATATGCATCTGGGCACGAAGGGCTGTCAGGCAGGGTTGCTGCTGGAATTCCTGCGGGATTACGACGCCGACGAGATCTACCTCGTCGGCGACATCGTGGACGGGTGGCAGCTCAAATCGGGCTGGTTCTGGCCGCAGAGCCACAACGACGTGGTTCAGAAGCTGCTGCGCAAGGTGCGCAAGGGCTCGACGCTGATCTACATCCCCGGCAATCACGACGAGTTCCTGCGCGATTATCTCGGCATGACCTTCGGCGGGATCGAGGTGGTGGACGACCGGATCCACGTCGCCGCGGACGGCAAGCGCTACCTCGTCATCCATGGCGACCAATTCGACATGGTCGTCCGGCACGCCAAATGGATCGCCTTCCTCGGCGACGGCGCCTACACCTTCGCGCTCTTCGTCAACACCCACCTGAACACCCTCCGGCGGCGCCTCGGTCTCGCCTATTGGTCGCTCTCGGCTTGGGCGAAGCTGAAGGTGAAGAACGCCGTCAACTTCATCGGAAAGTTCGAGGAACTGCTCAGCGCGGAGGCGAAGCGCGTGGGCGCCGACGGCGTCATCTGCGGCCACATCCATCACGCCGCCCACCGCCAGATCGCCGGACTGACCTACCTCAACACCGGGGATTGGGTGGAATCCTGCACCGCCATCGTCGAGCATTATGACGGCACCATGGAGGTGCTGCATTACCCGAGCGTGTTGCGGGCGCGCGCCGCCGCGGAAGACGCGGCGCGCAGCGCGGTGGCGGCCGGTCCGGCGCGGGCAGTCGCGTGAGACTGCTGATCGCCACCGATGCGTGGCACCCACAGGTCAACGGGGTCGTCCGTTCCCTCGAAAACATGGCGTCGGCCGGCCGGGACCTCGGCTTCGAGACGGTGTTCCTGACCCATCAGGATTTCGCCTCGGTGCCGCTGCCCGGATACCCCGAGATTCGTCTGTCCTACGCCACCAAGGGCAAGGTCGCCCGACTGTGGGCCGATCTCGCCCCGACCCATGTCCATGTGGCGACGGAGGGGACCGTCGGCTACGCGACCCGGCGCTATTGCCTCGCCCATGGCCGCCCGTTCACCACGAGCTATCACACGCGCTTTCCGGAGTACCTCGCCGCCCGTGCGCCGGTTCCCGAAAGCTGGAGCTACGCTTGGCTGCGGCGCTTCCATGGCGCCGCGAGCGGGACGATGGTCTCGACCCCGTCCCTGGAGCGCGACCTCGCTTCCCGCGGCTTCGGCAATCTGATGCGGTGGACGCGGGGGGTCGACACCGATCTCTTCCGCCCGGCGGCCCCGGATGCCGCCGTGCCCGAGGCGCTGGCGGGTCTGCCCGGACCGTACTTTCTCTTCGTCGGGCGGCTCGCGGTGGAGAAGAACGTCTCGGCTTTCCTCGATCTCGACCTTCCGGGCACCAAGGTCGTGGTGGGAGACGGCCCGGACCGGGCGCGCCTCGCCGGACTCCATCCTGAGGCATGTTTCCTCGGCACCCTGACCGGTGCGGCGCTCGCCCGCATCTATGCGGCGGCGGACGTCTTCGTATTCCCCAGCCTCACCGACACGTTCGGCATCGTCCTGCTGGAAGCCCTCGCTTGCGGCGTTCCCGTGGCGGCCTATCCCGTGACCGGCCCCCTCGACGTCGTCGGCGGGACCGGCGCCGGAGTTCTCGGACCCGACCTCCGCGCGGCGGCACTCGCCGCCCTGTCGATCCCCCGCGAGCGCTGCCGCGCGGAGGCCCTGCGCTACACCTGGGGGGAGAGCGCGCGCCAGTTCTTCACCAACATTTCGCTCGCTCACGGCACCGGCCTTCCCACGCCGAAGCGCCGTCCGTTCCGGGCGGCACCGGCGGTGTAGCTTGGGGGGATGACCGTCCTGCCGCCCCACCTGGATGGTTGGACGAGGCGCCCACACGTTTCTCACGCCCAGCCCGGTGACCGGCTTTTGGCCGAAGTGTAATCCAACGGGCCGATGACCAGACCGTTCGCCGACCCCGTTGCCAGCACCCTCCCCGCTCTCATCGGCTGTGACGAAGTCGGGCGCGGTGCCCTGTGCGGCCCCGTGATCGTGGCGGCGGTCTGGTTCGATCCGGCCGCATTCCCGTCCTCGGTGCTGGCCTGCCTCGACGACAGCAAGAAGCTCGACCGGGCCACGCGCGAGCGTCTCACGCCTTTGATTCGCGACCATGCCGAGGTGGCGGTGGCAGCCGGGTCACGGCAGCTCGTGGACCGGATCAACGTCCGGGCGGCAACCCTCGACGCCATGCGGCGAGCGGTGCAGAAGCTCGGCCTCGTAGCGCCCGTGGCCGTGGACGGCCGCGACGGCATTCCCGGCCTGTCCCTGCCGTGCCGGGCGGTGATCGGCGGCGACCGGCTCGTGCCCCAGATCGCGGCGGCCTCCATCGTCGCCAAGACCCTGCGGGACGATCTCATGCGGGTGCTGGCCGGCCGTCATCCGGCCTATGGCTGGGAACGCAATGTCGGCTACGGCACCGCGGCCCATCTCGCCGGCCTGGCGAGCCTCGGCCGCTCGGCGCATCACCGGGTGAGCTTCACGAGGCGATTCGCATCAAAACCCTCGACCATCACAACAGGCTGAGCTGCGCCCCGGACGCCGCGGTGTGATCGAAGAGATCCGTGCGCAGTGTCAGGCGCGCATCGGCATAGCCGAGGCGTTGCTTTGCCAGCCGCATGCGCTGGGCGATGAGATCGGCATAAGCGCCGCTGCCGGTCATCCGCCGGCCGAACGTCGCATCGTAGGCCTTGCCGCCACGGGCTTCCCGGACGAGGGACATCACGTGGCGGCGGCGACCCGGATAATGCTCGGCGAACCAGTCGTTCACGAGGTCGTCGAGTTCGAGCGGCAGTCGTAGGAGGACATGGCGCGCCTCGACGGCACCGCATTCCCGCGCCCGCTCCAGCACCGCCTCGATTTCGTGATCGTTCAGGGACGGAATCACCGGGGCCATCATCACCATCACCGGGATGCCTGCGTGGCTGAGCTGGCGAATCGCCTCGAGGCGACGGTCCGGATGGGGAGCGCGCGGCTCCATGCGTCTGGCCAGGACGGGATCGAGGGTCGTCACCGACATCGCCACCTTGACGAGGCCGAGTTCCGCCATCGGCGCCAGGAGATCGATGTCGCGGGTGACGAGGTTCGATTTCGTGACGATCCCGACGGGATGGCGGAAGCGCGCCAACACGCCGAGCACCGCGCGGGTGATTCCATGGTCGCGTTCGATCGGCTGGTACGGGTCCGTGGCGGTCCCAAGGGCGATCGTCTGCGGCACGTAGCCCTTCGCCGAGAGTTCGCGCTCGAGCAACTCGGCCGCGTTGGCCTTGTGAAACAGCTTCGTCTCGAAATCGAGGCCGGGGGACAAGCCGACATAGGCGTGGTTGGGCCGGGCGAAGCAGTAGACGCATCCGTGCTCGCAGCCGCGATAGGGATTAATCGAGCGATCGAACGGCAGGTCCGGCGAGGTATTCCGCGTCAGGATCGTGCGTGCGAGTTCGGGCCGGTCTTCGGTACGCAGGCGCTGGGTGACATCCTCGGAAGCCCAGCCGTCGTCGAAGGCCTCGCGCCGTGCCGGTTCGTAGCGGCCACTGGGATTGGCTGTGGCCCCCCGCCCCTTTCTCGCATCCGCCGACAGGGTACTTCCCCCGAGCCGCCGGTCGCGCGCGCCGAACGCTCCGTCAGCCCCGGCATCGGCGGCTGTCATCGATCGGACCCTGCCGCCGGTCCCGTTCCTGCCGGATCCTCGACATGAAAGCGGCGGCCGCCGGGAAAGGCGGAGATCGGCTCCACGATCGTGGCTCCTGCCGCATCGATCCGCGCCGGCATCGCTTCGGGATCATGCGCGTGGAGCACGGGCACCGGCATCGCTCCGCGAGCGTTCTCCGCCGAAGCGGATGCCGCTTCGGCCAAGCTCCAGCCGAAGGCGGTCCCGCAGACGGCTTTCACGCCGGTGACGTCGCCAACCGGCCATGCGAGGTCATCGATCTTGCCATCCCGCCGCATGCCTTGCTCCCCATCGGGTTCGACCACGTGACGTCGGAACGTCCGCTGCGCCGGGCGCGATGCCTCATCGTTCGGAGCGAGAACATATCAGGAACACAATGGGTATTCCTGCTCTTTTTTGAAGCAAGCGACGGGATATGCCGGTTGCACGCGGGTTCTCGGCGTGCTTTCGGCGCCGTTCGGCTTTCTCCGGGCCGAAAATACGGTATGCGCGCGCATGATTTCGGCTCTGATCCATGTGGCTATGCCGGTCGGCCCCGATGCGGTCGACCAGCTCGCCGATACTCTGGGGGCTCTCGTCGAGGGCGTCGCGGCCGGGCTCGTGGGTGACGCGGTCATCATCGCCCCCGCCCATGATCCGTCGATCGACGCCGTCGCCGAGGCCACCGGCGCGACTTTCGTCGTCCGTTCGGGCGGTACGCCACCCTGGTCGGATGGTGCCAAGGCCGCGCGGCGGGAATGGGTCCTGTGTCTCGAGGCCGGCGACGTGCCGGCCGAGGGCTGGATCCGCACCATCGATCGATTCATCGGCACGGCGCGGCCTGAGTTGGTCCTCGGGCGCTTGCGACGGCCCCATGCCGGGTTGCCGTCGCGTCTTGCGGCGCAGGGCGAGTCCGTCATCGGCGTGCGCGCCCCACGCGCCGGCGACCTCGTGCGCCGTGACCGCCTCGTCGCGAGCGCCGTCTTCACGACCCGCCTGCATCCCCGGCGGGTGAACGTACGGCTCAACCGAGGGTGATCAGACGGACAGCGAGGCGCCGCGCCGAAGGTGTTCGTCCAGGCGCGGCATGATCTCGACGAAGTTGCAGGGCCGGTGCCGGTAATCGAGCTGCGCCGCGAGGATGCCGTCCCAGGCGTCGCGGCAGGCGCCGGGCGAACCCGGCAGGACGAAGACGAAGGTCGCGTTGGCGAGCCCTGCCGTGGCCCGTGACTGGAGGGTGGACGTCCCGATCTTGTCGTAGGAGATGCGGTGGAACACCGCCGAAAACCCGTCCATCCGCTTCTCGAACAGCGGTTCGATGGCCTCAGGGGTCACATCGCGTCCGGTGAAGCCGGTGCCGCCCGTGGTAATCACCACGTCGACCGCCGGATCCCGCGTCCAGGATTCCACCTGGCCCCGGATGGCGGCGACCTCGTCGGGGACGATGGCACGACCGGCCAGGCTGTGGCCTGCCGCGACGAGCCGTTCGCACAACGTGTCGCCGGAACGGTCGTCCTCGGCGACGCGGGTGTCGGAGACGGTCAGCACCGCGATGGAAAGCGGGATGAAGCTACGGGTCTTGTCTGCGGCGACCATGGCTGGCAGCTCCAGGCTCTACGATGCCCTCCGGTTCTAGCCGCGAAGGAGGGGGCAGGTCGATCCCTGCTCGATGGGACATGTCCGCCCGGCCCCTCGTCACCGCCACGGCATCGCCCAGACCCTAGCCCCGTGCGGCGGTTCCGCGAGGCCGGGGACGCTTGCCCGTTCAGTTCCGCGCGGCCCGGAACGTATCGCAGGATTTGGTCTGGCCGCTTTTGTAGCCGGTCATGAACCACCGCATCCGCTGCTCCGACGACCCGTGCGTGAAGGAATCCGGCACGGCGTAGCCTTGAGACTGCTTCTGGAGCTTGTCGTCGCCGATGGCGCTGGCGGCCTGCATGGCTTCTTCGATGTCCCCGGGCTCCAGGGAATTGTACTTGTCGTTCGAGTTCTTGGCCCAAACACCGGCGAGGCAATCGGCCATCAACTCGACGCGCACCGACAGCTGGTTCGACTCGACCTTGCTGGATGCCGCCTGCTGACGACCCTGGACCTTGCCCAGGATGCCGAGTTCGTCCTGGACGTGGTGGCCGACCTCGTGGGCGATGACGTAGGCGTAGGCGAAATCACCCTTCACCCCGAACTTCTGTTCCATCTCCTTGAAGAACGACGTGTCGAGATAGACCTTCTTGTCGAGCGGACAATAGAACGGTCCCATCGCCGCCTGGGCCGACCCACAGCCGCTGCGCGTGCCGCCGGTGTACAGCACCATGCCGGTGGGGTGGTATTGCTTGCCGGTCTGGTTGGGCAGGATCTCCTTCCAGACATCCTCGGTATTGCCGAGGATCGCGGCAGCGAAGCGCCCGCTCTCGTCCGTCGGCTTAGTCTTGCGTTGGGCCTGCGTCTGCGGGTCGACCCGCTCCTGGCGCGGCTGTCCGCCGCCGCTCATCTGCTCGGCGCCGCCGATCAGGATGGCAGGGTTGATGCCGGTGACCCAGCCGATGATGCAGAGGATGACGATGGTGCCGATGCCGAGCCCGCCGGCGCCGCCGCCGGGAAAGCCGCCACCGCCTCCGCCGCCCTCGCCACGACGGTCCTCGACATTGTCAGAAGAGCGGAAATCTTCCCACCGCATGATCTCGTCACCCTTCGTAGCGTGGACTCCGCCGGAACCCGGCCGCCACCCGTGTCACTGTCTCGAGGCCCGTGTGCCCGAACTAATCCCGCGGTGAAAGATACGGTTCCGCTTGGACCACGCCTTTCGCCCTACGCCTTGCCGTCCAGGGTCGCCTTCAACAGCCGGAAATCCCGCCAGGCGAGGCGCTTCTGCAGGGGCTGACGCAGGAGATAGGCCGGGTGCAGGGTGGCCAGCGCCTTCACCTCCCGGTCGCCCACGCGATAGGGATAGAACCGTCCGCGCGCCTTCAGGATGCCGTCCTTCGTACCGGTGATCGCCTGCGTCGCCGGGCTGCCGAGGCAGACGATCACGTCCGGGTCGGCGAGCTCGATCTGCCGTTCGATGAAGGGTTTGCAGATCGACACCTCCTGCGGCGTCGGGTTGCGGTTTCCCGGCGGCCGCCACGGCACGATGTTGGTGACGTAGGCCTTCGTCCGGTCGAGGCCGATCGCCGCCATCATCCGATCGAGGAGCTGACCGGAGCGGCCCATGAACGGCTTGCCGACGCGATCCTCGTCGGCTCCCGGCGCCTCGCCGATGAACATCAGTTTCGACGCCGGGTTGCCATCGGCGAAGACGAGGTTCTTGGCCGTGAATTTCAGCGGGCAGCCATCGAAAGCGGCGAGCAGCGCTTCCAGCTCCTCGAGGGAGGCGACGTCGCGTGCCCGCGCCCGCGCGTCCCCCGCCGCCTCGCCGGGTTTGGCTGACGCGGATTGTCCATAGGTCCGGGCCGGAGGGGGCACCGGCGCCTGCCCCCGGGGTGGCAACTCGCGACGGGGAAGCACCGGATCGACCTGCGGCCCATCACTCGGTGGCTCGACCCGGAGCGACGAGTCGGACGATGGCGATCCGCGCCGTGCCGGCGTCGGACGCCAGGGTGACGCCTCCTCGATTTCGGAGAAGCGGTCGTGCGGCCGTTCGTCGAGGCAGAGATCGACGCCGGCTTCCACGTGGAAGTCCAGTTCGGCGATCACGTCGCGCGGATGGTCGGGGCCTTGGCTCATGGTTCTCGATGTGGCCCCTGACGAGCCTGTGGACAACACTTCGTCGGGCACGTTACGCGGCCATTGGGCGGGCGGCGAGACGGCTCTAACCATGCTGAGACCATCCGCAGGCTTGCGTTCCCAGCTTGGAATCGGTTGAGAGTGTTCGCAATCATAACATCGCGCATCCGATGGCCGGCCTCGATCGGTCGCGGCTGGCGCGGCAGGAGGAGTTTATAGGATGGCGTTGCCCGAGCGCGAGGGTATGGATTTCGACGTGGTGATCGTGGGTGCGGGGCCCGCCGGCCTCGCCGCCGCGATCCGCCTCAAGCAGATCGCCGCCGATCTTGCCGTCGTGGTGGTCGAGAAGGGGTCCGAAGTCGGTGCGCACATCCTTTCCGGCGCGGTGATCGATCCGCTCGGGCTTGATCGTCTGCTTCCCGAGTGGCGCCAGGACGAGACCCGGCCGCTCAAGACCGAGGTTGAGCGCGACGAGTTCCTGTTCCTCACCAAGAACAGCGGCGTCTCGCTGCCGAACTTCGCCTTCCCGAAATTCATGTCGAACCATGGCAATTTCGTCGGTTCGCTCTCGAACGTGACGAAGTATCTCGGCCAGAAGGCCGAAGAGCTCGGCGTCGAGATCTATCCCGGATTCCCGGCCTCGGAGGTGCTCTACGACGATGCCGGCACGGTCATCGGCGTGGCCACCGGCGATCTCGGCATCGGTCGCTCCGGCGAACCGCGTGACGATTACACCCGCGGCATGGAGCTACGCGGCAAGTACACGATCTTCGGCGAGGGCGCGCGCGGCTCGCTCACCAAGACCCTGATCGACCGCTTCCGGCTCAACCGGGATAGCGACCACCAGAAGTACGGTCTCGGCGTCAAGGAACTCTGGCAGCTCAAGCCCGACACGTTCGAGCCGGGCCTCGTGCGGCACACCATGGGCTGGCCGCTCTCCAACAAGACCGGCGGCGGCTCCTGGCTCTACCATTTCGACGATCACCTGCTCTCCGTCGGCTTCGTCACGCATCTGAACTACGAGAACCCGACCCTGTCGCCGTTCGAGGAGTTCCAGCGCTTCAAGACCCACCCGATGATCCGCGACGTGTTCGAGGGCGCGAAGCGCATCGGTTACGGCGCCCGCGCGATCATGGAGGGCGGCTGGCAATCGGTTCCGAAGCTCGTCTTCCCCGGCGGCTGTCTCGTCGGCTGCTCGGCCGGCTTCGTCAACGTTCCGCGCATCAAGGGTTCGCATAACGCCGTGCTCTCCGGCATGCAGGCGGCCGAGGCCATCGCGGCGGCCCTCACCGCCGGCCGGCAGGGCGACGAACTCACCGATTACGAGGCGGGCTGGCGCGACAGCGACATCGGCCGCGACCTCAAGCGCGTCCGCAACGTCAAGCCGCTCTGGTCGAAATACGGTACGCTGGTCGGCGTGGGCCTCGGCGGGCTCGACATGTGGTCGCAGACGATCCTCGACGCCTCGCCGTTCGGAACGCTGAAACACGGCAAGCCGGATCACGCCGCCACGAAGCCGCTCTCCGAGGTCACGCCGATCGTCTACCCGAAGCCCGACGGCAAGCTGACCTTCGACCGCCTCTCCTCGGTCTACCTCTCGAACACCAACCACGAGGAGGACCAGCCGCCGCATCTCAACGTCAAGGATGCGGCGCTCCAGAAGTCTTCTGAGCACGACGTCTACGGCGGCCCCTCGGCGCGGTATTGCCCGGCCGGCGTCTACGAATGGGTGCAGGAGGGCAGCGGCGTCCGCTACCAGATCAACGCGCAGAACTGCGTCCACTGCAAGACCTGCGATATCAAGGACCCCAACCAGAACATCAATTGGGTGACGCCGGAGGGGCCGGGCGGGCCGAACTATCCCAACATGTGAGGGCGCACCGGAGCCCGAGTGCCCGCCATCCTTTCGCCTTGCGAGGATGGCGGGAAGAGTTCAGTGTCCCCGCCCGATCGGCATCGGTCCCTCACGGACGATGCGCTACAAACGCGACTGGTGCCCATGAACGGAAACGCCGCGACCCGCCGGACCCTCTCGGCTCTCGCCCTGTGCCTCGCCGCCTCCGTGGCGACGTCGGTCACGGCCCTGGCTGCCCAGCCTCGGGAATCGGCCCCGGTGACGGAGTACGAGCCGGCCGAGTCGCTGGAGGGCAACTTCCTGTCCGCCTATATCGCCGGGGCGTCGAAGGACACCACCGCCGCGGCGAGCTTCTACCGCGAGGCGGTCAAGGCCGATCCGCGCAACGCCGAACTGCTGGAGCGCGCCTTCGTGTCGCTGCTCGCCGACGGTGCCCTGCCCGACGCTTTCCGTGCGGCCGAGCGCCTCACCGCCCGCGACGGATCGAACGGCCTCGCCCAGCTCAGCCTCGGCGTGCGCCAGATCAAGGCCGGCCAGTTCGCGCAGGCCCGCCAGAACTTCTCCCGCAGCGGACGGGGTGCCGCGGCCGACCTGACCAGTACCCTCCTGACCGCCTGGGCCTATGCCGGTGCCAATGACGGCAAGCGCGCCCTCGAAGTGGTGAACAAGCTGAAGGGCGAGCGCTCCTACAACACCTTCCGCGACTTCCATGCCGGCCTGATCGCCAACCTCGTCGGCGACCAGGCGGAGGCGGAGCGCCGGCTCAAGGCCGCCTACGACGCGGACCAGAACACACTGCGCATCGTCGATGCCTATGCCCGCTTCGAGGCGCAGGCCGGACGCACCGACCTCGCGATCCAGGCCTACACCGCCTTCGATCAGCTGCTGCCGCGCCACCCCATCGTGCGCGACGCCCTCGACAAGCTGAAGGCCGGCAAGCCCCTGACCCGCCTCGTCAACACCGCTCAGGAGGGCGCCGGCGAGGTACTCTACGGGCTCGGCTCGGCCGGATCGACCCAGGGCGACGAGTTGCCCGCCGTGGTCTACCTGCGCCTCGCCCTCTATCTCGCCCCCGAGCACGCCCTCGCCCGCCTCACCCTCGCCGATACGCTCGACCGGATGAAGCAGACCGAGCGCGCCAACGACGCCTATGCGCAGATGCCGGCATCCTCGCCACTGAAGCTCAATGCCGACATCCAGATCGGGCTCAATCTCGAGCAGCTCGGCAAGGGCGAAGAGGCGATCCAGCTCCTCGACGCTGCCATGAAGGAGCATCCCGACAGCATCGACGTCGTGACCGCCCTCGGCAACGTGCAGCGCTCGCGCAAGAAGTACGAGGAGGCGGCGGCCACCTACAGCCGCGCCATCGAACTCATCGGCAAGCAGCCGGCCTCGAATTACTGGACGACGTTCTACTTCCGCGGCACCGCCTACGAGCGGGCCAAGCAGTGGCCCAAGGCCGAGGCCGACCTCAAGAAGGCACTGGAGCTGGTCCCGCCGACACAGCCGGCGGCCCGGGCTCAGGTGCTCAACTACCTCGCCTATTCCTGGGTCGACCAGAACATGAATATCGACGAGGCCTTCACCATGCTGAAACAGGCCGTCGATGCGAGCCCGCGCGACGGCATGATCATCGACAGCCTCGGATGGGCCTATTTCCGCCTCGGCCGCTACGACGATGCCGTGCGCGAGCTGGAGAAGGCCATCGAGCTCAAGCCCGGCGACCCGACCATCAACGACCATCTCGGCGATGCCTACTGGCGTTCGGGACGGCGTCTCGAAGGCAAGTTCCAGTGGCAGCACGCCAAGGACCTGAACCCGGAGCCGGACGATCTCGTCAAGATCAACGCCAAGCTGAAGGACGGCCTGCCGGAACTCGAGAAGCCCGCCGCCACGGCAGAGAACCCTCCCGAACCCGCGAAGGTGAATCCGGAACTGCCCAAGGGCGCGCCGGCACCGAGCGAGCCGCCGGGTGCGGCCGACAAGAAGACCGGCGGCTGAGACCGGCTTGACGGGCGGGGGATCGCGGGGCGAGACCGGCCGCGCGTTCCCGCGGTCGACAGACCCGCCCCTCTCCGACAGAGCAAGCCGTGCCCATCCTCGTCACCCGCGCTCCGGCGAAGATCAACCTCACCCTTCACGTCCTCGGCCGTCGTGAGGCGGACGGCTACCACGAGCTCGAGAGCCTCGTGGCCTTCACCGGATCGGGGGATACCCTGAGCCTGGCGCCCGGCGTCGAGCTGACCCTCCACGTATCAGGCCCCACCGCCGGACCGGCCGGCCCCCTCGACGACAATCTCGTGATCCGCGCCGCTCGTGCCCTCGCCGAGGCCGTCCCCGGCCTTCGCATCGGTGGCTTTCACCTGATCAAGCGCCTGCCCGTCGCCGCCGGGATCGGCGGCGGTTCGTCGGATGCCGCTGCCGCCCTGCGGCTGCTCGCGCGCCTCAACGACCTTCCCCTCGATCACCCCGCCGTCGTCGACGCCGCCCGCGCCACCGGGGCGGACGTACCCGTCTGCCTCGATCCGCGCGGCCGGATGATGCGCGGAGCCGGAGAGGATGTCGGGCCGGCGCTGTCTTTCGCGCCCCTGCCGGCGGTGCTCATCAATCCCGGCGTACCGGTCGCCACCGCGCCGGTCTTCAAGGCCCTGGGGCTGACGGTGGGGCAGCGCCATGCCGGCGAGGCCCATCCGATCCTCGCGCGAGGGCTCGGCTCCGACGAGACCCTGGCGGCGGTGACGCCGGCTCGCAACGATCTGGAAGCACCGGCGCTCACGGTGGCCCCCGTCATCGCCGACACGCTCCTGGCCCTACGCGACCGTCCGGGATGCCGGCTAGCCCGCATGTCCGGCTCCGGGGCCACGGTGTTCGGTGTGTTCGCCACCCGATCCGACGCGGTTCGGGCGGCGGCGGCCATCCGCGCGATTCAGCCGTCCTGGTGGGTTCGGGCCGCCTTGCTGCGGTGACGGCACGCCCCTGCCCGGCTCAGGTGACGCGCCGGGATCGGCTCAGTGGGCCCGGGCGATGCAGAAATCGACCACCTGCAGCAGGGCCGACTTCATCGGCCCGTTGGGGAACAGCGCCAGGGCGTCACGGGCGATGGCGCCGTAATGCCGCGCCCGGTCGATCGTGTCCTCCAGCGCGCGGTGCTTCCGCAGGATCGCCAGCGCCGTATCGAGATCGGCCGGCTCGACGTTTCCGTCTTGAAGAGTCCGGCGCCAGAACGCCCGCTCCTCCTCCGTCCCCCGCCGGAACGCGAGCACGATCGGCAGGGTGATCTTGCCCTCGCGGAAGTCGTCGCCGACGTTCTTGCCCATGGAGGCGCTGGTGCCGCCGTAATCCAGCACGTCGTCGATGAGCTGGAAGGCGATGCCGAGATTCATGCCGTAGGAACGGCACGCCGCCTGCTCCGCCCGCGGACGGTCGGCGATCACCGGTCCCACCTCGCAGGCGGCGGCGAACAGTTCCGCGGTCTTGGCACGGATGACGGCGAGATACTCGTCCTCTGAGGTCTCGGTGTTCTTGGCGGCGGTGAGCTGCATCACCTCGCCCTCCGCGATGACGGTCGCGGCGGCCGAGAGGATGTCGAGGGCACGCAGCGAGCCGACTTCCACCATCATACGGAAGGCTTGGCCGAGGAGAAAATCGCCGACGAGCACGCTCGCCTCGTTGCCCCACTTGATCCGTGCCGCCACGCGGCCGCGCCGCATGTCGCTCTCGTCCACCACGTCGTCGTGGAGCAGGGTCGCCGTGTGCATGAACTCGACGCTGGCGGCGAGCTTCACCGCCCCCTCCCCGGCCCCGTATCCGCAGAGATCGGCGGTGGCGAGGGTGAGGATGGGGCGCAGGCGCTTGCCCCCGGAGGCGATGAGGTGGTTGGCCACCTCCGGAATCATCGCGACGTCTGACCCGGTCCGCGACAGGATGGTCGCGTTCACGCGCTCCATGCCCTTGGCGACCAGGGCCACGAGATCGTTCAGGCTCGACTCCGGATCGGAGCGGCCCTCATCGAAGGAAACGACGACACCCAAACGCGATGCCTCCCGAGCTTTTTCACACCGGGCAGATTCCGGCGGCGTACCCGCCGCTCGGGCCGATCCACTCGACCGGGCCATCTCCCGTGACCAACATCCACGCGGGCACCCCTTCGCATGCGCGCCGAGGCGCTGCAACATCCCGCGTTTCTCCCTGTATACAAAGGGCGGCGGCAGGGAGCCGCCGATGGGGCGGGTGGACGCATGACAGAGCTGATCCGGAGCAACGACATCGTCCTCATGGGCTTTGCCGAGTCGCTGTTGCAGGGGGCGGAGATCCCCGTCCTGATCGCCGACACTCACATGAGCCTGCTCGAAGGTTCGATCGGCGCTTTCGCCCGCCGGCTTCTGGTCCCCGACGATCATGCGTCCGATGCGCGACGGCTTCTGGAGGACGCAGGCCTCGCGCACGAACTGCGCGATGCCTGAATTCAGCACCGAGGCCGCGACCGCCGATCTCTGGCTTGGCGGCCGTCTTCGCCTGCATCAGCCGCCGCGCGGGGCGCATCGCGCCGGCACAGACGCGGTGCTCCTGAGCCGTTTGGTGAAGCCGCCACCCGGGGCGGTCGTCGTCGATGTCGGTTCAGCCACCGGGGCGGTGGGGCTGGCGATGGCCGCCTACGAGGCGACGGCGAACGTCGTCCTGGTGGAGCGTGATCCGGATCTCGCCGTCCTCGCGGCGAGGAACATCGACGAGAACGGCGTCGATGGCCGGGTCCGCGTGATAGCGGCCGACATTCTCTCCATCGAGGGGCGGAGAACGGCTGGCCTGTCGCCGAACATGGCGGAACTCGTCCTCACCAACCCGCCCTTCTTCGAATCCGGGCGCCACAGGCCATCGCCCGTACCGGGAAAGGCCTCGGCCCATACCTTTTCCGATGGTGATCTCGAATCCTGGCTGAAGGCCTGTCTTGATCTCCTGAAGCCCGGCGGGACGCTCGGCCTCGTCCATCGTGCCGATGCCCTGCCGGATTGCCTCGCCGCCCTGCATCGGCGTTTCGGCGGGATTGTCGTGAGGCCGGTCCAGGCACGAAGTGAGCGACCGGCGATCCGGGTGCTGGTGACGGGTATCAAGGGTAGCCATGCGCCGTTCAGCCTGGCGCCTCCCCTCATCCTGCAGGGCACCGACGGAGCGATGACACCGGAGGCCGATGCGCTTCACCGCGGGCTGCCCTGGCCGTCCTGATGGTCTTCGCGGCGAGGAAGACTCCTCGCCGCGAACGGATCTGTGTCAGCTCGATTGCTCAGTAGAACCGGCGCCAGTGATGATGGCGGCGGTGCCAGTGATGGCGATGCCAATGATGGCGCCGATGCCAGTAGGGACGGCGCCAGCCATAGACCGGACGGTGATAGCCGTAGACCGGGCGGTAGTACCGCGGCCGCCAGTAGTGCCGGCGGTAGCCGTAATGCGGACGGTGCCAGAAATGGCGCCGATGCCAATAATGATGGCGGCGCCAGTGGTGTCGACGCCAATGCGCCTTCTCCACGAGTTCCGTTCCGGCGGTGCCCGTGACGGCAGCCACGGGTAGCGGCGCCGCGCGTGCCTGGGACAGGGACCCGTAGGCCCCGCCCAGCACCCCGATCAAAACGATCATCCACGTCACGATACGCATGATGGTTAACCTCCCTGCTTTGGCGGATGACTCCCCGGTGACCGCTGGCCTGCGGCCGAGTGCTGCGATACCGGCAGAGTGAAACGGCGAAGCCTGTAAAACGGTTCGATCGTCGCCATTTCGTGATGTCTGGTCTGGAAGCGACGGCACTCCAACGCTTCCGTGCCGTTGACCTCACCGTTCAACCGAGACGAAACCGATGCCCCTGGCCCTGCCGCGCTACCTTCACCCGATGGTTCCGAAGGCATGGCGTAATCGTAAACCCACCGTGGCGGTAATCCGCCTCAACGGTGTGATCGGTGCCGTGTCGCCCCTGCGTTCCGGGCTCTCCATGGCGACGGTGGCGTCCAGCCTGGAAAGCGGCTTCGGCATGGCGGACGTGTCCGCGGTGGCGCTCGTGATCAACTCGCCCGGCGGATCGCCGGCGCAATCCCACCTCATCCACCGCCGCATCCGCGCGCTTGCCGTGGAGAAGAAGCTGCCCGTCTACGCTTTCGTCGAGGATGTGGCCGCTTCCGGCGGCTACATGATCGCCTGCGCGGCGGACGAAATCATCGCCGATCCGACCTCGCTGATCGGATCCATCGGGGTGGTCTCGGCCGGTTTCGGGTTCGACAAACTCATCGAGCGGATCGGCATCGAGCGACGCGTCCATACACAGGGCGAGGCCAAGGCCATGCTCGACCCGTTCCGTCCCGAAAATCCCGAGGACCTCGTGCGGCTCAAGGCGATCCAGGCCGACGTGCAGGATCTCTTCACCACGCTCGTCAACGAGCGCCGGCCCGCCGTGAGAGCGGGCCGCGAGAACCTGTTCACCGGCGCAGTCTGGACAGGGCGACAGGCGCTGCCCCTCGGTCTCGTCGATGAGTTGGGAGATGTGCGAACGACCCTGAGGGCCCGCTTTGGAGACGACGTCGTGCTGAAGCTTGTCGCCGAGAAGCAGGGCTCGTTCGTCGGCAGATTGCTCAGGCGGGCCGTGCCGGGCTCGACCATGATCGGCCTTGCCGGCACCGGTCTCGCGGCAGACGCCCTCGCCGCCATCGAGGAGCGGGCGGCCTGGGCGCGTTACGGGCTGTGACGGCTCAGCGGATGGCGATCGTGCAGGCCGACGACGGGGCGCCGTAGCCCGAGTAGACGACCCGAACCTTGCGCGTGCAGCTCTCGGTAGAGACCGGGGCCGGAACCGAGGAGACCTCGATGGCCGTCACGGGTGCCGGCATGGCGACGATGTCGGTCTTGTCGGTGGTCGCCAGGGCATTCGAGGCTCCGACGACGAACGGCGTGGCGGCCAAAGATGCTGAGAAAATTGCGGCGAATACAGTGATCGACTTGCGCATGGTCCGGCCTCCGCAATGTTCGCCGCTCTTTTGCGAGCCGGCTTATCCCTCGATTTGTGCTAAGAACAAGCGACAAGCGGGACAGTTCCGGCGATAAACCCGATCGTGGCGAAAATGTGTGTCGCCGCGCACCCGCATTCCGGAAACGGCTCGGCTTGACTCCGCAAGCCCGCCTCTTAAACGCTGCCGCCCTTTCCCGCTGACCGGAAGCTTCCCCATGTCGAGCGCACAAGCCCTGCCGAGCGCTGTCGATCTCGCACCCAGGACCTCGTTCCAGGGCCTGATCCTGACGCTGCAGAATTTCTGGGCCGCGCAGGGCTGCGTGATCCTCCAGCCCTACGACATGGAAGTGGGGGCCGGCACCTTCCATCCCGCCACGACCCTGCGGGCGCTCGGGCCGAAACCCTGGAAGGCGGCCTATGTCCAGCCCTCGCGACGCCCGAAGGATGGCCGCTACGGCGAGAACCCCAACCGGCTGCAGCACTACTACCAGTTCCAGGTGATCCTGAAGCCGAACCCGCCGAACCTGCAGGAGCTCTACCTCGCTTCCCTCGATGCCATCGGCGTCGACCTCAAGCTCCACGACATCCGCTTCGTCGAGGACGATTGGGAGAGCCCGACCCTGGGGGCCTGGGGGCTCGGCTGGGAATGCTGGTGCGACGGCATGGAGGTGAGTCAGTTCACCTATTTCCAGCAGGTCGCCGGGATCGAGTGTGCGCCGGTCGCGGGCGAACTCACCTACGGTCTCGAGCGCCTCGCCATGTACGTGCAGGGCGTCGAGAACGTCTACGACCTGAACTTCAACGGGGGCGAGGGCGACGCGAAGGTCACCTACGGCGACGTCTTCCTCCAGGCCGAGCAGGAATATTCGCGGCACAATTTCGAGGCGGCGGACACCGCCATGCTGTTCCGCCAGTTCACCGACGCGGAAAAAGCCTGCCGGAGCTACCTCGATGCGGGGGAACCAGCCGCCGCCGCCAACGACGCGCGCCACCGCATGGCGCAGCCGGCCTACGACCAGTGCATCAAGGCCAGCCACGTCTTCAACCTGCTCGACGCGCGCGGCGTCATCTCGGTGACGGAGCGGCAGAGCTACATCCTGCGGGTGCGCGAACTGGCCAAGGCCTGTGGCGCGGCGTGGCTGCGCACGGAGGGCGGCGGGGCTGCGTGAGGCCGGTCCTTTGACAAGATCTGACGAGCACGGCGGTGCGCTTCGATACACGCCGATGATACCCTGAACATCACCTCGGACGCCCCTCCCCCATGCCTGATCTCCTCCTCGAACTGCGCTCCGAAGAAATTCCCGCCCGCATGCAGCGGCGCGCGGCCGACGACCTGCGGAAGCTCGTCACCGACGCCCTGGTGGAGCGCGGCTTCCTCTACGAGGGCGCCAAGGCCTTCTCCACGCCGCGCCGTCTCGCCCTGCACGTGGCCGGCCTGCCGCCGCGCGGCAAGGATGTGCGCGAGGAGCGCAAGGGGCCCCGCGTCGGCGCACCGGACGGGGCGATCCAGGGCTTCCTGAAGAGCGCGGGCCTGACGAGCCTCGATCAGGCGAGCACCGTCACCGACCCGAAGAAGGGCGAGTTCTACGTCGCCGTCATCGAGCGGCCCGGCCGGGACACGATCGACGTGCTGGCCGAGATCCTGCCCGCGATCATCAAGAGCTTCCCTTGGCCGAAATCCATGCGCTGGGGCGCGGCCTCCACCCAGCCGGGCTCCTTACGCTGGGTGCGGCCGCTGCAATCCATCGTGGCGACCTTCGGCCCCGAGACCGAGACGCCCGAGATCGTGCCTTTCTCCATTGACGGGATCGCCGCCGGCACCACCACCTACGGTCACCGTTTCCTGGCCCCGAACGCTATCGAGGTGCGGCGGTTCGCCGATTACGTCCAGTCGCTCGAGCGCGCCAGAGTGGTGCTCGATCCGGAGCGGCGCAAGGACATCATCCTGCATGATGCCCGCGACCTCGCCTTCGCGCGCGGCCTCGAGCTCGTGGAGGACGAGGGCCTGCTCGACGAGGTCGCCGGACTGGTGGAATGGCCGGTGGTCCTTCTCGGGACGTTCGATCCGAGCTTCCTCGACATCCCGGCCGAGGCGATCCGCGCCACCATCCGGGCCAACCAGAAGTGCTTCGTCCTGCGCGAATCGGGCTCCGACACCCTGGCTCCCGCCTTCATCCTGGTCTCGAACCTGATCTCCAGCGACGGCGGCATGGCGATCACCGGCGGCAACGAGCGCGTGGTCCGCGCCCGCCTCTCGGACGCGAAGTTCTTCTGGGAGACCGACAAGGCGATCAAGCTCGAAGACCGTCTGCCGAAGCTCGACACGATCGTCTTCCATGAGAAACTCGGCACGCAGGGCGAGCGGGTGGCGCGTATCGCGTCGCTGGCCCGTGGCATCGCCTCCGCCATTGGCGCCGACGTACAACTCGCCAGTCGCGGCGCTCAGCTCGCGAAAGCCGATCTCGTCACCGAGATGGTCGGTGAGTTTCCGGAACTTCAGGGCCTCATGGGCCGCAAGTATGCGGCGCTTCAGGGCGAACATCCCAGCGTCTGTGCGGCGGTGGAAGAGCATTACAAACCGGTCGGTCCCTCCGACCGGGTGCCGGCCGATCCTGTTTCCATCGCTGTGGCCTTGGCGGACAAGTTCGATACCCTCGCCGGCTTCTGGTCGATCGATGAGAAGCCTACGGGCAGCAAGGATCCCTACGCGCTGCGCAGGGCAGCCCTCGGTGTGGTCCGACTCATTCTCGAGAATGGATTGCGTCTCAATCTCCGAGAGGATGTGTTGGAGGACGCGTTTTATGTTCAGAAGAACCGGCACGTCGTCGTCATGTCCTTTTCCGGAGATGACGACCGCGATAGGGCCGCACTGGAGAACCACGGGAGCCTCGATAATCCCCTTCCCGGCGATCTCCTCGCCTTCTTCGCCGACCGCCTCAAAGTCTATCTCCGCGACCAGGGCGCCCGCCACGACCTCATCGACGCCGTCTTCGCCCTGCCCGGTCAGGACGACCTCCTGATGGTGGTGCGCCGCGTCGAGGCTTTGGGCCAGTTCCTCGAGACCGACGACGGCAAGAACCTGCTCGCCGGCTACAAGCGCGCGGCCAACATCCTGCGGATCGAGGAGAAGAAGGACGGGCGATCCTACGAGGCCGAGCCGGATCGTGCCGCCATCGCCGCTTCCGGCGAGCCGGAGGAGCAGGCCTTGTCCCAGGCGCTCGTGGCCGCGCGTGACTCCGCTTCGACGGCCGTAATGGCGGAGGATTTCTCGGGGGCCATGCGGGCGCTCTCGACCCTGCGCGCGCCGGTAGACGCCTTCTTCGAGACGGTCATCGTCAATGCGGATGATCCGGCCTTGCGCGAGAACCGCCTCGCCCTGCTCAACGCCTTGCGGGCGGCCACCCGCGAGGTCGCCGATTTCTCGAAGATCGAGGGATAGCCCCTCGCGAGGCACGAGGGGCAGAATTCGGCCGTTCAGGTTCGATGACGGGAACGGTCTAGCTCGCCCCGTCGTTGGAGCGCATGGTTTCGAAGGAGATGTCCATGCGTCAATCGATCCTCACCACCGCCGCGCTGCTGACCCTCTTCGGCGCCTCCGCGGTTCAGGCCCAGACCACGATCATCGAGCGTGAGGTGCCCGAGCGCGTCATCGTCGAGCGACCGGCATCCGAGACCCGTACCGTCGAGACCCGCGAGACCCGTGACGGCTGTCGGGTCAAATCGGTGACCCGCGAGAACGAAGAGGGCGACCGCAAGACGGTGACCCGCGAGTCCTGCGACTGATCCGACACGGGACCGTTCCCCGTCCCGGATCTGCGATCCAGCCATTCCGCATCGTTCCGGGCTCCGCGAGGGGCCCGGAATGCCTGCAGTGGGAGGTTCGCTCGTTCGCCTGTCAGTAGCGCCTGGCTACAAGGCTTTCTCGTAGCGCCACGCTTCCATCCCGTCCTCGTAATACTCTTCGAGGACGGCAAAGCGCGTATAGCCATGGCGCTCGTAGAGACGAATGCCGGCGCCGTTGTCGGCTCTCACCTCGAGCCGCAGGGTCGTGCAGCCATGCGCTTTCGCATCGGCCTCCGCCGCGTCGAGCATGATGCCGCCGAGCCCTTGTCCCGCGCGACCGGGGGACACGGCGATGGACGACAGCCGGCAGGCGAGGCTTCCCTTCCGGCGCTCCAGGGTGGCCGCCGCCACGAGGATGGACGTGTCACCGCCATCGAGCGCCACCAGCAGCGACATCGACGGAGAGCCGATGGCGTGGCGGATCGCCCTCCGCTCCGCTCGGTCGCTGGAGAAGGCGGCGTGTTCGAGGGCGACCAGCGCGTCGAGGTCGCCCAATGTCGCCGGGCGGATCGTGACCGCGGCGACCGCAGGTCTCGCGGGAGCCAGGGCGCTCACGCTGCGGTCCAGGGATAGACCCAGGTTTCGGTCAGCGCTCTCCCGCCGGCACGCAGGAAGGCGCGGAGATCGGTCGATTGGCCCGCTGCGTCGAGGGTGATGTCGATCGCCGCCCGGAGCCCGCCCGTATGCGGGTTCGGGACGAGGGATGTCGCGGTGATCCGTCCCTGCGAGGCGCCGGCCACCACTTCCACCTTGCTTGGATCGGGGAGATAATAGGGCAGCTCGCCACCGGCGAAATCGACGAGGAAGCGATGGCTCAACGCTCCCTTCGCTTCCTCCCCCTTGGCGGCGCCGCTGGCGCTGGTCGCCGCCAGGAAGGTGTTCACCACACGTCCACCCGGATGCAGGTCGGTCCCCGAACTCAACGCACGCACGCGGTAGGCGAGACGGATCGGTTCGCCCGCCGGATAGGGCTGCTTCGGGCGCCAAGAGGCGACGATATTGTCGTTGACCTCGGTGTCAGTGGGCAGCTCCATCAGGGTGACGGCGCCTTCGCCCCATCCGCCTTCGGGCTCCACGAAGTAGCTCGGCCTCCTGCCATAGGAGGCTTCGAGATCCTGGTAAGATTCGAAGGCACGGTCGCGCTGCATCAAGCCGAACCCTTTGGGATCGCGATCGACGAAGGACGAGATGCGTCGCGCCGTCGGATTGTCCAGGGGGCGCCACAGCCATTCGCCCGATCCGGCCGCGATCTGGAGCCCGTCGGAATCGTGGAGCTCCGGCCGGTAATCGTCCGAATGGTGACGGTCGTTCTCGCCGATGAAGAACATGGAGGTCAGCGGCGCGAGCCCGACGGAGGGGAGCGCGACCCTCGGGAACAGGGTCGAGCGAACGGCGACGCTGGTCTCGTCGCCCGGCTTCACAGTGAAGGCGAAGGCGCCTGTCACCGAGGGGCTGTCCAGCAGGGCGTGGACCAGCAGGGCGTCGGCGTTCGTCTCCGGCATCGTCACCCAGAACTCGCGGAAGACCGGGAATTCTTCAGGCGCACCCTCCCCCTCCACATTGAGGGCGAGGCCCCGCGCCGAGAGGCCATAGAGCTGATCGCGCCCGAGGAAGCGGTAATAGCTCGCGCCGAGGAAGACGATAAGCTCGTCGAGGAGGTTCGGCTTGTTGAGGTAGCTGTGGAAGCGGAGGCCGGCAAAGCCGAGATCCACCGGCAGTGGCTTGTCGAGTTTCGTCCGCCCCATGTCGAACAGGCTCGACTGATAGGCGATCGGGGTCGCGATCCCGCGCCGCACGAGGTTCACCGTGACGGGGCGCGTGTAGAGAAAGCCGACATGGAAGAGCTGCAGCCGGAAGGGGCTGCCGTCCCCCCCGAGAAACGCCTTGTCAGGCCGGAAGCGGATGTCGCGCCAGGCATCGTAATCGAGCTTGGCGATGGGCGCCGGCAGGGTCGGCACGCGGGCATCGTAGGCGACCTTCGCGAGCTCCGCGGCGCGCCGCTCGACCGCCTCGAAATCGAAGGGTTTGGGTGCGCGCCCCTCCTGCGCCGTCGACACGGTGCCGGCGACGGACAGGGCGGCGATCCCGGTGAGAAGCGCGCGTCGGGTGGGCTCGGTCATGATCCTGCGCTTTTCGTGGGCGTGTAAGACGGTGAGATCGTATCGCATCGTCCCAACCCGACCAGCTCATCGGCAGGTGCCCGCGTCAGCGGGCCTCCGAGGCCTCTGCAACGCTTTGGCGCCCCGGGACGAGGTGGTGGATCGGACTGGTTCGAACAGCATGAGAACCGCCTGCTCAATGACCCGTTCGGCATCCCTTGGAAAGGGCCCACCGATCCGGGTGAGCCTTTTGGGTCACAATGAGGGGGCGACGGCCGGGTTTCCGGTGCAGGAGAACCCGTTTTTCCTTGTGGCGGAGGCGCATGAGACGTATATGCGCCTTGCCCAATTTCGCACGTGCCTGTGGCCGCGTGTCGGTTGGTGGGCATCCGGCCAACTGCCGGACAGCCGCCAGGGGTCTTAAAGGATCGATGGTCGACAGGGTGGATTCCCTCCGGCCGGCATCCAGGTGGCAACACCGGACCCCGACAACAACCGGCAGCCGGAGGCGAAACCGGCGAACCCCGCTCTCCACGGGGGACGCAGCTTAAAGCAACGACGAACGGGCTTTTTTGGTCTCGTCGGCCCTCCAAAGGCTGGCACCGAAGAGGCTTGTTTCTCTTTGCCCGGCGTGCGGTGGGGATCCCCCTTCCAATCCACGGCAGCTTCCGGGTGCTGATGCGCCCGCGGTCGACGACGTGTCTCCAAAGCACGCCGCCCGTCGCGTCGCATCGCCCCCAGACGCCGGACGGCTGATCGCCGTCCCGATTTCGACAGCGCGCCCCACGAACGGGCGCTCGCGAACCTGTGGGTTGGAACGACCATGACCGATCGTATCCGCGATTTTCTGCGCGCTCGCCGTGACATGGGCCAGGACGAAGGCCCGGTGATGGTGCTCGACCTCGATGTCGTGCGCGACAACTTCACCGCCTTCGCCCGCGCGCTGCCCGATACCCGCGTCTTCTACGCGGTGAAGGCGAATCCGGCTCCGGAAGTCCTGCGCCTGCTCGCCGAGATGGGCTCCTGCTTCGACACGGCCTCCGTGGTCGAGGTAGAGATGGCCCTCGCCTCCGGCGCCACCGCCGACCGGATCTCCTTCGGCAACACCATCAAGAAGGAGCGCTGCATCGGCCGCGCGCTCAAGCTCGGCGTGCGCCTCTTCGCCGTCGATTGCGAAGCCGAGGTCGAGAAGATTTCCCGCGCGGCCGATTCGATCGGGATCGAAGCCGGCGAGGTCCAGGTGTTCTGCCGCATTCTCTGCGACGGCGCCGGGGCCGAATGGCCCTTGTCGCGCAAGTTCGGCTGCATGCCGGAGATGGCCGTCGACGTGCTGGAACATGCCTGCCGCCAGGGCCTGCACGCCTACGGCGTATCTTTCCATGTGGGCTCGCAGCAGGGCAACACCGAAGCCTGGGACGGGGCGCTCGCCTCCGCCTCCGCGATCTTCCGCGAATGCGCGGACCGGGGCATCACCCTGTCCATGGTCAATCTCGGTGGCGGCTTCCCCACCAAGTATCTCAAGGCCGTGCCGGGTGTGGAATCCTACGGCGACGCGATCTTCCGCGCGCTCACCAAGCATTTCGGCAACCAGCTGCCCGAGACCATCATCGAGCCCGGTCGCGGCATGGTCGGAAATGCCGGCATGATCGAGGCCGAGGTGATCCTGGTCTCGAAGAAATCCGATGCCGAGGACGAGATCCGCTGGGTCTATCTCGATATCGGCAAGTTCGGCGGTCTTGCCGAGACCATGGACGAGTCGATCCGCTACGCGATCCGCACCGAGCACGACGAGGACCGCATGTCTCCCTGCGTGCTCGCCGGGCCGACCTGCGATTCGGCCGACGTGCTCTACGAGAAGATGCCCTACCCGCTCCCCGTTTCGCTTTCCATCGGCGACAAGGTGCTGATCGAGGGGGCCGGAGCCTACACCACGACCTATGCGGCGGTGGCGTTCAACGGCTTCCCGCCCCTTCAGCAATACGTCATCTGACGTGGATAGAATCGGCGGCCGAACGGCTTGACGGTCGTTCGGCCGCGGACGCGGACGGTTCCATCGCCCATCTCCGGCACAGAACCGCACGCCGTCACGTCAGTTGAGTTACCCGGTAGGACCTGGGAAAGGGCACGGCCTTGATCGAAATTCGCGACGAACGGCCGAGCGATGTGTCGGCTCGGGAGCAGTTGCTCGATACCTGCTTCGGCCCGGCGCGGGTCCTCAAGACGTCGGAGCGTCTGCGCGAGGGACGCATGCCCGCCAACTGTCTCTCACTGACCGCGGAACTGAGCGGCCGTGTCGTCGGCACCGTTCGTCTGTGGCATGTGCAGGCGGGCCCGGGGCGGCCTGCCCTGCTCCTGGGGCCGCTCGCCGTCGATCCCTCGCTCCAGGGCCACGGTCTCGGCAGCACCCTGATGTGGGCCTCGATCGGCAGGGCTCGCGCCCTCGGTCACGGCGCCATCGTCCTCATCGGCGATGCGCCGTATTACGCCCGCTTCGGATTTTCAGGTGATCTCGTGGCGGGTCTGGCCATGCCCGGCCCGTTCGAGCGGGCCCGGTTCCTCGGGGTCAACCTCCGCAAAGGCGCCCTCGACGGAGCGACCGGTATCCTCTCCGCTTCAGGCATCCTCGAAGAGGCGGCCTGTCCGGAAGGATTGGATGCACGACGACAGGCGGCGTGAGCGCTAGACGGCGGTCGTGGTCGTCGTCGCCTGATCGCAGCGGCGGCGGAAGGCGGCATCGTGCTGGCGGCGCACGGCGCGGATCAGGGCCGCAGCGAGGGTGATGACGCCCGGATCGCGATCGATCGGCTCTTCGGCCGGCGCGGGCGTATTGGCGATAAACAAGGATAACATCGGAACTCCGTCATCTGGCGTTCTGGCGTTTCCCGTCCCTTGGTCTTGATCGATATGGTGTTTGTTGCATTGCAATATCAACGTGGCGCAGACCGTTCGCAACGGCGTCCAACGGGAAGGCGACCCGCGTTTGAATCATGCGTCGGCGCAACGCCATGTTAATGCTCTTCCCCCTCGGCCCACTCGTGGTCCATGAGGCGGGACGCGGCGATGTGGTTGACCGCGCGCCCTCGACCCGCCACTAGCCCGTCGCCTGACCGTCATTTCCGCCGACTAAGGACGTGCCTCGCTCGTTGAGTTCGAGCGGGGCCGAGAAGAAGGAATGCCCGCATGACCGAAGCCGCCACCTCCTGGCCCGTCCACGGCCGCATCAGCGGTCCCATCGTGATGATCGGCTTCGGCTCGATCGGTCGCGGCACCCTGCCGCTCATCGAGCGCCATTTCGAATACGACAAGGCGCGCTTCACCGTCGTCGAGCCCTCGGACGCCCACAGGTCCCTGGCCGACCAGCATGGCCTCCGCTTCGAGCAGGTGGCGCTGACCAAGGACAATTACCGCGAGATCCTCACGCCCCTCCTCACCGAGGGCGGCGGCCAGGGCTTCTGCGTGAACGTCTCCGTGGACACCTATTCCCGCGCCATCATGGAATTGTGCCGCGAACTCGGCGCCTTCTACATCGACACCGTGGCCGAGCCCTGGCCCGGCTTCTACTTCGACAAGTCGAAGAGCCAGGGTGACCGCACCAACTACGCCCTGCGCCAGGACATCCTCGACGCGCGTGCCGCCAGCCCCGGCGGCACCACCGCCGTCTCGTGCTGTGGCGCCAATCCGGGCATGGTCTCCTGGTTCGTGAAGCAGGGGCTTCTCAACGTCGCCTCCGATCTCGGCCTGACCACGCCGGAGCCGAAGACCCGCGACGAGTGGGCCGCCCTCATGCGCGAAGTCGGCGTGAAGGGCGTCCACATCGCCGAGCGCGACACCCAGCGCGCCAAGGGCCCGAAGCCCATGGGTGTCTTCGTCAACACCTGGTCGGTGGAAGGTTTCGTCTCCGAGGGCAACCAGCCGGCGGAGCTCGGCTGGGGCACCCACGAGACCTGGCGCCCGGACAATGCCCGCGATCAGGAGAAGGGCTCGCGCTGCGCAATCTACCTGCTCCAGCCCGGCGCAGACACCCGCGTGCGGTCCTGGACGCCGACGGCTGAAGGTCAGTTCGGCTTTCTCGTGACCCACAACGAGGCCGTGTCGATCTCCGACTATTACACGGTGCTGGAGGGCGAGCGTGCCGCCTATCGCCCGACCTGTCACTACGCCTACCACCCCTGCAACGACGCCGTGCTCTCGCTTCACGAGATGTTCGGCAAGGCGGCCGAGGTGCAGGAGAAGCACCACATCCTCGACGAGAACGAGATCGTCGATGGGATCGACGAACTTGGGGTGCTCCTCTACGGCCATGAGAAGAACGCCTATTGGTTCGGCTCGCAGCTCTCCATCGAGGAAACCCGTCGCGTCGCGCCCTACCAGAACGCCACCGGCCTTCAGGTGACCTCGGCCGTGCTTGCGGGCATGGTCTGGGCCCTCGAGAACCCGGAGGCCGGCATCGTCGAGGCCGACGAGATGGATTTCCGCCGCTGCCTGGAAGTCCAGATGCCGTATCTCGGCCCCGTGGTCGGCGTGTACACCGACTGGACCCCGCTCACCGGCCGCCCCGGCCTGTTCCCCGAGAACATCGACGAGAGCGACCCCTGGCAGTTCCGGAACGTCCTCGTCCAGAGCTGAGGCGACCAAAGGAGGCGCAAGGCCCGGCCGCCTCGCGCCTCCCTGGCTCAGGGAGGACACGTCCGCCGCTCGGGGCGGTCGTGGAAAAGGGTCGGTATCGATCGCGATCCTTCCTGTCCCGCACGGAAGCAGCCCGGCGGAGGGTGGGCCGGAAGTCCGGCGCGATATGCGCCGCGATGAGGCCCGTCTATGCCCGCACGGATGTTGCAGGGCTTCTTCAGGATGCTACCATCGCGCATCCCATCGGGAGCCCCTGCCATGGCCGTCGCCGCGCGCCACGATACCCGCATGACCGTCGCCGAGTTCCGCCCCTGGGCCGAGCCCCGGCCCGACGAGGAACGCTGGGAACTGATCGACGGCATCCCCCTGCTGATGTCGCCGCCCTCGGCACGCCACCAGCGCATCGTTATGAACCTCGGCAGGCGCCTGGACGAACTCGCCGAAGGGCGGGGCTGCAACGCGCTTCCGGGCCTCGGTGTCCTCAGCGCGGCGGTGGACGATTTCGCGCCGATTCCCGACATCGTGGTGACCTGCGGCCCGCTGGGTCCGGACGGCTATACCAGCGACCCCCTGCTCGTGGCCGAGGTCCTGTCCCCCAGCACGATGAGCCTCGATCGCGGCCGCAAGACCGATTTCTACCGCTCGGTGCCGAGCCTGCGGACCTTCCTCATCGTTTCGCAGGACGAGGTCAGGGTCGAGGCCTGGCGTCGGACCGAGGCGGGGAGCTGGACGGTGGAGGCCCTGTATCGCGACGACAGTCTTGTCCTTCCCGAACTTGGTGGCGCCGTGCCGGTCGGCGCTCTCTACACCGGACTTTCCCTCTGAGCCTCTCCTCGCCCTCGCCGCGTCAGGTCCTGCCCTTGCCCCACTTTGAAGATTTCTACGCCGACAAGCTGCGCGGCTCTCTGGGAGTCACCGATGCGGAATCCGTTCTCGACCTGCGCGGGACGAACCGTCCGACGGCCGAAGCATCCCTGAACGACATGCTCGAACGCAGCCGCTTCGGCAAAGGCAAGACCGTGGCGATCCGCTTCGATCCCCCGCCGGAGGGCGGCGGCGAGACCCTGTTCCAGCCCGTCGGGCGGCTGCTGCTCGACGCGAAGCGGAAGGGCATCGTCGACAGGCTTCAGACGCTTCCGGCCGGTGACGGCCTCGGCTTCTACGTGGCACTTGCCGGCAAGGCGGCCCGCGCCGGCGAATAGGACGCGCCGGTCTCGCGCCGGCAAAGAAGTGATGACCATGCCGGAGCGGTCCGCGCCCGATCGGCGTTGGAGATGGCGCGGCCCGTCCGCTCCTCTCCACCACAGGTCATCGTGAAAGTCTCCCCGTGAAGCGACTGGGCCGCAATACGATCGAGCGCCTCGCCCGCATGGGGTTCGGCGCCAGAGGCATCGTCTATTGCATCGTCGGCGGCCTGGCGCTTCTCGCTGCCCTCGGTCAGGGCGGTCGGGCGGGGGATAGCGAGAGCGCGATCCGCTGGGTCTTCCTCGGACCGTTCGGGGCCATCCTCGTCGGACTCATCGCCCTGGGCCTGTTCTGCTTTGCGGCCTGGCGCTTCGTCGAATCCGTCACCGACGCCGACCGCCACGGCAATTCGGCCAAGGGGCTCGTCGTCAGGCTGGCGCATTTCGGCAGCGGCGTCGTGGCGACCGGCCTCGGCATCACGGCGGCGAGCCTCGCTCTCGGCCTGGGCCGGAAGGCCGGTGGCGGCGGCGGATTGCAGGACTGGACCGCTTGGCTCCTGGCAAAACCCTTCGGCCCGTGGCTGGTCGGCCTGATCGGCCTCGGCATCATCGGCGGCGGGATGGCCTTTCTGGTAAAGGCCGGGAAGGGCGATGTCACCGACCGGCTCTCCCTCGACGACGCCCATTGCCGATGGGTGAAGCCGCTGGGCCAGTTCGGCTATGCCGCGCGGGGGATCGCGTTCCTCATCATCGGCGGCTTCGTGATGGTCGCCGCGTGGTACCAGGCCTCCTCGGAGGTGAAGGGCCTCGCAGGCGCCTTCTCTGCCCTTCGAGCGCAGCCCTACGGTGCGGCTCTCCTCGGAATCGTCGCGGCGGGGCATCTCGCTTTCGGCGTGTTCGGCCTGATCCAGGCATGGTACCGGCACATCGACGCACCGGACCTCGACGAAACCGACGATGCGGTCCTGCGTGCGGTACGGTCCCTGACCTGACGGGCGGCATCGAGGTTCGCGGGATGCGTTGACAGAGGGGCGTTCCGTCGCCGATACCCCGCCCGGCCCGGAGCCCATGCAGCAGCGCATCTACAAGTCGGCGGTGATGGTGGTCCACGATTGCGTGGCGACCGTCCTGGCCGTGACACTCACTTTCGTTTTTCGGTTCAACGGTGAGTTGCTCGCCGAGCGTTTGCACGCGCTCCCGATCCTGCTGCCGCCCTTCGTCGCCTTCGCCGCACTGGTCTATGGCCGGTTCAAGCTCTACCGGACCAAGTGGCGCTTCGCCTCGCTTCCCGACCTCGCGGGAATCGTCAAGGCGGCGAGCGTGCTCGCCTTCACGCTCCTCGTCGTCGATTATGTGCTCGTTTCGGCGGACATGTATGGCTTCTACTTCTTCGGAAAGATTGCCATCGCCCTGTACTGGGTTCTGCAAATCTTCCTGCTGGGCGGTACCAGGCTCGCCTTCCGCTATCTGAAGTACTCTCGGTCGCGGCAGAGCCAGGCTCGCGGCGCCACGACCCCGACGCTGCTGCTGGGACGCGGCCGGGATATCGAGCTCCTCCTCCGCGCCATCGAATCGGGCTCGGTGCGGCGGCTGTCCCCCAAGGGAATCCTGTCGCCACGCATCAACGAGACCGGCCAGATCATGCGCGGAATCCCCGTGCTGGGCGGGTTTGCGGACCTCGAACGTGTCGTCGCGACTCTCGCTGCCGAGGGAAGTCCGGTGCGCCGCCTCGTGGCCGTGCCCAACGCCCTGACGCCCGAGGCCGGACCCGACGACCTGATCGCCCGCGCGCGACGCCTCGGCGTCCCGCTCTCGCGGGTGACCAGTCTCGGCGAGGGGATGCGCGATGCCGAACTGGCGCCCCTTGAGATCGAGGACCTGCTCCTTCGGCCCACCGTCTCCATCGATCGGCCGCGTCTGGAGCGCTTCCTCAAGGGAACGCGGGTCATCGTCACCGGCGGCGGCGGTTCGATCGGTTCCGAGATCGTCGCCCGGGCCGTCGCCTTCGGTGCGGCGTCGGTCCTGGTCGTGGAGAATTCCGAGCCGGCCCTGCACGGCATCCTGAGCCAGCCCGCAATCGCCACGGCGGACGTGACCGGCGCTCTGTGCGACATCCGCGACCGGGAACGCCTGCACGGCGTGTTCGCCGCCTTCCGGCCGGATTACGTGTTCCATGCCGCGGCCCTGAAGCAGGTGCCCTATCTGGAGCGGGACTGGTCCGAGGGCATCAAGACCAACGTGCTGGGCTCCATCAACGTGGCGGATGCGACGGTCGCGGCCAGCGCCCGCGCCATGGTGATGATCTCCACCGACAAGGCCATCGAGCCGGTCTCCCAGCTCGGCGTCACCAAGCGTCTGGCCGAGATGGTGGCGCAGGCCCTCGATGCCGAACAGGCCGCCGCGCCGCAGGAGAAGCCGACCCGGCTGATCGCCGTGCGGTTCGGTAACGTGCTGGGCTCCGTCGGGTCGGTGGTTCCGGTGTTCAAGGCGCAGATCGCGCGGGGCGGTCCGGTCACCGTCACCGATGCGGAGATGGTGCGCTATTTCATGACCGTGCGCGAGGCCGCCGACCTCGTCCTCACCGCCGCCTCCCATGGCGACCGCGAGGGACGCAGCCTTGCCCTGACCACCCCGGAATCCGACCAGCGCGCTGCGGTCTACGTGCTGAAGATGGGACAGCCCGTTCGGATCCTCGACCTCGCCGAGCGCATGATCCGGCTCGCCGGGTTCGAGCCCGGTGCGGATATCGAGGTGGTCTTCACCGGTTCGCGACCGGGAGAACGCCTAAACGAGATCCTGTTCGCCCGCGAGGAGCCGCGTGTCGCCCTCGACGGGATCGACGGCGTCATGGCGGCCAAGCCCGTCTTCGCCGACAGGTCCGTGCTGGAAGGCTGGATCGCGGCGCTGAAGCGGGCGGTGGAGACCGGTGACAGGGAAGCCGCCGATCGGGTGTTCGAGACCGCCATCCCGGATTACCGCAACCGGCCGAAATGCGTTCCCGAGCCGAAGCCGGCCTCGGCGACGGTGCCGGCCTAGCCGGCATTCTCGCTGCGAGCCAGGGCTGCGAGTCCCTGGGATGACGTCAGTTGCGGGGACCAACCCAGGGCCGACAGCCCGTCGGAACGCGCCACGAGGTCGCCCGACAGGCGCTCGAAGACCTCCCGGCGACCCGTCACCCGGCAGGCGAGGCCGAACAGGCTCGGCGGGCAGGGAACGAGGCCGGCGCGCCGTCCGAGGCCGGACCTCAGTGCCGCGATCATCTCGGGTAATCTGAGCGCTTCGGGTTCGGCTGCGACGAGGGGACGTCCGAGCCGCCCCTGGTGACGCAGCACCGTGACGATGGCGGCCGACAGATTCTCCACCGAGATCAGGGACCGGCGCCCCGTCAGGCTCGCGAACGGCAGCGGATAGGGCGTGCGCGCGAGCCGCAGGAGCGCGGCCATGTTGCCCTTCACCCCCGCGCCGTAGACGAGGACCGGGCGCAGGGCGACCCAGTCGATCCCGATGTCGGCCAAGGCTTCCTCGGCGGCCAGTTTCGACCGGCCATAGGCATCCGTGGGATGGGCCCGATCGTCTTCGGTGACGGTGCCCGCCGCGCTGATCCCGGTCTGCGCCCGGATCGAGGAGAGAAAGACGAAGCGGCCGACCCGTGCCTTGGCCGCGGCTTCGGCGAGACGGCGCGTCGCGTCGATGTTCGAGCTGCGGTAATCGTCCTCCGGCGTGCCGGACATGGCATGGGCGAGGCCGGCGGAATGGACCACGGCATCGACGCCGGACAGGGCCGCCGCCATGTTCATGGGACGGCTCAAATCCCCGACCACGGCCCCGCTGGCACCTGGCGGCAACTCCACCGGGCGCCGCAGCAACACGCGGACCCGGTAGCCCTGTTCGGACAGCGAGTGCAGCAGGTGGCGGCCGATGAAGCCGGTGGCACCGGTGAGCGCGATGACGTTTCCGCTCACGGGGCGTTTCCTCTTCGCATCGTCGAGAACTGCCGCAGGACCAGGGCGACGAGGGCCGTTCCCGCCCCCATCGCGGCGACCGTGACCGGCCAGGACGGCCAAAGCAAGGTCGCCCCCGCCAGGACCGCCAAGGCGATGTCGAGGAGGAAGATTCGGGTGACGACCTCCATCACCGAGAAGCCGTTCGCGGTGGCGCGCTGGTAGAAATGGCTGCGATGCGCCTGCCAGACGGGCTCGCCCTTGGCGGCACGGCGCAGCAGCGTCAGCGTGGCATCGGCGAGGTAATAGAGCGGAAGGAGTATGGCGGCCGCCAGTCCGCCCTGGAGGCTCAACCGGTACAGAAGCCAGGCCACGAGAAGGCCGATGGGCAGCGAGCCGACATCGCCGAGGAACAGGCGCGCCACCGGGCGGTTGAACGGCGCGAAACCGATCAGCGCACCGAGCAGGGATGCGGCGACGAGGGTCGGCAGAGGCGGCAATCCGCCGGCGAGCCCGAGGAGCATGAGCGCGCCGGCCACCGGTACCATGGCGGAGACCGTCAACCAGTCGAGCCCGTCCATGAAGTTCGTCAGGTTCACGAACCACACCCCGGCCAGCACGGCGAAAGCCCGTTCAGCGGCGAGCGGGACGTCCGGGAACAGCCGGCCGTCCACGGACAGGACGAGACCGGCGACGACGAGCGTCTGAAGACCGAGCCGGAGGGAGGCTGGCAGCGGCCGGATGTCGTCCACGGCGCCGACCACGGCGAGGATCAGGGTCGCGTGAGCGAGGACGAGCGCCTCCATCGCGTCCGGCATCGGCGGTGTCAGCGATACCAGGAGCCCGCTTGCGGCGAGGATGGCCAGCACGATGGCGATGCCCGCACCCTGGGGCGTCGGGATGCTGTGGCTCGACCGGGCGATCGGCCGAGCGAGGGCGTATCGCTGGAGGAGGGGTTTCAGAAGGACGATCAGGATTGCGCTGAGGCCGGCAGCCAGAGGGACGGCGACGAGCGGCGCGAAGGGCATCGTGTCGGGTTCCGCTGATGTCGAGGGCGTCGAGCGGACGCCGTACCGCGCCTCACCGCGGGAGAGAAGAGTGCCTTGCTCTGGCAACGGCGTCTCTCCCGCCCGCTTCGCAGGCACCTTTCCCCGCAAAAGCTACCGGATTCACGCGTCTCGCGGGCTGTGCGCCCCTCCCGCTGTGGAGGCTGGGGCGGAGCCACCCTCCTAACCTCTCCTCACGAGGGGGGAGAGGGACGCGGATCGCCCGGAAAAGCAGACGGGCGAATCAGATAGTCAGCAGAGGGGTGTGCTGCGCTAGAGCTGCGCCCGACCACGTTGGGTCGGGACGCATCTCCAAACCTTTGTTGTGCCGCGCTCTTCATCGCCGAACCGGCATCCACTTCGGCGTAGAGCGCTCTAGAACACCGTCTCGCCACCACCCCTTACCGAGGACCCGCCGATTCCAGCGGCCGCGTCCGCCTTCTCCGCGGCACGTTTGTCGAGGGCGCGGCCCACAACCTTGGCGATGCCGACCATGATCGTGTCGAGGATGTAGTCCTTCGGCGTGTAGACCGCCGTGACGCCCATGTTCTTGAGCACGAGTTCGTCCTCCGGCGAGATGATGCCGCCGACGACGAGGGGGACGTGGTCGAGGCCCGCTTCCCGCATCTTCGCCTTCACGTCGCGCACCAGGGGTACGTGACTGCCGGACAGGATCGACAGGCCGACCACGTGGGCCCCGGTTTCCTTGGCCTTTGCCACGATCTCCGCCGGGGTCTGGCGGATGCCGTCATAGGTCACGTCGAACCCGACGTCGCGGGCGCGGAGCGCGATCTGCTCGGCGCCGTTGGAGTGGCCGTCGAGGCCGGGCTTGCCGACGACGAGTTTCGGGGTCTGCCCCAGGCGCTCGCCGAGATCGGCGATGAGGAGCTTGGCGTCCTCGGCCGCCCCCGAGGAGATCGTGTCGAGGCTGACGCCGGTGGGCGCGCGATACTCGCCGAAGACCTGGCGCAGGCGTGTGCCCCACTCGCCGGTGGTGACGCCGGCCTTCGCCGCCGCGATCGAGACCGGCATGATGTTGGCGCCCGAGCGCGCGGCGGCTTCGAGTTCGTCGAGGGCCTTCTCCACGGCCTTGCCGTCGCGCTTCGCACGCCAGTCGCGGATGCGCTGCTCGGCTTCCATCTCCACCGTCTCGGAGACCGTGAAGATGGCACCCTCCCCGGCCGTGAGCGGCGAGGGCTCACCGGCCTGGAACTTGTTGACGCCGACCACCACCTGATCGCCCGCCTCGATGGCGGAGATCCGCTTGGCGTTGGATTCCACGAGGGCGCGCTTGAGCGCCCCTGTCTCGACCGCCGCCACCGCGCCGCCGATGCCGCCGATCTCCTTGAGCGCCGCGCGGGTCTCTTCCTTGAGGGACTCGACCTTGGCGTCGATGACCTTCGAGCCGTCGAAGATGTCGTCGTATTCGAGGAGGTCGGTCTCGAAGGCGAGGATCTGCTGCATGCGCATGGACCATTGCTGGTCCCAGGGGCGCGGCAGGCCCAGAGCCTCGTTCCAGGCGGGGAGCTGCACGGCGCGGGCGCGCGCCCGCTTCGACAGGGTGACGGCCAGCATCTCGATCAGGATGCGGTGGACGTTGTTCTCCGGCTGCTGCTCGGTCAGGCCGAGGCTGTTGACCTGAACGCCATAGCGAAAGATGCGCTTCTTGGGGTCGGTGATGCCGTAGCGCTCCTGGGCGATCTCGTCCCAGAGCTCGGAGAACGCCCGCATCTTGCAGATCTCGGTGACGAACCGCATGCCGGCATTCACGAAGAACGAGATCCGGCTGAACACGTCGGCGAAGCTCGCCTCGTCGAAATCGGGGTCGTCGCGCACCGTGTCGAGCACCGCGATGGCGATGGCGAGTGCGTAGGAGAGTTCCTGGACCGGCGTCGCTCCGGCCTCCTGCAGGTGGTAGGAACACACGTTCATCGGGTTCCACTTCGGCACTTCCTTGGTCGTGAACAGGATCACGTCCTTGGTCAGGCGAAGCGACGGCGCCGGCGGGAACACGTAGGTACCGCGCGACAGGTATTCCTTGATGATGTCGTTCTGCGTCGTGCCCTGGAGCCCGGAGAACGGCACGCCCTGCTCTTCGGCCACTGCGAGATAGAGCGACAACAGCCACGGCGCCGTGGCGTTGATCGTCATTGAGGTGTTCATCTGCGAGAGCGGGATCTGGTCGAACAGTGCCCGCATGTCGCCGAGATGCGCGATCGACACGCCGACCTTGCCGACCTCGCCGCGCGCCAGTTCGTGGTCGGGGTCGTAGCCGGTCTGGGTCGGCAGATCGAAGGCCACCGACAGGCCGGTCTGGCCCTTGGCGAGGTTGCCCCGGTAGAGAGCGTTCGATTCCTTGGCGTTGGAATGGCCGGCATAAGTCCGGATGATCCAGGGCTTGTCGCGCTTGACCTCGGCGACGGTCGCACTCGCGCTCATTCCACTGACTCCACTCGATTCCAAGGTCGCGCCATATCGCGCTTATTGCGCAGCACCCTATCCAAGCCTCGGGCATACGTCATCTGGCCGAAGGTCCGACTTCTCGGCTCATGGCCCAGAATGTTTCGAAAAATTCTAGACGTGAGGATCAAGCGAATTAGAGACCGCCATGCGACGCGACAGAGGTGAAGTCGTAGCAAATCATTGATTTCGATGCGGATTACGGCCTACTCGGCATGCCTCCGAAGCGATCTAATAATGAATACACTTATCGACCCGACTGGCAGCTCCCATGCAGGCGTGCAGGGACGGGTCATGGCCATTTAGGGGGCCTTGGAGCAGTTCAGGTTCGTCGATATAGGGTCGCTCAGAAGAAGAACTGGGAGAGCCAAGATGTCGGCGAGTGCGGCCTTGAATACCACCGAGGGCAAGGATCTTTACGAGTTGGGCGAAATCCCGCCCCTCGGTCATGTTCCGGCGAAGATGTATGCCTGGGCGATCCGGCGCGAGCGGCACGGGCCGCCGGAAGAGTCGATGCAGGTCGAGGTGGTGCCAACCTGGGAAATCGGCGACGACGAGGTGCTGGTCTACGTCATGGCCGCCGGCATCAACTACAATGGCGTGTGGGCCGGGCTCGGCGAGCCGATCTCCCCCTTCGACGTGCACAAGGCCGACTACCACATCGCCGGTTCGGACGCCTCGGGCATCGTCTGGGCGGTGGGCGCCAAGGTGAAGCGCTGGAAGGTCGGCGACGAGGTCATCGTCCACTGTAACCGCGACGACGGCGACGACGAGGAGTGCAACGGCGGCGACCCGATGTTCTCGCCCTCGCAGCGGATCTGGGGTTACGAGACCCCGGACGGCTCCTTCGCGCAGTTCTGCCGCGTGCAGTCGCGCCAGCTGATGAAGCGGCCGCAGCACCTGACCTGGGAGGAAGGCGCCTGCTACACGCTGACCCTCGCCACCGCCTACCGCATGCTGTTCGGCCACGCTCCCCACACGGTGAAGCCGGGCCAGAACGTGCTGATCTGGGGCGCGAGCGGCGGCCTCGGCGTGTTCGGCGTCCAGCTCTGCGCCGCCTCCGGTGCGAACGCCATCGCGGTGATCTCCGACGAGTCGAAGCGCGACTACGTGATGAGCCTCGGTGCCAAGGGCGTCATCAACCGCAAGAACTTCGATTGCTGGGGCCAGCTGCCCAAGGTGAACTCGCCGGAATTCCATGCCTGGACCAAGGAAGCCCGCAAGTTCGGCAAGGCAATCTGGGACATCACCGGCAAGGGCAACGACGTCGATATCGTCTTCGAGCATCCCGGCGAGGCGACCTTCCCGGTCTCCGCCCTCGTGGTGAAGCGCGGCGGCATGGTGGTGTTCTGCGCCGGCACCACCGGCTTCAACATCACCTTCGATGCCCGCTACGTCTGGATGCGCCAGAAGCGCATTCAGGGGTCACACTTCGCCCACCTGAAGCAGGCCTCGGCCGCCAACCAGTTCGTTCTGGACCAGCGCATCGACCCCTGCATGAGCGAGGTGTTCCCGTGGGACAAGATCCCCCAGGCGCACACCAAGATGTGGAAGAACCAGCACCCGCCCGGCAACATGGCCTGTCTCGTCAACGCTCCCCGCGCCGGGCTCCGCACGCTGGAAGACGTGATCGAGGCCGGTCCCCTGAAGCCCTGAGGTCGAGGATTCCGCTCAGCGCTTGCCGCCCTCGGCGGGCAAGTGCTGGGCATAGGCCTCGCGCTCTTCGCGCTCCTTGATCAGATCGGCATAGGCCTGGCGCATTTCCGGTGACACGGAAACGCTCCGGGCCTTTTCCTTTTTGCGCTTGGGCGCCTTCTTGAACTGGTTGGTGGTGTCGTTCATCGCGTCATCCCGGTCTTCGTCGCCGAGGAGCATACGCGGGTTGCGTGACGCCTGCGAGATGAAGCGCCCTGCTTTCGGCACGCCGACGCTGCTGATATGAAGCGGGGAAAGACGACATCCCGGTGATGACGTGCATCGAGGGGCGCAACGGCCCTCTCCCTCCCCATCAGGGAGAGGCGAGACGCGCGAGCAACCGGCGAACGGACGAACGGCGAAGCATCATGGAAAAGTTCACCACCCTCACCGGCGTTGCCGCGCCGATGCGCATCACCAATGTCGATACCGACCGGATCATCCCGAAGCAGTATCTGAAGACGATCAAGCGCACCGGGCTCGGCAAGGGCCTGTTCTCGGAGATGCGCTACAACGACGACGGCTCCGAGAACCCGGATTTCGTCCTCAACCAACCGGCCTATCGCACCGCGAAGGTGCTGGTGGCGGGTGACAATTTCGGCTGCGGCTCGTCGCGGGAGCACGCGCCCTGGGCCCTGGCCGATTTCGGCATCCGCTGCATCATCTCCACGAGCTTTGCCGACATCTTCTTCAACAACTGCGCCAAGAACGGCATCCTCGCCATCATCGTCTCGGCCGAGGATCTGGAGAAGCTGTTCGACGATGCCGAGCGCGGCGCCAACGCGACCCTGACGATCGATCTGGAGAGCCAGACGATCAGGGGGCCGGATGGCGGCACCCTGCATTTCGACATCGATCCCGGGCGCAAGGAGAGCCTGCTCAACGGACTCGACGAGATCGGCCTGACCCTCAAGCGCGCACCGAAGATCGACGCCTATGAGGAAAAGCTCGCCGCGCGCGGATTTGCCTGAGCCCCGGCTTCATCACGGTTCGTTTACCATGCGCGCGCCTTAAAGGTGGGGAAACGCCGAAAACCGCCGGGAGACCGCCCATGACGTCGCGCGCGAAGCTGACCGCCCTCCTCTGCCTCGCGAGTGCGGCAGCGTCCGTTCCGGCCAAGGCCGATTTCCGCTCCTGCCTCGCTTCGCTCCAGAGCGAGGCGGCCGCGCAGGGGATCTCGGCCCAGACCTTCCGCGCGGCGACGGACGGCATCGCCTTCGACGACAAGGTCATCGAACTCTCCCAGGCGCAGCCCGAGTTCAAGACGCCGATCTGGGACTACATGGCCGCCCTCGTCGACGAGGAGCGGGTGGATGACGGCAAGGCGGCGATGAAGCAGCACGCCCAGGCCCTCGCCAATGCCGAGGCCCGCTACGGCGTCGACCGCTACACCATCGCCGCCGTCTGGGGCGTGGAATCGAACTTCGGCAAGAATCTCGGCAAGATGCCGCTGGTTCAGTCCTTCGCCACCCTGATCTGCTCGAACCACCGCCGCGCCGGCTTCTTCAAGGGCGAGCTGATGGCGACCCTCAAGATCATCGAGCGCGGCGACATCGACCCGTCCCGCCTCACGGGATCATGGGCCGGCGCCTTCGGCCAGACCCAGTTCATGCCCACCACCTACCAGCGCCTCGCCGTCGACGGCGACGGCGACGGGCGCCGCGATCTCGTCGATTCGGTGCCCGACGCGGTGGCCTCCACCGCCAACTTCCTGCGCGTGGCCAAATGGTCGAACGGCCAGCCCTGGGGCTACGAGGTTCGGGTGCCGAAGGGCTTCAATGCCGGGGCCGCCGGCCGCAAGAACAAGCACGCCGTAGCGCATTGGGCCTCCCTGGGCGTCACCCGGATCGACGGGCGCCCTCTCTCCGGCGACGGTCCCGCTGGCATCCTGCTCCCGGCCGGCATCAACGGTCCGGCCTTCCTGGTGACCCGGAATTTCGACGCGCTCTATTCCTACAACGCCGCCGAATCCTACGGACTGGCCATCGCGGTGCTGTCCGACCGCCTGCGCGGTCGCTCCGGCGTCCAGGCGGAATGGCCCACCGACGATCCGCCCCTGTCGCGTGCCGAGCGTCGTGACCTTCAGACCCGGCTTGCGGCTCGGGGCTACGACGTCGGCGAGCCGGACGGCAAGGTCGGCGCCAAGACCCGCGACGCGATCAAGGCCATCGAGCGTGAACTCGGCATGCCGCAGACCGGACGGCCGGGCGGAAAGGTGCTCGAGACCCTGCGTCGGGGATAACGTTTCGCGGAGGTGGAGCGTCCTCTGCCCTTCGTTTCGCTGACCCGACCTCCGATGCCCCCGTTGTGGGCGCGGATGAAGCCCACCCCGCCTTCGAGACGGCGCCGGCCGCCGCCTCGGGCCATGACGGCCGGCGGCCCCGACCTGAGGGGGACGTTTCCGCAGACGTCCTTTCATCCCTTGGACTCACGGGGCATGATCGTTAATGCAAGATGACGCCGATCTCTATTGATCGTGTCGAGATCGATATTCGAAATAGAGCATCGATCGATCGGACCATTGGCCGTTAGTCTGCCAGTCGTCTACGTCATTCCACGTCGAAAGAATCACGCCCGGACCCCGTGAGGCGGTTAATCCACCCCTCGGAACGCGATGTCGGTCATTTCCTCTTGGCCCGTGTGACACCGCACCCTGTTCACGGACTGGGCTGGGTGACTTAGGATTAGGCATAATTGGCCGTCCGTTGATCCTTATGTAGCTGAAATATGCACTAAGGAAAATCATGTTGTACAAAAATGTAGCAATTGCGGTTGTGCTCGTTCTCGCGACAGCGTCCTCGGCTGCGGTTGCCCAGACCTCGGGAAAGCGCGGCGTTCAACAGCGTTATCAGGATATCGATGCGACCCACGCGATCGACCAGCGCTATGATCCGTCGCGGATGTTGAGCCCCGCACCTAAGCAGGAGATGAAAATGATCCCCTTCCCCCGTGGCGGGCGGATGGAAATGATCCTCGTGCCGGCCAATCCGTCCTCGTAGAGGGTGCGACCAGGGACGAGGCGGCCGAGCAAGTCTCGGGATGCCGGACTACCTTGGGATGCGAGACGGTTTTGGGGTGGATGCCGATGCGGCGTCCATCCGGCAACGAAAAAGGCCGGGCAATGCCCGGCCTTTCGCAATTCCGACGTGTCGCGCCGAAGATCTTACTCGGCAGCGGTCACTCCGCGGCGGTCTTGGCAGCCGACTTCGCGGCCTTCTCGGCCTTGCGGGCGTCCTTGTTGGCCTTCGAGGCATCGGCCTTGGCGGCCTTCTCGGCGGGACGGTCGGCGCGCTCGACGATACGGGCCGACTTACCGCGACGGTCGCGCAGGTAGTACAGCTTGGCGCGACGGACCTTGCCGCGACGCACGACGGCGATCGAATCGATCATCGGCGAGTAGACCGGGAAGACGCGCTCGACGCCTTCGCCGTAGGAAATCTTGCGGACGGTGAAGCTCTCGTTGAGGCCGCCACCGGAGCGCGCGATGCACACGCCTTCATAGGCCTGCACGCGGGTACGCTCGCCTTCCTTCACCTTGACGTTCACGGTCACCGTATCGCCGGGCTGGAAGTCGGGAATGGTCTTGCCGAGCGCAGCGATCTGCTCCTGCTCGAGCTGCTGGATGATGTTCATGGTCAAATTCCTGCCGGTGCGCGCCCGCGATCCCAGGAGGGGACTACGTGCGTCAGGATTTCGGCATCCTGTTTTGAGTTGCCGCGGGCCATACAGGAAGCATCGGCTCTTGTCGACATCCCCTCACCGCGAAAGCGCGCCGGCGTGTAGTCCCGCCTGGCCGTGCAGGTTGAGAAAATCCCGCGCGCGGTCCACATGGATAGAGAGGCGCGGGCCATTCCCGGCGCCCTTCCCGGCCGGCCTTGAACCGGCGCAGCGGACGAGGATACGTCAAAGCCATGTTCATCCAGACCGAAGCCACTCCGAACCCCGCGACCCTGAAGTTCCTGCCCGGCCGCGTGGTCCTGCCCGAATCGACCTTCGAGGCGCGCGATGCCGACGCCGCCGCCCGCTCTCCCCTGGCGCAGCGCCTGTTCGACGTGCCCGGCGTCGCGGGGGTGTATTTCGGCCATGACTTCATCTCGGTGACGAAGATCGAGAACGAGCATGGCTGGCCGCAGGTGAAGCCCGCGATCCTCGGTGCGATCATGGAGCATTTCCAGTCCGGTGCCCCGGTCCTGGCCGAAGGCGTCGTCCTCGGCGGCGACGACGCGGAGGAGTTCTACGACGAGGCGGACCACGACACCGTCGTCACCATCAAGGACCTGCTCGAGACCCGCGTGCGCCCGGCCGTGGCCAGCGATGGCGGCGACATCACGTTCCGCGGCTTCAAGGAAGGCGTGGTCTACCTCGAGATGAAGGGGGCCTGTTCCGGCTGCCCGTCCTCCACGGCCACTCTCCGGCACGGGGTGCAGAACCTGTTCAAGCACTTCCTCCCCGAGGTGCGCGAGGTCCAGGCGGTCTGATCGCCGTCGCAAGCGCGCAACACCCCGCGCCCTTCGTTGCTGTCGAGGCCGCCCCGCACTGACGGGGCGGCCTTTTCCGTCGTAAACTCCCGTGCCCGACGGGCATCCCGATCTGGAGTGACGTTGCGTATCCTGGCTATCGACACGGCGCTCGACGCCTGCTCCGTCTGCATCGCGACGGATCTCTCCGACGATCTCCTCGCGGAAGAATCCATGACGCTGGCACGTGGCCACGCCGAAGCGCTGCTTCCCATGCTCGAACGCGTGATGGCGCGGGTGGAGGGCGGGTTCGAGAGCCTCGACCGGGTCGCCGTCACCGTCGGCCCCGGTAGCTATACCGGTCTGCGCGTCGGCCTGTCGGCCGCCCGGGCCGTCGGCCTCGCGGCAACGATTCCGGTGGTCGGCGTCACGACCCTCTCCGCGCTCCTGGCTCCGCTCCTCGCCACAAACGGCCAGGGCCTGATCGCAGCCGCGATCGATGCCCGGCACGGCTCGGTGTATTTTCAGGCCATGAACATGGCCGAAGGCATCGTCGTGCCTCCGAGCCTGTTGCGGCTCGAGGAAGCGGCGGATCACGTCGGCCGCGACACCGCCACCCTCGTCGGGTCCGGGGCGCCCGCTCTCGCGAGCCTGCTCAGATCCCGCGGCATCGCCGCGACGGTCAGCGATGCCGGGCCGCCGCAGATCGCCTGGATCGCCTCCCTCGGCATGCTGGCCGACCCCGCCCAAGCCCTGGCTCGCCCCCTCTATCTGCGCGGACCGGACGCCACTCCCCAGGATCACGCGAGGCTGGCCCGTCGATGATTCGTCCCGTCTCTCCGCTCTGGGCTCTCGATTGGTGGGTGGCCTGGTGGGACGCCTGGGGCGGCGAGCCCTATGTCGCGCCCCTGCGCGATTCCGCCTCCGCCTCCGCCCTCGCCCGCCTCCATGCCACCGCCTTCGCGCGGCCGTGGGACGCCCATGAATTCGAGCGGATGCTGTGCGAGCGCTCCACCGAGGCCCATGCCCTGTGGCGCGCCGGTGCGATCCAGGGCTTCATCCTCTCGCGCCGTGTCGCCGACGAGGCCGAGATTCTCACCGTCGTCCTGGCGCCCGCCATGCGCGGCGGGGGGCTCAGCCACAAGCTCGTGCGCGAGCATCTCGGCCATCTCGCCCTGAACGGCGTGCGGAATGTCCATCTCGAAGTCGACGAGGGCAACGCCGCCGCCCTGAAGCTTTATGCCCGGCACGGGTTCAGGCAGGTCGGCGAGCGGACGGGGTATTATGCCCGCCCCGATGGCAGCCGCGCCACCGCCTTCACCATGACGGCGTCCCTGTCGTGAGCTGCGATCCGTGACCGGCGGCGGACGATGACGCGTCTCGGCACCGTCTTCCGGCTCCTGATCTGTCTCCTCGCCTTCGGCGTGCTGGTCGGGCCGCATCTCCTCAGCCTGAAATTCGGGCGGGGGCGCATCGCCGCCCATACGCCCACCTATTTCCACCGCATCGTCCTGGCCCTGTTCTCGGTGAGGGTGACCCAGAGCGGTACGCCGCCCGCCCTGGGCGAGCCGGCCCTCGTCCTGTCCAACCATATTTCCTGGCTCGATATCCTCGTCCTCGGGTCGCTGCGGCCGCTCTCCTTCGTGGCGAAATCGGAGATTTCCGGCTGGCCCGTGGTGGGAACCCTGGCGCGGCTGCAGCGCACCGTCTTCATCGACCGGGCGCGCCGTGCCGCCACCGCCAGCGTCAACGCCACGGTGGCGAACCGGTTGACCGACGGCGATCTCATCGTCCTCTTCGCCGAAGGCACGACGGGGGACGGGACGCGGCTGCTGCCGTTCCGCTCCTCCCTCGTGGGCGCCGCCCGCGCCGCCATCGATGCCGAGGGCGGCACCCGTGACCGTATCCGGCTTCAGCCGCTCGCTCTCACCTATCCGCGCCGCAACGGCCTACCCGTGGTCCGGTCCGAGCGGCCGGGCATCGCCTGGTATGGCGACATGGAACTCGCGCCGCATCTTGCGGTCTTCCTGAGAGAGGGGCCGATCGACGTCCACGTGGTCTGGGGGGATCCCATCGGCTTCGAGGCCGGCACCGACCGCAAGCGCGCCACCGCCATGGCCCAGGCGTCGGTGCGCAGGGCGATGCAGGCTTCGGTGACGGGGCGATGGGACGGCGGGGCGGCGGGGGCTCCCGGCGCAGCGCCCGTCGTCGCGACGCTCGTTACCTCCGACATCGCGGCCTGAGCCCCGTCAGCCGCGTGCGTAGTGTCGCAAGGAAGCGACGGGCCGGGTGAAACGTGCTAGCACCGCCGACAACAGAGGACGTCCGAGCGACGCCCGAGGATCCTACGGTGCTGGAACGGTCGCGTTGAAGAAAGCCTTCGTCAAATCCTACGGCTGTCAGATGAACGCCTACGATGCGGGCCGCATGTCGGACCTGCTCGCCAGCCAGGGCTATGCCGCCACGGAAAGCGTCGAGGAGGCGGATGTCGTCGTCCTCAACACCTGCCACATCCGTGAGAAGGCCGCCGACAAGGTCTATTCCGAACTCGGCCGCCTGCGCGTTCTGAAGACGGCCCGGGCCGAGGCCGGCCTCGACACCCGGATCGTGGTGGCCGGCTGCGTCGCGCAGGCCGAAGGCAAGGAAATCCTGGCGCGGGCGCCCTCGGTCGACGTCGTCGTCGGCCCGCAGAACTACCATCGCCTCCCCGATCTCCTCACCCGCTCCGCCTCGACGCGCGTGGTCGACACGGAGTTTCCCGTCGAGGACAAGTTCGATCACCTTCCCATCCGGCGGACGGCGGCGGTTTCGTCCTTCCTCACCGTGCAGGAAGGCTGCGACAAGTTCTGCGCCTTCTGCGTCGTGCCGTATACGCGCGGCGCCGAAGTCTCCCGCTCCGTGGAGGCGATCCTGGACGAGGCGCGAAAGCTCGTTCGGGGCGGGGCCCGCGAACTCACGCTGATCGGGCAGAACGTCAACGCCTATCACGGGATTGGTGCCGATGGCGTTCCGGTGACGCTTCCCGCGCTGATGCACGCCCTGGAGTCGATTCCCGGCCTCCTGCGCCTGCGCTACACCACGAGCCACCCCAACGACATGGCCGACGACCTGATCCGGGCGCATGGGGAGATCGCCGCGCTGATGCCCTACCTGCATCTACCGGTTCAGTCGGGCTCCACCCGCGTGCTGCAGGCGATGAACCGCAAGCATACGAGCGACGCGTATCGCCGGCTGATCGAGCGCGTTCGTCGGGTCCGGCCGGACATCGCCCTGTCCTCCGACTTCATCGTCGGGTTTCCCGGTGAGACCGATGTGGAGTTCGAGGAGACGATGCGCCTCGTGGCGGAGATCGGCTTCGCGTCGGCCTATTCGTTCAAGTACAGCCCGCGCCCCGGCACACCGGCCGCCGAGCGGGAGGACGCCGTGCCCGAGACGGTGAAGTCCGAGCGGCTGGCGGCGCTCCAGGCCCTGCTCGACGCCCAGCGTCACGCCTTCAACGCGTCCGCCGTGGGCCAAGTGGTCGAGGTGCTGGTGGAGAAGGCCGGACGTCATCCGGGCCAGGTCGCCGGCAAGACGCCGCATCTCCTGCCCGTCCAGTTCGATGCCCCGGCCGCCGCCATCGGTACCGTCGTGCCCGTGCGCGTGGTCCGCGCCGGCTCGAACAGCCTGTTCGGCGAAGCCGTCACCGACGAGGCGGCGGCCGCTTGAGCGTGCGCATGCCCGGCAACCCCCTTTCCACGCCGGGCGGTGGGCCGCCCGCGTCGTGCCGTCCCCGATCCATTCGCGATGCTCGCGATACCCACAGCAAGGAGCCCCGGCGTGCCGGCATCTGACGGTCTGAGTGGACGGGGGGCGCCCCTGCGCGGGCGTGGGCCGGCAGCGCGCATCGGAGAGATCGTGGAGACGGTGGACGTATCGCTGACCTTCGACGACAACCGGCTCGCCAGCCTTGTCTTCGGCCAGTACGACCAGAACGTGGCCCATATCGAGCGGCGCCTCGCCGTCACCGCCACGGCCCTGGGCAACCACCTCGTGGTGAAGGGTCCGCCGGATTCCGCCGAGAAGGCGCGCAAGGTGTTCGAGCGGCTCTATGCCCGCGTGACGGCGAGCGGCACCGCCCTCACCCTCGGCGATGTCGACGGCGCCATCCAGGAGACCACGCTCCAGGGCAACCTCTTTCCCTCCGCCGAGGTGAGCGCCGAGCCGGATCGTCCCCATTTCGACCAGATCGCCACGCGCAAGCGCGGCGCCGTGCGGGCGCGCAACGCGGCCCAGGACACCTACATCAAGCTCCTGCGCAACCACGAACTCGTCTTCGCCGAAGGCCCCGCCGGCACCGGCAAGACCTGGCTCGCGGTGGGCTATGCGGTGTCCCTGCTGGAACAGGGCCATGTTGAGCGGCTGATCCTGTCCCGTCCCGCCGTCGAGGCCGGCGAACGCCTCGGCTTCCTGCCCGGCGACATGCGCGAGAAGGTAGACCCCTATCTGCGCCCGATCTACGATGCGCTCTATGACTTCATGGAGGCGCGGCACGTGGATCGCAGCCTGCAGACCGGCGTCATCGAGATCGCGCCCCTCGCCTTCATGCGCGGGCGGACCCTGACCAACGCCGTCGTCCTCCTCGACGAGGCGCAGAACACCACCTCGATGCAGATGAAGATGTTCCTGACGCGTCTCGGCGAGAACTCGCGGATGATCATCACCGGTGATCCGAGCCAGGTGGATCTGCCGCCCGGCCAGAAATCCGGCCTCGTGGAGGCCGTGAACATCCTCGACGGCGTCGAGGGGATCGGGCGGGTGACCTTCCGCGACGTCGACGTGGTGCGCCACGACCTCGTTCGCCGCATCGTCACGGCCTATGAGACCGCCGCCCATGGCCAAGGCGATGCCGATCGCTCACCCACGTCCCGCCGCCGTCCCCTGGCCTGACGCCGATGCCCGAGATCGAATCCGAGATCGACGTCGCCGTGGAGGACCCGCGCTGGGATTCCGTGGTCCCCGACCTCGAAGCCTTCGTCATCCGTGCGATCGAGGCGGGCCTCGCCATCGCCCCCGACGCCCCGGATCATCCGGTGGAGGTGAGCGTGCTCCTCACCACCGATGCCGTGGTCCAGGACCTGAACCGCACCTGGCGCGGCAAGGACAAGCCCACCAACGTCCTGTCCTTTCCCGCCCCGCCGCAACCCGCCCATGCCGGTGTCGCGGTGCCCCTCGGCGATGTCGTTCTTGCGTATGACACGATGCTGCGCGAGAGTGCCGAGCAGGGAAAACCGCTTCAAGACCACCTCGCGCACCTTCTGATCCATGGCACGCTCCATCTTCTCGGCCAGGACCATGAGACCGGCGACGCGGACGCGAACGCCATGGAGGCCCTGGAGACCGAAGCCCTGCACGGCCTCGGTATTCCCGACCCTTATGCCGACTGAGGGGCGATTCCGCCCGCAATCCCAGATCAGAGAGACATGACGAACGATCGAAGTCGCGGCGCGGCTCAGGCTGCGCCCAGTAGCGGTGATGGTGAGGTACAGGCGCGCGAGCCCTGGTACGATCGCCTGCTGCACGCCTTCCATCTCCGACCGCGCGATTCGTTGCGCGACGACATCGAGGATGCGCTGGCCGAACCCGATTCGGGCGAGAACGTGTTCTCCCCCCTCGAGCGGGCCATGCTCAAGAACGTCCTCGGTCTGCACAAGGTGCGGGTGGATGACGTGATGATTCCGCGCGCCGACATCGTCGCCGTCTCCATGGAGACGAGCCTCGGCGACCTGCTCAAGCTCTTCCGCACCGCCGGCCATTCGCGGCTTCCGGTCTACGGCGAGACCCTCGACGACCCGCGCGGCATGGTCCACATCCGCGACTTCGTCGACCACATCGCCGCGAGGGCCGAAGCGACCATCCGTCGCCCGAGCGCCGCCGCCGCCAGCGCCCTCCCCGACACGTCGGGCGATGTCGTCGCCGTGGTTCCCCCGCGCCCGCGCCGGGGCACCCGCGCCTTGAAGGCGCTCAATCTCGGCAATGTCGATCTTTCCGCGACCCTCGCGTCGACCCGGATCCAGCGTCCCGTCCTGTTCGTGCCGCCGTCCATGCCCGCCATCGATCTCCTGGTGCGGATGCAGGCGACGCGCACGCACATGGCCCTCGTCATCGACGAGTATGGCGGGACCGATGGCCTCATCTCCATCGAGGACCTCATCGAGATGGTGGTCGGCGATATCGAGGACGAGCACGACGTGGCCGAAGGCCGCCTCGTCCAGCGCGTCGACGGCGATGCCGACGTGTTCGTGGCCGACGCCCGCGCCGGGCTCGCCGAGGTGTCGGAGGTGAGCGGCGTCGATCTCGTGGCGGCGGTGGGGGAGATGGCCGAGGAGATCGACACGATCGGCGGCCTCATCGTCACCCTGGCCGGGCGCGTGCCCTCGCGCGGCGAGCTCATCACCGGGCCGGGCGACCTCGAATTCGAGGTGCTCGATGCCGATCCGCGCCGGGTGAAACGGCTGCGGCTGCATCGCGGCCCGATGAAGATCGCCCCGCTCATTCCCCTGGCCCTGCCACCGCCGAGCAGTGGCCCCGTCGCCGAAGCCTCGTAGCGCCTCGCGCTCGATGGCGCGCCGCGGACATTGCGCCAGGCTTTCGTCTCCCATCAGCCTCCCCCGAGACGTGACGGATACAGCTCGGGCCGACGCTCCAGCCGGGATGACCCGAAGATGAGCCACGCCTTCGACGGTGCCGGGTCGCGCCCGGCGCCCGTGCGCGGAAGCGCGACCGGGCCGCTCGCTCACCTCGCGCAGTGGATCATGCTCACCTCCGGCTGGCGCCGCATCCTCGTCGCCATCGCCGCCGGTGCCCTCGGCGCATTGGCGATGCCGCCGTTCGGCGCCCTGCCCGCCCTCGTCGTTTCGCTGAGCACCGCCGTCTGGCTGATCGACGGGGCGGCGACGGGGCGGCGGGGAAACCGTGGTGCGGTTCTCGCTTGCGCCGTCATCGGCTGGGCCTGGGGCTTCGGCTATCTCACCGCCGGCCTGTGGTGGCTCGGTTCCGCCTTCCTGGTGGAGGCGGACGAGTTCCTGTGGGCGTTGCCCCTCGGCGTGATCGGCCTTCCCGCCGTCCTGGCGCTGTTCTACGCGGCGGGGTTCGCGCTGGCGCGCCTGCTCTGGTCCCGTGGACCCGCGCGTCTCGCCGCTCTCGCCGTCGGCCTCTCCGCCTGCGAGTGGCTGCGCGGTCACCTCTTCACCGGGTTTCCCTGGAACACGCTGGGCATGGCCCTCGGCCAGAGCCTGTGGCTGATGCAATCCGCTTCGGTGATCGGGCTCTACGGACTCACGCTTCTGGCCGTCGTGATCGCGGCCGCGCCCGCCACCCTCGCCACGGCGGAGACGGCGCGCGGGCGCTACGCGCCGGCCCTGCTGGCCTGTGTCGGATTGGCGATGATGGCCTCGTTCGGCGCCACTCGCCTGCCGGCGAGCCCCACCGCCACCGTGCCGGGGGTGCGCCTGCGGCTGGTACAGCCGAACCTCAACCAGGACGCCAAGTTCAGGCCCGAGAACCGGGCCGACATCATCGACTGGTACATCGGTCTCAGTGATCGCGCCGCCGCTCCCGACCGGACCGGCATCGCCGACGTCACCCATGTGATCTGGCCAGAATCGGCCTTTCCGTTCCTGATCCAGCGCGACCCGGACTCCCTGGCCCGCATCGCCGCCGCCTTTCCCGCCGGCCGCCAGCTCATCACCGGCGCGGCCCGCGCCGAGGAGCCCTTGCCGAACGAGCGGCCGCACTTCTTCAATTCGATCCTGACGATCTCGTCCGGTCCGACGCTCGGCGATATCTACGACAAGGTTCATCTCGTTCCGTTCGGCGAGTATCTGCCGGGTCCCCTCGACGCCGCCCTGAGGGCGGTGGGGCTGCGCCAGTTCGTCTCGATCCCCGGCGGATTCACGCCCGGCACCCGCTCCGGCCAGCGCCTTCTCGACGTGACGGGGCTTCCTCCCGTCGTCGCCACCATCTGCTACGAGGCGATCTTCCCCGGTGAAATCCTGCCCGGACATGCGCCCGACGGTCCGGCGCCCGTACCGGGGCTGATCCTGAACCTCACCAACGATGCCTGGTTCGGCGATACGCCGGGGCCGCGCCAGCACTTTGCCCAGGCCCGGTTGCGGGCCGTGGAGGAGGGGCTGCCCCTGGTCCGTGACGCCAATACCGGCATCTCGGCGGTGGTCGATCCCTATGGCCGCATCACGGCCAGCCTGCCCGTGGGCGTGGAGGGCATCCTCGACGCGGATCTCCCCGTCCGGTTGCCTGGCCGCACCACCTATGCCGCCCTGCGTGACCTGCCCTTTGCCGGGATGCTCGCCGGCCTCGGCCTCATCGCCCTCCTGGCCAAGCGTCGCTCCTCGTGAAAGCGTCGTCACTGGCGAAAGCGCCGCATCGCATGACCGAACCGACATTCCGAAGCGCCCGCCCCGTCCTCGTCGGGCTCGGGATGATGCTGGTCGCGTTCAACATGCGCCCCGCCCTCACCTCCGTCGGCCCCCTGCTCGATGCCATCCGGGCCGAGACCGGCCTGACCGCCGCGGGAGCGGCGTTCCTGACGACCCTGCCGGTCCTGTGCCTCGGCCTCGCCTGCGTGCTCGGCCCGGTCATGGTCCGCCGGACGGGGGCGGAGCGCGGCGTGCTGGTCGCGGTCCTGGTCATCGCCCTCGGCTCGGCCCTGCGCGGGCTCGGCGGGCTCCCTCCCCTGTTCGCCGGGGCCTGTATCGCGGCCGTCGGGATCGGCCTTGCCGGCGTCTTGTTGCCGGGATTGGTGAAGCGGGATTTCTCCGGGCAGGCCGGGTTGATGACAGGCCTCTACACGATGGTCCTCTGTCTCGGCGCGGCCACGGGTGCCGGATCGGCGGTGCCCCTGGCCGATGCCTTCGGGGGCTGGACGCGGGCAATGGCGGCCTGGGCCGTGCCCGCCGTGGCGGCGGCCATCGCCTGGATCGTCTTCGTACCCCACCGGGAGAAAGGGCCGCCCCCCGCCCGCCGCCGCCCGCTCTGGCGCGATCCCCTCGCCTGGCAGGTCACCGGGTTCATGGGCCTGCAATCCTCGCTCGCCTACATCACCTTCGGCTGGCTCCCGGTCGTGCTGCAGAGCCGCGGCCTCTCGGCGGTGGAGGCCGGGTTCGTCACCTCCATCATGAGCATCGGGCAGGCACCGAGCGCCCTCCTCGTGCCGGCCTTCGCGGCACGCCTGCGCGATCAGCGCGGAATCGCGATCGCCCTCCTCGCCCTCTCTGCGGCAAGTTTCCTCGCCCTCGTCGATGCCCCTGTGGCCTTCGTCCTCCCGTTCGGCATCGGGCTCGGGCTGGGGATCGGCGGCCTGTTCGGTCTCGCCCTCACCATCGTGGTGCTGCGCGCCCGCGACGGGGTCGGCGCGGCCGATCTCTCGGCGATGTCCCAGGCGGTGGGCTATTCCATCGCCGCCCTCGGCCCGCTGGGATTCGGACTGGCGCACGACCTGTTCGGCGGGTGGCGCGTCTCGGCCGGACTGTTCTGCGTCATCGCCGTGGCGTCGGGACTCTTCGCCCTCGGCGCGGGCCGCGACCGGAAGGTCGGAGCGCCTTCCGCCGCCGGATGACCTCATAAAAAATCCCCGCGATCACGAGGATCGCGGGGAGGTCATGGCTTGAAGCATTTTCCGCAATCTCCGGATCACGGAAAATTCTCTAACCTGCTGTGTAGCCGCATTTTCTTCACGCGAGCCGGCATCCACCTCGCTTGAAAATGCTCTAGTCCGAATGACCGAAGCTTATACCAGACCTCGATGAGTCTGACTCATCGAGGTCTGCCCGCGCGACTGCGCGGCAGCGGTCGTCCGCCGGACCTCACTGCCCCTGACCTATGGGTCAGGGGCAGTGAGACTTGGTATTACTCGGCGGCGACGCGGTGGGCCTGGCTGCCATCGGTGTAGGTCTCGGCCTGGAGACGCTTGCCCGGAGCCGCGCGGCCCGGTAGCGGCGGCAGGGCCTTGGCCTTCTCCAGATCGATGCCCGCACCCTCGGCGACGCGGCGGCCATAATCCTCGTCGGCATGCCAGAAGTGCCAGACCATCCGCAGCTGGATGGGCTCCGGGCACTGCTTCATGTCGCCGACGAGATTGGCGATCAGGTCGTCACGCTCCCAATCCTGGAACGAGCGGTAGCGCACGCCCGCCTGGGTATAGTCGTCCTCGGTGCGCGAGGTCTGATAGCGGCCGAGCTGGCCCTGGACCGGCTGGTGGTAGTCCTTCGCCGGCTTTGGAGCCTCGCGCAGGCCTTCGGCCAGGGTCGAGGGCTCGTAGTTGATGTGACGGTTCGGGCCGGTGCCGTCGACGCCGTAGGTCATCTGGCCGTCGCGCTGGTTCGAGTAGACCTTCACGCCGGGCTGCGGCGCGTTGATCGGCAGCTGCAGGTAGTTGGCGCCGACGCGGTAACGCTGGGTGTCCGAGTAGGACAGCGTGCGCCCCTGGAGCATCTTGTCGTCCGAGAAGTCGATGCCGTCGACCAGCACGCCAGTGCCGAACGCCGATTGCTCGACTTCCGCGAAGAAGTTGTCCGGCACGCGGTCCAGCACCATGCGGCCCACGGGCAGCAGCGGGAAGTCTTCCACCGGCCACAGCTTCGTGTCGTCGAGGGGATCGAACGACAGGTGGTCGTTCGGGCCGTCCGGCATGATCTGCACGCAGAACTCCCACTCGGGGAAGTTGTCCTTGGAGATGTTGTCATAGAGGTCGCGGGTGGCGTGACCGACATCCTTGGCCTGGATCTCTGCCGCCTGGGCCGAGGTGAGGTTACGGATGCCCTGCTTGGGCTCCCAGTGGAACTTGCACAGCACGGCCTCGCCCTGGTCGTTGACCAGCTTGTAGGTGTTGACGCCCGAGCCCTCCATCTCGCGGTAGTTCGCGGGGATGCCCCAGGGCGACTTCAGGTGCGTCACCATGTGGATGGCTTCGGGGTGCTGGGCCACGAAGTCGAAGAAGCGCCACGCCTCCTGGCGGTTCGTCACCGGGTCCGGCTTGAACGCGTGGATCATGTCAGGGAACTTGATCGCGTCGCGGATGAAGAAGACCTTCAGGTTGTTGCCCACGAGGTCCCAGTTGCCGTCGACGGTCTTGAACTTCACCGCGAAGCCGCGCGGGTCGCGCTCGGTCTCAGGCGACTCCTTGGCGCCGGCCACGGTGGAGAAACGCACGAACATCGGCGTCTTCACGCCGGTCTCGTTGAGCACCCGGGCGCGGGTGTACTTGGAGGCGGGCTCGTTGCCGATCTTGCCGTAGGCCTCGAAGTAGCCGTGCGCGCCGGCGCCGCGGGCATGCACGACCCGCTCGGGAATCCGCTCGCGGTCGAAGTGGGTGATCTTCTCGATGAACTGATAGTTCTCGAGGGTCGCAGGTCCCCGCTCGCCGACCGTGCGCGTGCTCTGGTTGTCGCGGACCGGATGGCCCTGGCGGGTGGTCAGAATCGGGCGTTGATCGCTCATGCGGAACTCTCTCCTGAAATGTCGGGACGATCCAGATCGGCCATGCGGCGTCGCCACGCCATCCTGGAATCGTTCTGAGACACCCTTATGAACCGCTCCGCATCGTTTGGCTAATGCATCGTCGCAAAGGCTGCGATAGATAGAGCCTATGAACGTATCGGGTCTGTCCCTCAGGGATCTGGAATATGCCGTGGCCGTCGCCGAGGAGAACCACTTCGGCAGGGCGGCCGAACGCTGCAACGTGAGCCAGCCGACCCTGAGCGTGCAGGTCCGCAAGCTCGAAGAGGCCCTGGGCCTCGTCCTGTTCGAGCGCGGCAACCGGCGGGTCATGCTGACACCGGCGGGGCAGAGCATCGTCCGGCAGGCGCGCACGGTGCTGGCGGAGGCGCAGCGCCTGCTGGCCCTGGCGAGCGAAGGGCGCGGCGCGCCGCTCACCGGGCGGTTGGTCCTGGCCGCGATCCAGACCCTGGGACCGTATCTCTTTCCCCTCGTGCTCCGGATGTTGAGGCAGGAATTTCCCGTCCTGTCCCTCGCGTTGAGCGAGGCGAAGACGGCGGAGATCCTGGAGGGGTTGCGCGACGGCAGGGTCGATGCGGCCTTGATCTCCCTGCCGATTCCGACCTCCGGGCTCACCGTCTCGCCCCTGTTCATCGAGCCGTTCCTGCTGGCCTGCCCCGCCGACCATGCCCTCGCCCAGGGCGGGGCGTTGCGGGCCACCGACATCGCCGGGCCGGACCTGCTTCTCCTCGACGAGGGCAATTGCCTGCGCGACCAGGCCGTTGCCGCGTGCGGTGCCGGTTCGGCGGCGGGCCGCCACGCCACCTCCCTCGAGACCCTGCGCTCCATGGTGGCGGCCGGTGCGGGCTACACCCTCCTCCCCGCCCTCGCCGTGCCGGCCGGGGCCGATGCCAGCGGGCTCACCGTGACGCGCAGCTTCGATGTGGATGGACCGGGCCGGACCATCGCGCTCGCCTGGCGCTCCAGCGACCCGCGCGCCAGCGGTTTGGCGCATCTGGCGAGCTTCTTCAGGGCGCATGCGCCCGCCGGCACCGCGGCGTTTCGCGACGATGCCCCGGCGGGCCGTGACAGCGTCGCCGATCCGGTGTAGCGCCGGCTGCCTTTCCAAGAACGGTCTCCCGTGCCCAGCCCGCGCTCCCTCGGCCTCTGGACGGCGCTCGTCGCCGCCTCGGCAGCCATCGCCTATAGCCTCACGTTGGCGCAATTTCCGGCGGCGCTCCTTCTGGGGCCGATGCTCGTGGCCATCGCTTTCGGGGTGGGCGGGGCGAGCCTCTCCTTGGCGAGGCCCGGTTTCCAGGCTGCGCAGGCCATCATCGGCTGCCTCGTGGCCAAATCCGTGACCGCCGACATCGTCGGGACGATCCTCGATGACGGGTTGCTGATCCTCGCCGTGGTCCTCGTGACCGTGATGGCCGGCGCCCTAGTCGGCTGGGCGCTGACCCGCCTGCGCATCCTCCCCGGCAGCACCGCCGCCTGGGGCTCCTCCCCCGGCGGTGCCGCCGCCATGACGGCCATGGCAGAAGAGTACGGTGCGGATCCGCGCCTCGTCGCCTTCATGCAATATGTCCGCGTCGCCGCCGTCGTCCTCTCGGCCTCCGTCGTCGCTCGCATCCTCACGGACACGTCGGTCCCGGCAAAGGCCGCATCCCCGACCCATGCCGGCCTCCTCCCCGTCCTCGCGACCCTCGCGGTCGCCGGGATCGGCGTCGCGCTGGCCAGGCTTCTGCGCCTGCCGGCGAGTGCGCTTATCGGGCCGATGATCCTGGGTGCTGTCCTCCATGCCATGGGCCTCGTCGCGATGGCCCTTCCCGATCCGATCCTCGACCTCGCCTATGCCTGTATCGGCTGGTATGTCGGCCTGCGCTTTACCGCGCAGACATTGCGCGAGACCTTCGCGGCCCTGCCGGGCATCCTCACCGCGACCATCGCCGTCATTGCCCTCTGCGGCGGCTGGGCCTACGGCCTGACGTTCCTGCTTCCGGTGGACTTCCTCACCGCCTTTCTCGCCACCAGTCCGGGCGGGCTCGACTCCGTGGCGATCATCGCGGTCGGCTCGAAGGCCGACGTGTCCTTCGTCCTCGCCGTGCAGACCCTGCGCCTGTTCGTGGTGCTCCTCACAGGGCCCCTCCTCGCGAAATGGATCGCCCGCGGCGCTCCCGCGGATTTTTGACCCCATGCGCGCGCTCTATCTCGCTTTCCTCAACTCCTGGCGGGGCCTCGTCTTCGGTGCCCGGACCGAGCGGGCCCTGCGCCTGGAACTCGTCCTGCTGGTGTTCGGCGTTCCGGCCGCGTTGGTGATGGGCACCACGCTCTGGATTCGCGTGGCGCTCCTGGCGAGCCTGCTCCTGATGCTGGCGGCGGAGTTCCTGAACACGGCGATCGAGAAGCTCTGCGACCACCTCCACCCCGCTCACCACGCCAGGATCGGCATCGTGAAGGATCTGGCCTCCGCCGGCGCCTTCATGGCGCAAGCTCTCGCGGCCCTTGTCTGGGCCGCGTCCGTGCTGGATCGCGTCATGGGATCGTGAACCGTCCCGGATCGGCGCTCAGCGCGCCATCAGGAACTTCTGCACGCTGGCGTTCAGCCCCGCCGAGTGGCCGGCGAGATCCGAGGCGACGGAGCGGACCACCTCCGCGAGTTGCCCGGTCGAGGTCGCCGCCGAGGAGACGCCGCCGATATTGACCGACATGTCCTGCGTCGCCGCCGATTGCTCCTCGACGGCACTGGCCATGGCCAATGTCAGCTTGGACAACTCGTCCACGGCGCCGGCAATCGTCTCGATGGCGCCGACGGCCTGATGGGTCGAGGCCTGGATGTCGGCGATCCGGCGGGTGATGTCGTCGGTCGCTCGCGCGGTCTGCCCTGCCAGTGCCTTGACCTCGGTCGCCACCACGGCGAAGCCGCGCCCGGCTTCCCCCGCGCGCGCCGCCTCGATGGTGGCGTTGAGCGCCAGCAAATTCGTTTGGCTGGCGATGGACTTGATCATCCCGACCACCGCGTCGACCCCTCGGGCGTTGTCGGCGAGTTGCCGGACCGTGGAATCCGTCGCTGCCGCCTGGGTGGCGATCTGCTGGGCACGCTCGGAGACGAGGCTGACCTGACCGGAGATTTCCCGGATCGAGTTGTTCATCTGCTCGGACCCGGACGCCACCGAGGTCGCGCGATGCCGGGCATCGTCGGCCGAGCGCGTCAGCCCCTCGGCGGATTCCTGCATCTTCTCGACGGCGGCGCCGACGGCGCCCACGACCCGGGACACGTCGTCCGCCATGGTGACCTGGCCCGTCACGATGGACCAGGTGAGCATCGGACCCACATACTCCCCCCTCGGCCCATTGATGGCGGAGACGCGCAACTCCAGGACCTCCGGTCCGAGCGTGATCCTGGTACGATGCGGCAGGTGGCTCGCATCCTTGAGCATCTCGCGCTGGTGGTGCGGGTTCTTGTGGAAGACGTCGATGGACGAACCGAACATCTCGGCCACTTTGATCGGCAGATGCTGTTCGATGGAGCCGAGGGTCGTGCGCGACGTCTCGTTGAGATAGTTGATCTTGAAATCGTTCGTCGGGTCTGCCGTCATGACCGCGACCGGCATGGAGTCGATCATGGTCAGCAGCTGGGCCACTTCGTTCTTCTTGACGGTGATGTCGCTGGCGAACTTCATCACGCGCTCAGGTCTGCCGCTTCGGCCCAGTACCGGATTGTAGGTCGCCTGGAGCCAGATCGACGCCCCCTGCTTGGTCACCCGCAGAACTTCGTCCGAGATGAACTCGCCCTTCCGGAGTTTTGTCCAGATAGCAGCATAGTCTTCACTTTCACGATATGCCGCCTCGCAGAACATCCGGTGATGCTTACCCACGATTTCAGCCAGGGTGTAGCCAAAGATACCAAGAAAGTTCTCGTTCGCGTCGATGACGGTGCCATCCATATCGAACTCGATCTTCGCCATCGAACGATCGAGCGCATCAAGCTTGGATTGGGCTTCGCTGTATCTCGGGCCGGAAAACATATTCATCTCCGTAAGGGCACTACTAAATTATTGAAAAAAATTAATAAAAAGCTAACTGTTAAGTTTTCTCATTGATACTATGTTGGACTTGATATTATTACATGTGCTTGTTGCATCGTCTCGATGAAGATGACGGTGTGACGCCATCGGACTACTCGCGACGGTAACACTCTGCCCGGATGTTGCAGTCGTCACGGCTCGCGCAGCCGATCGTCGCGCCTCCTGCCGCCGTGAATGATGGGTGCTCGCTTCTTTGCGACGGAAGGCTTAGTTCATCGCTACGAAACCCGGCCTCCCCAGAGTGGCTCCCTGTCGTGGCACGATTGCGCGGTAGGCTGCGTCGTTCAGAAGTACCGAATTCGGCGCGGACATCATCGATCGCCGCGCCCGTCAAACCGGAGTCCTGTCTCCTTGACCGACTACATCCGCAAGATCCTCACCGCCCGCGTCTACGACGTCGCCATCGAGAGCCCGCTCGATCCGATGCCGCGCATGTCCGCGCGCCTGGGACGCCCGGTCCTGCTCAAGCGCGAGGATCTGCAGCCGGTCTTCTCGTTCAAGCTGCGCGGCGCCTACAACAAGATGTCGGGCCTCTCGTCCGAGGTGCTGGCCCGCGGGGTCGTCTGTGCCTCCGCCGGAAACCACGCCCAGGGCGTCGCCCTGGCAGCGGCACGGCTCACCGTCCGCGCCGTCATCGTGATGCCGCGCACGACCCCCGCCATCAAGGTCGATGCCTGTCGCGCGCGCGGGGCCGAGGTGGTGTTGTTCGGCGATACGTTCGACGAGGCGCTGGGCCGTGCCCGCCAATTGGAGGTCGAACAGGGGCTGACCTTCCTCCACCCGTTCGATGATCCCGATGTGATCGCCGGACAGGGCACCATCGGCATGGAGATCCTGACCCAGCATTCCGGGCCGATCGAGGCGATCTTCGTGCCGATCGGCGGCGGCGGCCTCGCTGCCGGCATCGCCACCTTCGTGAAATACCTGCGGCCCGAAACCAAGGTCATCGGCGTCGAGCCCGACGATGCCGCCTGCATGGCGGCCGCTCTGGCTGCCGACGAGCGCGTGACGCTGGCCACCGTCGGCCTCTTCGCCGATGGCGTCGCCGTGCGTCAGGCCGGTGAAGAGACCTTCCGCCTCTGCCGCGAGCATCTCGACGGGGTCATCACCGTCGATACCGACGCGATGTGCGCGGCGGTCAAGGACATCTTCGACGATACCCGCGCGGTCTCCGAGCCCTCCGGCGCGCTGGCTCTGGCCGGTGCGAAGGTCTACGCGGCGCGCGAGGGCAACTCGGCGGGGACGCTGGTGGCGATCTCGTCCGGTGCCAACCTCAACTTCGATCGCCTGCGCCACATCGCCGAGCGCGCCGAGATCGGCGAGCAGCGCGAGGCACTCCTCGGCGTCACGATCCCTGAGCAGGCGGGCTCCTATCGCGCCTTCATCCGCCATCTCGGCCCGCGCGCGATCACCGAGTTCAACTACCGCTACGCGCCCTCCGCCGAGGCGCAGATCTTCGTGGGCATCAACCTGCCCGGTGGAATCCCGGAGAAGCGCGACCTCATCGCGGGCCTTCGGGCCGACGGTTACCGCGTGGTCGATCTCAGCGACAACGAGATGGCCAAGGTGCACATCCGATACATGGTCGGCGGCCGTTCGACCGAGCTCACCGACGAGCGCATCTACCGGTTCCAGTTCCCGGAGCGTCCCGGTGCCCTCCTGCGGTTCCTCGACGGCCTGGCGGACGGGTTCAACATCACCCTGTTCCATTACCGTAACCATGGTGCCGATTACGGACGGGTGCTCGCCGGGATCAGCGTCCCGGCCGACGAGCGCCAGCGTTTCGACACCGCCCTGGACGCTCTCGGATACCCGTGTGTCGATGAGACGGACAATCTTGCCTATCGCCTGTTCCTGGCGACGGGAGAGACCGCCCGGCCGGAAATCGCGACATCCGACGCCGCCTCCGGCCTTTGAGGGCTCTTCGATGACGCTCGTCCCGGGCGTCCTTCGTGGCGACCGGGAGATGACGAATCGGCATTTTTGCCGGGAGAAATACGTAGCCGCGGCTCCGGGGAACACTTTCTAAATTCGGCCGAGGATAACGTGCGCCCAGTTTTTTCAGGGGCTCACGTCTTTATGTCGATCGCCAGCAGTCTTAATGTCCGCCTCCCCGTGATGATCGTCGGTCTGGCGATGGTCAGTACCGCCGTCATGGGAAGCCTGAGCTGGTATTCGGCGAGATCCGGCTTGACCTCTGCCGTGCAGGAACGGCTGGAATTCGCTGCCACGGCCCGCAAGACAGGTCTGGAACTGATCGCCGACCGCGCCCTCGGCGATCTTCTTGCCACCGCCGGCAACAATCAGGTCTCGAGCAATGTCGGCGATCTGGTCGAGGCTCTCGATCCGGCGAAGGCCGAGTATGCGGGTCTCGTGCAGGCCTTCACCGGCCCGGCGACCGCGCAGGAACGTATGGCCGTCGAGGGCGCCGGCACCATGTATGGCCGTCGCCACGCCAAGGTGCAGGAAGTCGCCCGCAAGCTCTTGGAGCGCCCCGGCTATGCCGACCTCGTCTTCGTCGATGAGGGAGGTCGCATCGTCTATACCACCACGAAGGGCGCGGATTTCGCCCATAGCCTGTCGGAACCCGATCTGCAGAAGTCCGGTCTCGCCAAGCTCTTCGAACGCCTCATGACCGCCGAACCCGATGCGGTGCTGACCCAGGATTTCGCCGCCTATCCCGCCGATTCCGGTCCTTCCGCCTTCCTGGGTCGCGCTATCTACCGGCGCGCCAACGTCGCCATGGGAACCGGGCAGGACGCCTCGCGGATCGGCTTCCTCGTTCTGCGCGTGACGCCCGCCCTCTTCGACGCCTCGTTGTCCGAGCGGAACGGCTTGGGCGCCACGGGACAGGTGATGGCCATCGGTTCCGATGGGCTGCTGCGCGGCAATCCGCCCCTGAACCCAGCCGTGAAGGCAGGCATGCCCGTCGCGACGACGGGCCTGGACTCCGAGAGCCTCAAATCCGGCAAGCCCTTCGTCTACGGCAGCGGCGACAAGGCCCGCCTCGCCGCGACCGCCTCGATCTCGATGCTCGGGTCACCTTGGACGATCGTCGCCGAACAGGCCCAGAGCGAGGCCCTGCATTCCGTGAACAGCCTGACGCAATCGCTGCTCATGTCCGCCTTCGCGGTTCTCGCCGCCACCGCCCTTCTCGGCCTGCTCTTCGCCCGCAGCATCGTCCGCCCCCTCGGCGCCCTCGCCCGTGCCCTCCAGGCCTTGGCCCGTCGCGAGATCCTCGACGAGGTCCCCGGTAGCCGTCGTGCCGACGAGATCGGCGAGATCGCCCGCGCCGTCGTCACCATCCGCGACATCTCGCTCGAAGACGCCGCCCAGCAGCTTCAAACGACCGAAGCCTCCCGCATGCGCGCCGAGATCGAACGCCGGACCCTGCTCAACGAACTCGCCGACAATTTCGAGCGCTCCGTCGGTCGCATCGTCGATGGCGTGTCGTCCGCCTCCGCGAGCCTGCACGATGCGTCGAACAGCATGACCATGACGGTGGACGGCACGGTCAGCCGTTCGACGTCGGTCGCCACCACTGCCCACGAGACCGCCGGCAACGTCAACGCGGTGGCCGCGGCCGCCGAGGAACTCGGCGCCACGGTGCAGGAGATCGGCCGTCAGGTCGAGCAGGCCGCCGACATGTCCCGCTCCGCCGTCGAAGAGGCGAGCCGCACCGCGGACACCATGCGCACGCTGTCGGTTGCCGCCACGCGCATCGGCGACGTGGTCGGCATGGTCCAGCAGATCGCATCGCAGACCAACCTGCTGGCCCTCAACGCCACCATCGAAGCCGCGCGTGCCGGCGAAGCCGGACGCGGGTTCGCCGTCGTGGCGGCCGAGGTGAAGAGCCTCGCCGAGCAGACCTCCCGTGCCACGGCCGAGATCCACCAGCAGGTGGAAGCGATCCAGGGCGCGACCAACGGCGCATCCGGCGCGATCCAGGGCATCGTCTCGCGGATCGAGAGCATGAGCATGGTCACCAGCAGCATCGCCGCGGCCGTGGAGGAGCAGAGCCTCACCACCCAGGAGATCGTTCGCAACATGGGGCAGGCATCGGCCGGCACCGGCGCCATGACCTTGGATATCGAGGAGGTCGCCCGCTCCGCGACCGAGGCCGGCACCTCCGCCGGCCGGGTCCTAACGGCCTCGGAAGAGCTGTCGACACAGTCCGACAGCCTGCGGTCGGAAGTCGGTCAATTCCTCGCGACGGTGCGCGCCGCCTGACCCGTCATGGGCCTCCCGCGTCGACCGAGGGTTGACGCGGGAGGCCCGGCGCGTCCAAAGCCGGCCCCCATCCTGGAGGCCAGCCGATGCCGCCGTTGCTCGCCCTGCCCTTCCCCGCCATCGATCCGGTGGCGGTGGCGATCGGCCCGATCACCATCAAGTGGTACGCCCTGTCCTACATCGTCGGCCTCGTCGGCGGATGGTTCTATGCCCGCCGGCTGGTGGCGGCGGACAGGTTCTGGGGTGTCGTGCGGCGCCCCAGCCTCAACGACATCGACGACCTCATCGTCTGGGTCGCCCTCGGCGTCGTCCTCGGCGGCCGCATCGGCTACGTCCTGTTCTACAATCTGCCGCTCTATCTCGACGATCCCCTCGAGATCCTGGCGATCCGCAACGGCGGCATGTCGTTCCACGGCGGCTTCCTCGGCGCCGTGCTGGCGATGGTGCTGTTCGCCCGCTCGCGGAAGCTTTCGCCCTATACCCTCCTCGATCTCGCGGCCGTCGTCGTCCCCATCGGCCTGTTCTTCGGCCGTATCGCCAACTTCGTGAACGGCGAGCTCTGGGGGCGGATCGCGCCGGATTTCGCCTACGCGATCGTGTTTCCCTCCGGTGGCCCCCTGGCCCGGCATCCGAGCCAGCTCTACGAGGCGGCCACCGAAGGGGCCCTCCTCTTCGTGGTGATGGCCATCGCCGTCCGCCGCTTCGGCTTCCGCAAGCCGGGCCTGCTCGGGGGAATCTTCGTCCTCGGCTACGCCGTCGCCCGCACCTTCTGCGAGTTCTTCCGCGAGCCCGACCGGCAGCTCGGATACCTGTTCGGCACGGAAACCTGGCCCTATGGCGGCGTCACGATGGGGATGCTTCTCTGCGTGCCGATGGCCCTGATCGGCATCACCTACATCGTCCTCGCTGTCCGGGGCGTGACGCGGCCGCGCCATGAACAGGCGGAGACCGTACGGGCCGACGTCGCGTGACCACGCCGCTGTTCGCCGCGATTCGCGACGAGATCGTCGAGACCGGCCCGATCGACATCGCCCGCTACATGGCGCTCTGCCTCGGACATCCGGTCCACGGCTATTACCGGACCCGCGATCCCCTCGGCGCCCGCGGCGATTTCGTCACCGCGCCCGAGATCAGCCAGATGTTCGGCGAGCTGATCGGCATCTGGATCGCCCTGACATGGGCCTCCATGGGCGGACCGAACCCTCTTGTCCTGGCGGAGCTCGGCCCCGGTCGCGGCACGCTGATGGCCGACGCCCTGCGGGCCCTGGGCCGGGCGGCGCCGGATGGGAAGCCCGCAATCCACCTCGTCGAGACCAGCCCCGTTCTTCGGGCCGCCCAGGCGTCCCGCCTCGGAGCCGCGTTCCCGACCTGGCACGACGGGATCGAGACCCTGCCCGACGGGCCGATGATCGTCATCGCCAACGAGTTCTTCGACGCCCTCCCCGTCCGCCAGTTCCAGAGGACGGAGCGTGGCTGGTGCGAACGCCTCGTCGGGCTCTCGCCGGATGGCGGCCGTCTGGCTTTCGGCCTGGCGGCGGAGCCCGACCGGGAGATCGCGGCCCAGGCGCCCGTCGGAGCGCTGATGACCGTTCCGGGACCGGCCCTCGACATCGTCCGGACCCTGAGCCGCAGGATCGTCGCCCAGGGCGGTGCACTCCTGGCCATCGATTACGGCCATGTGCGACCGGGATTCGGCGATACGCTCCAGGCGGTCTCGGCCCATCGCTTCACCGATCCCCTGCTGGCCCCCGGCGAAGCGGATCTGACGACCCATGTCGATTTCGCCGCCCTCGGTCGGGCCGCCGCGGGCGAGGGGGCTCGTATCGATGGTCCTCTCGACCAGCAGGCGTTCCTCTTGAACCTGGGTCTGCGCCAGCGCGCGGATCGCCTGAAAGGCGCGGCGAGCCACGCTCAGGCCGAAGCCATCGATGCGGCCTTCCATCGTCTGACCGCGTCGGGAAAGAGAGGAATGGGCAGCCTGTTCCAGGCCATTGGAATCGTCGATCCAAGACTCGCCAGTCTCAGCGGCTTCAACTCGGTTGCTTCGACAATAAAGACCTAGCTGAAATACTTTTTATCATTTGCTTGTATAGCATATGTTATGTTTATTGGTACGTTGAATTTCAATCTTTTGCGACATCTTCTTCGCGATGTGGTGATTTGGAACAATTCCGGATTAACGAATTTTTCAGGGCCGCGTGTTCTGATTATTTTATAAATATGAATATTGTGGGGGTTGGAATGTTCGCGTCATTGACGATCCGCGTGCGGCTTGTCGCCCTGCTCGCTGGTCTTGCCGCCCTGATCGCCGTTGGCATCGGTGGCGGCTGGTGGGGAATCGTCGCGATGCACGACACCGTGACGACGATCCACGATGACCGCGTCGTTCCCCTGCGCGACCTGAAGTCCGTCTCGGATCTCTATGCCGTTCAGATCGTCGATGCCTCGCACAAGGTCCGCGACGGCGGCATGACCTGGCCCGCGGGCCGGAATGCGGTGGAGGCCGCTCTCGCGACGATCCACACGCGCTGGTCCGCCTACAAGGCCACCACCATGGACGCCCGCGAGAAGGCGCTTGCCCTCGACGTCGAGGCGAGGATGCAGCGTGCCGCGCCCGCGATCGAGACATTGCTCGCCTTGCTCCGGAAGCAGGATACTCCGGCTCTCGCGGCCTTCACCGCCACGGATATCTATCCCGCACTGGACCCGATCTCGGACCTCATCGGCAAGCTCGTCGAGCTGCAGCTCGACGTCGCCGGTGCCGAGGCCGGAAAGGCCGAATGGATCTACGGCACCCTCTCCGTCGCCTTCATCGTCGTCGCGGTCATCGCGTGCCTGGCGACCGGGTTCGCCACACACACCGTCTTGCGCAAGGTCTCCGTTCCGCTCGGCCGCATCACCGGCCAGATGCAGGCGCTGGCCGGCGGCGACCTGACGATCGCGGTGAGTGACGCGGGCAAGCGCGACGAGATCGGAACCCTCGCCCGCGCGCTGCGGGTCTTCCAGGACTCTCTGATCGCCAAGCGGGACGCGGACGAGGCGGCGGCGCGTGGGGCGGAGGACAAGATCCGGCGCGCCCAGCATCTCGACACCCTGACGCGATCGTTCGAGGCCAACGTGTCCACCCTGAGCCAGGGCGTATCCTCGGCTGCCACGGAGATGGAGGCCACCGCCGCCGCCATGGCGGGGACGGCGAACGAGACCAATCTCCAGTCGGCCGGCGTCGCGAGCGCGGCCCAGCAGACATCGGCCAACGTGCAGACCGTGGCCGCGGCCACGGAGGAACTGTCCGCGTCCGTGCAGGAGATCGCGGGCCAGGTGACGCATTCATCCAACGCGGCCACCGCCGCGCGTCAGGAAGCGGAGCGCACGAACGCCATGATGCGCTCCCTGGCCACCGGAGCGAGGAACATCGGCGACATTGTCGGCCTGATTTCCGGGATTGCGTCCCAGACCAACCTGCTGGCTTTGAACGCCACCATCGAGGCCGCACGGGCGGGAGCGGCGGGGCGCGGCTTCGCCGTCGTCGCCACGGAGGTCAAGGCGCTGGCCGAGCAGACGACGCGGGCGACCGACGAGATCGCCGTCCAGATCGCCGCGATCCAGACCGAGACCGACGCGGCGGTGACGGCGATCGCCGGGATCGGGCGAACGATCGGAGAGATGAGCGCGATCGCCGCCGGCGTGGCTGCCGCGATCGAGGAACAGGGCGCGGCGACCCGGGAGATCGCGCGCAACGTCCAGCAAGCCGCTCAGGGCACGCAATCGGTGAGCGATACGATCCTGTCGGTGCGCGATGGCGCCAGGGGAACGGGCGAAGCAGCCGGACAGGTGCTCGACGCCGCGCAGGATCTGTCGCGGACATCCGAACGGATGCGGCGGGAGGTGGAAGCGTTCCTGGCGGATGTGCGCGCCGCCTGAGCGGTTTGGCATCCGCACGCCGATGCGTTCCTTGCTCGCCCCAGTGATGGGGCCTCGGTCCCGCCCACCGGCTGGCCGCGTCGGGGCGTCGGCTCCCTTAGGGATTTGCCGTGATGACGCCTGACGCATAAGAACATTCGCCACGGGTTACAAAGTGGCGACGAAGCGAGGGCCAAGCGCATGAAGGTTGTCGATCTCGACCGGGAGACGATCAAGCGGGGGCTCGACGATCGCTCGATTCTGCTCATCGACGTGCGGGAGCCGCACGAGTATTCGGCCGGTCACATTCCCGGCTCCGTCCCGCACCCCCTGTCGACCTTCGACACCCGCGCCTTGTCGGCGCTGATCGCGGAGGACGGACGTCGCCCGGTCTTTTCCTGCGCGGCCGGTGTCCGCTCGGTCCACGCCCTTGCCGCCGCTCAATCCGCCGGCATTCCGGTGGAGGAGCATTACGTCGGCGGGTTCAAGGACTGGTATCTGGCCGGGGAAACGGTCGAGTCCTGAACGTTCCGCGTCCCAGATTCGGTCGAATGGCGGTCTGGCGACCGTTCCACGCCTCAATCCCATCGCTCCACGGGCTATGTGCGGCAGCGCACGACATCACGGGAACGGTGCCTTTAGCTCGCAGGGCGCAGGGAAAAGCAACATGATCAAGCGTCCGCTCTCCGGATGGTCGTCCGCGATCCTCCTGTCCGCCGTCCTTCTCGCCTTCACCGCTCCGGTTTCCGCCCAGGCGCCCGGTGGTCCGCCCCCGAAGGTGACCACGGCCAAGCCGGTGGTGCGCGAGATCGTGGAGACCGATATGTATACGGGACGCTTCGATCCCGTGGAGATCGTCGACGTGCGGGCCCGGGTCACCGGCTATCTCGAGAAGGTCAATTTCGTGGACGGCGCCACGGTGAAGAAGGGCGACCTGCTCTTCGTCATCGACCGTCGCCCCTACAAGGCGGCCCTCGACCAGGCCAAGGCCGCCCTCACCTCCGCCCAGGCCGGATTGACCTTCTCCCAGACCGATCTCGAGCGCGCTCAGACCCTGAGCCGGTCCGGCAACATTTCCGAGCAGGTGACGGATCAGCGCCGGCAGGCGTCGCAGACGGCTCAGGCCAATGTGGACAGCGCCGATGCGCAGTTGCGCCAGGCGCAGCTCAACTACGATTTCACCGAGGTCCGGGCCCCGATCTCGGGCCGCATCAGCCAGCGCCTCGTCACAGAGGGCAACATCGTCATCACCGACCAGACCCAGCTGACGACGATCGTCTCCCTGGACCCGATCTATTTCGGCTTCACTGTGGATGAGCGCTCCTTCCTGAAGTACCAGGGCAGCCTCGGCATCGGCATGGGCCAGACCCAAAAGGGCAAGGGCGTTCCGATCCTGATCGCCCTGACCAACGAGGCGAAGCCGACCCGCAAGGGCACCCTCGACTTCGTGGACAACCGCGTCGACAACGCCACCGGTACGGTGCTGCTGCGCGCCACCGTCGAGAACCCGGACGGCTTCATCAAGCCGGGCCTGTTCGGCATCGTCTCGCTGCCGGCGACGAAGCCCTTCCAGGGCATCCTTCTGCCCGACGAGGCCATCTCCGCGAACCAGGACAAGCGCATCGTCTACATCGTGGCCGACGATGGCTCGGTGACCACCCGCGACGTGAAGCTCGGGCCGAAGGTCGATGGCTACCGCGTGATCCGCGAAGGCCTGAAGGGCGACGAGAACGTGGTCGTCAACGGCCTGTCCCGCGTCCGCCCCGGCGCCAAGGTGACGGCGGAAGCGAGCACGCTGCCGCCGAGCCGCACCTGACGCGCACCCCATTCTAGACCGGACCCGCCGGTTTCCGCCTTTCGTTTCAGGGGCGTGACATCCGGCGGGTTCTTGACGGCGAACGAAGAAACATTCCCGCGGAGGTGCCCGAGGGCTCCTGTGCGGCGAGAGGTTTGACCGATGCGCTTTGCCCACTTCTTCGTCGATCGGCCGATCTTCGCGTCGGTGACGTCGATCATCTTCCTGATCCTCGGCTACGTCTCCTATGAGTCGCTGCCCGTCGCGCAATATCCCGAGATCGTGCCGCCCACCGTCGTCGTGCGCGCCTCCTATCCCGGCGCCAATGCCGAGACGGTGGCGGCGACGATCGCGACGCCCATCGAGCAGGAGGTGAACGGCGTCGACAACATGCTCTACATGACGTCGCTGTCCACCAACGACGGCAACATGCAGCTGACCGTCACCTTCAAGGTCGGCACCAACCTCGATATCGCCAACGTGCTGGTGCAGAACCGTCTCTCGGTGGCGCAGCCGCGCCTTCCGCCCGACGTGCGCAACCTCGGCGTCACCGTCCGCAAGTCCTCGCCCGATCTGATGATGGTCGTGCACCTGCTGTCACCGGACAACACCTACGACCAGAACTACCTCTCCAACTACATCTACCTGCGGATCCGCGACGAGTTGCTGCGCCTCGACGGCGTCGGCGACATCACGGTGTTCGGCGGCAGCGAATACGCCCTGCGCATCTGGCTCGACCCGAACAAGCTCTCCGCCTACGGCCTCTCGACCACCGACGTCATCTCGGCCCTCCAGGAGCAGAACGTCCAGGTCGCCTCGGGAGCTCTCGGTGCCCCGCCCGCGCCGAAGGACAATGCCTTCCAGCTCGTCGTCCAGTCCCAGGGGCGCTTCCAGACTCCGGAAGAGTTCACCGAGGTCATCGTCAAGGCCAGCGACGGCCGCCTCGTGCGCGTGAAGGACATCGCCCGCACCGAGATGGGCCAGAAGGACTACACCACCCAGTCCTTCCTGAACTCCACCCCCGCCGTCGGCGTCGGCGTGTTCCAGCGTCCGGGGACCAACGCCCTCGAAGCCGCCACGCAGGTGCGGGCGACGATGGAGACGATCAAGAAGAGCTTCCCGCCGGGGGTCGAGTATCGGATCGCCTACAACCCGACCGAGTTCATCGAGGAATCGGTCCACGAGGTCTACAAGACCCTGTTCGAGGCCGTGGCCCTCGTGGTCGTCGTGGTCATCGTCTTCCTGCAGAGCTGGCGCACGGCGCTGATCCCGGTGATCGCGATCCCGGTCTCGCTGATCGGCACCTTCGCGGCGATGGAGGCGTTCGGCTTCTCCATCAACAACCTCACCCTGTTCGGCCTCGTCCTCGCCATCGGCATCGTCGTCGACGACGCGATCGTGGTGGTGGAGAACGTCGAACGGAACATGGCGGAGGGGCTCTCGCCCGGAGACGCCGCGCACAAGACCATGGACGAAGTGGGCGGCGCGGTACTCGCCATCGCCCTCGTCCTGTCGGCGGTGTTCATCCCCACCGCCTTCATCCCCGGAATTTCCGGACAGTTCTACAAGCAGTTCGCGCTCACCATCGCGGCCTCGACCATCATCTCGATGTTCAACTCGCTGACGCTGTCGCCGGCGCTCTGCAAGCTGCTGCTCAAGCCCCACCACGAACATGCCAAGCCGAAGTTCTTCCTGACGCGGTTCGTCGCCTGGCTCGCCGACCTGTTCAACCGGGGCTTCGACAGGCTGTCGCATGGCTACGCCGCCACGATCCGATTCCTCACCGGCCGCACGATCGGCCTGCTCGGCATGATGGTGGTGTACGCCGCGATCATCGCCGGCACGCTGCATGTGGCCACCACGACGCCCACGGGCTTCATTCCGCAACAGGACCAGGGCTACCTCATCGGCGTCGTCCAGCTGCCCGCAGGCTCGGCGCTGGAACGGACCACCGCCGTGGTGCGGCGGGCCGCCGACATGGCCCTCAAGGTCGACGGCGTCGCCGATGCCGTCATCATCTCGGGCTTCGACGGGGCGACCTTCACCAACACCACCAACGGCGCGGTGATGTTCCTGGTTCTGAAGGGGGCAAAGGAGCGCGCCACCACGGGCAGAACGGCGGCGGCCATCACCGGCGACGTGTTCAAGGCCACCGCCTCGATCCAGGAGGCGCGGGTCCTGTTCATTCCGCCGCCCCCGGTCCGCGGCCTCGGCACCGGCGGCGGTTTCAAGATGCAGATCGAGAGCCGCCAGAACTCGGCCATCGCCCCCCTGCTGGCCGCCACGAACGAGATCCTCGGTCAGGCGAACCAGAGCAGCGACGTCCAGCGGGTGTTCACCACCTTCGGCAACGACACGCCCCAGCTCTTCATCGACATCGATCGCACGATGGCGCGGATGCTGAACGTGCCGCTGGCGTCGGTCTTCGCCACCCTGCAGACCAATCTCGGCGGCGCCTACGTCAACGATTTCAACACGTTCGGCCGCATCTACCAGGTGCGTGCGCAGGCCGACGCCGCCTTCCGCCTGGAGAAGGGCGACATCGAACGGCTCAAGGTCCGTTCCTCCACCGGCGCCCTGGTGCCGATGGGGACACTGGCTTCGATCCGCGAGATCAGCGGGCCGCAGATCGTGCAGCGGTTCAACCTGTTCTATTCGGTCCCGATCCAGGGCGACGCCAAGCCCGGCATATCCACCGGCCAGGCCCTCGCGGCGATGGAAAAGATCGCCCAGTCCCTGCCGGAGGGCTACGCCTACGACTGGACCGAGATCGCCTTCCAGCAGAAGGCGACGGGCAACACCGCGATCTATGTCTTCGGTCTCGGCGTGCTCCTCGTCTTCCTGGTCCTGGCGGCGCAGTACGAATCCTGGGCGCTGCCGCTGGCGATCATCCTCGTCGTCCCGACGGGGGTGCTCTCGGCCCTGGGGGCGGTCCAGTTCAGGGGGCAGGACAACAACATCCTGACCCAGATCGGACTGATCGTGCTCATCGGTCTGGCGGCGAAGAACGCGATCCTGATCGTGGAGTTCGCCCACCAGCTCGAAGAGACGGAGAAGAAGGGGCCGGTCGCCGCCGCGGTGGAAGCCTGCCGCCTGCGCCTGCGCCCGATCCTGATGACGGCCTTCGCCTTCATCCTCGGTACGGTGCCCCTCGTCATCGCCACCGGACCAGGCGCCGAGATGCGTCAGGCTCTCGGCACCGCGGTCTGCTTCGGCATGATCGGCGCAACGTTCTTCGGCCTGTTCCTCACCCCGGTCTTCTACGTGGCGATCCGCAACATCCTGATCTGGTTCGCCAAGAAGCGCGGCAAGGATCCGCACGACACCACCCCTGACAAGCACGACCCCCACGCGACGCCTTCGCACGCGTGACGACAGGCTCCGGCGCGTGAGGTCGCGTGCCGGAGCCACGGAAAAGGGGTTGCGCACAGGTGACCGTGAAGCTAAGACCCCTCTGCCCTTCACGGGGCGTCGACGCGTAGCGCGGCCCGGTCAGCGCACTGGTCTCAGGGCCAGTCACCGGAACGGCCATTGACGCGAACGACAGGTTCAGAGCGGTTCTTGACGGAGTATAGCGCAGCCCGGTAGCGCACCTGTCTGGGGGACAGGGGGTCGCAGGTTCAAGTCCTGCTACTCCGACCATTAAAACGCGGTGACATCGGCAAGACAGCAGATGTCCTCCGCTCTGACGTTGAAGGCCGGGGCGCGCTGTCCCCGGCCTTTTTCGTTTCCAGGTCGTGTCGGTCGGTCGGGAGCCGGGCAGCGATCATCCGGCTCGGGTACGAGCGTCAGGCCGACGCCCGGTTGAAGGTCGCGCCGATGGTCTCGTCGCCCCGCCAGACCACGCGGCACACCTCGATTCCCGCGATACAGGCCGAATGCAGGATGAAGGTTTCGGGGACCAGGGCGGTCTCGGGAAGGGTGAGTCGGACGCCGGAGGCGGAGACGTCGTAGACGATGCAGGGAAGCGTCGTGTGCTCGTCTACGGCGATGAAGCCGGCCTCGTCCTGGCGCTGCCGCTCCTCGATCCGACGCTCATTCATGATCACCTCGTTGCGAGCCTGATCCGGAGGATGGCCGGCGGTGTGCGAAAGAACCGAGAGCGCAATTCCTCAAATGCGACGGATCGGAGCTCAATTCAGCGCCCCCGGGGCCGTCAGAAGAAGATCGGCCGCGCTGCCGCGTGGTGTTCGGCGAGGATCGCGTCCGTGGCCGGATCGATCTCCTTGAGCACCGCGTCGTAGCCCCAGAGATCCGCCAGATGCTGCAGGACCCGGCGGGCATCGTCGGCCTGGAGCGTGATCCGGTTCAGCGCCTTGTGATGGACGATGAGGCGGCGGTCGCCCTCCAGATCGACATCCACGACCTCGATATCGGGATCGAGCCAGGCAACGTCGTATTGCCGGGCGAACGAGCGGCGCAGCTTGCGGTAGCCGCGCTCGTCATGGATGGCCTCCACGCGCAATTCCGCCTCGTCGGGGTCGTCGACCACGTGGAACAGTCGCATGTCGCGCATGAGCTTGGGGCTCAGGAACTGCGCGATGAAGCTCTCGTCCCGGTAATTCGCCCAGATGTCCCGCAGGGTCGCCATGGCGTCGCCCGTGCCCGCGATGTCGGGGAACCACTCGCGATCCTCCTCCGTCGGCTGCTCCACGATGCGGGCGATGTCCTGCATCATGGCAAAGCCGATGGCGTAGGGATTGTGCCCACCATAGCCGCGCTCGTTGTAGTTCGGCTGGCGGACGACGTTGGTGTGCGACTGCAGGAATTCGAGATAGGCCGCCTCGCCGATCAGCCCCTTCTCCGAGAGCGAGTTCATGATCCGGTAGTGGCAATAGGTGGCGCAGCCCTCGTTCATCACCTTGGTCTGGCGCTGGGGATAGAAATACTGTGCCACGAGGCGGACGATCCGCAGGATCTCGCGCTGCCACGGACGCAGGCGCGGGGCCGCCTTCTCGAGGAAGTAGAGCAGGTTCTCCTGCGGCAGTTCGAGGAGGGCCTTGCGCCGCTCCAGGGCGGCGTCGGGCCGGAGCCCGGCGCTCTTCTGCGGCAGGGTGCGCCACAGGTCGTTGTAGATCTGCTCGCCGTGCTCGGCCCGCTCGCGCTCGCGCCGCTGTTCCGAGGCGAGGTCCGGCCGCTTCTTGCGCGGATAGCGGTGGACGCCCTGGCTCATCAGGGCGTGGGCGGCGTCGAGCACCTGCTCCACCGCGTGGTGACCGTAGCGCTCCTCGCAGCGGGTGATGAACCCCTTGGCGAAGTCGAGGTAATCGAGGATGCCCTCGGCATCGGTCCATTGCTTGAACAGGTAGTTGTTCTTGAAGAAATGGTTGTGACCGAAGGCGGCGTGCGCGATCACCAGGGTCTGCATCGTCGCCGTGTTCTCCTCCATGATGTAGGAGATGCACGGGTCCGAATTGATGACGATCTCGTAGGCGAGGCCCATCATGCCGCGGCGATAGCCGGCCTCGTGCTGGGCGAAGTGCTTCCCGAACGACCAGTGCTTGTAGAACAGCGGCATGCCGATGGAGGCATAGGCGTCGAGCATCTGCTCCGCCGTGATGATCTCGATCTGGTTCGGATACCAGGATAGGCCGAGTTCCTGGCCGGCGATGGTCTCGCAGGCGTCGTGGATGCGGCGGATCGTGTCGAAATCCCAGTCGTTGCCGGTGAACAGAGGCGGCTGGCCGCCCGACATCGTCGGCGATGCGGGGAAATGGAGGTTCGTGACCATCGTCGTCCTTCTCTCCGAGCGTTCCGGCTCTCCTCCCCTCCCCCGTGCGGGAGGAAGGGGTCAGCTCATTCTACCGGGACCGGTTCGTCGCGGAGCCGGCTCCCCACCCTCGGTCCGATCTCCGCGCGTCACGCCTCCGCTTCGGCGCGCGCGTCCTTGCGCCCGAACAGTTCGCGGAAGACCGGGTAGATGTCGCGCCGGTGGTTGACCTTGCGCATGGCGATGGCGCCACCGGATTTGGCCAGAGCCTCGTAGGTGCGCCACAGGGTGGTGCGGTGCTCGACGAACCCGGCGCGGGGGCCGTTCTCGTCGCCGACTTCGAGATAGGCGAAGTGCTGACAGGCGGGCAGGATATGGGCACGCAGCAATTCGGTGGAGGTCGGGCCATCGCTCGACACGTTGTCCCCATCCGAGGCCTGGGCCGCGTAGATGTTCCAGTCGTTGGGGTCGTAGCGCTCGGTGATGACGCGTTTCATCTCCACCAGCGCCGACGACACCAGGGTACCGCCGGTCTCGCGCGAGCCGAAGAACGTCTCTTCGTCCACCTCCGTCGCCTTGTCGGTGTGGCGGATGAAAACGATCTCCACGTGCCGGTAGCGCCGCGTCAGAAAGATGTGGAGCAGGATGTAGAAGCGCTTGGCGAGATCCTTCATGTGCTCGGTCATCGAGCCCGACACGTCCATCAGGCAGAACATCACCGCCTGGGCGATGGGGCGCGGATAGGGCTCGAACCGGCGATAGCGCAGGTCGATCGGATCGACATAGGGGATCCGCCTGGTGCGTTCGCGCAGGGCCTCCAGGGCGAGCCTCATGTCGGGGAGAAGGGGGTCGCCGAGATCGGCCTCGTCGATGCGGCCCTCGAGCTCCGCGATCTCCTCCGGCTTCGGACGCTTGAGGGCGATGCGCCGCGACATGGAATTGCGCAGGGTGCGGGTGAGCGCGAGGTTGGCCGGCGAGCCCGACACGGTGTAGCCGGCGCGCCGCAGGCCTTCCGTCTCCACGATCGAGAGCCGACGCTTGGCCAGATCCGGCAGTTCTAGGTCTTCGAGGAACAGTTCGAGGAACTCGTCCCGCGTCAGCACGAAGTTGAACGCATCCTCGCTGTTCTCGGAGCCCTCTCCGCCCTGGCCCGACCCCTTGCCTCCGCCGCCGCCCGGCGGGCGCTCGATGCGGTCGCCTTCCACATAGGTCTTGTTGCCGGGCAGGATGTAGTCCTGCAGGCCGGTGCCGGACTGGCGGCTGAAGCGGGGCTCGCGCACGCCGTCTCCGGGAACCGTGACGCGCCCGTCCTTGCCCAGATCCTTGATGTCCTTCTCGCGGGCGGATTCGCGCACTGCGCGCTGGGCCATGTCCTTGACCCGGCGCAGGAAGCGCTGGCGATTTGGAAGGCTCTTGCCTCCGGGATTCAACCGACGGTCAACGATGTGCATCCGGTGCTTTCGTCCTCGCCCTCAAGACCCTGGCCCCTGAGACCCTAGCAGGTTCGACGGTCGTGTCCGGCAGGCATCCCGATGCCCGCCGGCCTTTCGCCGCGACCGGACGTGTCGCCGTCCTAACCCGCCTGCTTCACCCTCATGTACCACTCCACCAGACGGCGAACCTGCCGCTCGGTATAGCCTCGCGCGATCATGCGATCGACGAACTCACCGTGCTTCTTCTCCGTCTCTCCGTCCTTCTTGGAACCAAACGAGATGACCGGAAGCAGTTCCTCCACCTGGCTGAACATCCGCCGCTCGATCACCTCGCGCAGCTTCTCGTAGGACGTCCAGGACGGATTGCGCCCGCCATGCTGAGCCCGCGAGCGGAGGGCGAACTTGACGACCTCGTTGCGGAAATCCTTCGGGTTGGCGATGCCCGCCGGCTTCTCGATCTTGGTGAGTTCCTGGTTGAGAAGCTCCCGGTTGAGGAGCTGACCCGTCTCGGAATCCTTGAAATCCTGATCCTCGATCCATGCATCGGCGTAGTCGATGTATCGGTCGAACAGGTTCTGGCCGTAATCGTGGTAGGATTCGAGATAGGCCTTCTGGATCTCGTGGCCGATGAACTCGGCGTAGCGCGGCGCGAGTTCGGTCTTGATGAACTCGAGATAGCGCTTCTCGGTCTCCGGCGGCAGCTGCTCGCGGCGCAGGGCCTGTTCCAGCGTGTACATGAGATGGACGGGGTCGGCCGAGACCTCCGTCGTGTCGTGGTTGAACGTCGCCGCCATCACCTTGAAGGCGAAGCGGGTGGAGATGCCGTCCATCCCCTCGTCGACGCCGGCGGCATCCTTGTATTCCTGCATCGAGCGGGCGCGGGGATCGACCTCGCGCAGGGACTCGCCGTCATAGACGCGCATCTTCGAGAAGGCGTTGGAATTGGCGTGCTCGCGCAGGCGGGAGAGCACGGAGAAGCGGGCCAGCATTTCCAGCGTGCCGGGGGCGCAGGCGGCCTCCGCCAGTTCGGAACCCGAGACCAGCTTCTCGTAGATCCGCTGCTCTTCCGTCACCCGCAGGCAGTAGGGCACCTTGATGACGTAGATGCGGTCGATGAAGGCTTCGTTGTTCTTGTTGGTCTTGAAGGTCTGCCACTCGGATTCGTTCGAGTGGGCGAGAATGACGCCGGTGAACGGAATCGCCCCGATATTCTCGGTGCCGACGTAATTGCCCTCCTGCGTCGCCGTGAGCAGGGGGTGCAGCATCTTGATCGGCGCCTTGAACATCTCGACGAATTCGAGGACGCCCTGGTTCGCCCGGTTGAGGCCGCCGGAATAAGAGTAGGCGTCCGGGTCCGCCTGGGACAGGGTCTCGAGACGGCGGATGTCGACCTTGCCCACCAGGGACGAGATGTCCTGGTTGTTCTCGTCGCCGGGCTCGGTCTTGGCGATGCCGATCTGGCGCAGGCGCGACGGCCGGACCTTGATGACCTTGAACTGCGAGATATCGCCGTTGAACTCGTCGAGGCGCTTCAGGGCCCACGGGCTCATCAGGCCGGTGAGGCGACGGCGCGGAATGCCGTAGCGTTCCTGGATCTCGGCGCCCATCACCTCGGGGTCGAACAGTCCGAGGGGGCTCTCGAAGACCGGGGAGACCTCGTTGCCGGCCTTCAGCACGTAGATGGGGTGGACCTCCATCAGGGCCTTGAGGCGCTCGGCGAGGGACGACTTGCCGCCGCCGACGGGGCCGAGGAGGTAGAGGATCTGCTTGCGCTCCTCCAACCCCTGCGCGGCGTGGCGGAAGAACGAGACGATCCGCTCGATCGTCTCCTCCATGCCGTAGAACTCGGAGAAGGCGGGATAGACCCGGATCGTCCGGTTCATGAACACGCGGCCGAGACGGGGGTCCTTGGCGGTGTCCACGAATTCCGGCTTGCCGATCGCGTCGAGGATGCGCTCGGCCGCGGTGGCGTACATGAGGGGCTCGTCCCGGCACGCCTCCATGAACTCGGACAGGCTCATTTCCGTATCGCGGCGGGCCTCGTAACCGCGGGCAAAGCTCTGGAACAGGTCGTTCGTCGATGGCATTGGCATCCCGATCCCTTCACGACTGACACAGCTTCATCCTGTCTCGGCTCGGATGCAACTGACAGGCCCAGTTTTGTCGCAGTGCGGTCGCGACGGCAATCGAGCGTGGGAAGCATGCCACAGTGGGCGGCCCGGCGGCGGGAATCGCAGCCGCCGGGCCTCGCGTGTCGGAGGGGCTCAGGGCGGGATCAGAGGTCCGTGGCGCCCTTCTTGGTGTCGTCCCCACCCTTCGTGGCCGAGCCGCCAACGGTGATGTTGATCGTCTGCGTCATGGTCTTTCCGTCGGCCTTCTTCACCTCGACCACGACTTCGTCGGTCCCGGTGAAGCCGTCCTTGCTCTGATAGAAGACGCCCGTCGCGGCGGTCTTCTTGTTCGGGCATTTGTGGCTCGCCGGGGTGGTGACGCTGCCGGTCTTGGTGATGAGAGAGCCGTTCTTGGGCGAGGTGCTGATGCGGATCTCCGGCATCGAGCCCGGCTTGCAATCGTCCTTCAGGTTGGAGGCGATGAGGATGCGGACGCTCTTGCCGGGGGCCGCGGTCTCGGTGCGGGTCGCCGTGTCCTGGGCCAGGACCGGGGCGCTGGCGATGGCGAGAAACAGGCCGGCGGCGAGGAAGGCATTCGATTTGGCGGCGTACATCGGGCGGTCTCCGGTGATGCCTGGCGACCTTATGGGACGAAGAGGGTGCGACCGCCGTGGCCGGATGGATGTGGGAAGGGCGGAGCCCGCCGTCGAGGGCATCGAGGCGTTTCCTTCGAATCCCGAGCGCGCGATCGCTCCGGCCTGGATCGCCGGTTCAGGAGCGGATCGCGGGATCCGACGGGTCGCGGAGCTTTCTCAACGCGTCGCGGCAGGCATGGAGATCGTCGAGGACGGCCTGCAGGGTCGACCGGTCGGCACCGAGCCGGTCGTCCTCGCGTGCCGTGGCGTGACCGGCCTCGTCGTCCGCCTCGTCTTCCCCGGCTTCCAGATCCCGCGGGATCGGAGCCGCCACCTCGGCCTCGCCCCGCCCCACCGACTGGACGAAGCGGATGCCGTTCTCCTTCAGGACGCGCTGAGCGCCACGAATGGTGTAGCCCTGTTCATGCAGAAGGCGCCGGATGCCCTTGATCAGGTCCACGTCTTCCGGCCGGTAGTAGCGCCGGCCACCCGCGCGCTTTACCGGCCTGACCTGGGCGAACTTCGTCTCCCAGAACCGGAGAACGTGCTGCGGCACGTCGAGCTCGTCGGCCACTTCGCTGATCGTGCGAAAGGCGCCCGGGCGCTTCTCCACCGTGTCGCGGCCGTCAGCGGAGCCGGACAGGCTCACCTCGAACGGACCCTCTCCGCCCCGCGCCGTCTCGACCGGAACCTTGGCTGCCAACGGCATGATGGACCTCAATCGTCGTCTTGTTCGGCGGTGCCGTTGACGCCGTTAATCCGGGACTTGAGCACGTTGGACGGCTTGAACACCATGACCTGGCGCGGCTCGATGGCCACTTCGACGCCGGTCTTGGGATTGCGGCCGACGCGCCGGCCCTTGCCGCGAACGACGAAGGATCCGAACGACGACAGCTTCACCGTTTCACCGGAGGCGAGGCAGGTGCAGATCTCCGACAGCACGGTCTCGACGAGGGCCGCCGATTCCGTCCGCGACAGGCCGACCTGCTGATAGACGGCCTCGCTCAGATCGGCGCGTGTGACCGTCTTTCCTGCCATGCGTCATTCCCCAAACGAATCGTATTTTTTGACGTATCTCTATGATCGGACACGCTAATCTGCGTTGGGCCGCAGGTCAACAGGACTTCATGGTTCAGCGTCGGGACTGTGCCCGGCCACGCACTCGTCTCACCAGCGGATCAGCGCCGCACCCCAGGTGAAACCGCCGCCGATGGCCTCGATCATCACGAGGTCGCGGCGCTTGATCCGGCCGTCCTTCCGGGCCGCGTCGAGGGCGAGGGGGATCGAGGCCGCCGACGTGTTGCCGTGCCGGTCGACGGTGAGCACGACCTTGCTCCTGTCGATGCCGAGCTTGTCGGCGGAGGCTTCGATGATGCGCCGGTTCGCCTGATGCGGCACGAACCATGTCAGGTCGTCCGCGCTCGTCTCCGTGGCCGCGAAAGCGTCGGCGATGACATCCGTCACCGAGCCCACGGCGAAGCGGAAGACCTCCTTGCCCACCATCCGCAGGTGACCGGTGGTGCCGGTGGAGCCGGGTCCTCCATCGACGTAGAGCTTGTCGCGGTGCCGTCCGTCGGAGCGCAGATGGCTGGTGAGCACGCCGCGATCCTCGCTCGTCCCCTCCCCGTCCTGGGCCTCGAGGACGATCGCCCCGGCACCGTCGCCGAAGAGCACGCAGGTCGTACGGTCCTCCCAGTCGAGGATGCGCGAGAAGGTTTCGGCACCGACCACGAGGGCGCGGCGCACGCTCCCGCTCGCGATGAACTTGTCGGCCGTGGAAACGCCGTAGACGAAGCCCGCGCAGACCGCCTGGATGTCGAAGGCGAAGCCGGAGCGGATGCCCAGCCCCGCCTGGATCTGGGTCGCCACCGATGGGAACGTATGGTCCGGCGTCGAGGTGGCGCAGATGACGAGATCGATATCCTCCGGCCCAAGTCCCGCATCGTCCAGGGCGGCCTTCGCGGCCGCGATCCCCAGGGTCGACGTGGTCTCGCCGTCACCCGCCAGATAGCGCTGGCGGATGCCCGTGCGCTGGACGATCCATTCGTCGGACGTGTCGACGGTCCTCGTCAACTCGTCGTTCGTCACGAGACGTGCCGGCAGGGCAGAGCCCGTCCCCACCACTACGGAGCGTGTAACCGCCATGTCAGATCCGATCCGGCATCGACCACCTCATGCGGAGGCGGCAACGGGCGTGAGTTCGAGCATGTCGCGAATGGTCCGCATCAGGTCGTGCCGCGCCATGTCGTGCGCGAGATCGACGGCGGCCGCGAAACCGTGAGCGTCCTCCGAGCCGTGGCTCTTGATGACGATACCCTCCAGACCGAGGAAGACGCCGCCATTGGCCCGGCTCGGGTTCATCTTGTCGCGCAGGGCCTTGAAGGCCTGCCGGGCGAAGAAGTAGCCGATCTTGGCCGACAGGGTCCGGCTCATGGCCGCGCGCAGGTAGCTGGCGATCTGCTTGGCGGTGCCCTCCGCGGTCTTCAGGGCGATGTTGCCGGTAAAGCCCTCGGTGACCACCACGTCGACGGTGCCCTTGCCGAGGTCGTTGCCCTCGACGAAGCCGTGATAGGCGAGGTTCGGCAGGTCGGTCTCGCGCAGGCGCCGCGCGGCTTCCTTCACCGCCTCGTTCCCCTTCATCTCCTCGGTGCCGACATTGAGCAGGCCCACCGTCGGTTGATCGAGATCGAAGACGATCCTGGCCATGGCGGCACCCATCAGCGCCATCTCCACCAGATGCTCTGCGTCGGTGCCGATGGTCGCCCCCACATCGAGGACGACGCTCTCGCCGCGTACGGTCGGCCACAGGCAGGCGATCGCCGGTCGCTCGATGCCGGCCAGGGTCTTCAGGCAGATCTTCGACATGGCCATGAGCGCGCCGGTATTGCCGGCCGAGACGGCCGCATCGGCCTCCCCGTCCTTGACCGCCTGGATCGCGCGCCACATCGAGGATTTTCCGCGGCCCGAGCGGACCGCCTGGCTCGGCTTCTCGTCCATGGCGATCGCCACGGTGGTGTGGCGGATCTCCACGGCACCCTTCAGGCGCGGCTCGGCCGCCACCAGCGGGGTAAGGATGGCCTCGTCCCCGAACATCAGGAACGTCATCTCGGGATGGCGCTCGCGCGCGATGGCGGCGCCCGGCACCACGGTCGTGGGACCGTGATCGCCGCCCATGGCGTCGAGCGAGATGCACACTCTTTGAGACATGTGGTTCGGCCGGAGGCCTCTTTCAGGACGGGCAGACCCTTCTTGGCGAAGGGCCGGGCGAAGGATCGACGGGACGCCCTTCGGCGTGAAGGGATGGATGAGAGGCCTGGACCCGCATCGGCGGGCCCCTCCTCGGCGCGGCGGAAAATAGCGGTTCGAGCCCGGCGGGCAAACGAAATCTCAGTTTTTCCGGAATCCGCGGTTCGATGCCGGCTCCGTCACCCCGATCCTGCGCGGCCCGGGCCGGGCGTCAGGCATCGTCGCCCTTCAACGTCTTGAGGATCGCCAGCGGCGATTCCCGCTCCTCGGCCACCGGCTCGAAGGCGATACCGGGCTTGCGCGGATAGGGATCGAGGCCGAGGGCCAGGAACTCGGCGGTGACCTGCCCCAGGTCGATCGTGCCGTTGACGATCGGATCCGGGATATCGGCCTCCTCGTCGCTGGCTTCCTTCTCCGGGTCGCGATCGCTGAACACGATCTCGACGGGTTCGGAGACCTCCGCCTCGAACGGTTCGAGGCTGATCGTGCAGACCTGGGTGACGACGGCCGAGACCGTACCGGTGATGACGAGGTGAGCGGACGTCCCGCTCCATTCCAGCCGGCCCACGAGGTCGCGGACGGCCGGGATGCGGAAATCCGCGGCCAGGGCCGCCTCTTCCTCCGGTGTCGCCTTGATGACGATTCCGGCCCTGTCCCTGGGCAGGCGGTCGACCCGGAATGGCCGCGACAGGGGCCCGGCCGTCGACTTTGCCGTCATGTCAGATATCTCCCGATTGGTTGAGGTTCAGCGGGGATGGGAAGCCCGGCCCGTGCGATACGAGCCGGTCGAGGTCGCGTCCATCGAGGAGATCGACGCTTCTCAGCACGTAGCGGGCGAGGCCCGCACCCGCCTCCGGCATGTCGGTGCCGATGACGTTGCGCGCCAGGGCGGCCTTGAGGCCGTCCTCGTCCCGCGCATCCAGGGCGCCGTCATAGCCCGCCGCGCGACCGTAGAAGGCCGCTCCCAGCTTCTTCATGCGCTTGGGCACGCCGAAATCCCCCACGCCGAGTTCGCGCAACGAGGCATCGAGCTGAAGGAAGACTGCGTTCACCAGATCCTGGGCGATGTCCGCCGCCGGCGGCGGCAGCTGGTTCATCCGTCGCAGGACCAGGATGACGTGGAGCGTCAGGCACTCGAAGCGGCCTTCCACGCTGTCGGGCACACCGAGACCGGTATAGAGGGCCGGCACCCGCGAGGCCTCGTTGATCCGCAGGTGCAACGCCTCGACGACGCTGGCGCGGGCGGAGCCGCGCTTGAAGAATCGCGCGATCATGCCGTCCACCGGAGGCGAGAGGGGTGTGGCCGAGCTTGCCTTGTCAAAACCATAACCTCGCGGTACGGCAACCGGCAGCCACGGCGCAAGCTCCACCGGACCGTACAGGTGGGGATCAGCGCCGGGCCATGACGCTCACGCGTCGTGTTGTCTCAACGGATCAAGGGTGGCTGATGTCGCGCCGTTTCGTCTCGTCGATCAGCCGTCTCGCCGTCATCGGCTTCGTCGGTGTGGGAATCTCCGGTTGCATCGGTGAAGACCTCCGCCACGGATACCAGATCGATCAGGCCGCCCTCGCCACGGTGAAGCCGGGCATGAGCGCGGAGCAGGTCCTCCAGATCCTCGGCTCCCCGTCCACGGTCTCCACCGTCGGCAACAAGACCTGGTACTACATCACCCAGAACTCGCGCCGGACGGTGCTGTTCCTCGGTGAGCGGGTGGAGGACCAGAAGGTCACCACCGTCTATTTTAACGCCGCCTTCAAGGTGGAGCGCATCGCCCTCTACGGCCTGCAGGACGGCAAGGTGTTCGACTTCATCGAGCGCACGACGCCGACCAGCGGCGCGGATCGCGCCTTCCTCGGCCAGCTGTTCCGCGGCCTCACCAAGTACGAGCCGTTCGGCAGCGGCTCGGGCACGAGCATCGTGCCGGGTGCCAAGAACGGCCTCTAGCGCAGCAGCTATTCAAGCGAATTGAAAAAGCCGCGCGCCCCATGGGGCGCGCGGCTTTTCCGTGTCGATCGCGACGGTGGAACGACGAAAGCCTAGGCGGCCGCCTTTCGGGCGATGGCGGCGAGGGCCTCGCGCGGGTCGATGCGACCGTCATAGAGCGCCCGCCCGGTGATCGCGCCGGCCAGCATCGCGCAGTCCGGCTCCAGCAGGCGATGGACGTCCTCGATGGAGGCCAGCCCGCCCGAGGCGATGACCGGGATCGTGACGGCCTGCGCCAGGGCGAGGGTCATCTCGATGTTGAGCCCCTTGAGGATGCCGTCGCGGGCGATGTCGGTGTAGATGATTGCGGCCACGCCGGCATCCTCGAACCGCCGTCCGAGTTCCTCGGCCGTCGTGCTGGAGGTCTTCGCCCAGCCTTCCACCGCCACGCGGCCGTCCTTGGCATCGACACCGACGGCGATCTTGCCCGGATACAGGCGGGCCGCCTCGCGCACGAAAGCCGGGTCGCGCACGGCGGCCGTGCCGATGATGACCCGGCTCACACCCTTCTCGATCCAGGCCTCGACGGTGCGCATCTCGCGGATGCCGCCGCCGAGCTGAACCGGAAGGTTGGTGCGGGCGAGGATGGCATCGACGGCCGACGCGTTCATCGGTGCGCCGGCGAAGGCGCCGTCGAGATCGACCACGTGAAGCCAGGAGAAGCCCTGCTCCTCGAACACGCTCGCCTGAGCGGCCGGATCGTCGCTGAACACGATGGCTTGCGCCATGTCTCCCTGGACGAGGCGAACGCAGCGCCCTTCCTTGAGATCGATCGCCGGAAACAGGATCACGGTGGATGTCGCTTTCTGAATGTCGATGGGCCGATGGGCCGGTTACGGGCGCCAACGCAGGAAGTTCGCGAGGAGTGCCAGACCGAGATGCTGACTCTTCTCGGGATGGAACTGGGTTCCGGCCACGTTGTCGCGTGCCACCAAAGCGGTGACCGGACCGCCGTATTCGCTCTCGGCGACGACATCCGTCCGGTCCACCGGATCGAGGGCGTAGCTGTGGACGAAATAGGCGTGCAGCCCATCCTCCCCCGTATGGATGCCGTCGAGGAGGGCATGCGGCCGCTCGGACCGGAGGGTGTTCCAACCCATATGCGGGATCTTCAGGGCGGGGTCGGACGGGCGGATCTGGCGAACGTCGCCCGCGATCCAGCCCAGCCCCGGGGTGGTCTCGTATTCGAGGCCCCGGCTGGCGAGGAGCTGCATGCCGACGCAGATGCCGAGGAACGGGCGGCCTCGCTCATGTGCCGCACGCGTCATCGCCTCCACCATGCCGTCGACGGAATCGAGGCCCTTGCGGCAATCGGCATAGGCACCGACACCGGGGAGCACCACGCGGTCGGCAGAGGCCACCACCTCCGGGTCGCTGGTGACGACGATGCGGGTCGTGCTCAATCTGGCTTCCCGCCCCGCCCGCTCGAAGGCCTTCGCCGCCGAGTGCAGATTGCCCGACCCATAATCGATGATCGCTACGGTCTCGGACATCACGAACGACGGGGCTCAGCGAAGGGAAACATGCCGATGGCGGTCTCGCTCGGACGCACCGTGGCCGTGGAATAGGCGCTCGGACCCGGCCGGATCACCGCGGGCGTGGCCAGCCAGCGGTTCACGGCCTTGATTTCGGCGTCCTCGACGGACTCGGCGACGACGGCATCGCGGGCGGGGCGACCGCGCCTGGCATAGGTCCAGCGGCGCAGGCTGGACGCCTCCATCCCCACGAGGAGGAGGAGCAGGACCGTGACGAGGAAGCCCGAGACGGTGCCGAGGCCCAGAAACCGTCCGGCGAAACCGGCGGCCACCAACAGAGCCAGCACGCCGAGCCCCGCCAGCCAGAGCCGGTGGAAGAAGAACCAGAGCGGACCGAAGACGAAGGCCCGGAGCGAGAAGCCGTCCGGGACCAGGATGGCATTCTCGAGGCCGTGAGATTCGCCCGCGATGGCATCCGACGACAGATGGAACGTGTAGGTGCGCATGCGTGTGTCCGCCTCTTTCCGCCCGTGAGAGCCCTACAGAGACCCCTTCGTCGAGGGGATGCGACCATCCTCGCGCGGATCGACCACAACGGCTTTCCGCAAGGCGCGGGCCAAGCCCTTGAAGCAGCTCTCCGCGATATGGTGCGCGTTGTCACCGTACAAGGTCTCCACATGCAGGGTGATCCCGGCATTCATGGCGAAGGCCTGGAACCACTCGCGCACCAGCTCGGTGTCGAATTGCCCGATCTTCTCCGCCTTGAACGTGGTGCGGAAGACGAGGAACGGCCTCCCGGAAATGTCGATGGAGACCCGTGTCAGCGCTTCGTCCATGGGCAGATGGATGTCCGCGTAGCGGGCAATGCCGCGCTTGTCGCCCAGCGCCTGGGCGAAGGCCTGACCGAGGGCGATTCCGGTATCCTCGACGGTGTGGTGGTGATCCACGTGGAGGTCGCCGGTGACCTTGGCCTCCACGTCGAACAGCCCGTGCCGGGCGAAGAGCTCCAGCATATGATCGAAGAACCCGACTCCCGTCGAAATCGTCGCCTTGCCGGTTCCATCGAGCCCGAGGGACACGCTGACGTCGGTCTCCGCCGTGCGGCGGCTGATGCTCGCGGAACGCATCGTCGAGGGGTCGCTCATGGTTTGACCGTCACGTGAAGGGCCGTCTTTGGAAGGATCGGCCGAAAGACCGATGGCACGGCCCGGCCCGATGCCGGACGGCGACACCGGTCCATCGATCCGGATGGGATATCGGGATCAACGCTCTAGAGGCAAATACCGTCCTCTGGAAAGGCCTCGCCATCGAATGCCGGGTCGGTCAGGCGGTGAGCACGCGCCCCGCCACCGCGTCCAGCTTGGCCAGCAATTCGGGATCGCGGTGGGACGGGGCCGTCATGATCGCGCCGTCGAGGGCGCGATGCGAGCCGGCGGGACACTCCTCCCGCTCCGCCGGGAAATCGCGGGCGATCCGCGAGACGAGGCGGGCCGCCTTGTCCGCATTCGCGCGGGCGACGGCGACGACGGAGGCCACGTCCACATCGGCATGGCCCGGGTGCCAGCAATCGAAATCCGTCACCATGGCGATGGTGGCGAAGGTGATCTCCGCCTCGCGGGCGAGCTTGGCCTCGGGCATGTTGGTCATGCCGATCACGTCGTAGCCGAGGCCCTTGTAGGTGCGCGATTCGGCAAAGGACGAGAATTGCGGGCCTTCCATGCAGACATAGGTCCCGCCGCGATGGATCGGCAGGCCCTCCTCCGCCGCCGCCGCGGCGATGCGGGCCTGAAGTGCCGGTCCGACGGGATGGGCGAAGGGCACGTGAGCGACGCAGCCGTTGCCGAAGAACGAGGAGGCCCGCCCATGGGTGCGGTCGACGAACTGGTCCACTAGGACGAACAGGCCGGGATGAAGCTCGCTTCGGAACGACCCGCAGGCCGAGATCGAGACGAGGTCGGTGACGCCGGCCCGCTTCATCGCGTCGATATTGGCGCGGTAGTTGATGCCGGAGGGAGACAGGCGGTGCCCGCGTCCGTGCCGCGCCAGGAACACGACCTTGGTCGTTCCGATCCGGCCGATCCGCAGCGAATCGGAGGGCTCTCCCCAGGGCGAGGCGATCGCCTCCTCGCGGACGTCTTCGAGGCCCGGCAGATCGTAGACACCGGATCCGCCCATCACGCCGAGCACTGCTGCGGTCATGCCGAATCTCCTGTCGTCGTCTCGATGGCGCGCCGGGCGTGCCGTCACGGTGGAAACGAAAACGGGCCCGCGCCAGCGAGCCCGTTCGTCGTGATCCGCCTTTAAGGGGCTCAGCTCGTCTTGTGAAGCTCCGGCTGCAGGCCGTGAGCCTCGCCGCCCACATCCGCCCAGACCTTCTTCTTCACGTAGTAGAGGAGGCCCGACAGGATGATCAGGAACAGGATCACGCGGAAGCCCAGGGCCTTGCGGGCCTCCATGTGCGGCTCGGCGGCCCAGGACATGAAGGCCGCCACGTCGTGGGAATATTGCTCCGTCGTCTCGGGAACGACGGGATTGCCGTCGGCGCCCTTGGCGTAGGTCACCTGCCCGTCGCTGATGGGCTTTGCCATCGCGATGAGGTGGCCGGGATAGTACTTGTTGTAGTTCGTGCCCGCCGGCACATCCATTCCCTTCGGGGCGTCCTCGTAGCCGTTCAAGAGCGCGTGGATATAGTCGACGCCCTGCTCCGAATAACCGATGAAGGGCATCGCATCGAAGATGAAATACGGGAAGCCGCGCTCGTAGGTGCGGGCCTTGGCCAGGACCGAGAAATCGGGCGGGGCCTTGCCGCCATTGGCGGCGGCGGCGGCCTTTTCGTTCGGGAAGGGCGCCGGGAAGGCGTCGGCCGGACGGCCGGGCCGCTCGAACATGTCACCCGAATCGTTGGGGCCGTCCTTGATCTTGTACTCGGCCGCCAGAGCCTTGACCTGACCCGCCGTGAAGCCCGGCCCGCCATGCTCGGCGAGGTTGCGGAACTTCACGAGGTTCATGCTGTGGCAGTTCGAGCAGACCTCCCGGTAGATCTGGAAGCCGCGCTGGAGCTGGGCCTCGTCGAACTTTCCGAAGATTCCGGCGAAGCTCCACTTCTCGCGGGGCGGGTTCGGGGTCGAGTGGCCGTCCTCGGCGCCGGCCGAAGCCGAGCCGAGGAGGATCGCCACGAGGGTGGCGGCGAGGATGCGCGATGTGTTCATGCTGCTCACGATCCGCACCTCAACCCTTCGACGATGGCGCGGCGGCCGCACCGGCTGGCAAGCCCGAACCGCCATATTGCGGATGCGGTCCGGTCACGCTCTCCAGGATCGATCCCGGCATGGCCTTCGGCGTCTCGAACAGCCCCACCAGCGGCATCACGATGAGGAAATGCGCAAAGTAGTAGGCGGTGCAGAGCCGCGAGGCGAGGACGTAACCGCCTTCCGGAGGCTTGGCGCCCAGCCAGCCGAGCACGACGCACACGGCCACGAACAGCCAGAAGAACTGGCGGTAGATCGGGCGGTAATTCGCCGAGCGGACGCGGGACGTGTCGAGCCAGGGCGCGAAAGCGAGGATGATGACCGCGCTGAACATCAGGATGACGCCGCCGAGCTTGTCCGGCACCGCGCGAAGGATCGCGTAGAAGGGCAGGAAGTACCATTCCGGCACGATGTGAGCGGGAGTCACGGAGGCATTGGCGGGGACGTAATTGTCCGCATGCCCGAGGTAGTTCGGCTGGTAGAAGATCCAGTAGGCGAAGAAGACGAAGAACACGACGACGGCGAACACGTCCTTGATCGTCGCGTAGGGCGTGAACGGCACCGCGTCCTTGCCGGTCTTGATCGGGATGCCGGTCGGGTTGTTCTGGCCGGTGACGTGCAGCGCCCAGACGTGGAGGACCACGACGCCGAGGATCATGAACGGCAGGAGGTAGTGCAGCGAGAAGAAGCGGTTGATCGTCGGGTTGCCGACGGAATAGCCGCCCCAGAGCAGGCTCTGGATCGTGTCGCCGACGATCGGGATCGCGGCCAGGATGTTGGTGATGACGGTGGCGCCCCAGAAGCTCATCTGGCCCCACGGCAGGGTGTAGCCGAGGAAGGCGGTGGCCATCATCAGGAGGTAGATGATCACGCCCAGGATATAGAGCACCTCGCGCGGGGCCTTGTACGACCCGTAATAGAGCGCGCGGAAGATGTGGACGTAGACGGCCACGAAGAACATCGAGGCGCCGTTGGCGTGCATGTAGCGCAGCAGCCAGCCGTAGTTCACGTCGCGCATGATGTGCTCGACGGAGTTGAAGGCGTTGCCGGCGGACGGGTCGTAATGCATCGCCAGCCAGATGCCGGTGACAATCTGCGACATCAGCATGGCCATCAGGATGGCGCCGAAGGTCCAGAAATAGTTGAGGTTCCGCGGGACCGGGAAGGCGATGAACGACGAATGGACCAGCCCGACGATGGGCAGCCGCGATTCGAACCACTTGGCGATCCGACTCTTGGGGACGTAGGTGGCGTGACCGCTCATGTGGTTACCCGCTTCGAAGTCTGTTTCGCTCCGATCCGTCGCGTGCCCTCGCGCGCCGGACCTCCTCCCTCACCGCCCGAGGGCGATGGTCCCGAGATCAGGCGACGGCCTTGCCGCCGTCTTCGCCGATCCGGATCTTGGTGTCGTTCAGGAACGCATAAGGGGGAACCGGCAGGTTGGTCGGCGCCGGTCCACGGCGTACGCGGCCGGACGTGTCGTAGAGCGAGCCGTGGCAGGGGCAGGACCAGCCTTCGTACTGGCCCTGATGCCCGATCGGGACGCAGCCGAGATGGGTGCAGTTGCCGTAAACCACGAGCCATTTGGCGTGGCCTTCCTTGACGCGGGCGGAGTCGGGCTGAGGGTCGATGAGCTCGCTGAGCTTCACGTCCTCCGATTCCTTGATCTCCTTCTCGGAGCGGCTCCGCACGAAGATCAGCTTGCCGCGCCAGAACACGTTGACGATCTGGCCCTCCTGGATCGGCGTGAGATCCACTTCGAGGGGGGCACCGGCGGCGATCACTTCCGCGTCGGGCGCCATCGACGCCACGAAGGGCCAGGCCAGGGCGCCGGCGCCCACGGCGAGGCCCGCACCGGTCGCCAGGAACAGAAAGTCGCGCCGGGAGCCTTCGGGGCCGGGCTCGGGAGGGGTGTTCGCCAAGATGGACACTCCGTCAGGGTGGCGCCGGTTCGACGACCCGCAAAGAGAGGACGCGCCGCTTCCATTCGCCGAGATTTAGAGGCGCTCGAAAGAAGCACGCAGCGCAGACGCAGACACGATTGCACAGGTCTGTGCAATGCGACCGGGCGTCACCCGAGGCGAGCCTTCTGAGGCGCATTTTTCTGGCACGTCAGATGCGAATTTGTCCAGGGTAGGTCCGTGACGGCAAACCGTATTCGTCACGGGGGCGAAACGACGCTGCCGCTCAGCCAGAGCCAGCGCCGCACCAGCATCACCGCAACCACCGCCAATCCGGCGCAGAACCCCATCCAGATCCCCGATCCGCCGAAGCCGAGGCCCCAGGCGGCGAGGATGCCGGACGGAATGCCGACGATCCAGTAGCCGAACAGGGCGATGGCCATGGGAATGCGCGTGTCCTGCATCCCCCGCAGGGCGCCGAGGGCCACCGACTGGATGCCGTCCGCCATGGCGAAGAGCGCGGCAAAACCGATGAAGGTCACCGCATAGGGAATCACCGCGGCGTTGCCGGGGGCGTCGAGGTCGAGGAACAGCCCGATCAGCGGACGCGGCAGGGTCACCTGTGCCAGCGCGCACGCACTCATGAAGCCGAAGCCGAGGAGGATCGCGATGGTGCCGGCCCGGCGCATGGCCATGCGGTCCCCCGCCCCGAAGGCGCGGCCGACCCTCACCGTGGCGGCCTGACCGATGCCGTTGGGCACCATGAAGCAGATCGCGGCGATCTGGATCGTCACGGCATGGGCCGCGAGCGGCGCCGTGCCGAACAGACCCATGCCGAGGACGGCGGCCTCGAACAGGCTCGCCTCGGCGAGGCCCGTCGCCGCCATGGGCAGGCCGAGACGGAACATGGTCGCGAGGCGCGCGGCGTTGGGGCGCCAGACCCCGAGGAAGAGCCGCCGCCGCCGAAGGGACGGCGCCAGCGTCATTACGCCCACGAGGGCCGCGAGGGACAGGAACGCGGCCAGCGTCGTGGCGAGGCCGACGCCGACCAGGCCGAGGCCGAGAAGACCCGGCCCCTCGAAGGCGAGCCAGATCGCGAGCCCGACATTCACCGGCAGCGCCGCGAGGCTGATGGCGAGGGGCCAGCCGGGCCGCTCAAGGGCGGAAAGGCTGGCGCGCAGGGCCATGAAGGCCAGGGCCGGCCACATCGACCATTGCAGGGCCCGCATGTAGAGCCCGGCATCCTCGGCGAGCTTCGGTTGCTGCCCCATGGCCAGCAGCAGGGGTTCGGTGTGCCAGAGCGCCAGCATCACCGGGAGGACTGCGATGGTGACGGCCCAGAGGCCGGCTCCCACGATGCGGCGGACGTCGTGATCGGCGGTGTCGCCACGGCCGACCGCGCCCGCGATCAGGGGGGAGACCGCCGAGGCGAGGCCGATCCCGCAGATGAACAGGATGAAGTAGAGGCTCGTCGCCAGGGCGCCCGCCGCCAGCGGTTCCGCGCCGAGGCGGCCGAGGAGCACCACGTCGGCGGTGACGAGGCCGTGCTGCGCGAGGTTGGTGAGGATCAGCGGGGCGGCGAGCACCAGCGTCGCCCGCAACTCCGTCAGCCAGGGGCCGCGCGAGGGACGCCCCCGCTCGGCTGCCCCGGCGGTGAGATCGAGGGCGATCACTCCGCCGCATCCTCGTAGCGGGCGGGCGAGGCGTCGCCGAGGAAGCCGCCGGACTGGCGCTCCCAGAGGCGCGCATAGAGGCCGCCGCCGCGGATCAGCTCCGCATGCGTCCCCTCCTCCACGATGCGGCCGGCATCGACCACGATCAGCCTGTCGAGGGCGGCGATGGTGGAGAGCCGATGGGCGATGGCGAGCACGGTCTTGCCCTGCATAAGCGTGTCGAGACTGTCCTGGATCGCCGCCTCGACCTGACTGTCCAGGGCCGACGTCGCCTCGTCGAGGATCAGGATCGGCGCGTTCTTGAGGATGACGCGGGCGATGGCGATGCGCTGGCGCTGGCCGCCGGAGAGCTTGACGCCGCGCTCGCCCACCTGGGCGTCGTAGCCGGTGCGGCCCTTGTGGTCCACGAGGCCGGCGATGAACGCATCGGCTTCGGCCAGTTGCGCCGCCCGGAGGATTTCCTCCATCGACGCGTCCGGCCGGCCATAGGCGATGTTGTCCCGGATCGAGCGATGCAGCAGCGAAGTATCCTGGGTCACCATGGCAATGGCCCCGCGCAGGGATTCCTGCGTCACCCCGGCGATGTCCTGGCCGTCGATGAGGATCCGCCCGCTCTGGATGTCGTGAAGGCGTAGCAGGAGCGCGGTCAGGGTCGTCTTGCCGGCGCCGCTGACGCCGACCAGACCGACCTTCTCGCCCGGGCGGATATGCAGATTGAAATCCTCGATCACGGCGGGCGTGCCGTCGCCGTAGCGGAAGCCGACCCGGTCGAAGCGGATGTCGCCGCCGCCGACCGCGAGGGTCCGGGCGTCGGGGCGATCCACGATCCCGTGCGGCCGCGAGATCGTCTGCATGCTCTCCTGGATCACGCCGACATTCTCGAAGATGCCGCGCACCGTCTGCATCACCCAGCCGGACATCGCCATCAGCCGTAGGACGAGGGCGAGCCCCGCCGCCGCCTCGCCGGTGGTCATGCCGCCCCGTCGCCACAGGACGAAGCAGGCCGTGGCGGTGGCGACGATGAGCGCGCTGTTGAGGAAGCCGAGCAGCGTCGTGGTTGTGGTGACGAGCCGGAACTGTTGGAGATGGGCGACCGTATGCACGTCGATGGCGTCGCGCACGGCGGCGCGCTCCTCCCGGTCGCGGGCAAAGAGCTTCACGGTGAGGATGTTGGTGTAGCTGTCGACGATCCGGCCGATGAGGAGGGACCGCGTATCGGCGGTGACGAGGGAACGCGCACGGGCACGGGGCACGAACCACCAAGTGAGCGCCGAATAGGCGGCGACCCAGACCACCACGGGCAGGGCCATCCAGAGGGAGATGGAGCCGAACAGGCCCACCGCCGTGACGGCGTAGATCGCCACGTAGAGCAGCGTATCGATGAAGACGACGGCCAGTTCGCGCACCGCCGGGCCGACCTGCACGACCCGGTTCGCGAGTCGTCCGGCGAAATCCGCCTGGAAATACGAGAGCGAGTGACCGAGGGTGTAGAGATGCGTGCGCCAGCGGACCTGATTGGTCGCCTGCGGCACGAGGAGCTGGTTGGACATCACTTCGTGCAGCCAGATCGTGAATGGGCGAACCACGATGAGCAGCATCGCCGCAAGACCGAGCTTCCATCCGTGGTCCTGCAGCACCGTCGCGCGGTCGGCCGTGTTCAGGAGATCGATGAACCAGCCCATGAGCAGGTAGAGCGACGCTTCCACCGTTCCGGCGGCCACGGCCACGAGGAACAGCATCAGCAGGGCCGTCCGCATCGGCCTGAGATAGAAGGCGGCGAAGCCCGTCACCGTCTTGGGCGGCATCCGCCCGTCTTCGAAGGACGCGAACGGATCGATACGGCGCTCGAGCCAATCGAGAAACATGGTCTAGTCCGGTGTTGGAGGTCTGTCTCAGGTAGTCGGCCTTGACGGACCGCCAACCGTGAGGCGATGCCGCAGACGCAATGCAGCTGCCCGGTCCGATGCTCCGTCTCGCCCTCTACCAGCCCGACATTCCCCAGAATACCGGGACGATCCTGCGGATGGCGGCCTGCCTCGACGTCGCCGTCGACATCATCGAGCCGGCGGGGTTCGACGTTTCGGACCGTCACCTGCGCCGATCGGGGCTCGACTATCTCGACCATGTGGCGATCACGAGGCATCGCTCCTGGGCCGCGTTCTCACAATGGCGGACCGAGACCGGAACGCGTCTCGTCCTCGCCACCACCGCCGGCGCCCTCCCCTACACCGCCTTCGCCTTCCTTCCCGGCGACTGCATCCTGCTCGGCCGGGAATCGGCGGGCGTCCCCGCCTCCGTCCACGAGGCGGCCGATGCCAGGATCGTCATTCCGATCCGCGAGGGAATGCGCTCGCTCAACATCGCCGTGGCGGCGGCGATGATTTTGGGCGAGGGGCTCCGGCAGGTCGGCCCGATCCCGTGAACCACCGTTTGAACGGTGTGCAGTTCAGCACTTGAACGGTGTTCAAATATCGCCGAGACCATGAGTGTGAACAGCGTTCAAACGCCGGAGGCACACCATGCTCAAACTGTTTCGGCTTCTCACCCGCGGCGCGGCCGCCCGGGCCGAGGAAGAGGTGATCGATCGCCACGCCCTGCTCATCCTTGATCAGCAGATCCGCGAGACGCGGGTCTCGCTGGAGCGCAGCCGACTGGCCCTCGCCGCCGCTGTCGCCGGCGACAAGGCGGAAGAACGGCGTTTCGCCGAGGTGGAAACCCGCGCGGCAGATCTCGAAGAGCGCGCCCTGGCGGCCCTGGCGGCGGGACGCGAGGACCTGGCCACCGAGGCGGCGGAGGCCATCGCGGAGCTCGAATCCGAACGCGACGCCATCGGCGAGGCACGCCTGCGATTCGCCCGCGAGGTCGCCCGCATCCACTCCGTCGTCGCCGACGCGACCCGGCGGCAGGGCGAGTTGGAGCGCGGACGCCGAATCGCCGCCGCGGCGGAGGCGGCACGACGCCTGGGCGTTCAGGCCAACCCCGGCGAACGGGCGACACTCAAGGAGGCTGAGGCGACCCTGAGCCGGCTGCGTGCGCTCCAGACCGAGGCTGCCGACACGCAGGCCGCCCTTGCCGAGACCGAGCCCGGCCTCTCCATCGCCGAACGGCTCGAACGCGAAGGCTTCGGCTCCAGCACCCGCTCGAGCGGCGGCGCGGTCCTCGAACGGCTCCGTCGCAAGGTCGAGGCACGCGCCGCGACCTGAATCCCTCGCCAGTCTCACGCCACGCTTGGCTTCACCCTGTCACACCAAGGACACCAATCATGACCAACGAACCCACTCAGCATTCCGGCGCCTGGGTCACCTTCACCTACGCCTCGTTCATCGGCTCGGCGGCCATGGTCGGCCTCGGAATCCTGTTCATGCCCATGGACATCTGGATCAAGGGCTACCTCGCCATGGGCACGATCATGCTGGTCCAGTCCTGCATCACCGCCACCAAGACCATCCGCGACGTCCATGAGGGCCGCCGCATGGTCAACCGGATCGAGGATGCCAAGACCGAGCGCCTGCTCATGTCGGTGGGGAAAGATTGACCGGACCTCGATTGACGATGGGCGGGAGGGATGGGACATCCCTCCCCCATGACGATGTCCGACACGACCCCGCCGCCGCCTCCGGCCGCCGAACTCGCCCTCCTGAAGGACGAGGTGACCACATGGTTCGCGAGCCTGCGCGACCGGATCGTGGCGGAACTGGAGGCCATCGAGGCTGAGGCCGAAGGGCCGTTCCATCCCGATGCCCCGGCCGAGGCCGGACGTTTCGTGAAGACCCCCTGGCAACGCACCGACCATAGCGGCACGCCCGGCGGCGGCGGCACCATGGCGATGCTGCATGGCCGCTTGTTCGAGAAGGCCGGCGTCCACGTCTCGCAGGTCTTCGGCGAGTTCGCGCCGGAATTCCGTGCGCAGATGCCGGGCGCGGCGGAAGACCCGCGCTTCTACGCCACGGGCATCTCGCTCATCGTCCATCCCTGGAACCCGCATGTGCCGACGGTGCACATGAACACCCGCTTCGTCTCCACGACGAAGACGTGGTTCGGCGGCGGGGCCGATCTGACCCCCGTCCTCGACCGGCGCCGGACGCAGGACGACCCGGACACTCTGCGATTCCACGCGGCGATGAAGGCGGCCTGCGACGCCCATGCGCCGGCGGCGGATTACGACCGCTACAAGGCGTGGTGCGAGGAGTACTTCTTTCTCAAGCACCGCAACGAGCCCCGCGGCATCGGCGGAATCTTCTACGATTATCACTGGACCGGCGATCCGAAGGCCGATCTCGCCTTCACCAGGGATGTCGGCCTCGCCTTCCTGGACGCCTATCCGGCCATCGTGCGCGCGAATCTCTCGACGCCGTGGACCGAGGCAGACCGGCTCGAGCAGCAGGTGCGGCGCGGGCGCTACGTGGAGTTCAACCTCCTTTACGACCGGGGCACCATCTTCGGACTGAAGACCGGCGGCAACGTCGCCTCGATCCTGTCCTCGCTGCCGCCCACCGTCCGCTGGCCGTGAGCGACGACCTACCGACGCGCTATGCGCCGCAGCAGGATGCGGCGCTGAAAGCCATCGCCGAGTGGCGCAAGGCCGGCGGTCCGCAGGTGTTCCGCCTGTTCGGCTATGCCGGCACCGGCAAGACCACCCTGGCCCGCCGCATCGCCGACGATGTGGAGGGGACGGTCGTCTTCGGTGCTTTCACGGGCAAGGCCGCCTCGGTGATGCGGTCGAAAGGCTGCCACGACGCCGCGACGATCCACAGCCTGATCTATCGCAGCAAGGAGACCGAGGAGGGAGGGCCGGCCTTCACCCTCAACCGCACCGGGCCGGTCTCCAAGGCGGAACTCGTCGTCATCGACGAATGCTCCATGGTCGATTCGGATCTCGGCAACGACCTCCTCTCTTTCGACAAGCCGGTCCTGGTCCTCGGCGACCCCGCCCAATTGCCGCCGGTGCGCGGCGGCGGGTTCTTCACCGAGGCCGAGCCCGACGTGATGCTCACCGACGTCCACCGGCAGGCCGCCGACGACCCGATCGTGCGCATGGCGATGACGATCCGCGAGGGCGGCCGGCTCAGCATCGGCGAGTACGGCGAGAGCCGCGTCGTCTCGCGGCGCTCCCTCGACCCGTCGAGCGTGCTCGACTGCGACCAGGTGCTCGTCGGCATGAACAAGACGCGGCGGCTCTACAACAATCGCCTGCGGGAACTCGCCGGCCACACCGACCCGATGCCGGCGGTGGGCGAGAAACTGGTCTGCCTGCGCAACGACCGGACCAAGGGGCTGCTCAACGGCTCGACCTGGACGGTCCATGCCCTTCGGGCCGCGCCCCGCGCCGATACCGTCCGCCTCGACGTGGTGCCCGAGGACGACCCGGCCCTGCGCCGGCGGCCCATCGACATCAAGGTGCTGCGGGCGGTGATGTCCGGCTCCGAGGAGGAGATCCCCGCCTTCCTCAAGCGCGAGACCGACGAGTTCACCTATGGCTACGCCCTGACGGTGCACAAGGCGCAGGGCTCGCAATGGGACAACGTCGTGCTGTTCGACGAGTCCTTCGCCTTCCGCGAGCACCGCGCCCGCTGGCTCTATACCGGCCTGACCCGCGCCGCGCGGCGGATCACCGTGGTGGTGTGAACGGGGGCGCCAATGTCTTGCCCGAATCATCGTCCTCTGAGACAACGGATGAGAACGAAGGGGGAACCGACATGGTCTTGACGGGACGGTGCCGCTGCGGCGCGATTCATTACAGTGCCGAGGGCGAGCCGAGCCACTCCGCCCTGTGTCATTGCGCCGATTGCCGGCGCTCGTCGGGTGCTCCCGTGGTGGGCTTCGCCCTGTTTCCGGCCGAGCGGGTGGCGATTTCGGGCCGTCCGACCGATTACGAATCCTCGCCCGGAATCATCCGGCAGTTCTGCGGAACCTGCGGCACCGGGCTGTTCTACCGCAACGAGGCGGTCTTCCCGGGCCAGATCGACATCCACACCGCGACCCTCGACGATCCGGAGGCGCTGCCGCTCCAGGTCCGGATCCAGCTTGCGGAAGCGCCTTCATGGTTCGCCGGGTTCCAGACCCTGCCGGCCTTCGAGCGCTACCCCGCATAGGGCATTTTCAAGCGAGGTGGATGCCGGCTCGCGTGAAGACAATGCGACCACACAGCAGGCTGGAGCATGTTCCGTGATCCAGAGATGACGGAACATGCTCTAGCGCGGTAACGCCCCGGCGGTGGTTGGAGTCGGACGCCCGAACGACTACCTGACACCGGTCAGAACCAGACCGGAGCCAGCCTTGTCCCATTCCGAATCCGGCGGCCCGCCGCAGATGCACGCCACCACGATCCTGATGGTCCGCAAGGGCGGCAGGGTGGTCATCGGCGGCGACGGGCAGGTCAGCCTCGGCCAGACCATCGTGAAGGGCAATGCCCGCAAGGTGCGCCGCCTCGCCAAGGGATCCGTGATCGGCGGATTCGCCGGGGCGACGGCCGATGCCTTCACCCTGTTCGAGCGCCTCGAGGCCAAGCTGGAACAATATCCGGGGCAACTGACCCGCGCCTGCGTCGAGCTCACCAAGGATTGGCGCACCGACCGCTACCTGCGCCGGCTCGAAGCGATGATGCTGGTGGCGGATAAGGACGTCAGCCTGCTCCTGTCCGGCGCCGGCGATGTCCTGGAGCCGGAGGGCGGGGTCATGGCCATCGGATCGGGCGGGAACTACGCCCTGGCCGCTGCCCGCGCCCTGGAGGATGGCGAGCACGACGCGGAGGCGATCGTCCGGCGGGCGCTCGGCATCGCGGCGGAGATCTGCGTCTACACGAACGGCAATGTCGTCATCGAGCAGCTGGAGATTTCTGCATCTTAATGCCGACCCGAAGCTCGGATTAACGTAAACTTGTCGATGTTCCCCTAGCGCTATCGCCTGTCTTTCTCGGAAAGCTGGCCGACGACGATGCGCATCAGGACGAAAATTCTCGGTTTCGTGGGGCTCTGCTCGATGGTGACGCTCGTCGTCGCCACGATTAGCATCGTGTCGTTGCAAGCCTTCAACACAGCGCTGACGGATGCCAAATTCGCGTCTCAGCGGGCCCTCGATGCCGCGAACATGAACCGGCTCGTCACCAGCGTCGTGGTCGAGTCGCGCGGCATCTATGCCGCGAAAGACACGCAGGATGCCGAGAAATACGCGGTCCGGCTGAAGAAGAACCTGGAGGCGATGAACGCCCTCATCGCCGCATGGGCTCCGAAAGTGCCTGCGAGCGAGCGTGCGCTGTTCGACAAGATCACCGCCGAGGCCGCAAGCTTCACCACCCTTCGCACGGAAACCGCACGTCTCGGCACGCAGGTTTCGCCGAAGGCCGCCGCGGACCAGGGCTTCAACGAAGTCAACCGGGCCAACCGCCAGGCTTTCCAGGACGGTATCGAGACGCTCGTGGCCCACAGTTCCGCCGAGGTGGAGGCCATCGATCGACGGGTGGACGATCTCTACGACGAGCGCCTGAACCTGCTCCTGGCCCTGGCCATCGGCGGAACCCTCGGCAGCCTCCTCATCGGCGGTTTCGTGGGAACGCGGGAGATCGCCCGGCCCCTGGCCGGCGTCTCCGCAGCGATCCGCCGCCTGTCGGAGGGCGATCTTACCCTGCCCGAGGCGAAGGCCCGGCGGGACGAGATCGGCGAGATCTGGACCAGCATGCGGGTCTTCTCGGCGACGATGAAGGAGTCGGCGGAGCTGCGCACCAGCCAGGACCAGGCCGCCGGCATCGCGTCCCAGCGTCGCCGGGGCGAGAGAAACGAACTCGCGGATCGCTTCCAGGGCAGCGTCGGGAACCTCGTCGAGACCCTGGCCGGCTCGGCTGCCGAGATGGAGCTCACCGCCCGCTCCATGGCGGCCAACGCCGACCAGACCAACCGGCAGTCCACCGCGGTGATGAACGCGGCCAACGAGACGGCGATGAACGTTCAGGCCGTGGCGGCGGCCACCGAGGAACTCGCCGCCACCGCCAACGAGATCGGCGCACAGGTCAGTCAGACATCCGCCGCCGCGGCCGGCGCCGTGGAGAGCGCCCGCCGGACGACGGAGCGTGTCCGAATCCTCGCCGACAGCGCGTCCCGCATCGGCGACGTGGTCGCCCTGATCTCCAGCATCGCCAGCCAGACCAACCTGCTCGCCCTGAACGCCACGATCGAGGCGGCCCGCGCCGGTGAGGCCGGCCGCGGCTTCGCGGTGGTCGCCGCCGAGGTGAAGGGACTCGCCGCCCAGACCGCGAAGGCGACGGACGAGATCACGGCGCAGATCGCGACGATCCAGGACGCCACCCGCGATACGGTGGGCGCCATCGAGGAGATCGGCTCCACCATCGGCAGCGTGCACACGATCGCGATGGGCGTCGCGGCGGCGGTAGAACAGCAGCAGGTGGCGACGCAGGAAATCGCCCGCAGCGTCAACGATGCCGCCCGCGGAACCCAGGCTGTCACCGACACCATCGCGGACGTGCAGGTCGCGGCGGTTCAGACCGGAGCGGGCGCATCTCAGGTGCTGGCCGCGGCCGAACAGCTGACGCGCCAGTCCCTGAGCCTGGGACACGAGGTCGAGGGCTTCGTCGGCGGCATCCGGGCCGCCTGAGCGCTGTCCCGATGCATCTGGAAAGGACGGCCGCCGACGCTTAGATCGGGACCGTGCACGATCCCGATCCCATGCCGGCCCGCTCACATGGCACCGCCTTCGGCTCGCCCCGGCCGCGTACGCGCGGGCGGAGCGTCGTGACGGATCGACTGCGCGCCCTCCCCGCTTTCAGGGCAGCGCCGCTGCCGCATCCGACCGGAGCGTGATGACAACCTTCTCTCCCCGCGAAATCGTCTCCGAGCTCGATCGGTTCATCGTCGGCCAGCACGATGCCAAGCGCGCGGTGGCCATCGCCCTGCGCAACCGCTGGCGCCGGCAGCAGCTCGTCGGTCCCTTGCGCGAGGAGGTGGCACCCAAGAACATCCTCATGATCGGCCCCACGGGCTGCGGCAAGACGGAGATCGCCCGCCGTCTGGCCAAGCTCGCCGGCGCGCCGTTCCTCAAGATCGAGGCGACGAAGTTCACGGAGGTCGGCTATGTCGGCCGTGACGTGGAGCAGATCATCCGCGACCTCGTGGAGGTCGGCATCGGCCTCAAGCGCGAAGAGAAGCGTCGCTCGGTCCAGGCCAAAGCGGAGGCGGCGGCGGAATCGCGCATCCTCGACGCCCTGGTCGGGCCGACATCGGGCCAGGCCACCCGCGACAGTTTCCGCAGGAAGCTGAGGGCCAGCGAACTCGACGACAAGGAGGTCGAGATCGAGCTGTCCGGCGGATCGCCCTCCGGCCTGCCGATGTTCGAGATCCCCGGGATGCCCGGCGCGTCCATGGGGGCGGTCAATCTCGGCGACATGCTCGGCAAGGCCCTCGGCGGCCAGAAGGGCAAGCCGAAGCGCATGACCGTGCGCGAGGCCTACGCCCCCCTGCTCGCGGAGGAATCCGACAAGCTGGTGGACACGGAATCCCTCACGCAGGAGGCGATCCGCGAGGTCGAGAACAACGGCATCGTCTTCCTCGACGAGATCGACAAGATCTGCGCCAAGGAAGGCCGCTCGTCCGCCGATGTGTCCCGAGAGGGCGTGCAGCGCGACCTGCTGCCGCTGATCGAGGGAACCACCGTGGCGACGAAGCACGGCCCGGTGAAGACCGACCACATCCTGTTCATCGCCAGCGGCGCGTTCCACGTCTCGAAGCCGTCCGATCTCCTGCCGGAATTGCAGGGCCGACTGCCGATCCGGGTCGAGCTGCAGCCCCTCACCGTGGAGGATTTCAAGCAGATCCTCACCACCACCGAAGCGAGCCTGCTGAAACAGACCGTGGCGCTCATGGCGACGGAAGGCGTGATCCTGGATTTCACCGACGACGCCGTGGACGCGCTGGCACGGGTCGCCGTCGAGGTGAACAACTCGGTGGAGAATATTGGCGCCCGACGGCTCCAGACCGTGCTGGAGCGGGTGATCGACGACATCTCCTTCACCGCCACCGACCGGTCCGGGGAGACGGTGCCGATCGATGCGGCCTATGTCCGCGAGCGGGTGGAGAGCCTCGCCGCGAACGCGGATCTCAGCCGGTTCATCCTGTGATCCGCCTCATCCTTTCCGGCCGGCGCGGATGAGTTCACGGCCGATCGGCCGGCTCGGCTCGCTCTTCAGCACGACGGAGGTCGTGACCGGACCGAACCGGCCGATCGCGTCGACGATCGCCGCGAGGTCACCCGGCGTCGGCACGATCGCTTTCAGAATGAAGCAATCTTCGCCGGTCACGCGGTGGACCTCGCAGATATGCGGCAGGGCGGCGAAATGGGCGAGGCAGGCCCGGATATGCTCGTGGGCCGTCTTGAGCCGGATGATCGCCATCATCCCGAGCCCCAGCGCGGCATGGTCGAGCCGCGCACCGTAGCCGGCGATGATGCCGCTCTCCTCCAGTCGCTTCACCCGCTCGGACATGGCGGGTTGCGAGAGGCCGACGCGGCGGCCGAGTTCCGAGAGCGCGATCCTCCCGTCATCCTGAAGGATTTCCAGGATGGCGACATCCTTGTCGTCGAGATCGGCAGCCGGTCTTCCCACGCGCGTTGGACCTTCAAATCATCGGCATATACCGACCGGCACCGATGACTTGCCATAGTGCATCCGTTGCTGAACAGCCAAGCTCGTCCCCATCGATTCTCCAATCCGACGGGACGCCCCATGCAATTGATCGGCATGCTCGATTCACCCTATGTGCGCCGCGTTGCGATTTCGCTGAAGCTCATGGGGATTCCGTTCGTCCACCGGCCGCTCTCGGTATTCCGACATTACGAGGCGTTCGCGGCGATCAATCCGGTGGTCAAGGCGCCGACCCTGGTCACGGATGACGGCATCGTCCTGATGGAGTCGACACTCATCCTCGACCATATGGACGGTCTCGTCGGCGCCGATCGCCGTCTTCACCCGATCGCCCTGACCGATCGTGCCCGCTCGCAACGTCTCATCGGACTGGCGCTGGCTGCCTGCGAGAAGACGGTGCAGATCGTCTACGAACGCGATCTCCGACCGGCCGAGAAGCAGCACGGCCCGTGGATCGACCGGGTCCGCGGTCAACTCGTCGCGGCCTACGCGCTCATCGAGGACGAGATCGGCGATGGCGAAGGCTGGCTCCTCGCGGGCTCACGTCCGCTTCAGGCCGATGTCAGCGTCGCGGTCGCCTGGAGCTTCACGCGGATGATGATACCGGACCTCGTCGATGCCGGCTCCTATCCGAAGCTCGTCGCATCGACGGCCCGGGCGGAATCGCTTCCCCAGTTCCTCGACACGCCCGCCGCCTGAAGGCGTGCGTCTCCGGGCCAGGATCCGACGCCCTCTCAGGGGAGATCGGGTGACCAGACCTGGCCGGGTCGCAGGGGAATGAAGCGGGCGGGGTCGATCCCTTGCGCCTCGCAGGCCGCCAGCAAGGCCTCCGCCGGCTGCTCGATCCCCTCGTCGGTGAGGCGGAACGTGCCCCAATGGTGGCCGAGCATCTGGTCGGCCCCGAGAAGACGCCCGGCCTCGACGGCATCGGCCGGGTTCATGTGCTGGCCCTTCATGAACCAGCGCGGCTCATAGGCCCCGATCGGCAGGGTGGCGAGGCGCGGGGGACCGAAGCGTTCGCGGGCATCGCGGAAGATCGCGCCATCGCCGAATCCGGTATCCCCGGAATGATAGACGACGCCGGACGGACCCGTCAGGACGTAGGAGCACCAGAGCGCCATGCGCTTGTCGTTGAGGCCCCTGGCCGACCAGTGGTTGGCGGGGGTCATGTGCACCGTGAGCCCGCCGCCGAGATCGACGGACTGGCCCCAGTCGCAGGTCTCCACATGCATCGTGTCGTCGAAGGACCGCAGGATGCTGTCGTTGCCCAGGGGAGCCACGATCAGGGGCTGGTGGTCCTGCCAGAGGCGGGCGACTGTGGGACCGTCGAGATGGTCGTAATGGTTGTGGGTGATCAGCACGACGTCGATCGGCGGCAGGTCGCCGAAGGCGATGCCCGGTGGATTGACCCGCTTCGGACCCGCCACGGAAAGGGGGCTGGCGCGCTGGGCGTAGACCGGGTCGACGAGGATGTTGCGGCGGCCGACCTGAAACAGGTAGCTCGCATGGCCGATGAGCGACACCCGCAGGCCCTCCACCCGTTCGGGCGGCGTGTCGCGGAAGGGGCTCGGGAACGAGGACGGCCAACCGATCCCGGCCCGCTCCCGCTTCCAGCGCAGGATGTCGCCGAGCACCTTGTCCGCCGGCTGATTGACGCCGTGGAACTGCAGCCCGTCGAAATGGTCGGTCACCGGGCCGCTGTAATACGGGTTTCGGCCCTTGCTGCGCCGATGCGCCGCGTAGCCGACGCCGCCCAGCGTCATGACGGTGACCGCTGAGAGGGTCGCGAGAAGGCTTTGCCGTTTCATCGTTCCGAGATGGCGGTGGCGGCCGCGCAATCAAGACGCCTTCCGTCAGCCTTCCGAGGCCTTGGGCATCACGGCCACCAGTTCGCCGGCGAGAGCCCGGATCTTCCGGTGCGCCTCGACCTCGACTTCCTCGCGGCTCTTATTCTCGGTGGGGACGGCGACGACGCCGGTGATACGCCCATGCGCACCGATGAGCGTGAAGTTGAATCGCCCCATGCGACTGCGGCGAACGACGTAATGCGGCAACGGTCCCGTCCCTTTCCGAAAGTATCGGTCTGAAAGGACGGGCTACGGGGTGGAGGGCGGAAAAGTTTCAGGACCGCCAGCGCAATTCCTGCTGCACCAGCGGATTGCGGAAGGTCCGTGCCTCCCGCGCCGCCTGGAGAGCTTCCCGCTTGAGGCGGAAATACCATTGCGACGGGAGATCGCTCTGGCCGAACAGGACCATGGTGGGCTTGCGGTCGAGGCCAGCCTGGGCGTGCTGGAGCACCTGCTGGTCCTGGGTCAGGAACTGCCGCATGAGCGGTCGCGCCAGGGGCTTCAGCAGGTTGAGGAGCGGCATGTTCCAGTAAAGCGCGTTCGTCAGCAGGGTGCGGTTGTGCGTCAGGGGCGTTGCGAAGGTGTAGTTCGCCACGCGCTTGGCCCCGGCCTCGATCCGCTCCAGCCGGACGCCGGGCAGGCGGAATTCGATCTCCACCTCCGGCACGCCGCCGAGCAGCTTGTAGACCGGCGAGCTCGTCGTGGTGGCATGGCTCGACATGGTGAAGCCGTGCGGCGTCGGCGTGAAGGTCTTCACCTTCTCCCGCAGCTCCTTCGACGGGCGGAACCACCAGGAATCGTGGACGAAGGCCACATGGCCGGGGTCGACGAGGCTCAATGTGGTGAGGTCGAACGACGCCTCGACCACGAGTTCGACCACGAGGGAGCCCGCCGCCTCGAACCCGAGTTCCGGCAGGGGCGGCAGGTCGCCGCCCGGCGGCCCGAGATAGGGGTTCACCCAGACGAAGCCGGCACTCTCGCGAATGGGAAAGCGCTGGACGGCGATCCGGGTGAAGTCCGCCGCATCGGCGGAGGAGAGGGTGGGCACGTCGCGGCAGCGTCCGTCCGTGCCGAAGCGCCAGCCGTGGAAGGGACAGGTCACGGCGTCGCCGTCGAACCGCCCCTTCGACAGAGCCATGCCCCGGTGCGGGCAGCGGTCGCGCATGGCGAAGGCGGCGCCGGCCGTGTCGCGGCCGAGGACGATCTGCTCTCCGTTGAGTTCGACGGCGCGCAGGCCGCCGGGTTTCAGCGTGTCGGAGCGGCCGACGCAGTAGAACGCATCCGGCAGGGGTTGGCGCATGGCATCGGGGTCGAGGGCCGCTTCGTCGGTCGCCGGATTCTTCGCCGTATCGGCCTTTGCCTGGGTCGGCGGGGATGAGAGCATGATGGGCCGCGATTGTCCTGAAGCGATCTCGTCTCCGGGGCTGCCCCGGCCGGTCGGGTGCCGGACGATGCCCGGCGGAGTGCGCCCCGTCTTACGCCTCGGTGGCGGCGCTGGCCATAAGCGGTGAAGGACCGGCCGAGACCGTGATCCCCCCGCTCACCCGGCAGGATCCGAGCGGGTTTCGCAGACGTGCCCCCCGGTTCCGCGATCGAGACCTGCGGCACATCGGAAACTCAGCAGGGCAAAGCGTCGGTTTGGCCGCGCGGACCTGCTCGGCCGGCCCTCGGCATCACCCTGCGGCGCAGGAACACCCGGACCGCCTCGTCGACATTCGCCACGGAACAGGAGTGCCAGCGCAGCACGGAGAGCGCTCGAGCGTCAACGCCGTCGTACTGCGCGCGGGCGCTCCGACGCCATGCCCGGATGGGACCACGCATCGAGCGCGGGCGAGCGAAAGGAAGGCCCCCAGCGGCGAGGCGCCGCGCCCGCCGCATCGGGGCTTTTCAAGCCGCGGATCCGTGACTAGCTTAGGGTTCTCGCAACGAACGAAAGGAGGTGATCCAGTGTCTCATTGCCTAAATCAGCCGCTTACCTCGGCTTACCGGACCTGGACCGTCGCCTCCGGTGCGCACGCCTAGCGCGTCAGAGGACCCCTTACCGGGTTCGGCCGAACGGACAAGCGGTTCGGCAATGGAAGGGCCGCCCTCACGGGGCGGCCCTTCGTCGTTCGGGTTCAGAAAATGAGCGGTTCAGCGCTTCTGGAACAGGGGCTGCGCGAGCGCCTCGGCCCGAGCCATCCAGAGATCGCGTTCCGAGCGGGCCTCGCCCAACTCGACGGCCACTCTCTCCGAGCGTTCGCGCGCCTCGTCGAGTTCCTGGACGAAGAGAGCCTGGAGTTCGCTGAGGCGGTCGCGCTCCGCGCGCAGCTCCTGGAGCTCGACCATCTCCTTCTCCACATGCGACCGCAGGCGGCGCAGTTCCTGGGCGAGGAGACCCTGGAGCTGATCGTAGCGGTCGCCCTCGAGCTTGAGCTTGGCCTTGAGCATCAGGTTCTCGGCCATCAGTTCCGAGAGGTCGTTCTCGTCCGTGGCTTCGGTCCGGACGGGCGGCGGCACGACCCGGGGCGACCAGGCCGGAGCCTGCGGCTCGGGCCTCTCGGCCGCGGCGGGCCGATCGAACGGCGCGACCTTCTCGGCGGCCGGACGCTGCGGCTCGGCGTGCGGCGCGGCGACCGCGGCCTGCTCCTGCGCGGTGGTGGCCGCCTTCATGGCCGCCAGCCAGTCCCGCAGGGGGCCGGGTGTCGGACGACCATTTAGATCCTGTGCCTGGTAGTGACGGGCTGGTTCCGACATCGCTCACGTCCTCATGTACGAGGGCATAGGATCAAAGCATGCTTAACGAACCGTAAAAGTTAAGAAAAATCGGCTGTCCCAAATTGCGGGACATGAGAGTTCCGATGGCGAGGCGGGCCTCTTCGCGTCGGACGGAAGATCGGGTGGGAGGGAGCCTCCGGCTCCGCATCGGGGCGACCGGCGTTTCGAGGCCGCGGCCACGGATCGACGGGGGCCGATACGGCGCTCCCCCCTCGGGCCGGAGCCGATGCTATAGGACGTCCGACATTCTCCAAGGACGGACACGGCGCATGCATATCGAAGCCCCCAGCCTCGCAGGTCTGCCCGGCATCCGGCACGCCTTCTTCACCCGTCGCGGCGGCGTCTCGACGGGACTCTATGCCAGCCTCAATGGCGGTCTCGGGTCGCATGACGAGCCCTCTCTCGTCGCGGAGAACCGCCGCCGCATGGCCGAGCATATGGGGGTCCCGCCGAGCCACCTCGTCAGCCTGTATCAGGTTCATTCGGCGGAGGTCGCCGTGATCGAAGGCCCGCTGGCCCTCGCTGACCGTCCCCGCGCCGACGCCATGGTCACGCGGGTTCCGAACCTCGCCCTCGGAATCGCCACGGCCGATTGCGGCCCGATCCTCTTCGCCGATCCCGTCGCCCGTGTCGTCGGTGCCGCCCATGCGGGTTGGAAGGGAGCGTTGACCGGCGTGATCGCCGCCACCGTCGACGCCATGGTGCGGCTCGGATCGGAGCGGAACGACATCGTTGCGGTGCTCGGCCCGACGATCTCTCAACCCGCCTATGAAGTCGGGGAGGATTTCCGCAGCCGATTTTCCGCGGAGGTCCCGGGTTCCGACGTCCATTTCTCGCAGGGGCGCGAGGGGCACGCCCAGTTCGACCTGCCGGGTTTCATCGCCCGTCGCTTGAGCGAAGCCGGCGTCAGGACGGCATCGCTTCTCGGCCTGTGTACTTACGCCGACCCCGAGCGCTTCTACAGCTATCGCCGGACGACCCACCGGGGTGAGGCGGATTACGGCCGTCTGATCTCCGCGATCACCCTCGCGGCATAGGCGAGTTGCTCGCCCGTTCCGCGGGTGCGACAACTTGTCATGATTCGGACGTGAAAAAAGCGTAGCCGCAAGTGAACCTTGGCCGTTCGTCGGCGTTTTCGGAGTGCATGACCTCGAATGAGGTGGTCGCCGCCACAAAGGGGCCGTGTTCAACACACGCGGCGTGGTTGCGATGCAACAGCTTCCTGACTGAGGCTGGGATATAGACGGGGAACTGCGCAGGACCGCTCCCAAAAAGGCGGCCGCGCTAAAGAGTAGAGGACCAGACCATGAAATCCTTCCTTCGCGGCACGACCGCCCTCGCCGGCATCGTCATCGCCGGTTCCGCTTTCGCCGCCGACCTTCCGCGCCGCGCCGCTCCGCCGGTGTTCGTCCCCGTGCCGGTGTTCACCTGGACCGGCGCCTACTTCGGTATCAACGCCGGTTACGGCTTCGACGCCGGCAGCAACAGCGATCGCTACACCCTTCCGGGCGGTTCGGTGCTGAACTCCTTCACCCGCACCCCGGTGGTCGTCTCGACCAACGGCGGCAACGACCTCGAAGGCTTCGTCGGCGGTGGTCAGGTCGGCTACAACTACCAGTTCACCCCGGGTTCGGGCGTGGTCGTCGGTATCGAAGCTGACGCCCAGTACACCGACTTCGGCAACAAGAGCCGCACCGTGGCCGGCACCATCAGCCCCGTCGCCGGCGCCCTCGTCAGCCCCACCTCGGTCCGTATCCCGGGCAACGAGATGAACTTCTTCGGCACCGTCCGCGGCCGTATCGGTTACGCCTTCGACCGCACCCTCGTGTACGGCACCGGCGGCTTCGCCTACGGCGACGGCGCCACGGGTGGCGACGACTTCCGCACCGGCTACACCGCTGGTGGTGGTATCGAGTACGCTCTCCCCACCGACTCGTTCTTCAACTTCTTCAAGTCGTCGGCCGTGACCCTGAAGGTCGAAGGTCTGTACGTGAACCTCGAGAACGACAAGAACAACCGTGGCGGTCGCTCGGTGTTCAACGCGGCTGCCGGCCCCAACGGCCTCCTGACCATCAGCCCCTCGGTTGCTGCTCGCGAGTCCGAGTTCGCCGTCGTCCGCGCCGGCCTGAACTACAAGTTCGGCTCGTACTAGGACTTGGCGGATCCGGTCCCCGCCTCAGGGCGGTGACCTCCGTTTCCGATCAGGAGCCCGGCCGAAAGGTCGGGCTCTTTTTCGTTGCGCGACAGGGACTTGCCGGGGACCACCCGGTTTTCTGTCGTAAATTTCATGCCGGGAGGCGGCATCCCCATGCATCCGCAACGGCGAAGTTCGCGTTGACCCCCTGACAAAGCCTGAGGCGCCACCCCATCTCGGAGGCGCCGGGGCGGCATTAGCCCGCAGGCTTCTCTCAGGAGGACGACCCCATGAACAGCGAAGAACGCGAGGTCATCGGCGGCATTTTCCAGCGTCTGGAGCAGGCCGCGAGCCAGCCCCGCGACGCCGATGCCGAGCGCTTCATCGCGGACAAGCTCCGCGCTCAGCCCTACGCGCCCTATGCGATGGCACAGCTGATCTATGTCCAGGAAGAGGCGATCAAGAGCCTGAACGAGCAGCTCGAACAGGCCCGCCAGGCGTCCCAGCAGCCCCAGGGCGGCGGTGGCGGCTTCCTGTCGAGCATCTTCGGCGGCGGTTCGCGCCAGCCGGAACCCCAGCGTCCGTCTGGCCAGCCCTGGGGCAACCCCGGTGCGCCTCAGCAGGGATACGGTCAGCAGCCCGGCTATGGCCAGCAGCCCGGCTATGGCCAGCAGCCGGGCTACGGTCAGCAGCCCGGTTACGGCGGACCGCAGCAGGGTGGTCCCTGGGCCGGACAGCAGGCGGCGCCCGCGCGCGGCGGCGGCTTCATGGCGACGGCGCTTCCGATGGCGGCGGGTGCGGCGGGCGGCATGCTGCTCGGCAGCGCCCTGTCCAACGCCTTCGCCGGCGGGCATTCGGCCCTCGGCAGTGCGGCGGCGGCGGGCCTTCCCTCGGCGGGAGCCGCGGCCGGTAACGACGATCTCGGCTCGGCCCTCGGCGGCGGAAACGACTTCCAGGACGCGTCGTTCGACAGCGATCCGGGCGGCGATTTTGGTGGCGACCTCGGTGGCGGTGGCGACGACGATTGGGTGTAAGCCCGAGCCGCGCACCTTACCGCGCGTGATGCTTGATTGACGAGAGAGGCCCGGCCCGTGTCCCCACGCGCCGGGCCTTTTCCATGACCCGCCGGCCGTCGCTTACAGGACTTCGACCCGCGTCCCTACGGGCGTGCGTTCATACAGGTCGATGACGTCCTCGTTCATCATCCGGATGCAGCCCGACGAGACGGATTGTCCGATCGTGTGCGGCTCGTTGGTGCCGTGGATGCGGTAGAGGGACGAGCCGAGATAGAGCGCCCGCGCTCCCAGCGGATTGGCCGGTCCGCCCGCCATGTGGCGCGGCAGGTCGGGGCGGCGCTGGAGCATCTCCGCCGGAGGCGTCCAATCCGGCCATTCGCGCTTCTGGCTGATCGTCTTCATGCCCGACCACGCGAAACCGGGACGACCGACGCCGATGCCGTAGCGGATGGCCTGGCCGCCGGGCTGGACGAGGTAGAGAAACTTCGTCCGGGTATCGATGACGATGGAGCCGGGTTTCTGCTGACCATCGAAGGAGACGACCTGCCGGGCATAGCGTGGGTCGGGCGTCCGCTCGATCGCTGCGGCCTGCATCTCCGGCACGGCCTGTCCCGGCAGGGCGGCGAGCCGCGTGCGCGCAGGAGCCAGATAGGGATCGACGTCGGGCACGCGATCGCCCGAGTAGAGCACCCGCGGCATCGGCTCGCCGCCATAGCCCTGGGCGGCGGGGTGGCGCGGGAGCACGCCGTCATCCGCGAGGCCGGCCCGTCGGGCGCGCGGCGGCGTTCCGTTGCCCGTCACCAGGAATTCGATGAAGCCGCCACCGTACTGGCCGGGAGACGTCTGAGCCTGTGCGGCTCCGCCCGTCACCGTCGCCGCCAGGCATGCCATGGCGACGCACAACTCGATCCGCTTCAACACGCGACTACTCCCGGCCATCTACGTCCTGACTTCCAGGCTGGCGGGATCGGCCGAGAATCGCGTGAAAGAACGTGGTGAATCGTTCAGTCCACTGCGGCTCGATTGGTGGCTTTCGAGAACAGCATGAATCGTCCGTAAAAATGCACACGACCATTTGCCTGTTGAAGAAATGGCAACCACTTGGTCGCATGGTGGCTGGCAGGCGTCTCGTCTCGGGTTCCGCGTCGTTCGTGAGGATGACGGTGCCCGAGCCACGCGTGCCCCGCCCTACGACCCAGTTACTCCTGCCGGCTGATCGTCCCCGATGAACATGAAGCGCTACCGCATCGAAGACAGCCTCGGTTTGGCAAGCGTCCGACCCGTCTTGGAGATCGCGCACGCCGTGGAACGGCCCGGCGCCGATAACGTGAAGCTCGACGAGATCCTCTCGGCGATCCAGGACCTCCGCCGCGTCACGCAGACGAGCACGGTGGAGACGATCGAAGCCTGCCGGAAGGAGCTCAACGAGGCCTTCGCCATGCGCTCCGAACTCGACGTGATGAAGGGCGCGATCACCCGGACCAAGCAGGAGATCGCGACGCTCTATCACTCGGAGAATACCGGAAAGGGGATGAAGCGGGTCGCCGGCGAACTCGACGCGGTGGTGGAATCCACCGAGCTCGCCACGAGCACGATCCTCGGCGCCCTCGAAGAGATCGAGACCAATGCCGGCGTCTTGCGGGCCATGCGGAATGCCGCCGGGCGCGAGAACGTCGACACGATCCTCGAGCGCGTGATCGTCGCCTACGAAGCCTGCAACTTCCAGGATCTCACCGGCCAGCGCATCAACAAGATCGTGGGGGTGCTCAAGTTCATCGAGGAGCATCTGGATCGCATGATCGACGCCTGGGGCGGCCTCGATTCGTTCAGCGAGATTCTCGGCGTCGTGCCGCAGGGCCCCAGCATCGACGACGAGAGCTCACTCCTCAACGGACCCAAGCTCGACAGCGATCCGGGCCATGTCGACCAGGGCGATATCGACGCGCTGTTCGATTAGGACGCGCACGCGCCGACCTTCGCGGGTGGATGGGGTCCGCAGGCCCTTCCTTCTCGAATCCCCGGCGCTTAAGTCTCGGGCATGAGCCGCCAGCCCGCGAAAGACCCGTCTTCCCATCAAGACCTGCCGCCGGATACGTTCGACGAGCGCGAGGATGCGGACGAGACCCCGGAACGCATCGACGACGGGCCCGAGATCGACTTCGATTTCGAGGAAGGAGCGGTCAAGGCCGGCACGGAGATCATCCGCCGGTTCTGGAGCACGCTGCCGTCGGGGCCGGGCGTCTACCGGATGTTCGACGAGAAGGGCGACGTGCTCTACGTCGGCAAGGCCAAGAACCTGAAGGCGCGCGTCGGCTCCTATGCCAGGGGCCAGGCCCATTCCAACCGCATCGCCCGGATGATCTCGCAGACGGCGGCGATGGAATTCGTCACCACCGCCACCGAGACCGAAGCGCTGCTGCTGGAGGCCAACCTCATCAAGCAGCTGAAGCCCCGCTTCAACGTGCTGATGCGGGACGACAAGTCGTTCCCCTACATCCTGGTCACGGCGGATTCGGAAGCGCCGCAGATCGTCAAGCATCGCGGCGCGCGGCGGCGCAAGGGCAGCTATTACGGCCCCTTCGCCACCGTCTGGGCGGTGAACCGGACCGTCAACGCGCTGCAGCGCGCTTTCCTGCTGCGCACCTGCACCGACAGCTATTACGAGAACCGCACCCGGCCCTGCCTGCTCTACCAGATCAAGCGCTGCGCCGGCCCCTGCACCGGCGAGATCGCCCTGCCGGAATATCAGGCGCTCGCCGAGAATGCGAAGGGCTTCCTCTCGGGCAAGTCGAACGCGGTGAAGGACCGCATGCGCGAGGAGATGCAGGACGCCTCGGAGAAACTCGAATTCGAACGCGCCGCCCGCTTTCGCGACCGGATCTCCGCCCTCTCGGCGATCCAGGGGACGCAAGGGGTCAACACGCAGGGCATCGAGGAGGCGGACGTGTTCGCCCTCGACGAGCAGGCCGGCCAGTTCTGCATCGAGGTGTTCTTCTTCCGCAACTTCCAGAACTGGGGCAACCGCGCCTATTTCCCGAAGGCCGACCGGTCCATGACGCCGGACGAGGTGCTCGCCTCCTTCATCACCCAGTTCTACGACGACAAGCCGGCCCCCCGGATCGTCCTGGTTTCCCATGCGATCGAGGATGCGGAGCTGTTGGCGGCCGCCCTGTCGAGCCGGGCCGAGAACCGGGTGGAGGTCCACCAGCCCCAGCGCGGCGAGCGCAAGGCCCTGGTGGACTACGCCCAGCGCAACGCCAAGGAGGCTTTGGCCCGACGACTCGCCGACACCGCCTCGCAGGGCAAGCTGCTGGTGGCCCTCGGACAATCGTTCGGATTGCCCGCCGCACCCCGTCGCATCGAGGTCTACGACAATTCCCACATCATGGGCACGAACGCGGTGGGGGGCATGATCGTCGCCGGCCCGTCGGGCTTCGCCAAGACGCATTACCGCACCTTCAACATCAAGTCCGAGGAGCTGACGCCGGGCGACGATTTCGGGATGATGAAGGAGGTGCTGCAGCGCCGCTTCAAGCGACTCGTCAAGGAGAACCCGCGCACGCCGAACGAGGCGGCTTTGGCGGCCAGCGAAGGCGGCGTGCCCGAGCCGGTCCCCGAACCGGACGGCGAGACCATGCCGGCCTGGCCCGACCTCGTCCTCATCGACGGCGGCAAGGGCCAGCTCGAAGCCGCCCGCACGGCGCTGGAACAGCTCGGCGTCACCGACGTCGCCCTCGTCGGCATCGCCAAGGGCCGCGACCGCGACGCGGGGCGCGAGACCTTCTTCGTGCCCGGCAAGGCCCCGTTCAAGCTGCCGCCGCGCGACCCGACCCTCTACTTCGTCCAGCGCCTGCGGGACGAGGCCCACCGCTTCGCCATCGGCACGCACCGGGCCAAGCGCAAGCGCGAGATGATCAAGAACCCCCTCGACGAGATCGCCGGCATCGGCCCGACCCGCAAACGCGCCCTCCTCCACCATTTCGGGACGGTGAAGGCGATCCAGCGCGCCTCCCTGGAGGATCTGGCGACCACGCCCGGCGTCAACGCGGCCACGGCGCGGGCGGTGTATGATTACTTCCAGGCGGGAGGGTGAACGCGAAGCCCGCCCGCGTCAGGTCGCGTCGGTCCCGGAATCGTCGTCTGAGGGGCGATACAGAGCCTCGTAATCCTTCCCGCCATAGAAGACGTTGGTGATGCGAACCCTGTCGTCCTCGATCAGATAAGCGATGACGGCGGAACGCTCGAACGGCACCGTGCGAAGGCCAGATATGAGGTCGTCGCGCGGTCGACCGGCACGGGGCGCATCTCCGATCCGATCACAGCGGGCCTTGATGCGTCGTACGAATGACGCGGCGACCGAGGTGTTTCCGCTCGCTTGGCGAACGAAGCGGAAAATGTCGCCGAGGTCGTCCAGCGCTTCCGGCCGGAAGAAGACCGCGAGTCTACGCACTCGCGGACCCGGTCCCCTCGTTGGCGAACAAGTGGGCGAGGTGCCGGTCCGCGTCCGTCGTCGTCAGGTCCGGCCGCGGGTCATCGAGGGACCGACTTACACGAGACCGTATCTCGTTCAGACGCTCGGCATCTTCCAGACGTTGCCGTTGCCAAAGACGGACCGCATGACGCATGACCTCGCTTGTCGATGCATACTCACCCGCTTCGATGCTCTCACGCACCGCACGAAGGAGCTCCGGTGTCATGGTAACGCTGATTTCATCTGCGGACGGCATGCGCGAACATCCTGTGCGATCCACCCATCGGTAGCATGAAATCGGACCCGGCACATTCGCAGCGTGATGCGCCCGGCGCGACGGCATGGGCGGTATGAAAGTGGCATGACCGTCTGCATCATCGCGGTTGACCCCTCCCCCCGCCCATGGTTTCACCGCGTCGATGACTGTCCTCCCCCTCCGACGCCGGTCACCGGCCTGGACGCTGGCGAATTGCCTGACTTATGGGCGGCTGGTCGCCGTTCCCGTGGTCGTGGCGCTGTTGTACTGGCCGGACGAGCATGCGGCGCGGTTCGCGGCGCTCGGCGTCTTCATCGCCGCGGCCATCACGGATTATCTCGACGGCTATGTGGCCCGGACCTACGACCAGAGCTCGGCCCTGGGGCGCATGCTCGACCCGATCGCCGACAAGCTCCTCGTCGCCGCCTGCCTGCTGATGCTGGTGGCCGACAAGACGATCCACGACTGGAGCCTGTGGGCGGCCATCGTCATCCTGTGCCGTGAGATCCTCGTCTCGGGCCTGCGCGAGTATCTGGCGGAGTTGAAGGTCAGCCTCCCCGTCAGCCGCGTCGCCAAGTGGAAAACCACCCTTCAGCTGGTGGCGATCGGCTTTCTCGTGGCCGGCGAGGCGGGGGAGACGATCCTGCCCCATACCGTCGTCACCGGGGAGACCCTGCTCTGGATCGCCGCGGCCCTGACGCTCTACACGGGCTACGATTATATGAAGGCCGGCATCCGGCACGTGATCGACGATCCGCGCTGACCCGCCGATGCCACAGCCGGAAGGGCAGACCATGAAGCTCGTGTATTTCGCCTGGGTGCGCGAACGGATCGGCAAGGCAGAAGAGACGGTGGACCCGCCCGCCGGGACCGAGACGGTGGCCGACCTCGTCGGCTGGCTGCGCGGCCGGGGCGAGGAATACGCCTATGCCTTCGAGAATGCCGGCATCGTGCGCGCGGCCATCGACCGGGTTCACGCCAAGCCGGACGCGGCGATCGCCGGTGCCACGGAGATCGCGTTCTTCCCGCCGATGACGGGCGGCTGAGCGGACCGGCTCGAATCGTCCGCGGAGAGGATCGGCTATCCATGACCACCGTGATCCGCGCGTTCCAGGACGGCGATGTCGACGCGGTCGTGGCCCTCTGGCTCGCAGCCGGAGTCTCGCGGCCGTGGAACGATCCGGCCAAGGACATCGCCTTCGCCCGGCGCGATCCGCATTCGACCATCCTGGTGATCGAACGCGAAGCGGCCATCGCCGCCACCGCCATGGTGGGCGAGGACGGGCATCGAGGCTGGGTCTATTACGTCGCCGTCGACCCGCAACACCGCGACCTCGGCCTGGGCAGGGCGATCATGGAGGCGGCCGAGGAATGGCTGTCCGCGCGCGGCGTCTGGAAGGTCCAGCTCCTCGTGCGCGAGGACAACGGCGCGACCCGCCATTTCTACGAACATCTCGGCTACCGCGACACCCGGACGATCTGCCTGCAGAAGGTGATCGGCGAGACGACGGGGTGAGTGGACCCCCTCACCGTCGCGCCGGGTGCTTACTTCGTCCCCAGGGCGGCGCTGAAGGCGGCGAGGTTGCTGCGCATCATCGCCACGTAGGTCGGCGCAGGGCCGCCGGGGCCGGACAAAGCGTCGGAATAGACCTTGCCGCCGAGCGCGGCGCCGCTCTCCCGCGCGATCTGCTGCATCAGGCGTGGATCGGCGACGTTCTCGAGGAAGACCGCCGGGATCTTGTCGCGACGGATCTGGCGGATGATGCGGGCGACGTCCTTCGGACTCGCCTCGCTGTCGGTGGACACGCCCTGAGGCGCGATGAAGGCGAGGCCGTAGGCGGCGGTGAAGTAGCCGAACGCGTCGTGCGTGGTGATGATCCGGCGATGGTCGGGGGGAATCGCCGCGATGGCCTTACGGATGTCGGCCTCCAAGCCGTCGAGGGTGGCGAGATAGGCCGTGGCATTGGCGGCGTAATCGGCGGCTCGGCCGGGATCGACCTTCGACAACCCGTCCCTGATGTTGGCGACGTAGATCCTCACATTGGCGATGCTCTGCCAGGCATGGGGATCGTCGTGATGGGCGTGGCCCGCATGCCCGCCCCCGTCGTGGTCGTCGTCGCCCTCGATGGGCTTCACCCCCTTGGAGGCGACGATGACGGGGGCCTTGGTGCCGGAGGCCTTGATCAGCCGGTCGAGCCAGCCCTCGAAGCCGAGGCCGTTGACCACGACGAGATCGGAGGCGGCGAGCTTGCGCGCATCCGCGGGCGCGGGATTGTAGCCATGCGCGTCGGCATCGGGGCCGACGAGGGTCGCGACCTCGGCATGGTCACCGGCAACCTGCTTCACGAGATCGCCGAGGATGGAGAACGTGGCCACCGCCTTCAGCGGTTCCGCCGCCTCCGCCGGTGTCCCGGCCGGGGCGAGGGCCAGCATCAGGCCGAAACAGGCCGCTGCCGCCGATCTCACGATGTGGCGCCTCGATTGCATGCATCCCGCTCCTTGACCACGCCACCGCCGGATCCCGGCCCCCTCCCGTCCCTCCCCTGCCCCGGTGGGCCATCGCCTGCCGTAGCGGCTTCACACGATCGAAAGGCGACAGGATGGGGTTGGCGAAGGGTGCCCGATGGGCGGCTGCCCTCTGTAGTGTAACAGTATCACATTGCCAAGATGGAGAGCGTCGCTTGATCTTCCCTTCATCGCCCGGCAAACCCCCGCCTGAATGTCGGGCGCCTGCCCGCGCGCCAGACAACGGATGATCATGGGCCGTAGGCCACTTCTCAGGGGTGACACCCTTCCCCTCATCGGCCGGGTCTGGCGCGATTGGCTGCGGCCCCACCGGGCGACCCTCGCGGTGGTTCTGGTGCTGATCGCCGTCATCGGAATCGCGACGGGGCTGTATCCCGCTCTGATCAAGGGGGCCTTCGACGCCTTCGACCACAAGGACCCCTCCGCCCTCACCTATGGCCCGATCATCGTCATCGCCATCACCTCGATCCGGGGCTTCGCCCTGTTCGGCCAGACGGTGCTGACCAACCGGGTGGTGACCCGGGTCGAGGCCGACATGCAGGCGGCGCTCTACGGCCATCTCATCGAGTCCGACCTCGCCCAGCTCGGGCGCGAGAGCCCGGCAGCCTTCACCCAGCGCTTCACCACGGATTTCGCCTTCATCAAGGAGGCGCTGACCCGCATCTCCACCGTGCTGCTGCGCGATCTCGCCATGCTGATCGCCCTCGTCGTCGCGCTGCTCTGGATGGATCCGGTGCTCACCCTGGTGGCGGCCGTGGTCGTACCCTTCGTGGCCGGCCCGATCGGCCGCATCGGACGGAAGCTGCGCCAGGTCTCCACCACGACGCAGGAGCAGATGGGCCTCACGGCGAGCCTCATCACCGAGAGCCTGCAGGGCGCCCGCATCGCCAAGACCTACGCCCTAGAATCCTACCTGAAGGGCCGCGCCTCGGGCGCGTTCGACAATGTCCGCCGTCTCAAGATGAAGGCGGCCAATGCCCGTGGACGCCTCGATCCGCTCTTGGAGATCGGCGGCGGCTTCGCGGTGGCGGCGGTGCTGGTGCTGGTGGGCCAGCGCGTCATGTCCGGCGACCGCACGGTGGGCGATTTCACCGGCTACGTCGCCGCCTTGCTCCTGGCGGCCCAGCCCGCCCGCGCGCTCGGTACGCTCAATGCCATCCTCCAGGAAGCCGGCGCGGCGCTCCAGCGCTACTTCGCGCTGATGGACGAGGCGCCGCGCATCCGGGAGAAGCCCGATGCCGTCCCGCTGGTCGTCACGGGCGGAGAGATCCGGTTCGAAAGCGTCCGCTTCCGCTATCGCGAGGATGCACCGGCCCTGGAGGGCATCGACCTCACCGTCCCCGCCGGAGCCACCGTCGCCCTGGTCGGACGCTCGGGCTCCGGCAAGTCCTCCCTGCTCAACCTCGTTCCGCGGCTCTACGACGTGACCGCCGGGCGGGTGCTCATCGATGGCGCGGACCTGCGCGACGTGACGATCCCCTCCCTGCGCGCGGCCGTGGCAGTGGTCTCCCAGGACGTGGTGCTCTTCGACGACACGGTCGCGGCCAATATCGGGTTCGGCCGTCCCGGTGCGACCCGCGCGGAGATCGAGGCGGCCGCGGAAGCCGCCGCCGCGCACGGCTTCATCAGCCGGCTGAACGAGGGCTACGAATTCCGCGTCGGCCCCTCCGGCGGACGCCTGTCGGGAGGCGAGCGCCAGCGTATCTCCCTGGCCCGCGCCTTCCTCAAGGACGCGCCGATCCTGCTCCTCGACGAGGCGACGAGCGCCCTCGACTCCGAATCCGAGCGGCTGGTCCAGGGCGCGTTGCTGCGCCTGATGCAGGGGCGGACCACCCTCGTCATTGCGCACCGCCTCTCCACCGTGCGCGATGCCGGTTTGATCGTGGTCATGGAGGCCGGCCGGATCATCGAGACCGGAACGCACGACGCCCTTATGGCGTCGCAGGGCGGCTATGCGCGCCTGCATCGCCTGCAGCTCTCCGGCGATGCGGACGACCCCGCCGCTCCCTGATCCGCATCCCGCGCGTTGAGGCCCGACGATTCCTCGCGCGAAACGGATGCCGGCATGGCAGCACAGACCTTTGGAGAGACGAAGGACGGGAGCCCCGTCTCGCGATACAGGCTCGCCCGGTCCCGCCTGCGCGTCGACATCCTCGATTACGGCGGCGTGATCAGCCGGATCGACACCCCGGACCGCGAGGGCAACTGGGCCAATGTCGTCCTCGGCCCCCGCGACGTGGCGGGCTACGAGGCGAGCGACGCGCATTTCGGCGCCATCATCGGCCGCTACGCCAACCGCATCGCCGGAGGCCGCTTCCACCTCGATGGACGCGAGTACCGGCTGCCGCTCAATGCCGGCGGCAACACCATGCACGGCGGGACGCGCGGGTTCGACCGGCGCATCTGGCAAGTGATCCGGGCGGACGACGCGTCCCTGGTCCTCGGCTACCGCTCGGTCGACGGAGAGGAGGGCTTTCCCGGCAATCTCGACGTCGAGGTCGCTTATACGCTCAGCGACGACGCGACCCTGCGGATCGACTACTCGGCCCGGACCGACCGGCCGACCATCGTCAACCTCACCAACCACAGCTACTTCAACCTGTCGGGCGAGGGCTCCGGGGACGTGATGCGGCACCGGGTCGCCATCGCGGCGGACCATTATCTCCCCACCGATGCCGGGCAGATCCCCACGGGGGAGATCAGGCCCGTGGCGGGCACCGCCTTCGATTTCCGCGCGCCCGAAGCGTTGGGCACCCGCATCCGCGACGCCGATCCGCAACTCGTCTTCGGGCACGGCTACGACCACACCTTCGTCCTGCGCGATCCCGGCCGCCTGCGGCACGCGGCCTGTGCCTTCGACCCGTCGAGCGGGAGACGGCTCGACGTCGCCACCACCCAGCCGGGCATGCAGCTCTACACCGCCAACATGCTTGACGGCACGGTGACCGGGTCCGGCGGGCGGCCGTACCGGGCCGGCGATGCGGTCTGTTTCGAGGCGCAGGGGTTTCCCGACGCGCCGAACCGGCCGGATTTTCCCTCCACGACGCTCCGCCCCGGCGCGGTCTTCATGGCGACGACGACCTATCGTTTTAGCGCGGACTGACACGGCGCTCGCCGTCGCCGGTCGCGAGTGCCGCTTGACTTGTTTTCAATTATGTCTGTAATTTCTGTCATGACAGAAATTACAGACATACCCGAAAAGCTCCCCGTGGCGGTGGAGCGCTTCATCCTCCACTGGGGGGATCTCGGCGGGCAATGGGGCGTCAACCGCTCCGTCGCCCAGATTCACGCCCTGCTCTACCTCTCGGACAAGCCCCTGGCGGCGGAGGAGATCGCGGCGACCCTCGGCATCGCCCGCTCCAACGTCTCGACGTCGCTCAAGGAACTCTCCGGCTGGAACCTGATCCGGCGCGTCCCCGTGCTGGGCGAGCGCCGCGATCACTTCGTCGCCGAGACCGACCTGTGGGAGATGGTCACGCGCATCGCCGCCGGCCGCAAGGAGCGCGAGATCGATCCGGCGATCGCGGCCCTGCGCACCTGCGTGGCGCAGGCCGAAGGCGATCCGGCCATCGGCGCCGTCGCCTCCCGCCGCCTCAAGGCGATGCTCGACTTCACCGAGACCATGGACCGCTGGCACAGCCAGATGCTCGGCGTTCCGCACGCGACCCTCGCCAAGCTGATCCGGCTCGGCAGCCGGATCGTGCGTTTCCTGCCCTCCAAGCCCGAAAGCTGAACCGGGGAGCCGAGATCATGTCCCTGCCGGTAAAGAGGGCGCCTCCCATCGGCGAAAGCCCCGTGGCGGCCCGTGCGCAGGAGGCCGACCTCCGCGACCTGCGCTTCCGCAGCCTGATCGCGGACGAGGACTGGACCGGCCTCCCGCCCGCAATCCGCCGGCGCTTCACCAAGCGTCTCCACCCCGGCACCAGCGCCGTCTATGTGGGAACCGTGGTCGAGACGCGGATGAGCCGCCTCGGCTGGGCCGTGGCCCAGATGGCCCGGATCGTCGGCGGGCCGCTGCCCACCTCCCGGGCCACGGGCTACGCCAGCGTCGTCTCCGTCACCGAGGATGCGGCGGGTGGCGGGCAGGTCTGGACGCGGCTCTACGCGCGGCCGAACGGATTTCCCCAGACCATCAATTCCGCCAAGCGTTTCGCCGGGCCCACCGGCCTCGAAGAGCAAGTGGGCGGCGGCCTGGGCATGAGCCTCGATGTCGCCGTCGTCGACGGCAGGCTGGTCTTTACGAGCCGCCGCTACTTCCTGCGGCTGGGCGGATGGCGTCTGCCGCTGCCCGGTTTCCTGACGCCGGGCAGCCTCACCGTGACCCACGGCGAGACCGGGGCGAACCGCTTCGCCTTCATCCTCACCATTCGCCATCCCTGGTTCGGCACGCTGATCCGCCAGGAGGCGGAGTTCCGCGACGTCGTCGACGCCTGATCCATCACGCGGGAGACCCGACATCATGACCTCGACCTTGCTCTGGTCGCTCATCGCCGTGCAGATCGCCATGGGGGCGTTCGACACCCTCTACCACCACGAACTGACCGAGCGCCTCGCCTGGCGCCCGTCCCAGCGCGGAGAGCTGCGTCTCCATGCCGTGCGCAACTGGCTCTATGCCCTGCTCTTCCTCACCCTCGGTTTCGCCGAGCCGAAGGGGCCGCTCGCCTGGGCCGTCATGGGCGTCCTCATCGTCGAGGTGGTCATCACGCTCATGGATTTCGTGGAGGAGGATCTGAGCCGGCGCCTGCCGGCCACGGAACGGGTGAACCACACCCTCCTCGCGCTGAATTACGGTGCGATCCTCGTCCTCATCCTGCCGGTGCTGCTCGACTGGGCCGGCGAAGCGACGGGCATCGCCTGGGTCAGCCACGGGGCCTGGAGCGTTCTCGCTCTGGCGGCCTCGCTCTCCGTCGCGGTCTTCGGCCCGCGCGACTGGTTCGCGGCCGAGCGGTCCGAGCGCCTGGGCCTGCCCGCGCCGGCCGAGCTCGCGGATGCGCTCGCACCCGCCAGACGGATCCTCGTCACGGGGGGCACCGGGTTCGTCGGCCAGCGCCTCGCCGCAAGTCTCGTGGCAGCTGGCCACGAGGTAACCGTCCTGACCCGCGACGGGGCGAAGGCGGTCGCGTTGCCGGCGCCGTTGAGAATCGTCACCAGCCTTGACCAGTTGCCGGCCGACACGCGGCTCGACGCCATCGTGAATCTCGCCGGCGAAGCGATCGCCGACGGGCTGTGGACCCGCGCCAAACGTCGGGCGATCCTCGCATCGCGACTGAGGACGACCCGGAGGCTCGCCAGGCTGGTGGGCCGCCTCGACCGGCCACCGTCCGTCGTCGTCAGCGGCTCGGCCGTGGGATGGTACGGCTCGCGCGGGGATGAGAGCCTCACCGAATCGAGCCCGGCCGCTCCCGCCTTCACCCACAGGGTGTGCAAGGCCTGGGAGCGGGAGGCGATGGCGATCGCGTCCCTCGGCCCACGGGTCGTCCTCCTTCGCACCGGGCTGGTGCTCGGCGTCGAGGGCGGCCTCCTCGCGCGGCTTCTCATGCCGTTCGAGTTCGGCCTCGGGGGACGGATCGGCTCCGGGCGGCAATGGATGTCGTGGATTTCCCGCGACGACCTCGTCCGCCTGATCTGCCATGCCATCGCGACGCCGTCCCTGAACGGGCCGGTGAACGGCACCGCGCCAGAGCCGGTCCGCAATGCCGATTTCGCCGCGTCCCTGGCGCGGCAGCTCCGCCGCCCGGCGATCCTCCCCCTTCCGGCGCTGCCCCTGCGCCGCCTGGGCGGCGACTTCGCCGAGGAGATGCTCCTGGGCGGTCAGAGGGTGCTGCCCGAGAAAGCGCTCGCCAGCGGGTTCACCTTCCGGCATGCCCGGCTGGATTCGGCACTCGGATCCATCCTGGGCCTGAATGTCGGGCGGGAGGCCGAGGCCCGGCCCTCGCGGGTCGTCGTCCCCGCGGGAGGCTGACCGGCATGGGACCGCGGCGCGCGGCCCCCTTCGTGATGGAGCGAATTTTTGATCACCGCCCTCGTCTATGCCGGTGCCGCGCTGGCCGAAATCGCCGGGTGCTTCGCCTTCTGGGCGTGGCTTCGGCTCGGCCGCTCGGCCTGGTGGGCGCTGCCGGGCGTGGCGTCCCTCGTCCTCTTCGCCGTGCTGCTCACCAGGGTGGAGAGCGACGCGGCGGGGCGGGCCTTCGCGGCTTATGGCGGCGTCTACATCGCCGCCTCGATCCTCTGGCTCTGGCTCGCCGAGGGCCAGAGGCCGGACCGGTGGGATATGACCGGAGCCGCGATCTGCCTCGTCGGCACCGGGATCATCCTGATGGGTCCGCGCGCCTGACGGGGCGCGTCACATCTCGTGCGGATCGGGCTCCACCAGGATCTCGCGCTTGCCCGCGTGGTTGGCCGACCCAACGATCCCCTCAACCTCCATGCGCTCCATGAGCGAGGCGGCACGGTTGTAGCCGATCTGCAGGCGGCGCTGGATGTAGCTGGTGGAGGCCTTCTTGTCCCGCATGACCACCTGCACCGCCTGGGCGTAGAGGTCGCCGCCGCTCTCGCCGAAGCTGCCCTGGTCGAAGACCGCGCCGTCGACCTCGATCTCGTCGATCGAGCCCCTGGCCGATTTCCCGCCGCCCTTCCCCCCCTTGTCGTCGTCCTCGGCATCGTCGGCGGTGACGGCTTCGAGATAGGAGGGCCGGCCCTGGCGCTTCAGATGGGCGACCACGCTTTCGACTTCCGAATCCGAGCAGAACGGACCGTGGACGCGGGTGGTACGGCCGCCGCCGGCCATGAATAGCATGTCGCCCTGGCCCAGCAGCTGCTCGGCGCCCATCTCGCCCAAGATCGTCCGGCTGTCGATCTTCGAGGTGACCTGGAAGCTGATCCGGGTCGGGAAGTTCGCCTTGATCGTGCCGGTGATGACGTCCACCGAGGGACGCTGCGTCGCCATGATCAGGTGGATGCCGGCGGCACGCGCCATCTGCGCCAGGCGCTGGATCGCCCCTTCGATGTCCTTGCCCGCCACCATCATCAGGTCGGCCATCTCGTCGACCACGATCACGATGTAGGGGAGCGGATTGAGATCCATCTCCTCGGTCTCGTAGACCGCTTCGCCGGTCTCGCGGTCGAATCCGGTCTGGACCGTTCGGGTCAGGATCTCGCCGCGTCCACGAGCCTCGGCGAGGCGCGCGTTGAACCCGTCGATGTTGCGCACACCGACCTTCGACATCTTCTTGTAGCGCTCCTCCATCTCGCGCACCGCCCATTTGAGGGCGATGACCGCCTTCTTCGGGTCGGTGACGACGGGGGAGAGCAGGTGCGGGATGCCGTCATAGACGGAGAGTTCCAGCATCTTCGGGTCGACCATGATCAGGCGGCACTCTTCCGGCTTCATCCGGTAGAGCAGCGACAGGATCATCGTGTTGATGGCCACCGATTTGCCCGAGCCCGTGGTGCCCGCCACCAGCAGGTGGGGCATCTTGGCGAGATCGGCGATGATCGGCTCGCCGCCGATGTTCTTACCTAAGCACAAGGCGAGGCTCTGCTTCGTCTCGGCGAAATCCGCCGAGGCGAGGAGCTCGCGCAGATACACGGTCTCGCGCCTGGCATTCGGCAATTCGATGCCGATGGCGTTGCGGCCGGGGACCACCGCCACGCGGGCCGAGACCGCCGACATGGAGCGGGCGATGTCGTCCGACAGGGAGATCACCCGGCTCGACTTGGTGCCGGGGGCCGGCTCCAGCTCGTAAAGTGTCACCACCGGGCCGGGGCGGACGGCGAGGATGTCGCCGCGCACGCCGAAATCGCTGAGCGTCGCCTCGAGCAGGGTCGCATTCTGCTCCAGGGCTTCCGTCGAGACCTGGCTCGCAGGAGACAGGCCCGGCGCCTCGCCGAGGAGTTCGAGGGGGGGATGGGCATAGCTCTCCGCGCCATAGGCCGGCGCGGGCGATGCGCGCCGGAGCGGTGCCGGAGCCGGGGACGGTGCCACCGGGGCCACGCGGGAGCGCGGGGTCGGCTCCGCCGCCACCGGTTCGGCGGGCGCGTAGAACTCCTCGCCGCCGTCGTCCGGCTCGTCGTCGTGCAGGATCGGCTCAGGGAGGGGGCGGCGTGCGACCGGCCGCGGCTCTGCCACGAGTTGCGGCTCGAAGACCGGCTCGCGACGGGCCGAGGCGGGATCCGCCCCACCCTGCCGCGGTGCCGCCTGACCGGCACCGCCTCTCGGCGAGGTTCCGGTGTCCTGCGGCGCATGGGTCGACCATGGCGCGTCGTCTCCGTCGGAGAATGCGCGACGCGCGGCGAGCGCCGGCGAGGCACCGGCATAGGCGAGATCGGTGGCCGCCGCCGCCCGGTCGGCACGCCACTCGGCGATCCGTCTGGCGATGGCGGTCCGGCCGCCCATCAGAAGATGCGCCAGGGTGCCAAGGGAGACGATGCCGAGGCTCGGCTCGTCCTCCTCGTAACGGCCGTCGTGCCGGGCGGAGGGTTGCGGCCGCTGGTGCGACGCGGAGGACGCGGGCTGATCGTAGGAGTCCTCCTCCGGCTCGGCTCCGGCGCGGCAGGCACCGGTGAGGCAGAGGATCGCCACCGCAGCGAAGGCGAAACCGACGAGGGCCGTGGCCGGGGACGCGATGGCGCCGACGATGAGCCGCGCGGTATGGATGAGGGCATCGCCGGCGACCCCGCCGAGCCCGGTGGGCAAGGGCCAGCGGGCGGTGGGGGGAAGTGCGCTCGCCACCGCGCTCGCGGCGAAGAAGCCGATGATCCAGAGGGTGAGCCGCAGGCCGCCCCGGGGCAGCTCCCGCGACCGCATGAGCTGGACTCCCCAGAAGGCCGGCGGCAGGGCGAAGGCCAGGGAGCCGAGACCGAGGAGCTGCATCGCCAGATCGGACACCACCGCGCCGCCGGTGCCGAGCACGTTGTGTGCGGCACGATCGGTGGCGTGGTTGATGCTCGGATCGTCGATGGACCAGGTCGCCAGGGCGACCGTAAGCGCGGTCGCGCCCGCGAACAGGATGAGACCGCCCATCTCCGTCATTCGCTTCGCCAGGAACGGCCTGAAGCTGTCGACGAAGGTGTCGTAAGGCGATGCGGAACGGCGGAGCGAGCGCATACGGGACCAGACGCAGGGAGAAACGATCCGGTAACGCTATGTCGACCGAGTTAACGGCTGTTTAAGGCTTAGAGATCGTTAGCACGGCCCGCACAGATGTCCGTGAATCCGGCCGCGTGTACGGCCCGCCCGGCCGATTCTCATCCGCACCGCCGACGAAAAAAAGGCCCCGGATCACTCCGGGGCCTTCGTCGTCCATCGCTGAGCTTGGCGCTTAGCGGAAGAGGTTCAGGAGTCCGCCCGGCTCGGCATAGATGCCCGGAGCCGCCGTGGAGGTCTGGAAGGTGATCGAGCCGATGACGGCATCGCCGCACCACTTGGAGGTCCCGCCGTTGTTGAAGCCGCGGTAGTCGCCGGTGAAGTTGAAGCAGTCGGTCTTGCTCAGGTCGGTGTTGTGGTAGCGGACATCGAGGACGATGTTCTTGTAGGTGTAGGACAGGCCGACGTTTCCGTAGAGGTAGCTCGGGAGGTTGAAGGCGATCTGCCCGGTGGCCGAGGTCTTCGCGGCGGTCAGGAAGTAGTAGCCGAGCTCGGACGAGATCGAGAAGCCGCCGGCATAGGCCTCCGGCAGGAACGAGAACCAGTTCGCCGGCAGGGTGTAGGCGGCGGTGCCCGAGGTGTAGGTGCCGTTGGCGTGCTGGCCGAGGAAGTTCGGCGAGTAGAACACGTTGAGGCCGAGGGTCAGCGAATCCGTCGCGGTCCAGGTGCCCTTGGCGGCATATTCCATGAAGTCGGTGTTGGCGGTGGTCAGGAACGCGCCGCCCGGTCCCAGCAGGCGCTTCTCATTGGGGTAGAAGTAGTAGAGCACGCCGAGATCGAGGGCGAACTTGTCGAAGGTCGGACGGATACCGGCGGCGAGATCGAACTCCATATCCGGCTGCGTGGGCAGGCGGGTCTGGTAGGTGGCGAGGCCGGTATAGGCGAAGCCGCCGAAATACTGGGCCTCGAAGAAGGACTGGTAGCTGCCCTGGCGGTTCGACTGCGACACACCGCGGAAGTTGTAGTCCGTCTGGTAGCGCGAGCCGAACGAGAAGCCGATCAGCGGATCGGCGACCTTCGCCTCCGCCGGCATGACCTTCGGGGCGGCGAGGTCGGCGGCGTTGACGCTGCCAACGCTCAGGAAAGCGGCGAGGGAAGCGGCAGTCCCCAGTGCGGTCAGCTTCAGTGTCATTTGAGTTCAGCCCCAGTTATTCTGTGATGTGGAAGTTGCCCAATCCCGCCGGTCATCGCAAAACTAACTTTGATGCAACTGCCTAGTAAATAGGCAAATTTGACCTGTTCCACGACTTGCCGTGGGGATGTTGTTTTTGCATCACATTCTTGCCGCACTCCGGCGGGCCGGGGCCGTCCGAGAGGCGGATGCCTAAAGTCCAGCGCTGCCGGAGATGGTCGGCGACCCCTGTGGCGGCCATGAAAAAGGCCCCGGTCGCCTGGCGACCGGGGCCTCGTGGTGATGCGGATCTCGCGATCCGGCGAGCTCAGTAGTTGTAAGCGCGCTCGCCGTGGTCGGCGATGTCGAGGCCTTCGCGCTCTTCGTCCTGGGTCACGCGCAGACCGATGGTGAGGTCGACGAGCTTGTACAGGATGGCGGAGCCGATGCCGGACCACAGGAGGGTGAAGCCTACGGCCTTGCCCTGAGCGAGGAGCTGCGCCGCCATGTCGTAGGCGCCGACGGCGAGTTCACCGGGCTTGCTGGTGTAGTCGGGGATGCCGACGCCGCCGAGGTCCGGGCTCACCAGGATGCCGGTGGCCAGGGCACCGAGGATGCCGCCGATGCAGTGGACGCCGAAGACGTCGAGGGAATCGTCGTAGCCGAGGGCGTTCTTCACCGTGGAGCACATGATGAAGCAGGCGGCACCGGCGACGAGGCCGAGGACGATCGAGCCCATCGGACCGGCAAAGCCGGCGGCGGGCGTGACGGCGACGAGGCCGGCGATGGCGCCCGACAGCATGCCCAGGAGCGAGGGCTTGCCCTTGAGCATCCACTCCACGAACAGCCAGGAGACGGCGGCGGCGGCGGTGGCGACGAAGGTGTTGATCATGGCCAGAGCCGCGGAGCCGTTGGCTTCGAGGTTCGACCCGGCGTTGAAGCCGAACCAGCCGACCCAGAGGAGCGAGGCGCCGATGGTGGTCATGGTCAGCGAGTGCGGGGCGAGCAGGTCACGGCCGTAGCCGATCCGCTTGCCGAGCATCAGGCAGCCGACGAAGCCCGCGATGCCCGCATTGATGTGCACGACGGTGCCGCCGGCGAAGTCGAGGGCGCCCCACTTGAAGATCATGCCGGCATCGGCGTTGACCGCGTCGAGAGCGGCCTGCGCCGTCGCCTTGGAGGCGTCGTCCGTGGCTGCGGCCAGGGCCTTGGCGGCGTTGCCGACGAGGTCGGGACCACCCCAGTACCAGACCATGTGCGCCATCGGGAAGTAGATCAGCGTGACCCACAGCACCGAGAACACGAGCAGGGCGGAGAACTTCATCCGCTCGGCGAAGGCGCCGACGATGAGGCCGGGCGTGATCATCGCGAACGTCATCTGGAAGCAGATGTAGACGTATTCGGGAATGACGACGCCGTTGGAGAAGGTCGCCACGGTGGTGGACGGATCGACGCCCTTCAGGAAGATCTTGGAGAAGCCGCCGACGAAGTCGTTGAGACCGCCGCCGTTGGTGAAGGCCATGCTGTAGCCGTAGGCGACCCACAGAAGGCAGACGATGGACGCGATGGCGAAGACCTGCGTCAGCACCGAGAGCATGTTCTTAGTGCGCACGAGGCCACCGTAGAACAGCGCCAGGCCGGGCACGGTCATCAGCAGCACGAGGACGGCCGAGACCATCATCCAGGCGGTATCGCCCTTGTTGGGGACGGGCGCGGCAGCGGCCGGCGCCGCAACGACTTCTGGGGTCGGCGACTGTGCGAGGGATGGCTCGACGAACAGGAGGGCCAGCGCGGCGCCTCCCATCCCGAGCGCAAGGGCATTGCGAAGTTTCATGGAAACGGAACTCCCGGTCGCGGTGCGGTGGTGACGTGAAGGAAGGAAGAGGCAGCGGGCCGAAGCGTCGTCCGGCCGTGGCGATGGCTCAGAGCGCGTCGACGTCGGTCTCGCCGGTGCGGATGCGGACGGCCTTCTCGAGGGGCACGACGAAGATCTTCCCGTCGCCGATCTGGCCGGTGCGGGCGGCGGCGGCGATGGCGTCGATCACGCTGCTGGTGAGTTCGGACGCGACGGCGACCTCGATCTTCAGCTTCGGAAGGAAGCTCACGGCGTATTCGGCGCCGCGGTAGATTTCGGTATGGCCCTTCTGGCGGCCATAACCCTTGACCTCGGTCACCGTGAGGCCGTGGACGCCGATTCCGGTCAGCGCATCCCTGACCTCCTCGAGCTTGAACGGCTTGATGATAGCCATCACGATCTTCATGGGCGGCGCCCCCTTTTGTTCTGGATGCCCCCGGTCACCGGCGCGATCTGCGTCGCGGCCCGGCAATCCGGCCTTTCGCACCAGCCGGAATGGCCAAGCGATCGGCGCCCATCATTCAAGGACTATGCCAAAGGGAACTTTTCGTCATTCCGCCTTCTGCACACAAAGTGATCGATCGCTGACGCGTGATCGTGCGATATTTTCGCGGAGATCGCCTAAAGAATAATCATTCAGACGATATCGTGAGCAGAATGGCAGCCCGTAAAGCAAAGCTTGCCGTGTTTCAGGAGCTGTCCCCGGTCGGACGGATCAGACCCTCCTGGGCGACGGAGGCCACGAGCTCCCCCTCCCTGGTGAAGATCGATCCCCTGGCGAATCCGCGTGCGCCGGAGGCAATGGGGCTCTCCTGCGCATAGAGCAGCCATTCGTCGGCGCGGAAGGGACGGTGAAACCAGAGGGCGTGATCGAGGCTCGCGGATTGGATCGCGGGATCGAACACCGTCCGGCCGTGGGGGATCAGCGTCGCGTCGAGGAGCATCAGGTCGGAGGCATAGGCAAGGACCGCGCGGTGGACGGCCGGGTCGTCGGGCAGGCGTGCCCCGGCCCGGAGCCAGACGTGGAAGCGGGGCTCTCGCGGATCGCGGGACATGTAGCGCTGAACCTCCACCGGCCTCAGCGCGATCGGTGTGGCGCGACCGAGATAGGCACGCATCGTCGCCGGAATCGACGGCCCCGCCTGCGCGGCCAGGGCGGGGGCGTCGAGCAGCGCCTCGGGCCCCGGCACGTCCGGCATGGCGGCCTGATGGACGAGCCCGTCCTCGTCGGTGTGGAAGGAGGCCGACAGGGTGAAGATCGCGCGGTTGTGCTGATGGGCGACGACCCGCCGCGTGGCGAAGCTGCGCCCGTCGCGGATGCGTTCCACCGCGTAGTCGATCGGCGCGGCCGGGTCTCCGGCGAGGATGAAATAGGCATGGAGGGAATGCGGCGGCCGGCTCGCCCCCACCGTGCGCGATGCGGCGACGAGGGCCTGTCCCAGCACCTGGCCGCCGAAGACCCGGAACCAGCCGGTCTCGATGCTCTGCCCCCGGAACAGATCCTCGTCGAGGCGCGCGAGGTCGAGGCAGGCGAGAAGTTCGTCGACGGATCCGGTCATGCGAGCCTTTCACCGGGCTGAGGACATCGATGCGACCGCGCATCGCGGCTTTACCGCAGCGGGAATCGCCACAGCGCGCACGGAATGCAAGACTCACACTGAAGGAAACAACTCACACTGAAGGCAAGACTCGCACTGAAGGAAAGACTCACCCTCGACGGAAGGCCCGCCCCGCATGAAGGGCGCAGTCGTCCAAAACGACGGTGCGGACCTCGCGGCGACGCATCATGCTTCGCTCTCGCGCGTTGCCTCCGGCGCGGCGGGGTGCCACTCCACATCCGACGTTACGCAGGCTGCGGGAATGGCGACGAGGTGCAGGGCATGAGCGGCAAAGGCCTGGATGGATCCATGCAAGGTGGCGCGCCCCGCACGGTGGCCATTGCCGGCGGCGGTATTCCCGGCCTCAGCCTGGCGCTGGCCCTGCGCCAGGCCCACGGCGATGCCCTGGACGTCACCGTCTTCGATCCGGGGCTCGACCGTGCGGCGCTCCGGCATCGCGGGCGCGCCTTCGCCGTGGCGGCGGGCGGACGGCGCATGCTGACGCGGTTGGGAATCTGGGCCGACGTCGCCCACGCGGCGGAACCGATCCTCGACATGGCGATCAGCGACAGCCGGCTGGCGGATCCGGTCCGGCCGGTCTTCCTGACCTTCGGCCAGGACGGCACGGGCGAAACGCCTCCGGTCGGTGAGCCCTTCGCCCATATGGTCGAGGCCGAGTTCCTCGTCGACGGCCTGCTGGCGGCATCGCGAGCCGTCGGGGTCGCCTTCGAGCCGGTCGGCATCCGCCAAGCGCAGGCGAACGGCCGGATCATCGCCCTCGGGTTGGCCGACGGGCGCGAGACGGAGGCGACCCTGCTGGTCGCCGCGGACGGAGCGCGGTCGAGGCTGCGCGAGGCGGCCGGGATCGGTTGGGTCGGCCGATCCTATCCGCAGATGGGCATCGTCGCCACGATCGGGCATGAGCGCCCCCATGGCGGCCGGGCCTTCGAGCATTTCCTGCCCAGCGGCCCCTTCGCGATCCTGCCGCTGGTCGATGGCGGCGTGCTCGGCCACCGTTCCTCCATCGTGTGGACGGAGCGGGACGCGGATGTGGAGGCGCTGATCGGCGGAAGCCGGGAGGAGACCCTCCACGAGATCGAACGGCGTTTCGGCCTCAATCTCGGCCGCCTCGTGATCGAGGACGGGCCGAGCGCCCATCCGCTCTCCCTCGGCATGGCACGCAGCTTCCGGGGCGAGCGACTCGCGCTCCTCGGCGATGCCGCACACGTCATTCACCCGATCGCCGGCCAGGGGCTGAATCTCGGCCTCGCCGATGCCGCCTCCCTGGCGGAGGAGATCACGGAGGCCCTGCGCCTCGGCCTCGATCCGGGGGCGAAGGATGTGCTGCAGCGCTACGAGCGCAGCCGCCGCTTCGATACCTTCGCCATGGCGGCGGCCACGGACGGGCTGAACCGCCTGTTCTCCAACGACATCCTGCCGGTCCGCCTCATGCGCGACCTGGGGCTCGGCCTCGTCGACCGGATGCCCGGCCTGAAGTCGCTGTTCATCGGCGAGGCCTCGGCCTCGCGGGGGGCCTCGCCCCGGCTGATGCGGGGCGAGGCGTTGTGACGAGGTCCGGGGCTCAGGCCTTCTCGGCCTTGGCGCGTTCGATCCCCTCGTTGATGAGGCGCTGGGCTTCCGCCTTGTCGCCCCAGCGCTTGATCTTCACCCACTTGCCGGGCTCCAGATCCTTGTAATGCTCGAAGAAGTGCTGGATCTGCTGGATCGTGATGTCCGGCAGGTCGGTGTAGTTCTCTATCCGGTCGTAGCGCATCGTCAGGTGGCGCGAGGGCACGGCGATGATCTTCTCGTCCTCGCCAGCATTGTCCTCCATCACGAGGACGCCCACCGGGCGGACGCTGATGACCGCGCCGGGCGCGATGGCGCGCGTATTCGCTACGAGAACGTCGCAGGGATCGCCGTCACCCGAGAGCGTGTGGGGGATGAAACCGTAGTTCCCCGGGTAATGCATCGCGGTATAGAGAAACCGATCGACCACGAGGGCACCGGATTCCTTGTCCATCTCGTACTTGATCGGATCGCCGCCGATTGGCACCTCGATGATGACGTTGACGTCGTCCGGCGGGTTCTTCCCGATCGAGATGGAATCGATGATCATGTGGTCCTCACTCGAGCCTGCAGCAATCCAAGGCGCTGTTTCGGCGTCTCTTAAATCCCTTCCGCGGTAAAGGAAATCGACCCTCGCCCGATGCAGGGGGCTTTTGCGGCTTATCGTAACCGTCGCAGGCTTTTTCGGCCGGGAAAGCCCCGCCCGTTTCAACCGGGGTCGGCGGCATTCACATCGTTCGCGGGCTGTGCGGTCCTGCCTTCCTCCCCCTTGCGGGGAGGATTTGGAGGTGGGCGGGTGACCCTGATGCTCCGGAGGCTGGGGGAGCCCCCCGCACTCCTGAACTCTCCCCAAAAGTTCGAGAGGGACGCACTCTGCGCGAAAGAGGAGGGGTACGAATCCCGTCGCCCAACGATGGGGAGTCCCCGTGAACCTCACGCCCGCCCGTAGATGAACGCGATCACCACGTCCGACCCGTTGGGCCCCCCGTCGAAGCTGTGGCCGTACAGGAGCGGTCAGGGGCCGGCGCGGCGGATCAGGACTTTGTCTCGCCCGAGCCGAACCAGCGCCGCCAGACCCCCTCGATCCAGCGGGCCGAGCGTTCGAGGGGGACCTTGAGGGCCGGGATGTCCTGGCTGAGGAGCGCGAGCCCCACGGGCAGCATCCAGAGCCCGAGCACCGGCAGGATCGAGAAGATGCCGCCGAGGATGAACAGGATCGCCGCAGCGATCCTCACCCAGCGGCGGGAGGGTTCGCGCAGCCACTCGATGGCGCGCCGCAACCGGTCGGGCAGTTTTTCGGTGAGGTGGGTGACGCGGTCGTCCCAATCCTGCGCCGTGCATTCCCGGCGTAACGGATCCTGTTGGTGGGCAATCATCATGATCCTTGATCCGGCGCGGGGGCCTCGCGACGCGTTCCCGACATCGGGGAACGGCGGTGTCCGGGCGCGGGATCAACGTACCGCCCCGCCTCCGGGGTTCCCCGAAGGCGGGATCGCGGGGGCTACTCGAAGCGGTAGGCCACCTTGGAGAGGACGGCGCCGGCCATGCGGTCGACGGCCTCGGCCACCTGCACGCCGCCGAGACCGGCGTAGAAGCCGCAGGCGCGCTCGTTACCTGCCAGGGTCCAGACCCCAACCCGCGTCAGTCCATGGTCGGCGAGGTCGTTGCGGATCGCGCGGAACAGGCGTCGGCCGAGACCCAGGCCCTGATAGGCCGGCAGGATGTAGAGTTCGTCCACCTCCCCCGAGGCCTTGAAGGCGCTGCCCCTCGCCTGCCCGTAGATGGCGTATCCGACGACCTCGTCGCCGATCTCGACCACCACCAGGGGGCGATTGCGCTGGGCCGCGCCGAGCCACCATTGCGAGGGGCGCTGGGAGATCATCCGTTCCAGCGAGACGCCGGGAATGATGCCGCGATAGGCCTCCCGCCAGGTTTCGTCGAAGACGTCGCTCAACCGATCGGCGTCTCGCGGACGGGCGCGGCGGATGCTGGTGGTGCTCGTCTTCATGACTGTCCCTACGCTTGGTGGAAACGGGAACGATCGCGCATCGAAATCCACGATACGGGCATGATGAAGGCAAGCCGGATGCCGAGTTCCGGAAAACGCGATTCGTCGGGCGCGGGTGGCGCGATTCGGAGACATCCGTTTGCCCGACGCTGCCACGACTGTTAGAGCCGCCGCACGCTCCTCTCGACAGGTTGCTTCCGGCCCCCGTGTTCAACAGATTCATCAAGCCCGAGATCCGGTATGCCCGGCGCATGGCGCGGATCGCCCGCTTCGAGCAGCCGATCGCCGGCCGGGGCGCGCGCATGCGGGCCTGGGCGAACATGCTGCTCGTGGATCACGGCGTGTTCCGGCTGGCCTATCTCAACCGGCACAAGATCGGCACCGGCAAGGTCTGGCGCTCGGCCCAACCGACGCCGCACCAGCTCGCCTGGTTCCGGCGGCAGGGCGTGCGGACGGTGATCTCCCTGCGCGGCGGCCGCGAGCACGGCTCCTGGCCGCTCCAGCGCGAGGCCTGCGCGCAGCAGGGGCTCGATCTCGTGGAGTTCGTGCTGCGCTCGCGCGAGGCGCCGTCGAAGGAGACGATCCTCGGCGCGAAGGCGTTCTTCGAACGCGTCCAGTATCCCGCCGTGATGCATTGTAAGTCAGGCGCCGACCGGGCCGGTCTCGGTGCCGCCCTGTTCCTCATCCTGCACGAAGGCGTGCCGGTCTCGGAGGCGATGGGTCAGCTCTCGGCGCGGTACGGCCATTTCCGCTTCGCCAAGACCGGAATCCTCGACGCGTTCTTCGATCTCTACCTGCGCGAGGGCGAAGCGAAGGGACTGGGTTTCCTGACCTGGGTCGAGACGGTCTACGACCCCGAGGCCCTGAAGCGCGAGTTCAGGCCGGGCTTCTGGTCCGATCTCGTGGTCGACCGGGTCATCAAGCGGGAATAGGCGATGCTCGGCGCGTCCCTCCCGTGTGGGGAGGAGGGATGTCTTGCTACTCCGCCGCCATCCGCGTGGTCTCGCGGAACGGATGGGCCGGGTAGATGCCGATGATGCGCAGTTCGCGCGAGAAATAGGCGAGTTCGTCCAGGGCACGGGCGAGGCCCGGATCCTCCGGATGGCCGTCCACCTCGGCATAGAACTGCGTCGCCGAGAACTGGCCCTCGACCATGTAGCTCTCGAGCTTCGACATGTTGACGCCGTTGGTGGCGAACCCCCCCAGCGCCTTGTAGAGCGCCGCCGGGATGTTGCGCACGCGGAAGATGAAGCTCGTCACCGTCGGTCCGGCATTGGGCGGCACCTCCACCGCCTCCGGCGAGAACACTACGAAGCGCGTGGTGTTGTGGCTCTCGTCCTCCACGTCGCGGGCGAGGATGTCGAGCCCGTAGACGCCCGCCGCCATGGCCGGGGCCAGGGCGCCGCGGCTCGGATCGCCGGCTTCGGCGATTTCGCGCGCCGCGCCCGCGGTGTCGCCGGCCACGATGGCCTTCAGCCCGAGCCGCCGGATGATCTTGCGGCACTGGCCGAGCGCGTGGACGTGGCTGTGCACGGTCCGGATCGCCTCGATCGGCGTACCGGGAAGCGCCATCAGCTGAAAATGGATCGGCAGGAAGTGCTCGGCCACGATGTGGAGGTTGGAACTCGGAATCAGATGGTGGATGTCGGCCACACGCCCGGCGATGGAATTCTCGATGGGGATCATCGCCAGGGCGGCGCGGCCGTCGTTCACCGCCGCGAAGGCCTCCTCGAACGAGGCGCAGGGCAGCGGCGTCCAGTCGGGATAGGCCTGGGCGCAGATGATGTGCGAATTCGCGCCCGGCTCGCCCTGGTAGGAGATCGTGGTGCGGGATTCGGTCGTATCGGACATGGGGGGATGACTCGGTTCGTCAGTTGAGGCGCCGGGCCAGGAGCACGGCCCGCGCCCGTTCGAGATCGGCGGGGGTGTCGACGCCGAGCGGCAGGTCGTCGACGATGATGGCGTCGATGCGCATGCCCGCCTCCAGCGCCCGCAGCTGCTCCAGCTTCTCGCGGGTTTCGAGTTCGCCGGGGGGCATGGCCATGAACCGGGTGAGCGCCCGGCGGCGATAGGCGTAGAGGCCGATATGGTGGAACAGCGGCCCCTCCCCCCAGGGCGCCTGCGCCCGCGTGAAGTAGAGGGCGCGCAGGCGGTTCGGCCCCACATGGTGGCCGACGAGCTTCACCACGTTGGGATCGTGCCGCTCCTCGTCGCGGGTGATGAGGGCGCAGAGGGTGGCGATGTCCACGGCCCTGTCCGCCAGCGGCGTGATCGAAGCGCCGATGATCGCCGGGTTGATCGTCGGCAGGTCGCCCTGCACGTTGACCACCACGTCGTGGTTGCCCTGCGGATCGATGATGTCCAGGGCCTCGGCCAGCCGGTCCGAGCCGGAGGGATGATCGGCCCGGGTGAGGGTCGCGAGGCCGCCGACCCGCTCGATCGCCTCGACGATCTCGACGGCATCCGTGGCCACCACCACCGGCCCGATCCCGGCCTCCACGGCGCGGCGCCAGACATGGACGATCATCGGCTCGCCGGCGATGTCGGCCATCGGCTTGTTCGGCAGCCGGGTGGCGGCCATGCGGGCGGGGATGAGAACGAGGGGATCCGACATCGACCGGCGTATCTCTGCAGCGAGCCGGGGGAGTAGCAGGGGCCGTCCGCCTTGTCATCGGCACGCGGTCGCAGGTGCCAAGGAATGACATCCGGCGCTCTGCGACTACACGGCCGCCCTCTCCGCCATTGTCAAGGTCGGCCCTTAGCCGCTATTCACCCTCGAACATTTCCAGTGTCCGGGGCATCCGCTCACCGGGCCTCGCATGCCGCCGCAACCGGCGGGCGCCCCCGGAGTTGTCGAGAATGGACTCTTTCGAGCTGAACAAGGTCGCGGGCGCCGTACTCGGCACTCTCCTTCTCGCCATCGGGTCCGGCTTCGTCGCCGAATTGATCTACAGCCCCAAACCGGCGGGAAATGCGGGCTACGCCCTGCCCGAGCCTCAGCCCGAGGCGGCCGGGGGCGGTGCCGCCGCCGCCGCGGTGAAGGCCGAGCCCCTCCCGGTCCGCCTCGCCAGCGCCAGCGTCGAGAAGGGCACCGGCGCAGCCAAGAAATGCGCCGCCTGCCACAGTTTCGAGAAGGGCGGCCCGAACAAGGTCGGCCCGCATCTCTGGGGCGTGGTCGACCGTCAGCGCGCCCATGAGAGCGGGTTCGAGTATTCCGCCGCCCTGAAGGAGAAGGGCGGTACCTGGACCTACGACGAGCTCGACCACTTCCTCACCAATCCGAAGACCTACGTGCCGGGCACCAAGATGGCCTTCGCCGGCATCCAGGCGCCGCAGGAGCGCGCCGACGTGATCGCCTATCTGCGCTCGCTGGCCGATACCCCGGCGCCCCTCCCCGCCGTGGAGAAGGCCGCCTCGGCCGATGACAAGCCGGCGGTCGAGAAGGCGCCGGAGGAGAAGCCGGCCCAATAAGCGTCGTCCTGAGGCGACATCCTCGTCATCGGCTCGACGGAAAGGCGCGGCGTGTCCGCGCCTTTCCCGTTTCCAGACGACCCGCCGATCGGCCCACGCGCATATTGCAGTGCGGTAACATTCCGCGAATCACGTGACCGGCCGAGTTCGAGCCTCGCGCGGGTCGCGCCATCGTGAACGCGCGAGACCGCACACGAATCGACCAAGATCGCCGCCCACCAACGGTTTCGGGTCAGGATTCCTTCATCATACTGCACTGCCCGCCTTCGTCGTGAACGGCGAGCGGAGCCCTGCGCGCTACAATCTAGAATTATATCAGTTATTGCATCGCACAATAGAATTGGTGCAGGAAGGTGCCGCAAATCGAAGCAAGCGAGAGCGAGACGGATGTCGAACGGTGTCGAGGAACAGTCTGCCATGGGTGAACGCGCATTGATCCATCGCCGGAAACTGTTGGCCTACTTCTCCTCCAGCCCCCTGTTCGCGCCGAGCGCCGCACGCGCCCTGGCGGGACTCGCCGCCCTCGGAACCACGGAAGCGGTGGCCCAGAGCTACGACGTGCTGCGCGCCGCCCCCGTGATGAACGGCGACCTCATCGCCTCTCCGGCTCAGGCCCTCAACGTGTTCGATTTCGAGCCCGTGGCGAAGAAGGAATTGCCGCCGGCGCATTACGGCTACCTCGCCAGCGGCGTCGATGCCGACAAGACGCTGAAGGCCAACCGAGACGATTTCGACAGGATCCACGTCCGCGCCCGCCGCCTGATCGATGTCCGCAAGATCGACACCACCGTGACGATCTTCGGAGAGACCTGGGCGAGCCCGATCGCGCTCGCCCCCGTCAGCAGCGTCGGCGCCTTCCATCCCGAAGCCGAGGCCGCCGCGGCCCGCGCCTGCAAGGTGAAGGGTCACCAGATGATCCTGTCCACGGTGGGCAGCACCTCCATCGAGGACGTCATCAAGGAGCGCGGCGCCCCCGTCTGGTACATGCTCTACCCCACCGACGACTGGTCCGTGACCGAGAAGCTGGTGAAGCGCGCGGAAGCCGCCGGTGCTCCGGCCATCGTGCTCACCGTCGACCGCCAGGGCGGCCGCAACACCGAGACGCTGTTCCGCGAGCGCCGGGCCGACACCCGCACCTGTACCGATTGCCACACGCCGGGCTTCAAGAACGAAGTCAGCCGCAAGCCGATGTTCGACGACATCGACGTGTCGAAGGTGACCAACCTCTACGGCACCGGCATGACCTGGGATTACGTGAAGCGCCTGCGCGGCATCGTGAAGGGCAAACTCGTCCTCAAGGGCATCATGACCCAGGAAGACGCCAAGATCGCCCTGACCCACGGCGTCGATGCGCTCATCGTCTCGAACCATGGCGGCCGCGCCGAAGAGAGCCTGCAATCGACCATCGGTGCCCTTCCCGAGGTGGTCGCCGCCGTGAACGGCAAGGTGCCGGTCCTCATCGACGGCGGCTTCCGCCGCGGCACCGACGTGCTGAAGGCCCTGGCGCTCGGCGCCACCGCCGTCTGCGTCGGCCGCCCCTATGTCTGGGGCCTCGCCGCCTTCGGCCAGCCCGGCGTCGAGATGGTGCTCACCCTGATGCAGCGCGAGTTCGAGACGATCATGCGCCAGGTCGGAGCCACCAAGCTCTCCGAGATCACGTCCAAGAGCGTCCAGATCGTCTGATACCGGACCTCGTTGAGTCTGACTCATCGAGGTCTGCCCGCGCGACTGCGCGGCGGCGGTCGTCCGCCGGACCTCACTGACTCTGACCTATGGGTCAAAGTCAGTGAGACTTGGTATGACGCCCTTCAAACGACCGTTCCTCCGGCGCGTTGGAGCGACGCGCCGGAGACGTGCCCGCTTGGCGTGGCCTGTCCCGACGTCCTAGAAGGACATCCCGCCCGCGCCCTCGACCGCACGGGCAACGGAATTCGGGAGACAGCCGCCTCGTGATGCGAACAGCCCTGATCGGACGCCTTCTCGCCGCCTCCCTCGCGGTCGCCGCCTTCGCCGGCGGTGCCAGGGCCGCCCCCGACGGCGCCCCATGGGTCCACGCCCTCACGCTGATGGGCGAGCCGAAATACCCCGCCGGGTTCAGGCAGTTCGATTACGCGGACCCGAAGGCCCCCAAGGGCGGCCTCGTCCGCCTCGGCGCCCAGGGCGGCTTCGACAATTTCAACCTCGTCGTGGCGGGCCTGAAGGGCGATCTCGAAGGCGGGGTCGCGCAGATCTACGATACGCTGATGACGGAGTCGCTGGACGAGCCGTTCACCTCCTACGGGCTCCTCGCCGAAGGCGTGCGCCTCGCCGACGACCTCTCCTCCGTGAGCTACCGCCTGCGCGAGAATGCCCGCTGGCACGACGGAAAACCGATCACGCCCGAGGACGTGGTCTGGTCCTACGAGACGTTGAAGGCCAACAGCCCGTTCTACGCGGCCTATTACCAGACGGTGGCCAAGGGCGAGGTCACGGGCCCGCGCGAGGTGACCTTCACCTTCACCGAGAAGGGCAACCGCGAACTGCCGCAGGTGCTCGGCCAGCTCCGCGTTCTGCCCAAGCACTGGTGGACGGCCAAGGACGCGGAAGGGCGCCAGCGCGACGTCACCCAGACCACCCTCGAGATCCCCCTCGGCTCCGGCCCCTATCGCCTCTCCAAATTCGAGCCCGGCCGCAGCGCCACCTATGAGCGCGTCGCCGATTACTGGGGCGCCGACCTGCCGGTGAATGCCGGACGCAACAATTTCGGCACGATGCGCAACGAGTATTTTCGTGACGCCACCGTGCTGATCGAGGCGCTGAAGGGCGACCTCTTCGACTTCCGCGCCGAGAACGTCGCCCGCAACTGGGCCACCGCCTATGACGACTTCCCCGCCGTGAAGGAGGGGCGCCTGATCAAGGAGGAATTCCCCGATCGCGGCAACGGCATCATGCAGGCCTTCGTCTTCAACACGCGCAAGGCGAAATTCGCCGACGAGCGGGTGCGCCGCGCCTTCAACCTCGCCATGAACTTCGAGGAGATGAACAGGGCGCTGTTCTTCGGCCTCTACAAGCGCATCGATTCCTATTATTTCGGCTCGGAACTCGCCTCCTCCGGCCTGCCGCAGGGCGAGGAATTGGCGATCCTCGACGGCGTGAAGGACAAGGTGCCGTCCGCCGTCCTCACGACGCCCTACACCAACCCTGTGAACGGCACGCCCGATGCCGTGCGCGCCAACCTGCGCGAGGCGGTGCGTCTCCTCAAGGAGGCCGGCTACGAACTCCGCGACGGGCGCATGACCAACGTGAAGACCGGCGAGCCGCTCACCGTCGAGTTCCTGGAGTTCCAGAGCGTGTTCGAGCGGGTGGTCCTGCCGTTCTCGGCCCAGCTGAAGCTCATCGGCATCCAGACCTCGCTCCGCGTCATCGATCAGGCGCAGTACCAGAACCGGCTGCGCGCCTTCGATTTCGACGTGACCACGAGTTCCTGGGGCCAGTCGCTCTCGCCCGGCAACGAGCAGCGCGAATATTGGGGCTCGGCCGCCGCCGACAAGCAGGGGTCGCGCAACCTGATCGGCATCAAGGACCCGGCCATCGACACGCTGATCGAGCGGGTGATCTTCGCCAAGGACCGGCCGGGCGTGCTCGCCGCAACCCATGCCCTCGACCGGGTGCTGCTGTCGCACAACTACGTCGTGCCGCAATGGGCCTCGAACGTGTCCCGGACCCTGCGCTGGAACCGGTTCGCGCACCCGGCGACCCTGCCGCTCTACGGCTCCTCCGGCTTCCCGACCACGTGGTGGTACGACGAGGCCCTGGCCGCCAAGACCGGGGCACCCCGGTGAGGGGGGCGCCGAGCCGCCGGGACTTCGTCGTCGGGGCCGGCGCCCTCGGCATCGCCACGGCCCTGCCGAGGCCGGCTCGCGCCGCCCCCACCGGGCCGAGCCACGGCATGTCGAGTTTCGGCGAGCTGAAATACCCGGCCGATTTTCCGCGTTTCGCCTATGCGAACCCGGCGGCGCCGCGCGGCGGCCGGTTCTCGGCTCAGCTGTCCTCGACCTTCGGCAATCAGGCCGGCGACACGTTCGACACGCTGAACGCCTACGTCCTGCGCGGCAATGGTGCGGCCGGCATGAACCTCACCTTCGATGCGCTGATGGTGCGGGCGCTGGACGAGCCGGACGCGCTCTACGGCCTCGTCGCCCGTGAAGTCGAGGCGAGCGAGGACGGCCTCACCTACCGTTTCGGCCTGCGCCCGCAGGCGCGGTTCCACGATGGCTCGCGCCTCACCGCCGGCGATGTCGCCTTCACCCTGAACCTGCTGAAGCAGAAGGGGCACCCCGAGATCTCCCAGGTGATCCGGGACATGGCGGACGCCGTGGCCGAGGGCGACGAGACCGTGGTCGTCCGGTTCGAGAAGGGCCGCAGCCGCGACCTGCCGCTCTTCGTCGCCACCCTGCCGATCTTTTCGAAGGCCTATTACGCCGGACGGGACTTCGAGGCCTCCACCCTGGAGCCGCCGAGGGGGTCCGGCCCCTACAAGGTCGGGCGCCTGGAAGCCGGCCGCTTCATCGAGTTCGAGCGGGTGCCCGATTACTGGGCCGCCGACCTGCCGGTGATGGTCGGGCACAACAATTTCGACCAGATCCGCTACGAGTATTTTCGCGATCGCCAGGTGGCGTTCGAGGCGTTCAAGGGCGGCATCTTCACCTTCCGCGAGGAGTTCACCGCCCGCGTCTGGGCGACGGGCTACGACTTCCCCGCCCTCCGCGAGGGCCGCGTGCGCAAGGAAGTGGTGCCCGATGCCCGCCCCTCCGGCACGCAGGGCTGGTGGCTCAACACCCGCCGCGAGGCCTTCGCCGATCCCCGCGTGCGCGAGGCCATCGGCCTGTGCTTCGACTTCACCTGGTCGAACGCCAACCTGATGTACGGCGCCTACGAACGCACCGCCTCGTATTTCGAGAATTCCGACCTCAAGGCGACCGGACGCCCGCCCCCTGAGGAGCTGGCTCTCCTCGCCCCCCTGCGCGCCGACCTGCCGGCGGACGTGTTCGGCGAGGCCTGGAGCCCACCGGCGACGGACGGGTCGGGCCAGGATCGCGCCCTGCTCAGCCGTGCCGCGGCGCTCCTGCGCGAGGCCGGGTGCACGCGCGAGGGCGGCGTGGTCCGCCTGTCGTCCGGCAGGCCCCTCGAGATCGAGTTCCTTAACGACGATCCCGTCTTCGAGCCGGTGACCCACCCCTTCATTCGCAACCTCGGGCTTATCGGGATCAAGGCGCGCATCCGTCTCGCCGACGCGGCGCAGTACCAGGCCCGACTGAAGGATTTCGACTTCGACGTCGTGAGCCGCCGCTACGGCAGCAGCCTGACGCCGGGCCCTGAACTGCGCGAGGCCTACGGGTCGCGGGCCGCCGCGACGCCGGGATCGAACAACCTGTCCGGCATCGCCAGCCCCGCCATCGATGCGCTGATCGACAAGGTGACCGAGGCGACCTCGCGCTCCGATCTCATCACCGCCGCCCGCGCCCTCGACCGGGTACTGCGCGCGGGCCGCTACTGGGTTCCGATGTGGTACAAGCCGGATCACCGGCTGGCCCTGTGGGACGTCTACGGCCACCCGTCGCCGGGACCGGCCTACGATCTCGGCGCGCCGTCGATCTGGTGGCACGATGCCGACAAGGCCCGGCGCATCGGCCGGAACTGAGGACCTGACGTGCTCGCCTACATCCTGCGCCGCATCGCCCTCATGGTCCCGACGATCTTCGGGATCATGCTCATCACCTTCGTCATCGTGCAATTCGCCCCCGGCGGGCCGGTGGAGCGCGTGCTGGCGCAGCTGCAGGGCCAGAACGAGGGCAGCCTGTCCCGCGTCACCGGCGGCGCCGGCGATCTCGGCGGCGGCGGGCGCTCGGCCGGCGGCGGCTCGGAGGCGAGTTCGCGCTATCGCGGCGCGCAGGGCCTCGACCCGGCCTTCATCAAGAAGCTCGAACAGCAATTCGGCTTCGACAAGCCGGCCCCCGAGCGCTTCGCCAAGATGCTGTGGGATTACGCCACCTTCGATTTCGGCAAGAGCTACTTTCGCGATGTCTCGGTGCTGCAGCTGATCCGCGAGCGGCTGCCGGTCTCGATCTCGCTCGGCCTGTGGATGACGCTCCTGTCCTACGCGATCTCGATTCCCCTGGGCATCCGCAAGGCGGTGAAGGACGGGTCGCGGTTCGACCTGTGGACCTCCAGCATCGTCATCGTCGGCTACGCCATCCCGAGCTTCCTGTTCGGCATCGCCCTCATCATCCTGTTCGCCGGAGGCTCGTTCCTGCAGGTCTTCCCGATCCGCGGCCTCACCAGCGAGGGCTGGGAGAACTTCACCCTGTGGGGCAAGATCGTCGATTACGCCTGGCACATGACGCTGCCGCTCACCGCCCTGGTGCTCGGCGCCTTCGCCACCTCGACCCTGCTCACGAAGAACTCGTTCCTCGACGAGATCCGCAAGCAATACGTGATGACGGCGCGGATGAAGGGTCTCACGGAGCGGCGGGTGCTCTACGGCCACGTCTTCCGCAACGCGATGCTGATCGTGGTGGCGGGCTTTCCCGGCGCCTTCATCTCGGCCTTCTTCGCGGGCTCCCTGCTGATCGAGACGATCTTCTCCCTCGACGGGCTCGGGCTCCTGTCCTTCACCTCCATCGTCGGGCGCGACTATCCGATCGTCTTCGCCACGCTCTACATCTTCTCCCTGATGGGGCTGGCGGTGAACCTGCTCTCCGACCTGATCTACACCTGGATCGACCCGCGCATCGATTTCTCCGCGCGGGCCACGTGACCAGCCTGCCCCTGGTCATCCGGCCCGAGCGGCCGGGCGATACGGAGGCCATCGACCGCCTCCATGCCCGCGCCTTCGGGCCGGGACGCTTCGCCCGCACGGCCTATCGCCTGCGCGAGGGCACCCTGCCCCTGGCCGACCTCTGCTTCACGGCGCTCGTCGGCACCTATCTCGTCGGCTCCGTCCGCGTCGGCCCGGCGGAAGCCGGCGGGCCGCTCCTCGTGCTCGGACCGCTCACCGTCGATCCGAGCTTCGGAAAGCGCGGCATCGGCGGATCGCTGATGCGGGCGAGCCTCGATGCCGCGCGGGAAGGCGGCCACGGACTCGTGGTCCTCGTGGGCGACGCCCCCTATTATTGGCGCTTCGGCTTCGTGCCCGTGCCGCCGGGCCGCCTCCTGCCGCCGGGACCGGTCGACCCCACGCGCTTCCTCTGGCTCGAACTCCGTCCGGGCGCCCTCGACACCGTGTCGGGGAACGTGAAGGCCGTTCGTCCGCGTTGACCGGTGAGGCGCCGGGCGGTGCTGCGGGAGCGACGAATGACGGAACCGAACCACTCCATCACACACCGGACGATCGGCGTGAACGGCGTCAGCCTCCATGTGGCGTCCGCCGGCCATGGACCGCCCCTCGTCCTGCTCCATGGCTGGCCGGAATTCTGGCTCACCTGGGAGCCGGTGATGCAGCGCCTCGCCGATCGGTTCGAGCTGATCGTTCCCGATCTCAGGGGCTTCGGCGAGAGCGGGAAGCCGGAGGCGGGGCCGTCGGACAAGGCCGGGGCGGAGGTCCACGCGGCGGACGTGGTCGGGCTGCTCGATGCCCTGGGGATCGCGCGCGCCGGGTTCGTCGGCCACGATGTGGGCGCCTATGTCGGGCAGGCGCTCGGGCGTCGCGGACCGGAGCGCCTGACCGGCCTGTTCTTCTTCGATTGCCCCTATCCCGGCATCGGCCCGCGCCTCGCGGCCCCGGAAATGCTCGCCGAGATCTGGTACCAGTCGTTCCACGTCAAGCCGTTCGCCGCCGCCACGGTGGGCGCGTCGCGCGAGTCCTGCCGGCTCTATATCGGCCATTTCCTGCGCCACTGGGCCGGCGGAAACCCGGCGGCCTTCGACGACGTGCTGGAGGCGTTCGTCGATAATTTCATGGCCCCCGGCAACCTTCAGGGCGGCTTCAACTGGTACGTCAGCGCGCAGGACGGGCGCCTCGCCATGATCCGCGGCGAAGCGCCCCCGCTGCCGCCGATCCCCGTGCCGACCTGCATCCGCTGGGGCACGCGCGACCCGCTCTTCCCCTATGCCTGGACCGATCGTCTCGGCGAGACCTTCCCGGATCTCGACCTCGCCCCGTTCGAGGGCGTCGGCCATTTCCCCCACCGCGAGGCGCCGGTCGCGGCGGCGGCGGAGATCGCACGGTTCTTCGGACGGTCGATGGGATGACCCTGAAGATCGACATTCCCGTCGAGACGCCCGTCCCTCCCCCCTCTGCGGGGGAGGGTGGCCCGCGAATGCGGGTAGGGAGAGGGGAGCGCCGGTTCCGGAGAGGTCGCCCCCTCTCCCGCCTGCTCCGTAGGCACCCTCCCCCCTCTGCGGGGGAGGGTTGAAAACCTTTACGCCGCCCGCCCGCGACGCCCTTCCACCAGCCACATCGCCAGCACCGCGCCGGCGAGCGCCACGAGGGCCCAGAGACCCAGCGCCAGGGGATAGACCTCGACGCCGCGGATGACGGCGCTGTCGCTGGGGCGGAAACCGATCCAGTCGGCGCCGGCGAGCCGGCCGCTGCGCACCGATTGCAGGCGCGGCACCACCGTGCCGCCGCCGGCATCGGCGATCCGCCGGATCGACCCCCCGGTTCCCTCGGCCATGGCCTTCAGACGCTCGGTGTCGCTGAACACGTCGGTGAGTTCGCGCGGGTTCGGCGGCCCGACGCTGACGAAGGCGATGAGCGAGCCGGAGCGCAGGGTGTGCAGCCCGAGCTCCGTGGCCTCGAACGTCGTGCTGAACAGGCCGGGCTCCCCGGCCGTGAGGGTCAGCGTCCGCTCCGGTCCGGTCGGCCCCTTCACGGTGACGGGGTCGGTGGTCTCGGCCATGGTCTGGCGCTCGACGCGGACCTCGCGTCCGTGCCCCGTGGTCTGCGCCCGCAGGGCCTCCTCTTCGAGGGCCGGCTCCTTCATCAGCCAATGGCCGAGGCGGCGCAGGAGATCGAGATAGGGCCCGCCCTCCTGGTAGCCCCGCGCCCAGAGCCAGGCATGGTCGGACAGGAGCAGGGCGACACGGCCCTTGTCCTCCCGCGACAGGGCCAGGAGCGGCAGGGCGTTCGGCCCCTGCAGGATCGGCTGTACCCCCGCCTTGGTCTGGGCCGAGACGATGCGGAGCCAGTCGCCCCAGGCGGGGGGCGACGCCTCCGATCCCGGCAGGGCGCGGGTGACGGGGTGGCGGGTGCCGGTGCCCGTCAGCGTCGCCTTGTAGGGCTGTTCCACCACACGGCCATTGGGTTCGCCGGGCAGGATCTGGGAGAGCCGGGTGCGGGCCAGACTCGCCGAGGAGGCGAATTCCGGCCCCGCCGCGATGAGGAGCGCGCCGCCGTCGCGGACGTAGCGGACGATGTTGTCGAAATAGGCCGAGGGCAGCACGCTCTGGTTGGCGTAGCGGTCGAAAATGATGAGGTCGAAATCCTTGATCTTCTGGACGAACAGCTCGCGCGTTGGGAAGGCGATGAGCGAGAGTTCGGAGATCGGCGTCCCGTCCTGCTTCTCCGGAGGCCGCAGGATGGTGAAATGAACGAGGTCGACGTTGGCGTCGGATTTCAGCAGGTTGCGCCAGGTGCGCTCGCCCTGGTGCGGCTCGCCCGAGACGAGGAGCACGCGCAGCTTCTCGCGGATGCCCTCGATGGGCAGCACGGCGCGGTTGTTGATCGTGGTCAGCTCGCCGGGCAGCGGCTCGACTTCGATCTCCACGACGTTGGGGCCGCCATGCTCGATCTTGGTGGTGAGGGAGAACGGCTGGCCGGTGGGGAAGGTGCGGCGGCCGATCTCCTCGCCGTCGCGGCGCACGGTGACGGTGGCGCTGCCGGTGCCGCCCCGCTCCATCACCTCGGCGCGGATGGTGAGATCGCGCCCGACGATGCCGAAGCGCGGGGCCTCGATCAGCTTTATCTGCCGGTCGCGCTCGTCGGGATGTCCGGTGACGAGGACATGGAGCGGCGCCTTGATGCCCAGCGCCGCGACGGTGGCCGGGATGTCGTGGACGACGCCGTCCGTGAGCATCACCACGCCGGCCAGCCGATCCGGCGGGACGTCGGCGAGGCCCTGGGACAGGGCGGTGAACAGCTTGGTGCCGTCATCGCCGTCCTTGGCGTCGGGCACGTCGATGAAGCGCGGCTCGATGGTGGAGAGGGCTCCGAAGCGCCGCTGCAACTCGGTCCGCACCGTGTCGGTCATGGCCGGGCGGTCGCCGAGGCTTTGCGACCCCGACCGGTCCACGACGATGGCCGCGATGTCCTTCACCGGCTCGCGGTCCTCGCGCACCAGGGCCGGGTTGGCGATGGCCGCGAGCACGAGCCCGAGGGCCAGCGCCCGCAGGATCGCCGTGCGCCCCCGCGCCACGAAGGCAAGAGCGACGAAGATCGCCACCAGAACGCCCAAGCCCGCGATGACAGGCCACGGGATGAGCGGCGTGAAGCTGAGGCTCAGCATGGGCTAGCGGCCTCATATCCCATCTCGACGACCGTTCTCTTCATCCACCACGCGTCGATACAACGCGCGACAGGCTCCCTCTCCTGGAAGGAGAGGGTTGGGGTGAGGTGTGGTCCATCTCCGGACAAGTCACGCACCTCACCCTGTCCCTCTCCTTCTAGGAGAGAAGACCCGCGCTTCCTGCGACCTGTCTGAGAACCGCAGCCCGCGGGGGGAGAAGAGACAAGCCTGCCGAGCAGGTTCACCGAGGCGGCAATGCGAGGCGCGACAGGCTCCCTCTCCTGGAAGGAGAGGGTTGGGGTGAGGTGTGGTCCATCTCCGAAAAGGTCACACACCTCACCCTGTCCCTCTCCTTCCAGGAGAGGGGACCCGCGCTTCCTGCTGCCAATGGGGACCCCCTCCCCCGCAGAAGGGGGAGGGATCAGTCCACGCCGATACGCCGTCTCGAAAGCCATCACTGTCCCAACCGCTCCAGCAGGGCCGGGACGTGGACCTGATCCGCCTTATAGTTGCCCGTGAGCGTGTAGATCACGAGGTTGATGCCGCCGCGAAAGGACATCTCGCGCTGGCGCTGGTCGCCGCCGACGATGGGGTAGAGCGCTTCGCCGCGCTTGCCCACCGCCCAGGCGGCGGCGAGGTCGTTGCCGGTGATGACGATGGGGGAGACGCCGTCGCCGGCCCGGGCGGGGCGGCGCTCGGCCACGTCGCCGGCCGGCGGCAGGGTTTCGACCCAGGTCTGGCCGGTGGCGTAGCGGCCGGGAAAATTGTCCACGAGGTAGAAGGCCTTGGTGAGCACGTGGTCGGCCGGAACGGGTTCCAGCTCGGGCACTTCCAGGGTGGAGAGCATCTTGCGCAGATAGGCTCCCTCCGGGGTGGGCGGGCCGCCCGGCCGGGCGGTAAGCGCGTCGCGGGTATCGAACAGCACCGTCCCGCCGTTGCGCATGAAGGCGTCGATCCGGCGGATCGCGGCCTCGCTCGGCTGCGGGCGGCCGGCGACGATGGGCCAGTAGATGATCGGGTAGAAGGCGAGCTCGTCCTTGCCCGGATCGATGCCGATCGGGTCACCCGGCTCCAGGGCCGTCCGGCTGGCGAGCATCTGGGTCAGGCCGTTGAGCCCGGCGCGGCTCGCCGTATCCGTCGCCTCGTCGCCGGTGACGACATAGGCGAGGCGCGTGGCGAGGGCCGAGTCGAACGCGTTCGGCCGCGCGGTCTCCTCAGCGCGGGCGGCATCCGAAAGCCCGGCGACGCCGATCCCGGCAACCAGAAGCGCCGCCGCTGCCCGTCCGGCGAAACGTCCGAACAGCCCCCCGCGCGACCGGTTGAAGAGGCCGCCGAGCCAGAGGCCGGCGAGGGTGTCGAGGATCAGGAGCATCAGCGCCACGGTAAACAGCGTGGCGCGCAAGTCGAGGGTGTCGCCACCGGTGAGCGAACCGGTGCGGGCGTCTGCGAAGGCCGACAGGTCGAGGGGTTTGAGGCGGTCGTCGGGCCTCAGTGCGTTCACCGCGACGCCGCCGTCGGCGGGGCCATAGAACCCGGCCGGGTGTTCGAGGCTGGCGCGCTCGCCATAATCGTCCGGCACCGCCGTGGCGCCGGCGGGCGGGCTGCCCAGCGCCCCGAACCCGTCGAGGGTGAGGCGCGGCGCGAGGACGGCGGCGGCGGGCCGGGTCGACCCCTCCCCTCCGGTCGGAGACGCGCTGCCCGACAGGGCGACGACCCGGCGCAGCATGTCGATGAACAGGCCCGACAGCGGCAGGTTCGACCAGGTCGTGTCGGCGGTGACGTGGAACAGGACCACCTGCCCCTTGCCGCGCTTTTCGGCGGTGACGATGGGCGTCCCGTCCTGCAGCGAGGCCCAGGTCCGGCCCGGCAGGTCGCCGTCCGGCTCCGCGAGGATCTGGCGGCGCACGCCGATATCCGCCGGCGGGACCAGCCCCGCAAACGGGCTCTCCGGCGCGAAGGCGGCCAAGGTCTTGGGGCTGTCCCAGGACAGGGTGCCGCCCAGGGTCCGTCCGCCCCGGCGCAGGCGCACGGGGACCAGGGTATCGTTGCCCGCGGCCAGGCGTGGCCCGGCGAAGCGCAGCAGCAGCCCGCCCTCGTCCACGAAACTCGCCACCCGGCGCATGGTCGGCTCGTCGAGGGCGCCCACATCGGCGAGCACCAGCACCGAGACCTGATTGTCGAGGAGCTGACCCACGGATTCGGCCACCCCCTTGGCCCCCCGTGCCTCCTGCACGTCGGCGAAGGGGGTCAGCGCGCGGGAAAGATAGTAGGTCGGTGCGAGGAGCGGCTGGGCCTGGTCGTTGGTGCCGCCGAAGACCAGCCCGACCCGGCGGCGCTTGCCGCGCTCGTCCATCAGCGTCACCGCGCCGGCCGAACGCTCCGCGGCGATCTCCAGCCGGCTGATGCCGTTGCGGAGCTCCACCGGAAGCTCGAACGTGACCTCGGTTTCGACGGCCCCGTCGGCGAAGCGGAAATCGTGCTCGGCGAGCGGCAGGCCCTTCTGGTCGAGGGCGCGGACGAGGCCGGTATCGCGGCCATTGGCCGAGGCGCGCAGGACATGGGCGGTGAGCTTGCCGCCGCTCTCGGCCGCAGCCAGCGCCAGAGCCGGGGGCCGATCGGCGCGCAGGATGGTCGGGCGGGTGCCGGTCTTGTTCAGTACTTCGGACAGCCCCATGCCGAACGAATCGGCGCCGGCTCCCGCCACGCCATCGGTGATCCAAACCAGAGCGGCCGTCGGATGGCGCTCGAAGAAGGCTCCGATGGCGGTCAAATGACCGTCGCGTTGCGGTAGATGGGACCGTGGCGTGACGGCCCGGAGACGGTCCAGGGCGGCGGCGGGCGTCTTCGCCTCCACGGCGGCGGGGACGTCGGCGAGCGCGACCACCGCCACCGGGCGACCGTCCCGCGAGGCGGCTTCGACCTCGTCGGTGGCGGCCCTCATCCGTTCGCGCCAGTCATGCGCGGCGGAAAAGCCGTTGTCGATCAGGACGAGGAGCGGTGTCCTCCCGGAGGTCGCGCCGGTGCCCGACGGGTTCCAGACCGGCCCCGAAACGGCAAGGATCAGGCAGGCCGCCGCGATCATCCGGAGGATCAGCAGCCAGGGCGGGGTCCGCGCCGGCGTCTCGCGCTTGGCCACGAGGTCGGCCATGATCCGCAGGGGCGGGAACTCGATCCGCTGCGGCCGCGGCGGCGTCACCCGCAGCAAATACCACAAGGCCGGCAAGGCGATGAGCGCGGCGAGCGCCAGCGGCGCGGCGAAGGTCAGGGGCAATCCGAACATGTGTTGCTCCTCACCCCGTCCCGCGCGCGGCGGCGACCAGCGTGAGGAGCCGCAGGGCCGCCTCGCTCGCCGGCCGGTCGGTGCGGTGGGTCGTCAGGGTCCAGCCCTGGGCGCGGGCGATCTCGGAAAGCCCGTCCCGATGCACGGCGATGCGCGTGCGATAGGCCGCCCCCCACGCCGCCGCGTCGCCGATATCGAGGCTCACCTTGGTCTCCGGATCGTGCAGCACGGCCTGACCGGCGAAGGGAAAGCTCTCCTCCACGGGATCGACCACCATGACGAGATGACCCCTCGTGCCGGAGCCCGCTAGCGAGCCCACCGCCTCCCTAAGCTGTTCCAGCGGCGAGAGAAAATCGCTGACGAGGATCGCCTCGTCGAAGCGGCCCGGCGTAGCCCGGGGCGGCATGTCCTGCTCGAGTCCGGCTTTGTCGGCCACGAGGGCGTGCGCCATGGTCTCGACGATCCGGCGGGAGGCGGTGGCGCGGGTGAGGCCGAGGAGCCCCGCCCGCTCGCCTCCCTCGACCAGGGCATCGGCCACGGCGAGGCCGAGCACCAGGGCGCGTTCGACCTTCGGCCCCTGCCCGAGGCTCGACGAAAACCCCATGGAGGCGGAACGGTCGATCCAGAACCAGATGTTGTGGGTCGCCTCCCATTCGCGTTCACGCACGTAGAGCCGGTCGTCGCGGGCCGAGCGGCGCCAATCCACCCGCGCCGCCGCTTCGCCCGCCACGAAGGGCCGGAACTGCCAGAAGCTCTCCCCCTGCCCCGCCCGGCGTCGGCCGTGCAGGCCGTGCGCGAGCGTCGAGGAGACGCGACGCGATTCGAGGATCAGACGCGGCATCCGCTCGGCAAGGGACAGCGCGCCTTCGGTCTCGTGTCGCCCAGGAGCGCGCTGGGCCGCGTCGAGAATCCGGGTCGCGATCATCCGGCTAGAGCTTCGCGGCCAACTGGGCGATGAGCCCCGGCACGGTCTCGCCATCGGCACGCGCGGCAAAGCTCAAGGCCATGCGGTGCTTGAGCACGGGCTCCGCCAGCGCCTTCACGTCGGCCACCGAGGGCGCGACACGGCCTTCGATCAGGGCGCGGGCGCGCACGGCCAGGGTCAAGGCCTGACTGGCGCGGGGACCAGGCCCCCACAGCAGCTTGCCCTTCAGGGCGGGATCGCCCCCTTCCGGACGGGCCGAGCGAACGAGATCGAGGATCGCATCTACCACCGCATCGCCCACGGGCAGACGGCGCACGAGGCGCTGCGCCGTGAGAAGCGCCTCCGTGGACATCACCGCCTGCGGGCTATGGTCGCCGACGCCCGTGGTCTCGATGAGGATCCGGCGCTCGGCGGCGCGGTCGGGATAGCCGACGTCGATCTCGAGAAGGAACCGGTCGAGCTGCGCCTCGGGGAGCGGGTAGGTGCCCTCCTGCTCGATGGGGTTCTGCGTCGCCAGGACGTGGAACGGGCGCGGCAGGTCGTGACGCTCGCCCGCCACTGAGACGAAATTCTCCTGCATCGCCTGCAGCAGGGCGGATTGGGTGCGCGGGCTGGCCCGGTTGATCTCATCGGCCATCAGCAGCTGCGTGAAGACCGGGCCGCGCACGAAGCGGAACGAGCGGCGGCGATCCTGGTCCTCGTCGAGGATCTCGGTGCCGAGGATGTCGGAGGGCATCAGGTCGGGGGTGAACTGCACGCGGCGGGCATCGAGCCCGAGCACGGTCCCGAGCGTCTCCACCAGCTTGGTCTTGGCGAGGCCCGGCAGGCCGACGAGGAGGCCGTGGCCACCGGCCAGGATAGTGATGAGGGCCAGATCGACCACCCTCTCCTGGCCAAAGATGACCTTGTGGATCGCGTCGCGGGCCTGTCCCACCTGACCGAGACACGCCTCCGCGGTGGCGACGATGCCGTCGTCGAGGGACGTGGCCGGGGCCGGTATGGAGCCTGAAGTCATGCGTTCGATCCCGGTTTGCCGCCCGCCCGCTAGACCGGTTCGAGGCGGCATCTTTCTGTAGCCTGACGACCACGTTGGGACAGAGTGTGGCGTTCTTTTCCAGACGCTGGCAAGGTCGACGCGACGACGCAGGTGTTTTGCCGGTTTGCGGTCGCGGGAGCCCGTTCCTCATCCCTCCCGGAACGCCGGGGGGCCTGTCGCGCCGGATGCCGGATCGCTTCCGTCACCAACCCTCGGGCGGTCAGAAGTGGCTGAACGACCGTGTCGTGAAGGGGTATTCGCTGCCGTCCGGCCGACGGAAGACCGGCGCCCGATCGCCGGCCACGACGGTCCCTATCCGTGCGAGCGGGATGCCGACGGCAAGGCTCTCGGCGATGAAGGCATCGACATGGCTCGGCGCCACGGCGCAGAGGATCTCATAATCGTCACCGCCAGTAACGACGGTGCGGATCAGAGCCGGATCGAACGTGAGCGCGGCTCGTGCGGCATCGGAGAGCGGCACGTCGGAGAGGATGATTTCGGCGCTGCGCCCACCGCCAGCGAGCATCTTCGTCAGGTCGCCGACCAAGCCATCGGACACGTCCATCGCAGCCCGTGCATGGCGGCGGAGGATCGGCGCGAGGGAAACGCGCGGCCTTGGATGGCGGTAGCGGTCGATGAGAACGCCGCGCGGCGCCGATCCCAGGTGCTCGCCCCATCCCAGCATGGGCTCGTTGAGGAGCGGCAAGCCGAGGGCCGCGTCGCCGATCGTACCGCTGACGCAGAGGATATCACCGATCTCGGCCGTCATCCGCCGGACCATGCCGCCGTGCGGCACCTCGCCGAAGGCCGTCACACCGATGAGGGCGGGTCCAGCAGAACGGACGGTATCGCCTCCGAGGAGGGGACAGCCGAACGCCGTCGCCGCCTCACTGAGGCCCTTGGTGAATCCGGCGAGCCAGGCCTCCGTCCAATCGTCGGGCAAGGCGAGGGTCAGGAGAAACCCGCGTGGTGTCGCCCCCTTCGCCGCGATGTCGGACAGGTTCACTCCGAGCGCCTTGCGGGCAACGGAGCCAGGGGGATCATCGGGCAGATAGTGGACACCCTCGACGATCGCGTCGGCGGTGAGGACGAGATCGCAGCCGGGGCTCGGCGTCAGGGTGGCGGCGTCGTCCCGCAACCCGTCGGCGCCGTACCCCGCCAGCGGCGCGAAGTAGCGCGCGATCAGCCCGTCCTCCGAAGGTCGGGCGGAAGGGGGATCGGTCTTCAAGCGCGCCCGGAGCCGGGGAGTCCGGCGAACTCCGATCCACGAACCTCGCGGGCGACCTTGTCGAGGACAGCGTTGACCATGCCCGGCTCATCGCCAGCATAGAAGCCATGGGCGACGTCCACATATTCAGAGATCGCGGCACGCGCCGGCACGTCCTTACGGAACATGAGTTCATAGGCCCCGGCACGCAGGATTGCGCGCAAGACCGCCTCGATGCGCTTCAGCGGCCAGCCGCTGGACAGGGCCTTGTCCAGCTGCGGATCGATCGCGCGCTGTTCCTCGACCACGCCGCGCAGCAGATCGCGGAAGAAGGCGATCTCGGCGGGTGGCTGTTCAACGCCGTCGATGTCACGGCCGATCCAGTAGGCCTCGAACTCGGCGAGTGCTTCGATGACGCCCTTGTCGGAAATTTCCATCTCGTAGAGCGCCTGCACCACGGTGAGGCGTGCGCCACTGCGCTCGATCGTCTTGGCCATGGGTTCTCAATCCTCTCCCACTGGAGCGGCGGCCGCGGCGCGTTTCAGCGATAGAACGGCCAGGGCCGCCTCTGCGGCGCCCGCTCCCTTGTTCAGGTCGGAGACGCGGGCGCGAGCAAGGGCCTGCTCCATGGTCTCCACCGTCAGGATGCCGTTGCCGAGGGGCAGACGCCCGGTCACGGACAGGTCCATGAGGGCCCGCGCACTCTCGGTGGCCACGATGTCGTAATGGCCGGTCTCACCGCGAATGACGCAGCCGAGGGCGACAGCGGCGTCGTAGGGCTGCCCGGCGCGAGCCGCCTCCTCCACCAGGATCGCTATGGCAGCGGGTATTTCTAGCGCGCCCGGCACCGTCACGACGACGCCCTCGGCCTCCGCCGCTTCGAGGGCACCCTGCGTGCCGGCGAGAAGTTCATCGGAGATGTCGTCGTAATAGCGCGCTTCCACCACGAGGACGCGTGCGCCCTTCACGTTCGTAGGGACGGCCGAGCGGGCGGCGGGTGAGGGCGAAACCATCGTGGGCCTTGTCTGCAGAGGCGGAGGGCGACATCGGCACGGACGTGACGAGGGAACCTTGATCGCGGATCGTTGGCGTCGCCACCCGGTACGACCGGGTTGGCCCGGTTCGAAATCTTGCGACCGATCGCGTTAGGGAAGCGGGTCGGAGACCTGTCGTTCGGTGGGCGAGCGATAGACCGAAGGGTGCCGTATCACAAGATAGCGCGTCAGGAGGCGCGATTCTCGAACAGTCGGGCTGCGTACCGGGCGATCAGGTCGACCTCGATATTGAGCCGGTCACCGATTTGGCGCTCGCCCCAGGTCGTCACCGCCAGGGTGTGCGGGATCAGAAGGACCGAGAAGAGGTCGCCATCGACGGAATTGACCGTGAGCGACGTGCCGTCGAGGCAGACCGACCCCTTCTCCGCGATGAAACGCGACACGGATGACGGCGCACGTAAAAGAAATCGGTCGCTCAGCGCCCATTGCGGATCGCCGGTCCCACCCGTCACGCTCTCGCGGGCGACGATCTCGGCGACGCCGTCCACATGCCCGGTGACGAGATGGCCGCCGAGTTCATCGCCGATCTTGAGCGACCGTTCGAGGTTCAGCCGCGCGCCATCGCCCCAGTCGCCGACGGTGGTCCGTGCGAGAGTTTCGGCCGCGGCATCGATGGAAAAGATGCATCCCCCGGTCACGCGCTCGATCGCCACAACGGTGAGGCAGGGACCGGAACAGGCAATGGACGCGCCGAGCGCGATGGTCGCGGGATCGTAGGAGGACCGAATGCGGATGCGGCGCAGACGTTCATCACCCTCGACGCTCAGGACCGATCCCACATCGCTGACGAGGCCAGTGAACATTTAGAGGCTCCGTTCGTACGTAACAGACTGATCCGCTCCGAAAGCGCGGGCTTCGGTGATGCCGAAGCCTGGCCCGTGCAGGCGGGTCGTTAACGCCTCGCCGACCGCCGGGAGGCCTCCACCGCCGATGGCACGCGGACCGGTGACGAGCGTGCAGACGTCCACCAGATCGGCAGCCGCCAGGGAATCGGCAAGGTGGGGACCGCCTTCGCAGCAGATCCGTGTCAGTCCATGCTCGGCAAGACGCGAGAGGGCGGCGGACAGGTCGATCCGGCCATGTGAGCAGGCCGAGACCTGAACCGTCTCGACGCCGAAAGAGGCCAGCATCCGCTTGGCATGGATCGGTGCCGATCGTGTCGTCACCACCAGAGTCGGGATGTCGCGGGCGCTACGAACGAGGTGGGAGGTGGGCGAGAGCCGCAGGGTCGAATCGAGCACGATGCGCAGCGGCGATCGTTGTGACAGGCCGGGCAGTCTCACCGTCAGCGACGGGTCGTCCGCCCGTGCCGTGCCGATCCCGACGAGAATCGCGTCGGCATGGGCGCGCCAGAGATGGACAGCGCCATCCGCAATGGGACCGGTGATGCGAAGCCGCTCATCCGGGGCGCCGGCCGCGAATCCGTCCAGGGTGCGGGCGAGCTTGAGATGCAGGCTAGGGCGCCCCATCGTGACGCGAGTGATGTGACCGCGATGGTCTCGTGCGGCCTCGTCCCGGAGCACGTCCTGCGTCACGGCGATACCGGCCTCGACAAGCCGCGCATGGCCCCTGCCCGCCACTCTGGAATCCGGGTCCTGGATCGCCGTGACGACGCGGGTGATCCCCGACGCGATGATGGCGTCGACGCAAGGGGGGGTGGCTCCGTGATGTGAGCACGGCTCGAGCGTGACGTAGAGCGTCGCCCCGCGCGCGCCCTCGCCGGCCATGGCGAGAGCGAGAGGCTCGGCGTGCGGGCGCCCCCCGGGAGCCGTCACGCCCTGCCCGATGATGCGCTCCCTGCCCGTTTCGCCCGCGACCACCACCGCGCCAACGGAGGGATTTGGCCAAGTCCGTCCGAGATTGCGCCTGCCGATCGCCAATGCGAGGCGCATGAAGCGACGGTCTTGGGTGTTTGTCGTCTCACGTCCATTCATGGCCGGACCCGCGTTGCCCGCTTCAACGGAGGTTTGACCGGTGGTCCGGCACTGGGCAAAATTTCGCCGAGGGAGATCTCATCGCCCGTCTCATCGTCCTGCGGCGGTGCGATGCCGGCGGGCTCGCCAAGGGTACCGAGCAGCGCCTTGAAGTCGCTGGCCTCGCGAAAATTCTTGTAGACCGATGCGAAGCGAACATACGCGACGTCGTCGAGGCCCTTGAGGCCCTCCATCACCAGTTCGCCGATCGCCTCGCTGCCGATTTCGGCCTCGCCGCCGCTTTCCAACTGCCGGGTGATGCCGCTGACCAGACGCTCGATCCTCTCAGGGTCGACCGGCCGTTTGCGCAAGGCGACGCCGATCGAACGCTGGAGCTTGTCGCGATCGAACGGCACGCGCTTTCCCGAGCGCTTGAGCACCGTGAGCTCGCGCAACTGAACCCGCTCGAAGGTGGTGAAACGGCCACCGCAATCCGGGCAGACCCGACGGCGCCGGATCGCGGCAGAATCGTCGCTGGGGCGCGAATCCTTCACCTGGGTGTCGGGACCGCCGCAATAGGGACACCGCATCGGGCGGATACCTGCTTGATTGGTGAGAAAACGAGAACGGCCGCGGATATGGGGATCCGCGGCCGTCTCTATCATGTCGGTGACGGCGGGTGCACCCGCCGTCGGACGCTTCAGCCGTAGATCGGGAAACGGTGGGTCAGGGCGTGGACCTTGTCCTTGACCGCCGCCTCGATGGCCGGATCGCCGGCATCGCCCTTCGCCGCCAGACCGTCGAGCACTTCGACGATGAAGCCGCCGATCTGCTTGAATTCCGCGACACCGAAGCCGCGAGAGGTCCCGGCCGGTGTGCCGAGGCGGATGCCCGAGGTGATGGTGGGCTTCTGCGGATCGAAGGGGACGCCGTTCTTGTTGCAGGTGATGTCAGCGCGGCTCAGTGCCGCCTCCGCAGCCTTGCCGGTGAGACCCTTCTTCTGCAGGTCGACGAGCATCAGGTGGTTGTCGGTCCCGCCCGAAGTGATGTCGTAACCGCCGGTGATCAGGGTGTCGGCGAGCGCCTTCGCGTTCTCGATGACCTGCTTGGCGTAGATCTTGAACTCGGGCTTGAGCGCCTCGCCGAAGGCCACGGCCTTGCCGGCGATGACGTGCATGAGCGGGCCGCCCTGGAGGCCGGGGAAGATCGCCGAATTGAACTTCTTGGCGAGTGCCTCGTCGTTCGTCAGGATCATGCCGCCGCGCGGGCCGCGCAGGGTCTTGTGGGTCGTGGTGGTCGCAACATGCGCGTGCGGGAACGGCGACGGGTGAACGCCGGCCGCAACGAGGCCGGCAAAATGGGCCATGTCGACGAAGAAATAAGCGCCGACCGCGTCGGCGATCTCGCGGAACTTCGCGAAGTCCCAGTGACGCGGATAGCCCGAGCCGCCGGCGATGATCACCTTGGGCTTGTGTTCGTGAGCCAACGCCTCGACCTGCTCCATGTCGATGCGCTGGTCGTCGCGGCGCACGGTATAAGAGACCGGCTTGAACCACTTGCCCGAAACGTTCGGGGGGGCGCCGTGGGTGAGATGGCCGCCGGCAGCGAGATCGAGGCCGAGGAAGGTATCGCCCGGCTGCATCAGGGCCATGAACACGCCCTGGTTCGCCTGGCTGCCCGAGTTCGGCTGCACATTGGCGAAGCCGCAATCGAACAGGCGCTTTGCGCGCTCGATGGCGAGGTTCTCGGCGATGTCGACGAACTGACAACCACCGTAGTAGCGACGGCCGGGGTAGCCTTCAGCGTACTTGTTCGTGAGGACGGACCCCTGCGCTTCCAGCACGGCCCTTGAGACGATGTTCTCGGAAGCGATCAGCTCGATCTCGTGCTGCTGCCGTCCGAGCTCCTGGCTGACGGCCTTGGCCACTTCCGGATCGGCGTCGGCCAGGGAGGCGTTGAAGAACGAATTCGAGAAGTGCTTGTCGGCAACGGTACCGGCGCTCATGGAAGGCCTCGATTGTTGAACGGGCGAAGGCGTCCGTTATCCGCCAGCGTGAAGCGGGCGAACGCTCGATGTGCAATTTACTACACGGGCGGCGGGACGAGGCCAAGCACAGCTAATTTGTAGCCCGCGCCAAAAAAATTTCGGTGCATCCCGTATTCAACATGGCGAATGCCATGGCGACGAAAGCCTTTTCAGGTCTCTCGCGGCAAGATCTCGGAGGCTGTCGACGGCATGGCGTGTCCGCCTCTATGGGCGCTTTTTCCCTACGCCGGAGGAGACACCCGTCGCAAGGATGGATGATTTTTGGGACGCGGGGACAATGCTCGTACGCTTCGGCCTTTATAGTCTTCTCGTGCATCTCGAAGCGCAACGGCGGACAAAACGTCCTGACAGGATGCGGGGTCACGTCACGATGTGCAGCTTTCCGTCGCGGACCAGGGGGCCGGAGCCGAAGCGACAGCGCCGGACCGTCGCGAGGAGGACTTGGCGCCTATCGTTCAGCCAAGAAAGCGGTCCGCGTCGGCGGGTTCCGGCCCGTGGCAGACCTCCTCCCGCCCAAAGCGCGCGAAGCAGCTTCCGGCGATGAACATCATCGAATGCCGTCTGCCAGCACGGCACGGTCAGGGTGTCTCGGTAGCTGAAGAGATCTCGTTGGGACTGGATCCGCGCGACATGTCGACCGCTCGAACTGCATTGCCCATCGTAAGAGCCGAAGGACGTCTCGAACGCATCAAGGCGTTCAAAAAAATCGCTTGCCTCATCCGAAATGAAATGGGCGGGACCCGATGCCGGATCCCGCCCCTTCTTCTGCGGGCATGAGGCGTCGGGAACTCAGTTCTCCTCGTCGCCCGGCTCGAAGCTCGGCACCTGTTCGGCGCTGGCCACGGGGGTCGGGGCCGACAAGGTCGAGGGCACGTTCACGCCGTCGCGCTTGTAGATGTCGTCGCGGAACTGCACCGAGCCGTCCGGGGTCGCCCAGGCGGTGATATAGGTCCAGTAGACCGGCACGGGGGTGCTGAGGGTCGCGTCGACACGCTTGCCGCTCTCGATGGCCTGCTCGACCTGGTCGCGGCCCCAGCCGGGCGTGTCCTTGAGCAACCAGGTGATGTACTCGCGCACGTTCTGCACGCGGACGCAGCCCGAGGAGATGAAGCGGAAGTCGTCGCCGTAGACGCCCTTGGAGTTCGTGTCGTGCATGAACACGCCGTGCGGATTCGGGATGTTGATGCGCACGATGCCCATCGAGTTGAAGTCGGCGCCCGAATCCTGACGGTAGCGGTAGCGCGTGCCCTCGTCCGAATTCCAATTCACCGAGGCCGGAGAGATCTCGGTCTCACCGGTGAAGATTCGGATCTTGTTCTCGGTGAGGTAGTTCGGGTCCTTCTGCATCTTGGGGATGAGGTCCTTCTTCACGATGGAAGCCGGGACCGTCCAGAAGGGGTTGAAATTGATCTGCGTCGCCTTGGTGTTCATGATCGGCGACTGGCGATCGATCTTGCCGACGCCGGCGGCGTGCAGGGTGACGACCTGACCGTTCTCCACCGTCTGGACCAGGGCGGCGGGAATGTTGGTGATGACGAAGCGGTTGCCGAGATTGCCCGAATACGAGCGCAGGCGCACCGCGTTCACCTCGAGCTGCTTCAGGCGGATGTCGGCCGACACGTTCATGGCCTGCTGGGTGGCCGGGCTCATGGAGCCGGTCTGGCTCAGGCCATGGCGGGCCTGGAAGCGCTTCACGCCGGCGGCCACGTAGGAATCGTAGACACTCGATCCGCCGGAGGCGGAGTCGAGATCGCCGGTCACCGCGAGACGCTGGCGCAGGGCCGCCACGGCCGGTCCCTTGCTGCCGATGCGCAGGCGGTCGGCGCCGGAGACCGGTCTCCAGCCGCCACGCGCCACGATGTCCTTGTAGCGCTCGACCATCTGCTCGGTGGCCGCGATCGTCTGCGGCGACAGGATCGGCGTCGAGGAGCGCTGCACCTGCATGGCCGAGGGGGCCGCGTAATCCTGCGCCCATTCCGCCTGTGCGAAACCGGCCTGCTCCCGCGCCGACGCGGTTTGCGCGAAAGCGGCGACACCGGCGAGGAGTGCGAGACCCAGTGAGCGGATGGGGTAAGCCTGTTTCAGCATCGGACGGAAACTCTGATCTGACCTGTGAAGCGGCACGAGGCCGTCGGGGCATGGCCGTGACGTGGAGAACGACCACCGAAAGTCCTGTGCCGCGAACGTGTCGGGGCACGGTTAAGAAGTCATGCGGTCCGGGCTAGAATGTGGCGCTGCGAGATTAAATCTGGGCTTGTCCTGTACTGCAGCACACATGCAACATCCCTGCGCCGCACCTCGTCGACGGTATGGCGGGATTATGTCCGTTGGGGTAAGCGCTGAAGGTATGATGTCGGAAGACACAGCGGCGGGTGGCGGGCGCGTGATCACGGCGGTGATCGCGCTCTACGCGTTGGTGCTGCAGGTCTTCCTTGCGACCCTGATGCCGCTGCCTGCAGCCGGTCATGCCGATCCGATCTGCTCGGGCCTGATGGACGGCGGATCCTCCGCACAGGGGCCGGAGGAACCGTCGCATGGCCACCACAAGCTCTGCTGTACCTCGGTGGCTGCGATCGCCGGAGCGGATCAGCCGGGTCTCGCGTCGAGCACGGTCGTCTGGCCGGTCGCATCCGTCACCCGCCTGACCTGGCGCGACGAGGCCCGACAGGGTGCTCGAGGACCGCCGGGTTCGATCCGCCACCCGCGAGGCCCGCCCGCCGTCTGAAGCGATTCGATACCTCGATTCCTTCAGACACGGACAGCCACCATGAAACCGATATTACGGGCCGAGCTTGCCGCAGCCCTCGTCGTCATCGTCTCGACCTCGGCCGCCTTCTCCCACGCGACCCTCCAGCACCGGGAGGCGAGCCCGAATGCGAGCTATCGCGGCGTGGTCCAGATCACCCATGGCTGCAACGGCGAGCCGACCAACCGGGTGAGCGTCACGATTCCCGAGGGCGTCATCGGCGCCAAGCCGATGCCGAAGCCCGGCTGGACGCTGACCACCGAGAAGGGTCCCTACGCCAAAGCCTACCCTTACTATCACGGCGACATTTCCGAAGGCGTGAAGACCATCACCTGGAGCGGCGGCCCATTGCCGGACGACCAGGTCGATGAGTTCACCTTCCTTGCCCGCATCTCCGATGCTTTCGAGCCCGGAGTGACCGTGTACTTTCCGGTCGAACAGGATTGCACGCGTGGCACTTACCACTGGAGCGAGATCCCCAGCCCGGGCCAGGATGCGCATGCACTTAAATCCCCCGCCCCGGCCGTCGCGATCGTTGCGGCGCAGACAAGGGGCCCGTCGCGGGCGGCATCCGCTCCCACCGGGACGATCAAGGCCGGTGACCTCGCCATCGACACGCCGTGGATGCGCGCAACGCCGGGCGGCGCCACCGTTGCCGGCGGCTACGTCCGCATCAGCAATACCGGGCAGCAGGCGGACAAGCTGATCTCCGCCTCCATCCCTCTTGCGGCTTCGGGCTCGATCCATTCCATGACCATGGATGGTGGGGTGATGAAGATGGCCACGGTGGAAGGCGGGCTCCTGCTCAAGCCCGGCGAGACCGTGGAACTGAAGCCCGGTGGCTATCACCTGATGTTCGAGGGGCTGAAGGCTTCGCCGAAGGTAGGCGAATCGATCTCGGGGAATTTGGTGTTCGAGCGCGCGGGCATTGTACCTGTCACCTTCGCCGTCGCGCCGATTGGTGCCAGGGCACCGAACGCGCCCGCAGCGGCCGAACCGTCGGCGGGACAACACCAGCACTGAGCGTCCGATTCCGGACCGCTTTCGCGCATGGCGGTTTCGCCAAGCGCGCTTTCCCCCTTTCCCTGTCCCTTTCAGGACCCGCTGCTCCTCTGCCTCGATTGGGCGGAGTGTTTCGGGGCGCGCGATCCGGAGTTTCCTGCCATGCCGTCGTTACGTCTTCCGGGGGCGTTCGCGCTTACCCTCTTGTCCTCCACATCCGCCTTCGCTCAGGGCGTGGCTAATGCCGAACTGCCCGAACTCAGCGTCCAAGGATCCACGGCTGGTTCACTTACCGTTCCGAGCGTCGCTGCGCAGCGTGCTGCGGTGAACGCCACCGTCGGTTCGGTGGCCTTCTTCGATGCCAAGGACTTCCAGAACCGCTACGCCAACACCTTGCGCGACGTCCTGAAGGATACCCCCGGCGTGTTCGTGCAGCAGCGCTACGGTCAGGAAATGCGCCTGTCGGTGCGCGGCTCCGGCATTTCACGCGGCTTCCACCTGCGTGGGCTCGAACTCCTGCAGGACGGCATCCCGGTGAACGCGGCGGACGGCAGCGGTGACTTCTACCAGATCGATCCGCTCGCCCTGCGTTCGGCCGAGGTCTACAAAGGCGGAAATGCGTTGACATTCGGCGCAACGACGCTCGGCGGCGCGATCAACTTCGTGACGCCCACGGCGCAGACGGCCTTCGCGCCAAACATCCTGCGCGTCGACGGCGGCAGCTTCGGCACCATCCGCGAGAACTTTCAGTTCTCTCGCATCTCCGGCCCGGCCGATTTCCTCATCAGCGGTACGCTGACGAATTCCGATGGGTTCCGGGATCACGAGACCCAGCGGACCCAGAACTTCAACGCCAATGTCGGCTACCAGCTCGCACCCGGCATCGAGACGCGGTTCTACGTCGGCATCTACCTCACCGATCAAAAGCTGCCCGGCACGCTGAGCTTGCTGAACGCGCTCAACGATCCGACCATGGCCAATCCGAGCGCCATTTCGGGCAATCAATCCCGCAAGGTCGAAACGGAGCGGGTGGCCAACCGCACCTCGTTCGCCCTCGACGTGGGCAAGCTCGACATCGACACCTGGGCGATCCACAAATCGCTTTATCACCCGATCTTCCAAGTCATCGACCAAGACGGATGGACTTACGGGATCTCCCCCCATTGGGCCGGTTCCGTCGACATCGCTGGCTATCGCAATGACATGATCCTCGGCTTGCGTGCTTTCGCCGGCCAGAACTCGGCATTGCAATTCCAAAATCTCGCCGGACAGCGCGGCGCGCAGACGCTGAACGCCCTGCAGAGTTCCTCGAACTACGAAGCCTATGGCGAGAACCGCTTCTGGTTCCTGCCTGATCTCGCTCTCATGGCCGGCGCCAAGGCGTTTTCCTCGAACCGAACCTATAGCGACAAGGGCGGCTTCGGTCCCAACCCGGCGGTGAAATTCGACAACCGGACTTATCAGGGAATCAACCCGAAGCTCGGCCTGATCTGGCAGCCGATGTCGGACATCCAGGTTTTCGCCGATATTACCCGCTCGCGCGACGTGCCCGACTTCACCGACTTGACGCAGACGATCGGCATGACGACGCAGTTCGTACCGCTTCAGGCCCAGCGGGCATGGACCTACGAAGCGGGCACGCGAGGCCGCCTCGACCGGCTCGCCTGGGACATCACGCTCTATCGCTCGGAGATCCGCGACGAGCTCATCAACTTCTCCATCAATCCGGGTCTCAACATCCCCGCGGCGACCTTCAATTCGCCGCGCACGGTCCATCAGGGGGTCGAGGCGGCCGTTTCCCTCGACATCATCCGTGACCTCACCGGGGTCGGCGACAGAATCTCGGCGTCGCAGATCTGGACGCACAACGATTTCCGCTTCGTCCGCGATCCGGTCTTTGGCGACAATCGCATCGCCGGCATCCCGCGCGACGTACTGCGCAGCGTCGTCACCTATACCCACCCGAGCGGCTTCCACCTCAGCCCTTCGCTGGATTGGGTGCCGCAAGGCGCCTTCGCGGATCACGCCAACACCCTGCAGGTACCCGGCTACACCCTGGTCAACTTAGAGACGGGCTTCGATTTCTCGAATGGCGTATCGCTGTTCCTCGACGCCCGCAATCTGGCCGATACGCGCTACGTCTCGGATGTGGCGGTGGTGACCAATGCGGCGACCATGGGCGGCGATCCAACCGCGTTCTACCCCGGCGTCGGCCGCAGCTTCTTTGGCGGCGTACGGGCGTCGTTCTGAGGAGGGGCGCTCCGTCGCTTCGGCTAGACCGGCGGAGCGGGTCGGGTGTGCGACTGGATCGCGACCAATTCATGCCTTCCTGTCACCGACCGCATCGATGCTTCGGCTTCCCTGGGCGTCCAGGTCACCGAGCGCGAAAGTACCCGAGGACCTGGGATAGATGAGTTCCCCCACGGGGCTCCCCGTCAGTACAATCCACCAGCCTGGGCTGCACGGTCGGCGTCCGCCGGCACTGCGGCGGGAGCGGCCGGTGCCGCGACGTAGGCGTCAGGCGGGGCGGTACCCGGCTTGAACGCCTCGAGGATCGTACCGGAGCCTTCGCCAGAGCCGGCGCGCATGCCGGACGCGACGTTGACGCGGATCAGCTTGATGCCGGGCGGCACACGGAACGGCGTCGGCGGCTTGTCCTTGAGGGCCTGTTTCAGGAAGTCGAGGGCGACAGGCGCCGCGAGACCGCCACCGGTGGCGCGGTCGCCGAGCGAGCGTGGCTTGTCGAAGCCGATATAGACTCCGACCGCGAGGTCCGGCGAGAAGCCGACGAACCATGCGTCCTTGGCATCGTTCGTCGTGCCGGTCTTGCCGGCGAGCGGCTTGCCGATCTGCTTCAGCAACGTCGCGGTGCCGCGCTGGACCACGCCTTCCATGATCGAGACCATCTGATAGGCGGTGAGCGGATCGAGGACCTGCTCCGAATCGTCCACCAGCTTCGGCTCGTCCTGGCCGGACCATTTCTCCGCGTCGCAGCCGAGACACTTGCGGTTGTCGTGCTTGTAGATGGTTTCACCGACACGATCCTGGATGCGGTCGATGAGGGTCGGGCGAATACGGCGGCCGCCATTGGCCAGCATGGAATAGGCGGTGACCATGCGCATGACCGTCGTCTCGCCCGCCCCGAGCGACATCGGCAGGACGGGGAGCATATCGTCGTAGACGCCGAAGCGGCGAGCGTATTCGGCGATGAGCGGCATGCCGACATCCTTGGCGAGCCGCACGGTCATCAGGTTCTTCGAATGCTCGATCCCGTAGCGGAGCGTATGCGGGCCACCAGCCTTGCCATCGTAGTTGGAGGGCGACCACGCTTCCTGACCGGGTCCGGCCTCAATGGTGATCGGCGAATCCTGAACGATCGAGGACGGCGTGTAGCCGTTGTCGAGGGCGGCCGAGTAGACGATCGGCTTGAACGACGAGCCCGGCTGGCGCTGGGCCTGCGTCGCGCGGTTGAACTGGCTTTCGTCATAGGAGAAGCCGCCCACCATGGCGTGGACGCGTCCGGTATAGGGATCCATGGCGACGATGGCACCGGAGACCTCGGGGCGCTGGCGCAGCCGGTATTGTCCGCGACCGCCATCGACGGCCTCGACATAGATGACATCGCCGGCATTGAGGGCGGCCGAAGGCGAGCGCCCGGTCCAGCGGGTGCCGTCGGCAGCGATCGTCCCGGTCTCACGGTCCTTCGAGACTTGGCCGGATGCCTCGCGGCGGGGCTGAAGGCCGATCTGCGCCGTGCCTCCCGTCGTGCTCAGGACGACGGCGAGGCGCCAGGGCTGGACGTCGCCGAGGCCCGGCACTTCAGCGACCGCGAGCCCCCAATCGCGGCCGACGAGGTCGACCTTGGCTTGAGCTCCCCGCCAGCCATGGGATTGATCGTAGCGGATCAGGCCGTCCACGAGCGCCTTGCGCGCCCAGGACTGCATCTTCGGGTCGAGGGTGGCGCGTACGGACAGGCCGCCCTCGTAGAGCTTCTTTTCGCCGTAGCGTTCCGTGATCTCGCGACGGACCTCTTCCGTGAAGTAGTTGGCGTTGGCGGCGTTGGCGAAGGCGACACGCGGGTTGACGCCGAGCGGCATCTTACGCGCGGCTTCACCTTCTTCCTTGGTGATGTAGCCGTTCACGGCCATCAGGCCGATGATCTCGTTGCGGCGATCGAGAGCCTTCTGGGTCTGACGATACGGATGATAATTGTTGGGGCCCTTCGGCAGCGCAGCCAGATAGGCCGCCTCGTTGATCGTCAGCTCGTGGACGGACTTGCCGAAATAATCGAGCGCGGCGGCGGCGACCCCGTGCAGGTTGCGGCCGGGCACGATTGTGCCGAGGAAGATCTCGTTGAGGTAGAGCTCGAGGATCTTGTCCTTGGAGTAGGCCGATTCGATCCGAAGGGCGATCAATGCCTCCTTGATCTTGCGGTCGAAGGTCTGCTCGTTGGTGAGTAGGAAGTTCTTGGCCACCTGCTGTGTGATGGTCGAGGCGCCCTGCTTCTTGCCGCTCTTGGCATTGGTCAGGATCGCGCGCACGACCCCCTCGGGGTCGATGCCGCCATGCTTGTAGAAATTCTTGTCCTCGGCCGAGAGGAAGGCCGCCACGACGATCTTCGGCATCGCCTGGATCGGCAGGTAGAGCCGGCGCTCGTTGGCATATTCGGCGAGCAGGCTGCCATCCGCTGCGTGGACGCGGCTCATCACCGGCGGCTCGTAATTGGCGAGGGCAGCGTGGTCGGGGAGATCCTGGCTGTAGGTGTAATAGAAATACGCGCCGGCTGCCGACAGCAGCACGAACAACATCGCCCCGATGCTGAACAGGAAGCCGAAGAAACGAAGGATGAAGCGCATCCGGGTCCCGTCCGTCGATGATCTGCCGCTGCCGGTCCGGCCGAGAGGCGAGGATGACCGAGACCTCGATCGTCCCGGAAAGGCAAGAGTGACGCGACGACCCGCGATCGTTCGGAAGGCGTGGGACGCCTGTTCCGGGCCGGGGCGCCGTGAGCCCCGGTTTCACACCGTATCTATGGTGAAACTGGGGCGATTGCCGCGGAACGGCGCGGCGGCACCGGCCGTGTCAGGGAAGTACGGTTCGCAAAGAACGCGTCGATGGCCTTCGCCATGCCGCCGGTCACGTCGGCTCGCCAGGCTTCCGATTGGAGCAGGTCGAGGTCGTGCTTGCTCGACAGGTAACCGAGCTCAACCAGAACAGAGGGCACGTCGGGAGAGCGCAACACGACGAAGCCGGCCTCGCGATGCGGCTTGGGGCTCATCTCCATCACCGGGCCGAGATAGGACATCAGCCCTTTGGCGAACCCCGAGGAGAAAGTGCGAGTCTCGCGCAGCGTCAATTCCTGAAGGATGTCGGCGATATGACCGGGACCCTCGCCGGAATCCGTGCCGGCGGTGGCGTCCGCCTTGTTCTCGCGTTCCGCGAGCTTGGCCGATTCGGCGTCCGTGGCCTTTTCCGAGCCGGTGTAGATCGTGGCTCCGCGCACCTGCGGGGCCGAGGAAATGGAATCGGCATGGATCGACACGAAGAGGTCGGCGCCCGCCTCGCGGGCGATCCGCACGCGCTCGGCCAGCGGAACGAACACGTCGCGATCGCGGGTCATCCGCACCCGGTAGCGTCCCGAGGCTTCGAGCTTGCCGACAAGAGCCTGGGCAAAACCGAAAACGATGTCTTTCTCGAAGATGCCGGTGGCGGCGATGGCGCCCGGATCGATACCGCCATGCCCGGCATCGATCATGATCAACGGCCGGGCATCGGTCGGTTCCGCCTTGGCTTCCTTGCGGGCTGGAGGAGACGGATCGTTCGCCACGGCGGCGCGGCGGAAGGCATCGCGTTCCGCTTTCTGGAACTCCACCGAAAGGAGGGTGGCGCCGTCCCGCATCCGCGTCGTCGTTTCGATGCGCCCCACGGTGGCCGGCTGAGCAAGGTCGACGACGATGCGCGAGCGCCCGGGAGCGAACAGACCGTAGCGGAACGACGAGACCAACCCTTCGCGGCGTCGCCCCGTGTCCGGTCCGAGCTGGAAGTTCACTTCCGCAAGATCGATGACCGCCCGGTCAGGCCGCTCCATGACGAAGGTACGCGCCTCGATCGGCTTCGACAACGTGAGTGTCAGCTTGGTCGATCCGCCCACACCGGTGGAGAGGTCCGCCGCGATGGCGACGGCCGATTGCTGGCCGGATACGGCAGGATTTGTCCGAATGTCGTCCTGAGCCGCAACCGGGACGGCCATCGTCAAGGCGGATAGGATGATCGCGTGGCGCAGCGTGCGAGCGAGAGGCGGCATCGATCCGGCAGTCGTTGTCCTGAAACCAGGAGGCCCTCGGAACCGGCAGACCTCTGGAACCAAGCGGTCTTCGGAAGCGCGAGCGTTCCATAAGGGATACGACCAGGATGGTTAACCGTTCCTCTCCGGCTCCTTAGCGAAGCAGCCGGGATGTTGCTGTGGGGCGACACGGCCGGACCGGATGCCCGCATGGCGCAACGGCGTCAAAGTTGTGACGGCGATGGTCTTGCTGCTTGCCAAGAGCCCGCGACGATCTGTAATGGTAATGTCCCTATCCGGGTGCCGTGCGGTCTCAGTCGCGGCCCGCAAGAGCGTCCTGGCCAGTCGCCGTGTCGCCTCGCAGTCGGCTCTTCGCGTCAGGTCCGTTGGCGTCCTTAAGTCCGGGTAGGTACCGGTGCATGCGGTGATCGTTTCGCCGTGGCGCCGTTCTGGAAATCAGCGGCCGGCAATTGCTCGGCCTCAAAGTCTTCGTGAGGTCAGGGAGCGGATGGACGAACGCACAGCATCGGTTGCCGTTGCTCGTGTTCAAAGCGTACGCGTTTCGCGTGGCGCCGGTTCGCCGTCGGCTCTGGCCAGGTTCAACCCCACCCGCGCCGATTACCGGCGCTTAGCGGCGGTTGACGGCAATCCCTTCCCCAAAGCCCCCCTGGCCCGCCTCTTCGGGCCTGGGCGTGCGCTCCCCCCGGCGGCCGATGGGCCGAGACCGGGCAGCGCTTCGCCGGGACAGTTCGGCTGCAGAAGGACGACGTCGATCGCCATGAAAGTTCGTCATGGCCAACAACAACAAGATGCTCATCGATGCGATGCACCCGGAAGAGACCCGGGTCGTCACGGTCCACGGATCTAGGGTCGAAGAGTTCGACTTCGAAGCTGCAAACCGGCGGCAGCTCCGCGGCAACATCTATCTCGCGAAGGTGACGCGGGTGGAGCCTTCGCTCCAGGCCGCGTTCATCGAATATGGCGGCAACCGCCACGGCTTCCTCGCCTTCAGCGAGATCCATCCCGATTATTACCAGATCCCCCTCGCCGACCGTCAGGCGTTGCTGGAAGACGAGGCACGGGACGCCGAGGAGCACCGCGAGCGCGAGGAGCGCAAGCCGCGCCGCCGTTCGCGCGGGCGCCGCGCCGAGGCCGCGTCCGCCAAGACCGGCGAAACGGTGAGCGCCGAGGATGCGTCCGAGGCCGTCGAGGCACACCCCTACAGCGACCAGACGCCAAAGGATGATGCGCCACAGAACAACGATTCGGGCGAACATCCCTTTGTGCCCGAGGCTGCCAGCCAGGCTGATCCCGTCGCGCCCTCGGAGAACGCCGTTGACGAAACGGTGAAGGACGAAGCCGCTGTGTCCGGCGTCGCCTTCATCGAGCCCGGTTCGGATGCGTCGTCGGACCTGCCGCCCGCTTCTCTCGAAGGAGAGGCCTCCGCCGCGATCGAGTCTCCCGCTATCGGTCTCGAAACGGCTGCTCCCGCGGAGGATGCCGTCGCTGAACCGGTGGCCGAAGGCCATCCGGATGCCTCCGTTCTCGAAAACGAGACCGATGAGAACGACGATTCGGACGAAGACGACTCGGATGAGGACGACGATTCGGACGATGAGGATGACGACGAATCCGACGACGAGGATTCGTACGACGAACATGACGGTGAGGACGGCGAGCACAAGATCGCCCAGGTCGGCGGCAACGGTGACGCTCTGGCTGAGATTCCCGAGCGTCCCCGCACCTATCGCCGTCACTACAAGATCCAGGAAGTGATCAAGCGCCGCCAGATCATCCTGGTCCAGGTGGTCAAGGAAGAGCGTGGCACCAAGGGCGCGGCGCTCACCACCTACCTCTCGCTGGCCGGACGCTATTCGGTCCTGATGCCCAATACCGGTCGTGGCGGTGGGATTTCCCGCAAGATCACCTCGGCCGCCGACCGCAAGCGCCTCAAGGAAGTCGCCCAGGATCTGGAGGTTCCGGAAGGCATGGGTGTGATCCTGCGCACCGCCGGTGCGTCCCGGACCAAGCCTGAGATTAAGCGCGACTTTGAATATCTGATGCGCCTTTGGGAGAGCGTGCGCGAGTTGACGCTGTCCTCCTCCGCGCCGGCCCTAGTCTACGAGGAAGGCTCGCTCATCAAGCGCGCCATTCGCGACCTCTACAACAAGGATATCGACGACATCCTGGTTGCGGGCGACGAGGCTTACCGCGAAGCCCGCGACTTCATGCGGATGCTGATGCCGGGCCAGTCCAAGGTGGTGCAGCCCTACCGCGACCCGACGCCGATTTTCGCGCGACATGGTGTCGAGCAGCAGCTCGACGCGATGTTCTCGACGCATGTGACGCTGAAATCCGGCGGCTACCTTGTCATCAACCCGACCGAAGCCCTTGTCTCCATCGACGTCAATTCGGGCCGCTCGACCCGTGAGCACGACATCGAGGACACGGCTCTCCGCACCAATCTGGAGGCAGCCGAAGAGGTTGCCCGCCAGCTGCGCCTGCGCGATCTCGCCGGTCTCGTCGTCATCGACTTCATCGACATGGAGGAGAAGCGCAACAATCGCGCGGTCGAAAAGAAGCTCAACGATTGCCTGAAGAACGACCGCGCCCGCATCCAGGTTGGTCGCATCTCGCCGTTCGGCCTCCTCGAAATGAGCCGCCAGCGTATCCGCACCGGTATGCTGGAGAGCTCATCGCTCCCTTGTGTCCATTGCGGCGGCTCGGGCTATGTCCGCGCCACGGCATCGGTGGCCTTGCAGATCCTGCGCGCCATTGAGGAGTCACTCCTCAAAAGCACGACCCACAACCTCATCCTGCGCACCCGCACCGAGACGGCGCTCTACATCCTCAACCAGAAGCGTGCGCATCTGCGCGAGTTGGAAATCCGCTTCGGCGTGACCGTCACGATCGCTGCGGACGAGCGACTGGCCGCGACATCGGCGTTCCAGCTCGACCGCGGTGAGTTGGCGATCCGAAGCGAGGGCCCCGTGACGGGAATTCGTGCCGTCGCGATCTCGCCGCAGCTTGAAGCCGACAATGATATCGATAGCGACGAAGAAGAAGAGGCGATCCTCGAGGCTGATGCTGAAGCGGTCGAACCGGAGGCATCACAAGAGAAGTCGAGCGAGGGCGGCGGTGAGGGCCGCTCGGGCGGTCGCCGTCGTCGGCGGCGGCGGCGCGGTGGTCGTCACGAGACTGGTGAGTCGTCAGGGGATCAGGCGACTGGCGAAGATGAGCAGTCCGGCGACGACGATGCGGATGGCGAGAGCCGGGACAACGGCGATCAGACGGGCGAAGGTCTAGACAACCGGGTCCGAGAGAATGAGGGCGAAGGGGCCGTCGTAGCGGATGCTCCGGACGGTGAGGCGACACCCCGCTCCGACTCGTCCGACGACGAAGGTGCCGGTCGCCGTCGTCGCCGTGGACGCCGGGGTGGACGCGGACGCGACCGCAATGACGGCCGTCCGCGTGAAGAAGCCGAGGCGGATCAGAACGAGCCAGTCTCGGCAGACGTGACGACGCCCGTTCCGACCACTGATCTGCCGCAGGAGCCCGTCGAGGTCGAACATGCGACCGTGGCGGTGGATCTGCCGGTGACCGATGCGTCATCGTCCCTGCCCGTCAACACGGCGGCGTCCGAGGCAGCGTCGAACGACACGGTCCCATCGGACATCACCGCCGATCCGGTGCCCACTCCGGTTCCGGCACCCGAACCTGTGGCCGTCGTGCTGACGCCGATTGATCCCGACCGCCCGAAGCGCGCCGGCTGGTGGTCGCGGACCAAAGCAGCATTGACCGGCGAGTGATCCAAAGATCCCGACCGCCGGACATATAATCTAACAGGGTCGCATCCGAATGGGATGCGGCCCTTTTTCTATGCGCTCGACCCGAGCTGCTGTTGCACGGCGTGTTGGACGAAATGCCGAGCGAACCCTCTGGCCCACAGCTTTCTGGCGACATCACCGGAAACACCCGTGTATCCTCAAGGATAAGCAGGATTTTGCACCAGGGATGCGGCTTCCGAATTGAACAGGCCGAAAGTCAGCATCAAAGGGTATTTATTGCGGGGCTTTCAAGTAAGACAATCGTAAATTGGGAATAAGTCGAAGTTTACACTTTTATTTAAACATGTAGTAAACAAATCACGAGAAATGTTTCAGAATGTGGCTTTTTAAGAAGACATCGAAACGAGATTTATTTTGAAAAATCTCACTCTTATACCGTCAACTAGATCGGTCCGTGCGGCGTTTACACTTCGATACTGATTCTCGGAAGACTATCGAACGAGGCGGCTTCCCCGACCTGTTCCGCTCAACGCGGCGCCGGGTCACGCGAACACAGGAGCCGGGAGCGATCTGGGGCCGTTTTTATGTCGATGCCGGAGATATCACCCAAGCCATGACTTCAGGCGTCGAACCGCTTCGACACAGTCGCGTTCAGATCCTGCAAAGGAGAACCGCACGTGGTGTCCACCTTCCGTTGCGTCGAAATCGAGGCCCGGGGTCGCGGCCACGCCAGCCTGTTCCAGCATCCGGCGACAGAAGGATGACGCTTCGTGGGTGAGATCGGCGACATCGGCATAGAGATAGAAGGCACCATCGGCCGGATGTGTTCGCCCGAGACCGAGGGAGGGAAACGCGTCGAGCAGCAGTGCCCGGTTCGCCGCATAGCCGAGACGGATCGTCTCCGCCTCCTCCATCGCGTCGAAAGCCGCCAGCGCCGCGATCTGTGACAGGTAGGGTGCTGAAATGTAGAGGTTCTGCGCCAACCGTTCGACGGGCCGAGCCAGCCAAGGGGGAACCACCATCCAGCCGATACGCCACCCGGTCATGCAATAGGTTTTGGAGAACGAGTTGATGACGATGGCGTCGTCATCGAATTTCAGCGCGGTCTCAGTAGGAAGGCCGTAGCAGAGCCCGTGATAGATCTCGTCCGAGATGAAGGGCAGCCCAAGGTCGCGGGCAGTGGCACAGAGTTCCGCGAGACGGGCAGGCTCGATGACCGTACCCGATGGGTTGGCCGGGCTCATGACCAGGATTCCGGAGAGAGCCTCATGGCGGTGGAGGGCGCGCAGAGCCTCGCTCGTGGGAGCGAAGCGGTCTTCGTCACGCAGAATCATAGGTGCAGGAACGAGGTCCAATGCGTGGAGGATGCTGCGGTAAGCCGGATAGCCTGGCTGTGGAACCGCAACGCGCGCGCCGGCATCGAACAGGCTGAGAAATGCCAGCACGAAGCCGGCTGAGGAGCCGGTGGTGACAACGATCCGATCGGGTGCCACAGTGACACCATAGGTGTCGCGATAATGCCGGGCGATGCGCTCACGCAGGGCCGGGATTCCGCAGGCATCGGTATACGGCAGCCTGCCGGTTTCCAAAGCGCCCTGCGCAGCCTCGATCACGCCACGCGGTGCACGAGCCGAGGGTTGGCCGATTTCCATATGGATCACGCCGTCGCCCTGCCTGTCACGGATCGCGGCGGCGGCCATGATGTCCATGGCAAGGAAGGGTGCCACGCGGCTCGCGCGCAGGGAGATTTTGGCAGAAATGCTGATGTCAGGGCGATCGGCAATGGGTGTCATGGCGCTGGCTTACTCCCCTGCGCCCTTCCCTTCCAGGCCGCCGATGTGTTCCACGACTCCCGTGCGGGATGTGGCGGGTCGCGCGAACAATTGACCCGCCGCCGCGAAAACGCCTAACCCGGTGGCTAACGACCGGTTGTCTCGAGCCTGATCACGGCCGACGGGACGCGACCCCGCGAGGATTAATGCGCCTGCTTCGCCACCTTCTTTCGTCCGTTGCCCTCGCTGGCGCGCTGGCTTCCGGCGTTTCGAGCGCCGTTGCGCAGGCGCCGGCTCCCGCGCAGACCGCCCCGGCCGCAGCCTTTACCGATGTGCAGCGTCAGGCGATCGAGGTGATCATCAAGGATTACCTCGTCAAGAATCCCGATGTGCTGCAGGAGGCTATTGCCGAGGGCGAGCGGCGCCAGCAGGAGACGCAGAAGCTGGCGCAATCCGCAGCCTTGAAAGAATCCCGCGAGGCTCTGGTCAATTCCCCTCACGGCGTCGTGGTCGGCAACCCGACCGGCGACGTCACCCTGGTGGAGTTCTTCGACTACAATTGCGGCTATTGCCGCAAGGCGCTTGCCGACATTCAAACCCTCGTGAAGGGCGATCCAAAGCTGCGGGTGGTTCTGAAGGACTTCCCCGTCCTCGGCGCGGAATCCCTCGAAGCCAGCAAGATCGCGCTGGCGGCCAAGCAGCAGCTCAAAGGCGACAAGCTGTTCGAGTTCCACGTCAAGCTCTTGGAGAGCAAGGGCCGCGTCAACGGCGAGCGTGCGACCGCCTTGGCCAAAGATATGGGCCTTGATATCGCCAAGCTGCAGAAGGATTCGCAGGGGGCGGAGGTGAAGGCAGCGCTCGCGGAGAATGTCGGCCTCGGCGACAAGCTCGGCCTTTCCGGCACGCCCGCTTTCATCATCGGCGACGAGATCATTCCGGGTGCTGTCGGCGTGGAGCCGATCCGCAAAACCATCGGTGATATCCGCCAGTGCGGCCACGCGAGTTGCTAAAGGCTCATGCTCCCCGGCGATTGTTCCAGCCTGCAGCTGTCGTTATCCGGAACGATCGTTTAGGACCACCGCCCCGGCAGCTTGGCGCTGCCGGCGCTTCGAACGCGATGTCATGATTCCCATCCACGTCCTTCATGGACCGAACCTCAACCTTCTGGGGCGCCGCGAGCCTGGGATCTACGGGACCGCGACGCTCGCCGACATCGAGCGCGATCTCCGCCTGCGCGCCGAAACCCTCGGCGTCGCGCTGACCGTACGCCAGACCAATCACGAGGGCGAACTGATCGGTTTCGTGCAGGAAGCGGGCCTTGCCGGCGCCGGCGTGCTCATCAACGCCGCCGCCTATACCCATACGTCCGTTGGTTTGCGTGACGCGATCGCCGGTAGCGGCGCCATCGCAGTCGAGGTGCATCTTTCCAACGTTCATGCGCGCGAAGCTTTCAGGCATGTTTCGCTCATTGCGCCGGTCTGCGCCGGGATCATCTGCGGTTTCGGTCCGCACAGTTACGGTCTCGGTCTGGAAGCCCTGACGCGGTTGCTCCAGGCTCGCCTGCCGTCTCTCCCTTCACTCCTGTCTGACGCTTCGTCGGGCGCCAACTCTCAAGACTGACCGGAATGGCCAAGGTGCCGATGCCTAAGAACGAACCTTTCGATCCCGAGCTCGTGCGCGAACTCGCCAAACTCGTGACCGAGACGGATCTGACCGAGATCGAAGTGGAAAAGGGTGACCTGCGCATCCGCGTCGTGCGCCGGATCGAGCCCGTGCACGTCCAAGTGGCGGCCCCTGCCCCCGCTCCGGCGGTGGCCGCTCCCGCTGCGGCGGCACTCCCCGTAGCCGGACCCGGCGCCGCGAGTGAGCGCGCCAAGGCCGGGGCCGGACATCCGGGCGCCGTGCCCTCCCCCATGGTCGGTACCGCCTATCGCCGTCCCTCGCCGGATGCGAAGGCTTTCGTCGATATCGGCTCTCAGGTGGCGGCAGGCGAGAAACTGCTTCTGATCGAGGCGATGAAGACGTTCAACGAGATCGTCGCGCCCCGCGCGGGCACCGTGACTGCGATCTTCTTCGAGGATGGTCAGCCGGTCGAGTTCGGCGAACCCCTCCTCGTCATCGAGTGATAGCGCCCCCATGTTCGAAAAGATCCTGATCGCCAATCGCGGCGAGATCGCCCTGCGCGTCCTGCGCGCGGCCAAGGAACTCGGGATCGCCACCGTGGCGGTGCATTCGACGGCGGATGCCGATGCGATGCATGTGCGGCTTGCCGATGAGAGCGTCTGCATCGGTCCGCCTTCGGCTCGGGACAGCTACCTCAACATTCCCTCGATCATTGCCGCTTGCGAGATCACCGGCGCGGATGCGGTGCATCCCGGCTATGGCTTCCTGTCGGAGAATGCGCGCTTTGCCGAAGTGCTAGCGCACCACAATATCGGCTTCATCGGCCCCAAGGCCGAGCATATCCGCATTATGGGTGACAAGATCGAGGCCAAGCGGACGGCCAAGCGCCTCGGCATTCCCTGCGTGCCTGGCTCGGAGGGCGGCGTCGAGGACCCCGTCGAGGCCAAGCGCATCGCGGCGGAGATCGGCTATCCAGTGCTTGTGAAGGCCGCATCAGGCGGCGGCGGCCGGGGCATGAAGGTGGCCCGTACGGAAGCCGACCTCGAACAGGCCCTCGACATGGCGCGCACCGAAGCCAAGGCGGCATTCGGTGACGATGCTGTCTATCTCGAAAAGTATCTCGAGAAGCCGCGCCATATCGAAGTCCAGGTTTTGGGCGATGGCCGCGGCCGGGCCATCCATCTCGCGGAACGCGATTGCTCGCTCCAGCGCCGGCACCAGAAGGTCTGGGAGGAAGGCGGCTCACCGGTCATCGATGAGGCGACCCGCGCCGAGATCGGCGGCATCTGCGCGAAGGCAATGCAGGAGCTCGAATATATCGGAGCCGGAACCGTGGAGTTCCTCTACGAGGACGGGCGGTTCTACTTCATCGAGATGAACACGCGCATCCAGGTGGAGCACCCGGTGACGGAGATGATCACCGGGGTCGATCTCGTTGCCGAACAGATCCGCGTCGCCGCCGGTCTGCCACTCTCCCTGACACAGGACGATATCAAGGTGACCGGGCATGCGATCGAATGCCGGATCAACGCCGAGCACCCGGCCACCTTCCGTCCGTCGCCCGGCCTGATCACGTACTTCCATCCGCCCGGCGGACTTGGCGTGCGCGTCGATTCCGCTGCCTATCAGGGATATCGCATCCCGCCGAACTACGATTCACTCATCGGTAAACTCATCGTCCACGGGCGCACCCGCCAAGAATGCCTCATGCGCCTGCGGCGCGCCCTCGATGAGTTCGTCGTCGCCGGCGTCGACACCACCCTTCCCCTCTTTCGCACTCTGGTGCGGAATCCGGAGGTTCTCGACGGAGCGTATGACATTCATTGGCTGGAGGGCTTTCTCGAAGCCGGCGGCCTCGCGGAAACCACGGCCTGAATGGTTTCGACATTCGGCTCAGAGGAACTGCTCCGCTTGAAACTCGTTCTCTGGATGAACAGTTTCTCATTGTGCGCAATCGAAGGTGATTGTCCCCGTGCGGTGAGAGCACGAACCAGTAAGGACAAATGCCATGCGTATCGCAAAGCTCTCCGTCGCCGCCCTACTCTTTGCGGCCTCCCCGGCTCTGGCGCAGTCACCCTCTGGCAACGTCTCGCAGCCTGAGCGGGCTGTGCCGCAGGCTGGCACGACCACGGGCGGCCCGCTCGACAATCCGTCCACGCGCAACGTGCCGCCGGCCACGGGTAGCACGAGCCGTCCGGTTGGCGAGAACGGCATGTCCCCCGGTGCTGGCGCGGTCGAATCCGCGAAAGGTGGGAATGCCGATGAGACGAACAAAGGCATGGGTGCCAATACCGGTTCCACCTCCGGCGGCCCCGCTCGCTAGTCGGTACGCTTCCCCACTGAATCATTCCGATCAGCCGGCCTCAACAGGCCGGCTGATTTGTTTTGATAAACCTCAAGACGGGTGTTTTACTTTCGATCCGTGCGAATTCGCACATGATGCTGGAATACTGTCACCGGCTTTATCGCATGTCTGCTGGTAAATTTCTCCAAGATTTGGTCTCGCGGCGCTCTGCAAAGAAAAAACGGCGCCCGTCCCTGTCGGCGTGACGAGCAACTGTAGCTCACGTCCGCCTTCATCTCCTTTGGAATGCGACACATTGCCGGCTCTCTATCTTTGGAACGTCTTGCTCTGCCGGAGCTTATTCGACCAGCCCGGCCCGGCCAGCGCCAATCTGACACCAGCAGGCAGCTACCGAGAGGCCGACCGTCTACCTTCTTACCGAGATATCAACATGCGCACCCTGACCCTCGCCCTCGTGGCCGCTACCTTGAGCGCCACTGCTGCCCTTGCCCAGTCGCCATCCGTCTACGGTGGTGCGTCGGACCGGATCGTACCGTTGGCTGGTACCAGTGACGGCGGCGTGATCGATCACCCGCCGGTCTACGGTGCCTATCGCGACGCCGAAGGCCGTGTCGACGTGGACGATACCGGCAGCGTCCGCGGCGGATCCTTCATCTCTAACCGCGCCGCGGTTTTCGAAGATTCCGCGAAGGGTGGCAATGCAGAACAGAATCAGCGCTCATACCCCAACCTCGGCACGACCTCGGGTGGTCCGGAATTCTGAAGTCGATTGATTTTCTAGGGTCAGAACGGCGGGGCGGGAGCTCCGCCGTTTTTCGTTGGGCGCTACGCTGGGTTATGGTTCGTTGCTCTGGCTTTCATGCGCCAGAGGCGTCACATTAGCGGCATGCAGCACGACCACGACGGCGACCGCGTGGACATCACTCCGCAGATCCTGCTGAAGGCCTATGCCGCCGGCATTTTTCCTATGGCGGAAGATGCCGATGACCCGACTATCTATTGGGTCGAGCCGAAGGCACGCGGCGTCCTGCCAATTGACCAATTCCATGTCTCCCGGCGGCTCGCCCGCACCATTCGATCCAACCGTTTCGAAGTGCGGACAGATTTTGATTTCTGTGGCGTTATCGCGGGCTGCGCTGCCCCTCGGGGGGATGGTGAGAAGACGTGGATCAACGCGCGCATCCGCGAACTCTACGGCGCCCTTTACGACGCCGGCCACGCGCATACGATCGAAGTCTATGCCGAGGGACGGCTTGTCGGTGGCCTTTATGGCGTCTCGCTCGGAGCCGCCTTCTTCGGCGAGAGCATGTTTCACACCTCTCGTGACGCCTCGAAGGTCGCCCTCGTGCACCTGATGGCAAGACTGCGGATGGGCGGATATCGCCTCGCTGACACACAATTTGTCACGGACCATCTGATCCAGTTCGGAGCCGAAGAGGTTCCGCGCCACGTCTACAAGCGTCGTCTCGCCGAAGCGATCGCTGCCGACGCAGTGTGGGGTGTCTGGCCGAAAGAGCGGGCCGTCAGTGGTGAAGAGGTACTCGCCTCGTTCGCTCAGGAAACGTAGGTCGCGAGCCGCGTCAGCGGCTTCTGTCGAGCGCCATGCGGAGGGCGAGGCTTCCGAGAACGCCGCCCATGATCCAACGCTGGGCCTTCAGCCATCCGTGATTGCGGGACAGGAAGAGAGCAATCGACCCCGCAGCCGTAGCGATCAGCGCATTCACCGCTACGCTGATTGCGATCTGGACGAAACCGAGCATCAGCGTCTGTCCCAGGACCGAACCGCCCGTGGACGTCACGAATTGCGGAAGGAGCGCGAGGTAGAGGATCGCGATCTTCGGGTTGAGGAGGTTGGTAAGGAAGCCCATGGCGAACAGCCGCGTCCGGCTGTCGGGGGCGAGCCGACTCACCTCGAACGGCGACCGGCCGGCGGGCTTCAGTGCCTGCCAGGCCAAATAGCCGAGATAGAGGGCACCGGTCAGTCGGAGCGCATCATACGCGTAGGGGATCGCCAGAATCAGGGCCGTGATGCCGAACGCGGCGCACAGCATGTAGACGACGAAACCCAGCGCGACGCCACCGAGGGAGATGAGGGCCGCCACGCGACCCTGGCAGATCGCGCGGGAGATCAGATAGGCCATGTTCGGCCCCGGCGTCAGCACCATCCCGAGAGAGATGCCCGCGAAGGCCAGGAGGGTGACGGCGTCGGGCATGCTGCGAAACTCTGGGCCCGGCCGACCTTAGCGGAAGATGGCGTCGAAGATCGATTGCGGTTGCTGCGGCGGCGCAGGTGCCGGGCCTTCATTGGTCGGGAAGAACTTTCGCGACGGCTTCTGCTTCGGCTGCACCGGCACGCCGCGGGGCGCCTCCACGTCGACCTGCCCGTTCGGGTTGACCTGCTGCGCCGTCCGGGTCGGGTCGGTATTCTTCGGCCGCCTGGTTTTCTCCGGTTTCGAGGCCATGGCGGGCACATCTTCCTGCTCGCGGGCCTCGGCGATGATGTCGTTGCCGCCTTTGCAGTCCACGAGCCACACGTCGTAGATGGGATGCTCGATGGCATGCAGCCCCGGGCTCGCCGCGAACATCCAGCCGGTGAAGATGCGGCGGTACTTGTTGTCGAGGGTGACCTCGTCGACTTCGAGGAACGCCGTTGTCTTGGGGCTCTCTGTCGGCGGCCGGCTGTAGCAGACGCGCGGCGTCATCTGTAGCGCGCCGAACTGCACGGTCTCGTCCACGGCCACCTCGAACGACACGATCCGCCCCGTGATCTTGTCGAGGCCTGAGAACACCGCGGTCGGATTCTTGATCTTGTCGGCGAGGGCATGCCCCGTCATCGGCAGGCTGAGCGCCGCAGCACTCGCGAACACGATGCCGGCCCTGAGGGCGAGATGCAGATTGCGGTGAACGAGCATGCGGCTTACCCGGCGCGGGACGATGAGGCGTCTGCCCTAAGCCAGGGCGGTCGCGATGTTATGCACGGATAGACAGGGCAAGCATGGTGTAAAAAGGGCGGTGCGACCGTTGGCACCGGGACCGACGACCGCTCCCTCTCGGCGAAACGCTATTTCGGGGTCCAGGCCGCATAGTCGCCAGCCGTGGCAACCGTGTTGCCCGGATTCAGCTGCGACCCCTTCGGGCGGTAGGCCCCGCTGGTGCCGGTAAGGTTCTCCACATGTGGCTTCTGCCACTCGCGCGGAGTGTAGCTTTCCTCGCTCGGGGGAACGTCACCGTTGTGGCAGAGCCAGCCGCGCCAGCCGGGTGGGACCTTCGAGGCATCGGCATAGCCGTTATAGACGACCCAACGGCGCTCCGGCCCGACCGAACGATCGATCAGCGGACCAAGCGCCTTGTAATAGGTGTTGCCGAAATCGTCCGTACCAACGAGTTGCCCGTGCCGAGCCGTCATCACGGCGAGGGACATGGTCTGCCCGTTCCACCACGTGAAGATCCGCAGAAGCGTGTCCTTGAGAGCCATCGCACTTGCCTGAACCGGACCGGCGCGACCGCCCGTCCTTCGTTGACCGGGACTATGGTCAGGGGCTGGCACGAAGTCCAGCACGAGTCGGGTTGGGAAGTGTCCTGGGCGCCAAGTCGCCGATCGAGCGACGTAGCGGCAGTAGTGCTGCGGGAATCCCACACCGGCGCGTCTTAACCAAAGCCTTACATGGCTGAGACGGCCCCCGCCCTGTGAACTCGAAAATTTCTCAGCGTGATTCCTGCAACGGAAAACAGCACTTACCGCTGCTGTCGCGATATCCACAAGTTTCAGAGAGGGACCACAACATATAGCGCGGAACGTAGCCGGCACACACAAGTTGTTGACGTGAAGGGCATGTCCGAGATAGCTTTCGAGGGTCGCCGGAGAGACCTGTTCGGTCCGGTAGTTCTGAGCAGTTTCGGCCCTCTGACATCGCGTCGCGAGCGCGCTTAAGCGCTTGCCTTCATCAGACTCACGTGAAGCGGCGGCTGCGCAGAGCGCGGCGGCATCGTCGACTCTTCGACAAGGGATACAGGGTTCATGCGGTTCGAGCGGCGTTACACCACGGCCGGGCAATCCCCCTATGCGACCATCGCCTTTCGCAAGGCGCTGAGCGAGATCCGCAACCCGGACGGATCCATCGTCTTCCGCCTCGATGGTATCTCGGTGCCCGAGAGCTGGAGCCAGGTCGCCAGCGACGTGCTGGCGCAGAAGTATTTCCGCAAGGCCGGCGTGCCGGCGCGCCTGAAGAAGGTCGAGGAGAACGACGTTCCCTCCTTCCTGTGGCGCTCTGTGGCGGATGAGGCCGCCTTGGCGGATCTGCCGGAGGCCGAGCGCTCGGGCTCCGAGATCTCCTCGACCCAGGTCTTCGACCGGCTCGCCGGCTGCTGGACCTATTGGGGTTGGAAGGGCGGCTACTTTACCTCCGAGGAAGATGCCTCTGCGTTCCTCGACGAGCTTCGCTTCATGCTGGCCCGCCAGATGGTCGCACCGAATTCGCCGCAATGGTTCAACACCGGCCTTCACTGGGCCTACGGCATCGATGGCCCGGCGCAGGGCCATCACTATGTCGATTACCGCACCGGCGAGTTGGTGAAATCCGCTTCGAGCTACGAGCACCCGCAGCCGCACGCCTGCTTCATCCAGGGCGTGCAGGACGACCTCGTCAACGAGGGCGGCATCATGGACCTCTGGGTCCGCGAGGCGCGCCTGTTCAAGTACGGCTCGGGCACCGGCTCGAACTTCTCGATGCTGCGCGGCGAGAACGAGAAGCTCGGCGGCGGCGGCAAGTCGTCGGGCCTGATGTCCTTCCTCAAGATCGGCGACCGGGCGGCTGGCGCGATCAAGTCCGGCGGCACCACCCGGCGCGCCGCCAAGATGGTCATCGTCGACATCGACCACCCGGATATTGAGCAGTACATCGACTGGAAGGTGAAGGAGGAGCAGAAGGTCGCCGCCCTCGTCACCGGCTCCAAGATCGTTTCCAAGCACCTCCAGGCCGTGATGAAGGCTTGCACCCAGTGCGAGGCCGAGGGCGATGCCTGTTTCGACGTCGAGCGCAACCCCGTCCTGAAGAAGGCCGTGAAGGCCGCCCGCAAGGAGATGGTGCCGGACGGCTACACCAAGCGCGTCATCCAGTTCGCCCGCCAGGGTTTCACCAAGATCGACTTCCCCGTCTACGATACCGACTGGGATTCCGAGGCCTATCTCACGGTGGCCGGCCAGAACTCGAACAACTCCGTCTCGCTCACCGACGATTTTTTACGCGCAGTCGAGCGTGACGAGGAGTGGCATCTGACGGCCCGCACCACCGGCAAGTCGGTGAAGACGGTGCAGGCGCGCGAGCTCTGGGACAAGATTGGAGAGGCCGCCTGGGCGTCCGCCGATCCGGGTCTGCATTTCAATACGACGATGAACGACTGGCATACCTGCCCCTCGGCAGGCCGGATCCGCGCGTCGAACCCGTGCTCCGAATACATGTTCCTCGACGACACGGCCTGTAATCTCGCGTCCGCCAACCTGCTGACGATGTATGACCGCGCCAGCGGTGAATTCGATGTCGCCGCCTTCGAGCACCTCAACCGGCTCTGGACCGTGGTCCTCGAGATCTCGGTGATGATGGCGCAGTTCCCCTCGAAGGAGATCGCTGAGCTTTCCTACCGCTACCGCACGCTCGGCCTCGGCTACGCCAATATCGGCGGCCTGCTGATGAGCATGGGCTTGCCCTACGATTCGCATAAGGGCCGGGCGTTGGCCGGTGCCCTAACCGCGATCATGACCGGTGTCGCTTACGCTACTTCAGCGGAAATGGCGGCCGAACTCGGACCCTTCCCGGGCTACGACGAGAACGCGGATGCCATGCTCAAGGTCATCCGCAATCATCGCCGCGCGGCGCATGGCGAGGCTGCGGGCTACGAGTTCCTCTCGATCGCTCCCGTCCCCCTGGACATCGCCAACATCCCGCAGGCGAACCTGGCGGAACGCGCGAGGGTCGCATGGGACCGTGCACTCTCCCTCGGCGAGGAGCACGGCTACCGCAATGCGCAGGCGACCGTCATCGCGCCAACCGGCACGATCGGCCTCGTGATGGATTGCGACACGACCGGGATCGAGCCCGATTTCGCCCTGGTGAAGTTCAAGAAGCTCGCCGGTGGCGGTTACTTCAAGATCATCAACCGCGCCGTACCGGACGCCCTGCGTTCCCTCGGCTACCGCGAATCCGAGATCGCCGAGATCGAGGCCTACGCGGTGGGCCACGGCTCCATGGGTCAGTCCCCGGCCATCAACGCCGGCTCGCTCCGGGCCAAGGGTTTTACGGACGACAAGATCGCCGCCATCGAGGCGGGCCTGAAATCCGCCTTCGACATCAAGTTCGTGTTCAACCGCTGGACGCTCGGCGACGACTTCCTCACGACCGTGCTGAAGGTGCCCTCCGAGAAACTCGCCGACCCGACCTTCGAGATCCTCCCCTTCCTCGGCTACTCAAAGAAGGACATCGAGGCCGCCAACACTCATATTTGCGGTGCGATGACCCTCGAGGGCGCTCCATTCCTGAAGGCCGAACACTACGCGGTGTTCGATTGCGCCAACCCGTGCGGTCGCATCGGCAAGCGCTACCTCTCGGTGGAGAGCCACATCCGCATGATGGCGGCGGCGCAGCCCTTCATCTCGGGCGCCATCTCCAAGACCATCAACATGCCCAATGACGCTACCGTCGAGGATTGCAAGAACGCCTATAAGCTGTCCTGGACCCTTGCCCTCAAGGCCAACGCTCTCTACCGCGACGGCTCGAAACTCTCGCAGCCCCTGAACTCGGCCCTCATCGCGGACGAAGACGAGGATACCGAGGAGGCGATCGAAACCCTGGTGGCGCAGCCGGCTGCCGCCAAGGCAGCACAACTCGCGGAGAAAATCGTCGAGCGGGTGATCGAGCGCGTCGAGCGGATCCGCTCGCGAGAGAAGTTGCCCGACCGCCGCAAGGGATACACCCAGAAGGCCGTCGTCGGCGGCCACAAGGTCTATTTGCGCACCGGCGAATACGAGGACGGCCGCATCGGCGAGATCTTCATCGACATGCACAAGGAAGGCGCGGCTTTCCGCTCGCTGATGAACAACTTTGCCATCGCGATCTCGATCGGCCTTCAGTACGGCGTGCCGATGGAGGAATATGTCGACGCCTTTACCTTCACCCGGTTCGAGCCGTCGGGCTTCGTCCAGGGCAACGACGCGATCAAGAACGCCACGTCGATCCTCGACTACGTGTTCCGCGAGCTCGCCGTCTCCTATCTTGGCCGCATGGACCTCGCCCATGTCGACCCGTCCGAGATCGGAAACACGGTGATGGGCAAGGGCGAGGGCGAAGGCACCCGCAGCGGCGACAGGCCGGACACGATGGCGTCCAGCGTCGTCTCGCGCGGCCTGCTGCGTGGCTCAGCCGATCGGCTCACCCTGATCCAGGGCGGCCCGGGCGGCGGCACGGTGGGCGTCGGTTCCAGCCATGTAGGAACGAGCGCCCCGGCCGGGGGCGTCGTCCACGCCTTGCGGGGAGCGACTGCGCTCAAGGCTGAATTGGAAGTCGCTGGCCAAGCCGAAAGCCTCGTCGCCGCCCTTCCGTTCGCCAAGGCCGAACGCACCGTCTCGGACCGCCGGGCCGAGGCCAAGATGAAGGGCTATGTCGGTGAATCCTGCCCCGAATGCGCGAACTTTACCCTCGTGCGCAACGGGACCTGCCTGAAATGCGACACGTGCGGATCCACGACCGGCTGCTCGTAAGCGTTATTGATGTAATCGTAGCCGACAGGGAAGATTGCTCGCAAAGAGAGGATGTTTGGCTGCACGCGACAGGGGAGTTTGGTCATTCCCCCCTGTCGTCCCTGTGCGGAGGGCCCACACCGGGGCCTGAAGTGAGGGGCGAGGTGCAAGACGGCGGCGGCCGGAACCTTCATCAGGCGGAAACGCCGTGGCGCAACGGAGCCGCGCATCGACAGGTCCGGGGGATGGTGACGTTTGCCGTCCCCCGGCTTCCCACCCCCGACCATGGCGTCGGGTCACCCGGTTTATGGCGTTCCTCGCGTATCGAACAAATCATGAATCTCGGCCGTGGAGAACGGTACGCCGCGCTGAAGGGCACAGCCGGAGCGACATCCATGAACGCTCCCGTAAAGATCGCGCCGAAATCGAATCTCTTCGAATGGAGGCGGCTCGATCGCATCAATCTCGTCGGCAACGAGATGAGATCCATCTGGCGGGAACAGGAGAAGGACCGCGTCGGCATCGACGGGGAAATCGAGCGATGCCGTCCCCGGGCAGGCGAAGACGGGGCCGAGGCCACGGGTAGGATCCTGAAGATCCAATAGAAAACGGGAACGAGCTTGGTGATCCAGGCAGGGGCAACCGAGAGCCTGTCGAACGTCGCGGTCTTTCTGCGTCTGACCCCATCTCTTTGGACGGTCATCTGAACATGGTATTGGGGGGAGCCGTTCCGCCGCTGACGCTCCAGAACGGTTCCGACGACGCCCCGCCGCCGGTTACAGCACGGGGAAACTTCCGTTCGAACCCGCTTCAGTAAGACCGGGCACAGTACGAGATGGCAGCGAAGTGACTGAGCCCGTCAAAAAATCAAACGATTTCAGCCCGCACAGGTTCTCCGTTGCACCGATGATGGATTGGACCGACCGCTATTGTCGGTCGTTCCACCGGGTCCTGTCGCGCCGTGCCCGGCTCTATACCGAGATGGTAACCAGCAATGCTGTCCTTCACGGCGACAGGACGCGTCTGCTCGGGTTCTCGGAAGCGGAACATCCGGTTGCCGTCCAACTTGGCGGTTCGGTACCCGGCGATCTCGCCGAGGCAGCGCGCATCGCGGAGGGGTTCGGCTACGACGAAATCAACCTGAATGTCGGTTGTCCCTCGGACCGGGTTCAGGATGGCCGCTTCGGCGCTTGCCTCATGCGCGACCCGAGCTTGGTCGGCGCGTGCGTCGCGGCGATGAAGGCCGCCGTCTCGGTGCCCGTCACCGTGAAGTGCCGCATCGGGGTCGACGACCAAGATGTTGAGATCGCCCTCGATGCCCTCGTGGACGCGGTGGACCAGGCGGGTGTTGATGCTTTGATCGTTCACGCGCGGAAGGCTTGGCTTCAGGGCTTGTCACCGAAGGAGAACCGCGACGTTCCTCCCCTCGATTACGGGCGGGTGGCACGGTTGAAGCATAAGCGCCCTTCCCTGCCGATTGCCATTAACGGTGGCATCGCCACCATTGAAGAAACGTTGACGCAGCTGGCATTCGTCGACGGCGTGATGATGGGCCGGGCAGCCTATAACGAGCCGGCGGTTCTCCTCAATGTCGATCGTTCGATTTTCCAGGAGGCAGCCCCTGTGGCGGATGGCTTCGAGGCGGTGGAGGCGTTCGCACCGACCATCGCTAGGGCTTTGGGACAAGGTATTCGCTTGCACACGCTCACGCGTCATATGCTCGGACTGTTTAACGGACGGCCCGGCGCGCGCGCCTATCGCCGACATCTGTCGACCTTCGGCACCCGCACAGACGCCGATCTCTCGACCCTGCGCGAGGCGGTCGCTCACGTTTCTAGGGAAAGCCCCGAAGGAACTGTTGGTCAGGCGGCATGAGCGCCTGACGTCAATCGTCGGTCGCGCGCTCGAAGGTGACGATGCTGCGGGTTTCACCCTCCTCGGCCCAGTTCGGCATGATACGCCACGGGGTCAGGACACGAAGGCGTGCCCCATCGATCTCGAAGGAGCGCGTCTGTTCAGTGCCGACCCAAGCCGGGTTCCACGCCGCGTCGAGCTTGGCGGTCCACTGGTTTCCCGTGACAGTGAAACGGCCTGTATAGGCAATCATAGTGTCGAGGAGAGCGGCGCGTTCCTTGTCATTGACTGCGGGCTTGCGATCCTCACCAGTGAGGTTGAAAAACACTCTCCCCCCGGGCGTGAAATAAGCGAACCCCGTAGGACGGGCGCCCATGACGGGGATCATTTTGCCGTTAGAGCGAACCTCGACTTCATAGGAGACGAGCTTCCAAAGACCGGTAATCCGCGCATCGCCGGCGGCCTGCGCCGGTCCGGGGAGTCGCGAGATCAAAAGCAGAGGGAGGGACATCCCAAGAAAGCGGCGTCGTTGGATCGAAACTCTCATGGTCGGATTTGATCCTGTTTGAGAATTGCAGCCGGAGACTTATCCGTCAGACGGTCTCTGATGGGCCTATCCAATGAGGACTTGGCCTTCTCCATGCTATGACGCGTTGCGGCCCGCGGCGTGTGTACGCTGCGGGCTTTTGTGTGTGTGGTGATGTTTGGGAATTTGGTTGCGGGGACAGGATTTGAACCTGTGACCTTCAGGTTATGAGCCTGACGAGCTACCGGGCTGCTCCACCCCGCGCCAGGGTGT
>NZ_JAKSYE010000126.1 GCF_022829685.1 Methylobacterium sp. E-045
GGGTAGTTTTCACGCTTTTGCTAGTCCTTTCGGGGGTCTTTTGGGGGTGTGACAGGTTTTTGGCTCGTATTATCAAACTATTAAGTCTTGATTTACTGTTTTGTATACGACCTTTTAGTAATGTGCGCGGGGGGTGGATAAGCTTTCGCAAATAACGTACAGCGATAAAAACTGAAAGTTGTGGCGCTGGTTTTCGCCTCGACTCGCGTGCACGAAACGCTCGCAAACCCTCGCAAACCCTCGCGCAGTCCCAAACCTGGCTTCGGTCCCGGCGCCATGCCTTGGCGTTTCATTTTGGGGATAACCCAGCGAGAGCTGGCAGAAGTAGAGGCGGCAGGGCTTCGATGCAGGAGCGCCTTGATCGCCGTTACGGGACGACTGAGAGCTGGAGATCGATTGCGCCGCAGAACGCGTTCCGTACGGCATGATCGTACCGCTCGATCGCTTTCGACTCGTGCCCCATCGGTTCCAGTCGCTGGAGCTTCAGCTGCGCACAGGCGGACCATCGGTACGGGCAGGAAAATCCTGTCTATGCATCCACTAAACGGCCAGTTTGAGTTTGTGATAGGTGTCATCTAAGCTTCTGTCATCGCTTGATAAAACCTCAAAACAATTGGTCAAAAACACCGATTTTGACGGGGGAAAAATCTTGACCATACTAGGGACGCCACGAAAGGGTTGAGTTCACAAGGACGCGCGAGACGTTTTCTTCCGCAGAGGCTGACTTCTGGCAGATCTGCGCATCGTCACGGTGCTTGGCGGTAACCGCACCGATCCGTGATCCTCACAAAGTTGGGCAACAGGCGAAAGCATGTCCCTCTCGCATCTGCGTACCGAACCGTCGTGTGCTGTTCGGGTCCCTTCCGGCCGGCTCGGCTTACGAGCGCCCAGCATCCGCGATCCTACCAGTGAGGCGGGTTGGAATTCAGGGCTAACGCATCAAACGCTCACGCGAACGGGCTAACGCTTGCCCTCGAGCGACGCTACGCATCGCCGTCCAAAGCCATGACCAAGTTGGCGTACGACGACGACGCGGCCGGTACGGCCTACGTCCTCCCGGCCCCTCGGCCAGCGCGAGCGATCTGCCTGCCCTGAACCACCAAACGGTCCTGCTCGTGCGGGTCCCTCCCCTTCGTCCCAAGCCTGCGGGCGAAAAGCATCCGAACTCGCGCTAGCGCGACCCTCCCCCTTCTGACCGAACATACCGAACATGATGGATAAGGCACCGAACACGCCTCCGGCCGAGGGTCTGTGGCTCAGCATCTCCGAGCTCGCGATCGAAAAGAGCCTCGGCAAAGCTGCTGTCTCTGAGCGGGTTTCTCGCCTCGAGGCACAGGGTCTACTCCGTACTCGTCCGGGCAAGGGTCGCGTCAAGCTTGTCAACGTTGCCGAATACGAGGAGGCGGTGGGTCAGACCACTGACCTCGTTCGCGACCTGGGGCATGCGACACGCAGGGACACACTCGCACCCAACAGCTCACCCGGTGATCCGGTCTACACGGTCGAGCAGGCACGGCGCATGGCGTACCAGGCCGACCGCGAGAAGATCGCGCTTGGCCGTGATCTCGAGCTACTCGTGCCGGTCGACCAATTCGCCGCCGATGCCGTACGAATCTTCTCGGCCATGATTCGGCCGCTCGACCGGCTCGAAGCCCGAGCCGACGCGCTTTCCCTCGCCGTCAGTCAAGGCGGTACGGCCGGAGCACGGACTTTTCTGAAAGGGATCAAGATCGAGATCCGCAATCTGATTGCCGATAGCCTCCGTGAGCTGCACGAGGCGGTGGCACGTGAGCCGCCACGCGCACTGGACGACTTCAGTCCGATCATCCGCAACAAGGACGAGCGGGCGGGCTGAGGCCCTGATCACCACGACCAGAGGCGTGGATACCCCTTTGAATGCGCTGCGGAGGAGGTGGAATTCAAAAGATGAGAAAACGATATATCTGCCAGTGACTTAGCTGCGGACTCCGCACTTGCTATCGCACGGGAAGGAAAAAATCTGCGCGTGCCACCCTATGCGGTCGTCACTCCTACCGCCCCGAACTTTCGACCCCCCACCCTTCCGCAAAGAGGGCCGCAGGGTTCGCCACCTCGAGGTCGAGCTAACCTCGAGAGCCATGCTGCCAAGCATAGCTCCAGGGCAATCGGAGGCGCGTCCGAGATGCACGGTGAGTGCGCTGGAGCGTCTCAGCCAGCCAAAGCCTGCATCTCGGCCATCCCATCGCGCAGCACGTAGCCGCGGCCCCAGACGGTCTCGATGTAGTTCTTGCCGGAGGAGGCGTTGGCGAGCTTCTTGCGCAGCTTGCAGATGAAGACGTCGATAATTTTGAGCTCGGGCTCGTCCATGCCGCCGTAGAGATGGTTTAGGAACATCTCTTTCGTGAGGGTCGTGCCCTTCCGCAGCGCGAGGAGCTCCAGGATCTGGTACTCCTTGCTGGTGAGATGGACCCGGTTGCCAGCAATGGCCACCATCTTCTCGTCGAGGTTCACGGTCAGATCGCCGGTAGTGATGACCGACTGGGCATGGCCCTTGGAGCGGCGCACGATCGCGTGGATGCGGGCGACCAGCTCGTCCTTGTGGAACGGTTTGGTGAGGTAGTCATCGGCTCCAAAGCCGAGGCCCTTCACCTTGTCCTCGATGCCGGCCATGCCGGAGAGGATCAGGATCGGCGTTTTGACCTTCGCAACGCGCAACGAGCGCAGCACCTCGTAGCCCGAGATATCCGGGAGGGTCAGATCGAGCAGGATGATGTCGTAATCGTAGAGCTTGCCGAGGTCGATTCCTTCCTCGCCGAGATCCGTCGTGTAGGTGTTGAAGCTCTCCGACTTGAGCATCAGTTCGATGCTCTGCGCGATCGAAGCGTCGTCCTCAATCAGCAGCACGCGCATGGGAGGTCCTCAAAAGATTGAGACTTCCTAACCGGACGTCGGCAACAAACCGTTAAGGTGCTGAAGGAAGACCCACTTCAGGCAGGCAGGGCTCGGCTACGAACCAGACCACGGATGGCTCGGAAGGGAAGCGCCAGGACCGTGAGGCAGGCACCCAGCGCCAGGACTACGAAGACCGATAGGATCGCCGTCAGGATTTTGATCATAGGCGTGCTCGCTCCGGTGTGCAGCGGGACAGGACCCGCACCACAGCCACGATCCTCCTGAAGTTCGGCAAGAGTGTGTGCGAGCCCGCTTACGCCATCGGGATGCGCTCATCCGCCTACTAGCTGGGCAGATCCTCTCACCACCCTGATGAGATCGATGCACATACGAAAAACGCCCCAGGAGAAGCTCCTAGGGCGTCTGTTAGCTGAGCGACCAGCTGGATCGGGCCGGGGATGCTCAGGCAGACGATATAAGGCGAAAAGCCTTAGTAAGATCCGAACTTGTAGTTCAGACCAGCGCGGACGACGGCGAACTCGGTCTCGCGCGCCGTGCTGCTCAGAGACAGCACGTCCGTCCGGGGGTTGTATACGGAGCGGGCACCGCGACCGTTCTCCTGATCGAGGTTCACGTACAAGCCTTCGACCTTGAGCGTCACGGCAGACGACTTGAAGAAGTTGAAGAAGGAGTCGGTGGGGAGGGCGTACTCGATACCACCGCCGGCGGTGTAGCCGGTGCGGAAATCGTCACCACCGGTGGCGCCGTCGCCGTAGGCGAAGCCGCCGGTGCCGTACACGAGAACGCGATCGAAGGCGTAGCCGAGGCGGCCACGGACCGTGCCGAAGAAGTTCATCTCGTTGCCGGCGATCCGAACGGCCTGGCTCTGAGCCGGGCCACCGTTCGGCGTGAACGTGCCGGTCACGGTGCGGCTCTTGTTGCCGAAGTCGGTGTACTGGGCATCGGCCTCGATACCGACGACCACGCCCGAGCCCGGGGTAAACTGATAGTTGTAGCCAACCTGGCCACCGCCGACGAAGCCTTCGTGATTGTCGCTGTTGTTCAGCACGAGGACGCCCGAGGTGCCGTAGGAGTTCAGCACGGAGCTGGCCGGCAGGTTGTAGCGGTTGCTGTTGCTGCTGGCGTCGAAGCCGTAGCCGGCGTTGATACCGAAGTAGGCGCCCGTCCAGGTGAACACCGGCACGGGAACGAACACCGGCGGAGCGGCGCGACGCGGAAGGTCGGCGGCCGAAGCGGCGCCAGCCAGGAGAGCGGTGGCCGCAGTGGCGAGGAGGAGCGTCTTGAACATGGAAGTCATTGGCCCGTGCGATGAATTTGAACGACATAGAGCCCTGAATGCGCCAGCAGCGATAGTGCGATCTTGCAACACTGCAGAGCTACAGCGTACCAACCAAGAGCTGGCGCCATAAGCCTCAAAGGGGGATGAGCAATATTTCACATTTGAAATGGCATCATGATTAATTATTACTAAATAGAGGCGGTTCCCGGTTTGAATGTTAAATCTACGACAGACGTTGACCGTGCCATCGGCTTGCGCATCGCAACCCTTCGAGAGGCAAAGGGGCTGTCGCAGACTGAGTTGGGCCAGCACGTCGGTGTCACGTTTCAGCAGATCCAGAAGTACGAAAAAGGAGCGAACCGCGTTAGCAGCGGCCGGCTGCAGCAGATCGCTCAGTTTCTCGAAGTGCCAATGTCAGTGCTGTTCGGCGAGGGCGAGCCCCAGGGACAGGACGAGATGTTCCCCTTCCTCGCTGAGCCTGGCGCTATCGAAATCCTCGCCGCCTATGTATCCATCGAGGACAGTGACCTTCGCCGCGACGTGTTGTCGATTGTGCGAACCGCATCTCGGCTGAGTGTCCGGCAGACCGATTAGCTAGCAGCACCTTGCGTCCGACCGGTAAGCGCTCTTCCTTCACACGGGTACGGTTCTATCACGCGCAAAACCTCGGATGGCTCGGAAGGGCGGTGTCCGGCTTGTCGAACGACCGCATACCCTCACCGCATGGCTTTCGCTCGTTCCGCAGTCCGCCTGGATTCTCGCGAGCCGCTGGCGTGAAGGCGACCCGTGGCTATCTAGGGACGTGAACGCTGTGCAACCTCTACAGCTTGGTCACGTCACAAGTGGAGATTCGTGAGGTGTTCGGTGTGGAGGAGGGCCGCGCCGGCAACCTGCCGAGAATGCCCGGCATCTTCCCCGACCAGATGACGCCCATCGTGCGGATCGAGAACGGCAGGCGGACCCTTGAGATGTTCCGTTGGGGCATCCCGGGTCCGAAGCAGTACGGGGAGCATCCGGTCACGAACGTGCGGAACGTGAAGAGCCTGCACTGGCGGCCTTGGCTCAAGCCGGAATACCGCTGCCTCGTCCCGGTGTCCTCCGTCAGCGAGTACGCGGACACCAAGCCAAAGAAGACACCGACGTGGTTCGACCTCGATGACAACCGGCCGCTCTTCGCCTTCGGCGGCATCTGGCGACCCTGGACCGGCTCCTGCGGCACTAAAACCGAGACCCCCGAAAGGGAATCGGTCAATTACCAGGTCTTCTGGTTCCTCAATACCGATGTGAACGTAT
>NZ_JAKSYE010000127.1 GCF_022829685.1 Methylobacterium sp. E-045
ATGATCTCGGCGTCGCCGGTCTGGCTGATGGCGATGCCCGGCGGCAGGTTCTTCGCGGTCGGCAGCGCCATCACCGATTCGATCAGGGTGCCCAGCGCGGCCGAGCCCTCCAGGTCAGCCGCCAGGGCATCGGGGATCATACGGCTGTAGCGGGCGATGGACAGAGGCGTCGAGAACAAGATGGAGAGTGACGTAAGGAAGTTTCCGAAAAGCAAGACCCGCACGCCGAACAGCATCATGAGGCCGGTGCCCATGGAGAGGGCTAACCCTTCGAACACCTCGCCCATTATCTCGGCGTCGCCGGTCTGGGTGATGGCGATGCCGCGCGTCAGGTTCTTCGCGGTCGGCAGCGCCATCAACGATTCGATCAGGGTGCCCAGCGAGTCCGAGCCCTCCATGTAGGCCTCCAGGGACACGCGGATCGAACGATCGTAGCGGTC
>NZ_JAKSYE010000129.1 GCF_022829685.1 Methylobacterium sp. E-045
AGTGCCACTCACTGCGCCCACCTCACCCCCGGAGCGCAGGTGGGGCGCGAGTGGCTGATCGATTGACCTTGGAAAACCTAGATCCCCACGTAGAGGTGAGTCTCCGACCCTCCCCCCCCTCTGAGGGGGAGGGTGCCTGCGGAGCAGGCGGGAGAGGGGGCGACCTCTCCGGAGAGTGCGGTCCCCTCACCAGACCCACTCCGTGCGCCACCCTCTCCCGCAGAGGCGCAAGGGGGAGGCGGTGCTCGATAAATCGAGCCTGGAAAATCTCGATCCCGACGGAGCGGCAAGCTCCCGAACAGCCACCCCCGCGGCGGGGGAGGGTGCCTGCGGGGCAGGCGGGAGGGGGGGCGACCTCTCCGGAGCGCGCGGTCCCCTCACCCGACCCACTCCGTGGGCCACCCTCTCCCGCAGAGGCGAGAGGGGGAGGCGGTGCTGGATACATCGAGCCTGGAAAATCTCGATCCCGCCGGAGCGGTGAGCC
>NZ_JAKSYE010000131.1 GCF_022829685.1 Methylobacterium sp. E-045
ACATTCAGCACGACGGCATCACGGACGCCGCGGTCCTCGCCCGTGCCGGCGACCTCGCCCGCGCGCTGCATCTCGATTTCCTGCCGGTGACGCCGCCCCGCGAGCCGGTCGCCCCGATCCTCCGCGCTCTCATATCGGGCGTCGAGGTAGCTGCCGCCCTGGTCATCGTCTTCGGCGGTCTCGCCACCCTCGCCTGATCCCTCACCCCGCCCTCCGGCATCCCATCAGCTATCGAGATAGTAATCCGTCAAGACGTGGAGAACTCATGATGCTCAACCCTCTCGCCCGCCTCGTCCATCGCGCCCCCGCCAAGCCGACCCTGCGCGAGCGCCTGACTACCCTCAAGGCCACGGCCTCCCACGCCATCCGTCGCAAGCCGGTGGATGCTGCGCCGGTCGCTGTCGCCGCTGCCGACCCCATCTTGGCGGCCATCTCCGAGACGCAGCGTCTTGCTTGGGCGCGCATCCGTCGAACCTGATCCGACTTCAGGCCGCCAAACTCACGCCGCCACCGGTAGTATGTCACTGAACTCACGCCGAGCGCGCGGATTGTATCGGCCACGCTCTGGCCCTGTGAGATCAGCACATCCGCCTGCCGTAGCTTGGCGACGATCTCCTCGGGCTTCGGGTACTTTGCCATCTCGTCTGTCCTCCAGGCTCAAAAGCCATACCAAAGGGCGGACCACTTCAATGGGGGCTGACCAGGCGGCGCGCCCCCTTGGTGCATTTGCTCCATAAGGCCGCTTTTATCGAGATGTGGGTTGGCGATCACGGCAACCTGGACGGCTCGCCGCAGGACGGTTCCGACACCGTCTTCGCCGAGGTCTACCCCGCGCTGCTCAGGGCGCTCCGCGCTTCTGTCGCAGCGCGCGATTGAGCCGATAAGCAACGTTCATCCCTTCCGGCCGAAGCGCGCCACCGTGGCGCGGTTGCCCCGCCCCTCTCCGACGATGATCCGCGCCGAGATCGAGGCCGCAGCTCTCGCGGCCATGGATGCCGCCGACCGGCTGATTGCCATCCTTGACGGCATGGACGGCGACGAGAACCTTGAGGACGGAGGCGACGCTGAACCGTCCCTCGGCGCTCCCGAACAGCATGACGCCTGCCAGGTCGTGTGGCTGCGTAGCACCGATACCGATCGCGAAATCTCCCGACAGGACGTCACCCGATGAAACTCCGTCTCACTCAGCGCGCCGCTGTATCCCTCGGTCATTCCGACATCGCACGCTTTCTCGGCCGTGCCCGCCGCTGGCGCTGCAACCTCCTGAAGCGCGCCGGTCATGAGGCGGGCCGGGGCAACGTCGTCACTGCGGCTGTGTTGGTCGCCGTCTACGTGGTGGCGCTATGATGGCACTCGACGGTCGCCCCGCCCTCCTGCCCTCGCTGCCGGCGATCCTCCTACTTCGGTTCAACCTCTGGCGTCTTCGCCGGGTGACGGCCGGTCTCAAGCGGGCGCAGGCCCGGGGAGATGAAAAAGCCGCCTCTCGCTGGCTGACGCGGGGGCTCAAAGCCTGCGCGGATCTGGAAGCCTCGCAGGTGGTGTGCCGCCAGCTTTCTAATCAGAAACGCTGACCTCTAGCCGTTCCTCCGTCTCACTATTTACCTATCGAGCTATCAAGCTGTCTCGACGTTGATCCGTCATGACGGCTTGAAGCCGTGACGGACTAGCACGTCGCGGATTGCCTCCTCGGCGAGGGCCTGGGCGGTGGTGTCCTGATCCAGGGCGATCTGTCGAAGGGCTTTGCGCTCGGCCATCGACATACGGACGATGATCTGCACGCGGCCATCCGATCCCTTGGCCGGCTTGGCAGCGTCGACCTTCGCCTCGGGGGCGGGTGGAGCCTCGACGGGCGCCGCAGTCGTCTTGCGCGCGAGACGGTCGGACAGGCTGGTGAGAGACTGGCGTTCGGTGGACATGGCCTAACCTTTCAGCTTGGCTTGGATCTCGGACCAGAGCGCCACCATCTCGGCGGCGGCTCGGCCATTCGGCTCGAATTCGTTGACGGTCTGCCCACCGATGACGGCGTGAGACATCGCCACTCGCTGAGAAATGACGGAGACGGCGACGGTCGCGCCCATCCGTATCAACGTCTCGCGGGCTTCGGCGATGATTGCAGGCTCGCCCTGCCCCGTGCGGGGTGGTGCGTGGTTGATGATGGCGAGAGGCGTCTTCCCGACGCGCTGGGCGAGATCGAGTGTCGTCGCCACGGCTGCGAGGTCGAACGGTCCCGGCCTCGTCGGGACGAGCACTAGGTCTGCCGCCCGCATCGCATCGGCAATCGAGTTCTCGGCATGGGGCGGCGTGTCCACGATGGCATAGGCCACGCCCTCCTGCTTCGCGGCCGGCAGGATCTTCACCAACTCGCGGGCGTCGCACTCGACTAGGGCCGGGGTATCGCCGATTCGTAGATCCCACCACCATTTCAACGACCGCTGCGGATCGGTGTCGAAGAGAAGCACCGGCTTGCCTGGGCCGGCGGCGATGACGCTGAGGTGAGTGGCGAGCGTAGTCTTGCCGACCCCGCCTTTCCGCGCCGCTATCGTGATGGTCTGCATTCGAAGCGTCCTAACATCTCGACGGCGAGAATTGAAGGCGTCTCCTTAAGATGGCGTCAATCGCTCATGACGGCCATGCATCAAGGCATCGTGACGTATCGCCGTCGTCGCATCGAAATATGGGGACGGCTCACGTTTTATACGTCACAATAGCTTGCTATCAAGCCGGCATGCAATACTTTCGATAAACGTCGTTTTCGAAAGTATCGATATGGCTAAGACACCTATCGGTCCAAGCTCAAATGATAGTCACGATCTATCTGAAGAGTGGGAGCAGGTCGCCGAGCAGGCGGCACGTAACCTTGGCTACAAAAGAATGCTCGCGGCACTATCAGCCGAGCACTGGCAGATCCTTCTGGCGAGCGTCGAGGTGCGGATGAAGATGCGGGGGTACGCCGCGCCTCCTCATTGGCAGAGGACGTTGGCAGTCAAAGTTGGAAGATCGAAAAGTTGAGTAAGGCGATCGTGGGCGCTGCATTTGAGGTCACGCCGGACCAAGCTGAGACCCCTATCGTGAGCCTGCCCGCGGAACTCGCGTCCATCGTCCAGGCGTACCAGCGCGCGAGCAAGGCCACGTCGACGGTGCGGGCCTACACCACAGATGCGCGCGTGTTTCAGGCGTGGTGCGCCGGGTACGGGTTCCGGTCCCTGCCGGCCACGGCACAGGCGGTGGCGGCCTTCCTGGGGCATGAGGCCGATGCGGGGCAGGCCACGTCGACGATTGGCCGGCGCCTCGCCGCAATCCGCTATGCCCACAAGCTCGCCGGCGTTGCCGATCCGACTGAGGACGAGGCTGTTCGCGCCGTGATGAAGGGTGTCCGGCGGCGGACAGACAAGGCGGTGACGCAGAAGACCGCGGCGACCGTCGACGTTCTCACGGCCATGCTGATGCACGTCCCGCCGGGGCTGGCCGGCAAGCGGGACAAGGCGCTGCTCGCCCTGGGGTTCGCTGGCGCGTTCCGGCGCTCCGAGCTGGTCGCCCTCGATGTTGCGGATCTCCGCGAAGATGCCGAAGGCCTGCGGGTCATGGTGCGCCGGTCGAAGACGGATCAGGAAGGTAAGGGGGTCGAAAAGGCCATTCCGTTCGGGCGCTTCGTCAAGCCGGTCGCCCTGGTGCGTGACTGGCTGGGCTCGGCCGGGATCACGGAGGGCCCGGTGTTTCGGCCGGTGTCGCGGTCGGGGAGGGTGCGGGGTGCATCCAAATCTGGATCGATCTCTGACGCTGAGATTTCAGCCGCGCCCCCCCGTCTCACGACGCAGGCCGTCGCCGACATCATAAAGCGATACGTCGAGGCGGCCGGACTCGACGCCTCGACCTTCGGAGCTCACAGCTTGCGTGCCGGATACATCACGACGGCAGCCGAGCGGGGCGCGGATCTCGCTCGCATTATGGATCAGTCGGGCCACCGCGATCCACGGACGGTGCTCGGGTACATCCGCCGGGCGAATGCCTTCAAGAACCATTCGGGAAGCGGGTTCTTGTGAAGACGCCGGGCTAAAGCAACCTCTTACGTCGCACCGGATGAAGCCCCACGGGCCCGGGGGCCGTGGGGCCGAAATAGAAGGCTACTTCGACATGCCGCTGGAGCTCGTGCCGCCACCGCTGCTATGACCACCCATCGGGGCGCCACCAGGTGCTGCAGAGCCACCGTTGGCCCCGGGAGCCATGGTGGAGCCCGTGCTGTTCGAGCCTGCACCCGTTGCCGAGCCGGTCGAGCGCTCCATGCCCTTTTCGCTGTTGCTCTTTACGCTGCCCGGATTGTTCATGTTGCCCTCGGTGCTGCCACCGCCGGCTGCGGTCTGAGCAAGCGCCGCACCCGTGAGGGCGAGGGTAAGCGAAGCCGCCAAAGTGATTGCCTTAATGGTCATGTACGTTTCTCCCGATTCATCCTAATCGGGGTCCAAACGCGATGATGATCGTATTCGTTCAATCGCCTCTCTGTATCTAAAGCTCACTGACCGACGCTGTGTATCAAATAGTACAGAGATTTCTCTTTTCTACTGAGACGCGCCATGCCCATCCGGCGAGAGCATCGCTTCTTCTACCCCATAGACTGGCCTCAGCTCTCGGCGGTGATCCGCTTCCGTAGGGCAGGGGGACGCTGTGAGGTCTGCCAGCGTCCGCATGGGCGGACCGTCTATCATCTCGGCGCTGGGCGTTGGTGGGACGCAGAGGCAAGAACCTGGCGGGACGGGGCAGGGCGGATCATCTGCTTGGCCGTAGGCGGCGACGACGTACTCGGCACGGTCCGTACGACACGGGTTGTCCTGGCGGCTGCCCACCGTGACCACGACACGGCGAACAACGCCGGCTCGAACCTGGCGGCTTTCTACCAGCGATGCCACATGATCCACGATCGGCCGGAGCATCAGCGGAGGCGCTGGCGGACCCTGTTCCGCAGGAAAGCCATGGGAGACCTGTTCCGGGGGCCATATGGGTGAGTGTCTATTGGGGGGCTCGATACGTCTAAGGGTGACGCATCAGAAGCGCTACCTTCACGCATGGCTTAGGAAAGGAACCGGATCCTTTTACGGAGATACCACCTTACCCTGTACGCTGAGCCATCCAACTACGGCTACATTCGATCAGGCCGCCGCTTGTGCGCCACGTCCCGCTACCGTTGCCCCTAGGGGTGAGCTTGCCCGTGATCGGCACCCTATTCGATCTTTGCGTGATCGTGGCTCGCATAGCCCCGGCAGCCGATACCCCCTCATCAACGTCGATATCCTCCCCGGGGACCGAGGCGTCGCTATTCTTAATCCGCACCCGATAGGTCGTGGTCGCTGAGCAAGGTCCCTCGGCTGTCGAAGCCACGATGGTCCATGTGCCGTCATACTGGTCCGGAACCCGGACCTTCTTCGTAGCGGCATTCGCCGGAGAGAGAGCAACCGTCATTAGACAGGCTATCAAGCTTAGAACGCGAGCGTGGGCCATACAAAGCTCCAGAGCTTGAATGTCAGGGCGACCGCACGTCGAAAGTCTGTAGGCCATTTCGTCAAAAGCGAGGTGGTGAGGAGAGGAAGTCTCCCCGCCCCGCATTGTTGGTAGGCGAGGGTGGGAAGCCCTATTCCGAGCTTCCCGTAGGCTCACATCCCGCGGTTCATCATCCGGCTTTTCATCATGCGGCGCTTCATCATCTGCTTCCGCATCATGCGCTTCTTCATCATCATCC
>NZ_JAKSYE010000134.1 GCF_022829685.1 Methylobacterium sp. E-045
GCCCTGGACCGGGCCGGCGTCAGCTCGGTGAGTTGGCCGTCGTCGCACTCGATCTTGCTCTGCTTTTCCGCCTTGAACCCACAGGCGGGGCACTTGGCGACCTTGGCCGGCTTCAGGAATTTGCACGACGTGCATTCCTTCGGCAGGGCCTCCTCGCGTGCCTTCGCATCGCGCTTCTGGCGCTCGCGCCCGTCGTCGAGCGTATCGTGGTGGATGTCGGTCACGAACCCAAGGCGCAGGTGCGTGTCCGAATGGTCGAGGATCAGGCAGTCGTCCTTGCCGTCCGCCGTCCGCAGGCCTCGTCCGATGATCTGGACGAACAGCATCTCGGACTTGGTCGGGCGGGCCAGGACGATGCAGCGAACGTCGAGATCGACGCCAGTGGTGAGGCACCCGACGCTGGTGATGACCCGCACGGTGCCGGCGGTGAACTGCCGGAAGATCGCCTCCCGGTCGGCGGGCTTCGTGTAGGCATCGATGTAGCCCGTCGAGACGTCCGCCTCAGTGAACTTGTTCTGCAGGGCCTTGGCGTGCGCCCGGTCCACCGCGAACACGAACGTCGGGCGGTTCTCCCCGTGCCGCTGCCACGTCTGGACGATGTCGGCGACCAGCTTGGGCTGGTTCATCGCCTTGCTCAGGTCGCCCTCGTGATAGTCACCGGCCACCGTCCGGACCCCTTTTAGGTCGGGGTGGCTCGGCGCGTAGACCCGAAACTGCGACAGGTACCCGGTCTCGATCAGCTCTTTCGTCGTCGTGACCTGAACGAGGTCGTCGTAATATTTCCCCAGGCCCTTCGTCCAAGGCGTCGCGGAGAGGCCGACGAACGGCACCGACGCCCAATCGGGCGCCTTCATCCACAGGCCCAGCATCTTGAACCAGCGATGGGCCTCGTCGATCACGACGATGTCGAAACGCGGGATCGCCCGGCGCTGAAGGGTCTGGATCGATGCCACCTGGATCGTCTTGCTCGCATCCGTCATCGGATGGTCGCCCTGGATCACGCCGACGTCGTGGATGCCTTCGGCGAAAAACGACCGCACCGTCTGGTCGATCAGCGCGACTGCGGGGACGACGAACAGGACCCGTTTGCCTTTGGACAGGGCGCCTTTGACGATCGCCCCGGCGACCACCGTCTTGCCGAAACCTGTCGGGGCCTGGAGCATGGGCCGGCGATGGCCGGTGGAGAGGGACTGACGCAGCCGCTCAATGATGGCCTGCTGATGAGGACGGAGATCGCGGCTCATCCAGCGAACTCCTCGTCACGGTCGTGCTGGTCGTAGCCGTTGCCGTCCAAGCCGTGGTGGATGGCGGGGCCGAAAGAGTCATCCCCATACGGCTCAGGTTGGCCGTCCGCCTGCTCACCCGTGTCAGTGCTACATCCTGATAGGTTCGTCTCGGCTAGGTTCTGATCCCTGGTCCTAGGTCCTAGGTCCAAGGTCTTTGATCTATATTCCAACATCGAGGCTTCGCGATTATTCGCGAGCCCTCGCGACTGTCCATCGAATGGGGGGAGTTTCGATTTCGACGGTTTGTCAATCTTCTGGTGTTTCAACCACTTAGGTATGTCGAGGTAGGTCGACCCATCGACGTCATACCGGCGGATGCATTCATGAGCCTCCAGCTCGGCCAACCACCCGTCGATAAGGCTCGGGGCATCGTCGTCGTAGGGGTACAGAAGGCTCGCGAGCATTCGCGAGGCCGCACGAGCCCTCCCTTCATCATCGACGATGGTCCAGAGGAGGATGAAGCATAGGCGGGCGTCTCGCGAGAGAACGCCGACCGTCTCCGACAGCGGGAATTCGGGTTTGATCGAGCGGATACGGGCCATTCTACGCTCGCCCCTCCGTCGGCATCGAGGCGAGGTCTGTCCGGCTTTTTGAGGGTTCGGAGCGAGGCTGCTGGCAGGCCAGCGCCTTGGCCTCCCAGAGGGCGTACAGCCGGTGCACGACACGCAGGCCGTACTTCTCCTGCTTCGCCGTAAGACCACCCTTGCCCGCCGCGTGCGCGAGGAGGCTGGCAGCGAAACCGAGATCCTTGTCGTCGGCATCCATGACGGCGATGCACCAACGCAGGCTATCAATCCAGATCCCGTTGGTTGGACAACACGGCACTTCTGACGCTATGAGGCTATATCCCTCTTCATCATCAGTCTGATGCAAGTATGCAGGTTCGGACATAGCCCCACCGTTCCGGAAAATGCTTGCGCATCCGGCGAAAAGTTGCTGAAGGGAGGTTGGCCGACGCTATGCGCCGAGGCGACAATCAGGGCGGGGCGCGGACCCTGGCCTTGGGGCGAGGCGTCGATTGAAGGTGGCCGCGGAATTCTGATCCCGGCGGTACGCAATGGCGTTCCCGCAGGGCTTTGAGACACTGTGCGGTCTGGCGATGCGCCGTCGCCCGCTGTCGGTTGGCCGTGGCGGCTACGTCCAGCCCCTCGGCTTCCAGGGATAAGGCCAAGCGGCCATCGACGCCGGCGCGCCCTTCGTGCCAGCGGATGAGCCTGTCGATCGCCGGTTCGGGCGGGACGTCGTAGACGTAGCTATCGGAGTCGACGCTCAATCGTCATTCTCCTGTAGCCAGACGCCGAGACCGGTCAGCCAGAGACCGTAGCGTGTGAGCATCCGCCCCAGCCGATCCTGTAGCCAAGCGGGACATGCGTTCCGCAAGCGCTTCGCACTCGGCAGCCAAGCTGGCCAGTTCATGTGATTTCCCCTGGCTACGTGCTGCACGAGCCGCCCGAATTGCCTCAATCTCACACGCCTCGATCCGTCGGGCCTTCCGGTACCAGAGGTCGAAAGCGCGCCAGTAGGACAAGCCTGCGCGACGTGCGGCTCGCCCGATCTGCGACTTGACGCGGTCCCCAGCGACAAGAGGGAGCGCGAGATCGCGCAGTCCTTCGGATGCTTCAAACGACAGAGCGGTCACTGACCCCTCCCAAGACTTTTGGGACATCTCCCAAGACTCCTCGGCCATGTTGATCGGCGTGACGAGGAGCGTTGAGATGCGGAACGGAAACGAAGGATCGGCAGTGCGCAACGTCTTGGCGGGCATTGGCGGACGGCAGATCAGTGACGTGACGAAATCGAAGCGGCCCGAGTACGGCAGCTACCAGGGGAAGGGGCGACCGCCTCACAACACGATGGTCGGCAGCAAGAGAGGAACGGTCGTGATGAGGCGCTGACGACATCATGGGTGCGCGCCCTCCGCGGCAACGGAGGGGCTGCCCGGTCGGCGCTTTACCGGCCGCATATCGGCGACGGTGACTTCGCCCGCGCTCAGTTCGACGATCCGGGCGGCAACTCGGATCGACGGTCCACGCTCCCGGTATCGGAGCTTTCGAATACCGGAAATCGATATTCCACCTACCTTTTCCGCCATTTGGCGATCCGAGAGACCGGCTATGCGCATCCACCTGCCGAGCACCATTTCACCGCCCTCCGCACTGCAGAAAGACGATGGTCGGAACCGGCGGCCGACCGAGACCGTCCTGGCTGACGCCCTCGCCGTGATGCTCGTGGACCTGATTGCGGTCCTGTCCGACTCGCACACCGTCGAGACGCTGGAGCGGTTGGCGAACCGCCTCGATGATCGCGGCAGGATAGCAAACGGGACACCGGCCGCGGCCCTGCTGGGGCAGGTGAGCGTGTCCTTGATGCGCATGGGCTTGTAAAAGAAGCATTCAAGCAGCCCCCGCAAGCATTCGCTCAGGTGGCGCAAGTGGGCGGGTATAGCGAAAATTGCGTCGGGCGGACGCCCAGGAAGCTGCCGGCACCTTGCCAGCAGAGATGTCAAAAGCTGCCGCTATAGCCCATGCCGGGATCGCACGCTCTCCCGTTTCCCACCGCTGGAGCGTGCGGGATGGGTTGCGGCCACCAATGGCTAGCCGGCGCGCGGCATCCGCGAGAGATAGACCCTTGCTGTCGCGCCACGCTCGAAAGGACATGCTTTTCGCCATAGATTGATGCATAGCCGATGCGGCTAACTCCGGCAACATGAATATGAGCCGCAGCGGCTATAGACCTCCAGAAACCGCGGAGTGCATACGGCTATATGAGCAAAACTGCCCCCAATCGCATCGCCGAGTTCCGGAAAGCGGAAGGCCTAACCCAGCAAGAGTTGGCGGAGGCAGTCGGCGCCCATTGGATCACCATCTCGCGCCTGGAGCGCGGCAAGCTGCCTCTGTCCTTCGATTGGGCCGAGCGCATAGGCAACGCGCTAAAGATCGGAAAATTTGCAGTCTATAATACAGAGCCAGAACAGAAGCGCATATTTGTTGATGGGTCAATTACTTCGAGGGGCGAAGTGGAATATTACCTCGACGAGGCGGGCAACGAAATATTTAATGGATATCTAGTAAATATCGATTTCTATCGTCGGGCCGGCGTGCAATGGTTCGAGATAGAGAGTGATGGTTTCTTTCCATTTTTTCAAACAAATGATTTAGTTCAGGTTACATGGCAAAAACCTGAAGACATAGATATATTTATCAACCGACTTTGTATCGCAAGTATCAAAATGGACAGCAAAGATTACACGAGAAACATTTTGGGATTTGTCGTTCCCGGCCGTAAAAATGGAACCTACGATGTTAACATCCTTAGCGGAGCGCCCCTGCGGAACGTCATCTTAGATACGGTTGCGGTGGTCACAATGGCTCTCTTCAATCCGTCAGCTTGGAAGAGCGTGGAGGCCGAGGATCGCTCCGATAGCGAGGGCTCAAACGGTACATAGCCGCAACGGCTAAAAATAAGTTGACATCGACATAGCCGATGGGGCTATGTTGCTTCTCGGGACTTAGCCGAGGAGCGCTTACATGCTTGCGAACACCTACCCCTTCCTCCCGATCTGCGCCTTCACCCTGCTCTGGGCGATCGGCAACGTCCTGACCAGCGGCGAGGCCTGACCCATGGCCCGCCGCAAGACTATCGCCGACGCCGAGGCCGCCGAGGTTGCCCGGTTCCTGGACGGCGCCACTGATGTCGGCCCGCTCGATCCGGTCGACGCAGCCATCGCGACGCACCGCGCGGCCTGGGCTAAGATGCTCACGCTGTACGAGGCGAAGAAAACGGCTAAGCCTAGGTACAAAGCCGAGTACGCCCTGCAGGATTACAAGGACGTCTACAGCGAGCATGTCGACGAATTCGTCCGCACGCTGCTCACCACCATGGCCCAAGTCACAGCGTTCGCGAGCTATATCGCCGAATTCTCAGGCACCTTCATGCCTTGGGACTGCCCTTCGTCGGCGCGGGGATGGCAGCTGTCCGCTGCCATGGCGAATGTCGCCGACGCACTGGTGCGCCTGAGCGCAGCCGCCCCCGCCATCACCACCGCCCGCGCGCCCTTGGCGCTCGCAGCCTGAATTCATCGGGCTCGCAATCCCGCGCGCCCGGAATGAAGCGGCCCCACCGGTGCTGAACCACCGGCGAGGCCTACCCCGAAACCCACGGAGATGAAGCATGGAACAGGGTGCTTTTGCCCATAGCACAGTCGTGTCCGAAGGGCAGGATGTGGAGCGCAGCGCGACCGATAAGGCGGCGCTGGACGATGCCGCGACGAAGCTGCTGACGGCGACGGAACAGCGGGCCTCGACCGAGGGAACGGCCGACCCGATCATTGCGCTGATCGAGGAAGGCCGCCGGCTCCTTGCCGTCTCCGAGACTCTTCACGCGAGGCCGGAAGCCGATACCGCCGAGGGTGAGGCCTTGGCGGAAGGCGAGCGCGCAGATGCCCTTCGCGCTCTTTGGGATCACAACAACGGCACGCTTCTTAAAACGGTGCCTCTTACCGCCGCTGGCTGCCGTGAACTGTCCCGGTTTGCCGTGGAGTATTCCGAGAAGAACGGTGTCTCGATTTCGGACGACGAGCAGGCCGTGACTAGCCTCATCGCACGGTCGCCCCTGTTACTGCGTCTTTCATTCGACGCCATTCCCGACCCGGTGTTCTCTGCCATCGAACGCTATCACGCGGCGCGGGCTGCTGGAGAAGCCTTCAGCAAGCGGTTTGAAGTCGAGGGGGCGGAAGCTCTCGGTGGCTGGGATGTCGCAAGTGAGGAAGATCTACGCCTCGCCTGCGTATGGTCCGACCTCGCCACCGAAGTTCTGGAAACCGCACCGACCACGGAAGCGGGGCGCCTCGCTCTCGCGGCCTTCATCGAGATGTGGGTGGACAATCACGGCAACTTGGACGGCTCGCCGCAGGACGGTTCCGAGACCGTCTTTGCCGAGGTCTATCCCGCGCTGCTCAAGGCGCTCCGGGCTTCTGTCCCTACCGGCTTTGAGCCGATCGCTGAGGTCCGCGCCTTGCCCCCGAAGCGCGCCACGGTGGCGCGCCCGCCTCAACCATCACCGGCGGTTATCCCTACTGGCGGCCTCGCCGAGGCCTGCGATTGGGCCGTGAGACATGCCGCATGGCTGAATGAGGCGACGATCGCGGAAGGCTGGACCAATGACCGCTTAGACGCAGAAATGACCAAGTATAATCTAGTTTGGGACCGCGCAGTTTCGGAGCCTGCTGACACTATCCAGACCTTGGCGGCAAAAGCCCGGATGCTAAAAACAAGTTGGCTGGACAACAAGTGCGATGAGGAGCGCGACGGTCTCGATAAGCTGATCTTATCCGTGATGGAGGACGTGGCCACGCTGAGCAGCCAGCAATCTGAGTCCGCGCCTTTATCGCTGGAGGCTCGGTCGTGAGCCAGAAGCTCAATACGCGCCCGGCCGGATCGCTCGCCTACGACGTCGCGGTGATGGGAAGGGACGATCATGCGCATCCCTGAAATCCGAGACGAGATGCAGGCCGCGGCGAACGAGACCACCGATCTGGTTTTCCGGGCGAAGCTCCTGCGCTGGGTTGGCGAGCTCCGCCGTCGCAAGCCTGTTCGCAAGGCGCGGCCACAGTGCCGGACTATGTCCGTGGGGCTGGCCGAGGCGATCAGGCGGTACGCCGCCGACCATCCGGGCGAGGGGTATCAAGCCATGTCGACGCGGTTCTCTGTGTCGGTCGGCCGGATCTCCGAAGTCCTCGCTGGTCGGAGGGATTAAGCCATGAAGGCGCCGGAAAAGCCGCCATACGGCTCCCCCTGCAACGGCTGCGGCTTCTGTTGCGCTGCCGTCCCGTGCGGGATCGCCATTGAGTACATCCCCGGCCACCCGAGCGAGGGGCCGTGCCAGGCCATGGAGTTCGCTGACGGCCGGTTCTTCTGCGGGATGATCCGTCGGCCGGGCCACTACATGGGCCTGCCGAACGATTGGGCCGACGACATGCTCGGCGGGATGATCGCCGAGGCCCTCGGCGCCGGCCGGGGCTGCGATGCCGACGACGGCGTCCTCGATATCGTGGAGATGGCATCATGAGGGTGCCGACCATCCTGGACTTATCCCAGGCGTGGGGCAGCCTCTCGCCGGCGCAGGCCGACTACATCGGCTTCCTCGCCCTCATCATGGTCTTCCACGGCTTCCTCGATGGCAGTGCCTACGAGGCGCCGGACAAGGTGCTGTCGGACCCTATCGCGCGCTCGGAGGCTAACGACCGGTCAAACGCCGCCCTGACCGAGATCTTCGCCTTCATTGAGGACGCTCTGCCCGACTTGTTCGGGCCGGAGGGCGAGCCCCCCCTATGGGCCATCTATTCGCAGGGAGTGCCGAGCAATGGTTGAAGCACAGCACGCCCCCATGCGCCCGATCGCCTGCCTTTCATTCGGCGGCACCACCCTACGGGCGCCGCCGGCAAGCGAACTGGAGCAAGGTCATGATCTAGACCATCCTCGTCCACGCTCTCACGGCTGTCATGGCCTTCACCTTCGGGCCGATGATCGTAGCCTGCTACGCCGCCCGCCGACACATCGAGGGCGGCCACTGCAACGCGAACGAAGGAATGGCAAAATGCCCGGAAAGAAACGAATTTCTGCCGTCGATAGGAGCGGCCGGGAATACAGTTGCGATGAAATGAGACTGGTCTTTAAGACGTTCTATAAGAAAAATACGGCCGTCATAGCAAAAATGCTCCCAAGTATATCAGAGGATGCAATGCGCAAGCGCGCGAAGTTTTACGGGGTAATGGAGGCGCGAGATTACGAAATTTATTCAGACTGTCATATTGCAATATTGCGGGACAAGTTCCCGGACTATGCGGAGATGGAAAGACTACTACCCGAACGCTCGGCCCGGAGCATTCGCGTCCGGTGTCGAAGGCTGGGTTTAAGACAGCCTCACTTGGGCGATTTCACCCCAGAAGAAGACGCGATGTTGCGGCGAGGCGAAAAGCCGCCCGGCCGGGGCCAGCAAAGTATATACAGACGGCACCTCAGGTTGGGCATTGATAAATCCTCCCTCAAAAAGGTCCTAGCCCTTGGAGAAGAGGCATTGCGCGAGCGGGTCAACTCTATCGTCCCGCGCGGCCTACCGCGTCACATTCGAGAGGAAGCAATCCAAATTGTCCATATGCTGTGCATCGAGGGCAAGTGCTCTCCTGAGGATGAGCCTTTACGCGCCGCCTGCAAGCGAGCCGTAACCGCCACTCGGAAAATGCACCCGGATTGGGGGGCGCCTTTGAGTATGGACGCCAAGCTCTTCGATGACGGCAGCGCGACCGTAGGTGATCGGATCTCGTCCGACACCTTCCACTTCTAGCTCCGTTCGCGCCGATGGCAGGCTCACAATTCACGAACCCGATTGTCGGCGCGAACGCCCCTCTGATCTCTACGGAGCCCGTCATGATCGAAGCCATGCGGCTGCCCTGCTGCGTCTCCACGAAGGAACTCGCGTGATGGCTAAGGCTAGGAGGGTCGCGATCCCGCAGGGACCGATCTCCGACACGACTCCGCTGCGCCTGGAAGTCGCCGCGGCCCTCGCCTACCCGGACGGGTCGATGACGGTCAGCGGCCTCCGCCGAGAGCGTGATGCTGGCCGGCTGGATGTCGAGCTCACGGCGGGCAAGGAATACACAACGTTGCACGCCATCGAGCAGATGAGGAAACAATGTCGAGGCCTTCGAAAGGCGCCCGTCTCTATGCTCAGGCAGAGCGGCGCGATCCACGAACCGGGGAGCTCCTTGAACGGGCCATCTGGGTCATCCGAGACGGTGGGACTAAGCGCAGCACAGGCGTCCCTGTCACGGACGATAGACGCGCTCCTCCAGAAGCCGAACAAGCCTTCAGCCGATACCTCGCCGAAAAGCACACGCCCCCGCGGGAAGGCCACCGTCCACTCGCTGCCATCCCGCTCGCGGATGTCATCAACATCTACCTGACGGACTGCGCCGACCGACAGGCGCGGCCGAAGGAGGTCGCCCAACGCGCCAGGGCGCTCCTTACGTTCTGGGGAACGAAGAGCCTTGCCCAGGTCAACGGCGACAGCTGCCGGGCCTATGTCGAGGAGGGCGGTACGCGGCGCCAGCTCGAAGACCTCCGGGCCGCTATCGAACACCATTTGTCCGAGGGCTACCACCGCGAGATCGTTCGTGTGGTTCTGCCGGAGAAGGGTCAATCCCGCGAGCGCTGGCTGACACGCGCCGAGGCCGCGCGCCTGGTCTGGGCAGCCTATAGGTATCGGGAGATCCAGAAGGGGCATGAGACGGACAAGCGCACTCGGCGTCACGTCGCTCGGTTCATCCTGATCGCCCTCTATACCGGCACCCGAGCGGGAGCGATCTGCGCCGCATCGTTCACGCCGACCGAGGGTCGAGGCTGGATCAACCTTGATACCGGCGTCTTCTACCGCCGGCCATCCGGCGAGCGCGAGACCAACAAGCGGAAGGCTCCGGTGCGCCTCCCCGACGGATTGCTGGCGCACCTGCGCCGATGGCATCGAAAGGGCCTATGCCGCAACCATCCGGTGGAATGGCAGGGGCGCCCCGTGAAGGACGTCGACAAGGCGTTCCGGCACGCACGAGCGGATGCTGGCCTATCCGACGACGTGACGCCTCACGTCCTGAAGCACACGGCGGTGACCTGGGCCATGCACCACGGCGTCAGTAAGGAGGAGGCGGCCAGCTTCTTCTCGACGACGGTCGACACGATCGAGCGCGTGTACTGGCACCACCATCCCGATTTTCAGAGGGAGGCGGCCAAGCGCATGGGCCGACGACCCCGACAGAAACCCGACAGAAACGACAGAAACGACCGTGAACAGGCGGGAACAAACGAGGGGAACGTGGTCGATTTCTCGAAGGCGGGCTAGTTTGCCCCCACGTTCGGGACGTGGGGGTCGCAGGTTCAAATCCTGCCACTCCGACCAAATTTCCCGAGAGTTCGCAGTCTCTTACTGCCTCCCCCAAAACCCCAGCCGCACGGCGTGGACCGCATGACGAGCATCGGTTTCCGCGTGATGTTGTCCGCCATCTTCGCGAACGGCGTGCCGCTGACAACGAGCCACGTCGCTGCGCTGTGGCGCGGAATGTGAGGCATTACGTCGTCGACGCAGGTCGGACATGGGCGGCGGCCATCGCGGCCCCGCCCACCCCGCTGCGCTACGGCTCGGTTCGCTCGCCGTGCGTCAGGCGGAGCCCGGCGGCGGGCCACCCATCAGACCAGATGCGCGAATCGGCCTCCCAGCGCTCGCGCTTCCGCCTGAAGGTCTTCTTCGTTCGCGGCGGCCTGCCCGGAAAGGCGGGCGACGATCATGGGCAATCGCCAGGCGTCGATGTCCCGCCTGTCGATGCCGCTTAATCGGCAATACGTCCACACGTAGAAATCCGCCAATCTCGCGCGGATCTGCGCATCAACCGCCTGACCCCAAGCGTTGACGGCGCCGGTGCGTCCGGATCGAAGGATGAGCTCGGTGCGAGCGACATCGGCCGCGGGATGTCCTGCCGTCGACTTTTCCCAGTCGATGACGACCAGTCCGTCCGGCGTGAAGAGCGCGTTCTCGGGGTGGAGATCACCGTGACAGAGGTTGTCCCCGTCGGGCAGGCGATCGAGCACGGCGAGCGTCGTCTGCTTCAGCCAGGCAGGAACCCGTGCTCTGGAGACCTGGACGCGAAGGGCATCCTGCTGATTGGGAAGCGGAGCATCGACGATCGTGTGGATGCCGACCTGAAATTGGGCAAGCTGCCTCAAGGCGCCCAGCAATCCGACCGGGCTCCGCTTGAAATGTTCGAGAACCGTCTTGCCGTCGATGTGTTCGAACAGCACGCCGGATCGTCCCTGCCGCTCGATGACCCCCAGAGGGGCCGGGACGCGCAGGCCTTGAGAATGGGCGTAAGACGTCGCAACGAACTCCCTCTCGGCGAGCGACTTTCCCCATCTCGCCTTGTAGAGTTTCAGTATCTGACCCGATTTTTCGACGAAGACTTCGGCACTCCGTCCCTCACCGATGCGACGTGCCTGATCAAGAGCGACCTCTTGCGTCAATACCATATCGATCCAACGTCATGGCCCCCTCGATGCCATGCGCGAAAGTATGGTCGATAAAGTTCAGTCGGCAATCCAATCCGGGACGGGATCGGCGCCGGCATGGGCAGGAGGTGCCGGTGCACACATGACGCAGCAAAAACCCCGCTCCGGCTCTCGCCGGGCGGGGTCTGACTGCGCGGACTCTTCACCCCGAAGTCTGCAGCCCGTCAGTAGCCGTAGCGGTAAGCCCGACGATAGTGCTGATCCTGGCGGCGCAGGTGAGCGTCATAGCGGCGTTCATGAAGCATCTGTCGGCGAATGTGCTTCCGATAGCGGTACTGGGGCGAATGCCCGTAACGGGGCCGGTACCCATACCCGTACTGGACGGTTTCGGTCGCTGCCGGCTGTCCGAGCGAGGTGGCATCCACGGCCAGGGGAGCGGCCTGGGCCGTTGACGTCAAGCCGGCACATACGAGCGCCGCGGCGAGCGCGAGGGAGCGCAGGTCTTTCATCGGATATCCTTCCTTGTGGGTAGGGCAACGGCATCTAGGGCGCTGAAGCTTGGCTTCAACCGATGAACCCCGCCGAACGGACCGATCCCGGTCGTCGGTCGGGATCGGTACCCCTTGGTATGGGCCATAAGCCCCTCATGCGGCGAGACGGTGGTCGAGGGTGCCGTTACGATGGGGCACGTGTACGGGCACCGTCGTCCCGACTATCGGGAAGAGGTGGCCGGGCGCAGGAGGCGGTGCCCCCGGCAGGCTCCTCCCGCAAAGCCGCTTGGTGAGAAGCCAACGGGACGCCGCTGGCCGGGCGCGATGAATGGGATCCATGCGACGTTGCTTCGTCTGTGAGGCCGACCTCCTCGAACCGACGGACCGGCACATCGTCCATGAGGATGGGCGGCGGCGGGCGTTTCCCTTCGCCTGCGCCTCGTGCGGCGTGCTGGTCCAAGACGGGGCGGACCCGGCCGCATGCTGGGCTGATCTCGCGCGGGGCTTGGCCGGGCGCGCGTTCCGCCTCGATCCGCAAGCGCCCTACGGTCTCGACATCTACACCCTGCGCCTTGCCGCGACCCGCCTCCGCCGTGGCGTGCGCGCGGTCCGCGAGGCCGACCGGGCGGCCCTGCTGCATCCGCATTCCGAGCGGGCCGCCGCCGGTGACCTGTTCGATCTCAACGCCGGACGGCCGGCGACGGTCTCCCTCGGCCTTCTCTGCCGACCTCAGGACCTGGAGGCGGTGCTGGCCGGCCTCCCCGCCCATGCGGCCTGGACCAATGACGTGGCGATCCTCGTCGACGCTCCCGACGGCCCGCCATCCGCCGCGCCCATCCGCGGCTATCCCTCCGGCGCCGTTCGGATCGCCGCCCGTCCCCTCGCCGACGATTTCGCGGCGCAGCGCAACGCGCTGCAGGACCTGTCGCGGCGTGCCTGGATGCTCCAGCTCGACGCCGACGAGGCGCTTGCGCCCGCCGTGGGTGAGCTGCTTCCGGCCCTTGCCGCCCTGGCCGAGGAGGGGGACGTCCTCTCCATCGGCCTGCCCCGGCGCAACCGCGTCGACGGGGTTCTGTCGGATGTCTATCCGGACGTTCAGTACCGCTTGAATCGCATGCATGTCCGCTTCCGCGGGCGCGTTCACGAGCGTCCCGATCTCGGCGGCGAATGGCGGCGGGGCTTCATCACCCTCCACGGCGCCATCGAGCACCGGCTCTCCCGTGCCCATGTGGAGGCGCGGTCCCGGCGCTACGAGGCGATGGACCCCGGCCGGGGGCGACCGGAGGAGGAGACGGCGCTTCTGCGCCCCTACCGGCCCTGACGCGCTCCGGCGATGGCCCGTTCGTAGAGCGCCAGGGTCTCGGACCCGAGCCGCGCCCGATCGAAGGCGCCGCTCGCCGCCAGGGCGCGGTCCCGCAGGCGCAGGCGCAAGCCGGAATCTAAGAGCAGCGGCCGGATGGCGTCGGCCAGGGCCGCCCCCGTCGCCTCGGACGCCAGCAGCCCGGCGCCCGGCGCGCCGACGAAGGCGCGGGCGCTGGCATCCACGGCGCAGGCCACCACCGGGCGGCCATGGGCCAGGGCTTCCTGGTAGACGAGGCCGAAACTCTCGTAGCGCGAGGGGGCGAGCACCGCATGCGCTTGCCCATAGGCGGCCTCCAGGGCCACGCCATCGATCCGGCCGAGGGGACGCAGGCGCCGTCGCGCGACGGCGGGACAATCCGCCGGGAGGTCGGCCTCGGGCACGCCCACGAGGGCGATCTCGAAGGGGGGAAGCGTTCCGGCCTCGTGGTCGGCACCGAGGATCGCGGCGGCGGCCAGCAGCAGATCGAACCCCTTGCGCGGTTCGGCCCGGCCGACGAAGAGCAGGCGCACCGGACCGTCCGTAGCCTCCGGGTAGGGCGCGGCGCGCGCGCGGTCGAGCATCTCCGGGGGCAGGCTCAGGCCGATGACGGCGTGGGGCCGGGCGGGGCGCAAGCCATAGAGCGCCGTCATTCGCCCCGCGTGCTCGCCGGTATTCGAGATGAGGCCGGCGCTCGCCCTGGCCTGCCGGCGTTCAAGCCGGTCGGCGGCGAGCCCGTCGAGGCGGTCGCGCAGGGAGGCGGCCGGTTCGCGCGAGAAGGCGGCGGGCGTCGAGTTGCGGGTCACCAGGGGCGGGGCTCCGCCGCCTCCGAGGAGGCAGGCCGGCCCGTACCAGTTCGTGGCCTCGATGCAGGCGAAGGGAGTCCGGGCATGGGCACGGAGCACCGCCCGGCGGAAGGCCATCGGCGCGGCGAGGTGCCCGGCCGATCCCCACTGGCGCAGCCGCGCGAGGGGGGAGCCCGGCGGGAGACCGATCCCCTCGATTGTCACGCCCCCATGGTCGCCGGACCCGGTGCGGTCGAGGGTGAACACCGTGACGGTGATGCCGAGCGCGCTCAGGCTCTCGGCGATCTCGCGCGCGGCGGTGGAGAGCCCGCTCGGGGCCGGGGGATAGTCCCAGGCGAGGAGCGCCGTGCGCATGCGCCCGCTCACCGGCCGAGCAGGCGCCGGTAGATCGCGAGGTAGTCGGCGGCCATGCGCTCGGCGGTGAAGCGTGCCTCGAAGCAGCGGCGCACCTCGGCCCGGTCGAGTTCGCCCACCCGCGCCAGGGCCGCCACCGCCTCGGCCTCGGAGGAGACGACGAAGCCCGTGACCCCGTCCTCGACGATCTCCGGCACGGAGCCCCGGTTCCAGGCGATCACCGGGGTGCCGCAGGCCATGGCCTCGATCATCACGAGGCCGAAGGGTTCGGGCCAGTCGATGGGAAACAGGAGGGCGCGCGCGCCGCCGAGGAGCCGGCCCTTGGCACGATCGTCCACCGGGCCGACATAGACGGCGTCGTCACCGAGCAGCGGGCGGACCGCCCTGTCGAAATAATCCGGGTTGCCCACGTCCACCGTCCCGGCGAGGCGGATCGGCAGGCCCGCCGCGCGTGCGACGCGGATGGCGACGTCGGGCCGCTTCTGGTCGGTCATCCGGCCGACGAAGGCGAGATGGCCCTCCGGCTCGCTGCACAGGGCGTAACGGTCGCGGGCGATGCCGTGATGGACGATGCCGGCGCGGTTCGCCGCCGGGATGCCGGCTTCCTGCGCCGCCGAGATCGCCGCCACGGGCAGGTCGGGAAACCCGGCGAAGAACAGCGCCCGGTCGCGCTCGTCCACGCGCCAGTGCACCGTCGTCAGGCTGCGGCATCGCCGCGCGCCGAGCACGGGCGCATGCGCGAACTCGCCGTGGCAATGGACGATGTCGAAATCGTCGAGGCGACGGGCAAGCGCTTCCATCTGCAGCGCTTCCAGGGCCGCGGGCACCCCCGGAGCCACCCGGCCCTCACGGGCTTCCAGGGCGGCGAGACTGAGATGATCCCCGACCCTTGGTATATCTGTCACACTGTCCGCCGGGGCGAAGAGCGTTACGTCAACCTGCAAGTTTCGCAGTGCTATGCTGAGATCGTGGATGACGCGCTCCGTCCCGCCATGATGCGTCGGAGGGGTCGGGAAGATGTTGGGTGCAACCTGCGCGACACGGATCACGGGTTGTTCTTGCGTTTTAGGTATGAAAGTCGACATTTCATCCTTGCTTGACGTGTCGGCACCCCGCCGCTGATGTTCGTTCTTCACATCGCGCTTCAAGGATGTCTTCGCGGTGACGATGTCGCCTATGGCCTCACCGCCGATACGGGCGGCCATATCCGCTACCTGCTCGATCTCGTCCGGGCCTGTGCCGGGGACACGGCCGCGGACCGGATCGTCATCGCCACCCGCCTGTTCGAGAGTGCGCTCGGGGCCGACTATGCCGTGCCCGAGGAAGCCGTATCGGGCAAGGTGACGATCGTGCGACTCGCCAGCGCGTCGCCGGACTACCTGCCCAAGGAAGCCCTGCACGGGGAGGTGGCGAGCTTCGCCGAAGCCCTCGTCGCCTGGATCGCCGCGCAGCCCGTGCGCCCCGCCATCCTCCACGCGCATTACGCCGATGCCGCCGCCGTCGCCGCCCTGGTCGAGGACCGGCTGGGCATCCCCTTCGTGTTCACCGCGCATTCCCTCGGGCGGGTGAAGGCCCGCGCCATGGGCCGGCCGTCGAACGATACCCCGTCCCTGGCGCACCGGATCGCCGCCGAGGAAACGGCCCTGGCCCGCGCCGCCCTGGTCATCGCCTCCTCCCGCGACGAGGGCGAGGTGCAATACGCGACCTATGCCGCCTACGATCCCGGTCGCATCCGCGTCCTGCCGCCGGGCAGCGACCTGGCGCGCTTCCACGCGGCGCGGACCTGCCCACGGGTCGACGCCTCCATCGACCGTTTCCTGCGCGAGCCGGGCAAGCCCGCGCTGCTCGCCCTCGCCCGGCCCGTGGCCAGGAAGAACCTCGCCGCCCTGGTCACCGCCTATGGCGAGAGCCCGGAGCTCCAGGCCCGCGCCAACCTCGTCCTCGTGGCCGGCACCCGCGACGACCTCGACGACCTCGACGGCGGCATGGCCGAGACCATGCGCGACCTCCTCGTGCTCATCGACCGCCACGACCTCTACGGGCGGGTGGCCTATCCGAAAACCCACCGCCCCGACGACGTGCCGGCCCTCTACGCCTATGCCCGCGAGCGCGGCGGGGTGTTCGTCAACCCGGCCCTCAACGAGCCCTTCGGCCTGACCCTGATCGAGGCCTCCGCCGCCGGCCTGCCCCTGGTCGCCACCGACAGCGGCGGTCCCAACGACATCGTCGAGACCTGCGGCAACGGCCTCCTCGTCGATCCGCGTGATCCGGCCGAGATCGCGCGGGCCTGCCTGCGCATCCTCACCGAGCCCGGCCTGCGCGACCGCTACGTCGCCGGCGGCGAGCGGGCGGCGGCCGCCTACGACTGGGACCGGCACGCCCTGCGCTACCACGCCCTGCTGCGGGCCCTCGCGGCGGCGGAGGCGCCGCCGAGCCCTCCGCGCCAGCTCCTGATCTGCGACATCGACAACACCCTGGTCGGATGCGATGCCGGTCTCACCGCGTTCCGCCAATGGCGCAGCGAGCAGGAGTGCCTCGCCTTCGGCGTCGCCACCGGGCGGTCGTTCCACAGCGCCATGGCGATCCTGGAGCAGCAGGCGAGCCCGCGCCCCCAGGTGATGATCACGTCGGTGGGCTCGGAGATCTATCATCTCGACGCCAACGGGGTGAGCTACACCGCCGACCGGTCCTGGCGGGACGCTGTGTCCCGCGGCTGGAGCCGGGAGGAGGTGAGGGCCGTGCTCGGGCAGGTTCCCGACCTCGTTCCGCAGGGCCCCCTGGAACAGCGCCCGCACAAGCTCAGCTATTTCGGCGATGCCGCCACCGCCCGGCGCGTGCGGGGCAGACTCGACGCCGCGGGTCTCGCCGCCTCGATCATCCACAGCCACGGCCGCTACCTCGACGTGCTGCCGCCCGCGGCCTCGAAGGGGACGGCGGTCGACCACGTCCGCGCGCTGTATGGCCTCGCCGAAGGCAACGTGTTCGTGGCGGGCGATTCCGGCAACGACGTGGAGATGCTGCGCGTGCGGCGACAGGCGATCATCGTCGCTAATTTCTCCGACGACCTCGCCACCCATGCGGCGCTCGGCCATTCCTACGTCGCCAGCGCCTCGCATGCGCGCGGCGTCATCGAGGGCGTCGCGCATTTCCGGAAGATGCCCGTCCATGCCGGCTAGCACGGCCTCGGCGAGCGTCCTCACCCTGGTCCGCCACCGGGACGGGCATCTGCGCAACCTGATGCGCGGGCTCGCCCGGCAGACGGTGGCGCCCCTGGAACTCGTGATCGCCTGGATGCAGCCGGAGCCGGCCCCCGACCTGCCGGATCCCGGCTGTCCCGTCCGGCACCTGCACGTGCCGGGGGAGCCGATGCCGCTCGCCGCCGCCCGCAACCGCGCCGCCGAGGCGGCGCAGGGCGAGCGCCTGATCTTCCTCGACGTGGATTGCATCCCCGGGACGGGACTGGTCGCGGCCTATGCCGGAGCCGAGGCCGAGGCGCTGCTGCTCGGCGAGGTGCTCTACCTGCCCGAGGGCGCCGTGGGCCTCAGCCTCGACTACGAAGCACTCGACCGTGCCGGGCGCGTGCATCCGGCCAAACCCCCGATTCCCGAGAACGGCCTCCGCCCGGAGCCGGAGGCGAGGGAGCTCTGGGGCCTGTCCTTCGCCCTCCCGGCCTCTGCCTACCGCAGCGTCGGCGGCATGGACGAGGGCTTTTCGGGCTACGGCGGCGAGGAAACCGATTTCGCCGTGCGCCTCTCGGCCTCCGGCCTGCCGACCTTCTGGGTCGCCGGGGCGCGGGCCTACCACCAGCATCATCCGGTCCACGTGCCGCCGCTGCCGCATTTCGAGTCGATCCTGCGCAATGCCACCCGCTTCCATGCCCGGCACGGCACCTGGTGCATGGAATACTGGCTCGGCCAGTTCCGCGATGCCGGCCTCATCGCCTGGGACGGACAGGCCGACTCCATCCGGCGCCTGCGCACACCCGACCCCGCCGAGATCGCCGCCGCCCGGCAGCCCGGCACGCGCCTGTTCTCCTGAACCCACCCCGAGTCCCATGACGAAACCCATCGCCTTCTTCGTCCACCACCAGGGGCGCGGACACGCCAACCGCACCCGCGCCGTGGTGGCCGAGTTCGCCGCCACGCGGCCGGTCTCCGTCCTCACCGCCGATCCGAGCCTGTTCGACGGCTTCTCCCGCGACATCGAGATCGTCGCCCTGCCCAACATGATCGGCGCCAGGGTGCCCACCGCGCGCCTGTTCGCCGAGCCGACGCCCCGCGTGATGCACTGCGTGCCGCTGGGCGTGAGGGAGACGCGCCGGACCATGCGCACCATCCTCGATCATCTCGACGACCGGGAGGTCGGCCTGTTCGTGGTGGACGTCTCGGCCGAGATCGCCCTGCTGGCGCGCGCGGCGAGCGTGCCGGCGGTACAGATCCGCATGCACGGCGACCGCTCCGACATCGGCCATGTGGGCGCCTACGAGGCCTGTATCGGCATGCTCGCCCCCTTCGACGAGCGGCTGGAGCAGGACGATTACCCGGACTATCTGCGCGCCCGGACCTTCTACAGCGGCGGCCTGTGCACCAGCGTCGATCCGGTGCTCTCTCGCGCCGAGGCCCGCGCCCGCCTGCGGCTCGATCCCGACCGGGAAATCGTCGTCGCCGTGACCGGGGGCGGTGGCAGCGGCACGCCCTACGCGCCCCTCACGGTGGCGGCGCGCGCCGTGCCCGACGCCCTCTGGCTGACCCTGGGGCCGACCCACCGCGAGGGTCACGAGACCGATTTCGGCAACCTGCGCGAACTCGGCTGGGTGCCGTCCGTGACCGATTACCTCGCCGCCGCCGACATCGTCATCGCCTCGGCCGGCGACAACACCGTCCACGAGGTCGCGCGGGTGGGCGGGCGCCTCGTGGTGATGCCCGAATGGCGCTATTTCGGCGAGCAGACGCGCAAGGCCGAGGCCCTGGTGCGCCTCGGCGTCGCCGTGCAGGCCCCGCACTGGCCCGGCGACCTCCAGGGCTGGCGCGACCTCCTCGACCGGGCGCGCCGCCTCGACGGCGAGACCCTGCGCCCGCTCCACGCCCCGGAGGCCGCCGCCCGCGCCGCCGGCTGGCTCGAATCCCTCACCGACGAACTCTGGGCCGGCGCCCCCGCCGCGCCCGCCGCCTGACCCCTTCCGCTCCCCCAAGAACCGGACCTCGAGAATGTCGACCGTTTCCGTCGTGACGCTGGCCAAGGGACGGCCTACGCATCTCACCAACCTCGTCCTCGGCCTGATGCGCCAGACGCAAGCTCCCGCCGAACTCGTCGTCGCCCGCATGCAGGACCAGCCCTACGACCTGCCGGAGGCGCCGTTCCCGATCCGCCAGATCGCCGTGGCGGGCGACCCGCTGCCTCTCGCCGCCGCCCGCAACCGCGCCGTGGCGGCCGCGTCGGGGGAGGCGGTGGTCTTCCTCGACGTGGATTGCATCCCCGCGCCCACCCTCGTGGCGGATTACGCCCGTCGCCTCGAGGAATGCGACGGCTTGCTCATGGGCGAGGTGCTCTACCTCCCCGGCGGCGCCACCGCCGGCGCGTGGAGCTGCGACGCCTTCGCGGACGTGGCCGTCCGGCATTCCGACCGGCGCGGCCCGCCGGGCGAGGGCATCGAGATCTGCACCGATTACCGCTGCTTCTGGTCCCTGAACTTCGCCATGCGGCGGGCGACCTTCCTCGGCCTCGGCGGTTTCGACGAGCGCTATGCGGGCTATGGCGGCGAGGACACCGATTTCGGCAAGCTCCTCGATACGCGGGGCATCGCCATCGCCTGGCTCGAAGGCGCGCGCGCCTATCACCAGTATCACCCGCACCACATGCCGCCGATCCATCATCTCGACAGCGTGGTGCGCAACGCCGAACTGTTCGAGGCGAAATGGGGCTACCGGACCATGGGCCATTGGCTCCATGCGTTCCGCCTCATGGGCCTGATCGACGACACGCCCGGACGGCCGATCCGGATCCTGCGCCGCCCGGATGCCGACGATCTGGCGCTCACGGGCCAGCAGAGCCACCAGCCCTACGCCAACACCGCCTCGGTCATCCGCATCCTCGATGCGCGGATCGCCGCCGCCCTCACCGAACCGGCCGGGGGCCTCGCGGCGGAGCCCGAGCCGGCATGAAAGCCATCCGATGAGGATCGCGCTCCTCGCCCATGTGCGCCAGCCCATCGCCCAGCCGTTCAAGGGCGGCATGGAGGCCCATAGCTGGCACCTCGCCCGAGGGTTGCAGGCCCGCGGCCACGAGGTCGTGCTGTTCGCCTCCGGCGACAGCGACCCGCGCTTCACCCTCGACCCGGTCCTGCCCGAGCACCAGGAACGGACGTTCCCCGGCCAGGAGCATACCGGCAACCCGGCGCTGATCGCCCATCTCGATGCCGGCTACGCCGCCGCCTGCGACCGGATCGCCGCCGGGGGCTTCGACGTGGTCCATAACAACAGCCTCAGCCGCCTTCCTCTGGCGCGCGGGCGAACGGAGGCGGTGCCCACCGTCACCTCCCTCCACGTGCCGCCCTACGATGCCCTGCGCTGGTTCGTCCACGACGGTGTCGCCCCCTCGCACCGGATCACGGTGACCTCACAGAGCCAGCTGCGGGCCTGGTTCCCGGACGGGGCGCCCCCCGAGGTGTCGGTGCTCCCCAACGGCATCGACCCGGCCGATTGGCCCTACCGCGACCGTGGCGACGGCAGCGCCGTCTGGTGCGGCCGGATCACGCCCTACAAGGGGACGCACCTCGCCATCGCGGCGGCGCGGAGGGCGGGCATCGCCCTCACCCTGTTCGGCTCGACGGAGGATGCCGGATACTGGGAGGAGACGGTCAGGCCCCTCCTCGGCGGGGCGATCCGCTATGGCGGCCATCTCGACGGAGCCTCCCTCGCGGCGGAGATCGGACGCGCCTCGGTCTTCCTGTTCACGCCCTGCTGGGACGAGCCGTTCGGCCTCGTCGCCATCGAGGCCATGGCCAGTGGCCTGCCCGTGGCCAGCATCGACAGGGGAGCGGCCCGCGAGGTCATCGGCGAGGCGGGCGCCTTCGCCCCGCCCGGAGACGACGCCGCCCTCGCCGACGCGATCGGGCGGGCCTTGGCCATCCCGCGACGCAGGGCGCATGACCGCGTCCGCCGCCATTTCACCCACGACGTCTGGCTGGACGCATGCGAGGCGCTTTACGCCGACGTCCGGCAACCGCATCCCCGCAGCCGGGATCGATAGGGAAAGCGGGACGGGACACGCCTCCCGTCGATCTGGATGATCCGCCTCGGGCGTCGCCGGCAGGGTGACACCCCCCACGGCGACGGAGCGGTCGATTTCGCCGTCCTCCTTCAGGGCCATCATCTCCTCGGCAACGGGTCGTTCGTCGTCCGACGCAGCTTCACGGACGGACGGTCGCCCGCCGTTCCGGATGACCCGACACGCCGGCACCGAGCCGACGGGATGGCGGTTTCCGGTGATCCGGCCACGTTCCGGGCTTGACGCTGGTATACCAATGGCAACATAGTGCCGGCGCTCCTCGAGAGGAGCCTTCCTATGAGCAAAACTTCACCCGCCCGGCTTCGGCCGAGGCGGGTTTTTCCGTACTTTTCGCCCCGCGCGGCATGAAGCCGGCCGTCGACGAGGAGCCGTTCCATAAGGCTGGGAGTTGAACCTGAGCGCCCTATCCTCTGTCGTCGAATGCGAGGCGCGCCATGAACGACAACGAACATGCCGTCTACGCCGTCGCTCCCGAACTCGGAGGGTGGACGGTCTACGACACCAAGACGCTGGAGCCCGCGCTGGTGAAGGGCGTCCGTCAGGTCGGACTGGGCCGGGAGGCGGCCGATGCCCTCGCCGACGTCCTCAACACCATGGAGCGGACGGCGCCCGGATCGTCCCTGGTCCGGTCGGACGGACCGTCCTAGGTCTCGCCGCCCTGCCGGTGCGTCCGCGCCGGAAGCCCGACCCCTCCTCCTACCGATCGAAGCCAACGCCGACCCGCCGATCCCGGCGACCCGATCGGACCATCCGTGCCGCGCCGGAGGCCGGCTCCCAGGAACTCAGCCCATGTCGTCATGGCCGGATCTCGACGATCCCCACCTCGCCCTCGTCGGCAACGCGCGGGAGATCGGCGATCACGGCAGGGCCATCGACGCAGCGTCCTGCGTGGTGCGCTTCAACAACGCCGCGGGGTTCGGCGGACCGGCGGGATCGCGCGTGACCATCCTCGCCCTCGTCAATCGCGGAGGCCAGGCCCGCGCCTGGGTGGAGGATGACGGGTTCCTCGATCGCCCCGTGATCCGGCAGGCCCGCAGCTACCTGCTGGCCTTCCCCGAACTCGCGCCGGACGAGGAGGGTGCCCATGAGCGCGTCTGCTGGACGGCTCCCCTGAGGGACAAGCTCGCCCGCCGCCCGATCCATGCCCTCCCGTCCGCCCTGCATGAGCGCGCCCGCCACCTGCTGGCCCCGCGCGTCTCCGGCACCCCGAATCCGAGCACGGGCTTCCTCGTGGCCCTCGCCATCATCGAGGGGCGCAGCCCGTCCCTGCCCCCGATCGACGTCTACGGGTTCGGCTTTGCCGGCTGGTCCGGCCACCCCTGGGAGGCCGAGCGGGACTGGTTCACGGCCTGCGGCAAGGCCGGGCGCCTGCGGCTCCATCCTCCCGCCGCGTCCTGACATCGGCTCGACCGCCAGGCATGGCAGCCCCGGAGGTAAAAGGTTCCACGGCCGGTCACAATCCCCATAGTTTTCCCCCAAATATCGATATCTATTTTTTGGGAGCCGCAAGGCAAAGCGAGCGTTCCTTGGAGGACTGACAGCGCCATGCCGCGTCGGTACGAAATAATACACTCGTTCAACTGGGATGATGTCTATGGCCGCCAAGCAGAAAACCTTGCATGACGCTTTCTACGAGACCCTCAAGGACGTCTATTACGCGGAGAAGCAATCCGTTCGTGCATTGAAGAAGTCGGCCAAATCCGCCGAGCACGACGAGTTGCGTCAGGCCTTCGAGACCCATGCCGAGGAGAGCGCCGTTCAGGTCGAGCGCCTTCAGCAGGTGTTCGAGATCATCGGCAAGTCGGCGCGGGCCAAGACCTGCGAGGCCATGCAGGGCCTCACCGCCGAGATGGACGAGGATCTCGAGGATTTCGGCGACAGCCCGGCGGCGGACGCGGTCCTGATCGGCTGCGCACAGGCGGTCGAGCATTACGAGATCGCCCGCTACGGCACGCTCAAGACCTGGGCGAGCCAGCTCGGCTACGAGGATGCCGCCAAGCTCCTCGACGAAACCCTTCAGGAAGAGAAGAAGACCGACGAACTCCTCACGCAGATCGCCCAGAGCATCAACGTCGAGGGCTCGGAGGAAGCCGGGACCGAAGACGAGGCCGGGACGGAAGACGAGGCGGCTCCCCGGAAGAAGGGCGTCAAGGCTGAGTCCGAGTCGAAGGCTAAGTCCAAGTCCAAGGCCGAGTAGGGAGGTCGCGTCATGGTCGATACCAGCAAGATCCAGGAGCACATGCCGGTCGTCGGTTCCGATGACGGGCATGTGGGCACGGTGGATCATCTCGACGGGCAGCGCATCAAGCTCACCCGGACCGATCCCGAGGCGCAGGGCCGGCACCACTTCCTCCACATCGACTCGATCGCTGCGGTGGAGGACGGCAAGGTCAAGCTGAACCGGACCTCCGCCCAGGCCAAGGACGAGTGGGGCACCGCGGAATAGCCCGACGCGCCGGACTGGAATCCGGAGGGGTTGCCGATGCGGCAGCCCCTTTTTCGGTTTGGCGACGGCACCCGTCGGCACGGGGCGCTCGGGCGTGGACTTTGCGGGCTCAGCGCTGGTCGCCGTGCCTGCGCGCGGCGCGAAACCTATTCCGCCGGGGCGTGCGCGGTCGCTGCCATCGCCGGGACAGGGACCGCGCCGCGGGCCGCCACGAAGAGCAGGCCCGCGACGAGCATGTAGGCCAGCGCCAGGGTCGGGGTCACCGCGAAGCCGACGGCGGGCCCGTGCATGAAGCCGAAGAAGGTGAGGACGCCCCCGGCCGCCGCGAAGGCCGAGGCCCTCGCGAAGTCGCGCTCGATGATGAAGGTCGCGATGGCGCCGAGGATCAGCCCGCCCAGGATCGCGCCTTCGCCGAGCACGGCGAGCCCGTGATAGAGCACGCCCACCTGTCCGAGCTTGTCCATGCCCACCGAAGCGGCGCTGGTGCCGGCCGCCCCCAGCGCCCCGTCGATCAGCGTCTTGGCCCAGGCGGCGAGATGCGGCGCGAAGGCCAGCACGATGGCGGGCGCGTGCGAATGCGGCGTCTCCTGGAAGGCCTGCGCCCCGATCAGCATGCCGATATAGAGCAGGATCGGCGAGATCGCGACGATCGGCACCACGCTGGAGATCAGCGAGATCAGGTTCAGCCAGGCCAGGATCAGGACGACGATGCCGGTGGCGAAGGAATAGCCGATCCGCCCCCCCATCGCCTTCCAGCCGGGATGGCCGATATAGACGGCGTTGATGAAGGGGTTGCCCATGAGGCAGCCGATCAGGCTGACCAGCCCGTCGGCGGTGAGCACCCGCGTGGTCGGGTAGGGGTCGCCCGCCACCTCCGCGCTCTCCACGTTGTCCATGGCCTCCACGAGGTCGTAGATGCCGAAGGGGATCGCCGTCACCAGGATGATCCCGATGAACTCGAAGCCGCCGAAGACGTGACCGATGGCCGGCAGCGGCACCGAGACGCCGATGCCGGAAAGCGCGCTCGTCAGGCCGGCGCCGCTGACCCCGCCGATGTCGATCCCGACGAGCTTGGCGCCCCAGGCGACGGCCATGCCGAACAGGATCGCCACGAGGCCGGCCGGGAGGCGGCCCGGATAGCGCACGCCGCCGAACCACGCGAGCAGGATGATGGCGAAGGCGACGACGCCGATCACCGGGGTCTGGATCAGCTCCAGCGCCGGGCGCATGGCGATGAAGGTGACGGAGACGCCGGCGAGGGTCCCGAGGAGCGCCGCGCGCGGCGTGATGCGCCGGATGACGGGGGCGATGAACCCGCCGATCATCAGCATGAAGCTCTGGATGAACACCCAGGCGAGCCCCGCCTCCCAGGCCTTCACCGGATCGCCGGTGGAGAGCTTGATCGGCAGCATGATCACGAAGACCACGATGAACATATGCGGCACGCTGATGCCGGAGGGCAGCGCGCAGACGTCGTCGCGGCCGGTGGCCCGGGCAAGCCGGTAGCCGAGCCAGCCGTAATAGGCGGTGGAGAGGAAGAGCATCAGGCCCACGGCGGGCAGGATGCGGCCGAAGGTGATCGCGTCGGGCATGCCGAGGACGAAGCGCAGCAGGCCGGTGAGCACCAACATGTTGACGAGGATGTTGGTGCCGAAGCCGAAGAACGCGTTCCAGTCGCCGGGCACCCAGAGGGCCGGGCGGCCGGATGCGCCGGCCGTGTTCGTCATGCCGCTCACCATGGTGCCCTCCGTCATGCCAGGGCGGGGCAGACGCCGCGCCGAAAAAAGCGGGTCAGCCGTGACGGCCGAGGGCAGCGATGACGCTGTCCGAATCCGACACCCAGCCGAAGATGCCGCCCTGCGCCTTGATCATCGCGAGGCCGGCGGCGTGGAAATCGGGGATGTACGAACCGCAGGCATCGGCGACGACGACGCAGCGATAGCCGCGGTCATTGGCCTCGCGCACCGTCGTGTGCACGCAAACCTCGGTGGTCACGCCGCAGACGAGAAGGGTCGCGATATCGCGGGCCGCGAGCACGTCGGCGAGTTCGGTGGCGTAGAAGGCGCCCTTGCCCGGCTTGTCGATCACCGGCTCTCCCTCCCGGGGCGCCAGCGCGGGAATGATGTCGTGCCCGGGTTCGCCGCGGATCAGGATGCGGCCCATCGGTCCGGGCTGACCGATCCGCGCCGTGGGCTCACCGCGCTCCAGCTTGGCCGGAGGCGCATCGGAGAGGTCCGGCCGGTGACCCTCGCGTGTATGCACGACCAGGAGTCCGGACGCGCGGGCCGCGTCGAGGAGGGCTTTCGTCGGCGGCACGGCGGAGGCGAGGAGCGAGACGTCGTTGCCGAGGCTTTCCCCGAAGCCGCCTGGCTCGAGGAAGTCGCGCTGCATGTCGATGATGATGAGGGCCGTACGCAACGCATCGAAGGACAGCGGGGACGGCTGGGCGTCGAGGAGGGTGGGCATGAGAGGCCTTGCGCCATCGCGAATCGAACCGACGGCGCCTCATCATGGATGCAAGGACGGGAAAGACCTTGCCCAAACCCTGCACTTCGATGCCCGAAGTTTCGCCTCGTCCTGGCGAGCTTCTCTACACGCTCCCCGGCGGGAGCCGGCGCCGTCAGCGCTGCAGGCGCGCGTGCCTGCGCGGACCCGGCGCGGCCGTCCGCCCCGGGCGGTCCCGCCGGCGGTTTCCCACGCGAGGGCACTCTCGGCGTCGAGGGTCTCGAAGGCACCCTCGACGCCGCTCGGGTGAACGAGGATCGCGGAGTGTGCGGCGGCGGCGTCCCGCGTGCCGCAAGGTGATCGCCTCGCGGCCCCATGCCGGGGATTCGTTGCAATTATATGACTCTCCCCGCCGGCGGTCGGCCGGTGGCCCGCCATGGCACATCGGTTGCGGGCATCCCCTCACGGGTTGCAAACGAGGAGAAGCACGATGATCGCACGGGGGCTCACGGCTGCGGCTCTGTCGCTCAGCATGATCGGATGCGGCTCGATCGAATGCAGCATGGCGGCCGATCTCGATCCGGCGAGGACGCTCGGGGTCGCGGAGCCGGCACCGATGAAGGCGCCGCCCTTCTTCCTGTTCTCCGATACCCAGGTGAGCTTTCGCTACCAGTTCCCGGCCGCGGAGCCGGGCGTGCAGATCCAGAAGGCGGATGGCAGCTTCCGCAATCGCGACATCCCGAAATACATCACCAACATCTCCCATGCCGACGCCTGGGCCTACGGCACGAACTTCTTCTCTCTCGACATCCTGCAATCGACGTCCCAGGATCCGGCGGGGACCACCAACGTCCCGGGCGGTTTCGCGCAATACGACCACGGCGCCACGGAAGCCTACGGCCTCTACCGCGGCACCCTGAGCCTGAACGCCCTCACCGGGACCAAGGCCTTCGCCGTTCCGGGCATCGTCAAGGACGTCTCGCTGTCCTTCGGCTTCGATGCGAACGCGAAGAACACCGCCTTCGGCCCGAAGAAGCGCGACGTCGTCGGGGGCCTGACATTCTCGGTGGACGTGCCGGCGGGCTTCCTCAACATCAGCGCCCACGCCTACAAGGAATGGAACCGCAACGGCTTCAACGTCCAGCCCGATCGTGACGTCAGCTTCGATACCGTTCCCGAGTTCGAGATCGTCTACAATTTCCCGCTGACCTTCATCCCGAACCTTCCCCTGAGCATCGCCGGCTTCAACAACATCGTGACGCCGAAGGGCAAGGGCATCCGCGACCCGTTCAACTATCCGGGCGGCTATTATCCGGGGACGGGCGTCGAGTTCCTGTCGCGGACGAACCTCGTCCTCGATGTCGGCAAACTGGTCTGGAACCAGCCCAACAAGCTCGATGCCTTCATCGGGTTTCAATACTGGCTGAACAAGTTCGGCAACGTCGATCGCGCGACCTTCAAGGGCAACGAAGAGAAGAGCTTCCTCGCCGGCATCGCCTTTCACATCTTCTGACGCACGGATACCCGAACGGGCTGAACTGTGCTCCGCTCCGGGGCCCATGACATCGGGAGTCAGGATGAGCGAACGAGACGCCGGAGCCCATCGCCTCTGGATCAGGAACCCGCTGGCGATCCTCGCGGCGGATGCCGCCGGCGGCATCGTCGTCGAGGGGTCGCGCATCGTGGAGCGCGTGGCGTCGGGCGGGACGCCGGCGGCGGCGGTACACGAGACCTTCGACGCCTCGCGCCACGTGGTCATTCCCGGCCTCGTCAACACCCATCACCACGTCTTCCAGACCCTGACGCGCGCCCATCCCCTGGCGATCAACAAGCCGCTGTTTCCCTGGCTGAAGGCGCTCTACACGATCTGGGACAGGCTCACCCCGGAGGCGTTCCGCCTCGCGACCCGGCTGGCCTATACCGAGCTCCTGCTGTCGGGCTGCACCACGGCGGGCGACCACCACTACCTGTTCCCGAAAGGTCTCGAGGCCTCCGTCGACATCCAGGTCGAGGAGGCGCGGGCGCTCGGCATCCGCGCCCACGTCACCCGTGGCTCGATGAGCCTGTCGGTGCGTGACGGCGGCCTGCCGCCGGACACCCTGGTTCAGGACGACGACACCATCCTGTCGGACAGCGAACGGGTGCTCAACCTGTTCCACGACACCGCCCCCGGCGCCATGGTGCAGATCGGGCTGGCGCCCTGCTCGCCGTTCGCCGTGACGAAGCGGCTGATGCGGGAGAGCGCGGCGCTGGCCGAACGCTACGATTGCCGCCTGCACACCCATCTCGGGGAAACCCTCGACGAGGAGGCCTATTGCCTGTCGACCGTCGGGCTGCGCCCGGTCGATTATCTGGAGGAGGTCGGCTGGATGAACCCGCGCGCGTGGCTCGCCCACGGCATCCACTTCAACGACGCGGAAATCGCCCGCCTCGGCAAGGCGGGGGTCGGAATCTGCCACTGCCCGACCTCGAACATGACCCTGGCTTCAGGCTTCTGCCGGACCTGCGAACTCGAAGCGGCGGCCAGCCCCGTCGGCCTCGGTGTCGACGGCTCGGCCTCGAACGACAACTCGAACCTGATGGAGGGCGTCCGCCACGCCCTGATGCTGAACCGCCTCACCTACGGCGCGGAGAAGGTCACCCATCTCGACGCCCTGCGCTGGGCGACGGAGGGCTCCGCCGCCTGCCTCGGCCGCAGCGACATCGGACGGATCGAGGAGGGCCGCGAGGCCGACCTCGCCCTGTTCACCCTCGACGAGCTGCGCTTTTCCGGCAGTCACGATCCGCTGGCGGCCCTGGTCCTGTGCGGGGCGCACCGGGCCGACCGGGTGATGGTCGCCGGGCACTGGCGGGTGATCGACGGGCACCCGGTCGGGCTCGACACCCACCGGCTTCGCGAGGAGCACACGCGCCTCGCCCGACACCTGTTCGGCACGCATTGACGATGGCGACCGCGCCCCTCACCTCCGCCCCGCCGCCCGGCCCGAGGCAGGGACCGACGCCGCTCTTCGGCGCCTACGGCATCGTCAAGCGCTTCGGCAGCTTCACGGCGAATGACGGCGTCGATCTCGAGATCCGCGCCGGCGAGATCCACGCCCTCCTGGGCGAGAACGGCGCCGGCAAATCGACCCTGATGAAGATCCTCTACGGCCTGCTGGAGCCGACGGAGGGCGTCGTCACGCACAAGGGCGACATCGTCCAGCTGCCCAATCCGGAAGCCGCCCGCCGGCTCGGGATCGGCATGGTCTTCCAGCATTTCTCCCTCTGCGAGAACCTGACGGTGGCCGAGAACATCGCCCTCGTCATGCCCAGGGACCTGTCCGGCCGGGCGCTGGCCGACCGCATCGCCAAGCTCGGCATCGACTATGGTCTGCATCTCGAACCGGATCGCCCGGTCTGGTCGCTCTCGGCGGGCGAGCGCCAGCGCATCGAGATCGTCCGCTGCCTGCTCCAGGACCCGAGCCTCGTCATCCTCGACGAGCCCACTTCGGTGCTCACCCCCGGCGAGGCGGAGGTGCTGTTTTCCGTGCTGGAACGCCTGCGCGCGGAGGGCCGTGCGCTGCTCTACATCTCCCACCGCCTCGACGAGGTGCGCCGCCTCTGCGTGCGCGCCACCATCCTGCGCGGCGGCAAGGTAGTGGGGGCCTGCAATCCCCAGGAGGAGACGGCCCGCTCGCTTGCCGCCATGATGGTGGGCAGCGCGGTCCGCGACGTCACCGGGCGCGCCGCCGGGACGGTGGGTCCGGAACGCCTGCGCCTCGATCGCCTCAGCCTCCCCGCGCCGGGCCTGCACGCCACCTCGCTGCGCGACGTCTCCCTCGCCGTCTCCGGCGGAGAGATCCTCGGCATCGCGGGCATCGCGGGCAACGGCCAGGCCGAACTCTTCGCCGCCCTGTCGGGCGAGACCCGCGCGCCGGACCCCGATTCCGTACGCATCGACGGCGCCGCCGTGGGGGCGCTCGGCATCAACGCGCGCCGGCGCCTCGGCGCCGCGTTCGTGCCGGAGGAGCGCAACGGCCACGCGGCGGCGCCTCTCATGAGCCTGTCCGAGAACGCCCTGCTCTCGCGCTACCCGTCCGCGCCGCTGACCCGCTTCGGCCTGATCCGTCTCGGGGCCGCGCGCGACCTCGCCAGGCGGGTGATCGAGGCCTTCGACGTGCGCAAGGCGGGGCCCGACCCCGCCGCCGGCACCCTGTCGGGCGGCAACCTCCAGAAGTTCGTCGTCGGCCGCGAGATCCTGGCGGAGCCCGGCGTCCTCGTCATCAACCAGCCGACCTGGGGCGTCGATGCGGCGGCGGCGGCGCATATCCGGCAGGCGGTGATCGATCTGTCCGCGCGCGGCGCCGCGATCCTGGTCATCAGCCAGGACCTCGACGAGCTGTTCGAGATCGCCGGCTCCATCGCGGTGCTGCACGACGGGACGCTCTCGACGGCGGTGCCGTCGGGCGAGACGACCCGCGAGGCCATCGGCCTGCTCATGGGCGGATCGGGCGACGCTTCGGCCGAACCTCACGACGCGTCGAGGACGGTGGCCCATGCGCACTGACCGGTGCCCGCGCGTCCCCTCGCCCCTCCGCAGAGGCTACGGGATTCACTCATCTGCCCGGCGGCTATCCCCGCCAACCGAAGGCACCACGATGAAGCGCGACCGTCTCCCTCTCCTGGAGGGAGAGGGGTGGGGTGAGGTGTGGTCCATCTCCGGAAAACTCACACACCTCACCCTGTCCCTCTCCTTCCAGGAGAGGGGACCCGTGCTGCCCGCGAGATGGGTGAACGGCGTAGCCGCGCGGGAAGAAGGGATGCTTTCCCTCCTCGAAAGCCATTCCCGGACGGCCCTGCTCGGACGGCAGCGGGATGGCGCGCCGGGTCCGGCGACACGCGGAGGGCATCATGCGGCTTGACCTCGTTCCCCGCACCCGCCGCTCTCCGGTGCTCGACATCCTCTCTCCGGCGCTCGCCTTCGTGGCGGCGGTGCTGATCGGCGGCCTCGCCGTGGCGGGCCTGGGCGTCTCGCCGGGCGAGGCCTTCGTCACCTATTTCGTCACCCCCTTGAGCGAGATCTGGTCGCTCCAGGAGATCGCCCTGAAGGCCGCGCCCCTGGCGCTGATCGCCACCGGCCTCGCCTTCTGCTACCGCGCCAACCTCTGGAACATCGGCGCCGAGGGCCAGTTCGTCGTCGGCGGCCTGGCCGGCGGCTGGGTCGGCGTCGCCACCCACGGCACGGGCGGGTTCACGCTCTGGATCCTGCCCGCGATGCTGTTCGCCGGGACGCTCGCGGGGGCCGCCTACGCGATGATCCCGGCGGTGCTGAAGGTCCGCCTCGGCGTCTCCGAGATCCTCACGAGCCTGATGCTCGTCTACGTCGCCCAGCTCCTCCTCGACTACATGGTCCGCGGCCCCTTGCGCGATCCGGCGGGCTACAACTTTCCCCAGAGCGTCGGTTTCGACGGCGCGGCGCGGCTGCCCTACCTCATGGAGGGCGAGACGCTGCATGCGGGCGTGGTGATCGCCTTTCTCGCCGTGGTGCTGGCGACCGTCGTGCTGGCCCGCACCCTGTTCGGATTCGAGGTGCGGGTGGTGGGTGCGAGCCCGAGGGCGGCGCGCTTCGCCGGCTTCTCCGATGCCCGCCTGACGCTCGCCGTCTTCGCCATCTCCGGCGGCGCGGCGGGCCTGGCCGGCATCGTCGAGGTGGCGGGAAAGATCGGGCAGCTCCAGCCGGAGATCTCGCCGGGCTACGGCTTTACCGCGATCATCGTCGCCTTCCTCGGGCGGCTGTCGCCGCCGGGCATCCTGATCGCCGCCCTCGTCATCGCGCTCACCACCATCGGCGGCGAGGGCGCGCAGATCGACCTGAAGCTGCCCCTCGACCTGACCCGCGCCTTCCAGGGCCTGCTCCTCGGCCTCGTCCTCGGGGCCGACGTGTTCGCCGGCTATCACGTGCGGCTCGTGCCGGGCGGCCCCTCTGGCCGCGCGATCTCGTAAGTCATTTCGAGGGATATCGGAGCCGGTCATGACCCTCGACATCGTCCAGATGGTCCTCGTCACGGTCCTGGCGGCCGCGACGCCCCTGATCCTCGCCGGCATCGGCGAGCTCGTCGCCGAGCGCTCCGGCGTGCTGAACCTTGGGGTGGAGGGGATGATGATCTTCGGCGCGGCCGTCAGCTTCGCCGTGGCGGTGCAGACCGGCTCGACCCTCCTCGGCGCGCTCGCCGGCGCCGGCGCCGGCCTGCTCCTGGCCGCCCTGTTCGGCATCCTCACCGTCGGGCTCGCGGCGAACCAGGTCGCCTCCGGCCTCTCGCTCACCATCCTGGGACTCGGCCTGTCGGGGCTGGTGGGTGCGAACTACGTCGGGATGAAGCGCGATCCGGCGCCGCACCTGTCCCTCCCCGGCCTCACGGACCTGCCCGGAATCGGCCGGCTCCTCTTCGGGCAGGACGCCTTCGTCTATACGGCGATCGCCCTCGTGGCGGCGGTGTCGTGGTTCCTGTGGCGGACGCGGGCGGGCCTGACCCTGCGCGCCATCGGCGACGACCACGTGGCGACCCACGCCCTCGGGCTGAAGGTCCGCAAGGTCCGCTTCCTCTCCGTGCTGTTCGGGGGGGCCTGCGCCGGGCTCGGCGGGGCCTATCTCGCGCTCGCCTACACGCCGTTCTGGTCGCCGGGTATGACAGCGGGGCGCGGCTGGATCGCCCTCGCCCTGGTGGTCTTCGCCTCGTGGCGGCCCCTGCGGGTCGCGGCGGGGGCCCTGCTGTTCGGCGGGGCGACGGTCCTGCAGCTCCACGCCCAGGCCGCCGGCCTCGGCCTGCCGGGCCAGTTCCTGTCCGCCCTGCCCTATCTCGCCACCATCCTGGCCCTGGTCTTGCTCTCTCTCGGGCAGCGCCACGGCGGCTCGCTGGCGCCCGCCTCGCTCGGGCGGGTCTTCACGCCGAGCCGATGATGTGCAGAGCCGATGAACGGCGCCGACGAGCGCGCGGTCATGGATCGAGGGGGACGACACGATGCGGGGCAGGTCCATCATGCGGGGTAGGTCAATGAGACTCGGCGGTGCGGTTCTGTGCGCCATGCTCGCCGCCGGGCCGGCCCTCGCGGCCGACAAGCTGAAGGTCGGCTTCGTCTATGTCGGGCCGGTCGCCGATTTCGGGTATTCCTACCAGCACGACCTCAGCCGCAAGGCCCTGGCGGAGGCCTTGCCCGACAAGGTCGAGACCACCTTCCTCGAGAACGTGCCCGAGGCCGACAGCGAGCGTTCCATCGAGAAACTCGCCCGTTCCGGCGCCGGCCTGATCTTCACCACCTCCTTCGGCTTCATGGAGCCGACGCTGAAAGTGGCGCGGAAGTTTCCCAAGGTGAAGTTCGAGCACGCCACCGGCTACAAGCGCTCCGACAACGTCTCGACCTATTCCGCCCGCTTCTACGAAGGCCGCTACGTCTGCGGAAAGATCGCCGGCACGCTCTCGAAATCCGGCACTTTGGGCTACATCGCGTCGTTCCCGATCCCGGAAGTCGTCAGCGGCATCAACGCCTTCATGCTCGGGGCGCAGGCGGTCAACCCGAACATCAAGATCAAGGTGGTCTGGGTGAACACCTGGTTCGATCCGGGCAAGGAGGCGGAGGCGGCCAAGGCGCTCCTCGCACAGGGGGCCGACATCCTGACCCAGCACACCGACTCGGCCGCCCCCCTCCAGGAGGCCGAGAAGCAGGGCAAGCTCGCCTTCGGCCAGTCCTCCGACCAGTACCGCTTCGCCCCCAAGGCCCAGCTCACCTCCATCACCGACGACTGGAACGGCTACGTGATCGCGGAGGCCAAGGCGGTCCTCGACGGCACCTGGAAGAGCCACGACACCTGGGGCGGCATCAAGGACGGCATGGTCGTGCTCGCCCCCTTCACCAACATGCCCGACGACGTGAAGGCCATGGCCGAGGCAACCAAGCAGGGCATCGCGGACGGCAGGATCCACCCCTTCGCGGGGCCGGTGCTGAAGCAGGACGGAAGCGTCGCCGTCAAGGCGGGCGAGACCGCGCCCGACCCGATGATCCTCGGCATGAACTGGTACGTGAAGGGGATCGACGACAAGCTGACCCAATAGCCCCGGCCGCGACGCACCTCGAACGACGAAGCCCCGCCGGAGCGTCCCGGCGGGGCTTCGTCGCTCTGAGGGTATCGTCGCGATCAGGGGCGCTCGCTGCGCACCGGCCGCTCGGGCCTCGTCTCGTCGGAGGGCGGAGGAGCCGGCACCCCGACGCCGCGCGGCGCTGCGACGGCATCGCCGCTCCGGATCGCCTCCCGCTCGTTCTCCGGACCCGCGATCCCCTCGGTCCCGCCGGGCGCCGTCGCCGGGTCGCGGCCGGCGGGCGCCCCGGTCCCCTGGGCCAGGGCCGCGCCGGTCAACCCGAAGAGCCCGCACAGAGCGAGGGCCGAAATCGTCATACGCATGGTCGATGACCTTCCAAGACAGTCGGAGCCGATGAGCAAGTCTTTGTTCGCGCGGTGAAAATCGATTCGAGGCTGAGGAGGTTCCGCGCGGTCAGCGGCGGCGGTGCGTTCTGTGGCGGCGGACGGCCCGGCCGCGAAGGCCACCGGGCGCCGTGACACGCGGTTGCCCCGCCAACGGGGTCAGGCTGCCCTGTGCCTGCGCTCCCGGAACGGCGCAGACCATTCCGCCGCCGAACAGGCACCCTGCGAAGAGCCAGGCCACCAGAGGGACGCTGAAGCCGATGGCTCGGGACGCACGCATCGGACACGCTCCTGACGTCGGCTTCGTAGCCGGCTATGCTCTCGGTCGAAGTTGTCGGATCGGCTTTTCGGGCCGACGGTCGATCTTTCAGCAAGAGCCATGCCGGCCGGCAGGTCTCCCGCGCCCCTGCGCCACCGATGCGAGCCGCGGCGTCAACTCCCGCGATAGGTCTGGTAGCTCCAGGGGGTCGCCACCAGCGGCACGTGATAATGGCCCTCCGGGTCGCCCACCCCGAAGCGCAGGGGCACGATGTCGAGGAAGGGCGGTTCGGGGAGGTCGAGCCCCGAAGCCGGTCCGACCCGCCGGAAGTGATCGCCGAGGCCGAAACGCAGTTCGTAGGTGGCGATCGGCACGGGGCGCCCGTGGATCAGGGGCATGTCGGTGCGGCCGTCCGCGTTGGTGACAGCGCGCGCCACCAGCGCCGTCTCCGTCGCCGAGACGAACTCGACGAGGTCGACGGCCACCCCGGCGGCCGGCTTCCCCCGGACGGTGTCGAGGACATGGGTCGAGATCCGGCCCGTGGTCGAGAGCGGCCCGGGGCCGCTCACCAGGGCGTTCAGGCGGATCGCGGCGATCCGCATCACCTCGGCCTCGGCGGTGCGCCGCTCGATCTCGGGAGCGGATGCCAGCCGCGCCTCGAAGGTCCGCAACAGCGAGGCGCGGCCGTGCCGCTTGACGCACAGGATGAAGGGGATGCCGAACCTCTCGCGGTAGGCCGCGTTGAGCGCCTCGAACCGGGCGTATTCCGCGTCCGACATCCGATCGAGGCCGGCGGCGGCCTGCTCCGCGATGGAATCGGGGGCGATGGCCCCGGAGCGGGCGGCGCGCCCGGCGAGTTCGGGGTGGCCGGTGAGCAGGGCGAGGCGCCGGGCCTCCGGCGCATCCCGGACCGCATCGCGCATGGCGGAAAACAGCGCCTCCACGGTGGCGAAGGGCCGCTGCGGCAGGGCCGCCTCGGCCACCCAGGGCGCGTGTTCGAACACGGCACCGAGCGCCACCACGAAATCCGCGTCCGAGGCCTCGTTGAGAGCTGCGAGTGTCGACGCCATGGCGGCGGGGTCCCCGTTGAAGGCAGGCGATGACGACGCATCGCAGGCCTGGCCGGTGCAGGCAACGGGCCATGCGCGTGACGCGGGCCGCGCCATCGCCCCTCTCGCCGGGTGGCACACGCCTTGCGCCCTCGGACAGCGCATCCCCGGTGGGGGATCTGCCCGGAGCGGCGGAGGCGTCGACCCCATGACCAGTGCCACGACCATCGCCGCACATTCCGACACCGTCGCCGACGCCGCCGGGCCGGCCACGGCGCCCGTGGCGACGGTGCCTCCCCTCGCCCTCGGTCTGCTCGGGCTGCAGCATGTCCTCGTGATGTATGCCGGCGCCGTCGCGGTGCCGCTGATCGTCGGGCGCGCCCTGAAGCTCCCGCCGGACCAGGTGGCTATGCTGGTGAGCGCCGACCTGTTCGCCTGCGGCCTCGCGACGCTGCTGCAGAGCTGGGGCCTGCCGGGGATCGGCGTGCGCATGCCGGTGATGATGGGCGTCACCTTCGCCGCCGTCACGCCCATGGTCGCCATGGGGACCAATCCGGAGATCGGGTTGACCGGCATCTACGGCGCCGTCATCGCGGCCGGCCTGTTCGCGTTTCTCGTGGCGCCGCTCATCGGACGGCTGCTGCCGCTGTTCCCGCCCGTGGTGACCGGAACGATCATCCTGGTGATCGGCGTGTCGCTGATGAAGGTGGGCGTGAACTGGGCCGCCGGAGGGATCGGCAATCCGGAATACGGCGCGCCGCTCCATCTCGCCATCGCCGCCTTCGTGCTGTGCGTGATCCTGGCGATCACCCGCTACGGCACCGGCTTCGTCAATTCGGCCTCGGTGCTCATCGGCATCGTCGTCGGGATGCTCGTGGCCGCATTCTTCGGGCTGGTCGATCTCGGCCATGTGGCCACCGCGTCCTGGTTCGACGTGGTGCGGCCCTTCGCCTTCGGCGCCCCGACCTTCGATCCCATCTCGATCGTCACCCTCTGCATCGTGATGATCGTGGTGATGATCGAATCGACCGGGATGTTCCTGGCGCTCGCCGAGATCTGCGCGGACCCCATCGACGAGAAGCGCCTGACCAGGGGCCTGCGCGGCGACGGTCTCGGCACCATCATCGGCGGCATCTTCAACACGTTCCCCTACACCTCGTTCTCACAGAACATCGGGCTCGTCGGCGTCACCGGGGTGCGCACCCGCTACGTCACGGTGGTCGGCGGGTTCATCATGCTCGGGCTCGGGCTGATCCCGAAGCTCGCGGCCCTCGTCGAGGCGGTGCCGCAATGCGTGCTCGGCGGAGCCGGGCTCGTGATGTTCGGGATGGTCGGCGCGACGGGCGTGCGCATCCTCGGCGCGGTGGACTTCGCCCGCCATCGCAACAACCTGTTCATCGTTGCGGTCTCCGTGGGTTTCGGCATGATCCCCCTCGTCGCCCCGAGCTTCTTCAAGCAGATGCCGCATGCCCTGCACCCGCTCCTCGAATCCGGAATCCTCCTCTGCGCGATCTCGGCGGTGGGCCTGAACCTGTTCTTCAACGGCCTGACCGGCGGCGAGGCCGCGCGCGCCGCCGCCCGGCATCAGGCGGCGTCCTCCGAGCATTGAGGACGGTCGTCCTCGCCCAACGCCCCTCCTCGCCTAACGCCCCTCCCGGGAGACAAGCATGCCCCTGATCGCCTCCAGATACGGCAAGGGCCGCGTGCGGGTGATGCGCCTCACCCGCGACGGCGACCACCACACCCCGCGCGAACTGTCCCTCGCGGTCCTGATGAAGGGCGCCTTCGATGCCGCCTGGACCGATCGCGACAACCGGGCCTGCGTCGCCACCGACAGCGTGAAGAACATCGTCAACGTGGTCGCGGCCAAGAACCTGTCCCTCGACAAGGAAGCCTTCGCCGAGGCCGTCGCCGCGACCTTCCTGGACACGTATCCGCAAGTGGAGGAGATCGGGATCGAGGGCAGGGAGACGCGCTGGCTGCGCCAGGCCATCGGCGGCCGGCCCCATGGCCACGTCTTCACCCTCGACGGCAACGGGACGGGCTACGTCAAGCTGGTGGCGCGCCGCGACGGCGCCGTGATGCAGTCGGGGTTGCGCGGCTTCACCTTCATGAAGACCACGCAATCGGGCTGGGCGGACTTCGTCGATGACGGCTACCGCACCCTGCCCGATGCCACCGACCGCATCGCCGCCACCGCCATGGACGCGACCTGGACCTGGAACTCCGCGCCCGCCGACTACACCGCGACCAATGCCAGGGTGCTCGACATCCTGATCGAAGTGTTCGGCACGACCTACAGCGCCAGCGTCCAGGACAGCATGTACCGCATGGGCGAGGCGGTCCTGGCGGCCATCCCCGCGATCGCCGAGATCGGGTTCGCCATGCCGAACAAGCACTACATCCCGATCAACCTGACGCCGTTCGGCCTGGAGAACCCCAACACCGTGTTCCTGCCCACCGACGAGCCCCACGGCCAGATCGAGGCGACGATCGGGCGAGGCTGAGCCCTCGCCCCCAAGCGTCGCCGAACGCCCGCGATGCGCCTCCATAGGCCTAGAACGGGCAGGCGACGAAAGACGCATGCCAGGCCGCATGTGTCTGGCGAAAAATGTCGCAGTCCGAACCATGAGCCTGATGGGAAACGGCTTATTTCCAGGGCTCCTGAATTGGCGGAGAGGGCAGACCCTGTCGGTGCATGAACATGATGCACACGCCTTGCTCATTCTGTGTTGCTTTGCGAGGCAATGATGCACAAATCTTAAGGGATCGGCCGAGGCTGCCGCTTCCCCTCAGGCAGGCCGGCCCGAACCTGGGACCCGATCATGACCGCACGCCTCGTTCTGGGAGCCGCCCTCGGTCTCGCCCTGGCCGGCGCCGCCCACGCACAAAGCTACACCGCGCCGGCGGGCATCCAGGCCGCGACCGCCCCGGGCGGCCTCGCCGGTCAGGCCGCCGCCCGAAACATCGGTGACTACGACGGCCGCTTCTCCCGCCCCGGACGCGCCCGGATCGACCTGGACGGTGCGGTGACGACGGGATCGGTGAGGCAGCTCCCGCCGCGGCATCGCGAATGAAGCGAGCCGCCGGCCGGCCTTCACCCTGATCGACCGACGGACAGGCTACTTGGACGCGCGAGCCGGTGGAATCACCGAGGGGTCAGACGCGGGCGCCGACCTCGACCACCTGCAGAAAGCGGCCACGCACACCAACACGACGACGACAAGCCGCTACAACCGCGATGCACTGTCAAAGTCGAGGAAGGTGTCAACCTGCGGGTGATCAGCCGCACCGCGAACGGGGCGTAGACACCCGGCTCCAACGGAATTCCAACGCCTCTCCAACGGATTGAAGGCCTTGGCATTAACTCTCTGGATTATCAGAGGAATTTGGTGGGTGCACAAGGGTTCGAACCTTGGACCCGCTGATTAAGAGTCAGCTGCTCTACCAACTGAGCTATGCACCCATTGCCTTGCGGCAGTCGCGGCAGCCACCAAACCCGCTGCGACGAGGGGGCTGATAGCAAAGGCCCCGGGGGGTGTCCACCCCCGGGGCCTCATTTTTCCGGCTAAACCGAAGCGGCGTGCTGGGCGTGCAGGCGCACCGCCGTGGCCGAGAGCTTGTTCAGGGCGGAGAGATAGGCGCGGGCCGAGGCCACCAGCGTGTCGGGGTCGGCGCCCCGCGCCGTCACGCTGCGGTCGCCGGCCTTGAGGCGGACGGAGACCTCGGCCTGGGCGTCGGTGCCTTGAGTGACCGCGTCGACCTTGTAGAGTTCGAGCTGCGCCTCATGCGGGACCAGGGCCTGGATCGCATTGAACACGGCGTCCACCGGTCCGTTGCCATCGGCCTCCTCGGTGACGATGCGGTCGTCGATGGCGAGCTTCATCGTGGCGCGCTGGGGACCGCGCGTGCCGGCGATCACCGAGAGCGAGACGAGGCGGATGCGGTCATGCGCCGTGGCGAGTCCCTGGTCGACCAGGGCCTCGATATCCTCGTCGTAGACGTGCTTCTTGCGGTCGGCCAGGGCCTTGAACCGCTCGAACACGTCCTGCAGCTGATTGTCGGCGAGATGCAGGCCGAGCTCCTCCAGCTTCGAGCGGAAGGCCGCGCGGCCCGAATGCTTGCCCATCACCAGGGAGGTCTTGGCGACGCCGACGGAGGCGGGCGTCATGATCTCGTAGGTCTCGGTATGCTTGAGCATGCCGTCCTGGTGGATGCCGCTCTCATGCGCGAAGGCGTTCCGACCGACGATGGCCTTGTTGTACTGCACGGGGAAGTTCGTCGCGTGGGAGACGAGCTTCGAGGCGCGGGTGAGCATCGTGGTCTCGATGCCGGTCTCGTAGGGCATCACGTCGCCGCGGGTGCGGATCGCCATGACGATCTCCTCCAGGGCCGCGTTGCCGGCGCGTTCGCCGATGCCGTTCACGGTGCACTCCACCTGCCGGGCGCCGCCTTCCACCCCGGCCAGGGAGTTGGCGATGGCCAGACCGAGATCGTCGTGGCAATGCACCGAGAAGATCGCCCTGTCGGAATTCGGCACGCGCTCGCGCACCTGGCGGAACATGCTGCGGTACTCGTCCGGCGTGGCGTAGCCCACCGTGTCGGGCAGGTTGATCGTCGTCGCGCCGGCCCGGATCGCGGCCTCGACGCAGCGGCACAGGTAGTCGATCGGCGTGCGCGTCGCGTCCATGGCCGACCATTCCACGTCCTCCACGAGGTCGCGGGCCTGGGCCACGGTCTTGAGGATGATCTCGATCACCTCGTCCTGGGACTTGCGCATCTGGTGGGCGAGATGGATCGGCGAGGTCGAGACGAAGGTGTGGATTCGTCCCCGTGCGGCCTGACGGACGGCCTCGCCGGCCCGCGCGATATCGGCGGGGATGGCGCGGGCGAGGCCGGCGATGGTGGCGCGCTTCGAGCGGCGGGCGATCTCGGAGACGGCCTCGAAATCACCGATCGAGGCGATGGGGAAGCCCGCCTCGATGATGTCGACGCCCATCGCGTCGAGGAATTCGGCCACCGCCAGCTTCTCGTCGAGGGTCATGGTGGCGCCGGGGCATTGCTCGCCGTCGCGCAGGGTGGTGTCGAAGATGAGGACCCGCTCCTTCGGAGAGGCGCTGGGCTGGGCGGTGATGTCGGTCATGGCTGTCGTCCTGTCGGAGGCGCGGTCGCGGAAGGACGCGGCGCCTTGATCCATCGATCGGCTCGACGGGGCCCTCGAGAGCCCCGGTCGCGAAACGATCCCCTGAGAGCCCAGGCGCACGCGCCCGGACGGCCCTCAGGGGCGGATAAGAAGGAGAAGGCCGGCGAGGAGCGCTCGGGGACGCGCAAGACCGCGCACCGCCGTGAAGGCGGTGTCGGCGGTTCCCTGCGTGGAGCCGGCGCTGGCCAAGGCTCGTCTCTCCCGAATGGCGTAGCGGGCGCGCGAACGATGCGGCCGAGCGGCTTCGTACCCCTCGACGCGCGCGTTGACAAGGATCGCCCTGCGCGTGCCGGCGCCCATCACATCTCCGTGGCCGGGATCCCGGCCATTGTCGCGTGCCGGTTCGCGACTAGCTTGACATGCGTCCGCTCAGCGGCGCGGCGCGCGCCCGGTCGCGCGCCGACATAACAATATCGGAAGGAAACCCCCGTCCATGTCACGCGCTATCATGCGTCGAATCCTGCTGCCCGGCCTCGTTCTGCTTGCCGGCACCGCCCCCGGCTTTGCCATCGACCTCGTGAAGACCATCGATATCGCCGCTCCCCCGGCCAAGGTCTGGTCGACGATCGGTGATTTCTGCGGCATCGGGAACTGGCACCCGGCCATCGCGACCTGCGAGCCCTCCACCAAGGGCGGCACGATGCTGCGCAAACTCAGCCTCAAGGGCGGCGGCGCCATCGTCGAATCACAGACGGCGCGCGACGACGCGGCGATGAGCTACACCTACGCCATCGTCGAGAGCCCGCTGCCGGTCTCCGACTATTCCTCCACCCTCGCGGTGACGCCGAAAGGCTCCGGGTCGACGGTGACGTGGACGGGGACCTTCAAGGCCAAGGGCGTCCCGGACACGGTGGCGACCGATGCCATCACCGGGATCTACGAATCCGGGCTCGCCGCCATCGCCGAGAAGGCCAAGTGAGACGTTCGTGAGGCGCTCGCGCTGAGGTGAGGCGCCGACACGGGGCTCGGAATCGTCGCCGGAGGCCCGGTTTCGGCGATTGACCCGCCCCACGCGCGAAGGCAAGAACCCGGCGCGGCGTCCATGCCGTGCCGGCCGTCGCGCCGGAACGTGAAGGAGAGTCCCGTGACCAGGAACGTCGTGCCGTCGCAACGGGCGAGCCTGATGCTCGTCACCCGCCTCACTCTGGTCCCTTGCCTCCTGGTCCCATGCCTCGCCGCGGGGCTCGGAGCCTGCAGCTCATCCGGCCCTTCTCCGAAGACGGCGATGGCGCCGGCCGCCGCCGCTCCTGCCTTGGCCCCGTTGCCGGCAGGCTCCGGCTGCGGTCCGAGCATCGCCCGCACCCAGGCCGTGGTGGACAGCGATGTGGCGACCGGCAACCTCAACGCGCCGGTGGGCGCACGGTTCTCGGCCGACCTCGCGCGCGCCTCCGAGGCCTGCAGCGCCGGGCGGGAGCGTGAGGCCGTCGGCCTGCTTGCCGCCGCCAAATCACGCTACGGCTACCCGTAGGCGCGCGCACTCGCCCAGGATCGCCGCCGCCCACGAAGCAGGTCATCCGTTACGGATCGACGTCGCGAGCGGCGCTGAAGCACTCGGAGCCTTCACGAAAGTGTGACCGAGCTTTCCGGCGAAGGGCGACGGCAGACGTGACTGGAGAAAGAGCGGACGGGACGCGAGTCTTCTGGTGATCCATCGCGGACGATCGCCGCAAGTCCCCCGCCTTCTTGAGGACCATCGACGGCATTCCGTTCGGCGACTGGAAAGCCACACCCGTCACATCCTCGTTGCGTTGCCACAAAAGGGCCGGGAAATCTCCTACTGTCGCGGGCGACGGAATTTCGGTGACAGGCCCCGCGACGCATGAGCTCAGCGCCCAACAACATCACGCGCCTGCCGACCGCGAGGGCCACCTCGCTCGAGTCCAAGGAGGCCGTGGCCAAGGAAGAGCGGGCCCGGGCCAACGAACTGGCGGTGAACGATGACCGCGAGATGGTTCCCCGGCGGGACGACGAGGCGAGGCGGGAGCTGGCCCTCGACGGCGCGGAAGACGAGACGTTCTCCCTCGTCCCCCTGCCGCAGCCCGATCACAACTGGAGCCGCACTCTGATCAGCTTCGGCATCGTCGTGCTTCTCCCGCTCTGCCTGCTCGGCCTGTACTTCCTGTTCCTCGCCACGCCGCAATACTTCGCCGAGTTCCGGTTCTCCGTGACCGAGGTGACCCCGTCGGCCGGCCCCCTCGGCGGGGGAGGCAGCGGGGGGACGACCGCGGCGGCGGTCGCCAGCGCCATGGGCGGCCATGGCGGGGCGGTCAGCGGCGGCACCGCGCAGAACTTCGTCGTGATCGACTATCTCAAGAGTCGCCAGGTGGTCGACGAGCTGTCGCAGAACGTCGATATCCGCGAGATCTACAGCCGTCCCGAGATCGATTGGCCGAACCGGTTCGACAAGAGCCGGTCGATGGAACATCTTGTGCGGTACTGGAACAAGATGGTCTGGGCGAATTACGACCCGCTCACCGGGCTCGCCTCCGTCGAGATCAAGGCGTTCCGGCCCGACGATGCCCTGACCGTCGCCAACCAGCTCGTCACGCTGTCGGAGAACCTCGTCAACAAGATCGCCAAGCGCGCCGAGGAAGATGCCGTCAAGTTCGCCGAGCAGGAGGTCGTCCGGGCCAAGGCCGGCCTCGACAAGGCCCGCGCCGCCATGGCCGAGTTCCGTGAGAAGGAAGGGGTGATCGATCCGATACCCAGCGTCGTCACCGGCAACACCCAGCTCATCGGGACCCTGCGCGGATCGGTGTCGCAGCTGGAGGCCGATTACGACACGATCCGGAGGCAGAACCTCAGCGAGTCGGCCCCCTCGGTCCTGGCCCTCAAGTCCCGCGTCCAGGCGGCGCGCGAGCAGCTGGCCTCCGTCGAGCGCGAGGTTTCGGGCAGCCGCTCGGGCCGCAACGTCCTGGCCGGCGTCGTCGCCCGGTTCGAGGCCCTCGACATGGACCGGCAATACGCGCAGGCGATCCTGCTCACCTCGCTGCAATCCCTCGACCGTGCACGGGCCAGCGCCGCCGCCCAGCACCTCTATCTGACGCCCTACGTTCGCCCGGCCCTGCCTGAGAGCGCCGGCGGCCCACGTGTCTTCCTGTCGATGGTACTGGGAGCCTTCCTGCTCTCCGCGATCTGGTTCATCGGCCTGCTCGCCGTGCGCTCGGTCGTGAACAGCCGCGCCTGACCGGGGCCGGCTTCGGTCGTCATGACGAGCGGCTCGGCATCGGACAAAATTCCGGCCTTGAGGCAGGCCAGATCCGGCACGGCGCAGCCGAGGGGCCGGGCCTGCAACCACCCCTCCGTGTCATCCGACATCCCTGGATCGTGATCAACGATGGCAAGCTCCTCGATCGTCCTTCCGGCCGCACCCTCCAGGCAGACGGCACGACCGTGGCTCAGGATCATGACGGCGCTGATCATCCGTGATTTCGGCTTCCGCTTCCGCAATCTTCACCCAGCACTGGGCGCGTTACTCTTCATCGAGCCCGTCATCGTCATCGTTATGATAGCGGCACTGCGAATCTTTCTCTTCGGAAAAGAGCCTCCTTTCGGCTCCTCGGTCCTCTTGTTCATGGGAACCGGCGTGTTCCCCTTCTATATCTTCCGTCGTTGTGCACGTGGCGTTCGCGGCCAGAAGTCGCGGGCGGCCGAATATTACTTTGTAAGACCGTTCGATTTCTTATTGTCGCGTTTTTTCATACAATCGATCCAAAATTTTATATTGATGGTACTGTTCTTTTCTGGACTTTACATTTATGGAATCCGAGAGGCGGCGCCTTGGGCTCCCGAGATGTGCCTGATCAGCCTTTTCGCGGTCAGTTGCCTCGCCTTTGGTTTGGCGCTCATCAACTCGAGCATCCGGTCCTATTTCCCGAGTTGGGGCAAAATCTATGCCTTCCTGAGCCGGCCGATGATGATGTTCAGCGGCGCATTCAAGACCGTCGACCTGACACCGGAGCCCCTGCGGACGATCTATTCCTGGAATCCGCTCTCGCATGTGATCGAGCTGTTTCGCGTGGGATTCTACCCGAACTATCCCCATGCCAGCTTCGATGCCGTCTATCTCACCAAATGGTGTACCGGCATCATTTTCGTCGGGATCCTGTTCTACAACAATAAATCCAAGGACTGAATCCGAGCCTACAACACGCCAAGCGCCAGCCCGACCTTCATCACCGTGCCGTCCTCCTTGTCCGGATGGACCGCGAAGCCGAGGCTGCGGCACACGGCGAGCATGGGGCGGTTCTCCCGGAGCACCGTGCCCTCGATGCGCTGGAGCCCCTCCGCCCTCGCCCAGTCGATCATCAGCTGCATCAGCGCGAAGCCGAGGCCGGTGCCCTTGCGGTCGCTGCGGATGAGGATGGCGTATTCGCCGCTCTCGTGGTTGGCATCGGCATGCAGGCGAACCGCGCCGAGCATCGACGCCGTCTGCGCATCGATGGCGACGAAGGCGATGGCGCGGGCGTAATCGAGCTGGGTCAGCCGCGCCAGGAAGGCGTGGCTGAAATCGCGGACCGGCATGAAGAAGCGCAGACGCAGATCCTCGGCACTGACCTGCTCGAAGAAGCTCTTGAACAGCCCCTCGTCCTCCGGCCGCACCGGGCGCACGGTGACCTTCTCGCGTTTCAGGACGAGGTTGCGCTCCCACTCCACCGGATAGGGGCGGATGGCGAAGCGCGGATTGCGGGTGCCGCCGCGCCGCTCCGGGGCGGGGCCGACCATCACGCGGGCGTCCAGAGCCAGCACGCCGTCGGCATCGGCGAGGAGGGGATTGATGTCGAGTTCGCGCACCTCCGGCAGGTCGGCGGAAAGCTGTGCGAGCTTGACGAGGACGAGGCCCAGCGCCCTCCGGTCCACCGCCGGCACGTCGCGATAGGCGGCCAACCGCCGTGCCACGCGGGTGCGGTCGATGAGTTCGCTGGCGAGCCGGAGGTCGAGGGGCGGCAGGCTGAGCGCCCGGTCGTCGATGACCTCCACGGCGACGCCGCCCCGCCCGAACACCACCACGGGACCGAAGATGGGATCCTCGGCGAGGCCGGCGATGAGTTCGCGGCGCTTGCCCTTGCGCACCATGGGCTGGACCGCGAACCCCATGATCCGCGCATCCGGTCGCTGGCGCCGGGCGCGGGTGAGGATGTCGGCGGCGGCGGCCCGCACGTCGGCCTCGCTGGTGAGGTCCAGGCGCACCCCGCCCACATCCGATTTGTGGACGATGTCCGGCGAGACCACCTTCAGCGCCACCGTCCCGCCCTCGGCGATGATGGGCCAGGCGGCGGCCGTCGCGGCATCGATGTCGGGGGCGAGGGTCAGGGGGACGCTGTCGATGCGGTAGGCCGCCAGGAGGCCCGCCACGGCGAGGGGATCGAGCCAGGTCTCCCCCGCTTCGAGGGCGGTCGCCACGATGGCGCGGGCGGCCTCCACTTCGGGTGAGAATTCCCGCGGCAGGGAATCCGGCGTGCGCATCAGGTCGTCCTGCGCCTCGCGGTAGCGGACGAGGTGCATGAAGCCTTCGACCGCATCGGCATCCGTGGCGAAGCGCGGAATGCCGGCGGCGGCGAGCACCGCCCCGGCCTCCCCGTCATCGCCCACCGTTACCGCGAAGACGGGCTTGCGCCGTCCGCCCCTGCGCCGCGCCGCGCTCACCGTGTCGGCGATGGCCGAGGCGACGCCGGCGCTGTCGGAGCGGGCGGTGGGAACGTGGATGGCCAGCACGGCGTCGTTGGCGGGATCGGCGAGGAGCGGCCCGAGGGCGTCGGCATAGGCTTGTCCATCGGCCTCGACGCCGAGATCGGCGGGGTTGCCGCTCGGGCCCGCGGCGGCCAGCGTGCCGCCCCGGTCCGCGAGCCTGTCGGCGGCGAGCGCGCCGATGCCCTCGCCGTTCCCCAGGATGGCGAGGCGTTGGCCGGGGAAGGGGCGCTGCCGGCCGAGCGTCTCCACTGCCGAAAACATGGCGTCGAGCCCGTCGACGCTCAGCAATCCCGCCCGCCGGAACGCCGCCTCGTAGACGGCATCCGGCCGGGCGAGGGCGCCGGTATGGGTGACGGTGTGGCGCAGGGGAGCCGCGTGGCGCCCCGTGCGCAGCACCAGGACGGGCTTGGCCCGCGCCGCAGCGCGGGCCGCCGACATGAACTTGCGCGCGTTGGGAATCACGTTGAGCGACAGCAGGATCGCGCGGGTGTGGATGTCGGCGGCGAAATGGTCGAGGCAATCGGCGATATCGATGTCGCAGGCGGTGCCGAGGGACAGGATGGCCGAGAACCCCACATCGCGATGCGCGGCCCAGGCGACGATGCCCGCCGCCACCGTGCCCGATTGCGAGATCAGGGCGAGATCGCCGGCCTTCGGCGCCGCCGCGAACAGGCTGGCGTCGAGCCGCGCGCGCGGCACGATCAACCCCATGCTGTCGGGGCCGAGGAGGCGCATGCCCCATTGCCGGGCCCGGTGGCGCACTGCCGCGCAGAGGTCGTCCGGCAGATCGGAGGTGAGGATGACGGCCACGGCGGCCCCCCGCAGCCCCGCCTTCTCCACCCAGCCCTCCACAGACGCGGCCTCCGCCACGATCACCACGAGATCCGGCGTCTCGGGCAGGTCGTCGAGGGTGGGAACGCCCGCCTCGCTGACGAGATGGACGGCGCCGGCGAACCCGGCCTTCCCGAGATTGCCGACCACGGCCTGGCCGAGCGCGCCCCGGCCGAGGCCGACGACCGCGATCGCCCGCGGCGCGAGCAACGCCTCGAAGCGATAGGTGCTCATGGACTGGCGTGACCTTCGATCGGGCCGCCGCGACGGCGAGCGACATCGCGCCGGACGGCAAGGTATAGGGCGCGGAGCACTCTCGACCGGGGGAACCACATGTCAGAACCCACAGCTTACGAGATTTCCTGCGCGATCGTCGAGGCGATGCGCTCCCTCATTACCCTCGGCCTGAGCCAGGGCACCGCCGGAAACGTCTCGGTACGCCACCGCGACGGCTTTCTCATGACACCCTCCGGCATCCCGGCCGACGCGTTGCGCCCGGAGGACATCGTGCCGATGAGCATGGAGGGACATCACGGCCATGCCCTCGCCCCCTCCTCCGAATGGCGCTTCCATCGCGACATCCTGCGGCAGCGGCCCGAGATCGGCGCCGTCGTGCATGCCCACCCGACCTATTGCACCGCCTTCGCCATGTGCGGAGCCGAGATCCCCGCCGTCCATTACATGATCGCGGCCGCCGGCGGCCCGACGATACGCTGCGCGCCCTATGCTCCCTATGGAACGGAAGAGCTGTCGGTGGCGGCGGTGGCCGCGCTCGACGGGCGCCTGGGTTGTCTCCTGGCCAATCATGGCATGATCGCGATCGGCAGGAATCTCGGCAAGGCCTTGTGGCTGGCGGTAGAGATGGAGGCCCTGTGCCGCCAATACGCCGTCGCCCTCCAGGTGGGGAAGCCGACCGTATTGTCCGACGCCGAGATCGCGCGAACGATCAAGCGGTTCGAAAACTATGGACCACGGAGCCGGGCCGACGCGCCTTAGGATTCCCCCTTCATCCCGAGGGTGCGGGCCGCGCTGATTACGTAGACGTTGCTCGGCGCGCGCCCTTGACTACCGTGAGCGGCCTCCCGTCGGCGGGTTTGCCAAAGAATTGTCTCCCCCGGCGCGGCCGTTCGGCCGCTCCGCCGGCGGCGTCGCACGCCGCATGGGCAAGCCGCTACCGAGTGTAGTCTTTTACCGCGTCGCACATCTGAAGTTGCGATCGTGAGCTAAAAGAGTTCATCAACCAGCATAAAGTTTCAAATTTCACCGATAGATTTTGAATTTTCTATGCCCTTGTATTTTTTTCAGGCCTAGGGAGCTAAAAAATTCAACCTGATGCCAGCACCGTCGGCCATTTCTCAGATGCCGAAAGCTCCCACGGCACACCTGAAGCTTCCTTCAAATTGTTGCGATCAACCCTGGTCTTGCCAAAGCCACTTGCGATTTGTTAATGGCTGTCATACGAACTGCTTAGTCAGTCCAAGCAGATGACAAGACCTTTCAGCCGGACCCAATCGGCGCCTCGCTGCGGTCCAGGGCTGTGCTACTTTCGGGGGTGAGCGTGGAAATCGAAAACGACTTCGTGCCGGATTACATTGAGCTTACGGCGGATATCGTCTCAGCGTTCGTCAGCAACAATTCCGTGCCGGTTTCGGATATTCCGGCCCTCATCGCATCGGTTCATGCGACCCTGGGTGGACTGACGACGGCGAAGACTTCCGAGAAGGCCGAGCCGCTGACCCCGGCCGTGTCGATCAAACGCTCGATCACGCCGGATTTCGTCATCTGCCTCGAAGACGGCAAGAAATTCAAATCCCTGAAGCGTCACCTTCGGACGCGCTATTCCATGACACCGGAAGAGTATCGCGCGAAGTGGAACCTTCCGAGCGACTATCCGATGGTCGCACCGAACTATGCGGCCGCACGGTCGGAACTGGCGAAGAACATGGGTCTCGGCCAGCAACGCAGGAAATCCCGCGCGAAGGCACCCGTCGCCGAGGCGCCGGCGACCCCCGCACCGCGTGGTCGTCGCTCCCGCACGACCGCCGGAGCCTCTTAAGTGTCTCTCACAAAACACCCGCTGCGCCGTGGTGCTCCGAGCGAGAACCCACCGCGATCGGGAGTTTTGTGAGGCACTCTTAAGTCCGCGACCACGGCAGAGGCCGCCGGAACACGGTCCGGCTTCGACCAGGCCCCGTAGAGGCGAAGCCGTCCGCGTGACGAGGGGATGGGATGCCCCATTCTCTCTCGCTCCTCGATCCAAGCCTGATCGACATGCCTCGCGACGATCGGGACCTCCGCCGACAAGCCCCCGGAGCACATCCGGGGCGAAACAGCCCTGGCCGCAATCCTATCCACAGGAGAGTGGCGGGGCGGATGATCGCTTATGTCCGCTCGCCGGCCGTCCATAGCCTCGTTCAATATTCTGCCTCTTAGAGCATTTTCCGCAATCTCCGGATCACGGAAAATGCTCTAACCTGCTGTGTGGTCGCATCTTCTTCACGCGAGCCGGCATCCACCTCGCTTGAAAATGCTCTAGAGGCATTGATCCTGCTGCCACGATCCATGCTGATGAAACCCGTTTCTATCCGGCAGGCTCACGAAGCAATGCTGCGCTCGGGACGGAACATCCGTGAAATGCCGGCGGGACGACAGGATCAGCGTCCGATCCGACCGGGGATGACGCCGGATTTTCTTGAGAGAGACTGACGACGCCTCGTCCCTGGTCATGTCGCGGGACGACGATGGCCGATCCGGCGGTCTTTCGCCGCCGCGCCGTTAGGCTGGCCGCAAGGCCCTCCCTGCATTCTGCCGATGCGTGAGGCGGCCGATGGGGACGTGCCGTGGCAGGAAGGGATGCGCATGTCCGGTCGATCGAGCCTCGTGGCGCGCCTGTTCTGGACCACCATCGTCGGCGGGGGCTTCGCCTTCTGGTTCGGACGACCCGCCCTGGCCGCCACCGGCCTCTGCCTTGGCCTGATCCTGCTGCATCGCCTCGACAGGCCCCGCCGCTTCCGGAGAACGGTCCGCCGGCTCGCGCGCGCGCACGCCGAGACTCTCGCCCTGCGCCGCCGCCAGGAATGTTTCGAGGACGCCTACGGCAACCGGATCGACGACGGCTGGCTGCGCGAGCGGGATTACTTCGCCGAGCGGACGATCCTGCCCCATCTCGACGCAAGGGGCTTCACCGACCTCGCCGATACCCGCTGGCCGATCGTCCTCGACATCATCGAGGGCGTCGCCCTCTCCGTCGATCTGCCGGACGAGGACGAGGCGCCGGAGGACGGCATCGCCTACGAGCGCTTCTGCGCCGAGGCCCTGCGCGAGGCGGGCTGGTCGGCGCGCCCGACGAAGGCCAGCGGCGACCAGGGGGCCGACGTGGTCGCCGAGCGCTCAGGCATCCGCCTCGTCCTCCAGTGCAAGCGCTACACCAAGCCCGTGGGCAACGCGGCGGTCCAGGAGGCCTCGGCGGCGGCGCGCTATTGGCAGGCCGACATGGCGGCCGTGGTCTCCAATGCCGGCTTCACCCCCGCCGCGCGCAGGCTGTCGGGGGCCACCGGCGTCCTTCTCCTGCACCACGATGCCCTGCGCACTCTGGCGCCCATCCGCAGATCCCGGCGCCTCGACGCCGAGCCCGCCTGAGGCGCGCGCCTCACGTCTCGTCGAGGGGAAGCCAGGCCCGCCCGTCGCGGGCGAGCAGGGCTTCCGCCCCCGCCGGTCCGTCGCTGCCCGCCGCATAGGTCTCCACCGGGGCATCCCTCCAGGCCTGGATGAGGGGATCGACGGCAGCCCAGCCCGCCTCGATGGCGTCGGCCCGCTGGAACAGGGTTGGGTCACCGACCATGCAGTCGTAGATCAGGGTCTCGTAGCCGACGCTCGGCGCCTCGGCGAAGAAATCGCCGAACCGCACGGAGGAGGTGACCGCGCCGAGGCGCATGTCCGGCCCCGGCCGCTTGGCGTTCCACTGGGTGCTCAGTCCCTGCTCCGGGTCGATATGCAGGCGCATGACGTTGGCCGCGAGGTCGGTTCCGGCGAACAGGCCGTGGCTCGGCGGCTTGAAATGCACGGCGATCTCGGTGAGGCGCCCCGCCAGGCGCTTGCCCGTGCGCAGATAGAACGGCACGCCGGTCCAGCGCGGGTTGTCGATGGTGAGCGTCAGGGCGGCATAGGTTTCGGTGCGGGAGTCCGGTGCCACGTCGGCCTCCTCGCGGTAGCCCCGCACGGCCTGGCCCTGCTCCTCGCCGGGCGCGTACTGGCCGCGCACCGCCCGGTCCGGCGTCGCCGGCCGCACGGCCTCGAGGACCCGCGCCTTCTCGTTGCGGATGTCCTCCGCCTCGAAGCTGCCGGGGGGCTCCATCGCCACCATGGACAGGAGCTGGAACAGGTGGTTCGGCACCATGTCGCGCAGCGCACCGGTGGGTTCGTAGAAGCGGCCACGCTGCTCCACGCCGATCGTCTCGGCGGCGGTGATCTGCACGTGGTCGATATGGCCGGCGTTCCAGATCGGCTCCAGCATGGCGTTGGCGAAGCGCAGCGCCAGAATGCTCTGCACGGTCTCCTTTCCGAGGAAGTGATCGATGCGGAACACCTGCCCCTCGTCGGCCTGGGTCAGGATGCGGGCGTTGAGGGCCCGCGCCGAGGCGAGGTCGGTGCCGAACGGCTTCTCGATGACCACGCGGCGGAAGGCGCCCTCCCCCTCCGTCAGCAGGCCGGCGGCGCCGAGCTGGTCCACCACCGTGCCGAAGAAGCGGGCGGAGACGGCGAGATAGAAGATCGCGTTGCCGCCGATGTCTTGGGCGAGCCGCCGATAGGTCTCCGCCGCCTCGAAATCCCCCTTGGTGAAGGTCAGGCGCTCACGGATGAAGCCCCAATGGCTGGGATCGATGGAGTCCGGGTGGAATTCCGAGGTCCGATCCCGGGTGAAGGACTGCATGGTCTGCGAGAGGTCGTCACGCCATTGCTCGCTCGTGCGGTCGTTATGGTCGATGCCGACGATTTTCAGCCCCTCCGCGAGGAGGCCGTCGGAGGCGAGATTGTAGAGGGCCGGCATCAGCAGGCGCTTCGTCAGGTCGCCGGCCGCCCCGAAGATGACGAGGGTACAGGCCGGCGCCGTCCTGACCTCGTCGTTGGCGCGGGGCTGCTTGCCGTCGTTCATGGGGGCATCTGGAAGGGTCATGGGACGGGCACTCCGGGCTTCATCGGCGACGCCGGTCAAACCGCCCGTGGGCGGCCCCGTTCCGCCGCATGGTGCATGGCAGCGATCACTCGTCCGTGCGGATGGCCTGTCCCCGGTCGATCGGCAGGCGGTCGCCCTTGAGTTCGTCGGGGGTCGGCAGGCTGCGCACGTCCCAGCCGCCGCCGAGCGCCCGGATGAGGGTCACCGCCGTGGTGAAGCGGTTGAGCCGTACCTGCAGCGAGGTCACCTCGTTGTTCAGTTCCAGCGCCTGGGCGGTGATGACCGTGGTGAAGTTCTGCGTGCCGGCGCGGTACTCGTTGAGGGTGATCTCCACCGCCCGGCGGGCGGAGGCCACGGCCTCCTCCTGCGCCGCCTGCTGGCGGGCCAGGATGCGCACGCCGGCAAGCCCGTTCTCCACCTCGGCGAAGGCGGTGAGCACGGTCTGGCGGTAGGTCGCCACCGTGGCGTCGTAGGCGGCGCGGGCGATCTGCACGGCGGCGGTGCGGGCGCCGCCGTCGAGGAGCGTCTCGCTGCCGGCCGCAGCCACCGACCAGACCTGGTTGGCCGCCGAGAACACCCCGTTGCTGGTCAGGCCCGAGACGCCGCCGGAGCCAGACAGGACGAGGGTCGGGTAGAAGGCCGCCACGGCGACGCCGATCTGCTCGCTCTGGGACTGGACGCTGCGTTCCGCCTGGGCGATGTCCGGCCGCCGCTCCAGCAGGGCGGAGGGGATGCCCACCGGAACCGCCGGCGGCGTCTTCGGCAGGCTCCCCTTCGGCAGGGACAGTTCGGAGGGCGGACGCCCGATCAGGGTCGCGATGGCGTGTTCGAAGGTGGCGCGCTGCAGGCCCACCGCGATGGCCTGGGCCTGGGTCGACTGCACCTGCGTCTGCGCCGTGATCACGTCGGACCGGGCCGCCACGCCGGCATTGTACTGGTTCTCGGTGATGGCGAGGCTCTTCTTGTAGGCCACCACCGTCTCGTCGAGCAGGCGCTGGAGCGAATCCTGGTAGCGCAGGCTGTAGTAGTTCGTGGCGACCTCGGACTGGATCGCGAGGCGCACCGCCGCCAGGTCCGCAGCACTCGCCTGGGCGTTGGCCACCTCGCTCTCGATGTTGCGCCGGATGCGGCCGAACAGGTCGAGCTCCCAGGAAGCCTGGGCCTGGAGCGAGACCGAGGTGCGCTCGGTGCCGAGCGTCCGCGAGCGCGTGATCGTCGGCGCGCCGATGACCGTGGGGTAGAGCGCCGAGCGCGCCTGGGCGACGAGGCCGCGCGCCTGGTCGTAGGAGGCCAGGGAAACGCGCAGGTTCTGGTTGTCCACGTCGACGAGGCGGATCAGCCGGTCGAGGGCGGGGTCGCGGAACACGCGCCACCAGTCGCCGCGCTCGGCCCCGTCATTGGGCTGCACCGCGCGCCACCCCTTCCGCGTCACGACATGGGCCACGCTGTCCTCGCGCATCCCGCCCTGCTTGAACGCCAGCGGCGTCTCCACGGACGGTCGCGAGTAATCCGGCCCGACCATGCAGCCGGAGACGGTGGTGGCGAGGGCGAGGAGGGTAACGAGCGAGCGCAACGGGCTCCCTCTCCTGGAAGGAGGGGGACCTGCGCCGTCATTGAAACGCGGTGCGCCCCCGCTCGAAAGGGAAGCCACGAGCCCGCGCAGGCGGCCGTCCGTCAAACCGCCCACGCTCATTCGGCCGCGCCCGGAACCACGCCCAGGGCCGGGCGGCGCCGCCGGAGGCGGTCGAGATAGAGGTAGACGACGGGCGTGGTGTAGAGGGTCAGGATCTGGCTCACGATCAGGCCGCCGGCGATGGCGATGCCCAGGGGGCGGCGCATTTCCGAGCCTTCGCCCCCGGCGAGGATGAGAGGCAGGGCGCCGAGCAGGGCCGCCAGCGTTGTCATCATGATCGGCCGGAAGCGCAAGAGGCAGGCCTCGAAGATCGCGTCCTTCGGCGCGGCCCCGCGCGTGCGCTCGGCGTCCAGTGCCACGTCGATCATCATGATCGCGTTCTTCTTGACGATGCCGATGAGGAGAAACACCGCGATGAGGGCGATGATGGTGAATTCCGTCCCCGAGACGAGGAGCGCCAGCAGCGCGCCGATGCCGGCCGAGGGCAGGGTCGAGAGGATCGTCACCGGGTGGACGAAGCTTTCGTAGAGGATCCCGAGGATGGTGTAGACCGCCAGCAGCGCCGCCAGGATCAGCAGCGGCTGGCGCGAGGACGAGGCCTGGAAGGTCTTGGCCGCGCCCGCGAACTCGCCGTGGATCGTCGCCGGCAGGCGCAGTTGCGCCTCGGCCTCCTCGATGGCGGCGGTGGCGTCCGACAGGCTCTTGCCCGGCGCCAGGTTGAACGAGATCGTGGTGGCCACGAACAGGCCCTGGTGGCTCACCTGCACGGGTGCGTTGCCGGTCTCCACGCGGGCGAAGGCCGAGAGCGGGATCATCGTCTCCTTGGCGCTCGAAACGGGGGCGCTGGACGAGGCGCCCGCCCCGCCGGCGATGGCGTTGGAGGCGGCGTTGCGGGCGGAATCCGCCGCGATGGTGGAGGCGGTGGTTCCCGTCGCCGCGGCCCCGGCCACGGTCCCGGCCACCGCGTTGGTGACGGCCGAGCCCCGCGCCTTGCCGCCCGAGGTCGAGACGAAGACGGTCTTCAACGTCTCCGGGCTCTGCAGGTAGCGCGGCGCGATCTCCATCACGACGTGGTACTGGTTGAGCGGGTTGAAGATCGTCGAGACCTGCCGCTGGCCGAAGGCGTCGTAGAGGGTGTTGTCGATCTTGTCCGGCGTGATGCCGTAGCGGTAGGCCGTGGCCCGGTCGATGACGAGGCGGCTCTCGAGCCCGCCCTCCTGCTGGTCGGAGGTGACGTCGGAGAAGACCGGGTTCTTCTGCAGCGCCTCCACGAGCCGGGGGGCCGCCGCGTAGAGCTCGTCCGCCGTGTCGCCCTGGAGGGTGTACTGGTACTGGGCGAAGCTCTGGCGCCCGCCCATGCGCAGGTCCTGGCGCGGGAACAGGAACAGCCGGGCGCCGGCCACCTGCGCGAGCTTGGGGCGCAGGCGGGTCATCACCTCGGTGATCGAGGCCCGCTCGCCCCGCGGCTTCAGGCCGACGAAGACGTTGGCCGAGTTGGTGGCGCGCCCGCCCGTGAAGCCGACGACGCTGTCCACCGCCGGGTCGGCCTGCACGATGGCGGTGGCCTGTTCCAGCTTCTGCTTCATCGCCTGGAACGAGATGCGCTGGTCGGCCTGGATGCCGCCCATCATCTGCCCGGTATCCTGCTCGGGGAAGAAGCCCTTGGGGACGATGATGTAGAGGTAGACGTTGAGCCCGATCGTCGCGAACAGCGTGGCGAGGACGAGGCGGCGATGGTTCAGCGCCATCCTGAGGGTGCGCTCGTAGGCCCGGAGCGTGACGTCGAAGCCCCCCTCCAGGGCGCGGATGATGAGGTTCGGGCGCGTCTCCCCGACATGTCCGTGCCCCCCGCCTTCATGCCCGCCGCCTCCATGCCCGCCGCCTCCATGCCCGCCTTCGCGTTTCAGCAGCAGGGCGCACATCATCGGCGTGGTGGTGAGCGAGAGCACCAGGGAGATCAGGATCGCCAGGGACAGGGTGACGGCGAATTCCTCGAACAGCCGCCCGACGATCCCCCCCATCAGCAGGATCGGGATGAACACCGCGATCAGCGACAGGCTCATGGAGATGACGGTGAAGCCGACCTCCCTCGCCCCGATGAGGGCGGCCTCCAGCCGCGGCTTGCCGAGCTCCACATGGCGCTGGATGTTCTCCAGGACGACGATGGCGTCGTCGACCACGAAGCCGGTGGCGATGATGAGGGCCATCAGCGACAGGATGTCGAGGCTGTAGTCGAGGAGGTACATGGCCGAGAAGGTGCCGATGATCGAGATCGGCACGGCCACCGCCGGGATCAGGGTCGCCCGCCACGAGCGCAGGAAGGCGAACACCACCCCGATGACGAGGGCGACGGCGATGACCAGGGTCTCCTCGGTCTCGGCGAGGGAGGCGCGGATGGTGGCGCTGCGGTCCCCGGTGACGGTGAGGTCGATGTCGCCGGGCAGCGCGGCCCTCACCTGCGGCAGCGCCGCCTCCACCGCCTTAATCGTATCGACCACGTTGGAGCCGGGCTGCTTGTAGATGAACAGGATCACGCCCGGCCGGCCGTTGACGAGGCCGAGGTTGCGCTTGTCCTCCACCGAATCCTCGACCTTGCCCACATCGGTGAGGCGCACCCCCGCCCCGTTGCGGTAGGCCACGATGATGTCGCGGTAATCCGCCGCCACCCGGCCCTGGTCGTTGGCGTAGAGCTGATAGTGCCGGGTGTCGGTCTCGATCGCGCCTTTGGGCGAATTGGCATTGGCCGAGGCCAGGGCCGCGCGCACCCCTTCGAGGCCGATCCCGTAATGGTAGAGGGCGGTGGGATCGAGCTCGACCCGCACCGCCGGCAGGGACGAGCCGCCGATATCGACGTTGCCGACACCGGGCAGCTGGGACATCTTCTGCTGCACCACCGTGGCGGCGGAATCGTAGAGCTGGCCCGGCGACAGGGTGTTCGAGGTGAGCCCGAGGATCAGGATCGGCGCGTCGGCCGGGTTGAACTTGCGGTAGGTGGGGTTCGAGCGCAGGGCCGTGGGCAGGTCGGCCCGCGCGGCGTTGATCGCCGCCTGGACGTCGCGGGCGGCCCCGTCGATGTCGCGGTTGAGGTTGAACATCAGGACGATCCGCACCGTCCCGACGGAACTGGTGGAGGTCATCTCGCCCACGTCGGCGATGATGCCGAGGCGCCGCTCGAGCGGCGCCGCCACCGTCGTCGCCATGGTCTCGGGGGACGCCCCGGCCATCTGCGCCTGGACCAGGATGACGGGGAAATCGACCTGGGGCAGCGGCGCCACCGGCAGCTTGAAGAACGCGAAGATCCCCGCCAGCAGCACCCCGATGGTGAGCAGTATCGTGGCGACCGGCCGCCGGATGAACGGTTCGGAGACGTTCATGGGCGGGGGGCCGGGCGGGGGCGCCTGCCCCCTCCCCCCTCTGCGGGGGAGGGTGGCCCGGCCGTCAGGCCGGGTCGGGAGAGGGGAGCGACGCGGCCGGACGTGGAGCGAGCCAGCCGCGCCTCGACGGTCGCGCCGACCGTGTCGAGGACCGAAACGAGATCGCTGAGGACACGGTCATTCGGAAAGCGCAGAACCTCGAACCCCTGCTCCCGCAGCCAGGCATCGCGCGCGGCATCGCGATCACGGCGCGCGGTCTCCTCATGCGGGGCTCCGTCGAGTTCGACGATCAGACGGGCGGACGCGCAGAGGAAATCGGCGATGTAGGGCGGCAGGGGAACCTGGCGTCTGAACGTGAGCCCGCGGAAGCGGCCACCGCGCACCTGCTGCCAGATCGCATCCTCGGCGAGGGTACGGAGCCGCCGTTGCTCGCGGGCGAACGCGCGCAGTTGTGGAGTGGGTCTGACGAGGATCCGCCCATCGTCAATCTGCGCGTCCGATCCGGAGACCGGGCTCCCCTCTCCCGACCCCCTTCGGGGGCCACCCTCCCCCGCAGAGGGGGGAGGGAGGGCAGCGGCACGATTCCGGCTCACGGCGTCGCCTCCACCGTCTTCGCCCCGCCGCCGCGCTTGAACCGCCGCTCCAGGCGGTCGAAGGCGAGGTAGATCACCGGGGTGGTGAACAGGGTCAGGACCTGGGAGACGATGAGGCCGCCGGCGATGACGATGCCGAGGGGCTGGCGCAGTTCCGAGCCGACGCCGGTGCCGAGGATGAGGGGCAACGCCGCGAACAGGGCGGCCAGCGTCGTCATCAGGATCGGGCGGAAGCGCAGGAGGCAGGCCTCGTAGATCGCGTCGCGCGGGGCCATCCCCTCCTCGCGCTCGGCCTGAAGGGCGAAGTCGATCATCATGATCGCGTTCTTCTTCACGATGCCGATGAGGAGCACGATGCCGATGACGCCGATGATGTCCAGCGGCAGCCCGTAGAGCATCAGGCCGACGAGGGCGCCGATCCCCGCCGAGGGCAGGGTCGAGAGGATCGTGATCGGGTGGACGAAGCTCTCGTAGAGCACGCCGAGCACGATGTAGACGGTGACGATGGCCGCGATCACCAGGAAGAGCTGGTTCGAGAGCGCCGATTGGAAGGCGAAGACCGAGCCCTGCGGCACCACGCGGAAGCTCGGCGGCAGGTCGATCTCCCTGCGCGCCGCCTCGATCGTCTTCACCGCATCGCCCAGCGCCACCCCCTCGGCGAGGTTGAACGACACGGTGGTGGCCGGGAACTGGCCGAGATGGCTGATGAGGAGCGGCGCCCGGCGTTCGCTGATCCGCGCCACCGCCGAGAGCGGCACCTGTCCCGAGGCCGCCGTGGAGGAGGGCAGGAAGATGCCGTTGAGGCTGTCGAGGGTCTTGTGCAGGTCGGGATCGGCCTCGAGGATCACCCGGTACTGGTTCGACTGGGTGAAGATCGTCGAGACGATGCGCTGGCCGAAGGCGTCGTAGAGGGCGTTGTCCACGGTGGCGGGGGTGATGCCGTAGCGGCCGGCGGTGGGCCGGTCGATGGTGACGTAGGCCGCCAGCCCGTTGCCCTGGAGGTCGCTGGCCACGTCCGACAGGAGGGGCGAGCGCTGCAGCGCCTGGACGAAGCGCGGCACCCAGGTCTCGAACTCGGAGAGGTTCGGGTTCTCCAGGATCACCTGGTACTGCGTCGCGCTCACCGCCGTGTCGATGGTGAGGTCCTGCACCGGCTGCATGTAGAGCCGGATGCCGGCGACCCCGCGGGAGGCCTCCTTGAGGCGGCGGATGATGGCGCCGGCATCGCTGGTGCGGCCCTCGTGCGGCTTCAGGTTGATGAGGAAGCGGCCGGAATTGAGCGTCACGTTCTGACCGTCGACGCCGATGAACGAGGACAGGCTCGCGACATCCGGGTCCTGCAGGACGATGCGGGCGATCTGCTGCTGGCGGTCCGCCATCTCGGCATAGGAGACGGTCTGGTCGGCCTGGGTCACGCCCTGGATCACGCCCGTGTCCTGGACCGGGAAGAACCCCTTGGGGATGACCACGAACAGGTAGGCGGTGAGCGCGATGGTGGCGAGGGTGACGACGAGGGTCAGGCCCTGGTGGTTGAGGACGATGCGCAGCATCCGGCCGTAGCCGGAGATCACCCCGTCCATGGCCCGCCGGCCGGCCCGCGCGATCAATCCTTCGCGGCGCTTGGCCTCCGGCGCATGCTTGAGCAGGCGGGCGCACAGCATCGGCACCAGGGTCAGCGACACCACCGCCGAGATCACGATGGTGGCGGCCAGCGTGATGGCGAATTCGTGGAACAGGCGCCCCACCACGTCGCCCATGAACAGGAGCGGGATCAGCACCGCGATGAGCGAGACCGTGAGGGAGATGATGGTGAAGCCGATCTCGCGGCTGCCTTTCAGGGCCGCCTCCATCGGCGAATCGCCCTCCTCCACGTGGCGGGCGATGTTCTCGATGACCACGATGGCATCGTCGACGACGAAGCCGGTGGCGATGGTCAGCGCCATCAGCGACAGGTTGTCGAGGGAGAAGCCGTAGAGGTCCATGATCGAGAGCGCGCCGATCAGCGAGAGCGGCACCGACAGGCTCGGGATCAGGGTGGCGGACAGGCTGCGCAGAAACAGGAAGATCACCAGCACCACGAGGCCGATGGCCAGCGCCAGCTCCACCTGCACGTCGTGCACCGAGGCGCGGATGGTGGTGGTGCGGTCGGTGAGCGGCGTCACCGTGACGGCGGCGGGCAGCGTCCCCTGCAGCTGGGGCAGCAGCGCCTTGATCTTGTCCACCGTGGCGATGACGTTGGCGCCGGGCTGGCGCTGGATGTTGAGGATGACGGCGGGCGTCTCGTCCATCCAGGCGCCGAGCTTGGTGTTCTCCGGGCCGTTGACCACGTCGGCGACATCCGAGAGCCGCACCGCCGAGCCGTTCTTGTAGGCGATGATCGCCTGCTCATAGGCCTTCGGGTCGCGGATCTGGTCGTTGGCGTTGATGGCGTAGGATTGGGTCGGCCCGTCGATCGTGCCCTTGGGCGTGTTGACGTTGAGGTTGGTGATGGTGGTGCGCAGGTCGTCGATGTTGAGGCCGTAGGCGGCCAGCGCCCGCGCATTGAAGCGCACGCGCACGGCGGGGCGCTGGCCGCCGCCCATGCTGACGAGGCCGACGCCGGAGACCTGGCTGATCTTCTGGGCGAGCCGGGTCTCGGCGAGATTGCGCACCTCGGTGAGCGGCATCGTCGTCGAGGTCAGGGCCAGCGTCAGGATCGGCGCGTCGGCCGGGTTGACCTTGGCGTAGACCGGCGGCGCAGGCAGGTCGGAGGGCAGCAGGTTGCCCGCCGCGTTGATCGCCGCCTGGACCTGCTGCTCGGCGATGTCGAGGCCGAGATCGAGGCTGAACTGCAGGGTGATGACCGAGGCGCCCGCCGAGCTCTGCGAGGTCATCTGGTTGAGGTTGGCGAGCTGGCCGAACTGCCGCTCCAGGGGCGCCGTCACCGCCGAGGTCATCACCTCCGGGCTGGCGCCGGGATAGAAGGTCTGCACCTGGATCGTCGGGTAATCCACCGACGGCAGGGCCGAGACCGGCAGGTTCAGGTACGACACCATGCCCACGAGCAGGATCGCCAGCATGAACAGCGTGGTGGCGACGGGCCGCAGGATGAAGATGCGGGACGGGTTCATGGGGTGAGCCGTCCCGCCACAGGATCTCGGACCTGCCCGGCCGTCGGCGTGAAGCGCCACGGGCTCCCTCTCCTGGAAGGAGAGGGTTGGGGTGAGGTGTGCGACACCTCCGAAAAGTCCACGCACCTCACCCTGTCCCTCTCCTTCCAGGAGAGGGGACCGGCGCTGCCCGTGCGATCCGGCCAGACCTTCGCCAGGAAACGGATCCCTGTAACGTCCGGTGCGCCCATGGATGCATCGAACGGCGCGTCAGTCACAGGAAGCAAGGCGCTCATTGCGCCGCCGGCCGCTCTCTGCGGCGCTCGCGCTTCTGCGACGGGTTGTCGGGAGGGGTGCCGGCGGCGGGCGTCGAGGTCGTGGCGGCGGCGTCCGGCGCGGGTGCGGCCTGGCCGGGCGCCGACGCTTCTCCGGGGGGCGCCGGCTGGCCCTTGCCGCCCTCGGTGACGCGGACCTTGGCGCCGTCGCGCAGGCGGTCGGTCCCGTCGACCACGACCCGGTCGCCCACCGCCAGCCCCTTGGTGACGGCGGTGCGGGCGCCGTCGGCCTCGCCCACGGTGATCGGGCGGACCACGACCTTGTCGTCGCCGTCGAGGAGGTAGACGTAGGCGCCGGGCGTGCCGCGCAGGATCGCGGCGGTGGGAATGATCGGCGTATCCCGCACCGTGTCCACGGTGAGCTTGGCGTTGACGAACTGGTTCGGGAACAGGCTCTCGTCCTTGTTCTCGAACAGCGCGCGCAGCTTCACCGTGCCGGTGGTGGTGTCGATCTGGTTGTCCACCGTGTCGAGGGTGCCGGTGGCGAGCACGTTGGCGTCGCCCCGGTCGTAGGCGCTGACCGTGAGCTTCGCTCCCGAGCGCAGGCGCCGCATCACCCGCGCCACGTCGTCCTCGGGCAGGGTGAACACCACCGAGATCGGATGCAGCTGCGTCACCACCACGATGTTGGTGGAGGCGGCGGTGACGTAGTTGCCCTGGTCGATCTGGCGCAGGCCGACCCGGCCGTCCACCGGCGAGACGATGCGGGTATAGGCGATGTTGAGCTTCTGCTGGTCCACCTGGGCCTGGTCGATGGCGACCGTGCCCTCGTTCTGCTTCACCAGGGCCCCTTGCGTGTCCACGTTCTGCTTGGAGATCGAATCCTGCAGGCTGAGGCGCTGGAAGCGGGCGAGATCGAGCTTGGAATTCTGCAGCAGCGCCTGATCGCGGGCGAGCTGGCCCTGGTACTGGGCGAGCTGGGCCTCGTAGATGCGCGGGTCGATCTGGGCGAGAAAGTCGCCCTTCTTCACGGTCTGGCCCTCGCGAAAGCCGATCTCCATGAGATAGCCGCTGATCTGCGACTGGATCGTCACGGTGGCGAGCGGCGTCACCGTGCCGAGGCCCGACAGCACCACCGGGATCTCGCCGGAGGAGACCGTGGCGACGCCCACCGCCTGGGGCATGTCGCCGCCGGGGCGTCCGCGGGCGCCCTTGCCGCGCGCGGGCGTGCCGTCGGCGGAGGTCTCCGTCGCGGTCTTGGGCGCGAGATAGAACCGGTAGCCGGCCGCCCCCGCGCCGACGAGGAGGAGGATCAGGATGAGCCATGTCCCCGCACGGCTTCGCCGGCGCGTGGGCGCCGGTGTCTCCGGTCCGATCTCCCGGGCCGTCTCGGTCCGGATGGGCGATTGTTCGTTCATGCCTCGACAATCCGTCCGCTCGTTTCCGACCGGCACCACGCAGTGTGACCGAAATGGAGACCGGAGTCCCGGCGGAACAGGGGGCGCGACCACCTCGCAGCGGGGCGCCGATCCAGGGCCGCGCAGGCGGTTGCGCACATTGGCCGGGGGGCCTTGCCCGTCGATCGTTCGCTCAGCATCGCCGCCGGAGATGCCGGACTATTGCGACGCCAGTGCGGCGCGGAGGTTTCCGGCCTGTTTCCGGGGGCCCGTTCCGCCCCCCGACGCCGTCAGGGCAGGGGTTTCGACGGATAGGCCTCGACCACCGCGTGATAGGCCGCGTCCGGCGGCGTCACCGGCACGGCGAGGCGCAATCCCGCCCCCGCCAGGGCGATGAGGAGGGCGAGGGCGCAGCAGGCGCGGGTGCTCAACGGGGGCGTCCTCGTGATCCGATACGAGGTCGCTACCCCGGAGGACCATCGAGGCACAAGCGGAACGCGAGAAAGCCGCCACGCCGGGACGGTGTGACGGCTTTCCTCTCGGGGAGGATCAGCTTCTGAAGATGGACCGGAGCGGCACGTCGCCCAAAAGAAACGAGGGGGCGGTGTTTCCGTTGAGCGGCGACCGCTCCGGCCATGACCAGAACCTACGTTACGCCTGATGAATGTCAACAATCGTCAGGCCCGCTCCGGGGCGTCGGGCCAGGGAGCGTGCGAACGCGCACATTTCGGCTCGCTCGTTTCCCGCCCCGAAACGCCCGTGCTACCGAGGATGGACGCCTCTCCGCCCACGGGCGGATCCCCGCCGACCACGAGCGTTCCTGCGGATGAATCCTGTCTTCGCCGACCTCCCCAATACCGTGTTCGACGTGATGTCGGTGCTGGCGCGCGACCTCGGCGCGATCAACCTCGGCCAGGGTTTCCCGGACGATCCCGGCCCGGCCGACGTGCGCGAGAGGGCCGCCGACGCCCTGCGCGACGGCTACAACCAATACCCGCCGATGATGGGCCTGCTGGCCTTACGCCGGGCCATCGCCGACCATTACGGCCGCCACCAGGGCCTCGCCCTGGATCCCGACACCGAGGTGATGGTGACGTCGGGCGCCACCGAGGCCCTGGCCGCGAGCCTGCTCGCCCTGGTCTCGCCCGGCGACGAGGTGGTGCTGTTCGAGCCGATGTACGACGCCTACCTGCCCATCGTCCGGCAGGCCGGCGGCATCCCGCGCTTCGTCACCCTGCGTCCCCCGCATTTTCGCCTCGACGAGGACGCCCTGGCGCAGGCCTTCTCCGAGCGCACGCGGGTCGTCGTGCTCAACAACCCGCTGAACCCCACCGCGACCATGGTCCGCGACGAGGATCTCGCCTTGCTGGCGCGGTTCTGCCAGCGCTTCGACGTGACGGCCGTCTGCGACGAGGTGTGGGAGCACGTGACCTTCGACGGGCGTCCCCACCGCCCGCTGATCGGGTTCGAGGGCATGCGGGAGCGCACCGTGAAGATCGGCTCGGCCGGCAAGATCTTCAGCCTCACCGGCTGGAAGGTCGGCTTCGTCATGGCGGCGCCTCCCCTGCTCAAGGCAGTCTCGAAGGCGCACCAGTTCCTCACCTTCACCACGCCGCCGAACCTCCAGGAGGCGGTGGCCTACGGGCTCGCCAAGGACGAGGCCTATTTCCTCGACATGCGGGCGCGCTTCGCCCGCTCGCGCGACCGGCTGAGCGCCGGCCTCACCGGGCTCGGCTTCTCGGTGCTGCCCTCGCAGGCCACCTACTTCCTCACCATCGACATCGGCGAGCTGGGGCCGCGCCTGGGGCATGCGGACGACGTGGCCTTCTGCCAGGCCCTGGTGCGCGAGCACGGCGTCGCGGCGATCCCGATCAGCGCCTTCTATGCGCAAGGGGCGGTGCGCCATCTCGTGCGGCTGTGCTTCGCCAAGCAGGACGCGACCCTCGACGCCGCCCTGGAGCGGCTCTCAGGCCTGATGCGGGGGCGGGCCGCGTGAGGCCGGGAGGTCTCGGAGTTCCGCCGCTTGCGGTCGGCCCTGGCCGGGGCCACATCCCGTATCATGACCACGACGCGCATCCCCCGGAGCCCCGCCATGGCCTTCAACGACGCCGTCTTTACCGCCCGCGAAGTGCCCAAGGGCGGCTTCGGCCAGCGCGACGGGACCGCCACGCGCTTCCGTGCCGAGCCCGACAGCCGGGAGGCGGCGCTCCTGCGGCTGGAACAGTTCGCCCATCTCATGGACACGGCGTTCGTGATCCCCGGCATCAACCGCCGGGTGGGGCTCGACGCGGTCATTGGCCTCGTCCCGATCGTCGGCGATGCGGCGGGCATGCTGCTGGCCTCCTACATCGTCTACGAGGCGCGCCGCCTCGGGGCACCGCGATGGCTGCTCGCCCGGATGGCCATGAACGTGGCCTTCGACGGGGTGATCGGCGCCGTGCCGCTGGCGGGCGACATCTTCGACGCGGCGTTCAAGGCCAATCGTCGCAACGTCCGTCTGCTGCGCCGCCACCTCGAGAAGACCGGCGGCCTTCGCCCCAACGAGATCGAGGGAACGGCCGTCCGTCTCGACGGCTGACGCACAATCCAATAGGGGCGGTCTCATGAACGAGATCGCCCGCCCCGCGGAAGCCGTCCCCGTCGCCGCCCCGCCTCCCCTCGCGCCGGTGGTGCGGGGGCTGTCGCCGCTGAACCGGCGGCGGCTCTCGAACTTTCGCCGAAACCGGCTGGGCTTCTGGTCCTTCACGCTCTTCGTCGCCCTGTTCACCTTAAGCCTGTTCGCCGAGTTCATCGCCAACGACCGGCCCCTGGTGGTGTCCTACAAGGGCGAGATCCTGTTTCCCGTCCTCATCGACTACCCGGACGAGAAGTTCGGCGGGTTCTACGCCCGGCCGAACTACCGCTCGGCCGAGACCCGGCGGGAGATCGCCGAGAACGGCTGGGCGATCTGGCCGCCGATCCCCTATTCCTACGACACGATCATCGACGGGCTGCCGACCCCCTCGCCCTCGCCGCCCACCTGGATGCTCACGGACGCGCAATGCCAGGCGGCGGCGAAGCAGACTGGCGCGGAGACCACGGGGCGGGCCGGGTGCACGGGCCTCGAGATGCACTGGCTCGGCACCGACAACACCACCCGCGACGTGCTGGCCCGCGTCATCTACGGCTTTCGCATCTCGGTGCTGTTCGGGCTGATCCTGGCCATCGTCTCCTCGGTGATCGGAGTGATCGCCGGGGCGGTGCAGGGCTATTTTGGCGGCTGGGTCGATCTCGCCCTGCAGCGCTTCATCGAAGTGTGGAGCGGCATCCCGACCCTCTATCTCATCATCATCATCTCGGCCTTCATCGCGCCGGGCTTCTTCGTGCTGCTCGGCATCCTGCTGCTGTTCTCCTGGGTGGCCCTGGTAGGGGTGGTGCGGGCCGAGTTCCTGCGGGCGCGCAATTTCGAATACGTCCGCGCCGCCCGGGCGCTGGGCCTCTCCAACATCCGCATCATGAGCCGGCATCTCCTGCCCAACGCCATGGTGGCGACGCTGACCTTCATGCCGTTCATCCTCAACGGCTCGATCGGGACGCTGACCTCCCTCGACTTCCTCGGCTTCGGCCTGCCCCCCGGCTCGGCCTCGCTGGGCGAGCTGCTGGCGCAGGGCAAGGACAACATCCAGGCCCCCTGGCTCGGGCTGACCGGCTTCTTCGTGGTGGCGGTGATGCTGAGCCTGCTCATCTTCGCCGGGGAGGCCGTCCGCGACGCCTTCGACCCCCGCAAGACGTTCACGTAACATTCGCCCGTGGCGCAGACCCGCCGAGGCGGGTCTTGCGTTTTTAATCCCCCCGCGCGCCTCCACCGCAGGTTCCGATGGAATCCGATCGGAGCGTCACGCGTTGTCGAAGGGCGGCATTCTCGGTCCGGCCGCGAGATTCATCCCTCCCGGATCCGGAGTTTCGATGTCCGACGCCTCGAACACGACACCGTCCCGCCGCCTGTTCATGGCGGGGACCATCGCCGGCATCGGAGGAGCGCTGGCATCCGAGCGTGCGGCATCCCAGACGATCCCCACCACCCCGACCGGCCGGCCCGAGCCCCAACTCGACCAGGCGCCGCCGCTGCCGCGCGAGGCGCATCTCGGCTGGGCGGTGGTCGGCCTCGGTGACTTCGCCCAGGCCCAGATCCTGCCCGCCTTCCAGCGCGCCCGGCGCTCCAGGGCCGTGGCCCTCGTCTCCGGCAACCCGGAGAAGGCGAGGTCCGTCGCCGCCCGCTACGGGATCGGACCGGGCGGCCTCTACGACTACGCCTCGATGGGCAGGATGGCCGACAACGCGGACATCGCCGCCGTCTACGTCATCACGCCGAACGCCACCCATGCCGATCTGACCATTAAGGCCCTGGAGGCGGGCAAGCATGTCCTCTGCGAGAAGCCGATGGCGACGAGTTCCGCCGAGTGCCGGCGGATGATCGACGCCGCCAAGGCCGCCGACCGCCGCCTGATGGTCGCCTACCGGGTGCATTGGGAGCCGCACAACCTGCGTGCCAAGGCGATGATGGATGCGGGCGAACTCGGCGCGGTGCGCTTCGCCTCCTCCGACCATCACCGCCCCCTGGAGCCGGAGAAGCCCCGCGACCAGTGGCGCATGCTGAAGGCGGTCGCCGGCGGCGGGTCGCTGGTGGATATCGGCATCTACGGCCTCAACGGGGTGCAATGGTTCTTCGGCGAGAGCCCGTCCTCGGTCTCCGCCTCGATGCATGCGCCGGCGGGCGATCCGCGTTTCGCCGAGGTGGAGGACGTGTTCACGGCCCAGCTCGTCTTCCCCTCGGGCCGGCGCGCCACGGTCTCGTCGGGCTACAGCGCCGACAAGAAGCGGATCGACCTGTGGGGCGACAAGGCGGTCGCCACCCTCGATCCCGGCACCGCCTACCAGGGCAACCGCCTCGTGATCGGCAACGCCAAGCGCGCGGACGAGATCCTGACGGCGGAGGGCGACGCGGTGCAGTTCACCGGCGAGATCGACCATCTCTCGCAGGTCATCGCGGAGGGCGGAGAGCTGCGCACGCCCGGTGAGATGGGCCTGCGCGACGTCCGCCTGATCGAGGCGCTCTACCAGGCGGCGGCGACGCGCCGGTGGGTCGATCTCAACCCCGACATGACGATGCGGTCGGGTACGCCCTGACGGCGCCCATCGGATTTAGCGCATCTCGGTATGCAGGCAGACAGCGTCCCTCTCCCCCTTGTGGGGAGGAGGGTCGGGCGGCGCTCCCGTCCGGCAACGGACACCTCAAGAAAATCGGTCTTGCGTATGGGTCGTGGTGATTCCGGCGAAGGACGCGCAGGAACGAATCGGCTGTCATGGACACGTATGTCATCACGCTCGGCGGCTTTGGAGCCCTGGTGCTCCTCACCGCCTGGCTGCCGATGGTGCTTCGGCGACTGCCGCTGTCACTGCCGATCTGCTGCGTCGCGATCGGGGCCGGACTGTCGCTGATCCCCGGGATCGGCGAATTCTCCCCCCGGCCGGAGCATCACCTGCGCCTCATCGAGAAGGTCAGCGAATTCGTCGTCATCATCTCGCTCATGGGGGCCGGGCTGAAGCTCGACCGCCGCGTCGGCTGGAAAAGCTGGATGGTGACGTGGCGCCTTCTGGCCATCGCCATGCCGCTGACGATCCTCGCCCTCGGGCTCCTGGCCTCGCATCTCCTCAGCCTCGGCATCGCCTCCTCCCTGCTCATCGCCGCCGCCCTCGCGCCCACGGACCCGGTCCTCGCCTCCGACGTCCAGGTCGGTCCGCCGTCGGAAGGGGACGAGGACGAGATGCGGTTCGGACTCACCTCCGAGGCGGGGTTGAACGACGGGCTCGCCTTTCCCTTCGTCAACCTCGCCATCGCGCTTGCCGCCTCGACGGGCCTCAATGCCGCCGGGTGGACCGAATGGGTCGGCCTCTCGCTGGTCTGGAAGATGCTGGCGGGCGTTGCCCTGGGGGCCGCCATCGGGCGGGGCTTCGGCTGGCTGACCTTCCACCTGCCGAATAGGGCGCGCCTGTCGCGCACCGGCGACGGCTTCGTGGCTCTCGGCATCACCTGCCTCACCTATGCCGCCGTGGAGGCGGTGCACGGCTACGGCTTCGTCGGCGTCTTCGTGGCGGCCCTGGCCATGCGCTGGTCCGACAGGGGCCACGATTACCATCACGCCCTCCACGGGTCGGCGGAGGCGTTCGAGCGGCTGGCGATGATGATCCTCCTCGTCGGCTTCGGCCTCGCCCTCGGCGGCGGGCTCCTGCGCGACCTCACCGGGGCGGGCGTCGCTTTCGCCTGTCTCGTCATCTTCGTGGTGCGGCCGCTCTGCGGCTGGGTCAGCCTCGTCGGGCACGACCAGCCCTTCGCCGAGCGAGCGGTGATCAGCATCTTCGGGATCAGGGGGCTCGGCACGATCTACTACCTCGCCTTCGCCCTCGGGCATGCGTCATTCGAACGAGCGGGCCTGTTGTGGAGCACGGCTGGATTGACGATCCTCCTCTCCATCGTCCTGCACGGCGTAAGTGTCTCGTCGGTGCTGGGCTTCCTCGACCGCCGCAGCGGGCGCGACACCGAGAGCGCCCAGCTCGACCTGCCGCTGGCCCCGCCCCCCGTCGAATGAGGGGAGAGGACGGGGCCGGTGGGGACGCGAAAACGGCGCCCGTATTGACCGGGCGTCCGGCAAATTCTCTCCGCCCACCCAAAAATAAAACCCAAGTTTTTCTACGGCATTTGCTAAATCCCGCCATTGGGAGTACATCAGTGAAATCGAAGCGTGATCAGATTTTCATTTGCTGAAGCCAAACAGCTTTTGCAGAGTGAAAGTCGGGTGCGAGTCGAGACAACGGAGAAGGCCGGACATCTTCGTCTGGACCTCCGAACTATGATGCCCGCAAGGGCGAAGGATTATGATGGCTGTCGGTACTGTTAAGTGGTTCAACGAGCAAAAGGGCTTCGGCTTCATCCAGCCGGATAACGGCGGCAACGACGTGTTCGTGCACATCTCCGCCGTCGAGCGCGCCGGTATGCGCGGTCTCGCCGAAGGCCAGAAGGTCTCCTACGAAATGGAAACCGACAAGCGTAGCGGCAAGCAGTCCGCCGGCAGCCTCCAGGCCGCCTGAGCCACCGTGCCGCATGAGCCATGCCGGGTTCCCTGAGAACCTGACAATGGTCACGGAGCCGCTCTCCCTGGGAGAGCGGCTTCCTGCGTTTTCGATGACGTCTTCTTCCTATGCGGCCCTGCCCCGCCGCATTCCAAACCAGGATTCTGTGTGAGCCAATTCAACGAAAACTCCATGACCGACCGCCTCAAGGCTTCGCAGGAAGCCCGTCAGGCCGCGCTGGCGCGTTTCCGCGACCGCCCGGCCGCCGACGATCCGACGGTGGTGGCCCGCAAGGCCGAGCGTGAGGCGATCGCCCGCGAGCGCGACATCCGCGTCGCCGCCCGCGAGGCCGAGCGCGCCGCCGCCGCCGCGCAGGCCGTCGCCGAAGCCGAGGCCGAGCGCGAGCGCCAGGCCATCGAGGCGGCGCGCGTCGCCGAGGAGAAGATCGCCCTCGCCGCTGCCGCGCGCATCGAGCAGAAGCAGCAGCGCGACGCGCGCTACGCCGCCCGCAAGGCCAAAGCCCGCAAATAAGGCGGACCGCTGCCGCATCGGTCCGGGCGAGGAGCGGATCCCGCTTCCCGAAGGACCGGTGCCGCCAAACGAAATCCCGGAGAGCCGTCCCGAACACGAGGTTCGGGGCGGGCATCCACCGGGTTCGACGTCAGGGCCGTTCGTCAACGATCGGGCCTGTCCCGTCGAATGGGTTGGCTCGGTCCTTCGTGAGGGTTCGGGCGCAGGATGGCATCGCCGGACGGAGCTGCCACCCCTCTCGTCCCTGTCCGGGAGGCAACAGGCCTTCGGCACGGCGACGCGCGACCACGAACACCCGTCCGGGGACGCGGAGCCCCTTTCGCGTCAACTCAGAAAGGCACTCCCATGGTCCATAAATTCAAGCTCGGGCAGCGTGTCCGCCGCGCCCGCATCGGCTATGCCGACGTCAAGGCCGATCCCGCCGACGTGTTCGAGATCGTCCGCCTCGTTCCCGAGGACCAGACCGGCGAGCCGTTCTACCGGATCAAGTCCGGCGGCGGCGAGCGCGCCGTCCGCGAAGGCGAGATCACCCTCGCCTCGTGAGACTTCGTCTCCGGCCCGGGCCGGACGCGAGAAACAAAAAGGCCCCGCATCGGAGGATGCGGGGCCTTTTTCATGGTGTGTCCGTTCAGCCGGGCGAGATCAGTGGCCGCCCTCGGTGGCGTTGCGGGTCGCCTCATAGAGGAACCAGGTGCGCTCCTCGGACTGGTTGATCCACTCCTCCAGCAGGCTGGTGGTGGAGACGTCCTTGGCCTCGTCCGTCACCTCGTGCAGCTCGCGCATGTTGGCGGTGAGGGTCTTGTTGTCGTCGCGCAGCTCGGCCAGCATCTCGAGGGGGCTGACATAGTCGGCGTCGTTGTCCTCGACGCGGGACAGCCTGGAGGCCTGACCCAGCGACCGCAGGGTGGTGCCGCCGATCTTGCGGGCGCGCTCGCCGACATCGTCGATGATGCCGAAGATCTGCTGCGACTGCTCGTCGAGCATGAGGTGGTAGTCGCGGAAATTCGGGCCGCTCACATGCCAGTGGAAGTTCTTCGTCTTCACATACAGGGCGAAGAGGTCCGACAGCAGGACGGTCAGGCCCTCGGCGATCTTCTTCGTTGCCTCGGGCGCGAGATCGGTAGGGGTGTTCAGGCGATCCCCGTCGACACGCGTGCGTCCGCTCAAGCTCTTTGCCATGACGTCATAACTCCGGTTGAATTCCGATGACGGGCGGCGTCCAGCGCACGCCCCATGACGGGAAAAAGCCAGAGAGAGGGGGGAAGTTCCGCATCCCAGCCATGAGCGGAGTGACGCGCTCGCGATCGTGACCGTGCCACCGCCTCGGATTGACGCCACCGCGGAACGCGCCCGGCGGGTGGTGCCCGCCGGGGACGAGCGACGTCAGGTCAGCACGACCACGCGAGTGCCAATCTCGACGCGGCCGTAGAGGTCGATCACGTCCTGGTTGATCATGCGGATGCAGCCGGACGAGACGCTGAGACCGATGGATTCCGGCTCCAGGGTTCCGTGGATGCGGTAGAGCGTGTCCTTGTTGTCCTGCCACAGGTAATGCGCCCGCGCACCGAGCGGGTTGCGGGAGCCGCCGGGCACGCCGAGGCCGCTCTGGAGCTGGGTCACCGACCGGGCGAGCTTGGGCGTGCGGGCGATCATCTCCTTGGGCGGATACCAGTCCGGCCACATCTGCTTGGAATTCACGGTCGAGACGCCCGACCAGGAAAAGCCCTGCTTGCCGACGCCGACGCCGTAGCGCCGCGCCCGGCCGTTGGCCTGAACCAGGGTGAGGTGGTGGGCGCGCGGATCGACCACGATGGTGCCGGGGGGCTCGCGGCCGGTATAGGCCAGCTCCTGACGCAGGAAGACCGGGTTCGCCTTGCGCCAGTTGAAGGCATGGACCGGGAACGGCTCGTCGGTGATCGCGGCATAGGCTTTTGCGTAGTCGATCGGCCCGTCATCCACCGGACGCGCCACGGCGTTGCCCTGGTTCGCAGGCGGCGGCTGCTCCACCCGGCGGCGGGCATTGGGATCGGCATAGGGATCCGCGTCGGGATCGTCCTCGAAGCGCGGGGCGGTGGTGCGCTGGCCATAGGGTTCGTAGCGCCCGCCTCGCCGGCGGTAGAGCCGCCCGGCCTCGTCCCGGTAGAGACGGTCGTCGTCATAGGGGCCGTATCCGTCCTCCGAGTCGAGGGAGAGCCGGCCGCGGATCTGGGCGAGGGCGGCGAGGGGGGAACCGACGAGGGCCAGGGCCGCACCCGCGCCGCTCAGCAGGGTCCGCCGGCTGACGGGAAGAACGGGGCGTTCGAAGATGGGACGTTCGGACATGGGGTACTCGAGGATGGGCCCCTCGCCAGGACGCGAGGACTAAAGCCAAGATCGTGCGGTGACTTAGCAAGACCAGGGGCTGCCGTCACGCCGGCTCGTCGCTCAGCAGCATTGCGGCCGGGTGGGGTCGGCGGGCGGACATGGGGCCGGCCCGGCGACGGACCTTTCATCATGGCGCGAGAATGAGCGGGAGATGTCGGGATTTCATCGGGTCTTGCGATTGCAAAAACCTCTGTTCGCATCGACATAGGATCCTGCATTTCAACACCATCGAATCCTTGAAAGACGGACGAATCCTGTGCCGATCTCTTCGTTCGCACGCCTTGGCGCGTCAGCCCTGACGCTCGCCCTCGGGCTGCTTCTCTCAGGGGAAAGCCCTGCCCTGGCGGGTCCGAAGCCCGCCCTCTCGACGGCAGCCCCCAGGGCCGTCGATTCCTCCCGAGCCGGCTCCTCCCGGACGAAGGCCGCCAAGCGGTCGCGGACGGTCAAGGCCAACACGGTCAAGACCACCACAACCAAGGGCAAGGCGGCCCCCGCCGAGACCATGTCCACGGAGGCCATGTCGACGGAGGCGCCCGCCGTCACCTGGACCTCGGCCGAGCCGGACGAGCTCCGGTGCGGGCGCAGCCGCCGCAAGCTGTGGCAGGCGGGCGAAGGCTGGATGGTCAAGACCGTGACCGTCTGCCGGTAAGCGTCCGCCCGAGAAGCCGGAGCGGGACGACGCCGGATGCCCGGAGGCCGCCGGGTAGGACCTCACCCGGCGGCGCGCTACAAGGCCCCGGCCCGCACAGGCGATGTCCGGGCTGAAGTGGGAGCGATGACGTGATCCGCGTGCTGCATACGGGCGACTGGCATATCGGGCAGTCCCTGCGCGGCTATTCCCGCGCCCACGAGCATGCGCGGGCGCTGGCCCGTCTCGAAGCCATCGTCGTGGAGCACGAGGTCGACGCCCTCGTGGTGGCGGGCGACGTCTACGACAGCCAGAACCCCTCGGGGGAGGCGCAGGCGCTGCTCTACGACGTGCTGGTGCGCCTGCACCGGGCGCGCCCCGCCATGACCATCGTCCTCACCGCCGGCAACCACGACGCGGCCGGGCGCCTCGAAGCGCCGAGCCCGATCCTCGAGGCCATCGGGGTCCGGGTCATCGGCAATGTCCGCCGCCGCGACGGCGCCCTGTCCATCGAGCGTCATCTCGTGCCGGTCCTGCGGAACGGCGACGTGGCGGCGCAGATCCTGGCCGTGTCCTATCCCACCGCCGCCTGCCTGCCGCCCCTGCGCCGGGAGGAGGGATCGCCCATCGTCCGGGCCGTGCGCGCCCTCTATTCCCAGGTGATGGAGGCGGCGGCGCCGCATCTCTCCGGCCTGCCGCTCCTCCTCACCGGGCATCTGCACGTGGCCGGCGGGACCGAATCGGAGGGGGCCGAGCGCCGCATCCTGGTCGGCGGCGAGCATGCCGTGCCGCCGGACGTCTTTCCGGCGGAGGCCGATTACGTGGCGCTGGGCCATCTCCACAAGGCCCAGACCATCGGCGGCGGGATGGTGCGCTATTCCGGCTCGCTGATCCCGCTCTCGGCCACCGAGCAGCCCTATGTCCACGGGGTCAGCCTCGTGACCCTCGGCGACGGACCGGCGCGGGTGGAGCACATCCCGATCCCGCGCCCGGTCCCGTTCCTGCGCCTGCCCCCGCGCGGCGACATGCGGCTCTCCGACCTCGCCGACCATCTCAAGGCCCTCGACCTCGATCCCGCCCTGCCCCTGGAGGAACGGCCCTATATCCAGGTCCGCCTCGCCCGCGAGGGGCTGGGGCCGGGCCACCGGGCCGAGGTCGACCGGATCGCGGACGGCTTTCCCGTGCGCATCGTCGACACCCGCGTGGCGCCCGCCGCCGATCCGGTGGCGGAGGCCGCCGAGGCGGCGCCCCTCGTGCGACTGTCCGAGCGCGACCCGGAAGACCTCTTCCGCCTCGCCTTCGCCCGCGTCCGGGGCACGCCGCCGGAGCCGGCGCATCTCGAGGTGTTCCACCGGGTCCGGGCCGAGGCGGAGGCCTGAACCCCTCAGCCCGACGCCGGCCCCTCCGTCCTTGTCACGCGGCCGTTACCCTGTAGATATTACAAGTCGATTGTGCGCCATCGAGATTCGCCGGACCCTGCCGATGCGAGCCGGGCGCCCGGGGGAAACAGCGCCATGAGATCCACGATCGTCGCCACCGGCTGCGCCCTGGCGCTCGCCCTCACCGCTCCGGTACAGGCCGAGGAGGCGGATGCCGCCGCCATCGTCGGCGCCCAGTTCGCGGCCGGCGGCAACAAGCCCGGCGTGCGGGCCAGCGGCGCCAAGGGCGTCTGCGTCACCGGCCAGTTCACCCCCTCCCCCGAGGCGGCGGCCCTGTCGAAGGCGCCGCATTTCGCCAAGCCCGTGCCGGTGACCGCGCGGTTCTCCATGGGCGGCAGCAACCCGGGCATCTCGGACAAGGCCAAGCCCGTGACGCGGGGCTTCGCCATGCGCCTGCGCGACCCGGCCGGGGACCTCGTCCTCGTCATCATCTCGGCCCCGGTCTTCTCGGCGCGCACGCCCCGGCAGCTCCTCGACTTCGCCTCCGTCCGCGCCCCCGGCCCGGACGGCAAGCCCGATGCGGAGAAGGTCAAGGCCTTCGCCGCCGCCAACCCGGAGACCACGAAACAGGCGGCCTGGCTCAACGCGCGCCCGGTCCCGGCGAGCTTTGCCGGCGTCGATTACTGGGGCGTCCACGCCTATACGCTGACCAACGCCCGGGACGAGGCCAAGGTGGTGAAGCTGAAGACCGTGGCGGATGCGGGCCAGCTCGGCCTCACCGACGAGGAGCTGAAGGCCAGGCCCGACAGCTTCTATGCCGACGAGCTGAAGGCGCGTCTGGCCAAGGGACCGGCCAGCTTCTCCCTGGTGGCGATCCACGGCGAGGCCGGCGACCCCACCGCCGACCCGACGGCGCTGTGGCCCGAGGAGGACCGCAAGAGCACGACCCTCGGCACCCTCGCCATCACCGCCCTCGAGCCCGACGCCACCTGCGACGCCGCCACCTTCGATCCGGTGGTGGACCTCCCCGCCGGAATCGCCGGCCCGGCCGACGACCCGATGTTCGCGATCCGCTCGCCGGCCTACGCCGTGTCGCTCTCGCGCCGCGCGCAGTAGGGGACCGCCCGACCACGCCTGCCCGGTCGCGAGGGGATCCCGCGACCGGGCAGGCCGGAGCCGGTGCGGACGTCAGAAGATGAAGCTGCCTTCCGTCACGGACTGCGCCGTGACGCCGAGCAGGATGATCTTGTCGGAATGTCCGGTCTCGCCGGTGAAGGTGATGATCGTGTTGGCCTCGCCGTGGAACGACTGGATCTCAACGCCATGGATGTCGTCGGCGAGGGTGCCGATGTCGATCTTGTCGTGGAACACGTCGAACTTGCGGATCACGTCGCGGCCATCGCCCGAGACGAAGGCGAAGGTGTCGTCACCCGCGCCGCCGAAGAGGGCGTCGGCGCCATGTCCGCCGGCGATGAAGTCGTTGCCCTTTCCGGCCTGGATGCGGTCGGCGCCGTCCGTGCCGGCGATCGTGGAATGGCTGCCGTCCACGCTCTGCGAATAGATCTTCGTACCGGCCTCGACGCCCGTCATGATGAGGGACGCCCCGTCACGCACATAGACCTTCTCGATGCTGGAGAACGTGCTGTCGGTGAGTTCGACGGTGCTGTCCTTCGTGATGAAGAGCAGGTCCGTCCCCTCGTCGCCCTGAACCCGCACGGGCGAGCTGCCGATGACGAGGCGATCGTCGCCGCCCCGCCCGTACAGTTCGTCGGAACCGCCATTGCCGGTCAGCGTGTTGGCTTCATAGTTTCCGGTCAGCACGTCGTCGGAGGTGCTGCCAAGGACGCTCTCGAACCCCGCGAGGTCATCCCCCTCGGCATCACCGCCGGAGCCGTGTCTGGAATTGAGATCGACGGTCACGCCCGCGCTGGAATGCGCGTAGCTCACGGTATCGATGCCGTCGCCGCCGTTCAGATAGTCGCCGCCCGCGCCGCCTTCGATGACGTTGTTGTGCACGTCGCCATCAATGATGTCGCCATACTGCGAGCCGCGAATGTTGGCGATGTTCGAGAATGTATCCTGGACGACGTCGCCTTTGCCATCGTTGGCCGTGCCGCTCGCCATGTCGATGCCCATCCCGTACGAACCGCCGAAGAAGGGCGCATCGAAATGCTCGTAGCTCAGGGTGTTCGTGCCGGCGCCGCCGTCGAACGTGTTGATGCCGCGACCGCCCTCCAGCACATCGTTGCCGCCGCCGCCGTTCAGGACGTCGTTGCCGTCGCCGGTGCGGAACACGTCCCCGAAATCTCCGCCGGTGACCCGGGTGACGTAATCGAAGTCGCTGGAATCACCGGAGAGGCCGGCTTGATCGCTCGACAGGCCGAAGGGAAGGAACTGAAGAGGGTCTCCCGCACCGTCCGCCACCAGGAAGACGAACTGATGTCCGTAGCTGTCATACCCCTGAATCGACGATCCAGGTCCGAAATCAAGCGTCCGGACATTGGGACTGACAGGCTCATAATATCCGGGACTTGAATTCTCGAGATTAAAACCGCCGCCTAACGTATAAGAAAACGTCGCCATCACCGAACCCCGTAGGACAAATCGACACCCTGATGTCCCACGACTCGATAGCCATCAATATTTAAAATATTGTTATGGCATAAACCCCGACTAGACCAATGTAGACATGCCGCTCCGGCAGTCAGTGTCCCCGGTGCCGGTTCCTCGCGGCGTGTCGCCGAGCCGGCCGATGACGCGGCGGCTGTGGCGCGCCCACGGGTTCGGAGCGGGCGTCGCCGGTCGTCCCCAGCCCTACCCGGAGACGATCATCTCCTTGATGCGGCCGGCCAGCGCTTCCATCACGAAGGGCTTGGTGAGCACCTGCATGCCGGGCTCCAGATGGCCGTTGCCGACCACGGCGTTCTCGGCGTAGCCGGTGATGAACAGGATCCTGAGGTCGGGCCGGGCCACCCGCGCCGCGTCGGCCATCTGGCGGCCGTTCATGCCGCCGGGCAGGCCGACATCGGTGACGAGGAGGTCGATGCGCACGTCGGATTGCAGGACCTTGAGGCCGGAGGCGCCGTCCGCCGCCTCGATGGCGGTGTAGCCGAGCTCTTCCAGCACCTCGGTGACGAGCATGCGCACGGTCGGTTCGTCGTCGACGATGAGCACGGTCTCGCCCCGCTGCGCCCGCGGGGCGGGGGCGAACGCGCCGGTCTCGTCCACCTCGGAGGCCTCGCCGTAATGGCGCGGCAGGTAGAGGCACATGGTGGTGCCCTCGCCGAGCTCGGAATAGATCCGCACCTCGCCACCCGATTGCCGCACGAAGCCGTAGATCATCGACAGGCCGAGGCCGGTGCCCTCGCCCAGGGGCTTGGTGGTGAAGAACGGGTCGAAGGCGCGGGCGATCACCTCCGGCGTCATGCCGGTACCGTTGTCGGTGACGCACAGCGAGAGGTACTGGCCGGGATCGAGGTTGCGCTCGCGGGCGGCGTGCCCGTCGAGCCACTTGTTGGCGGTCTCGATGGTGAGACGGCCGCCATCCGGCATGGCGTCGCGCGCGTTGATGCAGAGGTTCAGCAACGCGTTCTCGAGCTGGTTCGGGTCGACCAGGGCCGGCCACAGACCGGCGGAGCCCACCACCTCGATCGTCACCGCCGGGCCGACCGTGCGGCGGATCAGGTCCTCCATCCCCGCGACCAGGGCGTTCACGTTGGTGGGTTTCGGGTCGAGGGTCTGGCGCCGCGAGAAGGCGAGCAGCCGGTGGGTCAGGGCCGCCGCCCGGCGCGAGGCGCCCTGCGCCGCGTTGATGTAGCGGTCGAGCTCGGTCAGCCGCCCCTGCGCCATCCGGGTCTGCAGCAGTTCGAGGCTGCCGGAAATACCCGTGAGCAGGTTGTTGAAATCGTGGGCGATGCCGCCGGTGAGTTGGCCCACCGCCTCCATCTTCTGCGACTGGCGCAGGGCCTCCTGGGTGTGGGCGAGGGCCGCCTCGCGGGCCTTCTCGTCGGTGATGTCGCGGGCCACCGCATAGAACACCTCGCCCACGGGCGCGCTGACCCAGTCGAACCAGCGGTACTCGCCGCCCGCCGTGCGGACCCGGTTCTGGTGGCGCATGGTGCGCCCCTGGCGCATCGCCTCGACCACGCCGGCGCTGACATCGAGGAAATCGGGGTGGATGATCTGCCAGAACGGCGTCGCCAGAAGGGTCGCCTCGTCATAGCCGAGCACCTCGCTCCAGGCCGGGTTCACGCTCAGGAAGCGGCCGTCCAGGGTGCCCGACATCAGGAGGTCGGGGATCAGCGTCCAGATCCGGACGCGCTCCTGGGTGCGCTCGGCGATCTGGCGCTCGAGCTCCGCCCGCGAGCGGGCCAGCACGTCGCGCGCTTCGACGATGTCCTGAATCTCGGTGCAGGTGCCGAACCAGCGCACGATCCGCCCGTCCGCGTCGCGCACCGGCTGCGCCCGTCCCAGCACCCAGCGGTACTGCCCGGAGCGGTGCCGCAGGCGATACTCGATATGGTAGGGTTCGCCGGTGGCAAGGCAGTGATGCCAGACGCTCCAGGCCCTGTCCCGGTCGTCGGGATGGAAGATGCCGTTCCAGCCCGCGCCGTCGGTGCTGCCCGCCGGCACCCCCGTATAATCGTACCAGCGCTGGTTGAAGTAGTCGTGGTGCCCGTCCGGCAGGGTCGACCACACCATCTGGTCGATGGAATCCGCGATGGCCTGGAAGCGCCCCTCGCTCTGGCGCAGGCGCTCCTCCGCCTCCCGGCGCTCGTCGATGTCGATGACCGAGCCGACATAGCCGAGGAACTCGCCCTCGGTGCCGAAGCGCGGGGTGGCCGCGTCGATGGCCCAGCGATAGGTGCCGTCGGCCCGGCGCAGGCGGTACTCGACCCGGAAGGGCTCCTGCGCGGCATTGGCGGACAGGAACGTGTCCGCCGCCAGCCCCTCGTCGTCGGGGTGCGTCGCCTTGGTCCAGCCGAGGCCGAGGGCCTCCGCCTCGGTCTGCCCGGTGAACTCGTACCAGCTCCGGTTGAGGTAGATGCAGGACCCGTCGGGAATCGTCACCCACATCATCACCGGGGCGTGGTCGGCCATGTTGCGGAACCGCGCCTCGCTCTCCGCCAGCGCCTCGGCCTGCGCCCTGCGCTGGGTCTCGTCCCGGGCGATCCGGAGAAAGCCGGGCGAGCGGCCCTGCAGGTCCGGCGGCAGGCGGTGGAGGGAGCCGGCGAGGAAAACCGGCGTCCCGTCCGCGCGCCGGTGCCAGCGCTCCGCATCGGCGCGGCCCCGGTTCACCGCCTCGGCGAGTTCCGCCGCGTCGATTCCGGCCGCCCGGTCCTCGGCCGTGAAGATCATCGCTCCGTCACGGCCGAGCGCGTCGGCGGCGTTCCAGCCCAGCACCTCGGCGGCGCCCGCCGACCAGCTCGTGATGATCCCCTGCGGGTTCATGGTGAGGACGGCGTGGTCGCGGGCGCCCTCCACGACGAGGCGCAGGCGCTCCTCGCGTTCGCGCAGGGCCTCCTCCGCCGCCCGGCGCCCGCTGACGTCCCGGTAGAACACCGAGAGGCCGTTGCCGGAGGGATAGACCCGCACCTCGATCCAGATGTCCCGCTGCGTCGAGGTGTGGCGGTAGGTGAGTTCGGCCGAGGCCCGCTCCGCCATGGCGCGGCGGTAGAGCGGCCAGGTCGGCATCTGCTCGGCATCCGGCCACACGTCGAGGAGGTGACGGCCGAGGATCGCCTCGGGGGGCCGCCCGTCGAGGCGCAGGCCCTCGGCGTTGATGCGGCGGACCCGGAAATCGCGGTCCAGCAGCAGGAAGCCCTCGCCCATCCCGTCGAGGACGCCCCGCACCTCGGCCTCGCTCTCCCGCAGCCGGCTCTCGGCGCTGACCCGGCTCGTCGTCTCGGTGCAGGCGCAGAAGAATCCGGCGACGGTGCCGTCCGCCTCCCGCACCGGCGTGTAGGAGAAGGCGAAATGCGTCTCCTCGGGAAAGCCGTTGCGCTCCATGACGAAGGCGACGTCGTCCATCTGGATGGAGAGGCCCGCATAGGCGTCGGCGACGATGGGCGCGAGGTCGCTCCAGATGTCCGACCAGACCTCCGCGATGGGACGGCCCATCGCCTCCGGGTGCTTGGCGCCCATGAGCCGCGAATAGGCGTCGTTGTAGAGGACGATCCGCGACGGCCCCCAGGTGACGAACATGGGCTGGCGCGCGGCGACCATCATCCCCGTCAGCGTGCGGAGGGACGCGGGCCAGGACGCGAAGGGTCCGAGGGGCGTCGCGGACCAGTCGATCGCCTCGATCAGCGCACCACACTCGCCCCCATCAACGAGGACACTCACTGCCACTGTCTCTCCGTCGCGAGGGTCGATCCGGGATGGCGCGACGCGGGGTCGGATCGCGCGTCCGCACGGGATCGACGTCCCTGCCAACGGCCAAGATCGATCCGCCGTTCCCCGCGGGAGCCCGCGCCGAGGGGGCCTCCGCCGGGGGGAAGGTCTCGCATCGTCATCGCGGCCCGATGACACGGGCCGGTGTCCGATGTCAAAGTCGAGGGCGCCCGCCGGTCAGTATCTCTTGGACGTCAGGATGAGCGCGGCATGAGCGCCGATCGCCGCTCCGTGGCTTGGCCGCAGCCCGGCTATCCTGCTAGAACGATGGACGCGTTACTACCGCTTTTATCGACGAAAGCATGACGAGTTCTGGCATTCCAGAGGCGAAGAACCCCCGGCAGATGCATCTGAGCAGGGTGTCTGCGGACAGCTTTGGCTTCTATCACGATATGATCCGGTCGAGCGGGGCGGCGACCTTTCTCATCGGCGACACATTCGAAGCAACCGTCGCCGCGCAACATTTCGGCCGCCTGACGCTGTACGATCGGCAACTCATCGGCGCCGACCATAGGCGGGATCACGCGCACATTCGGCGCGACGATTTCGAGCACTACTATCTCCAAGTCTTACGATCCGGCCGGGTCGTAAGCGGTCGGCCGGGGGAGGAGCGTCGTCTTGTCCCGGGTGACGCTGTTCTTTTCGATGCGACCCGACCGATGCGGTCGATCGTGGACGATGGCGATCTCGTCACGGTCATCCTGTCCCGTGATCAAGTCGAGGCTGTCGCGCCGGACGTGCGCCATCTGCATGGAAGCGTCCTTCCTAGGGGTGAGACAGGCTCGCTCGGCCAAGCCGTGCTTTCTTTCATCCGCTGTGCATCGCGTTTCCCGGAGACCTCGGCCGCCGGGGTTGGTCACCTGATCACCAGTATGCTCGGCCAGATCCAGGGAAGATCCGATGCCGCCTACAGTGACGCTGTCGGCGAAAGCAATTTGGAGGCATCGCGGCGCCTCAGGGCGGAAATCTTCATCGACAACAACCTCGCGGCAGATTTGAGCGCCGACGCTGTCGCCCGTAGCATCGGTGTTTCCCGGTCTTCTTTGTATCGTGCGATGCAGGCCGTCGGCGGCGTCGAAACGGTCGTCAAGCATCGGCGTGCCGCTCGTCTGCGACTGCTCATATCCCGGCAGGACAAACCAACGTCGATCGGGGTATTTGCGAGAAAGATCGGTTTCTCAAGTATCAGCCACGGCTCACGTGCATTCAAGGACATCTATGGACAATCGCCGAATCAGTTTCGGGCGGCTCTTCGAGCCGACGCAATCTCGGCGGCTCAAGCTCTCTACCCCGGGCGAATGCGGGATTGGTACGGCACGATAAACGACTGAATGGTTGCAGTTGGTTCAGATCTGTACCGCCCTTGCTGTCATCGCCGGCGGGCCGAAGCCGGTGTCGAGACGTGCGTCCTTCCGGCCGACCGGCGTCAGCTTGGTTGGAAAGCGTGGTCCCCGGTTCGAATGACTGAGTCGGGTCGGGACCCGTCTGTCCGTTCCACGACTGGGTTTGGGTGAATTGCGGACGGGTCGTCAGCGATAAGGTCGTGAGATGCGGCCTCATGACAGGCGCCGAAGAGCTTTCAAGCGCGCCACGAGGCAGATGCCGCACTCTTCGATCTCTTCATCTCCTACGAAGAGACCGCTGGTTTCCCTCCAGCGTTCTCAGGGGCGCCGAAGGCGAGCCCGGACCCGGAGGGCCGCGCCAGAGGCGTGCGATCCAGATCCGCCGGGCGGTGCCCTATCAAGCCCACGGAGCGGCTCCGGAGTCCGGGTTCCGCGAGTGTGGACCCGGAATGACGACGTGGCCTGTTCATTGTCATGCCAAACCCCATTAACCCGAGTTCGAAGCCCTGCCGCCATCCCGCCGCGTGTGGACATCGTTGCGCGGCGACTGCATCGCCCTCGTCCGCCCGTCATCCTGCGCTATGACACCCTCCCCTGCATCCCCCCTGACTTCTTCGACACGAGGCCACGACCCTTGCGCATCCTGGCGATCCGCGGCGAGAACCTCGCGAGCCTCGCGGCCCCCTTCTCCGTCGATCTCGCCGGCGGACCCATCGGCGGCACCGGCATCTTCGCCATCACCGGCGAGACGGGGGCGGGCAAGTCCACCATCCTCGACGCCCTCTGCCTCGCCCTCTACGGGCGCTATCCGCGCGTGGCGACCAGCGGGCGCGAGCGGGCGCCGGATCCCGGCGGCGATCCCATCACCATCGGCGACGAGCGGGCGATCCTGAGGCGGGGGGCGACGGAGGGCTTCGCCGAGGTGGATTTCATCGGGCGGGACGGACAGGGCTACTGCGCCCGCTGGTCGGTCTACCGGGCGCGGGGCAAGGCCAACGGCCGCCTCCAGAACAAGTCCCGCTCCCTCACCCGGCTCGCGGACGGGGGCTCCGTCGGCGACAGCAAGGCCGGCCTCGTCGACGCGGCGATCTGCGACCTCACCGACCTGACCTTCGACCAGTTCCGCCGCACCGTCCTGCTGGCGCAGGGGGAGTTCGACGCCTTCCTCCTCGCCGCCGAGGGCGAGCGCGCGGAACTCCTGGAGAAGATCACCGGCACGGCGATCTATTCCGAGATCTCGAAGCGGATCCATGCCGGGGCCGAAGCGGAGCGCGGCAAGGTGAAGGAGCTGGAGGCCCATCGCGACGCCGTCGGCCTCCTCGACGAGGCGGCGCGGGCGGAGAAACACGCCGAGCGGGCGCGGCTCCGGGCCGAGGTGGCGGAGCTCTCCGGCCGGCTGGCGGGGCTCAATGCGGCGCTCGCCCATGCCCGGCGCATCGCCGACACGCGGGGCCAGGTCTCGGCGGCCGAGAGCCGCCTCACCGTCGCGCGCGCGGCCTTGGAGACCCATCGGCCCGACAGCCTGCGGCTCGCCGAACTCGACGCGGTGGAGCCCCTGCGCGAGCCGGCGCGGAATGCGGCCAGGGCGGAGCGGGATCTGACCGCCGCCGAGGCGGCCCTGGTGCGGGCTCTCGCGTCGCGCGGGGAGGCCGAGGCGCGGGCCGGGGCCGCGCGGGAGGCCCATGACGAGGCGGCCAGGGCGGACGAGGCATCGGAGACCGGGTTCAAGGCGTTCGGGCCGGTCTGGACGCGGGCGGCCGAGCTCGACACCCGGATCGCCGAGGCGGCCACCGAATCCGCCCATGCCGCCGAGGCCGCCGCCGCCGCCGAGGCGAAGGCGGTGGAAGCCCGTACGGCGCTGACCTCCCTGGATGCCGGCCTCGCGGCGGCGGAGACCGCCCGCCAAGAGGTCGCCGCCCGGTTCGCGGCCGATACGGGCGGCGCCTTCCTCGCCGGCCGGGCGGAGGAGGCCGAGCAGCTCTTTGCCAAGCGCGCGACCCTCGGCGCGGAACTGGCCGAGGCGAAGGCTCATCTGCGCACGGCCACGGACGAGGCCTCCCGCCGCGCGGCCGCGATCGCCACGGGGGACCGGGCGATCGCGCAGGCGAAGGTCGCGCGGACGGAGGCGGCCGAGCACCGGACCGGCCTCGCCGCCGCCCTGGACGAGATCGGCGACGGTGCGGCGCGGACGCGCCTGGGCACGATCGACCGCCTCGCCGAGCACCTGCGCGAGGCGCTGCCCCTGGCGCGGGGCCACGGGGACGCGTCCCTCGCCCTTGAGCGCGCCGCGACGGAGGCGCAGGCCGCCCGCCGCGCCGACGAGGCCGCGCGGCTCTCCGGGGAGGAGGCCGCCGCCCGGCAGGCCCACGCCGTCGAGCGGCGGCAGGCCGTCGCCCCCCTGGCGGAGCTCGCCGAGGAGGCCGTCTCGCAGCAGGCGGCGCATCTGCGCAGCCTGCTGGCGGAGGACCAGCCCTGCCCGGTCTGCGGCGCCACCGACCATCCCCATGCCCGGAACCAGGACGGGCTCGGGCGGGTCGCCGAGGCGCTGAAAGCCCAGCGCGCGGAGCAGGACGCGGCCATCGCCGCCGCCCAGCAAACCCTGGCGGAGGCCGCGTCCGCCCGCGCCGCCGCCGGGGCGAGGCTGCGCAACGCCGAACAGGCGGCGGCGTCCGCGCGCGAGTCGCAGGGTCGCGCGGCGGCCGCCTATGCCGATCTGCGCCCGCACCTCCTCGCCACGCGAGGCGAAGCGGGGATGGGCGGGACCATCCCGGAACGGCTCGATGCCGAGGTGGCGCCCGCGCTCACTGCCCTCGTCGAGGCCCTGAAGCGCGCCCGCGCCCCGCTGCTCTCCGCCCTGGAACGGGCCGGCACCCTGCGCGCCGAGATCGACGCGCTGACCGCGCGGATCGAGGCGGGAGCGGGGGAGATCGAGGCGGCGGAACTCCTGCGTGCCGCCGAGGGCGAGGCCCTGCGTCGCGCCGAACTCACCGCCAACGGCGAGACGGTCCGCATCTCGGGCCATACGGAGCGGGTCGAGTCCCTCGGCCGCGAGATCGCGCCCTATCTGGCGGGCGCCGGCCTGTCGCTGGCCGATCTCGACCGGGACGGGGCCGGTGCGGCCCGGCGCGTGGCCGAGATCGCCGCCGCGCACCGCGCCCTCGACCGGCGTCGGGACGAGCTCGACCGCGAGGCCCAGTCCCTCGCCTCCCGGCGGGCCGGCGCGGCCGAGGCCCTGGGTTTCACCCGCGCCGCCGCCGACGCGGCCGGACGCCAGGCCCTGGCCCGCTTCGACAGGCTCGCCGGCCTGCGGGCGGAGCGGGCCCCCCTCCTCGACGGTGAGGAGACGGGGGCGCACCGAACCCGGATCAACGCATCGCGAAAACTCGCCCGCGACGCGCTCAAACACGCCGAGGAAGCCCGCGCCGCCGCCCTTGCCGCCCTCGCCTCGGCGGTGACGGCGGCCGAGCACGGGGCCGCCGCCCGCGACGCGGCCCGGCGCCTGCGCGAGGAGGCCGATGCCGCCTTCCTCGCCGCCTGCGCCCCGCGCGGCGTCGAGGCGGTGCGGGAGGCCCTGGCCCTGCCCCCGGAAATCCGCGCGTCCCTGCGCCGGGCCGTCGATGCGCGGACCCTGGAAGCGCGCGAAGCGGAGACCGCCCTCGCGACGCGGGCTGCCGACCTCGCCCTCCTCCTCGATGCGCCGGAGATCGACGCGCCCGCCACGGAAGCGGCGGCGTCCGGCCTCGCCGAGACGATCACCGCGCATCAGCAGGGCCTCGGCGCCATCACGGCCGATCTCGACCGGGACGACGCGGCGCGGGTGCGGGCGGCCGGATTGGAGGCGACCATCGCCGGGGCGCGGGCCGATCACGCCGTCTGGGAAGCGGTGAACGAGGCCGTGGGCTCGGCCAGCGGCACCAAGTTCCGCCTCTTCGCCCAAGGGGTGACCCTGGAACATCTGGTCCGGCTCGCCAACGAGCACCTGCTGGCCTTGAGCCCGCGCTACCGGCTGGTGCGCGGCGACCCGGCCAACCTCTCCCTCCACGTGGTCGACCGCGACATGGGCGAGGAGGTGCGCGCCACCCGCAGCCTCTCGGGCGGCGAGCGCTTCCTCGTCTCCCTGGCGCTGGCCCTCGCCCTGTCGGGCCTGGAGGGCCGCGACTCCTTCGTCGACACCCTCTTCATCGACGAGGGCTTCGGCTCCCTCGACGCCGAGACCCTCGACCTCGCCGTGGACGCCCTGGAGACGCTGCAGGGCCGCGGCCGCAAGGTCGGCGTCATCACCCATGTGGCGGCGATGATCGAGCGTATCGCCGTGCAGGTCCGGGTGGAGAAACGCGGCAACGGCCGCAGCGTGGTGAGCGTCGTGGAGGCCGGGGCGGGGTGAGGCCGCTCTTGCGGGCGGACCGCGTCCGTCTCCCCCTTGCGGGGAGAGGTCAGGCGTGGGGGTGGCTGCGCCAGCCTCCATGAGCGGAGGGTCGCCCCACCTCCCACTCCTCCCCGCAAGGGGGAGAAGGGCAGGACTGTGCAGCCCGCGACATGCGTGAAGGCGGTGGCCTGGAAAGAGAGGGGACCAGCGTCAGTAGTCCCGGCCCGAACTCTTGGCTGCCTCAGACGAAGAACCCCGAATCCACCTGCGACGGCCGGATGTGATCCAGTTCGACCGTGCCGCCGCCCGAGAGGGTGAGCAGGGCATCGCCGTCCGAGGAGCGGCCGACGGAGTAGCTCTGTCCGGACAGGTCGATCCGGTCGCCGCTGGAGACGCTGAAATCGAACAGCGTGTCGTCGCCCGAATGGAGGTCGAACACGGTTCGGTTGGCGCCCGCGCCGAGGAAGAGCACATCGTCGCCGCGCCCGCCGGTCAGGACGTTGCTGCCCCGGCCGCCGATGAGGACGTCGTGGCCCCATCCGCCGCTGAGCGTGTCGTTGCCCGCGCCGCCATCGAGGCGGTCGTTGCCCAGGCCGCCGCTGAGCCGATCCGCGCCGTCGTTGCCGTAGAGCCGGTCGTGTCCGGCCCCGCCGTTCAGCACGTTGTCGCCCGCATTGCCGCGCAGGGCATTCGCCAGGTCGTTGCCGACGGCCCTGGCGGCCTTGCCGATGAGGATCAGGTGCTCGACATTCTCGCCGAGGGCGTAGGAGACGCTGCTGCGCACGGAGTCGGTGCCCTGGCCGGCCCTTTCCACCACCGTGTCGCGCCGGTCGTCGACGAGGTAGGTGTCGTTTCCGGTCAGGCCGAACATCGTGTCCGAGGAAAGACCGCCGTCCAGGCGGTTATCGGCCGTGTTGCCGACGATCCGGTCATGCCCGCGGCCACCGATGGCGTTCTCGATCAGGGAGCGCAGGTCGCCCTGGTGCAGCAGCGCGTTGGCGACGTTGCCGACCGCGATCGCGTCGCCGCCGCTATAGGCCTGGTGGTTCACGAGCTGCGCCGGGGAGAAGGTCGAGAACGCCCCCGGGCGCAGGTCCACATCGAGGGCGGTCGCGTAATTGGAGAGGTCGTAGGTGTCCCGGCCGTTGCCGTCCCAGATCGTCATCGAGATCGTGTTGGCGGTGGGAGCGCCCTGGCCGATGCCGTCGATGGACATCTCACCGGTCTTGGCGTCCCAGCGATAGGTCGTGTTGCCGCTGTTGGTGTGGAAATTGGCGCCGTAGAGGAACTGCAGGGCCGCGATGTCGTCCTGCATGTAGGTCTGAGGCTGGTTGAACCCCTCGCCTTCGAAGGAAGGGCCGGGATTGGTCGGGTCGGACCGATAGGTCATCAGGGACCAATCCTGCCCGTCCCTCTCCAGGGGAAGCGCCGCCGTGCCGTAGCGGGGCGGGCTGCCGACGAGGCCGAGTTCGGCATTCAGGGGCGCGTTCGTGTAATCCTGGTGGCCATGCTTCAGGCCGAGCGCATGCCCGATCTCGTGCATGGTCGTCGCCTGCCCCCAGTTTCCGATCGCCGGAACGCTGTAGAAGGGCTGATGGGAATAGGTTCCAAACCAGACATCCCCGGCCTGGAGATTGCTCGACGGGAAGTTGGCATGAGCCCCTCGCTCGCCCCGCCAGCTGGTCTGACTGAAGCGCAGATCGGCATGGGTCGTGGCGGTCTCGGTGATCTCCTGGAAGGTCAGGTTGGTGTAGGCGGCCACGAGGTCGAGGGTGTAGCGCGTCGCCTCCTGCTGCTGCGGATTGAAGGGCAGGTGGTAGACGGGGTCGCCATGCTGACCCTTGCTGTCCTCGTAACCGGACCCTTCGTAGAAGCTCCCGCTGGTCGGGAAGCTGTAGGTCAGCGTGCCGATCGTCCATTTCGAGCCGATCAGGACCGCGTCGATAGAGTCCTCCCCGGAGAAATGGAACGTCCCGTCGCGGTCCCGGACCTGAAACAGCAGGGCGGTCTTGCCGTCGCTGCGGCTGGTCTGTGCTGAACCCGGTACGGCCATCGTCTCGCGCCTTCACAATCGAGCGTGATTGTCCGCGCCGTGATGGCCAGCCGGGAGGATGGTTCGTATCGACGGCGCTCAGGGCTGACATCTTGAGGCCTGACCGGTTAAAACATGGCTTAACGCATCGCGGATCGCGGCCGAGCGGGCGTGTCGTCCGCTCAGCCCGCGGGCGGCGCGAGGCCAGCCGGTGGTGGAAATCTGTCGCTTGGTACCTGCGCCGAACGTCTGGACCGGGTTGGGTAGCGGACCCTGGCCGTGCGTCCGGAAGCGGCCGTTCCGCCTCCGACCCAGCCCGGTCGCCTGGAGCGTCCTGGGCGCATCTCCAAAGCGACCGTTCCTCAGCCGTCGGTCGACGGCAGCTCGGGATGGAAAGCGGGGGGTGTCGCAAGTCCCGTGAAGCCGTTGCGTCAAACCGTTTCGCCCAGCCCTCGATTGCCGATAGCGATGGCCTGTTCCGCCGATGTGACGAGCCAAGCGCTGATGGACTCGGCGGTCTGATCCCGGGGATCGCGCCACCGCGCCATCTGCATTTTCGAACAGGTCTGCATCTCGTCAGGCCCGGTCAGAGGGATCAGCCGCCGGTGCCGTAACGCATCCGCAGCGAGCAGCGAGCGGGCCAGGGCTACACCGTTGCCATCCGCCGCCGCCTGCAGCGAGTTCCCGATGTCGCGGAAGCGGATCGCTTCATGACCGACGCGGCCCCGGAGCCACGTGGCCCAGGACCATTCCCGCCCGGTTTCCTCGCCCCGACGGCCTTTTGCAAGCAGAGGCAGCGAGTGCCAGTCTTGGTCGGGGCCTTTGGTGTCTAGCAAACCCGGCGCGGCAACGGGAAAGACGCTCTCGATCGGGAACGGCAGTTCGCAGGGGGCCACCAACCGGCCGGCACGCGGCAACCAGAGCAGGGCAAGATCGACCTCGGCGCGTGCGGCCTCGACTGCCGTGTCCCAGGTCACGACCTCCACGGAGAGATCCGGGAAGGCACCGCACAAAGCCGGCAGGCGCGGCGATAGCCACCACGCCAACAGGGGCGTGCTGAGGCCAAGTCGGAACACACGCTGTCCCGAATGTCCGACGATCCGCCGCCGCATACCTGCCAACGTGCCGAGCAATGGGCCGAGTTCCTGGGCTAGCCGCGCACCCGCCTCGGTGACGCGCAAACCCGGGTTTAGGCGTTCGAGCAATGGAACGCCGAAGTAGTTCTCCAGGGCTCGGATACGATGGCTGACGGCACTCTGTGTCAGCCCCAGTTCGTCGCCGGCCAGCGTCATGCTGCCATGCCGCAGCACGGCCTCGAAGGCGAGTAAGGCGGCGAAGGGGGGCATCCTGGGCGAGTATAACGACACACCGCATTAAATATCTTCATATGGAGGGGAGCAATGCTCATTTGCTGCCGAGGTGCGTTCTGCCTCAACTCTGGGCAATGCAGCGCACCGCCGAACAGCTCGCCTGGACCCACCGGAGCCGCTTGACCGCGGCCACGATTGGCCTCGCCGCCGCCTTGACGAACTTCGATGTGACCTCGGTCGTGGTCGTCCTGCCCTCGATCGGGACGACCCTCGGCATCCCGGTCGCGAACTGGGCCTGGATCATCGACGCCTACAGCCTCGCCTTCACCGCGACGCTGCTCGTCGCAGGAGCCCTGGCTGACCGTTTCGGCCGCCGCCGCATGCTCCTCATTGGCAACGCTGGCTTCCTCGTAGCGTCCCTCGCCTGCGGCCTCGCCTGGAACAGCTCCGTCTTCCTGGCTGCCCGCGCGGCACAGGGTGCCGCCGCGGCCTTCCTCGTGACCGGGGGCTTCGCCTCGATCGCAACCGTGTTCCCAGAGCCGGAAGCGCGAGCACGCGCCTTCGGGATTGCCGGCGTGGCCTCGGGGGTCGCCATGGCGCTGGGGCCGACCCTCGGCGGCATCATCGGCACCGGGCTGGGCTGGCGCTGGATCTTCCTCGCCAACCTACCCTTCTGTGCCCTCATTGCGCTCGCCGTGCCACAACTCGTGGTCGAGTTGCGCGATGGCACGGGCAAACCGCTGGATTGGCTCGGGGTCGCGATCTTGACCCTCACCTTGGGACTGATCATCCAGGCGATCTTGGAGGCTCGCCATGCCCCCGTGCGGATGGCGGTTGGGCTGGGGGCGGGGGCCGCCCTCGGCGGATGGTTCGCCATCCGCCAGCGCCGGCAGGCGCGGCCGATGCTCGACCCGGCCCTTCTCACCAGCCGCCCCATGATCGGCGTGACTGTCCTGCTGATGGCCGTCTCGGTGGGCTACTGGTCAGTCCTCGTCTACCTGCCCCTATACCTTGGAACCGCCTTCGGATGGACAGCCGAGACGGTCGGGCTGGCTATGCTAACAGCGACATTACCCATGCTCGTCGTGCCGCTGTTCGGAGACCGCCTGGTCGCGCGCCTGGGTTGGCGAAGGCTCTTCACGGTTGCACTGGGGCTGATCGCGCTCGGCGGGGCTGCTCTCGTTCTGTCGGCACTCGTGGGGCCGGCCGCCCGTGTCTGGACATTCGCCGGAATGGCGTTGATCGGGTTGGGAGCCGCACTGTCCCATCCGCAGCTCTCCGGTGCGGTGATCTCGCTCGCGCCGCCGGAGGCCAGCGGCATGGCCTCGGCCCTGACCGTGATCGCGCGACAGGCGGGGTTCGCACTAGGCGTGGCCATGCTCGGTGCACTGACGCCCATCGGCTTGAACGTCGTCGGCTTCGCGTGGCCCTTCGGCTCTGCAGCCATTGCAGCGGTCTGCGGTGTGTTCGCTTGCCTACGGCTGCTACCCCCCTCGAGCGGCGGGATCAGGTCCTGATCCCGACCCAGGCCATGACGAGTCTGTATCCACTGTTGGTCGTGAGCGGCCCCGCGGCTATGTCCGCCTAAATGGATCTACCGTCCGAAGGCGGACCGACGGAAATCCACCCAACCCGGACGTCGGCGTCTGGCTTAACAGCCTACCAGCGGACGTTCCCAGTTCCCGCAAAGGGTCGGGAGGGGACCCGAGGCATGGGTTCCATCCGTCGGATTTCGAGCACGGGAGGCCTGCCCCGAAAACCCGTTTGACTTGGTTGTCCCAGACTTCGTCTCATCCTGAGATGGTCTGCCGGGGCGATCCATGCTGGCATCAGCCTACGCATCGACAGTCGATCTGGCAGGCTCTGAGAACAAGCGGTGCTCGCCATGACTACGGCTATCGCATGGGAGAGGCGTCGACGATTCATGATCATCGTTCCCGGTCCTGCTCGCTTCGCATCCCGGCGGTGCACAGTCGCGTTCCGAGACGAACACCCGCTCGTCGCCGTTCCGGACGGCGACGAAGGGAGCCCCCTCGCCGGCGCCGCCGCTAGAGCGCTCTGCGCCGAAGTGGATGCCGGTTCGGCGAAGAAGAGCGTGGCACAACAAAGGTTTGGAGATGCGTCCCGACCCAACGTGGTCGGGCGCAGCTCTAGCGGCGGTCCAATGGAGTGACGTCAGCCGGCGGCGAGGGGAGAGCGATCGAAACCGTCGAGGAGATCCTGCGGGTCGCGGTAGAGGGCGATGCAGCCGGCCCCCAGAAGGTCCGCCGCCGGGACGCCGCCGCACAGGACGCCGATCGTCGACAGGCCGGCCTTGGCGGCGGCCTCCGCATCGTAGGGGGTGTCGCCGACGACAACGATCGAGCGTGCCTCGAGGGGGGCGAGTTTCTCCAGCGCCGCCTCGAAGATGTCGGGATGGGGCTTGGAGCGCTCCGCGTCGTCCGAGGTGGTCACCACGTCGACGAGATCGGCGATGCCCAGGATCTCCTGGTAATGCGCGACTTCGTCCTTCTTGCCCGACGACCCCAGGGCGATCCGCAGGTCCGCCGCCCTGATCCGCTCGAACAGGGCCCTCACCCCGGGGAACGGCCGCACCCGGTCGAGGTAGTCGCGCTTGAACAGGTCGGAGCGGTAGGCCTCGATGGTCTTGCCCTCGCGCTCCACCCGGTCCGGCGGCAGGAACACCGGCATGAGTTCATCGCCGCCCTTGCCGATCTGGCTCCGGACCGTGGCGGGATCGGCCTCCACCCCGAAATGGGCGAAGGCCTCGACCCAGGCCCGGGCATGGAGGTCCACGCTGTCGAGCAGCGTTCCGTCGATGTCGAAGATCACTGCGCGCATGTGCGGCCCCCTCAGCCGACAACCGTCATGCGGATGCGCCGTTCCGCCGTACCGACGCGACGGACCGAGGGATGGCGGTCGAAGAGGGGGTCGCGTGGCGGTCGAAAGGGGGGGGGGGAGCGTGGCGGTGCCGGGCAGGGTCCCGTTCCCCATCGGAGATGCCGATCGGAGTGTGGCGGCGTGCCGCCCCGATACGCCGATTGGCATTATCATGCTATATTTTACATCACCCCGGCCGGGTGTATGGCACTTTCTTTCTTGACCCGAGCGAGCGCCGTTTGCCCGATGATGAGCCATCACTGCCTCGACCCCCATGATTCCTACGCCCAGGCGGAGGTGCTGGTCACATTCGAGGGAGCATTCCCGGACGTCCACCTCGTGTCGGCCATCGACGGCGACGGTGACGACATCCTCCCGGACCTCATCGACGAACAAAGGCGCGACCTGATCCAGGAGATCGCCGCGTTCTACTGCGGGGCACGGACGGCGGCGTGACCCTCGATCATCGCGCGATCATCGATGACGCTTCTCTGTCCGCAACACCGTCCACGACGTCTTTCGCGCATCTCGGCTCTGCGAACCGGCTCAGCCCTTCGTCCCCTGGAAGGGACGAAACAACCAGGCGAGGCGCTTGGCGTCGGCCTCCTCGCCCCCGGCCGCTTCGGTCGCGGCCTCCTCGGACCCGATCCCGCTGGGCTTCCCGGCATCCTCGTCTTCCAGCGTCTCGACCATCTGCTCGAGCAGCGGCGGCAGCCTCATCTCGTATTTTTCGAGGATGATGGCCGCGTCCAGCAAGGCGTGAATGTGAGCTTTTGGAATGGGTTGGCTGGCGATCTGCGCGTTCAGGACGCGGTCCGCCAGAAGGCTTGCGAGGCGTGAGACCTCGGACAGCCGGCCGGCGGGGTCCGAGGCTGTGGAGGACGGCTCCGGGCTCTCGTTCATGGCACATGGTCCTCCCCCACCAGGTGCTTAACCCATTCTCCGCCATCTCCCTACATCCGCCGGACGCTTCGTTGTCCCGGTGGACGACCACCGGACCACCGCGCCGGCAGCGTCGACGACGCCGGTCCCTGCCGGGGTTGTCTCGTGGCGCACCCGCCTATGCGGCGCCGTCGAAGGCCGTCTCCGGGGGGCCATCGTCTCAGCGGGCTTCGCGCCGAAGGCCACGCCCATGCGACAGAAATGTTGATATTTTTCAATGGCTTGAGCGGAAGCAGCCCTTGGCTCGCCCATGCGAGCGGGCGTAGCGAGCCCCCGAGATCCGATGGGGGATCGGTGCGTCGGCAGGCCCCTCAGTCGTTCACCGAGGTCCGGCCCTTCGGGACCCGCGAGAGGCGCCTCAGGCCCGCTACATCAGTCAGCCACGGAGCCGTGGCCGGCGTCGGCTGTTGATCTGGCGAAAAAGCAGCGCTGAGAAAACAGGACCAGCTTGACCTCGCAGGGACCTCGCGGCGCTGGTCGCCGGTTTGTCCCTGGTGTTCTCAGCCGGCCTGGATACCTGACTGAGTAATGGCGCGCCCGAAAGGAGGGCAGAACCGTCAGAAATTTCGCAATACAATCAGCGCTTTGCAGGCGCCGCTAGTTTGCGATTTGTATGACCGGGTTGCCCATTAGGTCAATGCACTGCTGGTGCATGAGGCCGGTGACCACTTCAGGCCCGGCCTCATGCCCTTCATCATGTTAGCCTAGCGGGTCGGCGAGCTGGCACCCTTGCCCGATGCCCCCGGAGATGACCCCGAGCCCGCATCATTGGCGCCCGTGCTGTTCGTGGTGCCCGACCGGCTCTTATCGCCCGTCGAGGGTCCGCTACCGGCGGCTCCCGGTGAAGCCCCGGCGCCGGCATCGTTTGGCCCGGTCTTATCCATCGTGCCAGACTTCGTGGTCCCCGAGCCGCCTTCCGCAGCGAGGGCAGCCGATCCCAAAAGCAGAGTGCTGGCGAGGGCGAGCGTAATGGCCTTCATGGCGTTTCTCCCTGATGTTGGCGTGAAGCACGCTCGGGCAAACGCAGGCTTCTGGTGTGACGTTCCGGCACAGGGCAAGGTGACCATCCGGCAGGGAGAAGACTCTTCCGACTAAACCAGGGGTCACCCGTATGAAGGGCCATACTCGTGGCAGCGGATCAGCATTTCCCCCCTATGCCCGCCGCCAGGTTTCCCTCGGGCCGAACCTGATGGCCTTCCCTCACCCCGCGTTCCGCATGTGACCAGGCGCCCAACCTAATGCGGGCGTCACTTGCGCGTATCGATCTCGGCCACTTCCCTAAAGAACATAACGACCATGACCTCACCTGTCTCTGAGGTGATCTCGTAGATGAGACGGAGCGCCAGACCGAGGGGCGCCTCTGCTTTGACGATCTCGGATATTAGTAGCTTCGCGCTTCCGACTGCTTCGCTACGAGCCGCCTCGATGCTCTCGAACTCCCCTCCCTCAGGATCATGATGCAGATTGCTGCCATCCCGGAGATGAAAGTAGTAGCGCGGCATCGATATCTCTCGCAGGCGCCAAATTGGTCAAGCTTGGCGGCTTTCCCTTTAGCGTAGCAGCATCGTGAAAGTTAGCCTCTTCACAGAATGTCTGGCGGAGGTGGCGCCTTTGGGCGCTCCCACCCTAGGGGTTGTCATTAAGCATCTACGAGCGTTGATGGGTATTGACACGGACCATCAGAGGACTCAGCTTAGGGCGAGCGCCACCGAGGCCCGCCTCCCCCATGACCACCTTCATCGCCTACTGCCGCGTATCGACCGACAAGCAGGGCCGCTCCGGGCTCGGCCTAGAGGCCCAGCAGGCCGCCATCCAGTCCCACCTCCGGCCAGGAGACACCCTGCTTCAGCTGCCCTACGTCGAGGTTGAGAGCGGGAAGCGATCCGACAGGCCGAAGCTTCAGGCCGCCATTGAGCGGTGCCGGAGGACGGGCGCCACGCTCCTCATCGCCAAGTTGGACCGTCTGGCCCGCAACGTGGCCTTCATCTCCAACCTTATGGAAGGCGGGGTCGAGTTCGAGGCGGTGGACTTCCCGAAGGCCAACAGGCTCACGGTTCACATCCTCGCCGCCGTGGCAGAGCACGAGGCCAAGATGATCTCGGAGCGTACCAAGGCCGCCCTAGCAGCCGCTAAGCGCCGTGGGACAAAGCTGGGAGGGGATCGAGGCTACCGGCCACCCTCGCCACCATCGGCCGAAGACGTGGCCCAGGCGACGGCTGTGAGGCAGCGCAAGGCCGACCATGCGGCGTTCGCGGTGCTGCCGGTGCTGGAAGGGCTTCGGGGTGGTGGCGTGGTAAGCCTCAATGCCCTGGCCAAGCGGCTGAACGACATGGGCCACCAGACACCGCGCGGAGGTGCCTGGACGGCTACGGCGGTGAAGAGGGTCTTGGCGAGGGTGGCGGCTTGACGCCAGCCTTTCAGATGATCCGCGCTTCGCCGGGCTTGAGGCCAAGACGCTTCACGGATGCCGCGCCAAGCGAGCCGACATGGCGCGGCGCTGGGCCGGCGGGCTCGCATTGACCGGCAATCTTGAGCGCCTCACTTTCCGTCTTCGCAAGGATCGCATAGACGTTGTCGGTTTCGTCGAGCTGGCGGATGGCAATGAGGTATGCGGCTGAGGCGGCTTTCTTGGGCATTCTTCTCCGATGCCACGGCGTTTGCCATTCGAGAACCGCCAGGGCTTCATGGCAGCCACGGCGCAGGCCCAGGCGGAAGCCACCAAGGAAGCGCAGAGAGCCGGCATAGACCACGCCAGGGGCCGCGAGGAGGCCTATCGAGGCCGCAAGCCCAGCTTCACGCGGGACCAATTCGATGCCGTGCGGGGGGCTCTAGGCCAGGGGACGGGGGTCTCAGAGGTTGCGACTGCCACGGGACTGAGCCGGCAGACCGTCTATCGCATTCGCGATAACCCGGCGGAGGCAGAGGCAGCCTTGGCGCGGTGGGCGTGAAAGGACCTTAGCGTCCTGCCCCTACGAAACTTCGGGCCGCCCCCGAGACTTCTCGGGTATGTTCTTCTTCTTTTCCAACCGCCTCGGCTGTCTCGGATCAATCGTCGTTTCGGTGGTGCTCACCGTCATCGTCATTGCGGTCCTACGAGGACTGTAGGTCCGATAGGCGGCACTACTCCTCTTTTCTTTCTTCCCGCTCCTTCACCGCCTCGTCATACCCGGCGGTCCATTGAGCATGCGGCTCGGTCCCCTCCGCATAGGGGCAGTCCTGGCGCCTGAGCCCCTTGCCAAGCGCGTAGTAGCCGAGGGCGTGATGGTCGAGGTTGTCGTCTGGCGGCTGGGTCATGGCTGAAACGTAGGGCGCCAGGCGGCCCGACCAAGAGGCCCCTGGGCCTGGGCAGCGGCCTGTTAGCATCACCGAAGGGCATCCCACGCCATGCGGCTACAGGGATCGTGCGGAGGCCGCCACCAAGGGAGTACAAGACGCTCCGGGGAGCCCACTCAAAGGCTACGGGCAATGCCACGGTACTTCATCGACATCCATGACGGTGCCACTCACGTCAAAGATACGGTTGGCTTCGATCTCCCAGACCTCGACGCCGCACGGGCGAGGCTTGTGCAAATCATGCGCAGGGTAGCCGAAGGGTTCGACCCAGCCAATGACCGCCACGACTACCTCGGAGTGGTGCGAGACGACGCCCGGAGGGTGGTCTTCCGAGCCCACCTCTCGCTCGACATTGAGGCCGTTGGCGCACCTTGACTGAACCCCTCGGGCCGTGGCGTGTTCACTTTCCGTTCTCATGGTGAGTCGGAAGGGGAAGGCACAGCGTGGCACCGAGAGACAGCATAAAGCCACCGCCGCCATCAGCCCAAGGCTGCCAGGTCGAGGCCATCGCACAGGCTTACCTCAGGACCACCGAGGGCGACGCCTCCCAGGCTCTTCGCTTCGCCATCACCGATGCTATGGCTGACCTCATGGCCGCCGACATGCGGACCCGAGGCCTCAGCCGTCTCATCTCGCGAGGGTACGTGCGGGGCGGCCTAGACGAGCACGATGGCTCCGAGGCGGCCTGAGGTCCCGAGCCTCGCGGCCTACTCGGCCGGAAATCGTGACGCGTGCAGCAGCTTGCGGGCCCTCGCAAGGTACGTTTGACGCTCGGTAAGCGTAGCGGGTTTTTGCGAGCCTCCGGGGGCCACCGCTCGCCAGAAACGACCCGGGTTCTCCTTCTCAAAGATACGTTTGGCGCTCTCATGCACGTCGAGTTCTGTAATCTCGCTCATTGATCCGGCCGAAGGAGAAAAGGTGTCACCGCCGGATAGCGGCATCGGAACCACGCAACAAGCAAGCCGTTGATATCCAGATTGGACCTGTTCTAATTCGCAACTGAAGGCGGCCACGGTCGCCCATCCTATCTTAGGAGAACGACATGGCCGGCAATGCACACTGCGATAGCTGCAAGTTCTTTGACGAGCACAAGGTGAACGGCGCCCCGGCGTCTGGCGACCAGGGTCTGTGCCGCTACAACCCGCCCGTGACCCAGCCCGCCGCCGAGTCGAAGGGTCTTTGGCCGGTAGTGGCCAACAGTGATTGGTGCGGCCACTTTACGCCCGAGATGACCGCTGCCGAGTAAGCGTAGGGCGGATTTGAGTTGACGAGAGGCCAGCCTTCGGGTTGGCCTTTTGTCATTGGTGGTGGCGGTAGTGCTGAATCCCACCCCTATCCCTCAATCACTTAGCCCTGTTCGCCCCCGGTTGGCTTCGCGCCGGCTGGGGGCTTGTCGTTTGGCGTGGTGGCGGTCTGGGCCTCGCGCCGCTCTAGCTCGGAGACCACGGCGTCACGGATGAACTCGGCTCGGCGGTTCTTGCCTTCTATAGCGTCGATGCGCTCGGGCACCCCCTCCGGTAGGCGCACTAGGGTCGGCTTGACGCCTAGTAGGGGCCGACCGCGACGCTTTGAGGTTGCCTGTTCTGGCTGACCATCGGCCATGTCTGCCCTTTACCGATATCGGTATTGACGGATTATCCGTTATCGGAATATCCCTATGACCCGTTAAGGAGTCGTCACCGACAGTACCCCTTCACGCCACCTAGCCCGATCCCCGGAGCCCACCAATGAGCGAGCATCACGCTTTGCCTGCCGCTGCCGCATGCCTTGAGGCCAGCGCCAAGTATCCTGCCCTCCCCGCTTTCACCATCCCCGGCCAACTCGAAGCCCGAGCTGCATGGCACCGCCTGCCCGTCGAGACGCGGGACCGCATCGGCACGCTCGCGGTGGACCATGCCTTCGCGATGTTCCTCACGGGGGACCTCCTCGCCCCCGGGGAGCAAGTCCTAGCCGGTGATCCGCAAGCCCAGCACGAAGCCGGCCACCGCGCGGACGAGACGCTCGAAGACCTCATGGCCCTCATCGAAGGAGCGCTGCCCGAATTGTTCGGCGTCCAAGGGCAGCACCCGGCCTGGGCCATCAGCGCCACCGCCGCCACGACAGCCTGAGACCGGGGAGGATCAATATGCAGCAGCATCGCCATCACCACTCCCTAGGCGACGGCCTCCGCCTCAACAGCCGCGTCCACCTCATCGCTTACGAGGCAGCCCAACTTACCGATCCGCCTGCCGCGATCCGCAGGGCTCTCAACCTGCTCAGCATCAAGCATCGGCTCGGGGCTGACGAGTTCGGTGGTCTGGTCGAATTCGAGGAGGCGCGGCCCGTTATCGATGAGGGTTGCGGCCAAGGGTGGCTTAGCATCCATCTCACGGCCACCTTCGGGCTGAACTCGACGGACTTCGATGGGCGCTTCAAATGGGTGGCTGAGCGGGCAGAGCTTTGGCGGCGGATCGCTTCCGACCCTCTGGCCCACGTTGAATGGGCTGACGCGTCGGTGCCCGATCCCCTCGCGGCCCTCGCGGCTGTCTTCGAGTGGGCCGCATTCCTCGACTTCGGCCCGGGTATGCCGAGCCGTCTCCCCGTTATTGTGGAAGACCGGCACCTTGGCGGCTTCATGCTCTCCCCGCTGCCGAGTGCAGCCGATGAGCACGTTCGGCTCCGTGAGCTGTCTTGCGCGGCCTTCGAGGCGCGGGAGGCGGGGATTGAGGTTTCCGAGGACGGGGCTGGCACCTTCGCCACCCACGCCGCGACGGCATGGGACCTGGTGCATTTCCTTCAGGATGGGCTCAGGGTGGCAGCAACAATTGCGGGTCCCGTGCCATGCTTCATGGGCGCAGACGCGTAGAGGGTAAGGCCTCGCGATTTCTTTAAAGTAGGCGTTCGGCTAGAGGGGAGTGATAGAACCGAACACTTGCCGCTAGGTCGTGCACGTGCTGCCAATCGTTCCTGCCGTCCTTGCCGCGATATTCGATCAACAGGTGACCGTGTCGGCCGCCGAGCTGTGCAGGCTTTTGCCGATGAGCAGTGCCCTGCTGCGCTCACATATTAAACACGGGAACATTGACTTCATCGAGTTTGGCTTTGGACGTAAGTCGCCCCGCCGCTTCACGTTAGAGCAAGTGATGCGGTTCATATCGAGTCGAAGTTTTCGCGAGGTTCCCTACCCAATCAGACCCAACCGGCAAGCAATTGTAAACGCAACCCCCGTAGATGAGGGGTCTATTTCTTTTCGCATTGCATTGCGTGAGGAAAAACGGCGTAAGGAGCTATTAAATGCAAGGCGTGCCGAATGGTCAAAGCTAGGTCCATCGCGCTTCAGTCAGCCTCTTAGTTTGGGGCTTGATGTAAGTCCACTGGCGAAAGCTGCACGTAAACGCCTTCGCGAGGATACAAAGGCACAAGCGCTTAAAGATAAGGAGGCAGCAGCCCATGCACGTCAAGCGAAGAAGGATAAAACCCAACCTCCGCCCGGCGAAGACTTCGACGTTTGGAAAACCCGGATGGCATCTGAGCGTAAACTGCTTGCGGCCAAGCGTACCGCTGCCGCCCTGCTAAAGGCGGAGGGAAAGAAGTGTTGAGCAATAAGCACGTCTGCCTTTCCCCCGTTCACATAAATGGATTCGCCAATACGTGAGCCGCCCTCTTAACCCCCGAGCCGCCCTCGCAAAGGCACGCGGCATCAGGCCCGCCACGTTGGAAATCCGGGAGCGGGCCGCGATGCGGGGCGGCGACGCTCTGCCCATGTGCCCGACCTGTGGCAGCCCTCCGGCGGCCCGTGCCGGAGAGGGCCTGTCGCAAATCTACTGCCGGCAATGCTGCCAGCGGGCTAACCGTCACGGGTCGCATTTCAAGACGACTTACCCGGCGGCAACGCTCCGCCCGTACCGGCATGCCGCGCAACGCTTCCTCAGGGCTCATCTGCTCGATACCTGGATAGTCCACGCGCTTCACGCGCTGGCGGCCCTGATGGACCACGCAGGGCCGGTCGAGAGGGTGGTGGATGTCTACCGCCTCCCGCCGGCCGACAAGGCACGGGCAGCTCTCGCACGCATGAGGAGGCGCGAGGTGCCCCCGGAGCGGCTTCTGGTGAACTACCTCGCTGTTTGCTGCGCCATCGCCACCGACCCGATCTCCCCGGGGAGCGAGACCGCCAACTACCGGCGGGTACAGGCGGCGAAGGTCTGCGCACGGACGGCTGCGTCGAACGATGGCTACTACTCCGACAGGCTCAAGAATGAGCGCTACGCGCGAAGCACTGGCCAAGCTCTGGTTCACCTCGGGCGGTGGCTTGAGGAGGCCTGCGAGCATGTCGAGACGGCGCACCTCGCGGCCATCCTTGAGCTTGCTCGGGCAGGCACCACCGCCGCCCCGTCGCAGCGCACCGACCACACGAGCGAGTGATATAATGTTACAGTGGTGGGACGCACAGATTGAGGATTCTGATTCAGGAGGCAAAGAACCGCCGGCTCCGTGGGTGAACTTCGATCCGCAGCGTCGTGCTTCCTCGCTCGAAATGAAGAAAGCTGTCTCCTCGGTTGTCGCCGCCGTAGAGTGCTTTCAGACAGTCCATCACCCTCGCATCAGAGGGCGGGGCGCAGCTCGGCAAGACCGCTTCATTGCCGCTATTGAGGCCTTGGTCTGCAATCTCGCGGGGCTAAGTCTCGATCCTCGTTCCCGACCGCTTGCTGTTCCTCGAAGCAATAAGGCGATGTGGCCCAGCAACGGCTTTGTAAGCCCGATCTACGGCCAGCATTTTCGTGATGCGCTAGAGTTTATGGAAGCCCCCGAACTTGGTCTTATCGAACCAGTGGGGAAGGGCTTCAGCTATCAGGGGAACGCCTGGAAGCTTTCGACCGTACGCCCCACGACGGCGCTCTACAATCTCCTGCCCAGAGAGCCGACAACGTGGGACGCATTTCGTCGTATTCCTGCCGAGCATGTTCTTCTCCGACGCAAGCGGAAGGTGGCGGGGGCCCAGCGCGGCGAGCTGGATGACTATGCCGATACCGACTATTCGGCAGGTCTGCGCCATGAAGTCGAGCGCATCAATGCGTGGCTCGCCGACGCGGCGTTCTGGCTTCTCCCAGACGGCTCTTCACACGGGCTCGCGACCTCAGGCCAACCCTGTGATCCTACGCGGCGGTCACTCAGAAGGATATTTGCGAACGGCAGATGGGATCAGGGCGGGCGCCTCTACGGCGGGTTTTGGATGACGATGCCCCGCGAAGACCGCTTCAAGCGATTGCGGATTGCCTCGAAGCAAAGCCCGCATGGCGAGCCGGTGGCCAACGTCGATTTTCGCCAGTTCAACCTTCGCGCCGCTTATGGGCTTACGAATCAGCCGGTGCCCTCGGGCGACCTTTACGATGTTCGGGGCGACGGGGCTTTCCGTGACGGCTTCAAGGTTCTCATGAACGCGATGTTCTACGTGCCCAGCCGCCTTACGCGGCTACCTGCCGAAGCCCAGGTGGCCTTTCCGTCCGGCACAAAGGCCCGTGATGCCGTCGCCGAAGTCGAGCGGTTTCACGCGCCTATCGCCCACCTGTTCGGGACGGAAGTCGGCTTCCGCCTAACTGCAATAGAGAGCACCATCCTCGTGACGGCCCTCGCGATCTTATTCAACAAGGGCATCACCGCCTTGCCGCTGCACGATGCAGTTCTGGTAGCCGAGTCCGAAGCGGCGCTTGCGGCCGATGCCATGGAAGAAGCCTCTGAATTTTTCTCTCCAGAGTTCGGCGCGAGGCCCAGCATCGAGTTTTATCGAGCCTCGACAGACACTTAAGTTGCATCTTCGGTCTTAATCCTCCGCTTATATGGTGGCCCCTCTGGTGTCTCCTCGAAGTAGAGCCGGCGGGAATGACTTTCTTATCTCGGTCCTCTTGACAGGATTACAGACCTCCCCATTCTCAGCACAGTTGCCAGGGACGTGCGGGGCAGAACCCCGAGACTACAGCGAGCCCTTTGGACGACTAACCCTCCCGCCGAACTCGCCGCAAGGTGACAAGGTGTTCGGAGATGAGGGCGAGGCCAAGCCTCACCAAGTCCCTCAGCGGGGCGTGCGATTGGGACCGAAGCCCAGTCGAGCACACGCAGGCCGCCACCACCCGTCCACATGAGGGTTCTCCAGTTGTTGCGATCTTGGTGCGCTCCCGGCGCCCGACACCACGACTCTGCCTGTGCGACGAGGGATCGGAGGCATCTGCCCCGGTCTCAGACCATCCAAGCCCATACCCGCCACCGATACGGATTGAGGCACACACTCGATGCCATCCAACGACAACAACGAGTCAACCCGGCGCGAGAGCCGAGGCTACCGCCCGATGAGCCTAGAAGCTTGGGGGGCACGGATTGCCTTCCTTCGCCAAGCTCTCGCCAAGGTCCAGAACCCCGAATTACCCGACCCGGATTTGGGTCTCCTCACTATCGATCCGCACGGACCCTTGACGTCCATCTGGGTTGCAGCCGCACCCAACAATGGCCCGCCCGCCATCTTCTTCAGGACCCGAAACCTCAAGATTAAGCCCCGGTCTGGCCCTCCCGAAATCTTCCTGATGATGGAGTTGCTAATTGCCTTTGGTGGCGGTCTCTCCGTCAACGACAACGGAAGGGGTCTCGCCTACGTCCGGCTTTGGGGCGGCAACGAGCGGCACGACCTTGGGCGCCTGATCGTGGATGCTCGGCGCGGTCAACTCGCCCTTCAAGACAAGCAGGTCGACCACCGCGAGCAATACTTTCAGCCGGCAGACGGCAATGATCGTCCCAAACTTCCGCATCGTATGCCGAGACGGGACCGGGAGGACGCCATCAAGACGGCTCTCGGCTACTGGGACCGGAACCACCGGAGAGCTGAGTTCAAGGTGAGCCGCGCTGAATACGAGGCCATCATCCGCGATAGCTTCCGGCTAGTGGACGCCTACAGACGACTAGAGCGGTGTCCGACCGATTTGAATCGTCTGGGGTTTCGAGAGCGGCGCAGATGTGATTCGATGCCTGGCTTTCCAGGAGGAGAGCCGAATGCCCTCAGCCCTGTCAGCCGATCTGCGTGAACGCGTCGTGGCAGCGATCGAGGCAGGAGCCTCGCGCCGGGAAGCCGCCAGACGGTTCGAGGTCAGTCCCGCCAGCGCCGTGCGCTGGCACGAAGCCTTCGTTCGGGAAGGACGCACACGGGCCAAGCGGATGGGCGGCGATCAGCGCTCGCACGCCATCGAGGCCCAGGCCGCCCTGATCCGGCAGACCTATGAGGCCAAGCCGGAACTGTTCCTGCATGAGATGCGCGCCCGCCTGGCCGACAACGGGCTGCGGGTCGGGGTGAGCAGCCTATCCCGCTTCTTCAAGCGCCACGGCATCACGCGTAAAAAAACACCGGGCACGCCGCCGAGCAGGATCGGGAAGACGTGAAGGCGGCCCGCCTGGCCTGGTTCGAGGGCCAGCCTGAGCTTGATCCAGACAAGCTCGTGTTCCTCGACGAGACCGCGACCAACACGAAGATGACGCGTCGCTACGGGTGGGCTCCACGGGGCGAACGCTGCCGGGTGGCCGTGCCGTTCGGGCACTGGAAGACCATCACGGTTACGGCGGGCCTGCGGGCCAGCGGCTTGACGGCGACCGCGCTCTTCGACGGACCGATGACCGGCGCTCGCTTCCGCAACTATGTCGAGGAGACCCTGATCCCGACCTTGAAGCCCGGTGACACGGTCGTGCTCGACAACCTGCCCGCCCACAAGGTCAGCGGCATCCGAGAGCGCATCCAGGCGGCCGGAGCCCAGCTTCTTTACCTGCCCGCCTACTCCCCCGACTTCAACCCGATCGAACTGGCCTTTGCCAAGCTCAAGGCGGCGCTGCGTGCCGAGGCCGCCCGCACGATCGCGGACCTCTGCGACACCATCAAACAGGCTTTCAAGCGCTTCACACCGAATGAGTGCCGCAACTACCTCGTGGCCGCAGGATACGATGCTTTTGACCCTACTTGATCGGATGTAGCCCTAGCGCTCACCGTGGCCCGGCTCCCCAAGACCCGCTCAGGCAAGATCCTGCGCGGCACGATGAAGAAGATCGCCGACGGCGAAGCCTGGACCACCCCGCCCACCATCGATGACGCGGCCGTACTGGACGAGATCGGCGAGAGCTTGAAGGGGAGGGGGATCGGAGCCTGAGCGTTCCCTTCCCCTAACGGTTGGCGCGCCAGCAGAATGCGATCCGGGGGCCAACTGAAAGATGCGCGCAGCGGCATGATCCCCGCCGAAGGGGGAGCCGCTGACACGGCGCGTCTTGCGCTGGATCCCGGATCACCCTCCGGCGCTGCTCCTACGGCAGTCACACCTGTCGCGGGATGCGCGGCTCTCCTCCCCCTTGTGGGGAGGAGTGGGAGGTGGGGCGACCCTCAGCCGTCGGAGGCTGGCGGAGCCACCCCCACTCCTAGCCCCTCCCCACAAGGGGGAGAGGGACGCGCTCTGCCTGGAAAAAGCAGGATATGTGACTCCAGTAAGCTGTCGCTCCGGGACGCTGGAAAGGGGGCGGGAAACACGGATCCTGCGCGTCCATCCCTGGCATCGGGGACGCGGGTGCTCCATCTAGGCTGTCAGCCAAGACCGGAGCCCGCACATGACCGCACGCCTGTTCGAGCCCCTGTCCCTAGATGGCCTGACGCTGCCCAACCGCATCATCGTCGCTCCCATGTGCCAGTATTCGGCCCATGCGGGACAGGCGGGCGACTGGCACCTGATGCATCTGGGGCAGCTCGCCATGTCGGGCGCGGGCCTGCTGACCCTCGAGGCCACCGCGATCTCGCCGGAGGCGCGGATTTCGCCCACCGATCTCGGGCTCTATTCGGACGAGACCGAGCTGGCGCTGGGCCGGGTGCTGGACGCGGTGCGGCTGCGTGCGCCGATCCCCATCGCGATCCAGATCAACCATGCCGGCCGCAAGGCGTCGAGCCGGGCGCCCTGGGACGGCGGCTCGCAGATCGATCCCGAAGCGCCCGACGGCTGGCGGACCGAGGCGCCCTCGGCCGTTCCCCATGGCGAGGGCGAGGTTCCGCCCCATGCCCTCGATGCGGAGGGGCTGAAGCGCATCCGCGACGGGTTCGTGGAGACGGCCAGACGCGCCCTGCGCATCGGGATCGACGGGTTCGAACTCCACGGCGCCCACGGCTACCTGCTGCACCAGTTCCTCTCGCCGCTCTCCAACCACCGCACGGACGACTATGGCGGCAGCCTGGCGAACCGCATGCGCTTTCCCCTCGAATGTTTCGAGGCGGTGCGCGAGGTGGTGCCGGCCGGTCGGCCGGTCTGGATGCGGGTCTCGGCCACCGATTGGGTCGAGGGCGGCTGGACCCTCGACGAGACGGTGGAACTGGCCCACGCGCTCAAGCGGCGCGGATCGGCCGCGATCCACGTCTCCACCGGGGGCCTCTCCACCCGCCAGGAGATCCCGCTCTCGCCGGGCTATCAGGTCCCCTTCGCCGAGCGGGTGAAGGCCGAGACCGGGCTCACGACCATCGCGGTCGGCCTCATCACCGAGGCGGCGCACGCGGAATCGATCCTGGCCGAGGGCAAGGCCGACGCGGTCTCGCTCGCCCGCGCCATGCTGTACGATCCGCGCTGGCCCTGGCACGCGGCGGCCGAACTCGGCGCGCAGGTGAGCGCGCCCAAGCAGTACTGGCGCTGCCAGCCGCGCCAGTTCAAGACCCTGTTCCGCGACACCCAGTTCGGGCAACGCTGACCCGTTTTCAGGCATTGAGCATGGACGACGACATCACGACGATCACGGTGCAACGCGTCCGCTACGACGAGGAGAACGGCATCAGCCTGATCTCCGGCGCGGACGACGAGGACGAGCCGGCGGGCTATTTCATCATCCAGATCGAGAAGGGCGACCCCGACGGGCCGCTCATCGAAATCTTCGGCGAGGACCTGACCCAGTCCGACGGGGTGACGGCGCTTGAGATCGGCGTGCGCCACCTGCACTTCAGCTTCGAGCCGACGAGCCTGATCGGGGCGGAGATGCCGATGGTGCGGATCGAGTCGATGACGGAGATCGCCGAGGTCGCCAAGGCGCGGCTCCGGGTCGCCTTCGGCAAGCGGGCGCGGCTGGCCTGATCGGCGGCTCCTACTTCGCCACCGCTCCCACCAGCGGCCCCAGTGGCCGGCTGATGTCGGAGCGGTTGATGCCCGGCGCGTAGAGGCTGGACACGCTGCCGTCGAGGAACAGGGCGTTGGCGCAGCCGAGGGTGTCCTTGAACAGGCGGGCGAAGGAACCGAAGGTCACGGGGCGCTCGGAAATCGCGAAGATGGCGGTGCGGCCGTCGTCGCGGACGCCGACCCCGTTGCGGATCTTCTGGCTCGGCCCGTCGGTGGAGATCTTCGGGTGGATCTTGCCGTCGATCACCAGCATCGGCCCCGACTGCGTGGCGAAATCCGGCTTGATCTTCTGGCGCAGGTAGCGGGCCGTGTCGGTGACGCCCGCGCGCTCGCCCTTCACGTAGAAGATGCCGTTGGGCTTGAGGTGGAAATTGCCCGGCCCGTTGGCGGTGGAGACGCCCTTCATCTCGCGGCCCTCCTCCACATAGAGGCCCACCGGCGCCTGACCCTTGTCGTACATGCCGCCGTTCATGGCGAAGCTGAGCTTCGGCCCCACCTTCTCGCCCAGAGTCGAGAGCGAGGAATAGGGAAGGCCGTCGGCGCCGAGCCAGAACACCCGCACCCGCTCCCGGCGCAGGTCCACCGTGCAGACCGTGAAGGTCTCGCCCTCGGACTGCACCGCATTGCACGGCGACGGGGCGGCGGGCGCGGCCCGCGCGGGGAGGGGGGCGAGACCCGCCGCACCCATGAGAAGCATGGCTCCGGCGACGGCTCCGGAAAAGCCTCGGGCAAGGGCGGGTCGCGGTGACGTCATCGTGGAATCCCGAGGCGGAGCCATCATCCGCCCTCCCGTGCGGACGAGGGGGCGCGCGGTGTCCTCGCCCGAAACGGGAGGCGTTTTCAAGGCGTGCCGGCCGCCTGTTTCACCGACCTGTGATCGGCCCGACGGATGCGGGACAAAATGTGCCATGAACCGTTTGGCGAGCCTGGGCGTTCTGCAACCACTGGGGACAAGAACCTGTCTTTGGAGACAAGACGATGAAACGCATTGTTCTGGCAGCGACCGCGATGGTCGGCGCTCTGGCGATGATCCCGGCGACGGCGGAAGCGCGCGGCGGCTGGGGTGGCCACGGTGGCTTCGGCCATGGTGGGGGATTTGGCCATGGAGGCTTCGGCCGAGGTGGTTTCGCTCACGGCGGCTTCGGTCGAGGCGGCTATGGCGGCGGATTCCGTAGCGCTGGCTTCGGTTATCGCGGCGGCTGGGGTGGGCATCGCGGCTACGGCTGGCGCGGCGGCTACGGCCGTGGCTACGGTTACGGCCTCGGCGGTCTCGGCCTCGGCGTGGGCCTCGGGCTCGCGGCCGGCGGCCTCTATGGCGGCTACGGCGGCTATGGCGGATACCCCGCCTATGGCTACGGATATGCTCCGGCCGCCTATGGCGGATACGGCGGCTACGGTGGCGAATGCTACACCGTTCCGCGCACCCGGTGGACCCCCTACGGTCCTCGCCGCATCCTGGTCGAGCGCTGCTACTGAGCGGTCACGATCGAGACGATCTCCCGAGGAAGGGGCCGCTCCGGCGGCCCCTTTTTCGTTGGATGAGGCTTGCCGCGACGTCATCGCCGGCCCTTCTCCTCCCTCCGCATCGGCATGGCATCGATCGTGGCAAACAGCCGGGCGGCCGGGATCGGCGCGGCCTCGGTGAGCTTTGCATCCCCGTCCTTGCCCACGAGCAGGACGCGAAAGTCCCTGGGCCCGATCCCGAACCGGGCGCGGATGCGGTCCGCCTCGGCGCCCGTCCCGATCGCCTCCACCACGACGAGGTCGCGCTCCGCGTAATCCGCCCGTCTCGCCCGCGCGTCGCGCCTCTGCGCCTCGATGCGCGGATCTGCGCCCTCCGGTGCCACGATGACGAGGACCCGCGATCTCCAGCGATGGACGGCGAGAGGGTCGTCGGCCAGGGCCGGCGCCGCGAGGCCGGACAAGGCGGCGATGGCGGCGAAGAGAAGCGGGCGGGTCATCGGGGCGGTCCTATCGCTGGCGGGGCGGCAGCCCTTGCGCGTCAACGCCGCCGGGCGCGGGCGGTGCCTCGGCCCGATAGGGGAACACCGGCGCCGGATCGGCCTTGTCGCCATGTCCCCCGAGGCGGGCACGCCCGTCAGAGACCATCCTTCACCTCAACCGGAGTGCCAGATCATGGTCGCCGTGAACCGCAGCATCGTCCTCGCCTCCCGTCCGCACGGAGAGCCGACCGCCGCGCATTTCCGCCTCGAGGAGAGCCACACTCCGGCGCCGGGGGAGGGGGAGGTGCTGCTGCGCAACCGCATCCTCTCCCTCGATCCCTACATGCGGGGGCGCATGAGCGCGGCGAAATCCTATGCCGAGCCCGTCGCCATCGGCGCCACCATGGTCGGGGCCACCGTGTCGGAGGTCGTCACCTCGCGGCATCCCGAGTTTCGCGAGGGCGACGTGGTCACCGGTTTCGGGGGCTGGCAGGACTTCGCCATCTACGATGGACGCGGCCTGCGCAAGCTCGATCCCGACGCCGCACCGGTCAGCACGGCCCTCGGCGTCCTCGGAATGCCGGGCATGACCGCCTATACCGGCCTCCTCACCGTCGGGCGGCCGAAGGCGGGGGAGACCGTGGTGGTCGCCGCCGCCGCCGGGCCGGTGGGCTCCCTCGTCGGGCAGATCGCCAAGCTGAAGGGCGCGCGCGCCGTCGGCATCGCCGGGGGACCGGAGAAATGCGCCTATCTCACCGACGTGCTCGGCTTCGACGCGGCGGTGGATCATCGCACCGACGACCTGCCCGGCGCGCTCGCCGCCGCCTGCCCCGACGGGATCGACGTGTATTTCGAGAACGTTGGCGGCGCGGTGTTCGACGCGGTGCTGCCGCTCCTCAACGACTTCGCCCGCATCCCCGTCTGCGGGCTCGTCTCGGGCTACAGCCTCACCGAACTACCGCCGGGGCCGGACCGCAGCCCCGTCCTCATGCGCGCCGTCCTGACGAAGCGCCTGACCCTGCGCGGCTTCATCGTGTGGGATTTCGCCGACCAGGAAGAGGAGTTCCTGAGCGAGGTCGGAACCTGGCTGCGTGAGGGACGCATCCAGCACCGGGAGGATATCGTCGACGGTCTCGAAGCCGCGCCGGAGGCCTTCATCGGGCTGCTGAAGGGCCGGAATTTCGGCAAGATGCTGGTGCGGATCGCGTGAGCGCCGGGCGCGCGATCCTTGCGCGCCAAAACGAACAAATGTAGAACATCGGGCTGTGATCGGTGGGGACAAATTCGACCCGGCGATTGCCGCCCGGCGAGCCGAAGCTCATGAAGGGCAGACGAGACGGCCGGCAGGGTGAGCGGCCTTCGGTGAGATCGATCGAGAGGAGAGCGGCATGGCCGGCAGCGTCAACAAGGTGATTTTGGTGGGCAATCTCGGGCGCGACCCCGAGACCCGGCGCCTCGCCTCCGGCGACCCCGTGGTCAACCTGCGCATCGCCACGTCCGAGTCCTGGAAGGACAAGGCGTCGGGCGAGCGCAAGGAGAAGACCGAGTGGCACGCGGTCGTGATCTACAACGAGAACCTGGCCCGCGTCGCCGAGCAATACCTGCGCAAGGGCTCGAAGGTCTATATCGAGGGCCAGCTCCAGACCCGGAAATGGGCGGACCAGTCCGGCGTCGAGAAATACACCACCGAGGTGGTGCTCCAGCGCTTCCGCGGTGAACTGACGCTCCTCGACGGCCGCAGCGGCGGCGGCGGCGAGATGGGCGCCGACGACGAGGGTGGCGGCCAGATCAGCCGCGGCGGCGATTACGGCGGTGGCCGTGGCGGAGATCGCGGCGGCGACAGGGGCGGCGATCGCGGCGGAGAGTATGGCGGTGCCCGCTCCTCCGGCGGAGAACGTCGTCCGGCCGCAAGCCCGTCGAAGCCCAACTACGACCTCGACGACGATATCCCGTTCTAGGGATCTGCCGTTGCCCTCATCGGCTTCCGACGGACGGGACACATGTCCTGAGCCGTCCTCTGCCCGGCCCGCTCAGAGGGCGGACCGGCGCGTGTTCCCGGACATTCGGGGACGGATATCAGGCTTAGAGCGTCTGCGATGAGGCCCGCACCATCTCCGAGGCGACATCCAAAAGGGTCTCCCCGGTGAGATCCGGCGCCTGCAGGGCCGGTGAGAAGGGCACGCCACGAGCGACATAGCCGGTCATGAGGCCGGCGATCCTGGCGCCGTGGAGATCCCACGGGTGGGTCGCGATCAGGGCCATCTCGCCCGGGGCAATCCCGGCGGCCCGTGCCGCATGGTGGTAGACCTCGGCGCGCGGCTTCGACAGCTTGACCTCCTCGACGGAGAGGACCCGCTCCACGAGCCCCTCCATGCCCGCCGCTGCGAGCAATCCCTTCGTGGTCGCGGCGGCGCCATTGCTCAGGGCGAAGACCCGGATGCCGGCCTCCGTGAGCCGCCGGAACGCGGCTTTGGCGTCCTCGTGCGGGGGCAGCGCCTTCATCATGGCGAGCAAGGCCGTCTTGTCCTCCGACGATGCGGAGAGGCCGTGCATGGCGAGCAGCTCGTCGAGGCACCCCGACAGCACGGACTGGAAGGGCGCGAAGGTGCCGGTCGCCGCCAGGGCGAACATGTCGCGCAACCCGGCGGTGTAGAGGAAGTCCAGGGCGAGCGGCGGCAGGCCCATCGCCACCAGTGCGGGCCGCATCGGCTCCATGCTGAACACGGTGCCGATGATGTCGAAGGCCACGGCCTTCGGGCGAGTGAGCATGACGGTTCCCCTCTCGGTGAGTGCGGCGGGATCGATGGCGTCGGGTAACCGGTCCCACTGTCTGCCGGTTCACACGCACCGCGTCTGCGTGCTTCCCTCGGCGCGATCTAGCAAGGGAGGAATCGATGCGCGTCATGGTTCTGGTCAAGGCCACCACGGACAGCGAGGCGGGGATCATGCCGTCCCTCGATCTGCTCACCGCCATGGGCGAATTCAACGGGGAACTCGCCAGGGCCGGCATCCTGCTCGCCGGCGAGGGCCTGCATCCGTCCGCCAAGGGTAAGCGGGTCGGCTTCGACGGCGCCACCCGCACCGTGAGCGACGGCCCGTTCGCCTCCACCGGGGAACTGGTCGCCGGCTTCTGGCTCTGGCAGGTGACGGACATGGAGGAAGCGCTGGACTGGGTGAAGCGCTGTCCCAATCCGATGCCCGGCCCGAGCGAAATCGAGATCCGGCCGCTCTACGAGATGTCCGACTTCGCGGGCGTCGCGGAGGAGTGAGGGGCACGACGCTTCGCTTGGGGCATTTTGGTGTACCCGGAGCGACGCGGAGGGCGATCCGGAACCGGGGGCGGGACGGGCCGCGTCCACGTATCGTGACGGTTCGGCCGCTCCACGACCTTCATCCGTAGGCCCGGGATCGGGTTCCACCGCCGCTCCGCTTGTCCGTGGAAGGGGGTGGAGACCGAACGGCCCCGCATTCTCTGACATCGCCGTCGCAAGCGCTTGCGGCGTCTGGGATTTGTCGATGTGGTCGCGACGTGTCCGGCGGTGGCGCGGCGGCATCGGATGGCGTATGGAGAAAGCCCGAGACAGGGCGTGACGCGGACGGCCTTTTCGAGGCCACGCGGAACGCCCCGCTCCCCACTTTCCCATGCGCCCGGCGCTCCATGCGGCCCCGGCCCGCCGGACCCGTCACAGGCAGAGATCGAAGACCTTGGCAGAGAACGACGATACCGGCGCCGGCGCGACGCCGCCCGCCTCGGACATCAAGCCCGTTTCCATCACCGACGAGATGCGCCGCTCCTATCTCGATTACGCCATGAGCGTGATCGTGAGCCGGGCACTGCCCGACGCGCGGGACGGCCTGAAGCCGGTGCACCGGCGCATCCTCTACTCGGCCTATGAGAGCGGGCACCTGCCCGAGCGCAAATACGTCAAGTCGGCCCGCATCGTCGGCGACGTGATCGGTCTCTACCATCCGCACGGCGACCAATCGATCTACGACGCCTTGGTCCGCATGGCCCAGGACTTCTCGATGCGGCTCATGCTCATCGACGGGCAGGGCAATTTCGGCTCCGTGGACGGCGATCCCCCGGCGGCCATGCGCTACACCGAGTCGCGCCTGGCCAAGCCCGCCAACGCGCTGCTCGCCGATATCGACAAGAACACCGTCGACTTCCAGCCGAACTACGACGAGTCGCGCGAGGAGCCGAAGGTTCTGCCCGCGCGCTTCCCCAACCTCCTCGTCAACGGGGCCGGCGGCATCGCGGTGGGCATGGCCACCAACATCCCGCCGCACAATCTCGGCGAACTCATCGACGCCTGCATCGCCCTCATCGACGATCCGGGCCTGACCATCGAGCAGCTCACCGAATACGTCCCCGGCCCCGACTTCCCCACCGGCGGCTCGATCCTCGGCCGCGCCGGGGTGCGGCAGGCCTACGCCACGGGGCGCGGTTCGGTCATCATGCGGGCGAAGTCGCACGTGGAGGAGCTGCGCAAGGAGCGCGAGGCCCTGATCTTCACCGAGATCCCGTATCAGGTGAACAAGGCGACTCTCATGGAGAAGATCGCCGAGCTGGTGAAGGAGAAGCGCGTCGAGGGCATCTCGGATCTCCGCGACGAATCCGACCGCGACGGCATGCGCATCGTCGTCGAGATCAAGCGCGATTCGATGGCCGACGTGGTGCTGAACCAGCTCTACCGCTTCACGCCGCTGCAGAGCTCGTTCGGCTGCAACATGGTGGCGCTCAACGGCGGCCGCCCCGAACTGATGAACCTGAAGGACCTGCTCACGGCCTTCGTCGATTTTCGCGAGGAAGTCGTCTCGCGGCGGACCAAGTTCCTCCTCGGCAAGGCTCGCGAGCGCGCCCACGTCCTGTGCGGTCTCGCCATCGCGGTGGCCAATATCGACGAGGTCATCCGCCTCATCCGCACCTCGCCCGATCCGAACACCGCCCGCGAGGCCCTGATGGGCCGCCTCTGGCCGGCGCTCGACATCGCGCCGCTCATCGCCCTGGTGGACGACCCGCGCCACCGCGTGGACGCGGACGGCAATTACCGCCTCTCCGAGATCCAGGCCCGCGCCATCCTCGACCTGCGCCTGCAGCGCCTCACGGCACTGGGCCGCGACGAAATCGGCGACGAGCTCCAGAAGCTCGCCGACGAGATCGCCGATTACCTCGACATCCTGCGCTCGCGCCTGCGCATCATGACCATCGTCAAGGACGAGCTGACCGAGGTCCGCGAGGCCTATGCCACGCCGCGCAAGACCATGATCCTCGACTGGGATTCCAACGTCGAGGACGAGGACCTGATCCAGCGCGAGGACATGGTCGTCACCGTGTCCCATGCCGGCTACGTCAAGCGCGTGCCGCTCTCGACCTACCGGGCCCAGCGCCGGGGCGGCAAGGGCCGCTCGGGCATGTCCACCCGCGACGAGGATTTCGTCACCCGCCTGTTCGTGGCCAACACCCACACGCCGATCCTGTTCTTCTCGAACCAGGGCCAGGTCTACAAGGAGAAGGTCTGGCGCCTGCCGATGGCCGCCCCCAACGCCCGCGGCAAGGCGCTCGTCAACATCCTGTCCATGGATGCGGGCACGGAGCGCATCACCACGATCATGCCTTTGCCCGAGGACGAAGCGTCCTGGGAGACCCTGGACGTGATGTTCGCCACCGCCAGCGGCGGGGTGAGGCGCAACAAGCTGTCCGACTTCGTGCAAGTGAACCGCGCCGGCAAGATCGCGATGAAGCTCGACGAGGGCGACCACATCGTCCACGTGGAGATCTGCAAGCCCGAACAGAACGTCCTGCTCACGACCGCCAACGGCCAGTGCATCCGCTTCCCCGTGGAGGACGTCCGCGTCTTCAAGGGCCGCGATTCCACCGGCGTGCGCGGCATCAGCCTCGCCCAGGACGACCGCGTCATCTCGATGACGATCCTCAACAGCTTCGAGGCGACCCCCGACGAGCGGGCGGCCTTCCTGAAGATGCAGCGGGCCGTGATCGGCGATACCGAGGGCGGCGACGCCGATTCCGAGGACATCGCGACGGATGCGCCGCTCCTCTCGCAGGAGCGCTACGCCGAGATGGGGGCCGCCCAGCAATTCGTGCTCACCCTCTCCGAGCGCGGCTACGGCAAGCGCAGCTCCTCCTTCGAGTATCGAATCTCGGGTCGCGGCGGCAAAGGCATCACCGCCATGCGGGTCAACCCGCGCAACGGCAACCTCGTCGCCTCCTTCCCGGTGCAGCCCGCCGACCAGATCATGCTTGTGACCAATGCCGGTCAGCTCATTCGTGTACCGGTGGACGATATCCGCATCGTCGGCCGGGCCTCGCAGGGGGTGACGGTGTTCAACACCGACAAGACCGAACGCGTGGTGTCGGTGGAGCATATCGAAGGTGAAGGCGAAGGTGAGGACGATGCCGGAGAGGTGACGGCCATCGATCCCGCCGGAGACGCCACCTGACGGAAACTTTATTCAGAATAATCTTGGCTCGACCGAGTTCAGTCCAAGACCTTGCCTTCCGAATGCCGGTCCTGTGCAACACTCGGCCGGCATTCCCGTTTCGGCGGCTGGTCTTCGGTGTTGCAGACAAGTCATATCCGGCGCGGAGACTCACGGCTAAGTTCGCTCTTCGGAGACATATCGCTCCCGTATCCGTGCCGTTTCGAACCAGACGTTCGGCATGGATACCGGAGTCGCGAAAAAGCTCTGACGGACAAGCACGTCGTTCCGCGGATTCATCAACCGGACGTCGTCGACCAAACTTCGAAGACCGAAACTTCGGGCGGGCGCTCCAACGGGGCCTCCGCCCTTTTTCGTACCGCGCCGATGCCGGGAGGCTCGGCCCCCGGGCCGGGATGGTCGCGGGCGGTTCCGTTTCGAGGCGAAATGCTCTACGCCCACCGGTAATGATCCGCACCGCGCTCTACGCCGGCTCTTTCGACCCGGTCACGAACGGACACCTCGACGTCATCCGTCAGGCCTGCCGGCTCGTGCAGCACCTCGTGATCGCCATCGGCGTTCATCCGGGCAAGGCCCCCATGTTCTCGCCGGACGAGCGGGCCGACCTCCTGCGGGCGACCTGCGCGCCCCTCGCCGAGGCCGAAGGCGCCGCCCTCGACATCGTCACCTTCGACGATCTGGCGGTGTCCGCGGCCCGGCGCTCGGGCGCCAGCATCTTCATCCGCGGCCTGCGCGACGGCACGGATCTCGACTACGAGATGCAGCTCGCCGGCATGAACGGCGCCATGGCGCCGGAGGTGCAGACGGTGTTCCTGCCCGCCTCCACGGGGGTTCGGCCGATCACCGCAACCCTGGTGCGCCAGATCGCGGCCATGGGGGGCGACGTCTCCCCCTTCGTCCCGCCCCTCGTGGCCGAACGGCTCGCCGCGCGCTTCGCGAAAGCCTGATCCCTTCCATCCACCTCCTTCAACGGACCGGAGACCGCTCCCTCATGACTCATCGGACCCTCCATCGGCGGACCGCCGTCCTGTCCCTGGCCCTCGCCGCCATGATCGGGTTCGCCCCCGTGGCACGGGCGGCTGACGACAACACGGTCTATCTCGACACCAAGGACGGCCGCGTCACCATCGAGCTGCGCCCGGACCTCGCCCCGCAGCACGTGGCCCAGCTCAAGACCCTCATCAAGAAGGGCTTCTACGACGGGCTGAAGTTCCACCGGGTCATGGACGGGTTCATGGCCCAGACCGGCGACCCGAAGGGCAACGGCACCGGCGGCTCGTCCCTGCCGAACATCCCGGCCGAGTTCTCGCAATCCCCGTTCCGCCGCGGCACGCTGGGCATGGCCCGCTCGTCCGATCCGAACTCGGCGAACTCGCAGTTCTTCATCTGCCTCGGCGACGCGCCGTTCCTGAACGGCCAGTACACCGTGATCGGGCTGGTCTCCTCGGGCATGGAGGCCGTGGACAAGATCAAGAAAGCGGCCAAGGACGCTCCGGGCGGCGCGGTCCAGAACCCGGACAAGATCGTGAAGATGCAGATGGCCCAAGGCGCTAAATGAGCGGAGCCGCCAAATGACCGGAGGCGCGAAATGACCGGAGCCGCGACAGGGGGGCGCCCGATGCGCCTCGCCGTCGCCGCGTCGGCGGTCGCGATCGGAGCAGCCTTGACCGGCACCGCCATTGCGGGAGCCGGACTGCCGCCGACGCTGCCCGAGACCCTGCGGGTCACGGTGCAGGCGCCGGAGGGCGGCATCGCCGCGAGCCCGGCCGATACGCTCCAGGAGCTCTATCCGAGGCTCGCCGCCTGCTGGGAGGTACCGCAGGGCCTCGCCGGTTTCCCGCGCACCGAGATCACCGCCCGCTTCGCCCTACGACGGGACGGGTCCGTCATCGGCGAGCCGCGCATCACCTTCACGATGCAGAATGCCGATCGGCGCGGCAGGGACATCCTGACCCGCTCAACCCTCGACGCGATCCGGCGCTGCACGCCGGTCGCGATCACGCCGGCGCTCGGCGCCGCCATCGCGGGGCGTCCCATCGCCCTGCGATTCCTCTACCAAGGTCCCAAGGGACAAGGAGTCTGACCCATGGCCGATACCGAGACCATCATCCTCGAAACCACCAAGGGCCGCATCGTCATCGGGCTGCGCCCGGACCTCGCCCCCAACCATGTCGAGCGCCTCAAGACGCTCGCCGGGCAGGGCTTCTATGACGGCGTTCCGTTCCACCGCGTCATCGACGGGTTCATGGCCCAGACCGGAGACCCGACGGGCACCGGCTCGGGCGGTTCCGACCTGCCCGACCTGAAGGCGGAGTTCAACGACGAGCCGCATGTGCGCGGCACCTGCTCCATGGCCCGCACCAACTTCCCGCATTCGGCCAATTCGCAGTTCTTCCTCTGCTTCGGCGATGCCCGCTTCCTCGACAAGCAGTACACCGTCTGGGGCAAGGTGACCGAAGGCATGGACGTGGTGGACAGCCTCAACAAGGGCGAGCCGCCGCGCTCGCCGGACAAGATCGTCAAGGCCACGGTCGGCGCCGCCTGAACCGACACGCCCGTCACCGAAAAGGGCGTCCGCGCGTGACCCGCGCGGACGCCCTTTCTCGTTTGGACACCTCGCTCTCGCGCGTTACATGAAAACCGCTGTTTTCCTGTAACGCGCGGATACGAGCCATGCCGTCCATCGATGCCGCCGCGCAGACGGTGTTCGCCGATCTCAATCAGCGTTGCGCCGATGCTGAGTTCGACCGCGACTTTCCCGAGAACGGCAAGTTCATCAGGCGCACCATCAAGGCGCGCGAATACTGGTATTATCAGGGCTACGATGCCGCCACCGGTACGAAGTCGAATCGCTATGTCGGCACGGTGGCGGATGCCGAGACGACACGGCGGGTCGAGGCCCATGACCGCCAGCGGATCGACTACCGCACACGCATCGACGCGGTTCGCATGTTGCGAAGCGCAGGGTTTCCGGCGGCGGACGCGCTGACGGGTCGGGTCGTCGAACGGCTGGCGCAGGCAGGCTTCTTTCGCCTGCGCGGCGTTCTGGTGGGCACGGTCGCGTTCCAGACCTTTCCGGGCCTCGTCGGAGAGCGCCCGACGAGGGCGCTCAGGACCGGCGACATCGATCTCGCCCAGGATTACGGCATCTCGGTCGCGATCGGAGAGAGTATGTCTCCCGTCCACGAGGAACTCCAGGCCGTGGATGCAAGCTTCCGGCCGGTGCCGAACCTGTCGCGACCGGACCACACGAGCGCGTTCGTGAACGCCAGCGGGTTTCGAGTCGAGTTTCTGGTCTCGAACCGCGGCTCCGACGAGGTGACCGGTGCGCCCGTCTGGATGCCGGCCCTCGGCGGCGTCAGCGCCCAGCCACTGCGCTACCTCGATTTCCTGATCAGGGACCCGGTCCGCTCGACACTCCTCTATGCCGGTGGGATCTCCGTCACGGTGCCGGCTCCCGAGCGCTACGCCGTCCACAAACTCATCGTGGCGAACGAGCGGACCGAGCGTGAGAAACAGGCGAAGGACCTCACTCAGGCGGGCTTCCTGATCGAAGCCCTGGCCCGGACCCAGCCCGTCGCCCTGGCGGATTCCTGGATCGAGGCGTGGAACCGAGGTCCGTCCTGGCGCCGTCATCTCGAGACCGGCCTCGCACGCCTCAATGAGGCCGGGCGCCTCAGCATCGCGCGAGCCGTGGGGGCACATGGCGCGATGCTCGGCTACGACCCGACACGGGTCGGGTTTCCCGCATTCCCTCCGTAGCGCCCTACGCACCCTTTTCTCTGCGTCGCGTCCCCGGCGTCGGTCTACCGCGCGTCAGCCATTGCGTCGCCCGTGTCGCCGGCCGCCTCGGTCGCGGTTCCCGGCGGGAGCACCACCACTTGAGTGCCGATCTCCACGCGGGCGTAGAGGTCGTTGGCGTCCTGATCGATCATCCGAGTGCAGCCCGACGCGACGGCCTGGCCGATCGTGTCGGGTTCGAGGGTGCCGTGGATCCGGTATAGCGTGCCCCGGCCATCGCGCCGGAGATAGGCGGAATCAATCCGCGCCGTATCCGCTGCCTCCACCGAAAGGGGCTACGACGTCAGGGCGGCATAGTCGGTGGGGGAAGCGTCATTGCCCCGCCTCCGGGCGAGATCCACGTCGATGCCCGGTCCCACGACACAGCCGCCTAGGACGAGAAGAGTCGTCGCCTGTGTCAGGATGGTGCGGATCGACGAGAGGGGGAGGGTCACGATCGCTGCAGGGAGAGGTCGTGCAGGCTCGGTCCCGTCCGGGTCGAGTCTATGGCCAGGCGTGGCCTCGGCCGTGGCCGATCCACATTGGCACCGGGGCATCGCTCGCCTCCGGCAGGCCTTCGTCATCGCCCGGTCCACACCACGGCGACGTGCCGCGCTCCGGCGAGAAGTCTCCGCGCGCGCGTGACGCGGCGCTAGCGGATCAACCATGTCCCGGTATAGGCGAGCGCCGCCAGATAGACGGCCTGACCGTCCTCGTCCGTCACCAGGACCGTGATCGCCTGGCGCTCGCCATCCTGCGGCACTTCGTCGGCGGCGACGGCGGGAAGCAACCTCTTGGCCTCGAGGACGGCGGCTTGCAGGTCGGCGCAGTGAACGCCCTCTTCGTCCCGCTCGTTACGGCCGTCGTTGATATCGAAGTAGTAGCGAGGCACAGCGCTCTCCGCGCGTCGAAGGCGGGAGCACATATCTGTCTCTCAGCGCGGAAGGCCGGGTAAGGACCGCGATCATTCAACCTTAAAGCGTCGGACCGGGAAAAGCACTCGCGAGCTCGGGGAATTTCTCGCACGGTCCTCAACCGGACGTTTCAGACCGCATCGACGTCTTCAAAAATCCCGGGGTCGCGGGTCGTTGTCCGGAACATCGACCCCGCTTCGGATCTCCGCCCTCGTCGGACGGCCCGGTCCGATCAGGAGACTTTCAGACGATCCTCCGCGATCGCCAGATCCTCCGGCGTGTTGACGTTGAGGAACGGATCGACCGGGTCCGTCGCCCAGTCCACCGCCGCGGCGCCGTGACGGCGGAGGAACGCGCCGACGCGGCGCTCGCCGCGCCCGACGAGGGACGCGCGAAGGTCGTCCCGCAGGGACACGGCCCAGAGCGCCACGGTGAAGTGCTCCCGCCCGGCCGAGGACGCCATGGCGATGGGTGCGCCGGAGAGACCGGCCCGGAGGCGGTCCACCAGGTCGAGGGGCAGGAACGGCGCGTCGCCCGTGACGCTGGCCACATGCGTCGCGGAGGGGTGATGCACGGCCGCATGGTCGAGGGCGGCGAGGATGCCGGCCAGAGGCCCCGGATGGTCGGGCACCCCGTCCGGCACGATCGGACCGGGGAACCCCGCGAACCGGGTCGGGTCGCCGTTGGCGTTGAGGAGGACGCCCAGGCCGCATTGCGGCGCGAACCGCTCCACCACCCGGTCGAGGAGGGTGCGCCCCGCCAGGAGTCTCAACGGCTTGTCGCCACCGCCCATGCGGCGGGACAGGCCGCCGGCCAGGATCACCCCGAGGATGGGCGCCACGCCGGGTTACTCGATGACGATGCGCGGCGCGGCGCGGGGGGCCGGCCCGCCGGTGAGGTTGGCCCAGAGCTGCGCGGCTATGCCGCGATAGACCTTGGCATGCGGCCCGTCCGGGTCCACGGCCACCACGGGGCGCCCGGAATCGGAGGTCTCGCGGATGGTCATGTTCAGGGGGATTTCGCCGAGGAACGGCACGTCGAGCCGTGCGGCCTCGTCGCGGGCGCCGCCATGGCCGAAGATGTGCGAGGCATGGCCGCAATTCGGGCAGATGAAGGTCGCCATGTTCTCGATCACGCCGAGGATCGGCACCGAGACCTTGCGGAACATCGTCACCCCGCGCCGCGCATCGATCAGCGCCAGATCCTGCGGGGTCGAGACGATCACGGCCCCGGAGAGGGGCGTCGCCTGGGCCATGGTGAGTTGAGCGTCGCCGGTGCCGGGCGGCATGTCGACCACGAGGATGTCGAGTTCGCCCCAGGCGACCTCGCGCAGCATCTGGGTGATGGCCGATTGCACCATCGGGCCGCGCCAGATCATCGCCGTCTCCGGCTCGATCAGGAAGCCGATGGACATCACCTTGATGCCGTAGCCGTCCATGGGCGCGAGCAGGCGCTCCTCGATCACCTTCGGCTTGCCGGAGAGGCCGAACAGCTTCGGCACCGAGGGGCCGTAGATGTCGGCATCGAGCAACCCGACCTTCAGCCCCTGCGCGGACATGGCGAGGGCGAGGTTGCAGGCGGTGGTGGACTTGCCGACGCCGCCCTTGCCGGAGGCGACGGCCACGATGTGGCGCACGCCCGGCAAAGCAGGGCCGGTGCGGGGGGGCGCCGGCCGTCCCGGCTGGGGCGGCGTCGGCGCCGACGCCTGCGCCGGCGGGGCGGGCTGGTTCGGGCCACGCTCCGAGGTGAGGCTCGCGAACACACCGGAGACGCCCGCCATGGCCAGGACGGTGCCCTCGGCCCTGCGCCGGACCGGCTCGAAACGCTCCGCCTCGCTCGGGTCGATCAGGATCGAGAACATGACCCGGTTGGTGGGATCGACCACCACTTGCGAGAGGCGGCCCGATGCGGGCAGCGTGGTCCCGCCGGCATCGACGGTGACGGCGGACAGCGCCTTGAGCACGTCGTCGCGAGTAATGGCCAAGATGGTTCTCCAGGCGAGGCAGGCGGGCACGGCGGACCGGACGCCCCCCTGCATGTAACCGACGAAGGCGAGAACGCCAGACCTCTTGCGGTCTCACCCCTCCAATATGCGCCAGACGCGTGGATTCAGCGCCGCCCCGGCGGGATGGCGATGAGGTTGCACTGCTCCATCGGCCCGCGCACGACCGAGCCGTCGCCGCGCCGGTACGTCCCGTGCCGGAGGTGCCGGCATCCGGGCGGCCCGGGGAGCCGCCTCACCCGCTCCACATGGACGCTGCCGTAGCGCCGATGGGAGAAGTCGTGACCGCCGATCCGCACGCCGGAGCCGAAGCGGACCTGCGCCGCGACCGGCGCGGTGAGGACGGGGAGGGCGCAGGCCGCGCCCAGGAGCAGTTTGAAGATGATTAAGCCAGGGATTCCCCGGATCGGGACGGGCAGAGACATTCTTCCTCTTCTTCCTCCGGTGCTGAACCAAGCGGGCCGTGGCCCGTTGTGAGTGCAGCCTTCAGGGCCGGCCCGCGACCGGGAGCGCCGCGCCCTGAGACGAACGACAGACCTTCAGGAGACCCGTTTCATGCATCAAGGCAACCACCGCGACCACGAGGGCGCGAAGAAGCTGTTCGATCTCGTCAAGGACATCAAGGTCGCGATGATGACCACGGCGGATCAGGACGGGAAACTCTACAGCCGCCCGATGTGGAGCCAGGACACCGACGAGAACGGCGACATCTGGTTCTTCACCAAGCTGCACTCTCCGAAGACCGCCGAGATCGGCAAGGACAACCAGGTCAACCTCGCCTATTCCGACCCGTCGAGCCAGACCTACGTCTCCATCGCCGGCAAGGCCGAGATCGTCACCGACCAGGCCGTCGTCGACGACAAGTGGAGCGAGAGCATGAAGACCTGGTTCCCCAACGGCAAGGACGACCCGGAAGTCGCGCTCATCCGCATCCATCCGGAGAAGGGCGAGTATTGGGACAGCCCCAACGCCACCGCCCTGCACATCTTCGGCTACGTGAAGGCCGCGCTCACCGGCGAATCGCCGAAGACCGAGACCAAGAAGGTCGATCTCGCCTGATTTTATAGATGGGTCGGACAGGAGGGCGGTCATCCGAAGCGGGTGGCCGCCCTTTTGGTTTGTCCACGGCACGGCTCCCTCTGCCGAACCCACATAGGTCGTGAGATGCGCAGGCCTCTCCTCCCCCTTGTGGGGAGGGGATCCGTGACGAACCGTGCCGTACTTCGATAAGGAGGGGGTCCGAACCAACCGGGCGGCCTGCGGTCCCCGCCGATCACGAGGTGCGCGATTGACTCGCGCCCGCGGCCCATGCGCTTTTGCCGGCGAGCGGGCGCCCGGTTCCCGCGCCGGATCCGTCCCGACCATGCTCGATCTCGCGACGCGGGTTTACAACCACAATTTCAAGATCGACCCGATCTTCCGGTCGCTGCTCGATACCGATTTCTACAAGCTCCTGATGGCGCAGACGATCTTTCGCCGCCACCGCGACGCCGACGTGACCTTCGGCATCCAGAACCGCAGCCGCTCGGTGCGCATCGCCGATTTCGTCGATGTGGGCGAACTGCGCGAACAGCTCGATCACGCCCGCACCGTCCGCCTGAGCCGGGGAGAATCGACCTGGCTGCGCGGCAACACCTTCTACGGCCACCGCCAGATGTTCTCGGCCGATTTCATGGACTGGCTCGAAGGGTTCCGGCTGCCGGACTACGAGCTCGAGGCGCGCGACGGGCAATACGTCCTCACCTTCCACGGCCCCTGGATCGAGACGACCATGTGGGAGGTGCCGGCGCTCGCCATCCTGAACGAGCTGCGCTCGCGCGGGATCCTGCGGGCGCTGGGCAAGTTCGAGTTGCAGGTCCTCTATGCGCGGGCGATGACCCGGGTCTGGGAGAAGATCGAGCGCCTGAAGGCCCTGCCCGACCTCTCCATCGCCGATTTCGGCACCCGCCGCCGCCACGGCTTCCTGTGGCAGGATTGGTGCGTCGAGGCCATGCGCGAGGGCCTGGGCGAGGCCTTCCTCGGCACGTCGAACTGCCTCATCGCCATGCGCCGCGAGGTCGAGGCGGTGGGCACCAACGCCCACGAACTGCCGATGGTCTATTCCGCCCTGGCCGAGGACGACGCGGCCCTGGCCCAGGCGCCCTACGACGTGCTGCGCGACTGGCAGCAGGATTACGCCGGCAACCTGCTGGTGATGCTGCCCGACACCTACGGCACCACGGGGTTCCTTGCCCGGGCGCCGGACTGGATGACCGCCTGGACCGGCATCCGCATCGATTCGAAGGACCCGATCGAGGGCGGCGAGGAGGCCATCGCCTGGTGGGCGTCGCGCGGCTGCGACCCTCGCGACAAACTCGCGATCTTCTCGGACGGGCTCGATATCGGGACGATCGAGGCGATCCACGCGCATTTCCACGGGCGGATGCGCATCGGCTACGGCTGGGGCACCCTGCTCACCAACGACTTTCGCGGCCTCGTGCCCGATCACGGGCTCGATCCGATCTCCATCGTCTGCAAGGTCATCGCCGCCAACGGCCGCCCCACCGTGAAGATCTCCGACAATCCGTCGAAGGCCATCGGGCCGGCGGACGAGATCGCCCGCTACAAGCGCGTCTTCGGCACCGGCGGGATGGCGGAGATGCCGGTCATCGTGTGATGCCCGGGCATTCGGGAGACGGGCGGCGCGCCGTCCGTCTCCCCTGTCAGGCGCGGAGGAAATCCGCGATCAGCGCCGGCGCGGCGGCGTCGAAGCCCACCACGTCGAGCATGCCGGCATCCTCCGGGTCGGCGATGCTGAAGCCGTTGGAGACGAGCCCCACGACCACGAGCTTCGCGTCGATTCCGGTCTTATGCCGGTACGCACGCAGGGCCTCTACCGGATGGACCGGCCCCGCCCACGTCTCCGAGTCCGTGTAGACCACGAAGGCGTCGGCCCGGACGTTCCGCTCGAGGGCCCAGCGCATGGGCAGCGAGCAATCCGTCCCGCCGAAGGGCAGGTCGGCCGTGGCCGCCACCGCCGCGTCGAGCCGCATCGACGGCCCGATCGGCAGCGCGGTCAGCGCCGTACCCTCGTTCCAGCGCCGGCCGGGTCCGGCCGTGAAGCCGACGACCTGCCAGTGCTCCTCGGTGGCCGCGGTGACGAGCGCCATGGCGGCGGCCGCCTCACGTGGGGTGAGGGAGGAGCCGGCGACACCGCCCGTCGCCATGGACCCCGACACGTCGAGGGCCAGGACGAGACGCTTGCCCGAGGGCGTCACCGAGGCGAACGCCGTGTAGAACGCGGCGTTCAGCGCCTCGACGATGGCCGCCACCGGCTCCCAGGAGAGCCGGCCGCGCTCGCCGCGCCCCGAGGCGTAGGTCTTGAGCGCCAGGAGCAGCGCCATCGGGTGGAGGCGCGCCTTGAGGATGCGCTCCCGATCCGACAGCACCGCCCGGACGTGCTCGGTCCCCTCCGAGAAGGGGGCGAGCACACCCAAAGCCGTGAGCCGCCCGAGCTGACGCACGAGGGCTCCCACCGGCATGCGCTCGATCAGCGCCTCGTTCACCGCCCGGCTCGTCATCAGCTCGGTCGGCAGCGCCTCCCACGGCAGGCCGTGCGAGCGGATCATCGCCGCGGCCGAAGCCCCGTTGACGCCCGGCGCCTGCACCGAGGCGAAGGCGTGGACGAGGGCCGGCGCCGCCTCGGCGAGGGTGCCTCGGCAGATCCAGTCGAACAGGGCGGCCCGATCCGGCTCGCCCGTCTCCGGATGGGCGAGCCGCAGCAGGTCGCGATGCGACCAGCCGTTGCGCGACCGAACCTTCACCGCCTGGTAGGCCAGCGCCTCCACCGGGCGGGCGAGGTACCAGCCGGCCACCGCGCGGCGCAGGCCGCGGCCCCAGCCGCGCATCGCCTCGACGGCGGATGCGAACTGGAACAGATGCGTCCCCGTGCGGCAGACCCGCGGAAGGGCGGCCAGGGCGGCCCGACGGGTGGCGAGGGCATGCTCGCCCTCCGCCGAGGCGGCGAGCGCCAGGGCGAAGATCGCCGGATCCTGCTTCGGAGCCCGGCCGGCCTCGCTCACCGCCACGATGGCGGCGACCACGCGCGGCCCGTCTTGCGCGAGGCAGCGGAGCACGGCCTGCGCATTGTCGCGGGTCAGGGCGACGGGGCCGGCATAGTAGGAGCCGCCCTCGGAGCCGAGCACCAGGAAGCGGTCGAGCCGCGTCCAGTCGCTCACCGGGAAGGCATGGCCGCCGGCCGAGTTCGGCACGGTGCGGGGAATGGGCTCCGACTGCGGATTGCGCCGGAGCGAGAACAGCTTGGCATAGGACATCTTCGCTCGCTCCTTCCTCCACGGGGCCTCGTGCCCGGTGGTTCGTTGGGGCCGCGCGGGCATGGGACCGAGGCAGGATAGTCTTTCGCTCTACCGACTGAGCTACGGGCATCGCTGCCCGGCGGGGTTCGAACCCGCGACCTAAAGATCCGATAACCCTGCCGTCTCGGCCCGCGCGGCCGATGGGGTGATCCGCTCGCCGATCCGGGTCGGCCATGCGGGCATGTGTTCGGGGGACGGTGCCATGAGCTTCGGGACCGCGGCGGCCCCGGCGGAACTCGAATCCGCACCCTCCGCGGGGCAAGGCCCGCGGCGCTCTACCGATAACCGTCCCCTCCCGGCCCGCATGGGCCGCCGGGTTCCGGCGCGGTCGCTCGGACGCGAGCCGGCAGGCCCGCGCCGCGCGGAAGCGACGGAAACGTTAGCGATGAGGAAATCTCGGTGATCACGGCCCTGTGGCCGCGCGGACATGGTCGAGGCGAACGGATCGGCCGCGAGGCCGTCGGGGGGTCGAACCCCAGGGCTCAAGAGCCCTTCATCCCAAAGATAACCGTTCGTCAGCGGCCCGCGCGGAGCGCCGGATCAAAGACGGGTCGGTCGCCGGCTTTCGCCCCCTAGACGGGCGAACGCGGCGACTTGGCGGTCGACTTTCTTCATGCGTTGCTCCGTCCGTGGCGGGGACCGAATGGCGAGGGACGCGGACGTGTCGAACGGGGCTCGGGACGTTTCACGTGACAGGTGATAACCGAGCCCCCGCCGGCCCGCGCCGGTGAGTCAATCTGGTCTGCCGGTCATGAACGAACGAGGACGACTGGGCTTCGAGGCCCCCACGGCTCGCCACCGTGGACGTCGATAGGGGTGCGATAACCCTCGATCACCGGCCCGGCAGGCCGATGGCGGGGTGATTAGAGTCGGGCTCCGGTCCAGTCAAGCCGAAACTTGAAAAATCTTACAGTTCGGTCCATCTCCGCAGCATGATCACATCCGCACAGATCCGCGCCGGGCGCGGGCTGCTGAAATGGACGCAAGGGACGCTCGCGGCGCGGGCCTCCCTCTCCGTCGTCACCCTCAACATGATCGAGAGCGATCAGGTCGCCCCGCGCATCCGCACCCTCGACGCCATCCGGTGCGCCCTGGAAGGGGAGGGCGTCCGCTTCATCGGCGACGCGGACGAAGGGTTCGGGGTGATGCTGCGGGCGCAGCCGCCACGGGCCGCATGAGCCGCCGCATCGATGTCGACGCCGATCTGGGCGAGGGCTACGGTGCGGAGCCCCTCGGCGACGGCGAGGCGCTCATTGGGGTCTCCACGATGACCCCGTACCAGCCGAGCCCGGCATAGGTCTCGTATCCGGGGGTGCGATGGAACGCGGTCAGCGCGCCGGACGCGGCCTCGCGATCGCCGCCGCTGGCGCGGTCGCCCGGCTGGAACGCCAGGATCTCGGTGAGGAGGCCGCGCCGGTCGGACGCGGCGAGGACGCGGCGCTGGGCGTCGACCAGCAGCACCCGCGTCCGGTCCCGATCCTCAGGCGCCACGCGCACGCCCTCGACGATGGACCGGGCCTGGGGCTCCCAGTCGAAATGGACCGCCAGCACGCCGATCGGCCGCGCCCGGCCCCTGCCGCCGTCGCGGACGCTGGCGCAGTAGGTGGCCACCTGGGCGCCTCCCAGACGCGGCTGACACGCCACGTCGGCGGCCACGTAGGCGTCGCCGTCCGGCAGGCCGGCCGCCTTCCTGAACCAGGGTTCGTCGGACACGTCGCGGCCGATGACGTCGCCGTAGCGCTCCGGCCGTCCATGGGCGATGACCCGTCCGTCCATGCCGCAGAGCCAGAGGTCGAGATAGACGGTGTAGGCCCCGAGGATCACGGCCAGGCGCTCGGCGGCGTGGGCGACCGTGTCCGGAGCCGGATCGGCGGCGCAGGCCACCAGGGTCGCATCGGTCGCCCACCAGCGCACGTCGCAGGTCCGCTCGTAGAGGTTCCGGTCAATCAGTTCGACGGCGTTGAGGGCGAGGTCGATCAGCCGGTCCTTGCGCGAGCCCTCGGCGAGGGTCTCGACCTTGGACTGGACCGCGGCGATCCGGTCCGACAGTTCGACTTCGAGAGCCCGCGAGATCGTCTCGACCTCGGCGCCGATGGCGCGGACCTCCTGCGCCACCACGGAGAAGCCCCGTCCGGCCTCACCGGCCCGCGCCGCCTCGATCAGGGCATTCAATGCCAGGATCTTCACCTGCCCGGTGATGTTCTGGATGCGGCGGCTCTTGTCCGATGAGATGCGCTTCAGCTCGGCGATTTCGGCCGCCACGCCGTGCAGACTGGTCGCGTCACGATCGTCCTCGCGACGCGCCGACGGATCACCCTGTCCGAAAGCCAACCCGCTCATCTGTCTACCGATCGCCGAACGATCCATCATCGAATGCTGTGAAACGCCTAAGATTTCACTAAATTTGCATCATTGTGCACCTGAATCACAACAAGACCGGCTCGTTTTCACACCGGCGATTGAGGACCTGCCGGATTATACTGAAATTCCCGATCTTATTGCAGAATGGAGCGGCCTTCATGCGTCATGTCCCCCTGGTCCGGTGACCGGATTTGGCGCTCCGCGCAGAGACGGAACGGACAGGCGAGGGACGCGTCGCCCGGCGTCGCTCTCCGTCTCTTGGGCGTAACCTCGACGCCGCCGGGCTGGACGCGGAGCGATCACGGTGACGCCGGCCTCGGCAAGCGGTAGATCGCGGATGGAGGCGACACCCATGCGCATCGATCTCAACGCCGATCTCGGCGAAGGCTACGGGCCCTATACGCTCGGTGACGACGCGGCCCTTCTCGATCTCGTCACCTCGGCCAATGTCGCCTGCGGCTTCCATGGCGGCGATCCGGCGATCATGGTCGCCACCGCCTCGGCGGCCAAGGCGAGGGGCGTGGCCATCGGCGCCCATCCGGGCTTCCAGGATCTGCGCGGCTTCGGCCGCCGGGTCATCGCCGAGAGCGCGGCCGAGATCGAGGCGGGGGTGGCCTACCAGATCGGCGCGCTCCAGGCCTGCGCGGCCCTCGGCCATCATCGCGTCACCCATGTGAAGGCGCACGGAGCCCTGGCCAACCTGTCCAATGCCGATGCGGAGGTGGCAAACGCCCTCGCGCGGGCGGTCCGCGCCGTCGACCGGACCCTGCCCCTGGTCGTGATGCCAGGGCTCGCTGCAGAGCGCGCCGCGCTCGAGGCCGGTATCGCCGTGGTGCGGGAGATCTATGCCGACCGGGCCTATGACGAGGACGGGCAGCTCAGCGCGCGTTCGCGTCCCGGAGCCGTGATCCACGATTCGGCCGAGGCGGCTTCGCGGGTCCGCCGCATGGTGGAGGAGGGGGCGGTGATCACCCTGACCGGCCGCCGGATCGCGGTGTCCATCGACACGATCTGCGTCCATGGCGACACGCCGCGCGCGGTGGAGACGGCGCGGGCGGTACGGCTGGCGCTGGGAGAAGCGGGATTCGACCTGGCCGCATTCAGCGGCGCCTGATTGCGAAATGAATGCAATCGACGAAAGCAGCAGGGATCGTTTCCCGCCGATACTCCGTTCCCCACCACAACCGCGCCGGCCTTTCCGTCGCGCGGTCGCATGCGTGGCGTTGAGACGGACCTGACATGGCGACACCGAAACCGGCGGACGAGGCCCCGCGGCAGCCGGCTGCCTCCGGCGATGCGAGCGCGAGGAGCGGCGTTTCGCGGGCGACATCGGTCCGGACCGCCATGCTGCCGCCCCGGGCGACCCGCATCGCCCCGGCCGAAGCGATCCCGCCCTCCCTGGCCTCGCCGCTCATCGTCACCGCCCTGATCGTCTCCGGCCTGTATATCGGCCGCGACGTCCTCATCCCCATCGCCATCGCGGTCCTGCTGTCCTTCGTCCTCGGACCCATCGTCCATCTGCTGCGGCGCCTGCGCTTCGGTCGCTTCCTGTCGGTGGCCACCTCCGTCGTCATGGCTCTCGGGGTGGCGGCGGCCCTGGCCACCCTCATCGGCGTCCAGCTCGCGGATCTGGCCAAGGACGTGCCCCGCTACCGCACCACCATCGAGCAGAAGGTTGAGGGCCTTCGCGACAGCCCGGCCGGGCGGCTGGCCGACTACGTCGCCAATATCGGCCGGACCATGCACCAGGGCGGCGAGGAGAGCGCGAAGCCCGAGGCTCCCAAACCGGAAGCCGGGAAACCCAACCCTCCGCCGCCCGAGAAGCCGGTCGTCGTCGAGATGAAGGAGCGGGCGCCGGATCCGCTGGCGCTGGCCAACACCATCCTGTCGCCGATCCTGCATCCCCTAGCCACCACCGGCATCGTCTTCATCGTGCTGCTGTTCCTGCTGATGCAGCGGGAGGACCTGCGCGACCGCATGATCCGCCTCGTGGGATCGAGCGACCTCCACCGGACCACGGTGGCGATGGACGACGCCGCGCGGCGGCTGAGCCGCTACTTCCTGGTCCAGCTCGCCCTCAACGCCGCCTTCGGCGTCGTGATCGGCATCTGCCTCTCCGTCATCGGCGTGCCCAACCCGGCCCTCTGGGGCATCTTCTCGGCGCTGATGCGGTTCGTTCCCTATATCGGCGCGGCCGTGGCGGCCCTGTTCCCCCTGGCGCTCGCGGCGGCGGTCGATCCCGGCTGGACGATGGTCATCGCGACGCTCGCGGTGTTCCTGATCCTCGAACCCCTCACCGGGCATGTCATCGAGCCGATGCTCTACGGACAGTCCACCGGCATGTCGCCCTTCGCGGTGCTGGTCTCGGCCCTGTTCTGGACCTGGCTGTGGGGACCGGTCGGCCTGCTGCTGTCGACGCCGCTCACCGTCTGCCTCGTCGTGCTGGGGCGGCACGTGGACAAGCTCGAATTCCTCGACGTGCTGTTCGGCGACCGGCCGGCCCTGACCCCGGTGGAGAATTTCTACCAGCGCATCCTCGCCGACGACCCGGAGGAGGCGGAGGAGCATGCCGAGCTGATCCTCAAGGAGTGCTCGCTCTCCTCCTATTACGACGACGTGGTGCTGAAGGGTCTCGAACTCGCCGCCCGCGACGCGGCCCGCGGAGTGCTCACGCCCGAGCAGAAGACCGACATCCGGGATACGGTCGCCGTCCTCATCGCCGGCCTCGACCGCCGGGAGGTCGAGGTGCCCGACGACGATTTCGCCGCTCCGGCCGAGATTCCCGAAAGCTGGAAGCAGGACGGTGCGGTCCTGTGCGTGACGGGGCGCAGCTTCGTCGACGAATCCGCCTGCACGATCCTGGCCCAGCTCCTTAACAGGCGCGGCATCGGCACGCGGATCGTTCCCTTCTCCGAGGTGGCGCGGGTCCAGATCGACGGGTTCGATCCCGGCTCGGCCCGGATGACCTGCATCGTGTCCCTCGCCATCAACGGGGAGCCGACGCATCTGCGCCGCCTCGTCGGACGGCTGAAGCGGCGCATGCCGGACCTGCCCATCGTCGTCGGCCTCTGGCAGGCCGATCACGAAGTTCTCAACGACGAGGGCCTGCGGACGCAGATCGGCGGCGACGTCCATGTGTCGTCCCTCGACGCCGCGTTGCAGGCCGTCCTCGCCCGGGCCGGCACCACGGCCCCGGCCGCGAAAACGGAGCCTTCCGCACCCGAAACTTTGCCCGAGACGCCGCCATCGGCACCCCTCGCGACCGCCATCGCATCGTGATTGCGCAGGGGGCCGTCGGGGGTCGAAGAGCCGTCCAATGGCGCTGGTTACGCCGGTGCGATGGCGGTGTTTCGGGGCGGGTCGTGGCGGTCCGGGCTTGACGCGGCGCGCCCGTCACCGCTTCGGTTGCGGGGCGGTTCCACAGGGAGGCTTTCGATGAGCGTCGTCGATCTCGCACGGTTCATGGAAGACCTCGCCACCGAGTCGGGCCAGGCCATCCTGCCCTTCTTCCGGGCCTCGTTCGGCATGGACGACAAGGGCAGGGGGACGGGCGCCTTCGACCCCGTCACGGAGGCAGACCGGGCCGCGGAGACGATCCTGCGCGGCCGGATCCGGAGCACGTTTCCCACCCACGGCATCGTCGGGGAGGAGTTCGGCTCCGACCATGCGGATGCCGAATGCGTCTGGGTGCTCGATCCGATCGACGGCACCCGCGCCTTCATCACCGGCCTTCCCACCTGGGGAACCCTGATCGGCCTGCTCCATGACGGCGTACCGGTACGCGGCCTGATGAATCAGCCCTATCTCGGCGAACGCTTCGTCGGAGATGGGGCGAGTGCGACGTTCCAGGGCATCCGAGGCCCGCGCAAACTCATGACCCGCCGCTGCGAGCGCCTCGCCGATGCGCTGCTCGCCACCACGGATCCGCGCCTGTTCGCGCCGGGCGACGAGCAGGATCGCTTCCGGAGCATCGAGGGCGCCGTGCGCATGTCGCGCTACGGGACCGATTGCTACGCCTATTGCATGCTCGCGGCCGGTCAGATCGATCTCGTGGTCGAGGCCGGCCTGAAGGCCCATGACATCGTTGCTCTGATCCCGATCATCGAGGGAGCCGGCGGCGTCATCACCGCCTGGGACGGCAGCCCCGCCGTGAAGGGCGGTCGCATCGTCGCCGCCGGAGATGTACGGCTGCACGCCGCCGCCTTGCGCCACCTCAACCCGTAAAGCCCTGATTTTTCAAATTTTTAGGCCCTGTAATTCTCCTCCGGTCGAGGTGAGGCGATGGCCTTGTCCGGTCAGGCCGACGCTTGTCTCACGGCGTCATCGCGGCGGCGACGGCCCGCCCCGTTTCGGCATGTTCAGCCCTGTCCGACACCACCGTCCCCGGCACGAAAGCATCGAAAGCCGCCCAGAAATCGTCTCGGATGGCATCGCGTTCCGAAAGGATCTCGTGACGGGCATCGGGCAGGACGAGGAGGAATCCGGAGGAGAGGCGGCCGACGAACCGTTCCGTGATCGCGGTGTCGCACACAGGATCGGCGCCGGCACCGATGACGAGGGTCGGAATACGGATCGAGGCGGCCTTTCGCGGATCGGCGAGCTTTGCCATCGCCCGGAACGCGCCGACGATCCAGGCCACGCTCGGATCCCCCACGGCGCTTGCGCCGACGGCGCGGGCCGCCTGGGCATTGCGTTCATAGCGGGCGGGATCGCCCGAGAGGCGGTTTCCAGCGAACGGTTTCGTCGCCAAGGAAGCCGGCTTGCCGAACGGGATGTAACTGCGCCCGAGACCCAACGCGTGCAGCACACGGGCGAGGAAGAAGGACGCCACCGGAAAACGGATCATCCGGATCGACAGCATAGGCGCCACGGTGACGAGGCGGGCGAAGGGCAGCCACCCATCCATCGCCCCGGTCAGGGCCACGGCACCCCCCATGGAATGGGCGAGGCACATGTGTGGATGCGGCATCAGCGGCCGCAGGATCGCATCCTCGATTGCCCTGAGATCGCGGCGATAATCGTCGAACCGCGCCACGTGGCCGCGATGCGCGTCGGAGACCTGTCGCTGCGATTCCCCCTGGCCCCGCCAGTCGAACGCAACGATGGCGAACCCGCGGCGGCGCAGCTCGGTGATGGTCTCGTAGTACTTCTCGATGAACTCGGCCCGGCCCTGCAACAGGCACACCGTCCCCTTTGCCAACCGGGTCGTCGGGCGCCAATGGGCGGCCCTCAGCCGAATCCCGTCATCAGCATGGACAACGACCAGCGTTCCCCCCGGAGGGACCGGATTTCCGGGCGTGGAAGCAAGGGTCAGCATGTGTAGGGTCCGGACAAGAGATGCGACGACAAAATTTGCATGCGACGGGGTATCCAAACTCTTGAAGCCCTCCGACGCGCCTCCGATATTGGAGGAGCGCCGGCCGATACGGCGGCGCAACGGTCCGGCCCCTCGGGCGGACGATACGTTACATGTTGCTTCCTACGGAGAATATGTCATGCGCCAGTTCGATCTTGCTCCCCTCTATCGCTCTACCGTCGGCTTCGACCGTCTCTTTTCGGCCCTCGATCAGTTCGTGAGCGCGGATGCGGTCCCGACCTATCCGCCCTACAATATCGAGCGCACAGGTGAGAACGCCTACCGCATCACCGTCGCGGTGGCTGGGTTCACCGAATCTGACCTCACCATCGAGGTGAAGGAAAACGCGCTCACGCTCAAGGGCGAGCGTAGTCCCGATACCAGCCGGAAGGCCGAGGTCCTGCATCAGGGTATCGCCGCCCGTGGTTTCGAACGCCGGTTCCAGCTTGCCGATTACGTCCAGGTGACGGGAGCGGCCCTGGAAAACGGCCTGCTCCATATCGATCTCGTCCGTGAGATTCCGGAGGCGAAGAAGCCCCGCCAGATCCAGATCGCCACGTCCGCCGGCACGAAGGCACCGGTGATCGAAGGTCAGGTGCAAGCGGCGGCGTAATCGCCGGTCCTTCGATGACGGGCGCCCCGGCCGCGAGGTTGGGGCGCCTTCACGCAATCAGAATCCGTCGAACCGATCGCCCCGGCCGGGCTCCTGGCATCGGTAGCCGATGAAGCAATCCGATGTATCGCGCGTGGGTGCGTAGGCGGGGATTGTGATCTCGGTCACCTCGCAAGCGCCCCGGTCACGTACGAAGCGGTCATAGGTCGCTCCACCCGTACCGAGGACGATGCCACGGTTCCGCGATACGACAGTTCGTGCCTCGGGGCACGTCATGTCGAGGGTGGATGCCCGCTGCGCCATTGCGGGCCAACTGATGCCGAGGACGGCACACATGACGCCGCCGAAATTGAATATCCTGACCACCGCCGGAAGTCCCCCGCCCTTGGCCGCATGAAGACACGGTTCGATCAGAGTAACTCCGTGCGGATCCGCCGAGTTTCAGGCGCGATTCAGAGGTCGCCGAATACGAGTTGCCCCTGTGGGCTCTGCCTGCGGCGCGCGGCGACCGAGCGCTCCTTGCGGACCGGAGGTTTTGGTGCGGGACGGTGCTGTTTCGGCTCGCCGCGCATCCGGGCTTTTGCTTTGTCGCGGGCCACCGCTTCCGGTGCACTCGGATCGTCGCTCAGCCATTTGCCGCGCTTGATGACCTCGTTGACCCGCCCCTGGTTCACGCCGACCTTGAAGGCGATCTCCTGCTGGGTCATTCCCGTGGAGGCATGAAGGTCGAGGATCGCCCGCGCCAGATCCGGTGTCATCTTCTGGCCCGTGAGGCGTCGAGCAGGCTTGATCGTGCGGGTCGCCCGGTCGCGTTCGCGCAAACGTTGGAGCAGGGCCAGCGCCATGTTCATGCCCTGCTCGCGCAGGGCCTCCTCGAATTCCTTCAATGTCGCCATCGTCGGCTTCCTCGTTGCCGTCGCGGCCAGACCTGTGGACCTGCCCGCAACCGAGAGAACGGTCGGACATGCGCCAAGGTTGCGACGAATGCCATCGGTCGATTCATCATGGTTGAGCCGATGCCGGAACGATGACAACCGGGCGAAGACTTCGTCCACCGCTATTGCAGCGCAGATCGCGCGTGATAGTGCCGATGTTCCCATGTTCGTGGTCGCCGGTGACGGTGCTCGACCTTGCTGTTTCCCTTGGCGGCCTGCCCGTGGCGGAAACCTCTGGCTTCGGCTAAACCGCGCGGCACACGCGGCTTTCGAGGACGCTTCCCCAATGATCAGCCCGATCCTTTCCGTCGCCCGCGACGGATCAGCGCCCGGCGCTCCCTCCCTTGTCGAAGCGTTGGAAGGCGGCTCGGTCCTGGTCTTCCACGACGAAGACTTCCCCATCAGCGACTTCGAGAAACGCTTCGTCGAACGACCCTTTGCCGACGGCAAGGCCAAGAACGTCAACATCCGCGGCAAGGACGCGGCTCTGAGAGGCGCCGCTGGGACGCCGGAGGAGCAGGAGGCGCTGCGCCAGCTTCTCATTCGATACAAGGCTTTCGCCCAGGGGCTGATCGAGCGACACCTGCCCGCCTATACCGGCAAGGTCACGCTGGCCGGCACCTCCTACCGCCCGTTCGAGGTGGACCAGCGCAAGCTCAGTTGGCGCCGGGACGATACACGCCTGCACGTGGACGCCTTTCCGTCGAACCCGATCGGCGAGAAGCGCATCCTGCGCATCTTCCGCAACATCAATCCGAGCGGCCAACCGCGCCTGTGGCGGGTGGGCGAGGATTTCGGCTCGATGGCCGAAAAATTCCTGCCGCGTCTGCCCGGCTACTCGCCCCTGTCGGCACGGCTGCTGGCGGCCCTCCGGATCACCAAGGCGCGCCGCTCCGAATACGACCACCTGATGCTGCATCTCCACGATGCGCTGAAGCAGGACATGGAGTACCAGCAGAGCGGCCCCCAGGCCGACGTGCAATTCGCACCGGGCCAGACCTGGGTGACGTTCTCCGACCTTGTGATGCACGGCGCCATGGGTGGTCGCTACATGCTGGAACAGACCGCCTACCTTCCGGTGACGAGTCAGGCGGATCCGGAGCGCAGCCCGCAGCGGATCCTCGCCCGGAAGCTCGGGCGCAAGCTGCGCTGAAACCTCATGCCACTGAGATGGGTTTGGACCACGCCATGATCCTCGAAATTGCACAGATCGACATCAAAGCCGGGACGGAGGCTGATTTCGAAGCAAACATCGCCAAGGCATCTGAGATCTTCAAGATTGCCAAGGGCTGCAGGAGCTTCACCGTGCGCCGTTCCCTGGAGAAGCCTCAGCGCTACCGGCTGCTAATCGAGTGGGAAACGCTTGCCGACCATACCGAACTCTTCACCGGCTCGCAGGCCTGGAAGGATTATCGCGCTATGGTCTCTCCCTTCTTCGAGGGCCCGCCGAGTGTCGAACATACAGAGCTGACCCTTCAGGCGTTCTGACGGCGGGAACGGTCGGGGCCGGATGGCGGACCAGCATCTTGAAGCGGCGATCGAGGCGCGCCCAGCGCTCCGCGATGCCATCGCGGGCGCAGGTCCGAAAGGACTTGGCTAGCGTAGAAGCCGACATTCGTCTCAATGTGGCGAGACGCCGGGACCGATGGCACCATCACCATGAGAGGGGATGGCCAGGAGGATCAGGCTGACATCCGCAGCAGCCCCGGCACCCAGCATTGGCGCGGACGGTGCGCCTTGGCGTCCTCAAGCGCCGTCCCGATATCGCCGATGGCCTCTCTGGGATGGCTCTGATCGGCGTACCGCGATGCGGTCGCCCCTCCGCCGCGCGAAGTGATCCCGGTAGATCTGGAGCGCAGCAGGAAAACGACGAGCGAAGCTGATTGCATCACTCCCCGGCTTTTCTCCTGGGATGGCACAATCGAGCCCCCGCGTGATCCCGCTCGAAACGGCGCTACCGGCTGGAAGGTTCGGCTCATGGTAACCCTCGTCACGGACATCTCATTGGGACCGGACGGCCTCAGTGCAGACGGTCCGACACGGTCTTGAGCGTATTCTCGATGGACCAGACGTGGCGGGTGAGGTCGCGCCGTGCGCAGGCACTCGCTTTTAAGACGTCCGGTAGCAACGATGAGGAGCTAGGTCCGCATTCGGCGACGGCCGATAGAAGCAGGAAGGCCAGTGGCCCGAGTGTCCCGATGAGCTTGAGACCGAAATAGGCACGACCCAGAACGCTACGCCGCCCGTCACGTGGAGGCTTTCCAGAACGGACCGGAGTGATTCCACCCGACAGCACGCTCCGCTCGGACGACCGGTGAAAGGCTTCGTCGTCATCCGGGGGGAAATGCGAGTCTCGGAACCGTTCGAGCTTGCTCTGAGCCATCTTTCTCGTCTCAACCAGAGGTCACGCGACATTCGTCCCTCCTTCGTAAGGATTCGATGATCGCGGGTGGGTGAATTGAGTCCTTTCGCTCCTAGGCAGGCACGTCGCGCGAAGCCTTCGCCACGGTGACAGCCGGCCGCCGACTGCTTACTGAAGGAAACCGTCCTCGATAGAGGCGGCTTTGTCCGAAGCGTCCTTGCAAAGGCGGCCATTGCCCATGATCCAGCGCCCCCTCCGCATTGGCACCCGCGGCAGCCCCATGGCTCTCGCGCAGACGGGAATGGTCCGCGACAAGATCGTGGCGGCCAATCCGGAGTTGGAAACGGAGTTGGTGGTCGTCAATACGGTGGCCGACCGCATCCTCGACCGGCCGCTCTCGGAGATTGGCGGCAAGGGGCTCTTCACGAAGGAGCTCGAACAGGCCCTTTTCGCCGACGTGGTCGATGTGGCCGTGCATTCGATGAAGGATGTCGAGACCTGGCTGCCCGAGGGGCTGGTCATCGCTTGCATTCTGGAACGTGACGATCCGCGTGATGCCTTCCTCTCCGCTCAGGCGGACGGCTTTGCCGGCCTTGCGCCAGGTGCCCGCGTGGGCACCTCCTCCCTGCGTCGCGCCGCTCAGGTTCTCATGCGGCGGCCAGATCTGCGCATCGTCCCGATGCGCGGGAACGCCAATACGCGGATGCGCAAGCTTCAGGAGGGCACCTGCGAGGCGACGCTTCTGGCCCTTTGTGGCCTCGAACGTCTTGGTATGGCCGGCATGGCACGGAGCGTCCTGTCCGTGGACGAGATGCTTCCCGCCGTGGCGCAAGGTGCGCTCGGTATCGAATGCCGGGAGGCGGATTCAGACGTTCGAGCCTTGCTCGCCCCGCTGCAATCTCCGACGGCCTCGGCCGAACTCGACGCCGAACGCGGGCTCCTTGCGGAACTCGATGGGTCGTGCCGTACCCCGATCGCGGCCCTGGCACGGATCGACGGCGAGGTGCTGACCCTCGACGGCCTGTTGTTCCTGCCCGACGGCAGTTCCCATTGGGCGGTCCACCGTTCGGGCGTGGTATCGGATGCAGCCCGGATCGGACAGGATGCCGGCGCCGAACTGAAACGCGCGGCCGGGGACACCTACGCCAAGCATCTGCAATAGCCGGGCTCCCAAACCAATGGCAGCAGCGCCGGCTCCGGTTAGGCGCGGCGTCGTCGCGCCTTGCGGACAGGAGAGGAACGGTTAATCGCCGATCGGCTACGGTCAGTGTATAGTCTCATACACTCTGCGGCCCGGGGATACCGATGCTTGAGGTCTGCGCCGACCTGCCGTCCTGCTCACCGGTGCTGATCCATCTCGATGGGGATATCCCCGGCCAGGGAGAGATCACGATTGAGCGTAGCGGGGATGCCCAATTGATAGCAGCCCTCCGGGCACGTCTCGATGACCAAGCCCGCTTCATCGACGTGCAGGCGCGGTCCCTTGCCCATAGCCGGAAGATCTTCGAACGCGCCTCGGCCGTGGCCAGAATTGGAGTATGGGAATGCCGCCTCGCAGATGAGGCACTGACCTGGACCGATGCCGTTTACCGGATGTTCGACCTGCCGGTGGGCTCCGCGGTGGACCGTGAGACGACCTTGGGCTGCTACAGCCCGGAATCCCGTATCCGCCTCGACGCGCTCCGGAGCCAGGCCATCGCCGAGCGTGGCGGCTTTACCCTCGATGCGGAGATCGTGACGGTTTCGGGCAACCGACGCTGGATTCGCCTGACCGCCACGGTGGAATGCGAGGAAGGAACACCGGTCCGCATCTTCGGAATGAAGCAGGACATCACCGAGGAGAAGATCCTCGCCGACCGAACCCGCTATCTTGCGGAGTTCGATACCCTGACGGGCCTGCCCAACCGCACCGCCTTCTACGGTCGCCTCGCCGACATGGACAGACTGGGAGCCCTACTGCTCCTCGACCTCGACGGCTTCAAACAGGTCAACGACACTCACGGCCACATGGCAGGCGACGCCTGCCTCGCGGAGGTGGGGCGCCGCCTCAAGGAGACGTGCCGTCACACGGAGTTCGTCGCGCGCATCGGGGGTGACGAGTTCGGGATCGTCGTCGACGGCACGATCGGCACACAGGGCCTCGCAGCCCTGGCGAAGCGGATCATCGCCGCCATGGCGTCGCCCATCGCCTGGGGGCAGGGGACCTTCACGATCGGCGTTTCCATCGGGATCGCCATAACGGCGCTGCGCAGCCCGGAGGACGTCTTCGCGGAGGCCGACATGGCGCTTTATGCGGCCAAGGCGGAAGGGCGCGGGACGTTCCGCCTAGCCCCTCCGCCGAAATGACGGCGACCGCCTCACGCCGATGCGTGATGCGAGACCGGAGCGGGGGGTAGGCCGCGCTCGGCCGCCATCATCCTGGCAAGGGCGGCGATCTCGCGTATCTGGAATGGCTTGCGGACCGAAAGGCTTCCTCGAAGCGGTCTGCGGTCGAAATATGCATTCGTGGATGCATAGATGACCGGGCGGCCAGGACGAACCTCGCGGAAGGCGAGCGCGACTGTCCATCCGTCTATCATTCCCGGAAGATTGATATCGGTCAGCAACCAGTCGAAGTCGGCACCCCGAGTCCTGAGAAGCGTCAAAGCGTCTTCGCCGCTGGACGCCGCCACGGCAGTGAGGCCGGCACGCTCACACTGGATCGTCAACATATCCAGCAGGAGGAAATTGTCTTCGACGATCAGAACTCTCGGTGCGCCACTCATGCCGGCCATCGACCCTTTTATACATCAACAAATGACTGCATTAATGGTTAAGCTTCCATCAACGGTCGCGTTGATTCGGAAGCCGCAGGCGACCTGGACGGTGGGTCGTTCGAACACCTTGTGACGATGCGCGAGGCACCAGTGGAGCCAACGGCAGATGAGGCCAGAGGAACGGTCTGCGATGAGGCGACGCTCGCCGAACTCAGAGTCCTTCTCGGGCACGACCATCTGAAACGGCTCTTGTCCCTGCTCGTCGTCGAGATCCGCGTCCGCTTTTCCGGCGGAAAGGACGATCGGATCGCCATAGCGCAGGATGCCCATGCGCTGCTGGCGTCGAGCGGGTCTCTCGGTTTTCTCAATCTTTCGCGGTGCTGTTCGATGATCGAACAGGCTTGCCTGAAGGGCGACGACATCGCCATCCCGCTGCAAGAAGGCCGGATCGCCGCCGACCGCGCATTGACGGCGCTCGCTGCCTTGGGGGTGCGCGAGTGACGGCAGTCGTGCGCCTTTGAGACCCTCGGAGCACGGATGCGTTGCGCCGAAGGCACACCCGCCGAGAGTACGGAGCGCGCGACTGATCCGTCGCGTCGCTGCCGCATTTTGGGTGCGACACAGACCATTCTCAGATCACGGCGCCATTCCGCTGAATTGAGGTGCCGAGTGTCACAGACCGCCACTGGGATTCGGTCTTTGAAACGTCCCGTCAAGGTTGATGGAACCTTCGCTTAACCCGCTCGACCTACACAGGTCGCACCATCGAACGGCCCCGCGGGGACGCTCCGGAACCGGGCACCCCGCACGAGGAGAGCAAGACCATGTCCATGACCGCACGCTTTCGCGTGTTTCCGCTCGCGGCAGCCCTTTGCGCCGCGCTTAGTGTCGCTGCCTGCACCAATGACAAGGATCTCGCCGACGCCTCGGGTTTCGCCGGCGGCGCCAATACACCGGGCAGCGCGCAGGACTTCGTCGTCAACATAGGCGACCGCGTCTTCTTCGAGTCGGATTCGACCGACCTGACGCCGACCGCTACTGCCACCCTCGACAAGCAGGCCCAGTGGTTGCAGCGCTATCCCCGCTACACCTTCCTGATCGAGGGCCATGCTGACGAGCGCGGCACCCGCGAATACAACTTCTCACTCGGCGAACGCAGAGCCCAATCCGTCAAGGACTACCTGTCGTCACGCGGCCTCCCCGCTGGACGGATGCGGACGGTCTCCTACGGCAAGGAGCGCCCGGTTGCCGTGTGCAACGACATCTCCTGCTGGTCGCAGAACCGGCGCGCCGTGACCGTCCTCGACCGGAGCGCCGGCTCCTGAGGACGAGGGGTAACCTTCACAGTGGTGGTCCTATTTTTGCCGCGCCCCGGCACATCTGCTATCGGCGGGGCGCTGCCGATGCCTCCTCGTCCGATCCGACCACAGGTGCCGATTCCCATGCTCCGCCGCCTGCTTTACGCGTCCACGCTCCTCGCAGTCCTCTCTCCCTTGACCGTCGTCGGTCCAGCGACGGCACAGGATGCGTCTGAATTTATCGTCCGCCTGAACCGCATCGAAAATCAATCTCGACAGATGGCGGGCCAGATCGAGACGCTGCAATACGAAAATCGCCAGCTCAAAGAACAGCTTCGCAAGTTCCAAGAGGACGTCGAATATCGGCTGCAGGAAGGCAAGGGCGGCGGAGGAAAGCCGGCCGCCCCCCCGTCCGGCACCAATCCCGGACAATCCAAGCAGCAGAAGCGCAGCGATGCCTTCGACCCGGAGCAGAACCCGGGCCGTCCCGGCGGGCCGATGCAGCTCGGCACGACCGTCCCCTCCGCCGCCATCGCCGCTGCGCCGTCGCCACGGGTACCGAATGTGCCGCCCACGGTGGTCGATGCCGATGACGAAGAGCCGGGCCTGTCGCCTCCGGGTCTGGGCGGCCCCGTCGATCTCACGCCCCCCTCGCGTGTACCCACGACAGGCGCGTTGCCGAACCCGTCGCGCTCGATGACCAGCGTGGCTGCAACGACGACGGGGGACGCACGGGCGGATTACGAAACGGCCTACGGCTACATTGCGGCGCGCCATTATGAACAGGCGGAGATGAGCCTGCGCCAGTTCATCCAGTCGCATCCGCGCGACGCCCAGGTGCCGTCGGCGACCTACTGGCTCGGCGAGAGCTACCTTCAGCGCAACCGCAACCGGGAGGCGGCCGAGCAATTTCTGAAGGTCTCCACAGATTACGCGCGCTCGCCCCAGGCGCCGGATGCGATGCTGAAGCTAGGAATTTCTCTGAACGCCCTCGGCGCTCGCGAACAGGCCTGTGCGACCCTCGCGGAACTGGAGCGCAAATTCCCTTCCGCCGCACAGGGTGTCCGCCAGAGTGTGGTCCGCGAGCAGAAACGCGCGCGCTGTGCCGCTTGAACGCCGCGCCATCGAGCCATGGGATCGACGCGACGCTCGCCGCGGCGCTGAAGCCCTATCTTGAGTCCTGTCGCCTGCTCATCGCCGTCTCCGGCGGACCGGATTCCACCGCGTTGATGCATGCGGCGGCCCGGTTCGGCGCCGTGCATCCGATCCAGGTGGCGACGGTGGATCATCGTCTACGGACCGAGGGACACGCCGAGGCCCTGAGCGTCGGGCTCGCCGCGAAATCGCTTGGTCTAAGCCATCACATCCTGACCTGGGACGGCGACAAGCCGCACCGCGGTATCCAGGCCGCAGCACGCGACGCGCGCTATACCCTCCTTGCGGAATGCGCGGACCGGATCGGTGCCGATACCATTCTCACCGGACATACCGCCGACGATCAGGCGGAAACCGTGCTGATGCGGGTCCTGGCCGGAAGCGGTCCGGCCGGTCTCGCGGGCATGCGGCGCGAGCGGGTTCTCGCGCCGGGCCTACGCCTAGCGAGACCCTTTCTCCTTATTCCTAAGGCGGAGCTCATTGCCTATTGCGCAGCCCATGGGCTGGCGCCCGCATACGATCCCTCGAACGTCGATGACCGCTTCGCCCGCGCGCGCCTGCGCCGCCTCATGCCCGACCTCGCGGCGGGAGGCCTCAGCCCCGAACGGCTTCGCCGCCTTGCCGCTCGCATGGCTCGCGATGAGGACGCGTTGCGCGACGCCGCACGCGCCACGTTCACCGCTCTCCGTATCACCGCCGATGTCGTCATCCTGGATGCCCGTCCGCTGGCCGCCTTGCCGGACGCGATCCTCCTTCGCGTGGTGGGCCTCGCATTGCACGAAGCCGGCGGGGGAGGGGCTTTACGCCTCGAACGCCTGGAACGGCTCGTCTTCGACGACCTTCGGCCTGCCCTCGCCGCAGGCGCTACCATGCGGCGCACGCTGCGCGGCATTCTCGTCGATTTGAAAGCCGAGGGCGTCCTCTCCTTCCGTCCTGCCCCGGCGCGCCGGTCCCCATCTTAGGGGCACGCTCACCTTTCCCCGGACTGGCTTGCCGCAGGCTGGCCCGATTTACTTGGCAAGGGGGTCGGCACTGCCTACATTGCCGACATGTGTCCGCGTGATCCGCCCACCAAGCGCGGGACCGGACGCCCCCAGGGATTGATCGATGAACCCGAACTTCCGCAACTTTGCCTTGTGGGTCGTCATCTTCCTGCTCGTGCTGGCCCTCGTCACTCTGTTCCAGAATCCGGGACATCGTGGCGGCGGCAGCGAGATCGCCTATAGCCAGCTTCTGAACGACGCCGATTCCGGCAAGATCCAGACGGTGGTGATCTCGGGGCAGGATGTGAGCGGTACCTACGTCGGCGGTGGCAACTTCACCTCCTATGCGCCCAACGACCCGAATCTAGTGTCGAAGCTGCAGAGCAAGGGCGTGCAGATCACCGCGCGTCCTCCGTCAGACAATACGCCCTGGTTCATCCAGCTCCTCGTGAGCTGGCTGCCGATCCTGGTGTTCATCGGGGCCTGGATCTTCCTGTCGCGCCAGATGCAGTCGGGAGCGGGCCGTGCCATGGGCTTCGGCAAGTCGAAGGCCAAGCTCCTCACCGAGGCTTCGGGCCGCGTGAGCTTCGACGACGTCGCCGGCGTCGAGGAGGCCAAGGAGGATCTGCAGGAGATCGTGGAATTCCTCCGCGATCCGCAGAAGTTCCAGCGCCTCGGCGGGCGCATCCCGCGCGGTGTGCTGCTGGTCGGCCCTCCCGGTACCGGTAAGACCCTGATCGCCCGCGCGGTGGCGGGTGAGGCCAATGTACCGTTCTTCACCATCTCGGGTTCGGACTTCGTCGAGATGTTCGTCGGCGTTGGTGCCAGCCGCGTGCGCGACATGTTCGAGCAGGCGAAGAAGAACGCCCCCTGCATCATCTTCATCGATGAGATCGACGCGGTCGGGCGCCACCGCGGCGCCGGCCTAGGCGGCGGCAACGACGAGCGCGAGCAGACCCTCAACCAGCTCCTCGTGGAGATGGACGGGTTCGAGGCCAACGAGGGCGTGATCATCATCGCCGCCACCAACCGGCCTGACGTGCTCGATCCTGCCCTGCTGCGTCCGGGCCGGTTCGATCGCCAGATCATGGTGCCGAACCCCGATGTCGTCGGCCGCGAGCGCATTCTGCGAGTCCATGTCCGAAAAGTGCCCCTGGCGCCGGACGTCGACCTCAAGGTCATCGCCCGCGGCACCCCCGGTTTCTCGGGCGCCGACCTGATGAACCTCGTCAACGAATCGGCCCTGCTGGCGGCGCGGCGCGGCAAGCGCATCGTTACGATGCACGAGTTCGAGGATGCCAAGGACAAGGTGATGATGGGCGCCGAGCGGCGCACTCTCGTCATGACCGAGGACGAGAAGCGCCTGACCGCCTATCACGAGGGCGGCCATGCCATCGTCGCCTTCAACGTGCCGGCGACCGATCCCGTCCACAAGGCGACGATCATCCCGCGCGGTCGGGCGCTCGGCATGGTCATGCAGCTGCCGGAACGCGACAAGCTGTCCATGAGCTTCGAGCAGATGACCTCGCGTCTGGCCATCATGATGGGCGGTCGCATCGCCGAGGAGATGACGTTCGGCGCCGACAAGGTGACGTCGGGCGCGCAGTCGGACATCGAGCAGGCCACCCGCCTCGCCCGCATGATGGTGACCCGCTGGGGCTTCTCGCCCGAACTCGGCACCGTGGCCTATGGCGAGAACAACGACGAAGTGTTCCTCGGCATGTCCATGGGCCGTCAGCAGACGGTCTCCGAGGCGACTGCTCAGAAGATTGACGCCGAGGTCCGCCGCCTCGTCGAGACCGGCCTCGAGGAAGCGCGCCGCATCCTCGGCGAGCATAAAGACGATCTCGAAGCGCTGGCACAGGGACTCCTCGAATACGAGACTCTGTCGGGTGACGAGATCAAGAACCTGATCGCCGGCAAGCCGCCGATTCGTGACGCCGGTGACGGACCGACCCCGATCCGGGGCTCCTCCGTCCCCTCGGCAGGTCGCGGCCGGCCACGGGACAACGAGGGCGGACTGGAACCTCAGCCTCAAGCGTGATGCTGGCATGGTCGTCTTTGGAGATAACAAAGCGGCGAGGGAAACCTCGCCGCTTTTCTTTTGATTGCCAAAAGCCAATTTGATCGGCATCGCGGGTCGACCAAATAGCGAAGCGCGGGTCGTCTGCGCCATGATCGCGATGAGGGCGGCCACCATCGATGCACGAAGCGGCACAGGGCGCGATCGGTGAGTTGACCAATCCGGAACGGCGTTTCGTCGAGGCCTGCCGCGTAGGCGATATACAGAGGCTCGCCCCCGAAGAGGCCATTCGTGCGAGCGTCATTCGCGCTCTCGTTTGCGCGGAAAGAACAGACTGGCCCGTCGCTCCCGAGGGCGTGCGGCTCGTCGGCGGCCTTGTGGTGGGCCTGCTCGCCTGCGCCGACCGCGATCTCGTCCGGCCGCTCTGGATCGACGATGCGGATATCCCGGACGGAATCGACGTCAGCAACAGCCATACGCGGACATTGTCCTTCGAGAAGAGCCGCATCGGCAACGGCTTGTCGGCGCAAGGCGTGACCATTGCCGGACCGCTTTTCATCTCGCACGCCACCATCTCGGGCACCTGCGATCTCCGCGGCGCCTCGATCGCCAGCACGTTCACGGCAGACGGGGCCGTGTTCGATCACCCCACCGGGGACGCGATCAACGCCCAGCGCAGTTCGATGGCGGGCGCGTTTCTCAACCATGCCAGGGTCAGGGGTGGCTGTCGTTTCCTGGGAGCGGCCATCCGAGGGCAATTTGTTGCCGTGGGCGCGGTGTTCGAGAACCCTGACCAAGACGCGATTGATGTTCAGGACATCACGGTGGCGGGGATCTTCCTCGATGGTGCCACCATCATGGGCACCTGCCACCTCGTCAGTGCACATATCGCCGCGCAGTTCGCCGCCGAGGGGGCGACATTCCACAATCCGAACGGCACCTCCATCAATGCCCAGGGCAGCCGTATCGGCAGCATCATCCTGCGTAGCGGAGTCGGACCTGGCGACGTCCCCATTCCTGGCACGATTGACGGCAGCCTCAATTTCAGCCGTGCGACGGTAGAGCATCACGTCGAGATCAGCGGAGCCACTCTGATGGGCGGCCCGTTCGGTGCGCTCGACGGGCGCGGTATGGAGACGAAGGGACGGTTCATCATCGGGTGCGGCGCCCATGTCACCGGGGCGATCCTGCTCTCGGGGGTCGAGATCCGCGGCTCCCTCGACCTTTCGGGCAGCCACATCCTGTCGAGTGCAATTGCCCGGGACGCCCTCGTCGAGCCCGCGCATGGGGGGGGGGGCACCGAGGAGGATCCCCTGCGCTTCATCGCCCTCGATCTCAGTGAATCCGTGATTTCTCACCTGATCATGCCGGATGCCGAAGACATCCGATATCCGGGATGCGGACGCCCACGCGGTATCGTCGATCTTTCGCGGTTGAAGGTCGGCACCTATGTCGATTTTGCCTCTGCCTGGCCGACTCCGGTGCCGCTCCGCCGTGGTTCCGGTCCTGACAGGTTCCGTGACGCGAAGGACCGCGACGCCGATCACCTCATCCTCGACGGGTTCGAGTACCAGCATCTCGACAATCCGGATGGTGACGCAGCGCCCTCGGTGCCGACGCATACGGCGAGGCAGCGCTGGCTGCGCGGGCAATCCCGTGACGATCTCGTCACCCGGCTTCGACCCCAACCTTGGCGCCATCTCGCCAAGGTGCTGGCGAGTCAGGGTTACGAGGAGGACGCCCACCGCATCGCCATCGCCCGGCGCGTCGCCGAACGTCACGCCCGCGAAACCGGCAGGTTCCTGCGCTGCATCAGTTGGCTTCTCCACGTCCTGGCCGATTACGGCTTCAATCCGTGGAAGGCGGTGGGCTGGTCGGTGGTGGTCATCGTGGTCTGGGCCGCCGTCTATACCGGCGCGGCTTTCGAATCCTGCAAGGGGGGACCACGTCTCTGCCAGGACGGGGAGATCTTCGTCCGCACGGCCGCCGCCGATTTCGTGCCGGGCGTCACGAGCAGCGACGAGGCGAGGGACAAGCTCGTCAACCTCTACCCGTCCTTCGATCCGCTGGCCTATTCGTTCGATACCTTCATGCCGCTTTTCGATGCCGGCACGGACCGGTTCTGGCGGGTGAACACGGCGACCTGGCGGGGGGTGGCGCTCTATTACTTCAGCATAGCCGAGCAGATCGAAGGGGCTGTCCTCGTCTCGCTGATCATCACCGGCTTCACCGGCCTCCTCACCCGCGACGAAGCTTGACCAACACACTGGGCCGGCACCATTCGTTTGCCATGCTTCGATACCATTCAGCGAGGCGAAACCGGCTATGAAGGCCGTGACGATCGGGATTGAAGAACGTGCGTAAGTATTTCGGCACAGACGGTATCCGGGGCCGCGCCAACGGGGTGATCACCCCTGAACTTGCCCTCAAGGTGGGGCAAGCCGCAGGATTGGTGTTCCAGCGCGGCGATCACCGCCACAGGGTCGTGATCGGCAAGGACACCCGCCTGTCCGGCTACATGATCGAGACCGCCCTCGTCGCCGGCTTCACATCCGTGGGCATGGACGTGATGCTGCTCGGCCCCATGCCGACGCCGGCGGTGGCCATGCTCACTCCCTCCATGCGCGCCGATCTCGGGGTGATGATCTCCGCCTCGCACAATCCCTTCGAGGATAACGGCATCAAGCTGTTCGGCCCCGACGGGTTCAAACTCAATGACGAGGTCGAGCGCGAGATCGAAGCGCTGATCGATAGCGAGTTGCACAAGAAGCTCGCCGGCTCGCGCGATCTCGGCCGCGCCAAGCGGATCGAGAGCGTGCATGCCCGCTACATCGAATTCGCCAAGCGCACGCTGCCGCGCAATGTCACCCTCGACGGCCTGCGCGTGGTCGTCGACTGTGCCAATGGCGCGGCCTATCGCGTCGCGCCGGAGACCCTGTGGGAGCTCGGCGCCGAGGTGATCGCCATCGGCGTCGACCCCGACGGCTTCAACATCAATCACGATGTCGGGTCGACGGCACCGGCGGCCCTTGCCGCCAAGGTGAGGGAGTTGCGGGCGGATATCGGCATCGCCCTCGACGGCGACGCCGACCGCGTTCTCATCGTCGACGAGAAGGGCCAGTCGGTGGACGGCGACCAATTGATGGCTGCCGTGGCCAGGTCCTGGAAGGATGACGACCGGTTGACGCAGCCCGGCATCGTCGCGACGATCATGTCCAACCTCGGCCTGGAACGGTTCCTCGGCGGGATTGGCCTCGGCTTGGCCCGAACGGCGGTGGGCGACCGCTACGTCCTCGAGCACATGCGCGAGCACGGCTACAATCTCGGCGGCGAGCAATCGGGTCACATCATCATGTCGGATTACGCCACCACCGGGGACGGTCTCGTGGCGGCACTTCAGCTTCTCAGCGTGGTCAAGCGTCAGGAGCGGCCGGTGAGTGAAGTCTGCCATTGCTTCGATCCGCTGCCGCAGATCCTCAAGAACGTGCGCTACCGCTCAGGCGCGCCGCTTCAGCAGGATGCAGTGGTCACCGCCATCGCCCATGGCCGCGAGCGCCTTGGCGAAACCGGCCGCGTCGTCATCCGTCCCTCGGGCACCGAGCCGGTCATTCGCGTGATGGCGGAGGGCGACGACCGTAACCTCGTCACGGAAGTGGTGGACGAAATCGTCGATGCCGTGACCAAGGCCGCAGCCTAATCACGCAGTGCGTCCGGCGCGAGACAGCGCCAAGCCGTGAGGAGGGCGCCCCTGAGCGTCTCCTCTTCGGCACCGGCGAGTAAAAGGTTGGTCCAGCCGCGCCGTCCCCAGGCGCCGGGAACGGGGTCGAACAGGTCGGGCTCGGCTTCGACCATGAGCGCCTGATGCTCGGCTGGGAACTTGAGTACGACGCGCTCTTCGTCGACCCAGAGGGTCGCGAAGATCCGCCCGCCGACGCGGAAATCCGGATGGCCCATATGGGCGCCTTCCTCCACCCCCGGCAGCATCAGCGCCAGGGCGCGCACGTCTTCAGGACGCATCCACCACTCCTCCTCAATACTCGCGACAACCGCAGACGCTCGGCGCGAAGGCAAGTGCCGCGACTGGGCGATGGCGCCTGCAGGTTCCGGCAAGGTTCTGGACGTCTAACGGTTCAGAAAGCCTAATGTTTAACGTTAAGCCGGATTTAACTCATCCGACAGATAGTGAGATCGTCATCCAGGCTGGTGCTCCCACACGTCCGTCGAACGATCGAGTTGAAGGATTCATTATGCGCCGTTCCAAGCTTTCCGCCTTGGCGCGCTCGATCACGCTCCTTGCGAGCGTGGGAGCGCCAATCCTCGCGCAGGCCGCCGACCTGCTTCCCACTCTGCCACCCGAGCCGCTGCCCCCGCCCGTCGAGATCGGTGGCGCCTGGTATCTACGCGGCGACGCCGGTGCGGGTATTCTGGGCGAAGGGCACACCGTCGCGAAGGACGTGACGACCCCTCCGATCCCGTACAATTACAATGTCCTGAAGGATTATCTGGGCAACCAAGCCTTCGTGGGCGCGGGCATCGGCTATCAGGCCAATTCCTGGCTCCGCTTCGATGTCACCGGTGAGTACCGTTCGGAAGCGAAATGGATCTTCTATGCGGCCGAAAAGCCGAGCGGAGGCATCAACCGTACATCCGGCAAGTTCTCGTCGGTGGTCGGCATGGCCAACGGCTACGTCGATCTCGGCACCTATTACGGCGTCACCCCGTTCGTCGGCGCGGGTGTCGGATTTGCTCACCACATGTTCGGCGGCGTGACCGACAACGGTCTGGGCTTGTATCAGGGTGGGTATGGCGTCGGTCCGGAAAAACAGAAGCTCAGCTTCGCCTGGGCGGCCCATGCCGGCCTCGGCTACTCCATCACGCCGAACGTGAAACTCGAACTGGCTTACCGCTATCTCAACATGGGTTCGGCGCAAACCGGCACGATCACATGCGAAGCACCGCCCTACTGCAAGACGGATTACCATCTCAAGGACATTGCCTCGCATGACGTGAAGGTCGGCCTGCGCTGGATTCTCGGTGGTGTCGTTGCACCGGTGGCCGAGTATCAGCCGATGCCGGAACCGATCGTCCGCAAGTACTGAACTTTCCTCAACGACCCGGGAAGCGGCGCGGATCGGTATCCGCGCCGTTTTCGTTCGGCCCGATCCCGCAATCAGGTTAACGGCACCGCGATCTGTCTTATCCCGGGCCGGATACCGTTAGGGTTAAGGCGATCATAACCTTTTAATTTCATCATCTTGGTCAGTTGGACCCTTCGCCGGCATGCATCCGTATCATGCGCTTTCCGGCCGATGCCTCCGTGAGGAACATGATGACCGCGCCCCGCCCATACCGCCCCGCAGCCATCGCTGCGATCCTCGCTGGACTGGCAATCGGCATTGCCACGCCGACCCTCGCCGCGGACCTCCTGCCGCCGCCGCCGCCCCCACCGGCTGCCGCCCCGGTTCAGATCGGCAGCGGCTGGTACCTGCGCGCTGATTTCACCGAGAGCTATTTCGATCACCCCAAGGACGCGACGCTCGTCGAACCGGGCACGCCGGCGCTCGTGCGCCTGCGCCTGAGCCATGAACCCGGCTATGGCGGCGGCATCGGCTACCGCTTCAACAACTGGCTGCGCATGGACGCCACCATCGACCAGCGCTTGGCAAGCCGCTTCAGCACCTACTCGTCCGGCTCGAACTTCGCGAACGGATACAACATCGAAGCCGGCAAGCTCGATGTGCTCACGGCCCTCGTGAACGTCTATGCGGATCTTGGCACTTGGTGGGGGCTCACTCCGTACATCGGCGGTGGCATCGGTATTGCGCAGAAGGATTTCCGCAACGCCTACACCCAGACGACCTGCACCGTTCCCGTGCTCTGTGACGGAAGCCCAGTGGTTGGTCCTCGCCCTGCCGCCGCGCGTCGCAATGGTTCGGTCACGTCGCTGGCCTGGGCATTGACCGGAGGCGTCTCCTACGAGATCGGCGCGGGCTTCGCGATCGATGCGAACTACCGTTACGTCAATCTCGGTCGCGCCAAGACGGGCCTCGACGATTTCGGCTTCGGGACCCGCCTGAAGGATATCTCGGCCAATGAGGTCCGCGTGGGTCTGCGCTACAGCTTTGCCGGCGGCGCTGCTGCTTTTGGAAGAAGCGGTTACGGCGGCGGCAATCCCTACGAGTAGGCGAGAAGCCTAGAACGCGGTGACTTTCGCGTGATTTCAGACACTCCAGCCCGCCCGGCCATGCCGCGCGGGCTTTTTTATCATGCGCTCACGCGAACAAGCGTCCCGGTCATTCACGAGGGCTAACTGCAACGGACCATTAAGGTTACTCGATTACCAACGTTCCAAGGTTCGGAGAGAACAGTCGGGCTGCAGCCCTGAGGACGACCTTGATGCGTACCGTCACCCTTGCACTCCTTACCGGCGTGGCTCTCAATTGGGTTCCGGCCGCCCACGCGGCCGATCTCGACTATGGTGTGCTGCGCGGTTCGGATTACGAGCCTGCTTCCACCGAAATCGATTGGAACGGCGGATATTTCGGTGCGCATGCGGGGTACAGTTCGGCTGCGCTGGGCTTCAACAATGCGTTTAAACCGATTGTCGCAAGCGCGCTCAGCCAGACCTACTTCGAGAGTGAGATGAATGCCTCTGGATTGCTCCAGACGCATTCAACCCGGACGGAAGGCGTCAGCTATGGAGCCTTTGCGGGATGGAACTACCAGTTCGACGAGACCGTCATCGGCGTCGAAGTGGATTATACGAACTTCGGCAGAACCGGTGCGAGCTACAACTACATCTCCCGTTCCATGGTGGGGACCGACGGCTATTTTCGCTCCGTCGGTCTTGAAGGCACATCCTCGACCCGCCTTGAAGATTTCGGCACGATCCGGGCGCGTGCGGGCTATACGATGGGCGCTTTTCTCCCCTTCGTAACGGGCGGATTGGCCATCGGACGTGCTCAAGTCGCGGATCAGGTCAAGATCCAGGCCGCAGAATACGACCAGACAACGTATCGTGCCAACCTCGGCCTCAGTGATCCCAGGCAGGCTGCCGTCGTCAACCACAGTGGTTATAGCAGCTTCAATGCCCAAAATCCCGGTCGATCAACTCTGGCCGATCCCATCACCTACGGAACCAGTAAAACCAAGGTCGTTGGCGGCATCGCACTTGGCGCAGGGCTGGAATACGCTTTGACGCAGAACATCATTCTGCGTGGAGAATATCAATACGTTCTCTTCAATGACTTTGATGGCCACAAAGTCAATCTGAACACCGTTCGCGGCGGTGCGGCCGTAAAGTTCTGAGACTGAATCGCACCCGGCCTGTTAAGGGCTTCGTCGCATTAGCTCCGGCATAGTCCGTCAGCATGTCAGAACGGACGCCGCACCATGAACCGTGTCACCCTCTCCGTCGGTGTCGTGATACTCAGCCTTGGAGCCGCGTCGGGAGTTGAGGCAGGCGGTCGTCACGATCCCGTCCACGCCATGCACGACGGTCCGCACGTACACCGGCACGGTGCGAAACTACCGCCGCAGATTCCCTACCGCGATCGTCGCTACCGGCCAGCGCCGCCCGTGATGATGCAGCCCGTCTCCGGGCCGCCGGTCGTCCTGGGGCTCGTTCCCGCGCACAACCCCAATGCACCCGTCTACAATGAACCGCCGCCGCGCTTCCTGCACGATTGACCGGCGTCAGCTTTCGAGCTCGCTGTCCCAGTACAGATAGTCCAGCCAGGTGTGGTGGTATTCGCGGTGGTCGAATTCCGGCTGGCGGCGATGGAGTTCGTGCCGCGTGGGCCGGTGGGGTTCGTGCAGGAGCGGCATCTCCGCTTCCGCCGGAGTACGGTTTGCCTTGCGCAGGTTGCAGGGTGAGCAGGCGGCGACGACATTTTCCCAGCTCGACAATCCACCGCGTGAACGCGGGATGACGTGGTCGAAGGTCAGCCCACCCGAGGGCATCCGCAAGCCGCAATACTGACAGGAGAAGGTGTCGCGCAGGTAGATGTTGTAGCGGGTGAAGGCCGGACTGCGCGCGAGGGTCACGTAATTCTTGAGTGCGACCACACTCGGCACCCGCAGGGCACGGCTCGGAGAGCGTGCCTCGACATCGTAGCTGGCCACCAGCGTGACCCTGTCGAGAAAGAGCGCGGTGAAAGCGTCCTTCCATGACCATAGCGAGAGCGGATTATACGAAAGCGGCCGGTAATCCGCATTGAGGACGAGCGTTTGGAGATCCAGCATGGCGCTACTCTCTTGACGGATCGACAGGGGGACGACGCAGCCCGTTTCGGTGCGGCATCGTCCCCGGATGATGAAAGATCGGCGGTCCCGGCAGTTCTGTCTTCGGCATCGGGTGACCGAATCGTGGTCGACGGTCCGGCACAGGAAGCGAAGAGAACAGGTGATCGGGGAGGGTGGACCGGCCTGGGCTTAGCCAAAAGCGGTCGCATCGGGCGGGAACGCCCGGTTTGTGGCGAGGCACATCGACATGGACGGCCAACGCCACCTCCTCGCGTCGATACGAAAAGGCTCTGCCCATTGCGCGTTAGTCTAATATCACCATGACACGCTTGTGAAGGTTGCCCGGAGGATCAGCGACGTCGCGTCCCACAATCTTTCGGGAGGACCGGGCGAATGATGCACCTGCGGCACCCTTTCGCCCCATTGATCGGCCATCCGACATTCCGATTTCGGACCAGGTGCCGACTACGGCGCGCGATGTGCCTTCGGTAACGCTCCCGTCATGGCCACCGCTCTTGCCGGAGACGGGGTCTGGAGCGACCGACCCGCTGCACCGGGGTCCGCGTGCCGCCGCCAGAGGAGCAGGCGGCCTGAGCCGACGAAAGGAACGACATGGAACTGGGATTCATAAAGGGCAGAATGCGACATGCAGCGCTCGTTGCCGCGTGGATGGGTGCCTCCCTTCTGAATCCCATTCCGGCCCTGTCGCAGGCAGTGCCCGCCGCACCCTCGCAGACCGAGCCGGCGAAACCGGCGCCCGCCGCCGCTCCCCCTTATGCCGCAGCCCCGGTTCCGGCCGCGAAACCGGCCGCACCGAAACCGGCGGTGTCGGAGGCCATCAAAAATGTCCGCGATCGCCTCGACGAGGCGAAGGCCAATCTCGACGAGCGCGAGAAACTGCTCGCGGGGCGCAACGTCGATCCTGCAAATCTGCTCAAGGCGCGCGAGGGGCTCGATGCCATCGCCGATCGGATTCGTCAGATCATCGACGCCACCACCCCGCGCCTCGAAGCGGCCCGTGAGCGCCTGACGCAGCTCGGCCCGAAACCCAAAGAGGGCGAGGAAGGCGAGGACGTCGCCAAGGAGCGCGCCGAACGCGAGCACGCGGTGGCCGAAATCGACGAGACGCAGAGGCTGGCGAAATCGCTCCTGGTCCAGAGCGACCAGATCATCGACCAGATCACGAACAAGCGCAGGGCAGCCTTCACACGCGGCTTGTTCGAGCGCTCGTCGGCGCTGGTGAACCCCGATCTCTGGATGCGTATTGCCGACGATGTCCCACGCGACATCCGGGCCTTGCAGGCCGCCGTCAGCGACATCGCCGGTCTGTTCGGCCGCAATGGATCGATCTGGAACCTTCTCCTGCTCGGGGTCGCGCTGGGCATCTCCGTGGCGCTGTATTTCGGGCGTCGGAACATCGCGCCGCGCCTCGGGCGGCGCAGCCAGAGCGTGGTCGACCCGACCCAGCGCATGAAGCTGATGGCGGCCTGGCGTGTGTTCCTCCTCGGCACCGTGCCGGCCGTGGTGGGGAGCTACGCGGTCTATTACGCCCTCGATTCCACAGATCTGCTGCCCCAGCGGCTCATGCCGGTGGCGGGGGCCATCCTCGGCGGCCTCGCCTTCATCGCCTTCGTCGAGGCCCTGTGCGATGCGCTGCTCTCGCCTGAAAAACCGTCCTGGCGTCCGGCACCGCTCGGCGATTCCACCGCCTCGCGGTTGACGCGGCTCGCCGTCGGCATCGCTACGGTGATCACGGTGGTGAAGTCGATCGAGGCGCTCAATTCCGGCATCTACGCTGCCCTGTCCATCTCCATCGCCACCCGTGGCATCGGCGCGCTCGCCACCGTCCTCATCCTCGCGATCGGCCTGCATCGCTTTGCCGATACGGCAGACAAGGAGGAGGCCTGCTTCGGTCCCTACGTGGCACCGGAATCCACCACCACGATCGGCGGACCGGCGCGCCTTCTCGGATGGGCCGCCGTCATCGTCATCGGCATCGCGCCGCTCGTCGGCTATGTCGCCTTCGCCGCCTTCCTCATCGACCAGTTGGTCTGGACGGCATGCCTGATCGTACTTCTCTACCTCCTCATTTCCAGCGCCGACACGTTCATCGGCGGAACGTTGAAGGACGAGACCCGCTTCGCAACAGCGCTCCAGGCCAATACCGGCCTGCGCAAACGCTCGATCAACCAGATCGCCGTCCTCTCCACAGGCATCGCCCGGGTGGTTCTGATCCTGGTGGCCGCCCTGCTGGCGCTGGCGCCCTGGGGGCTCGATTCCACCGATGTGTTCACCTCCGTGCGCAGCGCCTTCTTCGGCTTCAAAGTCGGGGACGTGACGATCTCGCTCTCCACCATCGCCTATGCGGTGGGGCTTCTCGTGATCGGCGTGGTCATCACCCGCGCTATCCAGCGCTGGCTGGAACAGACCTACCTACCGGCCACCGACCTCGATGCGGGGCTGCGCAACTCCATCTCCACCATCACCGGCTATTGCGGCTTCCTGATCGCCCTTGCGCTGGCCTTCTCCTATCTCGGTCTCAGTCTCGAGAAGTTGACCATCGTCGCCGGTGCGCTCTCCGTCGGCATCGGTTTTGGCCTTCAATCCATCGTCAACAACTTCGTCTCGGGCCTGCTGCTGCTCTGGGAGCGCCCGATCCGCGTCGGCGATCAGGTACTCATCGGCGACAGCGAGGGCATCGTGAAGCGCATCTCCGTGCGTTCCACCGAGATCCAGACCTTCGACCGTTCGGCGGTGATCGTGCCGAACTCGAACCTCATTTCGGGCATCGTGAAGAACCGAGTGCGCGGCGATCGCACCGGCCGCGTCACCATCACCGTCAACGTCCTGCGCAATCAGGATCCGGTCCGCGCCGCCGAGATGCTGGTGGCCTGCGCCACCGCCCATTCCGACGTGTTGAAAGAGCCGGCACCGCGGGTGGTGTTCCGCAAGATCGGCGATCCCTTCCTCGAATTCGAACTGATCGCGATGATCGTCGATGTCAGCATGGGCCTGAAGGTCACGAGCGACCTGAACTTTTCCGTGTTTCAGGCCTTGTCCGGCGCAGGGTTCATCCCGGCTCTCGGCCCCGGATCGAGCGTCGTCACTGTCCAGGGTCTGGAGCCGGTCCAGACCGCCCTCGGGCAGATCGCTGGCGTCTTCGCGCAGAACCGGAGCCAGGATCGGCCGGTTCAGGCGGAGGAGGTCGATGACCGGCAAGGCCGCCCTTCCGCGAACGAAGAAGCCGAGCCGATGCGCTCGGCAACGTCCGATGAACCGAAGCGGCGTAGGAGCCCTGTGGAGGTGTCGTAGACCGACACGATCGGCGACGAACGCGAGGCAGGAACGATGACGATGGGATTCCGGGTGTTCGGCCTCGCGCTCGTGGGCGGCCTCGCGCTATCCGGCTGCGCCAGGGAGGCGCCGACGACCGGTGCGCTTCCGAGCTTGTACTGGCCGATGACCACGTCGGGCGCATCCGTCGATTCCGCCACCGCGCGCGACATGATCTCGGCCTATCGTGCACGGAGCGGCGGAACTCCCTTGCGGATCGACTCGGACTTGCAGCGTCTCGCCGAAGCCGAGGCTGCGGCAATGGCGGCAGCCGACAAGCCGAGCCAGGCCCAGACGGTGAAGATCGCGGTGCAACGCCTTGGCTATGCGGGCGCGCAAGCCAATCTCTCCGCCGGCTACCACACCCTGGCGGAGGCCTTCTCCGGGTGGCGCGACAGCCCGGCTCATAACGCGGTCATGCTGACGCCGCGGGCGACCCGCATGGGCATCGCCACGGCCTATGCGCCGAATTCGAAGTACAAGGTTTACTGGGCGCTGCTGGTTGCAGAGTGAGAGCGGGTGCCGCCCTCAGGGCAGCTTCATCGAACGCGGCGTCGGTGCCTGCTCGTTCATGAGGGTCACCGTCACGCGGCGGTTCGACGACAGATACGGGTTGTCCGGGAAGAGCGGCTCGGTATCCGCTTTGCCGGAGACTGAAGCGAAGCGATCATCGGGCACGCCGGCGCCGGCGAGGATCTCGCGCACGCTGATTGCGCGGTTTGCCGAGAGTTCCCAGGGGGGGGCGGGGGGGCGTGTACCCGGCCTGTCGGTGGCGGTGTAGCCCGTCACCGCGATGCGGTTGGGAAGTTGACGGATGACGGGAGCGAGCTTCTCCAAGAGGCGCCGAGTCCGGTCGTTCGGGCGACTCGAGCCGTTCGGGAACATCGTACTTCCGTCTTGGTCCACCAGGGAGAGGTCGACGCCCTTCTGTGTCGGGTTGATGATGATGTTCTTCGACAGCTCTGCGATCTCGGGCATGTCCTGCATCGCTTGGCGCAGACTTGCGGCGGCGAGGCCGAACGCCTCCGGGTAGCCGCTGTCGGGGATCCCCTCCGTGGAACTCGACTCCAACTCCGGCGGATTCGGCCGGTCGATGGCCTGCTCAGGCGGGATGTCACGGCGGTTCTTGATATGCCCCGGCGTCGGAAGCCCATTCACCTCGATGATGCCAGAAAAGCGCGATTCCTTGTTCACGCCGAACGCATCACGCATGGAGCCGGCCACCGCCTGCATCTTCTTCTGGTCCTGAGTGGAGTAGGCCGCGATCATCACGAAGAAACTCATGAGCAGCGCCATGAGATCGGCGAAGGTCACGAACCAACCGTGACCGCCATGGCCTCCGCGCTTCTTCCTGGCCACGGCCGGTTACCCTCTTCCCGTCAGGCCGCTTCCGCCGCGAGGTCGTCGCGGTGGTTGTGCGGCAGGTAGGCGACCAGCATCTCGCGCACGAGGGACGAGCTCTTCGAGTCGCGAATGAGCAGGATGCCGTCGATGATGAGGGAGCGGGACACGTCTTCCTCCTCCAGCTTCACATGCAGCTTGTCGGCGAGGGGGAGCGCGATCATGTTGGAGATCAGTGCGCCGTAGAGCGTGGCGAGCAGCGCGGTCGCCATGGCGGGACCGAGTTTCGAGGGGTCCGACATGTTGGCGAACATCGTCACCATGCCGAGAATGGTGCCGATCATACCCCAGGCGGGAGCGCAGTCCCCGAAGGCGCGGTAGATCTTCGAACCCTCGTCGAGATGCATGAGAAAGTTGTCGCGATCGCGCTCCATCGTGTCGCGGATGAATTCGCGGTCATAGCCGTCGGCGATGTAGCGGGCGCCCTGTGCCAGGAAGGGATCGGAGATCTCCATGTTCTCCAGGGCCATCGGGCCGGATTTACGCACGACGTCGGCGATCTTGGTGATTTCCTCGATGAGTTCGCGCGGTCTGATCGCCCGCATGGTGAACGCGTAGCGCAGGCCCATCGGCAGGCCGTGCATCATCGTGGCGAAGGGGAAGCGGATCATCGTCGCAGCGGTGGAGCCGCCGAAGATGACGATGACCGCGTGCTTGTCGAAAAAGGCGGCGAAGTTGCCGCCATCGATCATAATCAGGGTGAAGACGACACCGAAGCCGCCCAGAAGCCCGATACCGGTTGCGAGATCCATGGTGAACCCTGGTCGGCTTGCCCAGCACCACGGAACGGGATCCGAGCGGAAAGCGACGTACCCAGACTTAGGCGGACGCGCTGAACGAACCGTAAAGGATAACGGTCCGGCTCCGTCATTCCCGTCATTCCCCGTTCAGGCTCCGCTTGTCATAAGCCGATCACGCCAAAGGGTTTGAGGTTTTCGGAGACGAAAACCGCCCCTGGGGAAAAAGGTTAAGGGCGAAGGTTCCGCCAAAAGGAACCGCGCCGGGATTGGCATCGGAGCATACGTCGTCATGCCGTTGGTTCGTCTTTATGCGCGTGTCATGAGTCTGCTCGGCGCTGATCGGCGTCTGGCGATCCTGCTCGCCCTCGCCAATGTGGCCCTCGCGGTGGCGGCTTTCGCCGAACCGCTGCTCATGGGGCGCATCATCGACAAACTGACGCACCTGAACAGCAACGGTAACGCCTTCTCGACGCTGGCCCCGCTCATCGGCGCCTGGGTCGCCTTCGGCCTGTTCACCATCGCGGCTGGCGTCACCATCGCGCTGCATGCCGACCGGCTGGCCCATCGCAATCGTCTCGCCTCCATGGCGAATTATTTCGAGCACGTGCTCGAACTGCCCCTGGCTTTCCACTCTTCGAACCATTCCGGCCGCGTCCTCAAGGCGATGCTGGAAGGATCGAACGGCATGTTCTGGCTCTGGCTCGGCTTCTTCCGCGATCATTTCGTGGCCGTCGTGTCCCTGGCAGTCCTCCTGCCGATGACCCTGTTCGTGAACTGGCAGCTCGGTTCGATCCTTGTCGTGTTGGTGACGATGTTCACCGTGCTCACCACCTTCGTGATGCGCCGCACCGAGATGCTTCAGGGTCGGGTCGAGGCCTACCAGTCGGGCCTTGCCGCCCATGCCTCCGACGCCCTCGGCAACGTCGCCGTCATCCAGTCCTTCACCCGCGCCAAGGCGGAGAAGGAGGCCATGCACGGCATCATCCGTAATCTGCTCGCGGCCCAGATCCCGGTCCTGTCCTGGTGGGCGCTGGCCAACGTCGCCACCCGCGCCGCCGCGACCCTGACCATGACGGCCATCTTCATCACCGGCATCGCCTTGCACCAGCACGGCATGGCCTCGATCGGCGAAGTGGTGGCCTTCATGAGCCTGGCGACCATGCTCGTCGCCCGCCTCGATCAGGTCGCCACCTGCATCAACGGTCTGTTCCAGCAGATGCCCAAGATCGCCGAGTATTTCGAAATCCTCGACACCACCCCGGCCGTGCATGATCGTCCGGGCGCCGTGCAGGTGGCCCGTTTCAAGGGCGAGGTCTCGTTCGACCAGGTCGGCTTCTCCTACACTCCCCGCCGCAAGGCCGTGGAGAGCGTCTCCTTCACGGCACAGGCCGGGCAGACCATCGCCCTCGTCGGCACCACCGGCTCGGGCAAGTCCACCACGTTGGGCCTCCTGCACCGCGCTTTCGATCCCGATACTGGTGCGATCCGCATCGACGGCACCGACATCCGCGATATCGGCCTCTCCTCCCTGCGCCACAACATCGGCGTGGTCTTTCAAGAGCCGATGTTGTTCGCCCGCTCGATTCGCGAGAACCTTCAGGTCGGCCGTCCCGATGCCACCGATGCGGAGATGCTCGACGCCCTCGACCGCGCCCAGGCGACGGAGTTCATGGATCGCCAGTTCGACGGTCTCGACACGGTCATCGGCGAGCGCGGCCGCTCGCTCTCCGGCGGCGAGCGCCAGCGTCTGTCCATCGCCCGGGCGCTGCTTAAGAACCCGCCCGTCCTGATCCTCGACGAGGCCACGTCCGCCCTGGACGCCACCACCGAGCGTAAGCTGCAGGGAGCGCTCGAAGCCGTGATGGAGGGCCGGACCACCTTCGTCATCGCCCACCGTCTGGCGACGATCCGCAACGCCGACCGCATCCTCGTCTTCCACGAAGGTCGGATCGTGGAGGCGGGCAGCTTCGACGATCTCGTGGCGCAGAACGGCCGCTTTGCGGAACTGGCGCGGGCTCAGTTCATGGCCGCTGCGGAACCGGGCGACATGGCGCTGGCGGCCTGATCGACGACTTTCCGAGGCGAGCCTCGCCGTCCGACGGGCGGCGGGGCTTGAGGGGGCATAACCGTCAAACCGCCGCTCCCTCCGAGACCGGCACGTGCTCGTGGCAGCAGATGCAGAGCTTGTTTCCGTCGAGGTCGCGGAAGTAGGCTCCGTAAAAATCTGGATGGTAGTGGGGTCTGAGCCCCGGCGCTCCTTCGTCGCGACCACCGCGTGACAGAGCGTACCGATAAGCCCGATCGACCACTGCCCGGTCCATGACCAAAAAAGCTGTCATCTGGCCGTTGCCCGGAGACGCGGCTTGAGTGTCGAAGGGCCTGCCCAGCAGGAAAAGCGGGCGTGCCTCGCCTGGTTTCATCCAGCCTGCCCATTCGTCGTCTCGTTTACGGAACTTCGGAACGAGACCGAGTTCGGCCATCAAGCCGTCATAGAACGCGAGCGCTCGCTCGAAGTCCGACGTTCCGACGTAGACATGCGAGAACATCGCGTTTTCTCCCTCGGCGACGGACCCGCGCTGTCGGTGTGGGCGAGGTCCGAACGAAAACTCCGCGTCCCGGTCGCTCGTCAGTCGATCCCGGGGGGCGCGGCGTCCTCGGCCCAGACACGAAACTTCGTCAGTTGGTTCGGCCCGAAGGTGTGGGTCAGGGGCACGTCCGCCGCATCGCGCCCCCGCGCCACGAGGATGCGGCCCCGGCGCGGGGCGTTGTTGCGCGGATCGAACACGTGCCAGGCCCCGCCGAGATAGACCTCGGTCCAGGCGGCGAAGTCGCCGGGCGCGTGAGGCTCGGGTTCACCGATGAAACTGAGGTAACCGGTGCAGTAACGGGTTGGCATGTTGAGGCCGCGGCAGAACGCCACGAACAGGTGAGCGTAGTCACGGCAGACCCCGCGCCCGACGGCCAGGGCATCGGCGGCGGTGCGATCGACGTTGGAATAGCCGTAGCCGAAGCTGATATGGCCGTGGACCCAATCACAGACCGCCTGGGCGCGGCCCCATCCGGGCGGGACATCCCCGAACAGGCGCCAAGCTTCGTTCGAGAGCAGATCGGATTCGCAGTAGCGGCTCGCGACCAGGAACGGCAGGGCTTCCAGGGGCAGGTCCTCGATGGGATGCTGGATTGCCTCAAGCACCACCGGATCGAGGTCGCCGTCATCCTCCAGCCATCCCTCGACTGAGAGAGTCACCGCCCCTGCCGGCGCCACGAGGCGGCAGCACCGGTTGCCGAAATCATCGATGAAGAGTTCGTGCGGCGTCTCAGGGCCGATGGCCAGGCGGTCCGGCTCGGAGGCTCGCGCGAACCTGCTCGGATGCGCCGTCAATCGGGCGATCATCGGAGTCGGATACGCGAAGTCGTAGCCCATTTCGCAACCGAACCTGATGCGCATTACCCTTGAACCTCCGACCGACCATCGCGCCAGCCCCGCTGCCCTCATGCCCGCGCGAGACCGCTCAGCATAGGCCGCGAAGGTCACAGGTGGATGTCGGCATGCCGGCCGCGGCAACCCCGCTTCAGTGCAGGCGCGCCTCGGCCTGCCTGGCCAGCATCCGAGCCTGGAGCCGCTGACGCCGTGCTGCAATGACGGTGCCATTGATTTCGCCGCCGAACAGGAACATCGCGGCGAGCCAGTAGAGGAAGACCAAGAACACCATCGCCGTCGCCAATCCGCCATAGGTGGAGGCGTAGGCGGTGGAAAACCGGTCGAGGTAGAAGCCGAACCCGAGGCCGGCGAGGAACCACAGCACCAGCGTCACCGCGACGCCGGGCAATACCGACAGGATCGGGCGTCGGCCTGCCGCCACGAATTTGTGGGCGATGACCAGAACCACGGCGAGAAGAAAGGCGGTGACGCCGATGCGGCCGAGGGCGACGGTGAGGCTCAACGGTTCGAGCCCCGGCGCCACATCGATGACCCTGCGCCAGATCAACGGGCCCAGGACCACGAGAAGCGCGAAAGCGAGCATGGCGAAGGCGCCGCAGACGACGTAGCCGATCGATTCGAGGCGGGTGAGCCACCAGGGCCGAATCTCGCGCAGGCCATAGGCGCGGTTGAGCCCCACCCTGAGGCTCTCCACTCCGGAGGACGAGAAGTAGAGGGCGAGCAGCGCACCGATGGTGAGCACGCCGCCGCGCTGCTCGGTGAGCACGCGGTGGACCTCACCGGCGATAGGCTTCGCCACCTCGCGCGGCCACGCTTCGAAAATCAGAACGCCCGCCTCGTCGGCCAGCGACTTGGTGCCGAACAGACCGGCCAGAGCCGCCAGCAGGATCAGGAAGGGAAACAGCGAGGTCAGGATCGAGAGGGCGATATGGCTCGCGATCGCCCAGCCGTCATGGGAGACGAAGCGCTGTGCGGCGAGGCTGGCGATGCTGGCGCTGTTGCGGAGGCGGCTCACGGCGGATGGGGCACTTCTCGTGATTGTGGGGCTTGGATGATACCGTCTGTCTAAACGCGAGGCCGGGCGCTGGCGCAACGTCCGGTTCGATCGTCCCGTCACTGCATTGCTGCCTGCCGCCGGGACGGCTTGTGTTCGGCGGTTCGGTGTGTTGCCTGCGCCACCGTCATGTCAGTCGATAAACCGGCTTCCCCCATCCGCACCGTGCCCGCTTCGGTGGTCTCGTCGGTCTTCGTCGTCATCTGGGCGTCGGGATTCGTCGCGGCGCGCTTCGTGGCGCCCCATGCGGAGGCGTTCACCTTCGTGGCCATTCGGGTCGTCGGCGTCGCCATCGTGCTGACCGTCATCACCTTCGGCCTCGGCGGGAGATGGCCGCGCAGCCGGTCTGGATGGCGCGATGCCCTGGTCGCCGGCGTGCTGATGCAGGGCCTCTACGTCATCGGCGTGTTCTGGTCGGTGGAGCGCGGCCTGCCATCCGGCATCGCCGCCCTGGTCGGCAGTCTCCAGCCCCTGTTGACGGCGGCCATGGCGCGTCCGTTCCTGGGCGAAGTCGTCAGCCCCCGTCGCTGGGCCGGGATCGTCACGGGCTTTGCCGGCGCGCTTCTCGTGCTCGCCCCGAAGATCGGTGCGGCGGACGCGTCCGGCATCCCGGCGCTTCCCCTCCTCGCCTGCCTCGGGGCCATGGTGGCGATGACCATCGGCACGTTGTGGCAGAAGAGCCATGCGGGACACGCCGAACTACTGCCGAATGCGGCGATCCAGTTCGTCGGGGCCGCGCTCATCGCGGTGCCAGCGGCGCTTCTGTTCGGCAATGGCCGTTTCGATGGGTCCCTGCCGCTCTGGGGCGGGCTGGCCTGGTCGATCCTCGTCAATTCGGTGGCCGGCATCCTGCTTCTTCTCGCCCTGATCCGGCGCGGCGAGGTGGCCGGCGTGGCGTCCCTGCTCTTCCTCGTCCCCCCGGTCTCGGCGGCGATGGCCTATCTCCTCTTCGGCGAGACCCTGGCCCCGGTACAGATGGCCGGCATGGCGGTGGCCACGATCGGCGTCGCCGTCGCCAGCCGAAGATGACTTTTTCTTTGATTCATCTCTCAATAAAATTCAGATCTCTTGATTCTGTTGAGCAAAACCCGGCTTTCCACGCCCAGGAATAATGAATCCAAGCGGGATAGTGCCGCGCTGCGGCGAGACGCCTCTACAGAGTTGGCAAACCTGCCTATAATGAGCGCCAACCCTCATTCTGATTTGAGAGATTCGAACCATGTCCGCTTCCCCGGCCGTCTCCACCGAACCGCAGGATCTCCTGACCCTCGCCCAGGGCGCCGGCGAAGCCGCCAAAGCTCTCGTGGCCGAGGCGACCCGTCGGGTTCGCGCGAAGGTCCTGTCCGCCGATGGGAAGATCTCCGCCGAGAAGTTGGAGACCGAGCAGCATGCGGCCCACGGCCTGGCCTGGCTCGCCACCTATGCGGAGGGTGTGCGAGAGCTCGGTGCCTATGCCGCGCGCCTGACCGAGACCGGAGAGTTCGGGGAGACCGAGGCGCTCCTCGTGAAGATCGGCATCGGCGAATATCTCGATCAGATGTTCTCCGGCATTCCCATGAGCCAGGGCGAGATCGTGCGCCCGACCGGCTCGCTCGGACTGTCCGCCCGTGAGATCGCGAAGTTCCGGACCGACGCCGTCGAGAGCATGATCGCTGAGGGCAACACGGCGGGCAACCGCGCCGCGCTCGTCGCCCGCATCCGCGACAACGGCGGCTCGGCCACCATCGGCAAGTCCGGCCTCGACGAGGACATGGAGGCGATTCGCTCCGAGATGCGTCGCTTCGGTCTCGCCGAGGTCGTGCCGCACGCCCACGAGTGGCACAGCCAGAACGCTTACATCCCCATGGAGATCGTCACCAAGATGGCCGAGCTCGGCGTCTTCGGCCTGACGATCCCCGAGGAATACGGCGGCATGGGCCTGCCGAAGATCTCCATGTGCGTCGTCTCCGAGGAATTGTCCCGCGCCTATATCGGCGTCGGCTCGCTCGGCACCCGCTCGGAGATCGCCGCCGAACTCATCCTTTGCGGCGGGACCGAGGAGCAGAAGCACCGGTTCCTCCCCGGCATCGCATCGGGCGACACCCTGCCCACCGCCGTCTTCACCGAGCCGAATACCGGCTCGGATCTGGCCTCGCTGCGCACCAAGGCGGTGAAGGACGGTGACGTCTGGAAGATCTCGGGCAACAAGACCTGGATCACCCACCCGGTGCGCGCCGACATCATGACCTGCCTCGTGCGCACCAAGCCCGAGGAGAAGGGCCACCGGGGCCTGTCGCTCCTCGTTGCCGAGAAGCCGCGCGGCACCGATGAGGATCCCTTTCCCGTGGCCGGCCTGTCCGGCGGCGAAATCCACGTGCTCGGCTATCGCGGCATGAAGGAATACGAGCTCGCCTTCGACAATTTCGAAGTGCCGGCGGCCAACCTCCTCGGAGAAGTCGAAGGCAAGGGCTTCACCCAGCTCATGCAGACGTTCGAATCGGCCCGTATCCAGACGGCGGCCCGCGCCATCGGCGTGGCGCAGAACGCCCTCGATCTCGGTCTGCGCTACGCAGAGGAGCGTGTGCAGTTCGGCAAGGCGCTGATCAACTTCCCCCGGGTGGCCGATAAGATCGCGATGATGGCGGTGGAGATCAACATCGCCCGCCAGCTCACCTACTTCTCCGCAAGAGAGAAGGACGAGGGCAAGCGCTGCGATCTCGAGGCCGGCATGGCCAAGCTGCTCGGAGCCCGCGTCGCCTGGGCGGCGGCCGACAACGCCCTGCAGATCCACGGCGGCAACGGCTTCGCGCTGGAATACGCGGTCAGCCGCGTCCTCTGCGACGCACGCATCCTCTCGATCTTCGAGGGTGCCGCCGAGATCCAGGCCCAGGTCATCGCCCGCCGCCTTCTCGAAACCGCCTGATCCTCCACGCCGATCGCGGCGGCCGGGCGATTCCCTCGGTCGCCGAGGGGGACCCGAACAGAAAAGGCCTGGAACCGGACGATCCCGGTTCCAGGCCTTTTTCGTGTCGGAGCTCCTCTCCCCCGATACGGTGGGAACAGCCCGATCCTATTCCGCCGGTGCGTGATGGCTCGACGGCATCGAACCCGCTTCGGCCGTCTTCGGCTCGTGCTCCACCGGCTTCGTCTTGAACAGGCGCATGACGAAGACGAAGAAGACCGGCACGAATAGAACCGCCAGGATGGTGGCGGAGATCATGCCGCCGAGCACGCCGGTCCCGATGGCCTGCTGGCTTTTCGACGCCGCACCCGATGCGATGGCCAGCGGAACCACGCCGAAAATGAAGGCTAGCGAGGTCATGACGATCGGCCGAAAGCGGAGCGTCGATGCTTCGATGGTCGCATCGACGAGCGATTTACCAGGCTTCCATAGATCCTTGGCGAATTCCACGATCAGGATCGCGTTCTTGGCCGAGAGGCCGATGATCGTGATGAGGCCGATCTTGAAATAGACGTCGTTGGGCAAGCCGCGCAGATAGACCGCTGCCACCGAGCCGATGACGCCGAGCGGGATCACCAGCAGGACCGAGAACGGGATCGACCAGCTCTCGTAGAGGGCCGCCAGGCACAGGAACACGATCAGGATCGACAGGGCGAGGAGCAGCGTCGCCTGGCTTCCCGCCTGTTTCTCCTGCAGCGACTGCCCGGTCCAGACGTAGCCGAAGCCTTTGGGCAGCTGCTGCATCAGGCGCTCCATCTCGGCGATGGTATCGCCGGAGGTGTAGCCTGCCGCCGGCTCCCCGGTGATACGCACCGATTGGTAGCCGTTGAAGCCGATGATCTGGGCCGGGCCGACGCTCCATTTCAGGTCGGCGAAGGACGACATCGGCACCATGGTGCCCTGGCTGTTCTTGACGCCGTAGTTCAGCAGGTCGGCCGCCTTCAGGCGCTGGCTGTCTTCCGCTTGCACGATGACACGCTGCATCTTGCCCCGGTTCGGGAAGTCGTTGGTGTAGACCGAACCGAGATTGACTTGGATCGTGTTGTTGATCTCCTCGAAATCCACGCCCAAGGCCGCCGCCTTCTCACGGTCGATCACGAGTTCCGCCTGGGGCGCCGGCGGCAGGCCCTCGACATAGACTTTCTGCAGGATCGGGCTTTTCTTGGCGAGGGAGAGCAACTGCTCCTGGGCCGCCATCAGGGCCGAATAGCCCTTCTGGGCGCGGTCCTGCAGGCGGAAGCTGAAGCCCGAGGCGTTGCCGAGATTGTCGATGGGCGGCGGCTCCAGCGCCTGGATGACCGCGTCCTTATAGGTGGACAGCGCCTTGTTGGTCCCCTCCACGAGGGCCGCCGCCGAGTTCGCGGCGTCGCGCTCGCCCCAGGGCTTCAGGGTCACGAAGGCCTGGCTCGTCACCTGACCCTGGCCGGAGAACGAGAAGCCGTTGACGATCGTCACCGTGGCGACGCCGGGCTGCGCGAGGAGATGCTCCTCCACCGCTTTCACCGCCTTCAGCGTGCGGTTGAACGACGAGCCGGGCGGCGTCTGGATATCCACCGTGAAGAAGCCCTGGTCCTCCACCGGCAGGAAGCCTTCCGGCATCCGCACGAAGGCGAAGGCGAGGCCGATGACGAGGGCGAGATAGATCAGCATCACGCGGCCGGACCGCTTGATCATCCCCGCGACGCCGCGGCCGTAGCGCGCGGTCTCGCGGTCGACGACCCGGTTGAACCAGCCGAACACGCCGCCCTTGGAATGGCCATGGCCCTTCTCGATGGGCTTGAGCAAGGTGGCGCAGAGCGCGGGCGTCAGCGTCAGGGCGAGGAGCGCCGAGAAGCCGATGGATGTCACCATCGCGATGGAGAACTGGCGGTAGATGATGCCCACCGAGCCGGGGAAGAACGCCATCGGGATGAACACCGCGATCAGCACCAGAGTGATGCCGATGATGGCGCCGGTGATCTGGCTCATCGCCTTCCGCGTCGCCTCCTTCGGAGACAGCCCTTCCTCGTTCATGATGCGCTCGACGTTCTCGACGACCACGATGGCGTCGTCGACGAGGATGCCGATGGCCAGCACCATGCCGAACATGGTCAGCACGTTCACCGAGAAGCCGGCGAGCAGCATCACCGTGCAGGTGCCCATGAGGGCGATCGGCACGACGATGGTGGGGATCAGGGTGTAGCGGATGTTCTGGAGGAACAGGAACATCACCACGAAGACGAGGATGACGGCCTCCACCAGCGTCATCAGCACCTTCTTGATCGAGGCTTCGACGGCCGGCGTGATGTCGTAGGGGATGTCCCACTGCACGTTGGAGGGGAAGAACTGCGACAGCTCCTCCATCTTCGCGCGGATGGCGGAGGCGGTCTCGAGGGCGTTGCCGTCCGGTGCGAGGGTCACCGAGATGCCCGCCGCCTCGCCGCCGTTCAGGCGGGTGGTGAACTTGTAGTCTTCGCCGCCGAGCTCGATCCGGGCGATGTCGCGCAGGCGTACGTTCGAGCCGTCCGGGTTGGCGCGCAGGACGATGGCTCCGAACTCCTCCGGCGCCGTCATCTGCCCCTTCACGATGATCGGGAAGTTGACGGTGTTCGAGGCCGGGCTCGGCATGGCGCCGACGGCGCCCGATGCGATCTGGACGTTCTGGTTGGTGATCGCCTTCGAGACGTCGGACGCGTTTAGGGACAGGCCACGGAGCTTGTCGGAATCGATCCAGATGCGAAGGCTGCGCTCGGTGGAGTAGAGCGTGGCGCGACCCACGCCGGGAATACGGCGGATCTCGTTGATGACGTTGCGGATCAGGAAGTCGCCGAGCGCGATCTCGTCCATCGACTTGTCGGGCGAGATCAGCGTGATGATGTTGAGGGTGGCGGCGGAGGCCTCTTCCACCAGCGTCCCCTGCTGGCGGACTTCCGCCGGGAGGCGGGCTTCGACGCGCTTGAGGCGGTTCTGCACCTCGACGCCGGCGAGACTCGAATCCGTGCCCGGCTGGAACTGCGCCGTGATCTCGACGACACCGAACGCGTCGCTGGCGGATTCGAAGCTCAGGATGTTGGCCGCACCGTTGAGCTCATCCTCGATGAGGCGGGTGGTTCCGGTGTAGAGATTCTCCACCGACGCGCCCGGATAAGCCGTCGAGAGCGCGATGGAAGGCGGCGCGATGACCGGGTACTGCGCCACCGGCAGGCTGGGAATCGACAGGATGCCGCCGAGGCAGATGAAGAGCGCAACGACCCAAGCGAAGATCGGGCGATCGATGAAGAAGCGGGCCATGGGTCAGCGCACCTGAGCGGAAGCGGGCTGCGCAACGGGTGCCTTGTCGTCGAGATCGGTATCGTAAGGCTTGGCCTCCGCCTGGGCGGCCACCTTCATCTCGACGGTCTTGACCGACGAACCGACCGAAATCTTCTGGACGCCCTCCACCACGACGCGGTCGCCGGACTTTAGCCCGTCACGAATGACCCACTGCGAATCGACAACGGGTCCGACCTCCACCGGCTGGAGCATGACCTTGTCGTCCTTGCCGACCACCCAGACCTCGGCCTTGCCGTCGTTGGTGCGCTGAATTGCCTGCTGCGGCACGGCAATGGCGTCGACATCGATGCCCTGCTTGATGCGGGCGCGGACATACATGCCCGGGAACAGCTCGTCATGCGGGTTCGGGAAGAGTACGCGCAGGGTGACCTGGCCGGTACTCGGATCGGCAGTGACATCGGAGAACAGCAGCTTGCCGGCCGAACCGTACAGCGATCCGTCATCCATGATCAGATGTGCGTTGGCGGTGTCGTTCGACAGGCGCGAGAGCTCGCCGCTGGCGAGATCGCGGCGCAGCTTGTTCAGCTCGCCGACGGACTGGGTGATGTCCACATAGATCGGATCGAGCTGCTGGATCGTGGCGAGGTTGGACGTGGCGCCCTGCTCGACCAGCGTGCCCTCGGTGAGGAGCGCACGGCCGATGCGGCCGGAGATCGGCGCGCGGACATCGGTGTAGTTGAGGTTCAGCTTGGCCCGGTCGCGGGTCGCCTTGGCGCCGGCGACTTCGGCCTGCGCCTGTTTCAGCCCGGCATAGGCGCTGTCGTACTGGGCCTGGCTGGCGGTCTGGCGCGAGAGCAGTTGCTCGAGCCGATCGGCCTGCTGGCCGGCGAGCACCTGAGCGGCTTCGGTACGGGCGAGGGCGGCCTCGGCGCTGGCCAGTTCGGCCTCGAACGGGGCCGGGTCGATCTTGTAGAGAATGTCGCCTTCCTTGACCAAGCTGCCTTGTTCGAACGTGCGCTTCACCACGAGGCCCGAGACGCGGGAGCGAACTTCGGCGATGCGAAGGGGCGCGACGCGACCCGGCAGATCGCGCACGTACGGGATCGGCTGCTCGCGGACGGTGACGATGCTCACCTCGGCCGGCGGGGCCGGGACCGGAGTTGCGGCCTGCTGCTTCTGATTGCAGGCGGACAAAGCGACCATGACGGAGGCTGCAGCCAGGGAGGCCGGCCAGACGCGTCGGGTACGAAGGGCGGTGGACGTCACGATGATTTCGCTCCTGTGCGACACGCGGTCGATCGCAATCCGCCTGGCGGATTGGCAGCTCTGACACTCAAGTCCCCGGGCGAAGATCCGCGAAGCGACTTCAGCGCCGTGGCAATCGCTGGGCCACGGGAGGCGGCCACGGCGTCATTGGGCAAGCGGCGGCAGGCCCAAGGCCAACCACAGACATCACGGCTTCAGCAATCGTTCACAATCTTGGCGATCGCGCGACACCGGACGGCAAAAGGAGCAGCTCGACGCGGGGTGGTCAAAAGGCCGCGGCTAAGCTCTCACGCACCGACCCTGGGAGGGCGGTGCAGCGGTGCATCCGCGCTGATCCCGAGGGACAGGGCCGAACGGTCGCGCAAGGTCGGCGCCGAGGGAGTGCCGAGGATCTGCGATCCCGGAAAGGCGGGCGGGGTCACCCCGTCGTCGATCTCCAGACGCGATGCCAAACCCGTTGACGGCGACTCGCCCTGGTTCATGAGACCGTCGGGCCACTGACTGGTGACTAGTGCGCCGACACCGACGGCCCGGAGCCCCTGCGGGAGGCATGGCAGCACCATCACGAGGAGGGAAAGCAACACCAGCATGGTCGACAGTGCCGAGCGCGAACGGACGACCGACTGCGCCTGCATGGCGGTTGGAACGAAGCCTTCCGCCTCCGCGGAGGCGACGGCCAATCTGATCGGCGCTGATGTCACGAAACTGAGGGTGGTGAGAAAGTTCCCGCAACGCAATAACCTGCGACATTCTGTCAAACGGCTGGACAGCAGTGCGAAACGGGGCCGTTGCTCCAATCCCACAGCCTATTTCGTTCGCGCCTCGGCGGGTTGACCGTCCTTAACCATCCGGCCAAGTCTGCCCACCCGATCATCTGACGTCCGGCTCACCGAGCCTGGATCTCGCCGGAATGGGAGACGGAATGCGTACGCACCGGCCTGTCCAGGTCCGGCCGGAGACGATTAAAATGGGCATGCGCTCCCTTCTCGCCGCCACGGCTCTCGTGATGGGCATGGGCTTCACGACAGGCGGCGCCGCCAGCGCTGCCAACCCGTTCGACAGCGGGCCGATCGCAGACTTCCTGAACATCTTCAAAGAGCAGGCGATCCCGCGCGAGACGGTGGCGTGGAAGGGTGCCGAGAAGCCCGGAACCGTGGTCGTCTCCACGAGCCAGCGCCGGCTCTACTACGTCCTCGGCGGCGGAGCGGCGGTCCGCTACGGGGTCGGCGTCGGGCGCCAGGGCTTCTCCTGGTCCGGCCAGAAATCGGTGACGATGAAGAAGGAATGGCCATCCTGGCGTCCCCCGGCGCAGATGCTGGCGCGGAGGCCCGACCTGCCGCGCTTCATGGCCGGCGGCCAGGACAACCCCCTCGGCGCACGAGCGATGTATCTCGGCTCCTCGCTCTACCGTATCCACGGCTCCAACGAGCCGGAGACCATGGGCGCCGCCGTCTCGTCGGGCTGCATCCGTATGACCAACAAGGATGTGGTCGACCTCTACGACCGGGTGAAGGTCGGCACGAAGGTGATCGTGCGCAACTGAAGGCCCCATCCGCCTCCCGCCGGCTTCCGGTCGGTCGCGACCGGACGGAGGAGAGAGCGGAATGATCTTCGGTGTCGACATCAGCCTCGTCGCGGGCCTGTTCGCGGTGGCCGTGGCGGCCGGGTGTGTCGATGCCATCGCGGGCGGCGGCGGGCTCATCACGGTACCGGCCCTGCTCCTCTCAGGGCTCGATCCGGTGAGCGCCATCGCCACCAACAAGCTGCAGGGCAGCGCCGGCGCCGTCTCATCGACCATCGCCTTCGCGCGGCGCGGTCACATTCATTGGCCGGCGGCCTGGAAGATCGCTCTCAGCGCCGGTCTCGCTTCCGTGGGAGGTGCGCTCTGCGTGAGCCTGCTGCCGCGGCCGGTCCTCGACGCGGCCGTGCCGGTCCTGCTCGTCGGGATCGCGTTCTACTTCGCCTTCGCCCGGCGGATGAGCAGCGAGGACGCGGCGGCGCGGATGCGGCCCGGCCTGTTCGCACTCACCTGGGCGCCCGCCGTCGGGTTCTACGACGGTGTCTTCGGCCCTGGCGCCGGCGCCTTCTACATGATCGGGTTCGTGACGCTCCTCGGCCTCGGCGTGGTGCGCGCCACCGCCCATACCAAGCTCGCCAATGCCGCGAGCAACCTCGGCAGCCTTGCCCTGTTCGCGGCCGGAGGACACGTCGTCTGGCCGATCGGCCTCGCCATGGCGGTGGGTGCCTTCATCGGGGCTCAGATCGGCTCGATCCTGGCGATCCGCCTCGGTGCGAAGCTGATCCGGCCGCTCCTCGTCACCATCGCCTGCGCGATGGCGATCCGGCTGCTGTCGAACCCGGAGAACCCGCTGCGTCAGGCCGTGACGGGGCTGTTTGCCGGGTACTGAGCGCGCGTCAGCGCGGCATGAATGCCCAGTAATCCAGGTCGAGGATCACGGCAGGGTCGTAGCCGTCGCCGGTCTTGTCCGGGTGGTTGCCGCAGGGCTGGTTCTTGGTGGCGACGGTGCGCAGGCGCAGGGCGCCGATATCGGAGCGGCCGGAAAGCTCTGCGGTCTCAAGGACTTCGCTCCAGGCGTAGACCGTGTCGCCGGCGAATAACGGTGCCACGTGGCGGCCGGCATTGATGCCGGCCAGGGCGAAGGCGTTGCCGAGGCCGTTGAAGCTGAGGGCACGGGCGAGCGAGATCACGACGCCGCCATAGATCAGGCGCCGGCCGAAGCGCGTATCCTTGGCGGAGAAGCCGTCGAAATGCACCTTGGCGGTATTCTGGTAGAGGCGCGTGGCGATCTGGTGCTCGGCTTCCTCGACGGTCATGCCGTCCACATGGTCGATCTTCTCCCCGACGACGTAATCGCCGAAGCGGTGCGGCGAGCCGGCGAGGTCGAGATCGTAGGCGCCGACGTTCAGCGGGGGCAGGGCGCCGGCGAGATCGGCCGGGTCGACCACCTTGGCGAAGGTCGGGACGTGCTCCTGCTCGATCTTCGCCTCCGGATCGCGCTTGCGCACCAGCACCCAGCGGCAATAGCTCAGAACCGTCTCGCCGTTGGCGTCCGAACCGGTGGAGCGCACGTAGACCACGCCGGTCTGACGGTTCGAGCTCTCCTTCAGGCCGATCACCTCGGAGACCGTGGACAGGGTCTCGCCGGGATAGACCGGCCGACGGAAGCCGCCCTCGGCGTAGCCGAGATTGGCGAGCGCGTTCAGCGAGATGTCCGGCACCGTCTTGCCGAACACGACGTGGAAGGTGAGCAGATCGTCGAGCGGGCTCTGCGGGTAGCCGATCGCCTTGGCGAAAGCATCCGAGGACTGGACCGCGAAGCGTGGCCCGTAGAGCGACGTGTAGAGGGCGACGTCGCCACTCGTCACCGTACGTGGGGTGGCATGACGGATGGTCTCGCCGAGGCGGTAATCCTCGAAGAAGCGGCCGGGATTGGTCTTCATCGCTTGGTCGTCCCTCGAAGTGTTTCTTGCGCCTTCAGTGCGGTGCGGCCTCAGCCGCCATAGACCACGGTCTGGGGCGGAATGACCTCGTGCAGGAGCCGGCTCACGAAGAGCAGCAGCAGCACGAGGACGATCGGCGACAGGTCGATGCCGCCGAGATTGGGCAGGATGCTGCGGATCGGGCGAAGGACCGGCTCGGTCAGCCGGTACAGCACCTCACCGATCTGCGAGACGATCGGGTTGCGGACGTTGACCACGTTGAAGGCCACGAGCCAGCTCAGCACGGCGCTGGCGATGAGCACATAGATGAAGAGCTGCACGACGGTGTCGAAGAGCCAGAGAAGAGCATACATGCGCGGTCTGATGTCCTCGTTCGCCCCGCCTTGTCAGGCTCGGGTCTAACGTCGGGAATTCCGGAATTGACAGGTCGAGGTACGCGCGCCTACAAGGCCGGCACCTCGGAACGGGGCTGTAGCTCAGATGGGAGAGCGCCGCAATCGCACTGCGGAGGTCAGCGGTTCGATCCCGCTCAGCTCCACCAGGTTTCTTTCAAGCCCCTGGTGAACAACGATCTTGTGAGGATCGCGCCGTCGCCTCGACGACCGCGCGGCCCGTCATCGGCAGCGCCATGAGACGGTCGTTTCGAGCGCCATCGGACGTCGCTTCGAGCGCCATCCGACCCCCCTTTCCCCCGCGCCGTCCCATGCGGGATGACGCCGGTCCGTACCGACGCGCGAGACCCGCTCAGGCGGCGGCGGATCGGCACAGGGCCGTGCCGTCACGGATCATGAAATTCACCAATGTCGGAGAGACACCGTTCTCGCGGGCGAGAACGGTCTGCGGGATGCCGTCGATCCTGTGGGCGAGAAAGACCCGGCGGGTGCGCTCCGACGTCGTCTCCAGCGCGGCCAGGACGGCCTTCAGCGCCTGGCACTGTTCGAGGCGGTCCTGCGGGCAGGTACAGGGAGCGGCGACGGCCTCGGCCTGCTCGTCCGGCACGAAGCGGCAGCGCTCGCGCAGGGTCCGGCGCGCCCAGTCGATGGCGGCGTTCCGCACCATCCGCCGCAGGTAGGGGAGCGGCGCCTCGATGCGGCGCCCCCGACGCGTGTCGGCAGCCGGCTCCTCGCAGAGCTTGAGCACCACCTCCTGCACCACATCCTCGGCCGCGGCGCGATCGTTCAGGATCTGCGTCGCGTAGGCGACGAGGCTCGATTGCTCGGCGATGAGAGTGGCCAGAAGCGGAGCGTCGGTGTCGCTTCGCGTCTCGTGCGTATGACGATGTGCCATGAACGACCTTCTTCGAATGTGCAGGCCAGGACGCAACGGGGCGATTCCGCCCCGCCGCGCCGCATCGCCGGGCAAGTGCCGCCCCCCAATTCAGATACCGAGGCTAAAGAGGCAAATTTCACGGACTTACAAGGGCGTCATCGCCACAAAATATTTGAATTAGAAGTCTTCTAAACTCAATTCTGACAGTCGAGGACGCCGCTTCGACGAGGATTCAAGCTCACCGCGAAGGACTTATGCTGACGCAAGACACCGGATTTGCGTTCAACGCGGGCCCGCATGACCAGGGGGCATCCCAAGCATGAGCGACGACATCTTCGGATCGTGATCGGTTGTATCAAATTCATCCTACCCGTCCAGCGTTAGATGCCTGTGTGGGGCGAGGGCGCGGGGCGGCAGGTGCCGGATCGTTCGGCGTGCGATCGCCGGGAGTTGCGCAAGCGACACTAAATTTCCGACGCTGCCGGTCGTCTTCCTCGAAAACGGCGTCCCGCTTCGCGGATGCCGGTTCCAGCCAGTGACGAGACGCGATGCTCCGGACGACAGATCCCTTTCGATGCGGCGAGGCGACGGGCCGTCCCCTCGAGGTTTATCGCGACGGCGACCGGCTCAGCGTCGTCTCGGAGGGCCGCGTCGGCCTCCGCCTGCGCCTTCAGGAGGGAGCCACCCCGCATCTCTCCCTCGAGGAGCCGGTAAAACCCGACCCGCGAGACGTCCTCCCCGGCGTCACGGCGGCCTTCGAGATGGTCTCGGCCACTCATCCCGAGGCCGGCTGGATCGGGCTCGATCGCGCGAGCTTCGCCGGCCTCGCCGCCCCCCTGATGGAACGCGGGCTCGCCGTGCGGGAGGGGGACGGCCTCGGCGTCGATCCGGTGATGCTGTGGCAGCGCCCCGAACCCTGGCTCGCCAATCTCGCGGCACGCGATTTTCCGGCGCGGCCGGTGATGAGCGGCGGCAAACGGCATCCGCAGCGGCCGCCGAAGCCTGAGGGGACGATCTATTCCCGCTTCATCCCCTGGCTCGGGCAGGCCGTGGCGTTCCGCGCCGCTACACTCGACGACGTCGATACGCTGCATCGCTGGTTCAACGATCCGGTGGTCGATGCCGCCTGGGGCGAGGCCGGCGCGCGCGACAAGCACGAGGCCTATCTCGCCGGCCTCATCGCCGATCCGCACATGATCCCGATGATCGGGACGATCGGCGGCGAACCCTTCGGCTATTTCGAGATCTACTGGGCCAAGGAGAACCGCCTCGCCCCGTTTTACGACGTGCAGGATTAAGATCGCGGCTGGCATGTCCTGATCGGCGAGAGCAGGTTTCGCGGCAAGGCCTACATCTCGGCCTGGCTGCCCTCGCTCATGCACGCGCTCTTCCTCGACGACCCGCGCACGGAGCGGATCGTCGGCGAGCCCAAGGCGGACCACGTCCAGCAATTGCGCAACCTGGAGCGGTCGGGCTTCGCGCGGATCAAGACCTTCGATTTCCCGCACAAGCGCGCGGCCCTGGTGATGCTCCTGCGCGAGCGTTTCTTCGGCGAGCGACTGTGGTCCCCGGCGGGGGGCCTGCCCGCCTCGCCGGAGACAGGATCGCAGCCCGCGCCCTGACGGGACGCTTCAGCGGGAGGCGAGATAGGCGCGCCAGCCGCCGTGGCGGGTGATGTCCTCGGCCCCCGCCACCGCATGGGCTTCGCACAGGAAGCCGGACACCTCCGAGCCGTCCTCCAGGGTGAGCTTGCCGATGCCGAGGGGGGCGGGGATCGCGGCGGCGAAGCGGCCGAATCCCGCCGGAGGCAGGGCCCAGATCTCGACCTCCAACCCGCCGCCGGCAAAGTCCGGCTCGTGGACGAGACCGGGCTTGGCCGGCTGGGTGCCGGGCAGGGCGTAGAGGCGATACGCCCCCGAGGTCCGCGCCGCCCGCACCTTCCTGCCGCCGAGATCGGTGAGCTGGTGGTTGAGGGGCAGGCCGCTGAGATGGGCGCCCACCACCGCGATGGCGATCTCGTCCGTCGCCGGGGCCGGGACCCGGCTCGCCTCGGGCAGGGTCGCGTCGCGCACGATCCCCATCCCGCACGCCGCCGCGCGGTGGAGCGCGTCGGCCCAGGGGCCCAGGGCCTCGTCGCTGAAGCCGGGGCCGACGAGCGTGACGCCGCCGGGCAGGCCATCGGCGCCGAACCCGCCGGGGACCGCGATCGCCGCAAGGCCGAGGAGGTTGGCGAAGTTGGTGTAATGGCCGAAATGGCTGTTGAGGCGGATCGGGTCGGCCAGCATCGCCTCCACCGTGTAGGTGGTGGGAGAGGTGGGCAGGAGCAGGATGTCGACCTCCGCCCAGGTCGCTTCGGTGCGCCGCCGCAGGGCCTCGAACGCGTAGCGGCCCTCGAACGCGTCGACGGCGCTGTAGCCCTTGGCGGCCTCGACGATGCTCCTCACGCTCGGGTCGAGGGCGTCGGCATTCCCGGCGAAGAACCCGGCGATGGCGGCCAGGCGCTCGGCGACCCAGGGCCCGTTGTAGAGCAGGGTGGCGATCTCGCGGAACGGCGCGTAGTCGAACGGCACCGCCACGGCCCCGAGGGCTTCGAGGCGGGCGATGGCGGCGTCGTAGAGGGCCTCGCGCTCGGCATCGCCGTAGAACTCGCGCTCGTCCGGGGTCGGCACGCCGAAACGGAGGCCCTGGGCGGGGAGGGGATGCGGCTCCATATGCCGCGAGAACGGATCGGCGGCGTCAAAGCCTTCCGCGATGCGGCGGATCGCGAGACCGTCGCCCACGGTCGCCGCGAAGATGCTGATGCAGTCGAGGCTGCGGCAGGCGGGGACGAGGCCCGTCGTGCTGAACAGCCCCGGTGTCGGCTTGATCCCCACGAGGTTGTTGAACATCGCCGGCACGCGGCCGGAACCGGCCGTGTCGGTGCCGAGCGAGAAGCTCGCGAGCCCCGCCGCCACGGCGACGGCCGAGCCGGAACTCGAGCCGCCCGAGACATGGGCGGCGCTGAACACGCTGCGCGGCGCGCCGTAGGGCGAACGCGTGCCGTTGAGGCCGGTGGCGAACTGGTCGAGATTGGTCTTGCCCGTGCAGAACGCCCCCGCCGCCTTCAGGCGCGCCACCACCTCGGCATCGGAGGTGGCGGTATAGGCGAAGGCCGGGCAGGCGGCCGTCGTCGGCAGGCCGGCGACGTCGATATTGTCCTTCACGGCGAAGGGCACGCCCCAGAGCGGCAGGGAATTCGGCTCGGGGTGGCGCGCCATCAGCTCCCGCGCCGCGCTCACCAACGCTTCCCGGTCGAGGGCGGCGATGAAGATGGCGGGGTCCGTGGACGCCGCCATCCGGTCGGCGACGGCTTCGGCGACGGTCACGGGGGTGGCACGCCCCGAGGCGTAGAGGTCCCGCAGGGTCGACAGGTCGAGGATGGTCGGCAGCATGTCGGTCGGCTCTCTCACCCGCTCAGGTCTCTTCGATGATGGCGACGAGATCGCCGCCGCGCAGGGTCCGCCCCGGCTTCACCCGGACCTCACGCACGATTCCCGCCACCGGGGCGGAAACGGCGATCTCCATCTTCATCGATTCGAGGATCGCCACCGTCTCGCCCGCCGCGATGCTCTGTCCTTCCTCCACCAGCACCTTCCAGACGTTGCCCGGCACGGTCGTCGGCACGCCCACTTGGCCGGCTGGCACCGCATCCTCCTCGCCCGGGGGCGCGCCCTCGTCAGCGACGAAACTGTCGAGCCCCGCATCCTGCCAGCGCTGCCGCTCGGCCTCGAAGGCGGTCTGCTGGCGCAGCTTCGCCTGCGTGATCTCGACGGCGTTGCGGGCGAGCTCGGCCCGGTGCTCCGCGTAGGAGAACGTGCCCTCCTCGATGGTCAGCGGGTAGGCCCCGTGCGGAAATGCGGCGCGCGCCTCCGTCAACTCATCGTGGCTCACGGGGAAGAAGCGGATGCGGTCGAACGGGCGCAGCAGCCAGGGATGGCCGGGGACGAAGTCCTTCGTCATCCGCCAGGTGTTCCAGATCTGGATGGTGCGGCCGAAGAGCTGGTACCCGCCCGGCCCCTCCATGCCGTAGATGCACATATAGGCGCCGCCGATGCCCACCGCGTTCTCCGGCGTCCAGGTCCGGGCGGGGTTGTACTTGGTGGTGACGAGGCGGTGGCGCGGATCCACCGGCGTCGCCACCGGCGCGCCGAGATAGACGTCGCCCAGCCCCATCACGAGATAGCTCGCATCGAAGATGATGCGCTTCACGTCCGCTTCCGACTCCAAGCCGTTGATGCGCCGGATGAACTCGATGTTCGAGGGGCACCAGGGCGCGTTGGGGCGCACCAGCTCCTGGTACTTGCGCATGGCGAGTTCGGCCTGGGGGTCGTTCCAGGACAGGGGCAGGTGGACCACGCGGCTCGGCACCGTGACGTCCTCGACGGCGGGCAGGGCGGCCTCGATCGCGCGCAGCTGCCCGAGGAGGCGTCCGCGCGGGAGGGTCGTGCCGTCGTAATGGATCTGGAGGGAGCGGATGCCCGGCGTCAGATCGATGAGACCGGGGAGCCTCGCCTCCGCCACCGCCTCGGCCAGGAGGTGGACGCGCAGGCGGATGCCGATGTCGAGGGCCATCGGGCCGTATTCGACGAGGAGATTGTCGTCGCCCTGACGGCGGTAGACCACCGGCACGGGGCCGGAGGAATCGGTGGCGAGGATGGGCGAGCCTGCGCGAGCTTTCCCTCCCCCCCCTGCGGGGGAGGCGGCGGGAGTCACAGGTCCGCTCGACGGCTGTTTCTCAATCCGAGACGGTTCGAGATGAGGCGCGGCGGGCTCCCTCTCCTGGAAGGAGAGGGTTGGGGTGAGGTGTGGTCCATTTCCGGAAAGCTCACACACCTCACCCTGTCCCTCTCCTTCCAGGAGAGGGGACCCGAGCGGCCCGCCGGATGTGTGAAGATCGGAGCACTCCGAGGGAGAAGGGACCGGAGGGCGATCCCCCGCCCGCTCCACCGCCGTGAACCGCACCGTGTCCCCCGGCCGCAGCTGGCCCATCTTCCACTGCTCGTCGCGGGCGATCACCGCCGGGCAGACGAAGCCGCCGAGACTCGGGCCGTCGGGCCCGAGCAGGATCGGCATGTCGCCGGTGAAGTCGATGGCGCCGATGGCGTAGGCGTTGTCGTGGAGGTTCGACGGGTGCAGCCCGGCCTCGCCGCCGTCGCTGCGCGCCCAGAGCGGGGTCGGGCCGACGAGGCGCACGCCGGTGCGGGCCGAGTTGAAGTGAACCTCGTAAGAGGCTGAGAACAGGTCCGAAATGTCCTCGTCCCGGAAGAAGTCCGGCGCGCCGTGCGGCCCGTAGACCACGCCGATCTCCCAGGCATGGGTCAGCGGCGCGGGCTCAGGGTTCGAGGCCTCGACCTCCGGCGCATCGCCGAGATGCAGGACGTCGCCGGCCTTGAGCACGCCGGTGGCGTGGCCGCCGAAGGCGCCGAGGGCGAAGGTCGCCCGCGAGCCGAGGACGACCGGCGCCGCAAACCCGCCGCGCAGGGCGAGGTAGCTGCGCTGGCCGGGGCCGGCAATCGCGCCGATGCTCACGATCTGGCCGGGTTCGACCGCGAAAGCCTTCCCGTGAGGCTGCTCGACCCCGTCGAGGCGCGCGGTCATCGCGGCTCCGGCGAGGGCCACGGTGGCGGCGGCGTGGAAGCGCAGGGTCGGACCCGACACGGTGAGTTCGAGGGCGCAGGTGTCGGGCGGGTTGCCCACGAGGGCGTTGGCGTCGCGGAACGAGCGCGCATCCATCGGCCCGCTCGGCGGCACGCCCACATGCCAGAGGCCGATGCGGCCGGGCAGTTCCTGCAGGCTCGATTGCGCGCCGGGGACCAGAACCTCGATGCTGCGCGGCGCATAGGGGAAGTCGCGCAACGCCGTGGTGGCGACCCGGCCCGAGGTGAAGAGCTCGGAGCCGGCGATGGCGCGCAGATAGTCGAGGTTGGTCTCGATCCCCGAGACCGCGCTCGCATCCAAAGCCGCGCGCAGGGCCGCGAGGGCGGCCGGCCGGTCCTCGCCCGTCACGATGATCTTGGCGAGCATCGGGTCGTAATTCGTGGTGACCTCTGTGCCGGTCTCGATCCAGCCGTCGATGCGGGCCCCGGCGGGGAACCGCACCTCCGTGAGGCGGCCGGCGCTGGGGGCGAAATTGGCGTGCGGGATCTCGGCATAGAGCCGCGCCTCCATGGCCGCGCCCCGCGGGACCAGGGGGCCGGCCGTGCCGATCACGTCCTCGCCGGCGGCCTGGCGGATCATCCATTCCACGAGATCGATGCCGAACACCGCCTCGGTGACCGGATGCTCGACCTGGAGCCGGGTGTTCACCTCGAGGAAGGCGACATCCTCGCGGGCGGGATCGTAGATGTACTCCACCGTGCCCGCCGAGGCGTAGGCGACGCTCGTCCCCAGCGCCACGGAGGCCGCGTGGAGGCGCTCGCGCACGGCCTCCGGCAGGCCCGGCGCCGGGGTCTCCTCGATGACCTTCTGGTTGCGGCGCTGGAGCGAGCAGTCGCGCTCGCCCAAAGCCACGACGCGGCCCGCGCCGTCGCCGAAGATCTGCACCTCTACGTGGCGCGCCTCGCCGACGAAGCGCTCGAGATAGACGCGGGCGTCGCCGAAGCTGGCGCGGGCCGTGCGCTCCACGCTGGTATAGTGCTCGCGCAGCTCGTCGGCCGAGGCGCAGAGGCGCATGCCGATGCCGCCGCCGCCGGCCGTGCTCTTGAGCATCACCGGGTAGCCGATGGTCCCGGCCGCCGCGATGGCCGCGTCGAGATCGGGCAGGAGGCCGGTACCGGGGAGGAGGGGCACGCCGCTGGCACGGGCCAAGTCGCGGGCGGTGTGCTTGAGGCCGAAGGCGCGCAGGTGCTCGGGTCTCGGGCCGATGAAGACGATGCCCTCCGCGGCGAGACGCTCGGCGAAGGCGACGTTCTCCGACAGGAAGCCGTAGCCGGGATGGACGGCCTGCGCCCCCGTCGCCTTGCAGGCGGCGATCACGGCCTCGACGTTCAGATAGCTCTCGGAGGCAGGTGCGGGTCCGAGGCGGACGGCCTCGTCCGCCTCCAGCACGCCGCGGGTGAAGCGGTCGGCATCGGAGTAGACGGCCACGGAGGCGACACCCATGCGCCGGCAGGTGCGGGCGATCCGCCGGGCGATCTCGCCGCGATTGGCGATCAGGATCTTGCCGAACATCAGAGCGTGTCCCGGATCGTCACGCGGATCGGCGTCGGGTTGAAGCCGTTGCAGGGGTTGTTGATCTGCGGGCAGTTCGAGATCACGCAGATCACGTCCATCTCCGCCGTGACCTCGACGTAGTCGCCCGGCGAGGAGACGCCGTCGACGATGGCGAGTTCGCCGTTCTGCTCGATCGGCACGTTCATGAAGAAGTTGATGTTGGGCGGGATGTCGCGCTTCGAGAGGCCGTATTTGGCGACCTCCAGGGCGAAGTTCTCGCGGCAGGCATGGAGATAGCGGGTGGCGTGGCCGAAGCGGACGGTGTTGGCCTCGCAGGAGCAGGCCCCCGCCGAGGTGTCGTGCCAGCCGCAGGAATCGGCGGTGACGGTGGCCATCACCCGGCCCTCGTTGGAGACGAGACGCGTACCTGTCGTCACGTAGGCCGAGCCCTGGACGCGCAGGGTGTCCTGCGAGGAATAGCGCTCGCCCATGTCGCCGGCGCGGTAGAACAGGGTGTCCACCGCCTGGCAGCCGTCGGTATCGGTGATGCGCAGGGTCTGGCCCTTGCGCACGAGGCCGGACCAGGGCGCCTGGGCCGGCACGACCGCGTCGAGGAGAACCGTGTCGCGGGGAAATTCGGTGTCGTCGGTCATGATGCGTCCCCCCGTCAGAAGCCGATGGCGGCGTTGTTCTCGAAGCCGCGCACGGCCTCGATCGTGGCGTTGCGGCAGAGATCGTCCGCCGCCGGGACGGGCGCCCGGAAGCGGGTGACCACCACGGGGTTGGGCGCGTAGTCCGGGTTCGGGTCGAGGGGGTGCGGGCAGTTCGAGAGGGTGACGAGGAGGTCGAGTTCGGCGCGCAGATCCACGAAGTCGCCGGCGCGGCGCCCGGCCTCGTTCCAGGCGAAGCGCCCCTCCGCGCCCACGGAGACGGGGGCGAACAGCGTGACGCAGGCGGGGATGTCGCGCCGGTCGAGCCCGGCCTTGAGGGCGGCGAGGACGAGGTTGTCGCGGGTGTTGCGGTGGGGGCCGCCGGGATAGCGCGCGGCGTTCGAGGCGGCGTTGGAGCCGCCCACCAGCGCGTCGTGCGCGCCGCAGGAATCCTCGATGAGGGAGAGCATCACCCGGCCCATGTCGGAGAACAGCACCCGGCCGCGCTGGAGGGCGGCGGTCCACTGCACCTTCACGGTGTCGGCGTAGTTCAGGCGCTCCGACGTCTCGGCGGCGTTCCAGGTCACCAGGGCGACGCTGGACGGGCCATGGTCGAGGGCGATGCGAAGAGCCTCGCCGGCATTGAGTTCGAAGGTGCGATACCAGCCGCCCGGGATGGTCTCGGTATGGAGGATCGCCGCCTCGTCGAGGGGCAAGCCCCGCGCGGAGGGCGGCGGCAGGGCGCGCGGGGCATGGCCCTGGCCCTGGGCCTTCAATTCCTCGTAGCGCCGCCGGTTCTCGGCGATGATGCTGGCTGTGTCGGTCATGCCCGTCTCCTCAAGGCTGTTCTCCGGGTCGTCCCGGAAAAACAGCCCTGGCGCGGCCGGGTCGTCCCGGCGGGCATGCGTCGTTAGCGGTGCTGCTTAACCCGGCGGACCACCGAGTGCGAAGTGTTTGCGGACCGGCTCCCTGACGTCCCAGGTGCCGGAGAAACCGGCGGGGGAGACGAAGGCGTCCCCTGCCCGATAGGTCTTGGCGAACCCGTCCCCGTCCGTGACCACCACCACCCCTTCGAGGATGTGCACGAACTCGTTCTGCGCGAACTCGATGTGCCATTTGCCCGGCTGGCAGGTCCAGGTTCCGGCCGAGAACAGACCGTCGTCGCTCTGGTAGGCGAAGCTCACCGTCTGGGCGGGATCGCCAGAGACGATCCGTTCCGGTTCCGGCCGGTAGGGCTTGCAGGGGCGGGGCGACCCGGCGAAATCCACGGTCCGGATGCCGCCCCCCATGCCGGTCACGAGCGTCCCCATCGAACGCGCGCCGATTCCGCCGAACAGGGCGAGCAGCGGACCGCCGAAGGTATGAAGCAGCCGCGCAATCTCCACCGGACCATCTCCCCCGCAACCGCATCCGCGGCCGGCCGAATCCCGGCCGTCCTTGCGAATACCAATATTTAGCGCGCGAGAGAAGCATCAGTGTGTTGAGGATCTGCTTCGAGGAAGGGTTAACGACGAAGAAGGTTGGCATCGGTACGCCGATGCTTCACCTCGCCCGGATCTTCGAAGTGTCGCCGGTTTCTGGATGCGAAACCGGCGACCACGTTTGTTGAGCCTGCCTAGAAGAGATGGCTGTAGCGCTCGATCTCCCAGGCGCTCACCGTGAGGTGATACTCCTGCCACTCGGCGCGCTTGTAGCGGATGAACTCGTCGCGCAGGGCCTTGCCCAGGGTCTTCTCCACCAGCGGGTCGGCGGCGAAGGCGTCCACCGCCTCGGCGAGGGTCTGGGGCAGGAACTCGATGCCCCGCTCGGCGCGCTGGGCGTCGGTGAGGTCGTAGAGATTGTCCTCGTTGGGCGCGCCGGGGTCGATGCGCTCGCGGATGCCTTCGAGACCGGCCGCGAGGACCAGGGCGGCGGCGAGGTAGGGGTTGACCGCGCCGTCGGCGTTGCGGCTCTCGCAGCGCCCGCCGCCGGCGGGCACCCGTACCGAATTGGTGCGGTTGTTCGAGCCGTAGGAGTTGAACACCGGCGCCCAGGAGAAGCCGGCCATGGAGCCCTGGCGCACGAGGCGCTTGTAGCTGTTCACCGTGGGCGCGAAGGCGGCGCAGAGGGCGCGCCCGTGCTTCAGCACGCCGCCGATGAAGTGGTAGCCGGTCTCGGTGAGGCCGAGGCCGCGCGGATCGTCTTTCGGGTCGCGGGCGAAGACGTTCTTGCCCGTCTCCTTGTCGGAGAGGGACATGTTGAAATGTGCGCCATTGCCGGTGCGATCTGCGAAAGGCTTGGGCATCATCGTGGCGATGAGGCCTTCTTCCTTGGCATAGTGCTTGGCCATCATGCGGAAGAAGGTGAGCCGGTCGCACATGGTCAGGGCGTCGGCATAGGTAAAGTCGAACTCGAACTGGCCGCACGCATCCTCGTGATCGAAGGAATACAGGTCCCAGCCGAGGTCGTTGATCGTGGTGGCGACCTTGTCGAGCCAGGAGAAGTTGTCGACGAAGCCGCGCACGTCGTAGCAGGGCTTCACCAGCTTATCGTCGGGGATCGGCGTGTGCAGCGAGCCGTCCGCCTCCTGCTTGAGCAGGAAGATCTCGCATTCGATGCCGAGGTTGAAGCCGAAGCCCATGGCCTCGGCCTCCTTCATCACCGTCTTCAGGGCGACGCGGGTGGAGAGCGGGTAGGGCTGGCCCTGGAAGGTGAGGTCGGCCGGACACCAGGCGAGCTTCGATTCCCAGGGCAGCTGGATCAGCTGCGAGAAGTCCGGCACCGAGGCGAGCTCGTCCTCGTTCGGGGCCTGGCCGAGGCCGTCGAGGGCGTAGCCGGTATAGCGCTCGGACCCGGCCGCCATCTGCGGCAGGTGGTCGACGGGCACCACCTTGGCCTTCTGCGCGCCGTGGATGTCGACATAGGCGCCGATGACGTATTTCACGCCCTTGGCGCGCAGCTCGTCCTGCAGCTTGGCGACGGAGGGATCGATTTCGGTGGCATGCGCCATCGGGCGGCTCCTTGGTTTCAGGCGGGAACGGAGAAGGAATGGGGGAGGGGCGGCGTCTCGGAGAGGCCGCGCAGGACGAGGGCGGAGAGGTCCTCGACCATCCAGCCGAACAACCGCTCGCCCTCGTCGCGGCTCGCCTCCGAGGGACGCCCGGTGACGCCGTTCAGGCTGGTGCGGTTGACCGGATGCGAGAAGACGAGCCCCTCCGTCCGGTCGGGATCGTCCGCATCGGCGATGCGGTCCGGGCGCACGAGGTCGGGGGCCATCGCCAGCATCAGCGCGGTCTCGACGGCGTTGGCGTGCCAATCGTCGGCATCGGCGAAATGCGCGGCGCGGACGCGCTCGCTCATCGTCGCGGAGTTCACCAGGGCGACCATCAGGTCGTCATGGGCGGCGCGCAGCATCTCCAGGGCGCAGCGGAGCGGGGCGGCATTGGTGACGTGGGCGTTGACGATGAACAGGCGCCGCACGCCCGAATGGTAGGCCGAGGTGCCGATCTGCGCCACGAGCCGCGTCATCATCACGGGATCGAGGGTGATCGTGCCGGGCCAGCGCCGGCTGTGCCCGAGGGAACAGCCATAGGGCAGGGTGGGGAGGACCGGCACGCGGGTCCGCGCCGAGACCGCATGGGTCAGCGCCTCGGCGAGAACGAAATCCATGCCGGTGCCGAGATGCGGCCCGTGCTGCTCGGTGGCGCCCACGGGCAGGATCGCGGCGTGCGAGACGGCGGCGAGATCGCCGGGGATCTCGTCCCAGGTGCGGTTTGCCCAGAGGAGGGGGGAGGGGGAGGTCATGCAGACCTCCGTCGGCCCATGCCGAGGTCGAGGTTAGACGACTCCTTCTGCCCTCTGAGGGAGAAGGTGGCGCGCTAATCGGGGCGGATGAGGGGGGCGCCATCGCCGGACAGGTCGTCCCCTCCCCCGATCGCTCCGCGACCACCCTCCCCCGCTGAGGGGTGAGGGCAGAGCGCGCGCGTCCCCGAGGCGTTAAGGTCGGCATGCGGACGATTGCCGTAAGCCAAGCCGGCGCCGGTGGTGCGAGACGGG
>NZ_JAKSYE010000135.1 GCF_022829685.1 Methylobacterium sp. E-045
GGGGGGGGCGGGTGACCGGTGGCGTTGTGTGGCCGTGCGCGCGGCGTTGGTATGGTGGGCCACGGGTCCCGATGAAGGTCGGTGTTCAGCTGCTGGTTGCAGACGAACTGTCGCGGCCTTTTGAGGCCCGAGCGATGGACGTGGGCGAGGGAAACTAACGAATCCAACACGATGCTAGTCGATGGTGCGCAAACTTCTTGGGCGCAATCTCATGACAGGTCTTACGTGTTTGCTTCTTTGCTCGACAGCCAAGCGCTGAGCTTCGTTTTCGCTGCGGTCGTGATCTGCGCTTTCAGCGCTTGGCTGCTTGTGCGCCTCATCGAGCAAGTAGAGATGACCACGCCCAATGCCCGGCGATGGTGGCTTCTCGGTACCGCCGTTGTAGCAGGGATCGGCGTCTGGACAACGCATTTCGTGGCGATGCTCGGATATAGAACGGACCTTATACTGAATTACCAACTTGGAATGACCGTGATATCGGCAATCGCCGCCATTATAGTAGTCGGAGTTCCATTTTCTTTATCGATAATCTGTACGAAAACCTGGATAAGGTTCGTTACGGGCGCTACGGCGGGAGGCGGCATTGGCGTCATGCATATCTCCGGCATGGCTGCATTGGAGGGATGCGGTCAAACGCAGTCGCTTGGTTTCAATATCTTCGCCTGCCTCATCGGTGCCACCTGCATAGGGGTCGCCTGTGCGTTGCCTAGGCGAGGCAACTGGCCCTTTGTCACCGGGGGCCTGATCGTCGTTGCAGTCTGTGGGACGCATTTCATTTCCATCGCTGGAACGGTTCTGACCGGGACTCGTGTCGATGGACTTCTGACCGGCATTCAGGTTGCTCTTAGCGTCCTCACCGCAACCGGTACGGCGATCCTGCTGCTCGGCACCTTCCTCGCCCTCACTGCCGCCAAGCGTTTCAAGACGCAGGAGACCCTGCATCGTCGTGTTTTGGCGACCGCGCTTCAGAATATGTCGAACGGCATTCTCACCGTATCGGCCGCCGAAGTCATCGAACTCTACAACGAGCGCCTCTGCACGATGCTCAAACTTGCGCCGGGCGATGTTGCCCGGGGAATGAGTCTGACAGCGTTTCTCGATCAAACCGGACGTGCGAACGGTTGGGACGACGATCGGGTTGCCCGCGTGCTACGTAACCATCAAACCTGGATGGCCGGAAATGATGAAACGCGCATCGAACACCTGTTCGACGACGGCCGGATCCTGTCCATTGTTTGCCAGCCTGTCGAGGGTGGTGCTGTTCTGACATTCGATGATGTCACTCTGGCAAAACAGGCGCAGCAAGAAATCTCGCAACTCGCCTATCGTGATCCGTTGACGGGCCTGGCCAACCGCCGTTCCCTCACCGAACACATGGCACAAGTCTACGCGGCTGAGCAGTCGTTCACACTTCTGCTCATTGACCTCGACCGGTTCAAAGCCGTCAACGATACGTACGGCCACGGCGTCGGTGACAGTCTTTTGGTCAGCGTGGCCGCGCGGATCCAGGAGATGGTCGGGGAAATTGGATTCGTGGCGCGTCATGGTGGTGACGAGATGGCAATTGTCACACACGTTGGTGTCGAGGCTTCTTCCATGCTGGCCGAGTACATCGTTGCCGAGATCGAGAAGCCGTATTCATTCGACAATCTCACGGTCGTGATCGGCTGCAGCATCGGCGTGTGTGGCACCGAGGATAAATCGAGCCCGGCCGACTTGATGCAGCGCGCCGACATTGCTCTGTACGAGGCAAAGCGCCACGGGCGGGGCCGTGCGGCGCGCTATACTCCAGGAATGATTGAAGCCATCGCCGAACGGCGGTCTCTAGAGACCGATATCCGGACTGCCCTGGCAGAAAACCAGTTTTATCTCGCATACCAGCCGATCATGACCCTGATCGACAACAGGATCGTGGGATACGAAGCTCTGATTCGCTGGCATCATCCGACTCGCGGGCTTGTTCCCCCAGACACTTTCATACCACTCGCTGAAGAGACCGGACTGATCGTGCCCGTTGGGTGCTGGGTCCTGAAAGAGGCGTGCCATCAGGCGATGGCCTGGGCCTCTAACCACCATATCGCCGTCAACGTCTCAGCGGCGCAATTTCGTTCGCCAAAACTGTTGGCCCATATCACCTCTGCCCTGGCCAAGAGTGGCTTGCCAGCGCATAGGCTGGAGATCGAACTCACCGAAACGGCTCTGGTCGAGGACGGACCGCAAATTGCCCACACCTTGGCCGCCCTGCGCCAGCTCGGCGTCAAGGTTGCTATGGATGACTTCGGAACGGGATATTCGTCATTTGCGCATCTACGTGATTTACCGCTCGACCGAATCAAGATCGATCGCAGCTTCGTCGCGACAGCGTTGACTGACAAGCATTCGATGGCAGTCGTCAGGGCAATCACGCAGATGGGGCGCGACATGGGTATCCCCACACTTGCCGAAGGTGTTGAGGAAGTGGAGCAGCTTTCTTTTCTCAGGGAGCTCGGCTGCGAAGCCGTTCAGGGGTATTTGATAGGCCGTCCAGATAGAACGGTTTCACCGCAGTCACTCACATGGATCACGCGTGCAGCTTAAAGCTGCCGATTGCTCTTCTCAAATCTAAGCTAGATCCAGCACGGGGGACTGTGGAAGTACTCCCCCGGTTTCCTGGGGAGATCTGATACACTTAGTGCGGGTGCCGAAGGTGTTTGATGATGAAGACGCGATGCGAGTTTGCTTCGCGGCACCTTCGGTGCCACTTCCGTGTTCAAACTCGAGGCCGTGGCCCTGCTGGAAAGTCGCTAACGGCCGCAGATGCAGGTTGCGGCCGAAGTTGAGGTCCGGCCCTCCATGCTGACACATCGGCGTACGACTATAACCGGGTGATCCCCACTGAACCGTGCCGGGTTTCCGGGGGGCCAGTTGGCTTGGGCTGAGATGATCGGGGGCCGAGACCTTGGCCTAAGGATTGGTTTTGCCCCCGGTTGATGCCGTGGGGTTGAGCTACAGGTCGGCGGTGGCGATGAAGAGGTGATACGGATAGAACTCGTGCGGTTCGGGTTCCATAGTTTCAAACACTTAGCGTGGGCTGGTTTTGCGAGAAGTGTGAGATGTGGTCACTTGGGTGGTTGGTTTAATGGTGGCGTTGTGTGCCGTGTTCGAGGTGTCGCCAGTGGTGGGTCGCGGGCCCTGATGAAGGGCGGTTGTTCAGGAGGTGATGCGCGCGGCCGCCCGCGCTTCTTTGGCGTGTTGGAATAGTGGTCGGTCTGCGATGAAGTAGGCGTCGCGCTCGATTGGTAGACGAAGGCGGTTGCGGATCGCTTGCAACTCGCTGATGAGGATGTAGCCGAGTTCCAGGTAGCCGTGGCCGGTGTCACAGAGGCCGAAGGCACGGTCAGGTTCGTTCGGGTCGAGTTCGCTCAGGAGCTAGGTGCCGGGACCGTCGGGCATGAAGAGCTTGGTGACCGGGGGCGGGTCGAAGTCCGGGTCGTGCTGTGATGTACACCCGTTCGTGAGCAGTTGGGTGCGGTCGGTGTCAGTGATGATGTGGGCGGTGGTGGTGGTGGTGCTCGCGGGCATGTGCTGGGTCCGTGCTAGGTTTGAACGTACGGTCTCGGCCCTGGCCGTTGGTGGCCCGGGCCGAGATCGGTGCGCGGTGTGTGGTGCTGGGGTCAGCTGAAGGGGCGGCCGAGGGCGCCGTTGGTGTCAGGCGGCAGTGTCTGTGGCCGGGCGGCGTGGGCGGCGGACTGATGCGGCGGCGGCCGTGAACAGCGTCTCCGGCACGGTGTCGAGATGAAGCTCGCCGTCGACCAGCCAGAAGTCGGTGTAGCGCCGGTGGAGCTTTTTTGCGTGTTCCGGGAGGCCGGCGGCGGCAATAGCTGTAATGACGCGTTCGAGGGTCAGTGGGATGAAGGGGATGCGTCCTGTGGTGGCTGACTGTAGCTGGCGGGCGTAGGTCGTGGCCGCGGCGTGGGCCAGCTGGTTGTGCCGGGGGGCAATGAACGCGAGGAGGGCGTAGTCCGCGAGGCCTTCGTCCAAGATCGTGGCGGCGAGGCAGTGTTGGCGGAAGAGCTGCTGGCAGGGGTTGGTTGTCAGGGTCGGGGCGGTTGGATCGATGAAGAGGTCGGTTGTCGGGGCGAGGGTTGTGTATCTGTCGTTCAGCCGTGGCGCTGGTTCGTAACCGCTCTCGCTGTACTTGACCTCGATGCCAATGAAGACGCGTGCGCCTGTGGCCGAGTGGCCGCGGATCGCGAGGTCGAACGCGGTGCCGTCTGCCGTGAAGTGGGGGTCGCCGCGGCCGGGACTGTGCTCGAAGATGAACTCCGTCACTTCGGCCATGACGCCGGGAAACAGATCTTCGACGAAGCGGGTGGCGAGGGCGGGGTCGCGTTGCAGCAAGCCGAAGAGGTTGAAGGTCAGGGGCTGGGACGAGAGCAGGTTGGTCTTGAGGCGCTCCACGTCATAGACGGCGCCGAGTTCCCGGTAGGCCAGGGCGCGGGCCACGGTGGGCACGATGTCGGGATGAAGTAAGTTGGCGCCCTGATCGCCCGCGGTTGTGCTGATGCGGGAACCGAGGCGGCGGCGCTTGCCATTTGAGCCGGCCGGGAGGTGGCCGGTGGGTAGGTCGTGGTCCTCGCGCCAGAGGGCTTGAAGGAAGCGGGCGGCGGCCTTGAAGCGGTGATCGGCGGGGACGAAGACGTGGTGGCTTCGGCGTTGGGCCTCGGGGATGATCGGCAGGATGGTAAGCGGTCCCAGCCCGGTGGGGTCGAAGATATCGAGATGGGTGGACGAAGGGGTGTGGTCGCTGGCGGGGATGGACAGCGGGATGAGGGCGTTGTCGGCCATGATGAAATCCTGACATGCGGCCGCGTCGGTGCGGTCAGGTCAGAATTCCCGTTGATGGTCGGATCATGAACGAGAATGGGCGGCAGTGGCAATGGCGGCGTGCCGGACGAAGGATTGGTGGTAGCGGGGTGCCGGATCGGTGTCGGCGGAGTGGGCTGGGGGACGTGCCGACGTGGTGGCTGCGTGGGCAGCGCGTAGGTCGTATGTGGCGTAGGGGCTGGCCGTACCGGAGTGCCGACGGTCGTATGTAGGGACGTAGGTGGTTGGTAGCATGCCGGCGCCTACCGGACGGCTACGTGCCGTACTCGCTATCCCATCCGGTATTCGAATGCCCTAATTCTTTTATAGCGGGTTCGAACATTCGAAAACACACGGTTGCGCCTGCTCCCTCTGCAGCGTTGCGCCGGTGTGTTGTCCGTCTCGCTGGTGCGCCGGATGTGGCGACGCCGGTTATGCGTCCTGCTGCGGCCTTGTACGGGGGACGAGGCGGTCCATCGTGTGGTCCGCGAGATCACGCAGCGCATGGGCCATCTCGTCGAGCCAGAACGGCTCCAGGCGATACCGAATGCGCAAGACCAGTTCGGTCTGGTTCTGCCCTGATCTTGAGCGGATCGGTGCCCAGTCGAACGAGAGAGCCAATCCGGTCCCGTCATCTTCCTGTTCGGAGTCGGTCATTCCATCCGTGGTGGCCGATAATCGCTGACGCGATATGGTGGTCGTCCATAGAGGGCATCGTTCTTCGATTGCGCGGTCAGCACGGCGAAGCATGAGTGCTCCTCGATCACCCCGCACGGCAGAGAGGCGGATACCGACGAGGGGGAGCCGGAAGGAATCCGGGCGTAACGCGAAGAGATTCGGTCCCTTTAGAACCGACCAGATCGTATCGTTTGCCACGCCGAGGGTACGAACGATCTTTATCGTACCTTCAATGTTAGCAGGGGCGATACGGCGTCGAAGCATTGTGAGCCATCCAGTCGAAGGGACGCCTCACCGCAGCCTGATCCGATGCACGATGTAAGGGGAAGAGTTGAGCAGGACAGAGTATCTGGCCCGAGAAGTTGAGCGTAAGGGGTAGGCCGATGCGTCGGTGTATGTAGCAAGCTTACGGTGAGGCGCTGCCGAACATGCTCGGCGACGCTCGTATAATCGTAAAGCTTAAGATTGGATAGTTCTTCGCTTTGCAGCGAGTGTGTCTACCTCCGCAGGACATTGCGCCAAAGCTATATCGTCCGCTGGAGGAGAAGACGGGGCCGCATTGCTTATCGCGGATGTTTTCCAGCTGCAGGAGCCGTCCGTCAACCTTTTCCTGACCTTCGGAATGTCCACTCGCAAAAACTTGAGTGTAAGCGACATAAGGCTTGGCTAGATGAATTGTTGCCAGTCCGTCGTCGCTATGAGACGAAAGCAGAAAACGCTGGTATGACAGCTCACAATCCCCCTGTAGTTGCGGCGACCGACAGGGCGGCCTTTTCTCACTTCTTTCCTGACCGTCCTCTTTATCTGTTAGCACGAAGCTTGCAAATTGGCCGACCTTCGAATGGGAAGCGCGAGGCGCATTTAGGTGACCGATAGACGTGGGAGCAAGATTGCATCGAGCGCGCACTGGCGCACACAGGAAATGTTCCTTCTTCAAGAAGTCATGAACCTGATCGGCAAAGGTATCCGCCTCGACCACGTCGCACGAGAGATGCTGCATCTCCTATCCGAGATCGTCGGGCTCAACCGCGGTCGGATCGTCCTGAAGGACCCGAACGGGGATGGCTATCGTATCGCGCATTCCTATGGCCTTACGCGCGCGGAGGTCGAGCGAGGCAGGTACGCACCGGGCGAAGGCATTACCGGGCGCGTCATCCAGGATGGCCATCTCATCATCGTCCAGGACATCGACAAGGACCCGACCTTCCTTGGCCGGGCCGTCGAACGGACCACGCTTCCGCAAGGTGCCGTCTCGTTCCTGGCGCTTCCGATCCGGGTCGACCAGAGAACGGTGGGTGCCATCGCGTGTCACCGGATTCGCCACCGTGAGAGGGCGCTCTCCGACGATCTCACCATCCTGCGCATCATCGCCACGTTGATCGGTCAGTTGCTGACCTTGAACGAGCGCGTCGAGCAGAAGACGCGTGCGCTCGAGGAACACAACGACATGCTGGCGCGTGAGCTTCGCATCAAGCGGGCTCGCTACGGCATCATCGGCACGTCGCCAGCGCTCCTGCGCGCCCTCGCTCAGGTCGAGAAGGTCGCGAACGCGACGGCGAGCGTCCTGCTGCTCGGCGATTCGGGAACCGGCAAGGAACTGTTCGCGCGAGCGCTCCATCTCGCCAGCCCGCGGCGGGGCAAGCCCTTCATCAAGGTCAATTGCGCGGCCATTCCCGAAACCCTCTTCGAATCCGAGCTGTTCGGCCACGAGCGCGGTGCGTTCACCGGCGCGGTCGAGGCCCGCGCGGGTTGGTTCGAGCAGGCGAGCGATGGCACCATCTTTCTCGACGAGATCGGCGAGATGCCCGCCCTCCTCCAGACCAAGCTGTTGCGGACCCTTCAGGAGGGCACCGTCGTGCGCCTCGGGGGCAAGCGCGAGATCCGGGTCGACATGCGCCTGGTGGCCGCGACGAACCGCGATCTCGCGGGAGACGTCGCGCAGGGCCGCTTCCGCGAAGACCTGTTCTACCGCCTCAACGTCATCCCGATCACGCTGCCGCCGCTCGCGGAGCGACGGGGCGATATTCCCGATCTCGTGTTGCATTTCCTGACGCGGGCGAACCAGGAGAACCAGCGGAACGTCAACCTGACACAGGCCGCGATCGCGTATCTCGCTCGCCAGCAGTGGCCGGGCAACATCCGGCAGCTCGCGAATTTCATCGAGCGAACGGTGCTGCTGTCGAGTGAGGGCGTGCTCGATGTGGACGACCTGCGGCCGATGCTCGGAGACGCTGCCCGGACGTCGATTGCCTTCCCCGGCTCCATGGAAAGGGATTCCCCGGTCGCGCCAATGGCGACGATCCGCCCCTATCTGTCGGCCGACTCGCACGGACACGAGCAATTGCGCCTCGCGCTCACCCAGGCCGGGGGGAACAAGACCCGGGCCGCGCAGAGACTCGGCCTCACCGAGCGCCAGTTCTCCTACCGATGGAGGAAGCTCCAGCCCACGCCCTGAGCCAGACCGACAAAGTTCGACAATGTCGACACAGTGTCGACATTCGGCGGGGTGCAGATCTGGACGAGCGAGCCGAGACCCCCATTAAGTTACTGCCGCATAAGGCTTTTCAAAAAGATTGAGCGCACGGCCGCCCTGGCACCGGCCTTGCGCATCCCTCCTCAAGCCGGCCCCAGAACGCGTGGGGCACGTGCAGCAAGAGGAGCTAACCATGAGCGCCAGCGCCGCCCCGACGACCCTCACGACCTACCTGCGTCCGATCGATCGCGACGGCCTCGCCAAGTTCGCCGAGAAGGGCCGCGCCAATCCCGGTTCACGCGGGACCAACAAGGTCCACACCGTCGTCGACGGCCAGTATCGAACCCTCAGCTATGTCGGCAATCACCAGCCGGTCGTCGTCGACGAGCCGTTGCACCTGTTCGGTGAGGATACCGCCCCGGCACCCGGCGAGATCGTGCTGTCGGCGCTGGGCGGCTGCCTTGCCGTCGGCATCACCGCCGTCGCGACGTGGAAGCAGGTGCGCCTATCGCGCCTCGAACTCCACATCGAGGGCGACATCGGAAACCCGGCTGCCTGGGGCGCGGGCGGTGCCGAGAAGAAGCCGGAGGAGATGGGCTTCCAGGCGATCCGCGTCGCCGTGACCATCGAAGGCGACGCAACGCGCGAGGAGCTCGACGAGATCGTGCGCCACGCGAATGTCTATTCGCCGGTCGCCAACTCCATGCGCAACCCGATCCCCTTCGACATTGCCTTGGCCGACTGAAGCCGGAGGCGGGACCGGTCGGTCCCGCCCCGTCCGATCCCTTCTGAGGAGATTGCACGATGTCGAGCGCCCCCGCTCTTCGGCTGGCCGATGCCCCCATCGCGGTGGTGCCACGCGTCACGCCCGCCGCTTCCGACTGGACGGATGAGACCGTTCTCGCCGGAACGACGGCCATTGCAGACGGTCCCCTGAGCGCGGCAGCGGCCCAGATCGACCATGGAGCTTACCCGCTCGATATCATGGGCGGGCTCGGTGGCGCGGGCGCTCTCGGCGTTCACCTCGACCGGCACGGCACCCGCGTCGGCCTCTCCATCGCCGCCATGCAGGCGGCGAGCCGTGCCTGCGGTGCCACCGGCTTCCTGATGTGGTGCCAGAACGTCTGCGGCCTCTACCTGGAACGGTCAGGCAATCCCGCCCTGACGGGGGCCATTCTCGACGACCATGCCGGGGGTCGCACATTCGGCGGCACGGCCCTCTCCAACCCGATGAAGGCCTTTGCCGGTATCGAACCGATCCTGCTGCGCGCCCGGCGCGTGCCGGGCGGTTACAGGGTCAACGGCATGCTGCCATGGGTCAGCCACATCGGACCGGGGCAGTATTGCGGCGCCATCGCGGGTGTCGTCGGCGCCGGCGACACGATCAGCCACGAGATCATGTTCCTGCTGCGCTGCGACCGGGCCGAGCTGCGGCCCTGTCCGCAATTCTCCGGCATGGAGGGCACCAGCACCTGGGGCTTGCGCCTGGACGAGTACTTCGTCGGCCAGGACGAGCTGATCGCCGATCCCGCCCGCCCCTTCATCGGCCGCATCCGAGCCGCCTTCATCCTGCTTCAATGCGGCATGGGCCTCGGCGTCGCGGAGGGAAGCCTCGATTCCATGATCGCGGTCGAGGAGACCCTCGGGCACGTCAACCAGTTCCTCGACGACCGCCCCGGACAGATTGCGGCCGAACTCGCCGAACTCCGCGCCCGAATCCTCACGCTCGCCGAATCCCCCTATGACGGCTCGAACGACTACCTGATCGACGTGCTCGACGCCCGCGCGCAGACCTCCGAGCTCGCGCTTCGCGCCTCGCAATCCGCCCTGCTCCACCAGGGCGCACGCGGCTACCTGATGTCGGCCGCACCCCAACGGCGTATCCGCGAAGCGCATTTCGTCGCCATCGTCACGCCCGCCATCAAGCATCTGCGCTGGGAGATGGCCCGCCTGTCGCGGGAGATCCTTCCGGCCGAAACCCGCGAGGGAGGCCGCGCATGACCGCGCTCGCGCCGACCGACGGGCTCGGGCCCTGGAGACAGTTCCTCTGCCGGGCCTGCGGCCTGATCTACGACGAGGGCGACGGCGATCCCGATGGCGGGCTGGCTCCCGGCACCCGCTTCGAGGACATTGCGGAGGATTGGGCCTGCCCGATCTGCGGCGTCACCAAATCGGATTTCGAGCCCTATCAACGGCGGGCATCCGTCGCGCCCGCGCCCCTTCCCCTCGTCCGGCAGCGCCGGCCGGGCGTGGTGATCGTCGGGGCCGGTGTGGCGGGCTGGAGCGTCGCCGAGGCGATCCGCGCCGAGGATGCAGAGGTTCCGATCACCCTGGTGACGGCCTGCAGCGGCGACGTCTACCACAAGCCGGAACTCTCGGTCGCGCTGGGACGCGGTATGTCACCGGACAATCTGCGCCGGGAGAGCGGCGCGACCGCGGCGGCCCGTCTCGGCCTGCATCTCATGCCCGACACGGTGGCGGTGGGCCTCTCGCCGGATCGGCATCGGCTGCGGACGACCCGTGGCACCCTGGCCTACACGCAGCTCGTTCTCGCCCACGGCGCCAGGGCGGCGTTGCCGGCATGCCTCGACCCCACGCTGTGCTGGCGCGTCAACGACCTCGCGGCATGGTCGGCCCTGCATGCCGAACTCGGGCGTGGTCCTCGCACCGTGGCGGTGATCGGCGCCGGCATGGTCGGCTGCGAGCTCGCCGAGGATCTCACGCGGGCCGGTCATGGCGTCACGCTCATCGGCGCCGGGACGCTTCCGCTGCCCGAACTCCTGCCCGCGATGGCCGGTCTTCGCCTCCTGGCGGGCCTGGAGCGCCTGGGCGTACGCTACCGTGCCGGCACCCTGGTGACCGGCCTGAGCCGCGGGCCGGACGGCCATGTCACGCTCGCCCTCTCGGACGGCGGGGTCCTGGACGCCGCCACCGTGGTCGCGGCGACGGGCCTCGCCACGCCCTCGCGGCTCGTCCGCGGAGCCGGCCTCGCCTTCGAGCGCGGAATCGTCGTCGATCGGTCGACGCTGCGGACGAGCCGACCCGACATCTTCGCGCTCGGCGACTGCATCAGCATCGACGGCCAGCCCTGCCGCTACATCGAGCCGGTCGCACGGCAAGCCGAGGCGATCGCGCATGCCATCGTCGGCCGGGCGCATCCGGGCTACGCGCACGCCGCGCCCGTCATCCGCCTGAAGACGCGCTCCGCGCCGGTCGAGCTCCACGGCATTCCGGTTCCGGGCGCCCCCTGGCACGTCGTCGAGGACACCGAACGCCGCCTCGCGATGGAGCAGCGGCACGACGGCGGCATCACCGCCTGGCTCGCAGCCTGAGGAGTTGCCGATGAAGAGCGCCGTTCCCGCACCCGATCCCGTTCTCTCGCAGGCGCACGAACAGGTGGCGGCGACCCTCTCGGGCGCTGTTCCCCGACCTGTCGTGCAAGGCTTTTTCGACGAGCCGACGAACACCGCGACCTTCATCGTCCACGATCCTCAAAGTCGTTCCGCGGCGGTGATCGACAGTGTCCTCGACTTCGACCCGGCATCCGGGACGTTGTCCTACGAGGCGGCGAACCGGGTCGTCGCCTATGTGCGCGCGCAGGGCCTGACGGTGGAGTGGATCCTCGAGACCCACGTCCATGCCGACCACCTCTCGGCCGCCCCGTACCTTCAGGAGCAGCTCGGCGGACGGCTCGCGATCGGCCGTGGCATCGTCCAGGTCCAGGACGAGTTCGGGAAGCTCTTCAACGCCGGCACCGAGTTCGCCCGCGCCGGCGCGGAGTTCGACCGCCTGTTCGATGACGGCGACCGTTTCGCGGTCGGCGGGATCGAGGCCCTTGTGCTCCACGTACCGGGTCATACATCCGCCGACCTCGCCTACGTGATCGGGGACGCGGCCTTCGTCGGCGACACCCTGTTCATGCCGGATTACGGCACGGCCCGTGCGGATTTCCCCGGCGGCGACGCCCGGCAGCTGTTCCGCTCGACCCGAAGGCTGCTGGCGCTTCCAGACATTACGCGCCTGTTCCTGTGCCACGACTACAAGGCGCCCGGCCGGGACGAGTTCATCTACGAGACGACGGTGGCCACTCAGCGGGCCGAGAACGTCCACGTCCGCGACGGAATGGCGGAGGACGATTTCGTCGCGATGCGCACCGCGCGTGACCGCACCCTGAAGGCGCCACGGCTGATCATGCCGTCGATCCAGGTGAACATGCGCGGCGGACGCCTGCCGCAACCGGAGGCCAACGGCACGCGCTACCTCAAGATCCCGCTGACGACGGTCCGGTCATGACCAGGCCCGAAACGCCCGAACCGCCCCCGGCGCGGGTCTTCCCGCAGCGCCCGATCCGGCCGATCGAGGGGAGCGGGTGTTGACGCTCGAACCCGTGCAATACGCTCTCGGCGCGAGTTCCGGCTCGCTGGTCGGGCTCCTCCTCGGGCTGGTCGGCGGCGGCGGCTCCATCCTCGCCCTTCCGATGCTCATCCACGTGGTGGGGTTGCGCAACACCCACGTGGCGGTGGGAACGGGCGCCTTCGCGGTCGCCGCCTGTTCTCTCGTCAACCTCGTCGGCCATCTTCGGGTCGCCTGGGTCCCGTGGCGCGCGGCGGGATTGTTCGGGGCGGCCGGCATCGTCGCCGCGTTGCTGGGCGCGGATCTGAGCAGGCAGTTCGACGGTCACCGCCTGCAGTTCCTATTCGCTCTGGTGATGCTCGCGGCGGCGGGCCTGATGTTCAAGCGACGGTTCGCACCGGCCACCGCGCCGATGGAGGTCGCCCGGGAGAGTGTGCCCAAACTCGTCGGCTACGGGAGCGCCACGGGCCTGCTGTCGGGCTTCTTCGGCATCGGCGGCGGCTTCCTCATCGTCCCCGGACTCGTCGCCGCCACCGGGATGCCGCTGGTGAGTGCCGTCGGCTGTTCCCTCGTGGTCATCACGGCCTTCGGGGTGACGACCGGGCTGAGCTACGCGCTGTCCCATCTCGTGGATTGGGCCCTCGTCCTGGCTTTCGTGGCCGGGGGAGCGGGAGGCGGCCTCATCGGCCTTCGTCTTCGCTCCGCCTGTATCGCCCGCAAGGGCGCGCTGGACACGGTGCTGGCCGCCATCATCGGAGGCGCGGGGCTGGTGATGCTGATGCGGTAGATCCAAGCGCAACGAGGGTGTTCGCCATCGGCCGACGCTGCGAATGAAGGCGATCCGGCCTGAGATCCGAACGAGTACTGGCCTTCGGCCGCTCTCCGGAAACAGACCTGCCGGCTCAGTTCTTGCTGCCACTTTCCTAGACGATCATCACCGGAGTCCGCGATGGCCCTGTTCGATAAGTATTCCGGTTCACGACCCCGCATGAGCCGCCATGGCTGCAGCTGCGGGGTGCATACGAGCCAGGCCGAGCACGAGGCGGCGCTCCCGACGGGCGACGCCGCTGTCCGGCGGATCGTCGAGGCGTCGATGATGCGTGCCGTATTCCCGCGGGAAGCCGAGCGCCGCGCCTTCCTCCGGAGCGTCGGCGCAGCGACCGCCGCGGCGGCGATCAGCCAGTTCCTGCCGACGCGGTTCGTGGCCGAGGCCTTCGCGAATGCCGGCAAGCCGGAGAAGACCGACCTCAAGGTCGGCTTCATCCCGATCACTTGCGCCACGCCGATCATCATGGCAAAGCCCATGGGCTTCTACGAGAAGCAGGGCTTGAACGTCGATGTGGTCAAGACCGCCGGCTGGGCGGTGATCCGCGACAAGACCCTGAACAAGGAATACGACGCCGCCCACATGCTGGCGCCGATGCCCATCGCGATCAGCCTGGGGCTCGGCTCGGCCGCGGTGCCCTTCGCGGTGCCGGCCATCGAGAACGTCAACGGCCAGGCGATCTGCCTGGCGATGAAGCACAGGGACAACCGCGACCCGAAAAACTGGAAAGGCATGAAGTTCGCCATTCCGTTCGACTACTCGAACCACAATTACCTGCTGCGCTACTATCTGGCCGAGCACGGCATCGATCCCGACGCGGATGTGCAGCTGCGTTCGGTGCCGCCGCCCGACATGGTCGCCAACCTGCGCGCCGACAATATCGACGGGTTCCTGGCACCCGACAACGTGGTCCAGCGCGCGGTCTACGATGGCGTCGGCTTCATCCATATCCTGTCGAAGGAGATCTGGGACGGGCATCCCTGCTGCGCCTTTTCGATCGCGCAGGACACGATCGAACAGATGCCGAACACGACGGCGGCGTTGCTGCGGGCCATCATGGAAGCGACGGCGCACGCGTCCAAGCCCGAGAACCGCAAGGACATCGCCGCCGCCATCGCGCCGGCGAATTACCTGAACCAGCCTCAGACCGTTATCGAGCAGGTCCTCACCGGTACCTACGCGGATGGGCTCGGCGGCGTGAAGAAGGATCCGAAGCGCGTCGCCTTCGATCCCTTCCCATACGAGAGCTTCGCGGTCTGGACCATGACGCAGATGAAGCGCTGGGGTCAGATCAAGGGCGATGTCGATTACAAGGCGGTGGCGCAGCAGGTCTACCGTGCGACCGATGCCGCCAAGCTGATGAAGCAGGCCGGTCTGACTCCGCCCGAGACCACCACTAAGACCTTCGTAGTGATGGGTAAGACCTTCGATCCGGCCAAGCCGAAGGAGTACATCGACTCCTTTAAGATCAAGCGGGCCGGCTGAATCATTCGCATCTGTGTGGGACCGTGACAGAACTGTTCACTCGAGCGTCGGCGGCCGGCTGATGCGAGTTAGGTGAAAATCCGACCAGTGGGAGACACTCCTCTTTCGGAAAGGGCCCGAAATGCTTGCGGATAGAGGGAGAAGGATCTGTTGCCCACCAACGTACGTGGTGAGGCCCCATTGGGCCACCAGGATCAACGGCTACGGAATTGTTCGGTAATGTAAGTCGCTGCGCACGAATACATTGGCATCGACGAGACCGAACGCCCGCCGCAATTGTTCGATGATCTCGGGCCGCTGTAGCCGCCGGTCCGCATACAGGACGAAGCGGTGCGGAACTGTCTCGTAGACGATGCGGCCGCGAGGGAAATGCTCGTACTCGTAGGATGCAATCATCGTCGGCAGGCCCCGTTTGCGGAGGCCAGCGGGACGCAAGCGGCGCCAGCCTTCCCAAACGTCGTAGTGCGCGCCGGGATAGGTCAGGCAGTCGCCATAGGACTCCGCCTCTGACAGCGGGAGCCCGGCATGCACCAGTTCCCAGGGGCCATCGCCCCCGCGTAGGCCCCAGAAGATGCCGACGCTCGGTGGCGGGGTAGTCGTAACCGACGGCGTCGGCCTGTCGGTCGGTTGGTCGAGTGGGCTAGTCATAGGTCGCCGCTCCCTTCAAAGGATGAACTTCCAATCGATCCGTCGTACCCGCGCCGCCGTCTCGCTCAGGCTCGCTGAGCACATAACGACGATGTCTTGTTTGATCGCCGTCGTGCCCGCCCGCACCGGGTTCGGTTTGACCATGAAACACAGCCCGGTGGCGGGCCAATGCCTTTGGGTGTCCGGTGCGCCGACTGGCATCAGGGTCAGTGAGTTCACGCGTAGGGCGTAGCCGTAGGCGTTCTCCATGTCGGGCGTCTGCGCCGTCGTGAAGGCGACGACCATCTTCGCGCCGGTCTTGCCGTCACCGTAGCCGGTAACGAACGTGACCTCGCCCTTGCCGTCGTCGACGAGCCGGAGGTCGTTGTTGCAGGGGGCGGCTTGCCCGTTGACCTTTAGCTCGAGGCAATGCCCCGCGTTCACGTCGTCTACGGGTGGGTTGGCTTGTGCTGCCTCGCCTGACAGCATGGCAAGGGCAAGCACAATCATCGTACGCTTCATGGGAGATGCAATTCCTGTGGCGGAGTGAGAGGCGTGCTGCTGGGCGATCCTGGCCCGATGGTGTCGAGGAGGTTTGACCCCACCGCCACCCGTTCAGCGCCGTTTGAGGGCGCCCCCGAAGTCGCAGGACGGTCCGTGGAAGTGGTCGCAATTTTCCGACGTGACCAGCACGCGGCTGCGATCACCGTTGTAGCGAAGCGTGATCTCGCAGAATTCGTTGGGATCGTCCGTCTTCGCCCGTAAGCGAAGGGTGCTCGCATCCAGCTTCCTGGCGGTGCCACGAACTTCGCCCGTGCATTGGTTCGGGATCGCTGTATCGGCGATCACCAGATACGCGCCGCTTTCTCCCTCGGTGTCGAGGGCATGCACCTGGACTTCGAGGCGGCCATCGCCACGTCCCTGGAAGCGGCCTTCCAGTCTGAGATCTGCGTAAGCGTTCGACGCGAGTAGAGACGCGATGGCTGCCAAACCGATTATGAACGGACGGCAGCGAGCGGATTTGGCCCAGCGGGAAGTCGCCGCGCGGGCGAATGTGGAAGGCATTGCGGGTGTCCTCTTCGGATCGGAAAAGCCGACAGAGGGGATTCACGTTGGCCCGCCTGAAATTTACAGGGCAGTGCTGATTCTTGGTGTGGCGGACCGCCGCATGCAGTCGCCGACCCTCCAAACTGAGCTGTTGCTTGTATGGCCCAACCTGCTGACGAAGGAAGCTCGGGAGCTTCGGGTTTGCGCCATAAGCGGAAGTTCGCCGCCTGCCCAAAAGCAGACGTTCCGCATCCGACACGACTACGCCGTTGAAGCCAGTTGCCCCACCGTTCAGAGGCGGACATTCGATCATTCGCTGAGGTGAAATCGAAGACGTTGTGAAAGCGCTCTTCCCATCGCAGTCATGCATCAACTTAGAATTACTTCAGATTTGAAGCGCTCTAAGTGTGTGATTTCTATCACGTTTTCGCCTTGCCTCACAACGCAACAACAGCGATGGAACTGTTGCTGCGCCGCTTGAGGCGCCTACCAGCGTGACCCATGTCCCATCGCCCCCCGCTCTTCGCTCTGCTCCTTGCCACGACCGCCCTCACGGGACCTGTGACGGCACAGGAAGTGAGCGTGCAGCTCAACCAATTGACGGTCGAGGGGACGGCACCTGCGCCCGTTCTGGGGGGCGGAGCCAATCTCAGCGGTGGGGATGGTGGTACGGCGGCGACCAGCGGCGGCGGCGGCGGACCTTCCGGCATCACCGGCTACACCGCCCGCATCAGCCCCACGGCGACCAAGACCAACACGCCGCTGCTCGAGACGCCCCAATCGGTCACGGTGCTCACCCGCGAGGCGCTCAACGACCGCAACGTCCAGACCCTCAACGAAGCCATCGGCTACGTGGCCGGCGTCTCCTCGAACGTCTTCGGCTTCGATCCGCGCTTCGATTCGTTCTTCGTGCGCGGCTTCAGTCTGACCTATGACGGCATCTTTCGCGACGGCCTGCGCCAGGTGGCGTCGGGTCTGACGGTGCCCCGCATCGAGCCCTACGGTATCGAAGCGGCCACGATCCTGCGCGGACCGGCCTCCGGACTCTACGGCCTCGGCTCGCCCGGCGGCATCCTCGATGTCACCACGAAGCGGCCGGTCTTCACACCCTTCGGCGAGGTCCAGCTGCAGGTCGGTAACTACGACCGCTACCAGGGCAATTTCGATATCGGCGGTCCGGTCGAAGGCACGGGTGGCACGCTCGCCTACCGCGTCACGGGCATCAAGCGGCAGTCCGACACCTTCATTCCCGGGGGCTCCGATGATCGGGGCTACATCGCGCCGTCCTTTACCTGGAAGCCCTCGGCCGACACGACCTTCACGTTCCTGAGCGAGTACCAGGAAACCAAGCTTCCGGGCTCGACGACGTTCTTCAACCAGAACCTGCGACCGACCCGCATCTATTCGGGCGATCCGGCCTTCAACGATTTCAAGCAGCAGCAGGGCCGCGTCGGCTACGCGTTCGAGCACCGCTTCGATCCGGATCTGGTCTTCCGGCAGAACTTCCGCTTCTACGACATCAGCAACGACTATCGCTACGCGTCGATCGCCATGCTCAGCCCGGACGGCCTGAGCGCGAGCCGGTCGACCGGATATTCCCGGCAGTTCCTCAGCCAGTTCACCCTCGACAACCAGATCGAGGCACATATCACCACCGGGCCGGTCCAGCACACGCTGGTGGCGGGGCTCGACTACGCGCATTCTGACTTCAACTACCGCTTCGGCTTCGGCGCGGCCCCCGATCTCAACCTCGTCACGCGCAATTACGGTCAGCAGCCGATCCTGGCGCCGGTGCTGGGGCCCCGCACCGCGCAGAGCCAGGATCAGGTCGGGCTGTACCTGCAGGAGCAGGCCAAGTTCGACCGCTTCGTGCTCACCCTCACCGGCCGCTACGACTGGGTGTCCCAGAACACGACCACAGCCGCCGCCGCGACCGAGCAGAACGATCAGGCCCTCACCGGCCGCGTCGGCCTCAACTATCTCCTGGCCCCCGGGCTGGTGCCCTACGCCAGCTACGCGACCACCTTCGCGCCGCAGCCGGGCGTCGATGTCGCCGGGCGCGCCTTCAAGCCGGCGACCGGCGATCAGATCGAGGCGGGCATCAAGTACCTGATTCCGGGCACGAACATCCAGGCGGGATTTGCCGGCTTCGACATCGTCCAGAGCAGCGTGCTGCGCACGGACCCGAACAACGTCGCCTTCCAGGTGGCGACGGGCGCCGTCGAGTCGCGAGGCTTCGAGATGGAGGCGATCGCCAATTTCGCGCCCGGCACCAACCTGACCCTCGCCTACACCCATCTCGACCTGCGCTATCTCAGCCAGACCTCATTCGCGGGCCAGTCCCTGGACGGCAACGCCCTCTCCGGCATTCCGGGAGATACGTTCACCGGCTTCCTGACCTACCTGCTCCCGCCGGGCTCGGCTTTGCGCGGACTGACGCTCGGAGGAGGCCTCCGCTTCAACGCCAACAGCTTCGCCAATGACGAGAACACGGTCCGTAACCCGACCGTGACGCTGTTCGACGCGCTGCTCGCCTACGACTTCGCCGCCCTCGATCCCAAGTACAAGGGCTTCCGCGCCCAGGTGAATGCCAACAACGTCCTCGACCGCGACTACTTCACCTGCCAAGCCGGTTTCTGCTATCGGGGCGCACCGGCCACTGTCATCGGAAGCCTGATCTACCGGTGGTGACGTAAGCTTCCGTGACGCCGTTTCAGGACCCGTGCGCATGACGATCGAGGCTTTCCCGGACCATGTCCGGTGACGACGCTCATTTCGCGCCGTGCCCTTGCGGGCCTCCTGGCAGCAGCCCCGCTGATGCTTGAGCAGCGTTCGGTGACGGCCGCCGCCGGCCCGGACGAGCCGGCACGGCTCGCCGGTGCGGTCAGCTTCGATCTCGCGGGCGACAAAGGGCAGGCCCCATGGCGGATCACGCTTTACATCCCGCCCAGCGAGCCTCCGGCCGCAGGCTGGCCCGCCTTGTATCTCCTGGACGGCAACGCGGTGACGGCCACCGCGATCGATATCGAGCGGGTGCAGGCCCCTTACCCGGATGCGACGGGGATCGGGTCTCGATTCGTCATCGTGGGAATCGGATATCCTGGCGACGAGGCCTATGACAGCCGGCGCCGTTCCTGGGATTACACGCCTCCGCCGGGCCGGTCCTACCCGACGTCCAGGCCCGACGGGCCGGTGCTGAGAACGGGGGGCGCCGAGGGGTTCCTGCGTTTCGTCGTCGACGACCTCAAGCCCGTGATCGCGCAGCGCTGCCAAATCGACCCGTCACGGCAGGGCTTGTTCGGACATTCCTTCGGCGGGCTCTTCGTCCTCTACGCTCTGGCCCATATGCCCACACTGTTCTCGCACTGGGTCGCGGCGAGCCCATCCATCTATTGGGAGGATCTCGTCTTGCTGAAGAGCATCGAGCGCCTCGAAACCGGTCCCCCCGTCCGCGCCCGCACGCTTCTCCTCGCGGGGGCTTTCGAGGAGGAACTCGCCCCGTTTCAGCGCGAGGCGCCCGATCGCGAGGCGCGCCTCGACCGCTTGAAGTCGGCGCGTACGGTCGAGCTTACCCGTGCCATGGCAGACCGTCTAAGTCAGATCCCTGAATTAACAAGCCAGTTCCGGTTGATTTCCGGACGAACGCATATGACCGTTTTGCCCGATGCCGTGAACGAGGCCGTCGCCTTCTTGATGCAACGAGATGGATAGGCCGGTAATAAGGAATGCCGCTATAGAAAAAACGTGGACCTATCGCGCGTTAGCTGGCCACAAAGCTGCCAATCGTTTCCGCTAGCGCGAACGTCAGCCTTCATTATTCCGCGCTTTGTAAGCGGTCTGTGTGAAAGCCGTTCAACCAAGCCATTCATCATTGCTGCTGTGCACCAGAAGCAGAAGTTGGCTCCCTGCCCAGAAGCAGACGCTCCGCATCCGACCCAACCAAGTCAGTTGTCATCGCCGCTGTGCGCCATTGGCCAAATCGCGCTGACTGGATATTCCGGTCGGCGATCCGCATGCAGTCAGATGACGACCCCTTGCTCTGTGCATCCGGCTGCCATCAGCTATAACTACTATCACCGCCCAGACGCCTAAACTTCCTTCGATGCGCGCAGGTCGCCCAAACCTGCGACAGAGATGCGATACTTATTTGCCGATACCGAACCCTAGATGTCCGGGCGCGTGGGCCAATCCAGCGGGATGAGAGCGTTCCCCGATTCCCGCGTCCATCTCTCGCGTGTCGCAGCGACATAGCGGGGGTCATCCGCGAAGAAGGCGTGCTCAATCAGGAGAACCTGAAGGCCGGATCGCCTAGCGGTTTCCGTGAACAGGAAATCGATGTGCTGGCGCATGGCCCGCACATCCTCGTCCTCGGTCTTACCGGAAATCTCGGTCTCATCGTCGTCTCCCCTTGTCGGAAAATAAGGTCGGCTGACCTGGTCGAGGACGAGCAGTCCCGGTACGGGTGCCTTCACAAGCTCGAAATAGCGCTGCAGCGCAAAAGAGAGGGCGATATGGACGGCGAGATAGTTCTGGTCTGACCCGACGTCCGGCATTCTCAGGACAGCGTCGCTGGCGTCCTCGATCACCACGACCTCGGGCACACGGCTCGAGAAGTCGAGGTCCGACCCGATACAGGGCGCGACCGTCGGAAGAACCTTGAAGGTCTCGGAGGCGAACTTCGACACCTTCGCTTCGGCGCGCTTCAGCTTAATCTCGCGAGCCTCACGATTCACGCGCGCTTCGAGCTCCTGAATCTCCGCTCTCAGGCTGTCGAGATTGGTGGAGGGTTGCTTGTCGTGGTCGCCGCTGGACTCTAAGAAGAACGACACACGTCCGAGCAGATGGGCCCGTTGTTGTCCAAGATTGGCGAGTTGTCGCGTCTCCTCGGTCTGTCTTAGCCAGGTCTCGATTTGGCCATCCACTTCCCGGAGCTCAGCGTTCAGAGCGCGGAGCCGCGCATCAACCTCTTCGCCATGTTCGACCAGACGAGGCCGAACCCGTTCCACAGCGGCGCTCTCTGCGCGAACCGTCGTTAGAGTCGCCGCTAGGGCTTTCGCTGTTTCGCGCCCTTTTTCCGACGGCGCTTCACAGACGGGACAGACACCGGCGACGCCATCCAGGTGAAGGTGCTCCGCCAGCATCAGCTTCTCGCGTTGACGCGTCACGGTGCCCTCGAACCCCGAAGCGTCCCGGATCGCCGCTCGGGCCGCCGCCATGCGACGGCGCGTCCCGGCGAGATCGTCGAGAATGCCGCGTCGTCGGGTATGCAGCGCACCGATCTCCCCCTCACTCGGATAGGCGTTCGCGGCGAGCCGCGTTTCTGCCACTTCCCGGACCTGCGTTAGCAGGGCTGCCTCGCCGGCGTCCGCCGGGGGTGCCGTCGTAAGGCCGAACCGGTTCGCCTCGACCAGAAGGCTGAGCGCGCGCTGCTTCAGTGCGGTATCGACGGCGGCGCGATGTCGCTCACGGGCCTCGCCCTTCTCTAGCGCCCTCTGCAATTGGCGCAGACGGCGCTCGGCGAGCGCCCCGGCCTCATCCTGCACGCCCAAGAAGTAGGGCATCGAGCCCACGATATCCCGGGCCTTCGCCGCCTGTTCGAGACCATGCAGTAGCACCGTCTCGCTGTAGATAACTTCCTTCGTCACGAAGAGGTATGGCGTCACGTGCCGGATCGTGGCCCGCCCTCTCGCACCTGGCAGACCGTCGTCGGCGATGCCAAGGTCGCCGATGCCGAACGCGCGCTCGATGAAGGCCTTGGCAGCCTCTACATTGGTGGCGCCGTCGAGATCCTCTACCTGATCGGGCAGCGACAGGTTCCGGCCCGACTGGACGTACATGTAGCCGCTGGTGTCCTGACCGACGGGCGGGACGATCCGGGCGATGATCATCTCATCCTGCCCGGCGACCCATTTGACGCCCACGGCCACCACCCGCCTGCGGACATGGGCCGGAAGCTCGCATTTGCTCGAGCCGAGGCAATAGTCGATGGCTTTGATCAGCGTCGACTTACCGGTGCCGGACGCGCCGGTAATGATATTCATCGCATCGGGCGTCAGGGTGACATCGCGACGTTCGCCAGACACGCTCAGGAAAAAGATCGTGGCGATGTTCCAGCGAATCATACCGTCAGTCCCATCGTGTCGAAAACCGCACGGGTCGATCCCGCGTCGGCGAACCAGTAGCCAAGCCGCTCGGCGCGCTTCAGCGCCTGCGCCGGTTGATCGGTCAGCGCCTTGGCCGCGCTCGCCTTAAGCTTTTCGGGTCCGATCCTGAGGCGACCGTCGGCTTCGACGGTCACGACCTCGATGAAGGCGCTGAATCGCACCGCCTCGGTGACGATCTCCAGGGTCTTGTTCACCCGGTCGGCTAGGCCGATCTGCACCTCGGGCCGCCGTTGCAGCCACATGGCGAGCCCGGTCTTCTTGTTTGTTCCCTCGAAGCTCGATCCAAGGTCTCCGGACAGGGCGATCGGCAAGGCAACGTAAGCCGTCGCAAGGTCCGGACCGCGTCCCTTGGTCACTGCGTAGGCATCGACGAAGGCGGCCAGGACGAAGGCGCAGAAGGCGGGGTTGGTCTCCGAATAGACGTCGTGCGCGACCGTCATCCCTCGCCTCCGAGCAAAGCTTCGAAGTCCGCGTGCCAGCCGACCTTCAAATCGATCGCAAGCACTTGGTAGCTGCCCCGCACGTAGTAGGACGCATCCCAGCCCTTGGTGATCGGGCGAATGGTGTTGGGCGCCTGATGATGTGACCACCGGAGGATCTTGAGGCCCGCCGCAGCCCGTTCCGGAGCCTCCAGGCCGACGCAGTCGCCGCACATCTGGGCATGATGATCAGACCATTCGAGTTGAAGCAACCGATCGTACTCGCCGATCGTCGTCGCCATGGCCGGGTTGCCGTTGGTCCACTTGCCCCGCTGTTCGCGCGCCTTCCACTCCTCCCGGATCGCCCGCGTCAAATCCGCGTCCTGCCCGTTCACGAGATGAATCTGGCGCGCGAGCATGCCGTCCGGCTGGTAAACGGCGGGCGGCGTCGACAGTTCGAAATCCGTAGTCAGTACCTCCTGCTCGATCTCCGCCACGACAGCGCTGAACTTCTGCTGCAGCTCGGCGCGCGAAATCACCGCGTCGCGCTGGCCACACAGGGAATAGACGATCTCCCGATCCCACCACTGGATCAGGCGGACGGCGACCGCGGGCCTATCGGCTGGCGATAGCAGGTTAAGCTCGGCGGCCACCGCCTGCTCGATTTCCGGAAGAGTAAGGCTGTCCGGCTTGAGGATGACGCTTCGCAACAGGTTAGCGCGGGTCGCGTCGCTCAACGCCAGAAACGCCTCGCACCCTGCCGCCCGGTCGGCGTGCGGAGCCGCGGCCTTTGCCGTGACTGCCTGCAGACGCTCGGTCATGACACGGGTCGCCTCTGCGGCCAAGGCGGCGAGCAACGCGGCACGGTCCGAGCCCGTCGTGAGCAGGACCTCTAGCCCGTTGTCCTTCGCCAAGGGCGCCACGGTCACCAGATGGAGGGAGGTTTCAGCGAGCGTGATGTTCGGGAGGATGTCGATCCAGACTTTGAGAGTCTTCCATAAGGCCACGGACTTTAGCGACAGCGGCGCGGGCGTCTCGGCTATCGAGTGCTTGAGCTGGTGTAGGAGGGTATGGCCGTCAATTTTGAGCTCGACGTCGTCCAGTTGCTCGACCGCGACGGCGGCGTCATCGGCCTTCTGCTGCAGAAGCAGGAGCAGGGCGTAGAACGCCTGATAGTAGAAACCCAGCCACGCCGCTCCCGCGGCATGCCCCTTCGTCGCTTTCGCCGAACCCTGCTGCATTACGCTCATAGTCGGAATAGCCCAGCACTCATTCCCGTAAGCCTAAGCACATTTCCGCAGGCTTTGCCTTGTCCAGGTTTCCTTCCTGCTGGTGACAGAGGACGATCCAATCGCATGCGGGCAGCAGGACCTTCAGAGCGTCCGAATTGCAGTGGTCTCGGAATCACTTGCGCCAATTGGTGCCAATCCGGCTCCTACTCGCTCGTAATCCGTGACGTTCTGCACATGGGCTACGCCCGCCCGCTCCCTGTGTCGCAATCCGATGATTGTTCGCTCTCATCCCGGCAAGATAGAGAATTGCTCGCGCGCTTCTCTGATGCCGCTTCGGATCTGACAAGCCATCGGCTTCCATGCGGTCGGCCCATGAGAAGTTTCTGGCCTATCAGTATGATATTGATCGGGTAGCATACCTCAATCAAGGCGTGCAAAAGGTTTGACCCGCTGAGGGGGAGAAAGATGAAGCTCGTACGACTGAGGCTGAGCAACTTCCGATGCTTCGGACCGATCCCCACTCAGCTCACGCTCGATGATACAAACTTCGTCATCGGTCCGAACGGCTCGGGCAAGACTGCCGTGCTGCAAGCGCTCGCGAGGATGTTCAGCATCGATCCGGCGCAACGTAAGATTCGGGCGTCTGACTTCCATATCGCTGCCGGCGATGCGCCGGAGGACGCTCCGGATGAGCGCAGGCTGTGGATTGAGGCCGACTTCGAGTTCCCGGAACTAAAGGTCGACGGCGTCCTTGACCCCTTTGCGTCCGTACCCGCCAATTTTGCGCATATGCAAATGGAGATCGACCATGACACCGTCGCGGTCCGTTTCCGGCTTCAGGCCGTTCTCGACCAGGACAGCGACATCGAGGAGACGTTCACCAGCGTCATCAAGCTTGACGCAAACGGCGCGGTCGAAACGGAAAGCCGGGTCTCCAAACTCGAACGCAACGCGATCCAGGTTCATTATCTTCCGGCGCGCCGAAACCCCGCCGATCACATCTCCTACGCGACCAACACCATGCTCGGGCGGATCCTGCGCGCCGCAAACTGGACCATCGAGCGCGACACCGTCTCGGCCCTGACCGGGCAGATCAACGAGACCCTAACCGGCAACGCCGCCATCGCCGAGATCAGCACCGAGATCACCCGGGCCTGGGAGGGTCTGCACAAGGGCCGATTCTATGCGAGCCCCGCCGTGTCCTTCGCGCGCAGCGAGATCGAGGCGCTGCTTCGCCACCTCAGCCTCTCCTTCACCCCTGCGCCTGAAGCCCCTCTAGTCGATTTCTCCCGCCTCAGCGACGGCCAGCAATCGCTGCTCTACATCAGCCTGGTCATAGCCACACGTGCGATCGGTGACAGGGCGCTCGCGGGAGGCGACGCGTTCGACATCGACAAACTGCGGCCGCCGATCTTCACCCTGCTGGCGGTGGAAGAGCCGGAGAACAGCCTCTCGCCGCATTACCTCGGCCGGGTCGTTCAGGCCCTCAAGGCGTTCGGGGCCGGCCGAGACGCCCAGGCCGTGATCGCAACCCATGCCCCGGCGCTGCTCCGGCGGGTCGATCCCGAGGCCATCCGATACCTGCGCCTCGACAGTGAGCGCCGGACCATCGTGTCCAGGATCACCATGCCCGCGAAGACAGACGAGGCGGAGAAGTACGTCCGCCAGGCGGTTCAAGCCTTCCCGGAACTCTACTTCGCGCGACTAGTCATTCTCGGCGAAGGCGACAGCGAGGAGGTCGTCCTCCCTCGCCTGCTCGGGGCGAGGGGCATGCTCGCCGACGACGCCTCGGTTTCCGTCGTGCCGCTCGGCGGCCGCCATGTGAACCACTTCTGGCGTCTGCTGTCGGATCTTGGAATCCCCCACGTCACTCTGCTGGACCTCGATGTCGCTCGCTGGCAGGGCGGTTGGGGCCGGGTCCGCTACGCGGCCCAGCAACTGATAAATTCCAGAGTTCACAACGCCCCCACCCAGGCTGGCATCGATTCTATCCCGGCCTGGAACGGCGCGGCGCGTTTGCTCGACGACACTCTAGGCTGGGTCGCGTATCTCGAGTCCCACGGGGTCTTCTTCTCTTCGCCCCTCGATCTCGACCTGATGATGATCGAGGCCTTCCCTGACGCCTATGATGTAGACGCCCTCTTGGAGCTGAACCTGCCTGACGCCGACGTCGCCATGGCGGTGTTGGGCAAGCGGCACGACGGCTTCGCGGATCAATACAAAACTGGCCAGCAGCAACTGTTTGACGCCTACCATCACCGATTCAAGATCGGCAGCAAGCCGGCCAGACATGTCGAAGCCCTGGCCGCGCTCGACGATGCTGCCCTGGCCGCCGGCATGCCTGCGGTGCTGGGACGACTGCTCAATAACGTCACCGCCAAGCTTGAAGCGCTGCCGGAATGATACCGATCGACCGTTGGCGGCCGTCCGCTGGATTGACGCTAGAGCCCAATGCCCTGGTTGCGGCGATGGAGACGAGTGCCAATCTGGCCCTGACTGCGGGCCCCGGCGCCGGCAAGACGGAGATGTTGGCGCAGCGCGCGGACTTCCTGTTGCAGACTGGGCAATGTCGCTACCCCCGGCGGATCCTGGCGATCGCGTTCAAGGTCGACGCCGCGCGAAATCTCAAGGCCCGTGTGAGAAGACGCTGCGGGCCGGAACTGACGGCCCGGCTGGACAGCCATACCTTCCATGCCTTCGCCAAGCGCCTCATCGACCGGTTCCGTCCCGTCCTGAAAGGCCGGGACGCGCTCAATGCAGATTATTCGATCGGCACGAACCGTGTGCAGGGCGAGTCCATTACATTCGGGGATTTGGTGCCTCTGGCCCAGACCATCATCAACTTAAGCGTGATCGCCAGGAACGCCGTCCAACAGACTTACAGCCACGTCTTACTTGACGAATTCCAGGACTGCACTTCTGATCAGTACCAATTGATCAAGGCCTGCTTCCTGGGTTCGCCCGCGATTCTCACCGCCGTCGGCGACACCAAGCAGAGCATCATGGGATGGGCCGGGGCGCTGGAAGGGATTTTCGAGACCTTCGCCCACGATTTCGACGCCCGGCCGCTGAACCTGTATCAAAGCTTCCGATCGGCTCCGCGGCTGCGCCGGATGCAAAACGCCATGATCCGGGTCATGGACCCACCGGCGGCCAGCGAAGACGCTGAACTCCAGGGGGACGAGGGGACGATCACCGTTCTCCAGTACGCGACGGATGAGGAGGAGGCCGAGGGCCTCACTACTCGGGTGCGCGCCATGATTGCCGACAGCGGCCTGCCCGCCTCAGAGATCGCCATCCTCGTCAGTCGCGAACAAAAGTTTTTTTGCCAGCGCCTGATGGCGGCGATGGACGCCGCCAACGTGCCCTACCGAGAAGAGGATTCGACGCAGGATCTCGCTTCGGAACCCGTGGCGCAGCTGATCGTCGATTTTTTGCTGGTGGTCTGCGGAAGACGCGAGACTGCCGCCCATAGCCGCCTGCTCGAACAGATCGTGTTCAGCTACGGCTTTGACGCGGAGCATGAGTATCAACAACGCTCGCGATGGAGCCGGCTGATCGCCGACACCCGGGCGCGCATCGCTTCCCGGGAGATCGATCTTTCAAGCGAACGCGATCTGACGGACGTAGCCCACACCGTGATCGTGGCCGTCGGGCGCGACAGGATCGTGGAGATGTCCTCAGACTATGCCCAGGGCAATCGACTGGACCAGTTGATCGCCGACACCATCGCCAAGGCGCGCGCCCTCCTCGTCCACCCCGGCGATCCCACCTTGGCCCTGTCGCGCTTCTCCGGCGACGAGGGCGTCCGCATTATGTCCATTCACAAGAGCAAGGGGCTCGAGTTCGAGGCCGTCATCGTTCTCGGCGTCGAGAATGAGATGTTCTGGTCGGGTATCGCCAAAGAGCGCTCGGTCTACTTCGTCAGCATCTCCCGAGCGCGAACCCATCTCCTGCTGACCTACTGCGGTCAGCGCGCCCGGCCGCCCGACTTTCCCCGGCCTCGCTGGGACATGGCGCGCACCCCGCATCTCGAGTTCCTGGGCTACGCAGCGGCGGCGGCGTCAAACAACGCGGCGTAACGGGCCAAGCGGCGGACCCAGCCTCGTCCGTAGAGCGGACGTACCGAGCTGCAGCTTTGAGCCAGGTCGGTTGGTTGGCTAGGCCGCTGGTCAGCCCGCCCCAGAGCGGACTCTCCCAAAGCCTGCAATGGGTCAGAGACGGATGTTAGCGGCGCTCAACATCCATCTGTCGAAGCTGTCCGTGGTACGAACCGCGTTTCCTTTTAAGCCGTGAAGGCGGGAGATCGGCGTCCTTGCGTGTTGCCGACCGCGTGGACTTTCAGACCGAAGCCCTCTCCGCTGGTATCTTTCAGCCGCTTGAGGTGGCTCTGCCAGATCGTGCCGTCGCGTTGGTCCTTGTCGAAGCCGAAGATGACGAGACGCGGCTCAGGGTCGACCGTGGGCGGGGTGCCGCTGTTAGCGACGCGAGTGATAAGCGGATGAAGCGGGGCCGAGGCCTGCGTGTCGGTTTGCACACGTCGGCGCATGGCGTCGATACGGGCAAGCGCCTGACAGACATCGCGATAGCTCCGGCCGATCGCATCGGCATGATGCGCGAGGGTCCGCCGGTATCGGTCGATCTGCTCGGCCACGCGTGGCGTCTCCCCGACGCTGGCACGAAGTTCCGGGTTGGCAAAGTGTTTGGCCTCGTGGAAGACGATGCGGACTTCCCCGTCCTGCTCCTCCACCGTCGCGACGTCGATCCGGTCCGTGCCGCCCGCGGTTGGTGATGAGGACGCTTGGGGTGCTTCGCCTGCATCCTCTGCGGCGGCGGCGATGAGCCCGTCTTTCGAATCTTCGGTTGTTGGCAGGGCGATGGCGCCGAACGCGATCTCGACGTCGATGACATGAGAACTGGCGAGGAGGAGGCTATGCAGGCCGATCTTCTCCGGTCCGGTAAGCGTGTCCGCCGCCTGGATCATCTCCCGCAACGTCGGCGGACCCTCGTAGCTGCGCCAGAGGGCCGTGTTGGGATCGATGTCGAAGGTTCCGTCCGCGCCCATCTTGACCGATCCCTGTTTGCGGCGGGTCAGGTACTTCGCGTGTGTGATCGGTATGAGCCTGTCGCCCTCGCGCTCCACACGGAAGATGGAAGCGCCGCGGTAGTAGACGTTCAGGTACTCGGCGCGGATCGCGATCACGAGGTCGCGTCTTGCCAGGACGTCACGCCACCAGTTCCCCTGCGGCTGGTCGGTGAGGGCATCCAGCGCCTTGAGGTAAGTGTCGCTCAGACCCCTGTAGAACGACGAAGACGACGAACTCACGCTGCGATCTCCCACCACTGACCATCCTGTTCGATGCTGACGTTTGGGCCGAACAGCGCGGGGAAGCGGTCGGCGTGAAAGGTATGGATCGGTACGATCCGGCGCGGGGCGATAGCCTCGGCGAGCCGCTTCAGATCCGGGATGCTCGCGTGCCCCGAGGTGTGGGCGTGGGCGAGCGGGATGCTGCGTTCGGCCAGATCCGTTTGTAGGGTTAGTCCCCGCTCCTGGGCGAGGTAGCCGTCCCACTGCGACCAGATCGCGGTCGCGCCGGATAGGCACTCTGCCCGGTCGAGGTCTCGCAGCATGGCCGGGCGGAACAGGTAGGCCGCATGGGGGGCGAGAGCTCGAAGTTGGCCCGGAAAGATGCGTTTGGCCGCATGAGCTTCAATCAGGTCGAACCGCTCGGTCTGCTTAATCCGGACCCGTTGGTAGTGCGGCACGAACACCACCATGCCCGGCCAGTCCGATTGCGGGATGTTGGCGTTGCCGGTCGCTCGCAGGACCTCCGCCGCGTAGAGGTCGATGACGAGGGTGCGTCCGGTGCGCTTGCAGGCGCGGTAGAGCGAGACCATCCGGTCGATGTTCTGGGCGGAGGCCGCGACGAGGGCCATGCCAGCGGAACCCTGAAACAGCGAGACGAAGCGGTCCTCGACGTCGGCTTCCGTCGGGAAATGTTGGTCCGGATCGAGGCGGCCGAGGCTCGACCCTTCCAGCAGCAGGATGTCGATGTTCTTCGGCGGGTTCCGGACGAGGCGCTCGAACAGGCTAGCCTTGCGCCCATGTCCCCGGAAGTCGCCCGAGTAAAACAGGCGTTGCCCGCCGGCTTCGACGAGGAGGGCGTAGGCGTCGTAGGCGGAGTGATCGACGAGGATCGGGGTGACCGTGAACGGGCCGAAGGTAAGGGGTCTGCCGTTCTCCATCGTGATCGTCGATGACGGTAGGTAGACGTTCGGGACGAACGGGGCAGCGACCGTCAAAATCGACTGCGTGGCAGCGCCCATGACCACCGGGAGGTCCGGTCCGGCGAGGTGGGCCAACCCGACATGGTCACGGTGGCCGTGTGAGAGGATAAGCGCCTTCAGATCACTGCCACCGGCCAAGCCGTCTACGGCTGGGTAGCAAGACGTGTCGTCCGGTTTGCCGTCGAGCGGAAGGCCGAGGTCGAGGAGGAGGCGGTCGCCATCGTGGGTCAACTCCACACAGGTGCCGCCGATCTGACGCGTGCCGCGGTGGATACGAACCTGCATCGAATGGACGAACCCCATACGCCGCACCGATTGCGCAACGGGGATAACCGTCTCTGCTCAGGTTCTCGCAGCAATTGTGTAGAAGATATTCGATGGTTTCCCTGGGCGCAAGCTGTTCGCGTCCGCGTCATGGACGGACGAGCCCGTGTGGCGTGGCATCTGCGGCGATTGCGGGTTGAACGGGGGTTGTCTCAGGAGGCACTCGCCGTTGATGCTGGCGTGGACCGTGGGTACGTAAGCGGCATTGAGCGTCGTAGCTTTAACCCCACTGTGGACATTCTAGATCGCCTTGCGTTCGCTCTGTCGGTCGATGTCTCGGAGCTTTTTGTGTTGCCTGCCAACGGCGAGAATCCTCCGTTGGCACTCAGACCTGGGCGTCGACGAGGCTGAGAGGTCCTACGCTGGGACAGGATGTTTGTAGCCGTCACTCTGAGCATACCCTCTGCGAAGTGCTTGAGGACCAGCGTTACGCGGTAAGAAGTGGTTGGCCGAAGTTATAAAAGGCATTTTGGCTACTGCGCGTGGTCCTGGCAGCAGGTGTGCTGATGCCGAGACCGCTACGAGGGGACAGCACTTAGCCCGCGTTTGACCAAGAACATGGTTGAATGCGAAGGGTACAGGACGAACTTGTCATCCAATTGGCTACTTGGCTCCGCTTCATTCTGCACACCCCACATTCTGTGCACAGACTACACAACCTACATAGCCTACACTGCGAGCTGGTGCGATCCTATTCCAGCTCGCACGCGTCTTCCTGCTGATAGCGACGTGCCTATCGAGGTGTTGTGAGTGAGGTTGCGATCAAGTTCGAGACATGCTCCGCTGCAGCGCGTGCTGGGTCGCGCGCTATGTGGGCATATCGCTGCGTCGTCTTGTGATCGCGGTGCCCTAGAATCGCACCAAGTAACGGCAGACTGTTTCCTGAGGATGCTCCGACGCTCGCGAAGGAATGGCGAAGGTCGTGCAGCCGCACGTCGGGTAGGTCAGCGGTTACTCGCACGCGCTCCCAGACCTTTGACAGCCCAACGAAGTGTCGGCCCGCCACGTTGCCGGTAAACACGTAAGGATTGTGTTCGAACTTGGGCTGGCCTTCGATGAGGGTCAGTGCTGCAGTTCCGATGGGGATTGCCTTTGCGCCGGTCTTGCTAGTTGGGAGACGTAGATAGCCCTGCTCGCGATCGACATGGGCCCACTTGAGTTGCAGCACTTCAGACTTGCGCGCACCAGTGAGTAATAGCAGCCGTATAGCGCCGATCGCCGACGGGCTTTCGGCCTGCATTGGCGTCCGCGGTGATTTTCCGCGCCCTCCGGCTTCGACCCAAGCGGACAGATTGGCTACATGCTGTTTCCACGCTTCGTCACAAGCCGCAAGAACCTGCCCCAACCGCAGGAGCTCCTGGCCGGAAAGGAAGCGCTCGTTGCGGCCGTCTCTGAAACGTTGAACGCCTCGTACCGGGTTGTCCGGACGCAGACGTTTGCGGACTGCGAACGCGAAGATGCCACCTAGAAGCCCAACCGTTCGCGTGGCTGCGCCCCGGCCGCCCTCGACAATTGCGCGACCACGTCTACCAGTCTTAACGTCGAGGGCTGTCTTACCCGCCGCGACGTCATGCAGAAACGCATCGATATGGTCGCTTGTTACCTCTTGTACCCGCTTGCGCCCGAGCAGCGGCTTGATATGGCGCTCGATGCGGCTTGCATCTGTTAGAAGGGTCGAGGCCTTCTTCGGCTCGTCAAACTTTGTAAGGATTTGGCCAGCGTGGGCCGCCTCAAGATAAACGTCGCATAGCTCGGCTATAGTGAGATCAGCGTTCGCCTGTACCTGCTTGGCTTCATTGGGATCGACCCCGTTGCGTGCCTGTGACAGGAGCCGAAGCGCCTCGTTGCGTGCGGTTTCAACCGTCCATGGTGAACCGTGCTTGCCGATCGTATGCCAGCGCTGCCGGCCGCGGAATAAATATTTTAGCGCGTAGCTTTTCGAGCCGTCGGCGTTCACGCGTAATCCGAACCCCTTCAATTCAGAGTCCCACAGCGTGTAACGCTCTGCACGCGGCTTCGCAGCCTTAATCGCTTGCAAGGTAAGTTTGATCGCCATCGCGGAACCTGGGGCTACAACAGGGCTACCGCAGATGAGGATAGCTCCGGCGAGCCCTGGCGGGAAGGGGCAATCTAACCCATTGATTCCGATAAGTTCTGCGTAGTGATGTCCTCCACTTTCGGGCCATGTTATGGCCCTCCGAAGGCAAAGGTCACACGTTCGAATCGTGTCGGGTGCGCCAATTTTTCCAATGACTTAGCACACATCTGCTAAAGCCGGCGTGAGGCTCGCGGAAGCAGTGGCGCCGAATCACCCCGCGCCCGGCAAGGCTGCGGGGATTTTGTCGTGCGTGAAGGGTGGAGGCCCTTCGGGAGCGCCATGATGCTCATTCGGCCGGTTGCACTTGCCCGGCTTCCGTTGCCTCGCCTTGCTAGAGCGCTCTACGCCGAAGTGGATGCCGGTTCGGCGAAAAAGAGCGCGGCACAACAAAGGTTTGGAGATGCGTCCCGACCCAACATGGTCGGGCGCAGCTCTCGGTGTCTCTCACAAAACTCCCGCTTCGCCGCCGTGCTCAGAGCGAAAACCGAGGGTGACCCAGAGTTCTGTGAGGCACTTTAAGCTCCGGCCACGTGCAGGACGATCTCGCGCCGATGCGGCCGGTCGCGGTGCTCGATCAGATAGAGGCCCTGCCAGGTGCCGAGGGCGAGCCGCCCGTCGATGACGGGGATCGTGAGCCCCGAATCCGTCAGGAGGGTGCGGATATGCGCCGGCATGTCGTCGGGGCCTTCCGCCGCATGGATGTAGCCGCCACCGGGCAGGCGCGGGGCGAGCACGTCCAGGGCCGTCATCAGGTCGCTCCGCACATCCGGGTCGGCATTCTCCTGGATCGTCAGGGAGGCCGAGGTGTGCCGGCAGAACAGGGTGAGCAGGCCCTGCCCGATGCCGCTGCGCCGCAGGAAGTCGGCCACCGCCGCCGTGACGTCGGTGAATCCCTGCCCCGGCGTCGAGACGGTGAGGCGGGCGCTGGCCTGGCGCCGGATCTCGCCCTCCTGAAAGCCCTCCATTCCGCCGATCCGGCCCGAAGCTCTCATGACGTCTCTCCCTCGATGACGGCGCCCGGCGCGATCTCGCGCTCGCCGCGGGCCAGGATGGTCTCCAGGGCCTCGATCCGGTCGGCCTCGGCCGCCGGCTTGTCCCAGCGGATGCGGTGGACTCGGGGAAAGCGCATGGCGACCCCGGATTTGTGCCGAGTGGAGCGCTGGACCCCCTCGAAGGCGATCTCGAGCACCAGCCCCTCGTCGAGTCCGTAGGCCACCTCGCGCACCGGGCCGAACCGCTTCGTCGTGTTGTTGCGGACGTAGCGGTCGAGCTTGGCCAGCTCCGCATCGGTGAAGCCGTGATAGGCCTTGCCCACCGGCACCAGCTCCCGGCCGCCCTCCGGCCGCTCGCGCCAGACCCCGAACGTGTAGTCCGAATAGAAGGACGAGCGCTTCCCGTGGCCGCGCTGGGCATACATCATCACGGCGTCCACGAGATGCGGCTCGCGCTTCCACTTCCACCACGGACCCTTGGGGCGTCCGGGGAGATAGGGACTGTCGTGCAGCTTCAGCATCACCCCCTCGATGGCGTCGGCATCCTCGCCCGCCCCCACCGAGGCGGGGTCGGCGCGGGCCTCGGCGAGATCCTCCCAGGTGGCGAAGGTCACGAGCGGCGAGAGGTCGATGCGGGCGTGATCCAGGGCGGCGACGAAGGCCTCGAGCCTGGCGCGGCGCTCGGCGAAGGGCAGCGGGCGCAGGTCCTCGCCCTCCGCCGTGAGGAGGTCGTAGGCCCGGACATGGGCGGGGAATTCCTCCAGCAGCTTGGGCGTCACCGCCTTGCGGTTGAGGCGCTGCTGCAGGACGTTGAAGCTCTGAACCCGCTCCTCCCGCAGGATCAGCAGCTCGCCGTCGAGGGTGCCGGTGAAGGTGATCGCCTCGGCGAGATCGGGAAACGCGTGCGTGATGTCCTCGCCGGTGCGCGAATAGACCCGCGCCACCTGCGCGCCGGCCTCGTCGCGGCCACCGCTGAGCTGGACGCGGATACCGTCCCATTTCCACTCGCCGGAGAAGGCGGCCGGATCGAGTTTCGCGAAGTCCGTTTCCTCGTCGATGGGGTGCGAGAGCATCGGCGGCCGGAACGGGGCCGGGTTGAGGGTGGTGGGGCGCTCCCCCCTCCCCTCGACCCAGGCGAACAGGCCGAGATACGGCGGCTCGAGCCCGTGCCAGACCTCCTCCACCGCATCGGCCTCGTGGCCGCCGAGGGCCCCCACGGCCGTCTTGGCGAGGCGCGCCGAGACGCCCACGCGCAGGGCCCCGGTGATGAGCTTCAACAGCGCCCAGCGCCCGGTCTCGTCCAGGGCATCGAGCCAGCCCGCGATATGGACGGGAAGGTCGGATTTTTTCGTGGTGGCGAGGGTTTGCACCACCTCGGAGAGGGTGGGGATGTGCGAGGGCGGATTGTTGTGGCCGAGCCCTATCGAAGGACCGCCCGACAGGGCGGCACGAGGCGCGACCGGCTCCCTCTCCTGGAAGGAGAGGGTTGGGGTGAGGTGTGTGGATTCTCCGGAAAGGTCGCACACCTCACCCTGTCCCTCTCCTTCCAGGAAAGGGGACCCGCGCTGACCGCGCGATTCCCGAAACCCGTTCTCCCCGGAGATGTCGGATGCCTCCTCGGTGCCGAGCGTGTCCACCGATTTGGAGAGGCCGGAGCGCCCCCTCCCTCCCCCTTGTGGGGAGGGATCGAGGGTGGGGGTGGCTCCGCCGGGCTCCGCAGCGGGTCGCCCAGCCACCCCCACCTCCAACTCCTCCCCACAAGGTGGAGAAGGGCCTCCTGCCGGCCAGATCAGGGCCGTGGTCTCGGCGAGATCGCCGACATAGTTGTGCGAGAGCGCGAACAGCACCGGATCGACCCGCGCCTCCACCAGCCCGCGGATCATCGCCGGTTTGGCCTCGCGGAAGCTGAGGTTGCCGGTCATGGCGGCCAGCGCCCAGCCCCGCTCGGGGTCCGGCGCATGGGTGAAGTAGTCCTGCAGCAGGCGCAGCTTGGCGTTGCGGCGCGGCTCGTAGGCGAGACGGTCGAGGAGATGGGCGAAGTCGTTCATGCCACGGCCTCGTCCGAAACCGCCGGAGGCTCCTCCCCTGCTGCCGCAGGCTCGGCCTCGCCGTCGTCGCCATAGCCCAGCATGTGCAGCGGTTTCGCCGCGATGCCTTGCGTCCCGCACCAATGCACCAGGGCGTCCTCCTGCCCGTGGGTCACCCAGACCTCGCCGGCCCCGGTCTCCCGTATGGTGCGGCAGAGGTCGGGCCAGTCGGAATGGTCGGAGATGACGAGGGGGAGTTCGGCGCCCTTCTGCCGGGCACGCGCCCGCACCCGCATCCAGCCCGAGGCGAAGGAGGTGACCGGATCGGGGAACTTGCGCGACCACACGTCCTGGATCGCAGAAGGCGGGCAGAGCACGATGGCGCCGTGGAGTTTTCCGCGCTCCGCCGCGACCACCTTCGGCGTCTCGCCCAGGGGAATGCCCTCGCGCTTGTAGAGCTCCGTCAACTTCTCCATGGCGCCGTGGAGATAGATCGGGTCGTCGTAGCCCGCCTCCCGCAGCAGGGCCATCACCCGCTGCGCCTTGCCCAACGCATAGGCGCCGACGATGTGGGCGCGCTCGGGGAACAGGGCGACGGAATCGAGGAGCTTGCGGACTTCGCCCGCCGTGTCCGGCATCCGGAAGACCGGCAGGCCGAAGGTCGCCTCGGTGATGAAGACGTCGCAGGGGACGACCTCGAAGGGCAGGCAGGTCGGATCGTAGGCGCGCTTGTAATCGCCCGACACCACCACCCGGACGCCCTGCGCCTGGATCGCGATCTGGGCCGAGCCGAGGACGTGGCCGGCGGGCGCGAAGCGCACGGTGACGTCGCCGATGCGGATCTCCTCGCCGAGCACCGCCTCCTGGCGCGCTTCGCAGAAATCCTCGCCGTAGCGGACGGCCATGATCCGCAGGGTCTGCCCCGTGGCCAGCACCTTGCCATGGCCGGACCGGGCATGGTCGGCATGGCCGTGGGTGATCAGCGCCCGCGGCACCGGCCAGGTCGGGTCCACGTGGAATCCGCCGAGGGGACAATACAGCCCCTCGCGGGTCTGGGTCAGGAGGTCGCCGGCGCGCAGACTCATGCGCCGGACCGAAGGTCGGGATGGCAGCTCATGCGACGTGATATAGGGCGCCTGGGCCGGTTCGCGTCGGCTCGCCACTGCGAACCGGCCCGGGTTTTTCGTGAAGCGGGCCGTCGACGCAGAACCGGTGACCCCTTTTGCGGACCCTGCCGAGATGAACCCGCGAGCGCAGACCTCCCTCCAGAACAGCTCCGGCGACCTCCTGGCCGACCGGCGCTACGCCTATGCCGAGGCCTGCCTCGTGGAGGGCGACGCGCAGGGGGCGGCCGAGATGGCGGAGCAGGCCCTGGAGATCGCGCCGCGTTACGCAGCCGCCTGGTTCCTCCTCGGCAGGGCACGGGAGGCGCGCCACCTCGCCACGGCGGACCCCGGCGACCACCACGCCGCGTTGAGGGCCTACGGCAACGCCCTCGATCTCGACCCGCACGACGAACTCGGGGCGCGGCTGCGTCTCGTCCAGATCGGCCGGGGCGACGCCCTCGGCTCGATCTCGCCGGCCTATATCCGCGCCCTGTTCGACGGCTACGCCCCGCGTTTCGAGCGCCACCTCGTGAACGACCTGCATTATCGCGGGCCGGACCTCCTGGTGGCGGCCCTCGATGCCCTGGAAGCGGCGCCGGCGAGCTTCGGCGACGTGCTCGACCTCGGCTGCGGCACCGGCCTGATGGGGGAAGCGCTGGCCGGCCGGACCCGGACCCTCACGGGGATCGACGTCTCCCCCGGCATGCTCGCGCAGGCCGCCCGGCGCAGGCGCTACGACCGTCTGGTGGAGGGGGATCTCACCCGCCTTGTCGCGGACGAGCCCGCGGACAGCGCCGATCTCGTCGTGGCGGCGGACGTGTTCATCTATGTGGGCGGCCTCGGCCGGGTGATGGCGGAGGCGGCCCGCATCCTGCGGCCCTCGGGCCTCGTCGCCTTCACGGTGCAGTGGTACCCCGAGGGGGGCCTCGTCCTCGGGATGGACGCCCGCTACGCCCATGGCGACGGCTACCTCCGGCAGGTGGCGGACGAGGCCGGTTTCGACCTCGTGAGTCTTGATCCGGCCGCGATCCGCCGCGAGCGCGGACTCGACGTTGCGGGACGGGTGGTGGTGCTGCGCAAGACCGGTCCCCGCGATCCGTAATCCCGATTGTGCACGATGGGGTTGAACCGAACCCCCTCGTCATGTGTTGCACGGCACGGCACTCCCCAGGCTCTACCCTTCGAGCGGACGCCAGCGGTTCCTCCGCGGCGCCCGATCGGTAAGGTCGGGCTTCACTCAGTCCGATCCGTCCTTCCGAAGGAGCCTGTGCAGACGCATGGCCGACAAGACCGACAAGTCGTTTCCCGCGAGCCCGACGACGCGAATCCCCTTCGCCCTCGCCCTCTCGGCCCTGGCCGGCTGCGCCGATTCCATCGGCTTCCTCGAATTCTCACAGCTCTTCATGTCGTTCATGAGCGGCAACACCACCCGCTTCGGCGTGTCGGTGAGCAAGTTCGACTGGGAGAGCACGGCGCGGGTCAGCTCGGTCATCGTGATGTTCTGCTTCGGCGCCTTCGCGGGCACGCTGATCGCGGCCTGGGTCGGGCGCTGGCGGCTCTCGGTGATGCTGCTGCTGCAGGCGGTGCTCCTCGCCATCGGCCTCGTCATGCCCTACGGCACCTTCTCCTGGCCGCTGCACGTCTATCCCATCGTCGTCGCGCTGGGCCTCCAGAACGCGACGCTGCAGGACGAGGCCGGGCGCAGCCTCGCCCTCACCTACGTCACGGGCGCGGTGGTGCGCTTCGGAACCGGCCTGGCCAACCTCATGATGGGCAAGGTCGCGCCGTCGTTCTGGATCCAGGCCCCCCTCTGGGGAGCCCTGAGCACCGGCGCGGTGACCGGCGGCTTCCTCCAGACCCATTACGGCGAGGATGCCTTCCTGTTCCCGGCGGCCCTGGCGGCGCTCCTCGCCCTCGTGGCCATCGCGCTCACCGTCCTGAAGCCCGGCAGCGCCTACGTCACCGGCGCCGAGGAGTACCATCCGCCGGATGCCCGGGGACCGGTGAAGTAGCTCAATCGCCGCCCCCGTCGCTGCGCAGGCGCTTGGTGGCGCCGCGGCGGGACTTCTCGTCGAGGCGGCGCTTCTTCGAGGCGAGGGTCGGGCGCGTGGCCCGGCGCGGCGTCGGCGGCACCGCGGCCTCGGCAACGAGGGCGGCGAGGCGTTCGCGCGCATCGGCCCGGTTGCGGTCCTGGGTCCGGAACTGCTGGGCCATGATGACGATGACGCCGTCCAGGGTCAGCCGCCGCCCGGCGAGGCGCATCAGGCGCACCGCCACGGCGTCGGGCAGGGATTGCGAGCGCCGCGCATCGAAGCGGAGCTGCACCGCCGTGGAGAGCTTGTTGACGTTTTGCCCGCCCGGCCCCGAGGCGCGCACGAAGGTTTCTTCGAGCTCCGACTCGTCGATGGCGAGATGCGGGGTGCATTGCAGGGCCATCGCCACCATGTTCCTCGTCTGCCGGGACCGTTCAGGCGGCCTCGGACGGCGCCTTCGCCTTCACCGCGAGGGCGTGGAGCCCGCGCTTGAACGCCTCGTCGAGGATTCCGTTCACGATGCGGTGGCGATCGACCCGGCTCTTCCCCTCGAAGGCGGCCGAGACGATCTCCACCCGGAAATGCGTCTCCCCCTCGGGCCGCGCGCCCGAATGGCCCGCATGGAGGTGGGATTCGTCCACCACCGCCAGAGCCTGCGGCGCCAGTTGCGCGTCGAGCGCTCCGGTGATCCAATCCTTGAGCGTGCCGGCCATCGTGTCCTCGCGTTTGCGTCGCTTCGTTCCCGTCCCGTCAGCGCCCGGAGGCTTCGGGGTCGTCAACCCCCGATCTCCGCATGCGTCATCAGGCCCGCCGCCCTTGTGTCTCGGACACGCCCTCTCATAATCGCCCCACCATGGATCTCAACTCGCGTCTGTTCGACAGCATCCGCATCAAGCGCAAGCCCAGCTGCGACGAGCCCAAGGCTGCGTCCGAGACGGGCTGCGAGACTCCCGGCTGCACGAATGCCGGGCTCTACCGCGCTCCCAAGGGCCGCAAGGCGGAAGGCCAGTACTGGCGCTTCTGCATCGACCACGTGCGCGCCTACAACGCCACCTACAACTACTTCGACGGCATGAACGACGCCGCCGTCCAGGCCTACCAGAAGGACGCCGTGATCGGGCACCGCCCGACCTGGGCCATGGGCGTGAACCCGGCGACGCGGGCGGCCGGGGCGAAGCCGGGCGATCCGAAGCGCGACTGGGCCTATGTCGACCCCCTCGACATCCTGCGCAGCGAAGGCGTCGGCGAGACTTCGCGCCGGGCCAAGCCCGAACCGAGCCGGCCGCGACTCACGGTGGCCGCCCTGAAGGCCCTCGACGTCCTCGGCCTCGACGAGAACGCGGACACCGCCGCCATCAAGGCGCAGTACAAGGTGCTGGTGAAGCGCTTCCACCCCGACGCCAATGGCGGCGACCGCTCGTTCGAGGAGCGCCTGCGCGACATCATCCGCGCCCACGACACCCTGCGCGCCGCCGGCCTGTGCTGAGCCCGATTCCGGACCGCGGCACGATCGATGCAGCGTTTTTTGAAATCTCGTGCGGCGTGAGGCGGCAAACCGCGCGGGAGGCCCTATATCGAGTCCTCGCACCCCTTGGCGTCCGCCGACGCAGCCCCTTACAAGGTGGCATTCCACGTCCTGCCCCGCGCGGGAACCGGCAATGCCCACCGTGATAGATCCCGCGAGTCCGGTCGATGCCGGAGCCCGCCCCGACGAGGTCCCGTATGCTCTCTGACGACACCCCCGCCTCGCTGCCCGACCGGACGGTCTCCGTCCGCGAGGCCTTCGGAATCGATCTCGACCTCAAGGTGCCGGCCTTCTCGGCGAGCGCGGAGCACGTTCCCGATCTCGACCCGGATTACATCTTCGACCGCGAGACCACCCTGGCGATCCTGGCGGGCTTTGCCCGCAACCGCCGCGTCATGGTCACCGGCTATCACGGCACCGGCAAGTCGACCCATATCGAGCAGGTCGCCGCCCGCCTGAACTGGCCCTGCATCCGGATCAACCTCGACAGCCACGTCTCGCGCATCGATCTCGTCGGCAAGGATGCGATCGTGCTGAAGGACGGCAAGCAGATCACCGCCTTCCAGGACGGCATCCTGCCCTGGGCACTGCAGAACAACGTGGCGCTGGTCTTCGACGAGTACGATGCCGGCCGACCGGACGTGATGTTCGTGATCCAGCGCGTGCTCGAAGTCTCCGGCCGCCTGACGCTCCTCGACCAGAAGCGGGTGATCCGCCCCCATCCGGCCTTCCGGCTGTTTGCCACCGCCAACACCGTGGGCCTCGGCGACACGTCGGGCCTCTATCACGGCACCCAGCAGATCAACCAGGGCCAGATGGACCGCTGGTCGATCGTGACGACGCTCAACTACCTCGCCCACGACCGCGAGGTGGACATCGTCCTGTCGAAGGCGGCGCATTACCAGCGCGACGGCGGCCGCGACATCGTCAACCGCATGGTCCGCGTCGCCGACCTGACCCGCAACGCCTTCATGAACGGGGACCTCTCCACCGTCATGAGCCCGCGCACGGTGATCACCTGGGCCGAGAACGCCGACATCTTCCAGGATATCGGCTTCGCCTTCCGGGTGACCTTCCTCAACAAGTGCGACGAGCTGGAGCGCACCCTGGTGGCCGAATTCTACCAGCGCGCCTTCGGCAAGGAACTGCCCGAGAGCGCGATGAACGTGGCGCTGAGCTGAGGATCGACGCGGAGGACGCGATGGCCGAACCGGCCTTGAAGGGCGAACCGACCGAAGGCGCGACCTCCCGCTCGGGCCGGACGCGCTACGAGGACGACCTCTACACCTGGGTTCAGGAGCAGGTCGCCCTGCTCCGGGCCGGGCGGGTCGATGCGCTCGACGTCGAACACATCGCCGAGGAGTTGGAAGGCTTGTCGAAGAGTGAGTTCGCCAAGCTCCAGAGCGCCCTGCGCGTCCTCGTGATGCACATGCTGAAATGGGACCAGCAGCCGGAGCATCGCACGTCGAGCTGGATCTACTCGATCCGCGAGCAGCGGCGGCGTTATTCACGGATCCTGGCGAGCAACCCCGGCCTCAAGCCCCGCATCGACGAGGCCTTGAGCAATGCCTATCCGGATGCGCGCGACTGGGCCGCCGACGAGACCCATCTGCCGCCGGATGAGTTCCCCTCGGAATGCCCCTATTCCTGGGACGACATCCTGCGCCGTCCCTTCGATTTCGACTCGGTGAAGAAGTAGCGATCGTGGCCATCTCGAACCGCAAAGCCGGCGAACGCCGGGAGCCCATCGCCGAACCGCTGAAGCGCTCGGTGGCCGGATGCCTGCGCGCCATCGCCAAGCGCTCCGAGATCGAGGTGGTCTATGCCAGCGACCGCCCGGCGCTCACCGGCGACAAGGCGCGCCTGCCCGAGCCGCCGCGTAAGCTGACGCCGGAGGACGTGGCGATCCTGCGCGGCAACGCCGATTCGATGGCGCTCCGCCTCGGCTGCCACGACGTGGCCGTCCATCGCCGCCTCGCCCCGGAGAATGCCGGCGCGCGGGCCGTGTTCGATGCCGTGGAGCAGGCCCGCGTGGAGGCCATCGGCTCCCGCCGCATGGCCGGCGTCGCCGCGAACCTCTCGGCCATGCTGGAGGACCGCTACCATCGCGGCGGCAAGTACGAGGACATCACCGACCGGGCCGACGCCCCCATGGAAGATGCCGTCGCCCTGATGGTGCGCGAGCGCCTCACCGGGGAAGCCCCGCCGAAGGCCGCGCGCAGACTTGTGGAGCTGTGGCGCTCCCATATCGAGGAGAAGGCCGGCCCCAACCTCGACGGGCTCATCGGCAATCTCGAGAACCAGCGCTCCTTCGCCCGCTCCGTGCGCGAGTTGCTGTCCTCCCTCGACATGGCGGACGAGACGCCGCTCGACCCCGAGGACGACGACAACGACGACGACAACGAGGGGCAGGACGACGAGCAGACCCCGAGCGAGGGCGAGGCCGAGGAGCAGTCGCAGGGCGACAAGTCCGAGATGGAGACCTCCGAGGAGGCCTCGGACGAGTTGCAGGACGGCGCGACGGAAGCCGCTGACGCGCCCTCGGGCGAGTTGCCCGACGAGTCCGAGAACGCCGAATCCGAGGAAGCGTCGGAGGCCAAGCGCCCGCCCAACAACCGGCCCGTCGAGCCGCGCGGCCCCGAATACAAGGTGTTCAACCCGCGCTTCGACGAGATGATCGACGCCGAGGATCTCTGCGACGCCGACGAACTTGCGCGCCTGCGCACCTATCTCGACAAGCAGCTGGCCCATCTCCAGGGCGTCGTCGGCCGCCTCGCCAACCGCCTGCAGCGCCGGCTCCTGGCGCAGCAGAACCGGGCCTGGGAGTTCGACCTCGAAGAGGGCCAGCTCGATCCCGCCCGCCTCGTGCGGGTGATGACCGACCCGTTCCAGCCGCTCTCGTTCAAGCGCGAGAAGGACACGAACTTCCGCGATACGGTGGTGACCCTGCTGCTCGACAATTCGGGCTCCATGCGCGGGCGCCCGATCACCGTGGCGGCCACCTGCGCCGACATCCTGGCGCGGACCCTGGAGCGCTGCGGCGTGAAGGTGGAGATCCTCGGCTTCACCACCCGCGCCTGGAAGGGCGGCCAATCGCGCGAGGCGTGGCTGGCGGCGGGCAAGCCGAACGCACCGGGCCGCCTCAACGACCTGCGCCACATCGTTTACAAGTCGGCGGATGCGCCGTGGCGGCGGGCGCGAAAGAACCTCGGGCTGATGATGCGCGAGGGTCTGCTCAAGGAGAACATCGACGGCGAAGCCCTGGACTGGGCGCACAAGCGCCTGCTCGCCCGGCCCGAACAGCGCAAGATCCTGATGGTGATCTCGGACGGTGCGCCGGTCGACGATTCGACCCTCTCGGTCAATCCGGGCAACTATCTCGAGCGCCACCTGCGCTGGATGATCGAGGACATCGAGACCCGTTCCCCGGTGGAACTCCTCGCCATCGGCATCGGCCACGACGTGACCCGCTACTACCGCCGCGCCGTCACCATCATCGACGCCGAGGAACTCGGCGGGGCGATGACGGAGAAGCTGGCCGAGCTGTTCGAGGAGGATGCGGGGGGCGCCGCCGTGCCGAGGCGCAGGGCTGCGGGCGGGCGGCGTTAGGCGTCAGGCTCCGACGATCGGGGCCTGTGTCATAAGTCTGGTTTCGACCCAACTGAGATTTTGACAAGTGCGTCAGCGAAGTGCCGAATTTGGCCACGAACAGAATGATGGTTTACATAAAGGAATGCGTTTGATCACAGTTATTGGCTTCCCGCCAACTGGCAAAAATAATCAAAGCAATCGCATCATCTTGCATCCTATTGGCCTAAACAGCCAACGGATCGCCTGACGTCGTCTGGATGTCGCGTGAATCTTGAGTCTGGGACACTGGACAATATATTGAATTGTTAAATATTCTATTATCATAGTACAGTTGTATTAATATAATACGGCTGTACTATAATGTTTCTGTTTTCACTTACAATTTTTTTGTTATGCAAGCAAATCCTCTAAATTCGCCTTGAGACTAGCAGCCCGCTCCGGGTAATCCGGGTGTCCAAGCACCGTTGCTTCTGAGAATTTACTGCCCGGAACCTTATTCTTCAGCCGCCTGAACACGGCCTTCCCCTTTGCCCCCTTCAAGGATCGGCTTTGGAACGCTGCCCATACATCGGCATTGGGTGGGCTTCCGCCTGCTTTGTACAATTCGCCATTGTGCGCAGCGCGTTGCGCGGCGAACTGTTCGGCTATCGGCGCCTGATCTTGGACAAGGACTTCGCTTATCCAGTTATTGCATGTACTCAACGGCTCTCCGGTCAGCGACGCTAGAAAAGCTGGGTCACAGAACTCGGCTTCTAAATCAGACTGATCTGTGACCCAAAGGCGGATACCATCGTCTGCGTAGTTGGCCTTCAACGCAACAACTTCGTCATCGGTGAGCGAGTCCCTGTCACGATGCACCAGAATCTTGAACTTGTTGCCCAATGAAGCCCGCAACTCAATCGCCTCACTTTTACTAAGCAAGTGCTGATACCCACGGCCGGGCAATACGGTTACTCCGCGTTCGATTTCGGGCCATTGACGAACTAGCTTCTTCAAAAAATCGTTCTTAGCATCTTCACTAACGATGATGACCTTCTTGCCAAAGGCACCCCAACCTAATGCCAACTCGACAACTGACCGATCCTCGGTCTTTTTTTGGCCGTCAGCAAGCCAGACAACGTTTGTGTCCGCAGGCGCGCCCCTCACGATGAATGGCGAATGCGTTGTCATAACTATCTTGATACCCTGCGCTCGCGCAATATTTAGCAGGCTCAAGGCTAACTTTTCCTGAACACTAGGATGTAAATGAATATCAGACTCGTCGACAAGTAATATCTTTGGATTGAACAGAAGTATGTAGCAAAATATTTGAATCAACTGTAGAAAACCTGTTCCCAACAACTCAAGTGGCATTGATAGGCCGCTGATCTCGGCTTCGGCAGTTATATCAAAGTCTGTTGATCCATCAAATTTGACCTTAAGCTTAATCGCCCCGAGAAGCGGCTCAAGCCAGGACTCGATCTGGACAAGGTGCTCGGCTGACAATAAATCGAGAGCATTACGAAGATACACATTCGAGTCACCGAAGGAACAAGCCTTTAGAACTACGCGCTTAGAATTTTTTTGCTCAACATTAGGGATGCCAGAAATACCAGGTATGAATCCGCTAAAGAATGTTTCAGCCCCGCGAAATTGTGGGCGAACTTCTTCTGGTAGCTCTCCCTGGACTGATATACCAGCATTTCGCGCGGATCTCATTTCTAGATGCGCGGCAACCTCGGAACCTTCTCCATCTCGAAAAACGAAGAACACCTTCGACGATGGGCTATCGGATCGGTTACCCCAAGGGGCTCCGTGGCCGAGCCGCCAGTATTCGTCCGACGGCAGATAATCGAGATCCGCCACACGAACCATAGCAGTCGAACCTGCTCGAATTCGGTCAGCTTGGCGCATCAGACAGGATGCAAGGTGCAACGCCTGGAGTATCGATGATTTTCCGCTGCCGTTCGATCCGACAAGAATGTTGAGATCGGCAAGAGGCAAATCGATGTTATCAATCCTCTTGAATTTTTCGATTCTGATCGATTCTAGCTGCACAGGGTTTCGCCTTTGATCAAGCCTGAAGGTGACTGTTTCACACCTCGCCGCCGCCGTGAATTGCGGCAAGCAGATAGCTGTGGACTTAGACGCCATAGCGGCTTCTAGGCTTCGTAATCAGGCCGCTGAATAGCAGACACAAGCGCGAAGCCGACGCTGATGTCAGTCCAAGCGAGTGACTTCAGCCCACCCATTATGATTATTCCAGACGGGGACCACCCCGCCGCCTACACCAGCCGCTGCTCCAACCGCCCCAGCATCCGCCCGAACACGGCCGGATCGTCGAGGGCGCGGGCGAGGACGAGGCCGCCCTGGATCGTCAGGACGGCGTCTTCGGACAACGATTCCGCCTCGGCGGCCGGGCGCCCGGCGCGGATCAGCGCCTGTGCCAGAGCCTCGCGCCAATCCCGGAAGTAGCCGGCGATCCGGTCCGCGAACCCGTCGCGTCCCTCGGTGAGGGCGAAGGCGCCCACGAGGCAGACTCTCCGGCCGGAGCGGAAATACGCGTCCGTCTCCGACAGCATCAGCCGGATCGCCGCCCGCGGATCGGGATCGTCGCGCAGCGGCGCGTAGATGCGCTCCTCGAACCAGCCTCCGATGGCGTCGAGGACGGCTTGCGCCATCTCGGCCTTGCCGCCGGGAAAGGCGTGGTAGAGGCTGCCCTTGCCGAGGCCGCAGCGGGCTCCGATGAGGGCGAGGCTCGCCCCCTCGTAGCCGTATTCGCGAAACACCTCGGCGATGGCGGGGAGCGCGTCCTCCCGCGCCCCCGGCTTTCTCGTCATGTTCCGGTCAGAGCCCGAGATCGGTGAGGCCGGGATGGTCGTCGGGGCGCGGCGCGCTCCGGTCCCAGTGGAACTTGCGCTCCGATTCGGAGATCGCGAGGTCGTTGATACTGGCGTGCCGCACCCGCATCAGGCCGTGGGCGTCGAACTCCCAGTTCTCGTTGCCGTAGGCGCGGAACCAGTCGCCGGCCGCATCGTGGAACTCGTAGGCGAAGCGCACGGCGATGCGGTCGTCGGTGAAGGCCCAGATCTCCTTGATCAGCCGGTATTCGTGCTCCCTGGCCCATTTCCGGGTCAGGAAATCGACGATGGCCGCGCGCCCCGAGAAGAATTCCGAGCGGTTCCGCCAGCGGCTGTCCGCCGTGTAGGCCAGCGAGACCTTTTCGGGGTTGCAGCCGTTCCAGCCGTTCTCGGCGGCGCGGACCTTCTGGATCGCGGTCTCGCGGGTGAAGGGGGGCAACGGCGGGCGGGATTCGGACATCGATTCGGTCTCCTGCGATGATCTGTACCGATCGGTACAAAGAGCAGCGACGCCGGTCAAGGCGTGTGACCGTTCAGGCGTGGGACCGTTCAGGCGTGGCCGAGGATCGCGAGCCAGGCGATGGTCGTCGCGGCGGCGAGCAGGGTCGAGAGCATGACGGCGGCGGCGATCAGACCCGTCTCGGTCTTGTAGCGCGCGGCCAGCAGGTAGGAGTTGATGCCCACGGGCATCGCCGCGAACAGGGTGGCGACCCCGGCATAGGCGGGCGGCATCGTGAAGACGTGGAAGGCCAGCACCCAGACCGCCAGGGGATGCAGGACGAGTTTCAAGGTGGTCACCACCATGGCGCCGGGCAGGTCGTGCAGCACCCGGTAGCGCACGAGGCCGGCGCCCAGCGCGATCAGCGCACAGGTGGAGGCGGTACCGGCCAGCGCATCGATCAGCGACTTGACCATCCCGCCCGGCGCGAGGCCGACGCTCTTCAGGGTGAGGCCGATCATGAGCGACAGGAAGATCGGGTTGCGGAAGAGGACGAGGCCGAGCCCCTTCATCCGCTGGAGGACCGATTGCTGTCCGTCCGATTCGATGAGGAAGGTGGCGCAGCCCATCATCAGCGGCAGGTGGACGGCCAGCAGCATGAAGAGCGGGAAGGCGCCCGCGTCGCCATAGGCCTGCAGGATCATCGGCACGCCGATGAAGATGGTGTTCGACTGGCTCGCCGCGAATCCGTGCAGGATCGCCCCCGTCCGCCCGACGCCCTCGCGGCGCAGGCCGATCAGCGATCCGACGAGCCAGGACAGGCCGGCGCCGCCGAAATAGCTGAACCAGTACGACCAGGTGATCTCGCCGGTGAGACCCGGCCGGGTCAGCGTCGCGATGATGAGGGCCGGTACCGCGATGGCGAAGACGTATTCGGAGAGGCCGTCGCTGACCTTCTCGGACAGGAACCCGGCGAGGGCCGCCACCCAGCCGATGAGGATCAGCCCGAAGATCGGGGCGATGAGCGACAGCACGGTCATCGGGGAGAGCCGGAGAGCGGAGAAGTCGGAATCAACGCGAACGGCCGCCGCATGCGTGGTGCATACGGCGGCCGTTCGAAATCAGAATGAGACGTCGAGCGTGATCGAAGCGGGCTCTCGCCGGCGCTTCGATATCGCACCCTCAGGCGGCGGCCGGGGTCTCGACTTCGGCGAGCTTCTTGTGAAGCTCGCGCTTGATCAGGCGGGCCGTCTGCGACAGCTCGATCTCGCGGGCCTTGATGAGGAAGGCGTCGAGGCCACCGCGGTGCTCCACCGAGCGCAGGGCGTGGGCCGTGACGCGCAGGCGGACCCGGCGCTTCAGGGCGTCCGACTGCAGGGTGACCTGGCACAGGTTCGGCAGGAACCGGCACTTGGTCTTACGGTTCGAGTGGCTCACGAGGTGGCCGGTCTGCACGGCTTTGCCCGTGAGTTCGCAACGGCGCGACATTGATCTAATTCCCGTCTCGTTCCGCGTGTGATCGGGCGATGGCGGAAGGCCGGTCGCAACGCGCCACGGGCCTCACGCACGCCAAACTCCGATCGAGCGGCGTCTCATTGAAGGCGCGAGCCTATAGGGGAGCGACAGGGTATCCGTCAAGGGCGGGGCTGCGTTTTGCCCATCGGAATAGCCGTGCGCCGAGGCGGGCGCGGCGGCCGTCACGAGGCCGCGCGCCACGTCATCCATACGATGTGTTAACCACGAGCGGAGACCATGGCGGAACAATGCCGCCCGGTCCCTTGTGCCGTACGGCTCCAAGCCCTGGAACCTCAGAGCCTCAATACCATGTGCGCCACGCGCTTCCTCCGCGCCAGCCTCCTCGCCGCCCTCGGCGTGATTCCCGCCTCCGAGGGATTCGCGCGGCCCCGGGTTACCTCTGCCAAGGTTACCTCTGCCCGCTCCGCCGCCCCGGCGACGGTCACCGTCGATTACGCCATCGCGCTCGCGGGCATCCCCATCGGCACCGCGCAGGTCTCGGGCCAGTTCGAGAGCGCGCGCTACCGCATGGACGTCTCGGCCCGGCTCACCGGCCTCGTCGGCGCGGTGACCGGGGGCATGGGCTCGGCCCGCGCCAGCGGCCTCATCGCCGAGGGACCGCAGCCCAGCGCCTTCGCCATCTCCACCAAGACCTCGAATTCCGGCATCGCCGTGCGGATGGCGCTGGCGCGCGGCAACGTCACCCAATCGGAGGTGACGCCGCCCCTCGTCGACATGGGCGATCGCGTGCCGGTGACCCCGGCCAACAAGCGCGGCATCGTCGATCCGGCGAGCGCCCTGATGATGCCGGCGGTGAGCCGGGGCGAGCTCACCGACCAGGCCAATTGCAACCGCACCATCCCGGTCTTCGATGGCGCGACGCGCTTCAACGTGGTGCTCAGCTACGGCGAGACGCGCACCGTCGAGAAGCCGGGCTATGCCGGCCCCGTCCTCGTCTGCAACGCCCGCTACCAGGCCATCGCCGGGCACCGCCCCGACCGGCCCGGCGTGAAGTTCATGGAGGACAACCGCGACATGTCGGTGTGGCTCGCCCCCGTGGAGGGCACCCGGGTGCTGCTGCCGGTGCGCATCGCCGTGCGCACGACGCTCGGCACCAACATCATCGAGGCGACCCGGTGGAACCGCGTCGGAGCCCAGACCGTGACCGCTCAAGCCGGAGGGCAGGCGGCGGGCCCGGTGGTCCAGGCGACCCTGGTCGATCAATAGAGGCGGCTCCGGCCGGCCGGACGGGAATCGTCTGAACAATGGGCGGGCAGGGCGTGGACGAACAGGTCGACATCGCGGTCTCGCGCCTTCGCTCGGCGGGGCTGTTCCTCCTCGCCGTCGGGTTCACCGCCACCGCCGCATGGATGCTCCATGCGCGGCCCGAGATACGGGGGCATGCCATGGCGCCCGGCGGCTACACCGAATTCATGCTGTGGCTCGGCCTGATCTTCTTCGGCGCGGCCAGCCTCGTCGGCGCGCCCCGGATGTTCCGCTCGGGCACGATGGTGTCCGTCGGCCGCCGGGGGATCTTCGACCGGCGCCTGTCGACGGACTGGATCCCGTGGGACGCGATCGAGGACATCCGGTCGATCACGGTGGGGCGCCAGCGCTTCATCGCCCTGCGGCTCGTTCCGGAACGCGCGGGCGGGCTGCCGCTTCTCCCCCGGCGACGGATGGGCGCACGTTTCGCAGGCCTCGGCGCGAACGGCTACGCGCTCGGCGCCAACGACCTGGAGGGCGGCTTCGCGGCCCTTCAGGACGCCCTGTCGCGCGCGTCAGCCTGGCGCGATCCTCCCGGGCTCGGACATCGCTGATGCGCCACTCCCTCCTCATCCTCGGCGGATGTCTCCTCGGCCTGTCCGCCGCCGGAGCCGGCCATGCCGGCGAACTCGGCAGCGATCTCTCGCCTTGCGGGGGCGATGCCTATTCCTCCGCCGAGGTGACCGAGGGCCGGCCGCCCCGGCGCGGACCCCTCGTCGCCATTCCCGACACGCTCTGCGCCGATCTCGCGCCGCAGCAGCCGGCGAACCCGGTGGAGATCTACGTCGATCCTTATGGATACCGGGGCGGTGGCTATCGGGGCGGTGGCGCCCCATATGGCGGTGAGACGCAGCGTGGGGTCCGGCCGCCCAGCCGGCCCCTGCGCAGCGACGACTGATACCAAGCGGCACCGATCCCGACCGATGGCCGGGATCGGCGCGTTCGGCGGACGCCCGCCGCCGTGCGGTCGCGCGGGCAGACGAGGATGAGGCCTCCTCATCATCGTCTGGTATAAGATCGGGCGGCCTCATCCACGGGCCGCGCCAAGAACCTGCCGCCGGCTTTCTCGGCCGAAGGGACCAGCCCCTCGCACATGACGCGCCGCTCCCTCCCCCCGCAGGCCCGCTCGCGCGGCGTCACGGCGGTGCTCGGGCCGACCAATACCGGCAAGACCCATCTCGCCATCGAGCGGATGCTCGCGCATCCCACGGGGATGATCGGGCTGCCCCTGCGCCTCCTGGCGCGGGAGGTCTATTTGCGCGTCGTCGCGCGGGTGGGGGCGGAGCACGTCGCCCTCGTCACCGGCGAGGAGAAGATCAAGCCGGACCGGCCGCGCTACTGGATCTCCACTATCGAGGCGATGCCGCGCGACCTCGAGGTCGCGTTTGTGGCCATCGACGAGATCCAGCTCGCCGCCGACATGGACCGCGGCTACGTCTTCACCGACCGCCTGCTGCACCAGCGCGGGCGCGAGGAGACGCTGCTCATCGGCTCCTCCACCATGCTACCCCTGGTGCAGTCGCTGATTCCCGGCGTGCACACCACCACCCGCCCGCGCCTCTCGAAACTGACCTATGCCGGCGAGAAGAAGCTCGGGCGGCTGCCCCGGCGCACGGCCATCGTCGCCTTCTCGGCCGAGGAGGTCTACGCCATCGCCGAGCTGATCCGGCGCCAGCGCGGCGGGGCCGCCGTGGTGCTCGGCGCGCTCTCGCCGCGCACCCGCAACGCCCAGGTGGAGCTCTACCAGTCGGGGGACGTCGATTATCTCATCGCCACCGACGCAGTGGGGATGGGCCTCAACCTCGACGTCGACCACGTCGCCTTCGCGGCCAACTGGAAATACGACGGCACGCGCTTCCGCAGGCTGACGCCCCCCGAGATGGGGCAGATCGCGGGCCGGGCCGGTCGCCACCTCTCGGACGGCACCTTCGGCTCGACGGGACGCTGCGCCCCGTTCGAGCCCGAGATGATCGAGGCCCTGGAGAGCCACGATTTCGAGCCCCTGCGGGTGCTGCAATGGCGCAACCCCGACCTCGACTTCTCCTCGCTGCGAGCCCTTCAGGAGAGCCTAGACGCGCATCCCAACGAGAAGGGGCTGACCCGCGCGCCCATGGGCGAGGACCAGTCGGCCCTCGAAATCCTGATGCGCGAGGACGACATCCGCGACATCGCCACCAATCCGACGGTGGTGCGCCGCCTGTGGGACACCTGCGGCGTGCCCGATTACCGCAAGGTCCACCCCCAGACCCATGCGGATCTCGTGGCCCAGCTGTTCCGCTTCCTCATGCGGGGCATGGCCGGGCGCATTCCCAACGACTGGTTCGCCAAGCACGTGGCGATGATCGACCGCACCGACGGCGACATCGACGCCCTGTCCCAGCGCATCGCGCAGGGGCGAACCTGGACCTTCGTCGCCAACCGGCCCGATTGGCTGATTGATCCCGTCCATTGGCAGGGCGAGACACGTCGGGTAGAGGACAGACTGTCTGACGCCCTGCACGAGCGCCTTGCGAGCCGTTTCGTCGATCGGCGCACCAGCGTCCTGATGCGGCGCCTGAGAGAGAATACGATGTTGGAAGCTGAGATCACCGCCGGCGGGGACGTTACCGTCGAGGGCCAGCATGTCGGCCATCTGCACGGGTTCCAGTTCGTGGCCGACCCGGGCGCGGAAGGCCACGAGGCCAAGACCCTGCGCAGTGCCGCCGAAAAGGCGCTCGGCGGCGAGATCGAGGCGCGCGCCGAGCGCTTCTCGGCCGCGGCGGATTCGTCCCTGGTCCTGTCCCATGACGGCATCATCCGCTGGACCGGAGACCCGGTCGCCAAGCTGACGCCGGGCGACAAGCTGTTCGAGCCGCATGTGCGGCTGCTGGCCGACGAGCAGCTCACCGGCCCGGCCCGCGACAAGGTCGAGACCCGGCTGGTCGCCTGGCTCAAGGCCTATGTGGTCCGCCTCCTCGGCCCGCTGATCGAGATCGAGACGGCGGCCGACCTCGTGGGCCTGTCGAAGGGCATCGGCTACCAGGTGGTCGAATCCCTCGGCGTCCTGGAACGCTCGAAGGTGATGCACGAGATGCGCACCCTCGACCAGGAAGGACGCGGGGCGCTGCGCCGCCACGGGGTCCGCTTCGGCGCCTATCACATCTTCCTGCCGGCCCTGCTCAAGCCGGCGCCCCGCACCCTCGCCGCCCAGCTCTGGGCGCTGAAGAACGGCGGCCTCGACCAGCGCGGCCTCGACGAGATCGCGCATCTGGCCGGCTCCGGCCGCACCTCGATCAAGGTCGATCCGGAGATCGCCAAGGGCCTGTACCGCGCCGCCGGCTTCCGCGTCTGCGGCGAGCGCGCCGTGCGCGTCGACATCCTGGAGCGCCTCGCCGACCTGATCCGCCCGGCGGTGACCTATGTGCCCGGCACCACCCCCGGCGAGGCCCCGGCCGGCACCGCCGACGGCGATGCCTTCGTCGCCACCGTGGGGATGACCTCCCTCGTGGGCTGTTCGGGCGAGGATTTCGGATCGATCCTGAAATCCCTCGGCTACGTCGCCGAGAGCCGCCCCGGTCCGGCCATCACCGTGCCGCTGCGTCCCGCCGCCGCGACCCAGCCCATCGCCCCGGCGACCGCCTCCACCGACGAGGCGGCGACGGCGTCCGAGGAGGCCGCACCCGCGACCGACGACGGGGCCGAGCCCGAAAACGACGCCAAGCCTGAAAACGAGGCCAAGCCTGAAGGCGACATAACGTCCGACGGCGAGACCAAGCCCGAAGGCGAGACAGCCTCCGAAAACGAGCCGACCTCCGAAAACGAGACCTCGCCCGACACCGCCGAGCCCGTGGCGGAAGGCGTGCCCGATCCCGAGGTCGTGTCCTCCGAAGCCGCCCCGTCCGAGACCGGCACCGTCGAGGCGGAGCAGGGACCGGCCGTCGCCGAGGCACCTGCGGATGCCGCCGCGGAGCCCGAGGCGGCCCCCGTCCCCGTGGCGGAATCCGCGTCCCTCGCCGGCATCGAGCCGGACGCGGCCGAGACCGCCGCGGATGCCGCCTCGCCCGAACCGGTGCTGGTGGAGATCTGGCGTCTCCAGCGGCATCAGCGCAGTTCCGCCCCGCGGCAGAACCGCCCACGCGGCGGCCGTGACGGCGCGCCCGCGGGCAACCGCGCTCCCGGCGAAGGCCGTCAGGATCGGCGCCCCGCTCATGCCGGTGCTCCCCGCGCGGGCGGTCCCGACGGGGCCGAGCGCAACCGCGGCGGACAGGGCGACCGGCCCGAAGGGGGCCGTCGCGATGGCGGCCGGCCCGAGGGGGGACGCCCCCCCCGCCGCGAGCGGTTCGAGCCCGGCCGGGTCCGTCCCGAGCGCCGCGACGAAGGCCGGCCCGCAGCCCAGCAGGAGCAGCGTCCGCAACGCCGCGAGCGGGCTCCGGACCCGGATTCGCCCTTCGCCAAGCTCGCGGCGCTCAAGGCCCAGCTCGAAGCCGGCGACGGCGGCAAGCGCTAAGCAGGTTCGCATTGGCAAGCCAACGCTTCACCTCGCTTAGGCCTTTGGTGTGTCGCAGGTTTTGGGACGCAAAACCGGTGACCACTTTTGCTAAACCTACTTAGATCTGGATGAAGCCGGGGCGGCAGCGTCTCGACAAGTGGCTCTGGTTCACCCGCTTCGCGCGGAGCCGGTCCCTTGCCGCCTCCCTGGTGGAGGACGGCTTCGTCCGCGTGAACGGCACGCGCGCCGACAATCCCGCCAAGGGGATCGGCATCGGTGACGTGGTCACCGTCGCCGCCGCCCATGTGACGGCGGTGGTGCGGGTGGTGGATCTCGGCGAGCGGCGCGGCCCCGCCCCCGAGGCGCGGGGCCTCTACGCCATCCTGTCGGGCGGCCCGTCCCCGGACTCCGACGACGGCGCGGCGTGATCCGCCTCTCCTCCGAGGGTGTGGCACGGACGCACCGGCCGCCCCCGGCATGAGCCCACGCTGCTTGTCAGCCACTCTGGCAGGGGATAGAGCCGTGCGGAAATGGCGGGCGGAGCGGTCGACGCGCCGTCCGCGAGGCGCGTGACACACGGGCGCGTTAACGGAGCCGTGCGGGAGGCCGGTCTAGGATCGGGGCCGAAGCGGTCTCGGGTCTCGCGATCCATCCCACCACGGACAAGGCTGAAGGGCACATGACCTACGTCGTCACCGACAATTGCATCAAGTGCAAGTACATGGACTGCGTGGAAGTCTGCCCCGTGGATTGCTTCTACGAGGGCGAGAACATGCTCGTCATCCACCCCGACGAGTGCATCGATTGCGGCGTCTGCGAGCCGGAATGCCCCGCCGAGGCGATCAAGCCCGACACCGAGCCGAGCCTGGAGACCTGGCTGAAGCTCAACGCCGATTACGCGCGGAGCTGGCCCAACATCACGCAGAAGAAGGACGCCCCGTCCGACGCCAAGGATTGGGACGGCGTCAGCGGCAAGCTCGAGGCGCATTTCTCGGCCTCCCCCGGCACCGGCGACTAGCCCCGCTCCCGGCCGTTGGCCCGGAACTTCCGGCGCGCCCCGCCGTCACGGATGCGTGATCCCCGTCCGAGGACGGACACGGGCGCTTCACGACGCCGCCGATGGCGGGCCGGCCTGCGGAAGGGTCGAACCGGCAGGTGCCCGGAGAGTCACGCCCCGCGTGCATCGGGCGCCGGGCGAAGCCCGGCCCGGCCGGTTGTGCACGCATGCCCTGCGTCGGCAATCCTTTGATTCGGCGCCCGGTTTGTGGTACGTAGACCGCCTGCCGTCGTTCGTGCCTGACGTGCTGCCCTTGGCTACCGGATCGGTGGTTTCCAAACTTTTCGACAGAGTCGGCTTCCCATTCCTGTGGGACGCTACCTCGGCGAGACGAGGCGGCATGTGATCGACCGCTGGAGGCCTATGCGCCTTCCGCGGCGCTGATCACATGGTGTGGATGATCGGCTAGCCTGGGACCCGCTCGGCCGATGCATGACGCATCGATGGCCGGCGGACAAGGGGCTCAAGCCGGGTCACCCACCCCGGGAATGAAGGTTCGGCGCGACTCGACCCGCGCAATGTTCTGGAGGCGCTTCTCGCATGACCACAGCCAAGAAGACGACGGCAGGCCGCCAAGGCTTCAAGACCGGCGAAGCGGTGGTGTACCCAGCTCATGGCGTCGGACGCATCACTGCGATCGAGGAGCAGGAAATCGCCGGCTACAAGCTCGAGCTGTTCGTGGTCTCGTTCGAGAAGGACAAGATGGTCCTGCGCGTGCCCACCGCCAAGGCTAACAGCGTCGGCATGCGCAAGCTCGCCGAGCCGGAACTCGTCAAGAAGGCCCTCGACGTGCTCACCGGCCGCGCCCGGATCAAGCGCACCATGTGGTCGCGCCGCGCCCAGGAATATGAGGCCAAGATCAATTCCGGCGATCTGCTGTCGGTGACCGAGGTGGTCCGCGACCTCTACCGTTCGGAGGCCCAGCCCGAGCAATCCTACAGCGAGCGCCAGCTCTATGAGGCCGCCCTCGACCGCGTGCTGCGCGAAATCTCCTCGGTGAACAAGATCACCGAGACGGAGGCGCTCAAGCTCATCGAGCAGAGCCTCGCCAAGTCGCCCCGCCGCGCTAAGGGCGAGGCGGAAGCCGAGGGCGATGCCGAGGCGGATGGCGAAGGCGACGACATCCGGGAAGAGGCCGCCTGATCGGCCCGTCGTCCCAAACCTAGTCGTTCGACCGGAAGGCCCGGCGCACCAGCGCCGGGCCTTTTGCTGTGCCGGCCTCCTCGACAGGCGCCGCGCGGGCGGCTCGCGAGCGACGCGGCGTCGCGTCCCCTCCCCGTCCACCCTCGCGGAACTATCGGTGCAACGGCTCCGTTGTCCGGTGCCTGGGCCATGCCCCTGGGCCAGTGCCCACGCTGTCCGGACCATTCGGGTCGCTCGACCCCGAGAGTCCTTCGCGATGCGCGCACGCAACGGACGAGAGGCGGAGGCGGGAATGGCGGACATCGCGGGGATACGGCGACAGTTCATTCGTACGGCCATGGAGGCGCCCTTCCTGGCGCGAGACGAGGAACGCGGTCTCGCCGTCCGCTGGAAGGATGAGCGCGACGAACACGCGCTCCACCGCCTGATTTCCGCGCATATGCGGCTCGTCATCGCCATCGCCGGACGTTTTCGCCATTACGGCCTGCCCATGGCCGACCTCGTGCAGGAGGGGCATGTGGGCCTGATGGAAGCGGCGGCCCGGTTCGAGCCGGAGCGGGAAGTCCGCTTCTCCACCTATGCCACGTGGTGGATCAGGGCCTCGATCCAGGATTATATTTTGCGCAACTGGTCCATCGTCCGCGGCGGCACGAGTTCGGCCCAGAAAGCCCTGTTCTTCAATCTGCGCCGCCTTCGTGCCAAGCTCATGCAATCCACCGAGGAGCATGTGGGCGACGAGATCCATCGCCGCATCGCCACCGCCATCGGTGTGTCGCAGCAGGACGTCGCCCTGATGGACGCCCGTCTGTCGGGTCCCGACATGTCGCTCAATGCCCCCGTGGGCGAGGAGAGCGAGGCCTCCTCCGAGCGGATGGATTTCCTCGTGGACGGATCCGACCTGCCCGACGAGACGGTCTCGGCCTCGGTGGATGGCGAGCGCCGTCTCACCTGGCTCAACGAAGCGCTCACCGTGCTCTCCGAGCGCGAATTGCGCATCCTGCGCGAACGCAGGCTGACGGAAGACCAAGCGACCCTGGAGGCCCTCGGCCGCCGCCTCGGCATCTCGAAGGAGCGTGTCCGGCAGATCGAGAACCGCGCCCTGGAAAAACTTCGCCGTGCCCTGGCCGAGCGTTTTCCACAGACCGCCGGCAACGTGTACGTCTGACTGAACGGTGCTTGCCGCCTGAGACCGGCCCCGGCACATTGACGCTTCGGCATCCCCTTTGTGGGTGCACGCGCGAAGATGCTGTCGAGTCAGGTGGTGCGGGACGTCCATGACACGAACGGTGCGACCCGCAGGCCGCTCCTGGCCCTTGCGGTGATCCTTGCCGCGACCCTGGCGATCGCCGTCGCCCTTACCCGCACGCACGATCTCTCGTGGCTGGCGGCCGTCGGCACCTTCTATGGCCTCTTTGCTCTCTGCCAGATCGCTTATCTCGGCCTCGTCGTCGTTCAGGAGTGGGACGGCGCACCCGATCGATCGAGCTGACGCGTGAGCGCCGCTTGTCCGGAAGAGCCGAGGGCCGGCGAGACGCCGGATCGCACGGGGCCGGGTGCCCCCGTGACCGTCTGGGACGTCGACCTCACCCAGGCCATCGACCACCGGGCGACGTGCCGGGACCTTCTCTCCGACGACGAGCGCGCGCGCGCGTCCCGGTTCGTCCGCGACGTGGATCGGTGGCGGTTCGAGGCGAGCCATGCGGCCCTGCGCCTCGTGCTCGGGCTTCGGTGCGGATCGGACCCCCGCGCGCTCGTCTTCGGCGCGACGCCCTCCGGCAAACCACATCTCGTGGGGGAGCAGGCCGGATCATGCCGGTTCAGCCTGTCCCATTCCGGCAGCCGTGCTCTGATCGGGCTTTCCTCCTCCGCGGAGATCGGCGTCGATGTGGAAGAGATGCGTCCGATGCCCGATCTGCTTCGCATCGCGCAGGCGCATTTCGCGCCGCGGGAGATCGCCGCCCTCGAAACCCTCGCGCCCCGCGACCTCACGGTGGCGTTCTTCGCCTGCTGGACGCGCAAGGAGGCCGTGGCGAAGGCCACAGGCCAGGGCCTCTCCCTGCGCCTCGACAGCTTTGCCGTCTCCGTCACGCCGGAGAGGGCAGAGCTGCTGGCGATCCCGGAGGGGACGGCGGCGTGGAGCCTGCACGCCCTCCCCACGGCACCGGACCATCTCGCCGCCATCGCCATCATGGCGGCGGATACCGGCTTTCTCCGCCGCACCCTTCCCCCCGATTGGGCCGCCGGTCTCTCCACCATATCGCAACGAGGGCCATGATGGCGCTTGCGGCCCCGCGCCGGCCTCGCTATACGTCCGCTCGCCGGTGGAGACGCCGGCCGTCGGAGTGTAGCGCAGTCTGGTAGCGCACCACGTTCGGGACGTGGGGGTCGCAGGTTCAAATCCTGCCACTCCGACCAACACTTAGCTTGGTTTCTGATAACTGCCCCGACAGTTATCCCGACAGAAACCCAGCAAAACACCCCACCGCGAGCGAAAGAAACCCCGCCGGGCACGGAGCTGGGCAAGCCAAGCTACGCCACGCATCTGATTGGCACCTGGGTGCAATAACTCACAGGACGTAGAGCGAGGCGTGCCTAAGCCACGCGACGCATGTTACCGCTCTAGGCGCCAAATTGCGCGTTTGCGTTCGTGGAAAATTCGCAATGACCGCTGGACGCATCGGCTCCGCAGCCCTCGTATCTTGCTACTCACGCAATTCGGAATATGTACCCCTTCCTTAGAGATTGACGGACTCGCTCACATGCGGTGTGATTGAGCGCTGTTGAAACAGGCAGGATTATCGTATGTCTGCGCAAGCCAGGTGCGACGAAAAGAGATCGTCTCTGGTCGTCGACACATACCACGACTCATACCGTGAAGCGCTCTGCGAAGCGACACGACGTCGAAATCAGGCGGGCCACGAAGGGTCGATTACGAACGTCACCAAGTCGGCCTACGGTCGCTATGTGGTGCGAAGCCTTCCGGCTGAGTTCATTCTGGATATGGCCGTTGATGGAACGCCCATGCCGGGGTTCATGACTGGCTTCGGGTTTGGCGGAACGACCTTCAATGACTGACGAGAGAGGGGATGGGCCAGTCCCGTCCTCCAGCGTCCCCGTTGCGTATCGACCAGACACGTCGCACCACGCGTCCGATTTGGAGAGCATCCAATTCCGCGAGTTGATGGATATCGAGCGTGCGCGCATCGATAGTTCAAACCGCCGAACTGAGGTGGTTCGCGAAATGATCTCCGCCCAAGTGGCGCAAAACGCCCGGGAGTTCGAGTTCGCAACCCAGCGAATGGACGGGGAGGAGCGACGAGAGAAGCGGCGCCTCTCTCTTTTCACCCGCATCGTTTTTGCGGGTTCGGTTGTCGGCGTGATCCTCCTGGGCTTCCTGATGTACGTTGCCTTCTATGGGTCCCCAGAGAATGCAGCGATAGCGCGATCCTGGCTGACATCGGGCTTCAAAGCTTTTGGCGGAGGTGCAGTACTCGTGATTGCGGGCCAGATCCTCATGCGGCTCTTGAAGACCCCCCAGAATTGAATAAGCCCTCTACGGCATGAACCGAGCGTGTCTGTAGGAGTTCGCGCGATCGGGGGCAGCTCACCAGAACGCGCTCCCCCTCGACCTTGAACCGAACCACCGTCTCGTCCCGCGTCAGCGGCCTAGGGACAGGTGGACGAAGTCGCAGGAGTAGGCCGGCCCTGCACCTAGGTGCAAAAAACCCGCCGGGCACGGAGCCGAGCAGGTCTGTCGTCATGTTTTCTGAGGGATGATTTGGTAGCCCGCATGCCCTAGCGTGGCTGATCCCCATCCCCTATCCCGTCCGGCCCATCTCAACCGTCGGGCTTCATGTCAGCATCCCCAGCCTTCAAGATCGAACCCGGCAGCCCGCAGGCATGGCGTGAGGCCTTCCTCGACATGAAGCCGAGCGTGGTTCCGTGCCCTGGACTGACGCCCGCCGGCTGGCAGGCAGTTCATGCCGCGTGCTTCGACTTCCTCGACAAGCACGCCGACGAGGCCGGCCGACTCGGCTGGACGACGCTGCAGCTCTTCGGTGTGCATCCGGACCTTGGCGTGATCCGCTCCGACTTCTGCGGGGCCATGGTGCTGAGCGGCGATTTGGTATCTGCCGTTGAGGCCGACTACATCCGGTTCGAACGGACGCGGTACTTCCGGAATGTGCCGGGCCGGCCGAAGGGTGCCGTACCGATCTGGGCGGTGAAGAGGTAGGCGGCCGGGAACCCTGCCCTATGTCCTCGCGGTCGCAACAGAGACCCAATCATGAGCCGAGAGCGCGAAGAGGGCTACTTTATCGCCCTTGCGAACATGCGAAGCCACATCCGGCGGCGTGTGAATGAGGCCGATATCGCGAACGATGCTAAGCTCGAACTCCTCGGTCTGCTGTCGATGTTGGACGACATGCTGAAGGGCGAAGCACCTTCCGAAGAACACGACAACGATGCGCCGGAGCCGCTGAGTGGCAGCTTCTAACGCGAGCCATCAGCCCAGGTGACGGACGATCCCGGCTCCTTGCGCTCCATGGCGTTCAGGGCGTCGGCCAGATCATTTGCCTCATCCAACAGCATGACGACCTGTCGAATGCCGCGAACCAGAGATGGTTCGCCAGTGGCGATGTTGTACACCGTCCACCCGCCGTGATCGGGACGAATGTCGTACCGGATGACTCCATTGTCGTTCATGGACTAGCCCTCCGAGTCGGGAGGTGATCCTACGCCTTCGGTCGACAAACGAAAAACCCGCCGCGGCGTGAGCCGGGCGGGGTTAAGTTTCGATTGCGTCCCTGCTCCCAGGATGGGAGCCGGAAACGACTAATCCACGGATATGGCCACATCAAGCGCCGAATGTGAACAGGTCGCTCGGGGCAGCGTGGATCTCCGCCACGGTCACGTCGTGCAGAATGATCTTGTTGGCCCCCTCGACGCCGGCAAACGTGACGATGGTGTCCTGGCCGCCGTGGTACGCCGTGAACTTGATGTCGGACGCGTCGACCCCCGCGATATCGACGGTGATGTGATCCGCGTTGACGTCGAAGCCATAGACGTTGTCACGACCGAAGCCGGCCTGGAAGTGGAAGGTATCTGACCCGGCGCCGGCCAACAGCTTGTCGCCGCCCGCGCCGCCTTCGATCGTGTCACCACCCTTGCCGGCCTGGATGCGATCCGCTCCGGACGTCCCGGTGATCTCGACGTGATGGGCCGCCGTCGATTGCGATGTGATCTTAGATCCGGTCGTAACCGCGGACATTTCGAGGTGAGTGTCATTGCGAACGTAGACGACTTCGATGCCTTGGAAGGCCCCACCGGTCAGGGCGACGCTGCCGCCTCCCTGAACGAAGAGCAGGTCGGTACCGTTGCCGCCGTCCACGAGGGTGGGGGTGCCGGAAATGACGAGGCGGTCGTTGCCGCCCGCCCCTTCAAGCGTATCGGCGCCGCCGTTGCCGATCAGCCGGTTAGCGCCATCATCGCCGATGAGGATGTCGGCGAAGGCCGATCCCGTAAGGTTCTCGATGGCGATGAAGCTGTCGCCGACCGCGTCGCCTGTCCCGGCCACACCTCCGCTAAGATCGGCCCTCACGCCGTCGGTGGAGCCCGCGTAGCTGGCGGTATCTATGCCTGATCCGCCGTCGAGCACATCAGCGCCCCCCCCACCCTCTAGAACGTCGTTGCCCGCACCGCCCGACAATGTGTTGGCGCTTGCATCACCGGTGAGGAAATCGGCGTAGCCACTCCCAAGCAGATTTGCGATATCGACCAACTGATCTCCAGATGCATCACCCGCACCCGTCGTGGCCTGGATGCCGAAAGCCAGGCCCAAATTCGCAATGACGCCTGAAGCGGAATGCTCGTAGCTGGCAGTATCGGTTCCGCCGCCACCTTCTATGTAATCGGCCCCGTTGCCACCTTCGAGATTATTGACCGCACCATTGCCGATCAATACGTCGTCCTGATCGCTGCCGATGGCATGAGCGAAACCAACAAGGACATCGCCGTTTTCGTCCCCTACACCTTCCTGGACGCTGTGGGACAGATCGATGACAACGCCCAACGCCGAATGAGCGTAACTTACCGTATCGAAATTACCGTCAGCATTGCTCCCGCCGTTAAGGTTGTCCGCACCTGCGCCGCCCTCAATAGTGTTGGCCCCGGCATTGCCGAAGATCGTGTCATTGAGCGCGCTGCCCCGGACATTTTCGATGGAGATCAGAGTATCGTCCTGCGAAGCGTTCCCTTCGCGCCCATAGCCGGCATTGAGATCGACATTCACGCTGACCGTGGAGTGTTCGTAGCTTACCGTGTCGACGCCAGTGCTGCCATCTATCCTATCAGCTCCGGCTCCACCCTCAATAACATCATTACCGGCGCCGCCAGATAGATTGTCAAGCCCTGAGCCTCCGCTTAAATAATCATCAGAATTAGCACCACGTATCACTACCCTTGTGTTATTATCGGAAAAATCAAAATTAAAGCTTACTGCTCCTGGTATAAATTTAACCGTCTCTACAGTCGTGCCGTTAGTTACGATAATGCTTGTTGTCTGAGGAACATTATCATGTGGCACTATATAGCTAATCAGGTTTTGATAGAAACTATTTGGATCTAAAAAATATATTGCAGATAATCCAAGGTCATTACTACCGTTGGCATTGTAGGATGATCCATATGAGTACCTGATCGATGCCATGGCGTTTTTCCATTCTGACCGGTGCGTCGTGACTCAAACACCGAACCCATAGGCCCTGCGTCAAATTGATGCAAATTAAGCACACTTAAGTCCGCCTCTGCAATTAGTGGCTGGGAAAGATGTTTACGTTTTAGGATACATGTGGTGTGGCGTGCCAGGGTTACCCCGCGCAACGCATATCCTTCGTGCTGCGGGTGAGGCCTTGGATCGCTTCGACCATCTCCCGGTGTTCACGGTGCCGATCCTCCGCGAGACGCTGCTCGTGCTGGCGGCGCTCCTCCAGAAGCCGTCGCTCATGCTCTCGATGCTCCTCGGCCTCTTTCTTCCGGAAAGCCATTTCGGTCTCCCGCATGAGAGTGCACCGGTCATGTGAGGCCGACACACCGCGCAGCCCGTCGATAATGTCCTTCAGGTCGGTCTGGCCCATGACCATTCCGGCGATCTGGGCGAGACCATTCCCGCCCACGGTCGGAGGCGCGATATGCGGTTTCTCCACCTTGGCCCGCATGTAGCCTATGACCGCGAGGAGGATGCCGCCCCCGCCGCCGGCGGCCAGGAGCGTGCTGAGGATATCGACCCACTGCTTGACGTCCTCAGGTGACATGGCGTGGCGCAGCTCCAGCAGAGAGGGAACCGTTCTTAAACATATCGTAGCCGGTCGCGAGAACGCACCAGCCCTCGAAGCAGAAGCAGACCGGGTACCAGCCAAATCCCGCCGGTAGCCGCGTGTTGAAGGCGTAGGAGCCGACCAGCATGAGGAAGCCGATGGCAAGCCAGCAGAGGCCGCCAGTCAGGGCACCGACGAACCGGATCACCGGAGTCCGCCGCCACCAGCCGTTGATGCCGAGCCCGACGCCGCGGAGGACGGCGACGAGGACGGCGAGCATCCCCCAGCGGGTCTCCGTCATCACCTCGCCCATGATCCGGTAAACCGGCATGTCGAAGTAGGCCTCGGGGCGCAACATGCTCCCCCCCCAGACCAGGAGCATGCAGGCCAGCATCCATTCCAGGGGGCGCGTCATGTGCATCGACGTTGGGGTGTGCGAGTTCATGGCTGCGCCTCTCTGGCTTACTGCTTGGGCAGTGATGCGAGCGCAGGGGCCACGATGTCAGCCGCCTTCGCGCCGACATCCAGCTTGAGCAGGCGGAACAGCTTGTTGGCGACCTCCTCCGGCCCCCCGGCTTGGTCCATCGTCCACTTGCTGACCGCGTTCACGTCGGCACGGTTGACGGCGCGCTGGAGGGCGTTGGCCACGATCTCGGAGCCGATCGGCACGGTGACGGTGCTGTTCTTCACCGCGCCGGCCGTCGCGTTGACGCCGAAGTCGAACCACTTCCGCAGGGTGCGCTCGACGAGGGCTTCCGAGATCAGCATCCGAGCCATCGGGTAGAACTTGGCGAGCAGCGCCATGATGGTAGCCGTCAGCAGCGGGACGAGGATGCTGCCGACGAGCTGAGCGCCCGCCACGATGTACTCGCCGTAGGGGATGACGACCCCCGGGGTGACGGCGGGCGTGGTGGTGCCCTGCGCGAAGGCGACAGAGGCGGCACAAGCGAACGCCAGCGCCGCGAGGAAGAAGCGGGTCATGATGGTCTCACGATGTGGGAGGGGTGCGCGGCGGGCCCGGCCGGCTCGGGTCGACCTACGAAAAGCTAAGCGTTAATGAGCAAAGGCGCCAAGGCAAACGAAAGGAGCCACTTGGCGTTCGACATCAAGGGAATGGGTCATTGTTCAATGTGCAGCGGGATCGAACAGCTTTTGGACGCACTGTTCCGTCAGGTCGCGTCGGACGAGTTTCTAGCCTGGCAGTTGTCGGAACTTGCTCATGACTTTTTCAGCAACGCAGACCCTGAGGTCCAGGCTCTGCTTACACGTGTCATCCACCAACATAGGGTAAAGGCGATGGAGGGACGAGCGCGGATCGCTGCATTAAAAGGAGGCCGTGAAAAACCTTAGTCTTCTAGCTGAAATTATAACTTATCGCGATTGATGTTTCGTCAGGCGAATGGGCGATACTGCTCACCTAAGTTAAGCCTTGAACCTTAACAGATCGCCTAGAACGGTAAGGAACCGCGCGATCATGTTTGGCTTTGCATCCACCGTGGGTTCCGCGAGTGGCATGGCGAGCGGCGCGGTTGGGACAACCACTGGCACGACCGGCGGCACATCAATCGGCACCAGCGTGGAAAGCGGCGCGCTGACGGGCTTCGCATCGGTACTGCGGGCCTTAGGCGCCGCCTTCGTGTAGGGCGTGAGGAACTGGTCGCGCTCGGCCTCACGCCGGGAGATGATCGCGGCCGGCTTCTGCCACATCATGATCGCCTCGGCGCAGCCCTTCCGGTCGCCCGCGTTGAGGCGGCGTAGGAATGTCGAGCCGGTGAAGCCACCCACGCCGATGTTGAAGGCGATGGAGATCAAGGCGTCCCGCTCGTGGTCCGCGACGGGGACCTTGATGGCCGAGAGGATCGGCAGGGCATGCGAGGCCAGATCCTCGAGGAAGAACGCATCGGCCTGAGCCTGCGTGATGACCTGGCCGAGTTTCACACCCTTGATGTGGCCGTAGCCGATCGTCGGAACGCCGACGCTGTCGAGATAGGCTTTCAGCCGCACGCCTTCCCGCGATTTGAGCGCGGCAAGGCCAAGCGGCGTCATGATGGCGGACGCGGCCATGCGTAGTCTCCCGAATAGTGAATGCAAAATTAACTGCCTACGGTCGGCTTCTCAGACCGGGGCGGATTTTCGACATGCAGCACTTCGACAACGGGCACTCGCCGGAGCCGAACGAGCACTTCGTCGATGCCTTTGTGGACCGCTTTCGAACGGTCGCGGTGCTGGGCTTTTTGGTCGGCATTGAAGCAGCCGGGCTTGCTGCGATGGCGTTTGGTGCTGTGTTCCTTGGCAGGTGGCTGGCAGCCTAATCCTGGGAGGTGACTGCCCGGCTCAACGCTTAGCCGGATGCCGGCATGGTTTCTGCGGCTTTAACTGTACTCGCCAAAAACGATATAGTTCGATGAAACTTTTGCCTAAGGTGGAATTCGGGGCGGCTTTGCCCCAGGATCTTAGAATAATGCTGCCCGAATTAACCTTGTCCGCCCTGCCACGTCATCTCTGGCTCGGGATCAAAGTCATGGCGTCGATTGCGGGGCTGTACGCCTTGGCGGCACCGTCGCCGTGGGCTGGCTTCGATCGCAGTGGCATGGCTCATTTGGCCGCGAAGAAGACGATCGACTACGATCCGGTCGTTACAGGGTCAGTCCCTAAGATCGTGCCGCGACAAGTAAAGAAGGCGGTCAAAGTTTAGGCTGAACACTGCCGCCGGCCTTAGGGTCCGACAGGCGTATGCTCCTCAATCCACCCTCGGGTTGGGATCGGCCGAGCCCTGCCACCAGTCGCAGGTGGCCTTCACCCGAAGCTGAAACGTGAAGTCGATGGCGGGCTTCACCTTCGGGATCCACCAAAGGTCCACTGGCTGCAGGCGCTGCCGGATCGGCTGGACGACTAAGACCCTGTAGCCTCCAGCCCATGCCGCATAGGACTGCCCCCAGTCGACCACGGCGGTGTCGGGGTACGGCGTGCCGTCGGCCTGCGGTGGGTCGGTGTAGATCCCGCCTTGCATGGCCGAGAGGGCGGCCGGCGTGGAGCCGACGGCGCTGAAGAACTGAACCTCGACGATGTCGCACTCGAAGATGTCGGGTTCGATCAGGATTTGCTGGGCGGCACCGCGGGCTGCGATCGTCGCCTTCGCGATGATGGCGTCCGTCGATAGCGCCCAGACCTCTGGATCGCCTCCGACGGCGTCGAGGTTGCGGCCACGCAGGAGGCCGCTGACGAGAAGCGAGCGGGCAACCTGCGTGTCCGCGTCACCCGCGAGCAGCCCACGGCCACCCTGAACGCGCTTCCTGGCCGTGGCCGTCGAGGTGGACGAGGAGCTGGAGCCCCCGCCCGGCATGATGCCGATCTGACGAACGCCCATGGCTTATATCCCTGGAATGCTGGTCGGGTGACCGGCGGCGATGATCTCGGGGAGGATGTGCGTCTTGTAGTCGAGATCGCCGATGTAGATTGGACGCCCCGCCGCCGCGGTGAGCTTCGCCGAGACGGCGGCTGCTCGACCGCACACGTCGCCGCCGAGCATGAAGCACATCTCCAGACGGTACGGGAGCCACCCCTGTCGGGTGCCGGCCGTGCCGCGTGAGAAGGTGAGGTTCGGGCACTGAGCATACGGAGCCTTCAGCGAACGCCACTTCATCAGCGCCGCGACCAGCTCTTGGCCGCCGGCCAGACCGGACCCGCCTTCCATTGAGATCGTGCCGTCCGTATCCGCGAAGCAGTCCGCCCAATGGCCGTCGGCGTGCGGATAGCCGTAGGCGAACACCGGATCCTCGACGTTCTTCTCGGGCGCGGTGACGTCGTCATACTGCTGGTCGGCCTCGGCGACCGCGCGCCGCCCCTCGCGGACGTACATGTGAGGAGACATGCCGGCGACGTAATAGCGGAGGAAGCGCCATCGAGCACCCGTCTCCGGGGCCGTGCTGGTGCCGGCCGCGCCGTCGAGGATGGACGTGCCTTGCGCGGTTGGGCCGCCTACGGCTGCCGTGGCCGTCTTACCGGCCTTCGTGCAGAGGTAGAGCTGCGATTTCCAGGCCCGCACCGTGCCAAGCGTGACGTCCGTCTCCGGTTGCCACTCGGTCTCGACGAAGATGTTCGGCACCAAGCCCCACTTCGCCGTCTCCTCCGCAATTTGGAAGGTGCCGGTGACGTTGCCGTTCGCGTCCTTCTCAACCAACGGAGGCAGCGCGGCCCAGCGGGGATCCGTACAGATGGCCTTGAGCAACCCGGCCTTGTGGATGGTGTACTCACCCAGATACCGGATGCGTTCGTAAGGCGTCATCTGGAACCAGTCGAGGAACTGCCCGATCCAGTTGGTGCCGATCTTCAGCAGGTTGCCGTTATTCCAGTCGTACTGTGGGATCGTACCGACGGGGTCCATTGGCGCGTTGCTGATCGAACCCGGCTCTTTGCCGTAGTTCTCTGACTTCGCGATCTCGTAGTCTTTATCATAGTTCGAGGGGTCGTAGTTCGGGACGATCAGGTCGGCGAACTTGATCCGGTTGGCATGGTTCGTAGAGATGAGACGCTGGTTGTAGGCCATCACCTTATGATCGGCGTCGCCGACCTTCTTTGAGGAGCGCGGATTGACGCCCTTCAGCCGTCGACCGGTGCCGAGCTTCGTCGCGCGGGCCTTCGTCTTGCTGGCCGGGCGGACGCCGGACGTGATGTCGCCAGTGCTGGCCGCCGACTCGCGGCCGATCTTGAGCATCACCTTGCCCTGGAGCGCGGCGAGGTCGAGCTCATCCGTCGCATCGTGGAAGTTCAGGCCCGGATACTCGACGCCGCCGCAGGTCACCGACAGGATCGCGTTGCTGACCGGATCGACGGTTACGGCTTCCAGCGGCGCGTTGTTGATGATCGTGATGACGCCCTTCCCGACTTTGCGCGTCGAGAAGTCCGCCATCATTCCCTCAAAAACGGTGTGGATCGTCTCGTTGGTGACGAGCAGGATCTTGTCGCTGGGCGGGGAAATGTCTGGGCGGGCGAACTTGGATAACCGATAGCAAGTCTCCAACAGGGCGCCGGTTCGCAGGTGCCCGCTGGAATTCTTGAACGTGTTCATACGGTCGGTCTGCAGCAGGCCGGACCCCCATTCGAACCACCTCCGGTGGGTCGGGTTGAATACCCTCGCGTCCTCGCCGCCAAGCGCCGTGCAGTAGGCGCAGGTCATGGCGCTGGAGCTGCCGCCAATGATGTTGTGCATGGCGAGGCTCCCTTACGCTGCCGCTGCGGCATCGGCCGCCGCAAAGATGGCCTTCATGGCGTCACGCACGGCGAGGGCGGTGGCCGCCGCCTGCAGGCTGTAGCCGAGCCAGAGCCCCCGCAGTTTCTGGTTCGAGATCGTCGGCGTCGTGTTGCTGGACGTGTTCACCGCCAGCAGCGTGAACTCACGGTCGGCAGGGGTTAGGCTCTGGGAGTAGTCCGTCCCCGTCCCCTCCACGTATCCCGTGAAGCGATCGAGCAGGGTCCGGTTCATGGCGAGCCAAGCGGTGGCAGCGGCATCGACGGCCACGTTCGCGCTGCCGCCCGAACGGAAACCGGCCTTACCGTTTGCCGAGTTCGGCTTGATGATGAGGGATGCGGAGTTGCCGGCGATCCCGATCCCGGTCTCGAATGCGGCGTTTGCATCAGCCTGAACTGCGAAGAAGTGCCCATCCGCCGTGATGCCGAGAGATGCTGCCGTAGCTAGGCCGGAACGGATGTAGGAGTCGCCGCCGCTGGCGACGTTCTTGTACGGCACCAATACCAGCCGCCCGGCCGTGGTCGGCTCGACGAGCGTCATGGGCAGGCCGGGATTGGCGAGATTGACGATCAGGTTCTCTCGCGCATGCACGGGCGCGGTGAAGATCGTGCCCTTCGCCAGCGCCCCCAGGTCGTTGAGCTTGTTGATCTGGTCTCGCAGAACCGCGCGGTAGCTCTTTTTGAATTCCTGGTTCGGGTACGCGGAAAGCACCTGGTCGCCGAAGAAGCTCCCGCTGATGTATCCCGGCACCAAGCGGTCCTGAGATAGCCGGATGGGCGCGGGGATCGCCGCGCCGGTTACGGTACGAAGCTCAGCAGGTCGGGCGATGACCGACACGGCTTCCTTCCCCTTGTTCATCCAGTCGACGATCGTGCCGGCGTAGATGATCGGATCGCGATCGAACGACGCTTTTCCGCCATCCCAGCGGATTGCGAGGTCGTGGGTGGGGCACTGGATCTGGAAGTTCTTGCGCTGGTCGTCCGGCGGCAGGATCACCTTCGAGGTCAGTTCGGCGGTGAGCCCCGGCGGTTCGGAAGAGTACGTGATAGGGTCCATCGTCAGTCCCTTGATGAATGCGACGAAGTCGGCGGCCGAGGCGTCGGCAATCGCGCCGGTGGCAGGGTCCACGCCGATGAAGAGGAGGGATGCGATCTTCTCGGCCGTGACGGTCGGGATGCCCTGGCCGATGAAGAGCGCGGCCTGGCGGGCGTTGGAGATGCCGACCCACTTCCAGCCGGCCGGAGAGACCGACCACTGGTATTTCCCGGCATTCGGGACCGTAGCCCCGGTGACGGGATCGGTGTGGCTGCCGGTGTCGCTGTCCTGAACCTCAGCGCCGGCGCCCGCGATGCGACCCGCCCGAGGACTGAGGTCGGCCGCCCACGTGTTCGCGTAGATGACGTTCGACGACTGGGAGACTTCGAGCTTCGCGACGCGGGCGATGATCGAGGCGATGTCCGCGCCGCCGGCCAGGGCGTCGGACACGTCGTAGAGGCGGACGGCGCCGAGGTCCGTCTGCTGGCCGTTTCCGTAGACCCGGAAGAAAGGGACGACGTAACAGGCCGTGTTGGGGACCGTGTAGATCGGCGTGCCGGGTGCGCCGGCCTTGCCGATGAAAATGTCGATGAAGAATGCGCCGTTGCCCGTGGTCGGCGCGTAGGCGTCGCCCAGCCGCACGTTGCTGACCTGGCTATAATTGGCGTTGAGGTTCTGAAGCCGCAGCTCGAGCGCGTTCTGCTCGGGGTCGGTCGGATCCTGGAAGCGGGCGAACTCGTAGTGCACGAGGTACGCGCGGCCCGGACGGACGTGATAGATCCGCCGCGGCGCGACATCGATGTAACCAAGGCCCGGATCGGTATCGGCGCCGGAGATACGCAGCACCTGGCCGAGGTCGCCCCCGTTCTCGATGGTGCCCTTGTCAATGGCGGGCCGGAGCTTCGGCGAGCCCGTCATCACGCGGGTGAACAGCGTCTTGGCGTCGCCGGGACGGTTGGGATCGCTCCCCACCAGATCGGTGTACGGAGCAAGCTGGACCTGCAGCGCGGCAAGGATCGCGGCGATGTCGGAGACCTTACCGGCCTCGGTCAGCCCAGCGTTGATCTTGTCGCGCGCGGACGCGCCCGCGTCCGAAGACGAGAGTTGAGATAGGGCCATGCGGTCCTCGGTTTGGAAGAGGTGCTAGAAGGCTTCGACGAGGTCGAGGATCACGGTGCCGAACCGCGAGAGTTGCAGTTCGATTTCGGCGTCATCGTCCGAGGCCCGCCGCATCAGGCAGCGCGGCTTGGCGAATTCCAGGGCTGTGCCGGCCGGGTAATCGCCCCGCAGCCAGGGGCGGATAACGGCACCGACAGTGCCCGGCGCGGCGAGGCCGCCAGCATCGACAGGATCAGGACCGGTTAGGGCGGCGAGGATGTGTAGGCGCTGTCCGATCCCGAACAACATGCCTGGGATGAGCAAGCCGCCGCGAACGCGCTGGATTGTCACCTGCGTGACATTCATCGCCGCGTTGGCGAACAGCCTGAAATCCAGATCGGCCGAGGTGTCCGCATTGGCGTCCCACGCGGGGTCACGTGCCGCGTCGCGGTCGCCTTGGGATGTGACAATCGCACCGCCGGTCAGAGGATCAACAAACCACGGCACGCGGTGCCCTTCGCATGGGCCGACGAGTAGCGTCCCAGCCCGTCCATCGAGCGAGGCGAGCATCGCCCGCATCGCCAGCACCTTTTCCCGGGTGTTGACCGGGATCGTCATACTGGCCGTCGCGTAGCCGGACGGGCCGGCGATGACCTGCTCCTGGTTCGTGATGGAGCGACCACCTCCCTTCGACGCGCCCTTATTCGCGTTCCACCGCTCCGTGGACGGGACGAGAATGGGGTTCCATACGACTGTCGCCATCAGGTCACCGGAGCGAAAGAACAGGCCCAGGCGAGCATGCCTTTGGTGGAGTCGCCCGCGTAGGAGATGGTCCCCGGCGCGCTGGCGAGGTTCAGGCGGTCCTCGATCGCCATCGCTCCGGACGCACCGGCCGAGGCCGACGTGTTGGCGGTGACGATGAGCAGCCAGTAATCGGCCGAGACCTTCTGAATGGTCGCGGTGACGCCGCTGAACGTGGTCCCGCTCGGGGTGCCTACGCTAATCGTGCCGGCGGTGAGGTCGAAGGTCGTCCTGACGTAGTCGCCGGTTCCAGTGCCGGAGCTGTTGACCAGGTCGATGCGGCCCGCGGTGCGCCCGGAGGGCTTGAGGCCCCAGACCGCACGGATCTTCGAGCCGGAGGCGAGGCCCGTGGCCTTATAGGCGACGGTGTGAACGACGTTGGTGCTCCCGGTGATCTCCGAGATCAGGCTTGCCGTGTTCCCGTCCGGTCCCTTGTCGTTTGGCGATGACGCCAGCGCCACCGTGGTGCCAGACTTCGTCCACACGCCGTTGCTGAGGTCATTCGGGTACTGCGTGACGTTTCCTGGCAGTGTGACGTAGAGCAGGGACAGGGGCGCGCTGGCCGCGCTCGCCACACCCGAGGCGTTCTGCGCCGTGAGCCACCACGTGATGTATCCGAGCGAGATCGTGTCGGTGAGGGCGTCGGTCTGATAGGGGTCGACCGCCTTGCTGACGCTGAGGGCCGCGTCGGCGAACACCTTGCCGAAGCCGGTGGCGCGGAAGAGTTGGACGGTGCGGGCGTTGCCGCCCGACTGCTTGACCGCGTGGGTGACGGTCGTCCCGCTGAGCGTCGCGGAGGTGTAGGCCGGTGCGTTCGGTGCCGTGCCGTCGGCGGTGGCCGTCAGGGTCACCACGTCGCTCCAGTCGGACACCGTCCCGCCGGATCGAAACCGGACCCGGAACACATAGGACGACGTATCCGTGAGGGGCCCGGCCTCGGCACTGACCGCATCCTCGCGCAGCGCCATCGCGCGAAAGGCGGAGTTCGACGCCGAGGCGAGGCGATACTGCGCCTCCGCCGTAAGGTCCGGCCGGTTCGACGCCACCCAGGAGAGGATCGCCCATACTGCCGTGTTGCCGCCAGCGATGACGCGCCGGTCGGCCACAACGCTTACGCCCGTCGGAGCGGCAATGGAATTCAGCCAACTGATGGTCTGGGGCGTCGTCGGCTTGACCGGTTCCTCCAAGGCCGGGTCCCACGCGTAGGTCGCCGTCGATATGGAGGAGATACCGAGACCAACTGCCGAGGCATCGCCCTCGATGTTGAGGGCGGAGACCGCGAAGTCCTCATCGAACATCGAGCCAATCTCCGGCACCGGGTCGAAGGTGACGTGCACATTCTCCGAGCCGAGGGCGTCGAGAGCCGGCAGCTGACAACCGAGCGAGCCCGTCCAAGTCGGGTTGTCCTTCTTGAACCTGATCTTCGCGAGGCGTGCGGCCTGCGTCCAACTCGGGACCATGATGAGGTCGGCCGACTGGTCGACAACACCGATGCGGGCTTGCGAGGCTGCGTCCTGATAGGCCGCAACCTGCGTGGCCTGGTAGAAGTTGTCTGGCTCGGTGTAGGCGACCGTCAACCGGTTATAGCCGTCGATCCGATCCACGCCCTGCTCGACATCGGCGGAGAGGATCTGCTTCGTCGGGATGTTGACCAGCGGCGCCCTGTAGCGCCCGCCGCGAATGCCGTACTTGCCGGACGGTCCCTGGACGATGGTACCATCACAGGTCGCGCCCATGCGGGCGAGCACGTCCTTGGGGGCCTCGTTGTAGAGATAGGTGCCGCCGATGCGATACCGGGGCTCCGTCGTGCCGTCCTTGCGCTTCACCCCCTCGGCGCAGAGGGCCGCGTGATCGGTGAAGCTTGGAACGTCGATCTTCGCCAGCGGGAAGCGCGCGCCATCCTTGCGGCGCAGATAGTCCATGATGCAGAGGCCGGCGTTCTCCGAAAATAGCCAGGTCGCCGGGTTCGTCGGGTCCTGTGCGCCGTCGGCCGGGTTCCAGACCCGCGCTCCGCGAACCACGAAGCGCAGAACCGTCGCATACCCCTGCGGGTAGACGATCTGCTGATCCTCTTTCTTGACCGGATTGAAGACGCAGACGACGTAAGCCAGCCCGTTGAGCTGGTGCTGCGGCGTCCAGATCTCAGGATAGTTCGTCTGCAGCAGCGCCGAAGCGGCCTGGTTGTCGTCCCCCAGAAATGGATCGAAGCGGACGCGATTGTTGTAGGGCCAATCGCTGACGGTCCCGCCATTTTCGCCAAGCGTCGTGTGGATCGCCTTGTCACCGATCCAGTATTGCTCAATCCCGTCGATGCGGTGGCCCGCGATCACGATGCCCTGGAAGAGATTGCCGTTGCGGGCATCCCAGAAGAAGCGGATGCCACCGACCATGGCGCGGCCATAGATACCCACGCGCGGCCCTACCGCCTGGCTCATGGTCGCCTGCTGCGCCTCGTTGCGCGGCTTCTCGGCCGTCAGCGCCTGGATGGCGAGTTGGGCGCCAGTCGTGGCCGCGATGATCGTCACCGAACCGATCACGGTCGCTGCCGTGCCGGGCACCGCGACGGACGCCGTCACCGCTCCCAACTCGGCAAGCTGGGTTAGAATGGCAAGGCCGATTGCCTCCGCCATTAGACGGACCAGGCCTTCACGATGCCGGCCGGCGCGAACAGGACGCCACGGACGGTCTTGCAGGCCCAGCGCGGGCCGGTGGAGATCATCAGGAAGGGGCCAAGACGGGTTTCGATCACGCCGACATCTCCCGCCATGGGGCTCGATGTTTCAGGAAGCCCGCTCTCGTCGGCGAGGCGGGAAGCAAGGGCGACAAGCCCGCCCTCGCGCGCGAGCAGGCGCAGGCAGGATGCCTCGTCGTGATAGGTGCCGCGCAGTCGAGCGGCAGGGTCGTGCCCGCGCTCAACCGCGATCCAGTCGCAGACCCACAACGAGCAATCGAGAAAGCCCCATACGAAGGTCGAGGCGCTGCCGGCGCGGAGGTGATCGCGCAGGCGATGCGCGCGGCCAGCGGTCACGAAGGCCAGTTGATCGTTTTGCCGATAAGGCTCGACACCTGCTCAAGCCCTCGGTCGCCGGGAAAGCGGGCCTTCTGGTCGGTGTCGGTCAGGAAGCCGAAGGGGGGCTTCGACCTGCGGACCCAGGCCGTCTCGGCGGTGACCGATACGGAAAAGACACCGCCGCCCTGCGCCTTGTAGCGCATGACGTCGAGCTCCCCGTCCCAGATCGCAATTGGCGAGCCGAGCAGCCCCCAATCCTCGCCGAAGACCTGGAGGTAAACGGTGACGCCGCGCCCCTTCACGGTCGACGAGGCTTTGCGAGCGAGAGCGGCGACGCGGCCATCCACCCCCGACATCTCGAAGGTGACGACGGGTGCCGTCGTGCCGATCGGCGTGGCGAGGGCGGAGATCGACCCGACACCGCCGGTCCCCTCCCATTCCTGTGCATCGGCGGTGCGCAGTGGCCCTGACTGGAAGCCGTAGCGACGTGGGTCGCCGACGAAGTCGAAGAACACCAGCGGCGAGAGGCGAACGGTGCGCTGCGCCAGGGCTGAGAGCGTGGCCGCGTCGAAATAGGCCACGCGTCAGCCGCCGCGCTTCTGGATCTGAATAATGCGCTGAGGCAGCGCCGCATCCTTCGCGTCGACGTAGGCCCTCAAACGGGCGAGCCCGGCCGCGTCGGAATTCGGCGCGTGGATGGTCGTGCGCGCGTCGATCATCGTGGACGATCCGGCCGAGCCGGTGCCGCGCTCGATCGGCACCATGCGCCCGTTCTGGTTCGGGATGAAAAGCTCGCGCCCGGCCTCGCCGACGGTGTAGGGCTGGCCGGCTTTGATATCACCGCCGTTCGCACGGAACAGGCTGAGGAAAGCGTCGAACCCACTGGCAGTCGGCAGGGATGGGCCTGCGGCGCCTGCGATTGGTACGTTGGCCGCATTCGAGGCGCCACCCCCGAACATGGAGGAGAAGATCGAGCCGAGGCCGCCCACCGCGTTGCCTCCCGCGCTTGCGGCCGGCGCCGTGCCGAGCAGGCTGGCAAGCGGCCCCTGGCCGGTGAATGCCGCTTGAAGGGCCGCCTTCGCCAGTTGCTTCTCCAGGCTCATGAGGATGTCGCCGAACGACTTCCCCTCCAGGATCGCGTCCGACAGGCTGTCCGCTGCGATCTGGCCGAAGTAGCGGGCCTGCTCCGCGGTTGCACGGAGGGCCTGCTGGGCATCCATGACGCGGTCACGGTAGGTCTGCCACGACTCGGCCGCCGCCAGGACGCGAGACCGCTCGTCCTCGTCGAGGGCGGCCGAGTCGCGATTGCCTTTCTTGAAATCCTCGCGGGCGGCGGCCTCTGCCTTCGCTAGGGCGACCGCCTGTTCGCGCTCGACGTTGGTTTTGCCGACGGTCTCAAGCTCGGCCTGCGCGGTGTCGCGCGCCTTCTCAATCTGCGCGATGAGCTGTTCGACGGCATCGAGCTGTTCCGTCGTGTCCTTGCTCTTGCTCGGCGACAGAGACGGCAGGACGGCAGAGCTTTCCCGCCCCTTTGGCCGGACCTTAACCGCCAAGGGGGCGGGCGGTCCCTGGACTTCGGGATCAATGACACCCGTTGCCTCTCCTACGGCACGGGCAAACGTGAACACGTTGCCGGCTCCGAGGACCTTACCGATGCCGGGGATCTGGTTGACGAAATCCTTGACCGCGCCGACGACGCCCGAGATCTGGACGTACAGATCGGAGGCGATCTTGACCACGTTCGCAATGACGAGCTCAACTTTCAGGAAGGCATCGTAGGTATCAAGCGCGGCGTTGGAGATGTCCTTCTGAATGGGGGCCAGCGCGGTCGCGAAGGTGTTGGCGATCTCCTTCAGCTTGGCATCCATCTGGTTGCCGCGCTCGATTTCCGCCTCACTGATGATCCGCTCGCCGCCGGCAACTTGAGCGGTACTGTCCAACTGCTCACGGAGCTTTCCGACCACGTCGGCTCCATCCCGCATCCGGCGCTCGAAATCGGCACCGAGGAACTTCCCAGCCAAGTCGAACGCCGCGAGATCCCTGCTGTTCTCCCGCATCTTATCGAGCAGGTTCAGCACCGCACGGATCTTGGCTTCCTGCGTGTCGGCCGCGTCGACCGTAGCCTTGTCAGCCGCTGAAATATTGCCGGCCCGCACGTTCTGCGTGAGGCGGTCGCTCAGGGTCGACGTGTTTGTGGCGTCCTTCCCTTCGCCAATCCGGTTCTCGGTTGCCGCGCGGGCCGTCTTTAGTGCGTCGGTCACTTGCTGGACGGTAAGACCGAACTCTTTTGCCTCCAGGGTAGCCCGCTGGAAGAACGACGTGCCGACGCCGACCTTCTCAGCATCCTTGCCGATCTTGACGAATTGCTCGACGTGCTCGCGTGCCGCGTCAATCGATGCCGAGATGCTGTTGAAGACCAGCTTGGCCGCCTCGAACGCCAGGAAGGCACCGAGCAGGGTTCCAAGGGATGGGATCTGAGCGACGAGGGTGGCGATGGACGTGGATGTGGCCGTCACGCCTGCCGAGACCGCAGCCTGTGCCGTGTTGGAGCCCGCCGCGGCAGCGGTGAAGCTGCGCACCACGCCCTCCAGGGTCGCGCCTTCCTTCGATGCAGCGTTGGCCGTATCGGTTGCGATCTTGCGCACGTCGACGCCGACCGCCTGTGCGGCCCGCGCCGCGTTGTTGCTCAGCCCCTGGAGCGTGCCGCCGAAGCTGTTGGTGTTCGCTGCGCCGCCCATCATCGCAACGCCGATGGACGTCATGTTCCCAACGACAGATGCAGCGAGGCTCGACATCGCGCTAGTGGCGCGCGATGTATCGGCTTGGAAGCTGAGAGTTAAAGGCTCGGCCATTCACGAGGCTCCGATGCGCTACGGCAATTTAATAATGAGTATTGGCTTAGTTAATATTTTTTCTTTGATGCTCAGTAGTGACAAATCAGTCGCTCAAGCTACGGATTGCCCATCCTTAAAGGACGATAAGGCTCGACTTGAGTGTTACGACGGGAAAGCGAAGCCATCAGCTTCACCTAATACCGGTGAGTGGTACAAGCAGGAAACAGTATCCGACTTGGATCGAAGCAAAACCGTAACCATCGCTATAAACTCGCTTAGGTCAAGCATCTATAAGGATGGATCAAAGCCACAGTTTGCTCGCTTAGTTATTTCGTGCAGAGAGAAGAAGACAACGCTTTATGTGGATTTTCGATCTGCCATTGGTTACATAGACAGAACTTTTAGTGCTCAGTACAGAGTGGGGGACAATAAGCCGGTATCAGCAAAATGGAGTATATCGCAGGACCACAATGCTTTCGGTCCATTTGAGAGTCCGTCCACCGTCCCTCTAGTCAAAGCCCTAATGCAAGCCGATGACTTTTATGTCCGTGGGGACGACGCTGTAGGGGGAACAAGCGACGCTCTATTCAAGGTGGAGGGACTGAGCGAAGCGGTTAAGCCCCTACGAGCGGGCTGCAATTGGTAAGGCTACGCCCGCCCGGCCGCCATCTCCTCGCCGAGGGCCTTGAGGAAATCGTCCTCGCTCAGGTCCGTGTCCGGCTTGGCGGAGTGGGCTTCCATGTAGCCGTCAATGGCCGCGTGGAACTCAGGCAGGCTCATTTCCCGAACCTGTGCGGGCGTCCATCCTATGATGGCGCCCCCGGCGTAGAAGACGGAGAGGTCGCCGGGTCGAGGCTTTCGCCTGTCCCCTCCGTCTCGGATTTTCCCGGCGGCACGCCGTTGACCGCCGCCGCGATGATCCGGCCGGCGAGCGGCAGGAAGTCCATGAGGGGCTGATCCTGGTAGCGCATCACCAGGGCGGTCGCCTCCACCGCCGAGGTACCGCCGCCCTCAAGGCCGAGACGGATCACATCCCACACCTCACGGACGGAGAACTGGTGCGAGCCGAGGCGCATGAAGGTGGCGCCGATGCCGACGCCCGTCAGTCGCTCCAGCTCGCCGATCTCACCGATGCGAAGCTGGAAGCGCCGCTCCTGCCCAGCGAAGGGCGCGTCGACGACGGTGCGGCCGGTGTCGATGTCGCTCATGCCGCGACTGCCCAGACGACTTCGCCATCGCCGCGGAACTGCATGGTGAAGTTGACCATACCGTTGTTGGTCGACGTCACCTGAAGGCTCTCGATGAAGATCGGCCCCGTGTAGGTTCCGCCTCCGTCGGCGGCTGGCTTGTCGAAGATGAACTGATAGTTGATGGGCGTCTCGCTTTTGCGATCGGTCTCCAAGACGGCGAAGCGCTTCGCATCGACGATGCCGGCGATGCTCCCACCCCAGGCAGTCGAGCGCAGGACGCTCTTGCGGGACGGAACGCTCAGCGGCTTGTCGCAGTCGGCGACGGTCGCGTCCTCGAACTCGTTCGTGAAGGTGATCGTCTTCGTTTGCGCGATGCAGAGGAAGGTGAAGACCTCGGGGGTGGCGCCATTGCCGCGGTTCGCGCGGAAGCGGTTGCCGGGGAGAAGGTTGGGGGAAGTCATGTCAGTTGTCCCTTGCGATGATGGTGGATAGGTCGACGAACACCGACTTGGGCGCGAGGGGATCGACCACGTCGCCGCCTTGGGTGATCTGGATGGGCTGCTGGATGGAGAAGGGGGCCGTCAGCGTCACGTCGGGCGCCTCCTTCATGTCGAGGGCTTGGACGATGGCTTCTATGGTCTCCCAGGCCTGCCCACGGCCGAACTCGACGCTGATCGCGTAGAGGCGGGCCGTGATGGTCCAAACCTGCCCACAGTCCATCTGGACGCGACGACGGTTCATCGGGCCGAGGTAAATGTACGGAGGCGTCGCCTCGCCGTCGTTGGGCACCTCGTCGAAGACCTGGCCGTTGACTAGTGCGTTCACGTCGGGGTCCGCGATAAGCAGATCCGCGATGGCCTTCTGGAACGCGAGCTCGGGGGTCATTGCTCGTCGCCCTCGACGGCATCTGCCTTCGTGTCCGATGCCTTACCCTTGCCGGCCGCCTCGATCCGTTCGGCGTGATCCTTGGGGACGCGCCCCTCGAACCCGGCTGGATAGTGGACGTTCGCAACGTCGTTGACGCGGATCGTCACGGCCTCGGTTACCTTCACGTAAGCCATCACAGCCCCTCTTCCTGCGCCGCGACATCAGCTTGCCGATCCAGCTCGCTGCGGAGCTTCGCCAGCCCCTTGCGCGCGGGGTCCCAGAAGAAGGGTTCGGGCTGGACTTCGGTCTCTCGCGACGGCCTGCGCCGACGAATGGCGCTGTGATCGCCGCTGTCGAAATACGAACTGTCGGCATGCTGCCCGCCGGCATGGTGACCGAACTCGACCCACCGGGCGTAGTCGTCGCCCTCGCGCACGGCGGTGGCCTCGACGATGATCGTCTTGCCCTCCTTGCGCCAGGTGATGCCGTTGAAGAGTGTCCCGCTGTCCTGCGGAACGCTGGCGCGCATCTCCTCGACCATCTCGGCCGCCGCCTGTTCGGCGGAATGATCCGACCGGAGAGCGAGCTTCACCGCATACTTGGCGAGCTGGCCGCTGATCCGGTCCACGCCGATGACGCCGGCCGCGGCATCGAGAAGCTGAAGCCCGCTGAGCAGGCCCGGGGCGGCGCGGAACCTCTGAGCGGCCGGGGCAAAGCCGAGGGCGGCCTGTCCTTGGCCTAGGGCGTTAAAGGTCGAGCCGAGATCCATATCACTGGCCTCCCTTGCGCGACGACAGGGTTAGCGTGATGAGGCCGGATGTCCGGTTACGCACCGCCACACCCTCAATGGCGAAATCCCGCCCTTCAATGACAACCCTGTCCGCGTTCGTGATCGTACGGGCCTGCGTGCTGTCTCGGACCATCAAGACGCCAGCCTCGACGTCTACGGCTTGCCCGCCCTCGGCAATCTCGCGGTTGGTGGCCCGTCGGTAATTCGCCCACACGGTGAAGGCGTCGGCGTATGGGCCGCGCGAGACAGTGCCGACAACCGGACGGCGCCGGAAGGTTGCCCGAATGTCGAGGCGGGCGGGGTCCATCAGACCCTCAGATTGCGGTAGGGGTCGATGAGACGCTGCGCGCCGATCGGCAGATCTCCTCCGTCCGCCCGGTTCTCGTAAAGAGCCCCGACCGCGAGCAGGCCGGCGGCCTTGAACTCGGCCTCGTGCCCGATCGGAACGATGGCGGTGTTGCAGTACATGAGGATGCGACCGACCGCAGCGTCCATGTAGGCCGTGATGATCGCGTCGTCGGCAGAATGCTCAACGCGCAGATGCGCCTTCACCTCGGCGAGGGTGAATAGAGGCCCCATGGTTTTGACGACGACGTCAGCGGCCATCTACGCACCCCTCGCATTCCGTGAGACCGCCGGCGGTGAGGCCGGCGGTTGTCGTGTCAGGCCTTGGCCTTGCCAGCCTTGCTGGGCTCGGCGACGGGCACGCCCTGCTTGCGCAGGTTCGCTGCGGTCTGCTCGGCGCCGGACAGCGTCGGATCGTTGAAGTCGATCCGGTTCTGCGCCAGCGAGGTATTGGCGCGCGGATTGTCGTCCACGGCCGGATGGCTCATGTCGACATCCGGCACGACCTGGTCGGGGGCGCCGGATGCCTCGACTTCGGTCGCGGGCTTGATGTTGGCGGGCTTCGTGGTCTCGTCGGCCATGATCGGCCTCCTCATGGTGGAAGGGTGAGGGGATGCCGGCGGGCGCCTGGCCCGCCGTTCGATCCGGCGGTTAGGCCGAGACCTTCAGAGCGCGCATGGGCTCGGGGTTGTGGACGCCGCCACCGACGCGCTTCGTGGTGTAGAAATTCACGAAGGGCTTGTTGGTGTAGGGGTCGCGCAGGACACGGATGCCGACGCGATCGACCACGAGGTAGGTGGCGTTCATGTCGCCGTAGAGGACGGCGATGTTGCCGGCCGCGACTGCGGGCATGTCGGGCACCTCGACGATCTGCTCACCCGCCAAGGTCGCCGGCTGGCCGGCGGCGTAGGACGGCTGCCAGAGGTAGTTGCCCTGGCCGTCCTTCAGCTTGCGCATCGATGCCTGAGCGAGCCGGCTGGTGTAGACCTTCGCGTTCGCACGGAAGGGCGCCGGCAGGCTGTAGAACAGGTCGATGAGGCCGTCGGAGGTGAGGAGCGCGGCGGCGCCGGAGTTCACGACCTTGATGGCGCCGAAGGGATGGCGGGCGGCGTTGGCGGCGCCTTCCACGTAGGTCAAGACGCCGAAGGGCTTGTTGACGCCGTCCCCCGAGACGAAGGCGATGCCTTCCTGGCGGGCGAACTCGACGTCGCATTCCTCGCGAAGCCACTCCTCCAGGTTCACAGCCGCGTCGTCGAGAAGCGTCTGCGAGATGGCGGGGTTGCAGTAGATCTCACCGGGGGTGAAATCGAGCTGGCTCTGCTGCGGGGTCGAGGTCGTCGGGCGAGAGGCGGTCTCGCCCACCCATCCGGAGCCCACGGCGCGGTCGGTGAAGACCTTCTTGAAGCCGGAGGTCGTGATGGTGATGGCGCGAGCGTTCGCGCGGATCGGCGAGATTTCCTTGAGCCGGCCCGTGATGGTGCGATCCCACTCGATGGGCGCGAGATAGCCGCCATCCGGGTCGGACCCCTTTGTCATCGCAGCCTCGACGGCGCCCTTGCGCATGTGCGCCTTGAACGCCTTCAGGTATTCGGGGTCGGCCGGCATGTCGCCGATGACACCGCCGCCGAGGTTGGCCGCAGCCAGCTTGGCGTTGACCTCGTCGAAGGCCGCCTGTGCGGTGGCGATGAAGGCGTCGATCCGACCGACCTTCTCGTTGAGGAGAGTGTCGTCGACCTTGGCCTTCAGCTTCTCGTCGTAGGCGGCCTTGAAGTCCTCGTGAGCCTGCTTGAGGTCGGCGAGGAGCTTCTTGGGGTCCGTCACATCGTTGCGGACGGAGCGGCCGAGCATACCGCGCGGGCGCGGCTGGAGAGCGGCGCCGGCAAGAGCCAGCGCGTGATGACGGGCGTTCATGGAGTGGGTTCCTTAAGTGCGGAAGGCTGCGATGAGGCCGGAAAGGTCCGACCAGTCTTCGGCGCCAGCAGAGTCGCTCATGCTGGCTTCAGGGGCAGAGTCGCTCATGCCCCGGATCTTGTTGATGTGGTCGCGAGCATCGACCCGGCTCATGCCGGAGGCGACGAGCTGGCGCTCCATGCCGCGAAGGGCATTCACGTCGCGAGCCTGCGCCTTCGCGCCCTCGTCCACCGTCGTCTTGTCGGCCGACATCAGCGCGTCGGCGAAACCCTTCTCGATCGCGACGGACCCGGACATGTAGGTCTCGTCATCCATCATCTTCGAGATGGTCTTGGCCTCGATGCCCGTGCGCTGGGCATAGACATCGGCCAGGGCGCGGTCGAACGGCTCGAGGAACGCGGCCAGTTCGAGGAAGTCCTGTCGGTTGCCGCCACCCATCACCGAGCAGTTGTGGATCATGATGAAGCTGGCTGCGCCGATCTCAATGGTGTCGCCGGCCATCGTGATGACCGAGGCGGCCGAGGCCGCGATCCCCATCACCTTCACGGTGACGTCGAACGGGTGCTCGCGCAGAGTGTTGTAGACCGCGATGCCCTCGAAGACGTCGCCGCCGAAGCTGTTGATGTGAACCTCGACCGGGCGAGCGCCGATGGCCCGGAGCTGCGCGGCGACGCGCTTGGCGGTGATGCCTTCGCCCGTCCAGAAATCCTCGCCGACCATGCCGAACATGGTGATGACGTTGTCGCCGGTCTCGACCGCCTTCACACCGGCGGCATCCTTGTTCCAGCGGTCGATGATATCGGGCGGTGTGAAGGCCGAGACGTTCCGCTTGGCTGGTACAGGCAGCGGGCCGGGACGGTCGGACACTGCGTTCCTCACGCGGCCGATCATCCCGCGCGGGCGCTGGGACTTCACGAGCTCGCCGAGATCCTGGCTGCCGGCAAGGTTGCCCTTGCCTTTCCGGGCATCGGGCGCGCCTTTGGTCTCGCCCTGCGCAGCGGGCGTCTGCTTCTCATCAGCCATCGGACTACCCTAGTTGTCGTTGAGCGGCGGGCCGCCGTTGTGGCCGACCATCGAAGTGCCGGGGTTGAGCGTGTCGCCGCCCTCGACACGCGGCATGTCGGATAGGGCGCGGACCTCGTTCTGCGTCATCCAGCCCTGCGAGCCGCCGGAGCCGAGCGCCTTGGCGAAGAAGTCCGCCTGCTCCGTGGTCGAGCCACGAAGGAGAGCACCCGGATTGAACTTGACCGTGAACCGCTTCTTCTCCGGGCCGACCAGCAGCGAGCGCTCGGCACCCTGCTGCCACGCCTCGAACCAGGGGCCGAGGCCGTACTGAACGAAGAACCGGCCCAGCGACTCGACGCCTGATCCCCAGCTCGTCTCGTCGACCATCAGCAGCGGGCGGGGCACGCCCGTAACGCGGGCGATCTCCTCGACCTGGTGCTTCCGCAGCTCGGTCATCTGCGCATCGCGGGCGGATGAGGCGAGCTGCGCGTAGGTCATTCCCTCTTCGAGGATGAGGTTCTTGCCCGCGTTGTCGGCGCCTTCCTTCTCGGCCAGGCTTTCTTTCAGCCGCTCGAAGGCCGGGTCGGAGAGCTTGCCCTTGTGGCTGAGCGTCCCGCCGACCAGCGTGCCGTTCTTGAAGAGGCGCGCCGCCGCGCGCTCCGCGCTCAGCGATAGGGCAATGGCCTCTGCAGCCTGTCGCACCAGGGACATGCCGTTGAGGCCGTCCAGGGTGATGCCGCGCAAGTGGAAGATGTCCTTCGCCTCGAAGACCCTCTGTCCGCCGGACGGGGCGTTGTAGGTGTAGGTCAGCGTCCAGTCGGCGGACAGTTTCGGGGTCACCTTGTCGGGGTCCAGCGGGTGGAGGTGGACGATCTTGTCCAGGCCTGATCGGAGATCCTTCGACCGAACGATGAGGGCATAGGCATTGCCCTTCACCAGCGCCCGCATCTGCATCAGGACGCGGAAGTCGAAGGCGGTCTGCCACCCGTTCGGCTCGCGGTGGAGCACCTGATAGAGGGGGTGGTCGTCGGCTTTTTCCTTGGTCCCCTCATCGAAGACCTGCAGCGGGAGCATGCCGATCGCGTAGGAGATCAGGCTGACGGCCCGGAACATCGCAGTGTTCCGCATCGCCTTGTCGACGTCGACACTGATCCCGGTCGCCGTCTCGGTCCCGGTGCGCAGGAAGTCGACGAGGCGCGGATCGTCGAGGCTGAGCCACGCGCTTGCGTCCGCGAAAATCCGTGGCGCCTGCTCAGCCTGTGCCGGCCCCGCGGCGGGAACGCCGCCGAGCGGGATGCGCGGAACAACCTGCATGCAGCTACACCATTCGTATTCCGCGCGTCTCGTAGACGGACGGGCCATCACTCGGCAGTTCGGACTCGGCGGCACCCACGGCCATCGCGATCGTCACGATGCCGTCGATGCGCCCGCGAGATCGCTTTTTGTCGAAGGCCCGGTTGCCCTGGCCGTCCGGTAGGACATGCGCGTTGGCCGCGCAGGCGTAGGTCACGGGCGACTCGTCGATGACGATACGGGCGTTAAGGATGCGGTCCTCAAGCCGCTCGATGGAGCGGGGCATGACAAGCTGCCGATCCTCGTAGACGACCTTGTTGCCCTGGCCGTGCGAGACGAGCTTCAGGCCCTCGCCCTCAGGCTCGTCCGCGCCTTTCCACCGCCAGACGGCGAGGCCGATGTCCTCACAAGCCGCGATGAAATCGGCCATGCCGGCTGGGTCGAAGGCCAGGAACTCGACCTCATGCTCGGCGACGAGCTTCGCGACATTGGCGGCCACGAAGCTCTTGTCGATGACGGCGCCGGGGACGGCGGTGATGTGGCCTTCCTCGGCCCAGTCGTCATAGGGCGCCTGGTCGCGGCGGGACCGGTCGACGATCCCATCCTTAACCGTCCAGTACCAAGTCTTCGCGTAGAGGTGCCCAGCGTCGCCGATCCAGACCGCCGTCAGGGCGGTCAGATCGTTTTTCTTAGACAGGTCGAGCGACAGCCAGCAGCGTCGGCCCTTCATTTCCTCGACATCGACCTCGCCCTGGGCGGAGAGCCACGCCTCCTCGGCAATCCAGAACTCTGTCGCGCCGACGGGGATGCCGAAGTAGAGGCGCTTCACCGACAGGGCGGTCGACAGCATCTGCTTGGCGGTGTTCACCTCGCCGCGGATGTTCTCCAGGGGGAAGGTGATGCCGAGCGCCGGCAGGGCCTTGCCCCAGCAGGCCTCGTTGTCGAAGACCGTCTCCCGGTCTGCCTTGTCGACCCGGGCGACGAACGCGAACGCCTCGTCGTCCTTGATCTCGCCCCGGGCGACCTTCTGGTAAAACTCGCTGTAGTCGGTCCCGACGATCTGGGACGTGGATGGCGTGTTTGTGCCCAGGAGCATCAGCGCGTCGCCGGGCATCTTGGCGATGGCGCGCTTCCAGGTCTCGATTGCCGTGTTGGCCTTGAACTCGTGGATCTCGTCGGCGAGGACCGCGGTCGGGCGCGGGCCGGAGACCGCTTCGCCATTCGCTAGGGTCCTGAACCGCGATCCGGTCTCGATGTGCTCCAGCTTCCAAGCATTGTCGCCCTCGCCGCGGATGACGACCTCGCCGCGCGCCTCCAACGTGTCGCTGTCGTCCTCGGCGCCCGGGATCGGGGCCCGGCACATCGCAACGGCATCGCCGAACAGCACGTTCGCCGTCGCCTTGTCCTGCCCGATTGCATAGACCTCGGATCGCGGGATGCCGTACCACCCCATCAGGTAGAGGCCGATCGCCGCCATCAGCGGGGACTTTGCCTGCCCCTTCCCGGTCTCCAGCCAGCCATTGCGGAACCGCATCCGGCCGCTGTCCTTCCGCCAGCCGAAGAGCGAACCGACCACGAAGGAGTGCCAGGGTAGCGGCTCGAAGGGCTGCCCCGCCTTGGCGCCGGCTGTGATGGTGAGCACCGCCGGCAGAAAGGCCAGGATCCGCGCCGCTCGGTCCGGAGCCCAGTGCAGCCCACGCGCCGAGCCGTCACGGAGATCCTTCAGGTGCCGCTCGGCTGCGTGCCGAACGAGTTCGCCAGCGAGGATGCGGCCGGCGACGGCGTCGCTGGCCCATGTGGTAGTCGGATCAGCCGGCAACCGGCTTGAGGAAGGCGTCCGCCGCACGTGCCACCTTCGTCTTCTTCTCGACCTTCGTCGCCTTCGAGCGGCGAACCGGAGAAAGGCCGAGCTCAGCCTCGGCGGTGCGCACCGCCTCGTCGGCCTGCTTCATCACCGTCCAGTAGGGATTGATCTGCGGGACGCCCGTCGTCGCGGCCTTAATGATCGGGCCTTGCTCTGCGAGTTGGCGCGCCGCGCGATCGTACACAACGCGGAACTCGACCAGCCGCTTGATGGCGTGGCCGTTCGCGACCGACAGGATGCCCCTGCCGGTCATCTCGTTGATGACGCCGGTCCACTCCTCATGCGCGAACGCGAGGTCGATCTCATCGACGAAGGTCTGAGACCAGTTGGGCGTCGGCGGCACGCCTTCGCCGCCGGGGATAGCTTTCAGGGTCATCGAAAACGTGCTGCCTCACTATCCGATCTTGCTAGCTTCACTCATCCCGTTACGGCATATCCGCCCCGGTCCGTGATGAGCAGGCTCGTCCTATAAGGGCCAATCATTGCTTCATAAATAATGGTAGGCATATGATCTTAAGCGCATGGCTCGATTTGCCCATCTGGCTTATGGCAAGCTCGCTAATTGGCTTCTTTGTGTTTGTGTCCGGAGTTATAGCAGCGCTCTCAAACATCCCCGCAACGAGAAGGCACCTGCATGAGAATACGGTCGGAACGGTACCAACCTTTTTTAGCTCGATTGGGCTGCTGCTTGCGCTACTCACTGGCTTTGTCGCCAACGATGCATGGGATCGACACAGACAGGGCGCTCGCGTTGTTCAGTCGGAAAGAGCAAGTCTAATTGCTGTTTACGATATCAGTATCGCAGCAAATTCGGACATGGCAGAAATTCGTCGCACCCTACTCAGTTATACCAATGCCATCCTCGATGATGAGTGGCCCATGATGGCAAACGGCACATCCTCCGCCATTGCAGGGGAGGCCTTAAGTAAGCTGATGCAGCTTGCCTCTAACCCAAATATAACTGTTGAGTCAGGTACGGTTGCGCATACAGCGTTATTAAATCAAGTGCTGGCTCTGCGTGCCTCACGCAGCGAACGACTGGCCCTAAACTCTTCTGAGGGCAACGACTCTAAATGGATAACACTCCTAGCTCTTGCCGCCCTTACGATGACAGCTATCGGCATAGTTCATGTTGAACGGCCGCGTGCCCAGGCAGTCACCCTCACGCTCTTTTCACTAGCAATGCTTGTTACCTTGGCAGTGATCGTGCTGCACGAGCAACCGTTTGACGGTCCTCTAGCGATTGGACCCGACGCCTACCAGCGCGCAAAATCTGTCATGCTATCGGTTAAGCCAGACACGAGCGAGTAGATCCAATCCACCATCAAACTGGAAGGTCGAGTGTACGACCTTCCAGTTGCGCCTCAACGCTTCCCATGCCGCTCACCGGCGCGAGCGCCGAAACCCCCATTCGGAAAAATCTGTTCAGTGCGAAGGGAGGGAAGCGGCTGGTCGGGAAACAAAAGGTCCCAAACTTTCAGGCCCCCTCCCAGGTCCCAAGTGCATGTCAGCTCGTCGCCACGGGTTGAATGGTGGATGTGGTATGGCATGAGGCGAGACCTTTGCGTGAATGATCTGGATCACGTCAGAGGCTGTAATCACCGGGTGACTGCCCCCATCGGGGCAGGGGCAGGGCGTATCTATGTCGTTCGCAGCTAAAGCGGTCATTGCGACGCTTGTATCGATCTTCTCGCTGTGCGCCTCAGCAGGCGTAGCTATTCTGATCGTGTGGGGCGGCGTCGTCGGATCGCTGTGGGTCCTGTTTGCCCTGGCGTTGATGATGCCCTCAAACTTCCAGGGAACCGGCATCATCGCTTCCATCGCGACCGTCCTCTGCATCCTGGTTCTCCTGCTGCTCGTCGTGGCTGTCGGTATTGCATCAGGCATCGTTGTGCTGATGCCTGCCATACGCCTGCTTGAGCATTGGTATGGGCCTGTGATCCGGAGGCGACACGATGGGCCAAGTGCTGGCTCGCAACTGACAGCGTCTCAGGCTCACTGAAGGTACCTTAGATCGCATCGGCGATCAGGGGCGGTTCCAGGGATGCTTCGGATCCTTCGGCCTTCCATCCACCGTCACACCGATGCGGTGGCCTCTGGCCTCCTCGGATCGGATCGTACCGTCGTGGCAGGGGGCACAGACGCTCTCAAGCTCGCCTTCCCAGAACAGGGCCTCGTTACCCTTGTGCGGGATGACGTGGTTCGCCACGGTGGCAGCAACAGGCCGATGGTCGGTGGAGCATCGATTGCACAGCGGGTGCGCCGCAAGTTGCGCCAAGGCCTTCCTTCGCCAACGCTCGCTGCGATACCAGAAGCGCCAGGGTTGATTGCTTCTGGCCTTGTCGTGACTGCGGTTGCGCTGGCGGGTTCCGACCATGAGCCTTGTTCCCCGCGACAACCACCTAGATGCGCGGCTGCAACAGTTCACAGCTACTCATTGCAGGGCGGCGTCCAAGTCTTGCGTAGCATTCACGGTATCGTCACAACCGCTTGCCGCCTATGCACGCGGCAATGGGGAACGTCATGAACGGGCGAATTCTTGTGGCCGCTGCGCTCGTCGCGGCGAGTGTTGGCGGCTGCGTATCACACCAGGTACGGGACCGTAGCGATTTCCTCGCGGAAGGTGTGAGGACCTACACAGGCGAGTCGCGGGAGCGCGTGGTTGAGGCCGCTCGAACCGTACTCCAAGTGTCCGATCCCACGGACTTTGAGTTCCGAGATACGCTGACCGGCTTTACCGGCCTTCGCCGCTACGTAATCTACGCAGTTCTTGCCGCAAGCAATGGGCGCGAGAAGTGGGAGTTCCAGACGGAGCCGGACGGGAAGGCCGTTAAGGCTGCAATCACTGTATCCGAAGCAGGCGTTGCCACCGGAGGCTACTCTACGACCCCGTACGAAGGGCAGATGGCGAGTGTGCCGCTCTATCGCCTATTCTGGGACCGGGTCGACTACATGCTGGGCAAGCGGCCGGACTGGGTCTCCTGTGAGCAGGCTGACGCTGCGCTGAAGGCCGCCGGAACCGGATCTCTTGCCCTCGGCGGTCTTTGCGGACCGACCAGCGATGGGCGAAACGCGCCTCCGCCAGAGCCCCTTCCGCAGTTGCCGCGATCAGGGAAGATTGCCCGGTCGGGGCGCTAATTAGAGCCTTCTTTGAGGGGTCACCCCAATGGGGTGACCCCCGCTTTACCAGCCTACAAAGTGGAGAAGCGGTCTTACCCGTCTCCGGCGCGGCTCAACTGGCGACGCCCGTAGCAGGGCGGAGGTAAGCGGCGGCTGTCAGTCACGAACAGTATTACACGGCCTGGATTTGCACAAGGTCCAATTCGACGGGGATGGGTGCCCCGAACATGGAGACGGATACCCTTACCTTTCGCCGTGCGGACATCAACTCTTCGATCTCGGCCGGCAAGCTGAAGAATGGGCCGTCTGTTACGATGACTCGCTGCCCAACCTCAAGTGTAGCCGGCCGAAGCCTTGTGTTCATAAACACGTTGTTAGCAAACTCTTGAAGTGCAACGGGGTCGAGACGCGCAGGTGTAAGCACCTGGCCCGCAATGTTGCCCTTGAGGCTCGTGTCATCACTCATGTAACAGATCACTTCGGCGACGGGACGAGATGAGGAGTAAGGCTCGAACTCGCGTCGAACCATTTCGAGCTGCGCCGCATCCTGAACGCCGATGAAGACGGTTCGTGCCAGCGTTGGACGCAGGGTGTCTATGCGTCGGCCTCGTCGGGTGACCACCTCCATGGTGCAGGGCTGGAAAGTGACCGCGTTGGCGGATGTGATGGCCTTGAGGGCCACGTCCCTCATTCGGGGCGCCATCCGGACGACGTGCCAGGACAGCGACGTGTCGATGGCAAAAGGGGCCGAGCCGATCAGCGACTGTGCCTCTGGTTGCGCCGAGGATGCCGCAGTAGGACTAAGCGCGCTGCAAGCCCTGCGCTCCGCCCTCCGCTTCCTCCGATCCCGCTCGCGCTGCTTCTTGTCCCGACGGGCCATGTGATCTCCTTGAACGATCTGGTGCACTCAATTTCGTCTGCGAAAATTATCGTGCTGCCTCGGTGAGCAGGACGTCGTTCCAATCCGCGCCCGCGATGGCCGGGATCTCGACGCGGACAGGCCAGCCCTTCATCGCGAGGCGGTGCGCCAAGCTGTAGGCGGAGGCCTGTCCGGCGAACTTCTGGTCACTGTCCCCAAAGACGATGATCTCGCGGGCATCATCGGGCGGTATCCACTTGGCGAGCATGGTACTGCTCACCGCGGCCCAGCACGGCACGCCGAACAGCGAGGCGGCGGCAAAGGCGGTTTCGATGCCCTCGGCGATGCCCAGGACCGGTGCGGGATCAAACAACCGGATCGCGGCACCGTCCGGTATCGTTCCGGGCATGAGCCGCCGCGGCACCTCGACATCGGCCTTCGTCCCGCCTGGAGCGAGGTAGGTTCGATGCAGGGTGGCGGGGATGCCATCGTGCCCCATCACCATGGCGACCATGGCCGGGTGGTAGGACACGACGTCGTCCTGGTAGCGCAGCCTGTCCGCACACCGCAGGCAGGCCGGCACGTTCGTCAGGCCGACCCGGCGGAACAGGTATCGTCCCACGGGGTCGTCGCATGTGACCGTGTGCGAATTCCGCCAGAGGTCGTTCATGCTTCGCCGGCAGTCATCCTGCGTCCGGGCGGGCTTTAACGGGCGTTGCGCCGCCTCGCCGAGAAGCGGATCGACGCGCTCGGCCAGCGACTTGAAGTCCAGGCCCAGGACGCGCATCGCCAGATCGGCGCCGTCACCGGCCCCGCATGCGTTGCAGATCCATGTGCCGCGCCCTTCCAGGTCATCGAACCGAAAACGGGTCTTGCCGTCGCACATCGGGCAGGGACCCTGCTTGCCCGACAGGAACCGACTATCGATCCCGACCAGCGGCAGGAGGTTGCGCCACCGGCCACGAGCTCGATCAGCGAGAGGCCTGCGCATTGCTGCCTCCCTTGGCCTTCGCGTAGGCGATCTGGCGCGATCTGATCCAGTTCAGCAGGAACGGCTGTGGCTCAACCAGCGGGGCGTTGTGGTAGCGGTCGGGCCATACACCCGTCAGCTCGCGGAACTTGTGTGCCGCCCATCCCTCC
>NZ_JAKSYE010000006.1 GCF_022829685.1 Methylobacterium sp. E-045
CCGTTGGGGCGACCCGGAGCTGGTGGCGATCAAGCGCGGCGGCCCCGAGGCGCCCGGCGGCTCGGTGTCGAGCCGCCACGCACAGGGCGCACGCCGCATTGCCGAGGCCCAGGCGCGTTACCGGCGCGGCGAGATCATCGAGGGCTCGGCCAGCGACGACGAGGACGACGAGGCGACAGCTTGATCATGCAGCCACCGACGCCTGCGGAGAATCGGTGGGGCACGCCGCAAAGGGTCGTCGGCCTGATCGGCTGCCCGGGCGCCGGGAAGACGACCTTCGCACGGCGCTTCGATCCCCTCGACGGCTGGGTCCACCTCACCCTCGACGACCTTCGGCAGTCCCTCTGGCCTCCGGATCGGCGCGTCTATTGGCAAATCAGGCAGGGCTCACAGGAGGATGGGGCGGGGGAGGTCCTGCACCGGGTCAAGGAAGCGGCCCTGGAGGCCGCGCTGGCGAACGGATTCAGCGTGGTGATGGCGGACACCCATCTCGCCAGACCCGTGTTCGAGCGCGAACTCACGATTGTCGCCCGACACGGGCTCACCGTGGAATGGAAGGTGTTCGACGTGCCGTGGGACGTCCTGAAGGCCCGCAACGCGGAGCGCGGTCGCGTGGACCCGTCGCATCGCCAGCCGGAGGAAGTCCTCCGGTTCGCCTACGACGCTTTCGGATCCCCGGACGCTTGGTGGCGTGGCTTGCCGCCGGAGCAGGTCGAGATCCTGCCCTGCCGGACGGAGTGAGCGATCCGTCTTTCCAAGTGTTGCCGGCAGGGCATAATCCCTCGTGCATCGCACCTGGTCCGTTGACGGGCATGGGCGTCGGCATGCTACCTCGGCCGTGACGGTTCCTCCCCGGAGGATCAAAAGGGAACGCAGTGCGGGGACTACCCCAACGCCGCGGCTGCCCCCGCAACTGTAAGCGGCGAGCCCTTCACCACCGACGTCACTAAGCCACCTCGCTCGGGAAGACGGTGAAGGGCGGCGACCCGCGAGCCAGGAGACCTGCCGTCAGTCGTGGTCACACGCGAGACACGCTGGGCGGGGTGCCCCGGCGGGTGCGGGAGCATGCGCGTTGCGCGTGGTTCGGCCTCGTTCGCGGTGACGTGCCACTGCCGAGGCCGTCCGCTTTGTCCCGTCGTCCATCGAATCCGTTTTGGCCCGCGCTGGCTCTGACCTGCGCGATCCCCACCGTCGTTGCCGCCCAGGGGGCGCCTTCCGGGGAGACCGCCGTGGTGCTCGACGCGCTCTCCGTCGAGGGCGCCATCACCGCCACGCCGACCTACCGGGTGCCGGAACTCTACAGCGGCACCAAGACGGTGACGCCGCGCCGCGACCTGCCGCAGCAGGTCGACGTGGTGCCCCGGGAGGTCCTGGTCGACACCGCTGCGACCCGGGTCGAGCGCGCCCTCGACTACGTGCCCGGCGTCGGCAAGCAGAACGACTTCGGTGCCCAGAACCTCGCCCTCTACTCCGTCCGGGGCTTCGCCACCCAGGACATCTTCCAGAACGGCTTCAACATCGCCCGCGGCTACAACGGCGCCCCCGACACCCAGAACGTCCAGTCCATCGAGGTCCTGAAGGGCCCGGCCGGCGCCCTCTACGGCCGCAGCGATCCCGGCGGGACCGTCAACATCCTCACCAAGCAGCCCGTGGCCCGGCCCTTCGTCGAGATGGGCACGCTGTTCGGCAGCTTCGGCACCGCCCGCACCACGGTGGATGCCGGCGGTGCGCTGAGCGAGGACGGCAGCGTGCTCTACCGTTTCAACGGCGTGCTCGCCCGCCAGGACAGCTTTCGCGATTACGTCGACGGCGACCGTGTGCTGGTCGCGCCCGTGGTGAGCTGGCAGGTGACGCCCGACACCAAGATCACGGTGGAGGCGCAGTATCTGCGCAACCGCCAGACCTTCGACCGCGGCACGGTGGCGGTGAACAACCGCCTCGGCCTCGTTCCGCGCTCCCGCTTCTTCGGCGAACCGGGCGACGATTCCGTGTCGGAGAGCGCCCTGTTGCAGGTGCGGCTGGAGCACGCCTTCAACACCGACTGGCATTTGCGCGTCGCCACCCATCTTAACACCGGCAGCCTCACCGGCCTGCAGACCGGCGCGACCGGAATCCTCGACGACGGGCGCACGCTCCTGCGCGAGTTCCGCCAGCACGACTTCACCTGGGGCGTCGCCATCGGACAGGCCGAACTCGTCGGGCGCTTCGAGACCGGGCCGTTCGCCCACACCCTGCTGCTCGGCCTGGAGCACGAGCGCACCAATAGCACCGAGAACCTCCTGCGCTCGACCCCGCGCCTCGACCCCTTCGCCATCGACTTGTTCAACCCCGTCTACGGGCAGGCCAAGCCCCCGTTCACGCGCCGCTACAGCGCCAGCGAGAACGTCGGCAACACGGCCGTCTACCTCCAGGACCAGATCGCGCTCAGCCCGGAATGGAAGCTGCTGCTGGGCAACCGCACCGACTTCTACAACCAGACCTTCCGGGACAAGGTCGCGAATGAGCGGACCGAGCAGGACCGCACCGGCTTCTCGCCGCGGGCCGGCCTCGTCTACCAGCCGCTGTCGTTCCTGGCGCTCTACGGCAACGTCGCCGCCTCGTTCCGTCCCAATACCGGGTTCGACAGCGCGTCGCGGCCCTTCGCGCCCGAGACCGGCTTCGCCTACGAGGTCGGGGCCAAGCTCGACCTGTTCGACGGCCTCAGCGTGACGGCCGCCGCCTTCCACATCGAGAAGGAGAACGTGCTCACCACCGACCCGGCGGACTTCTTCTTCCAGATCGCCGCCGGGGCCGTGCGCAGCCAGGGCTTCGACGTCAGCTTGGTCGGGCAGGTCACGCCGGAGTTCCGGGTGATCGGCGGATACGCCTTCATCGACGCGGCGGTCACCCGCGACGAGGTGCTGAGGGTCGGATCACCGCTCCTCAACATCCCGCGCCATAGCGGCTCGCTGCTCGGCATCTATGAGATCCAGGCGGGCGACTGGAAGGGTTTCGGGATCGGCGGTGGGGTCCGGGCGGTCGGCTCGCGCCTCGGCGACAGCGGGGTCGAGAGCTTCCGCCTGCCGGGCTACATCCTCACGGACGCGCTGGCCTACTACCGCTACGAGAACCTGCGCTTCGGGATCAACGTCGACAACATCTTCGACGAGACCTACTACGAGCGCTCCTACAACACCTTCTGGGTCGGCGTCGGCGAACCGCGTCGGGTCACCGTCAGCATGACGGCGCGGTTCTGATGGGCCGGAATCCGGGAAAGCCCGAGGAGTCGGCGTTGCCAGGCCGCATCGCCTCCATCGATGCCCTGCGCGGGCTGGTGATGGTGCTGATGCTCCTCGACCACCTGCGCGAGACCTGGTTCCTGCACGTGCCCGTGGCCGACCCGATCGACGCCCGGACCACCCTGCCGGCCGTGGCCCTGGCCCGCCTCGTCGTCAGTTTGTGCGCGCCCATCTTCGTCGCGCTGACCGGCGTGGCCGCATTCCTGTTCGGCACCCGGCACACGCTGGCGGAGACACGGGCCTACCTGCTGAAGCGTGGGCTCGTTCTGATGGTGCTGGAGGTCATCTACCTGTCGGAACTGTACTGGGGGGTGGCCTCTCCGACGCTCTGGCTTCAGGTGATCTGGTGCAGCGGCGTCTGCATGATCGTCCTGGCGGCGCTGATCGGCCTGCCACGCCCGGCTCTGTTCGCGATCGGATTGCTGATCGTCTGCGGTCACAACCTCCTCGACCCGATCCACCTCCAGCCCGACCAGCCGTTTTTTGCGGTCTGGGCGATGCTGCACCAGCGCGACGTCATCGCGCTGCCGTTAGGGCTGGTCGCCAAGACGACCTATCCGGTGCTCCCGTGGATCGGCGTGATCGTGCTCGGCTACGCGGTCGGCCCATGGTTCCTGCCCGGCGTCACGACACGCACCCGCGAGCGCCGGTTTCTGGCTCTCAGCTGCCTGATGCTCGTCGCCTTCGCTGTGCTGCGGCTGGCGAACGGCTACGGCGACAGGCCCTGGTTCGCGGTCGAGGGCGATGCGCTGCGCACCACCCTGAGCTTCCTCGCGCTGACGAAGTATCCTCCCTCGCTGCTGTTTCTGCTGCTGACGCTCGGGGTCGGGGCGCTGCTCCTCGTTGCGTTGGAGCGGATGCGCGACGCGTCCTTCGTCTCGGCCCTGGCGGTGTTCGGTGCTGCGCCGCTGTTCTTCTACCTGCTTCACCTGACGGTCCTGCGGTTGCTGTACCATGGTGCCGCCGCCATCTGGGGCGAGACGCAGGGCAGCGTGTTCGGCGTGGCGAGCTATGGCTGGGTGCTGGTCTGGTACGCGGGCCTGATCGTGCCCCTCTATTGGCCGACGGCCTGGTTTTCGCGCTTCAAGGCGGCTCGACGGGATATCGAATGGCTCAAGTATCTCTAGCCCCCTGAGCGTGATCGGGGCTGGTCGTCTCGTCTTCTTCCAACCATGAAGGCTGCGACAACGGCAGCCCCGCGCTGGATCCCGTCGACTTGTGCGCTGGCGGCGAACATCGGCATGCACGGGGACCGGCTCGCCGGCCCGGCCGGCTTGGAACGCTTGCGGGACACTCGGCGATGAACGCGCCGTGCTGCTCGACGAGACCTTCAAGCCCTGCAATGGCCAGATGACCTCCGCGCGAAGCACTGGGGCGCGGCGGGGCGGGCGACCGCACGTTCTGCGGCACCTGAACGCGCTCGCGCCTCCGACGTGCCGAACGACCGTCACCCGGCCTTGTGCTTTAAAAGCCAGTTCCCGTGGACGCCCGGCGGGATCCGGTGCCCGAGACACGGATCGTGGCGACCGGCGGCGCCTTGGTGCGCGCGCGTCGAGGATTGTGAAGTCCGTCGTGTCGCTTGCCGTGTCGATGAGTCGTGCCTGTAGATCTGCGTCGCGCTCGGACGTCTTCCGTCACCGTCAGGCTCAAGGATCGTTCGCCATGCATGAGGCGTGATGCAGCAAGGTCCCTCATGATGAACCATCTCGGGTCTTGTGCCGATAGAGGATCTCGACGCGTCGCCACGACGCCCGCCACTGGCGTGGCCGTGGTCGTCGGCGTGGAGCCTCGCCTTCGCCGGAGGTCGTACCTGAATCCCCGCTCTCAAGCTGGGATTCGATCGATGCTCCCGGTATCTTCAGCGGTCACGCCGTTCTCGCGGTGGCGGAAGGTGCTGAGCGCGCGGTAGACCTGTAGACGAGCGCGCATGACCGAACCAAGCGGCCGGTGCGCCGCGAGGCTGTGGGCCGGACGAAACGTCATCACCTCGTCGAAATAGCGGACCCGATCCGGGGCGTAAGCGTCCTGGCGCGGCAAGCGCAGCGTCGCCACCGTGCGGTAGGGACTGATCGAGACGGGCCAATCGACCGAGGCGTCCTCGATCGGCTGCCGTTCGGCATCCGCCCAAAGCTGGGCCTTCAACTCGAAGACCACCTCGTGGTCCCGGAAGAAGGCGACCGTGGCATGACGGAAGCCGTCCTCGTCCTGGTGCGGATCGAGCCGCCACTCGGACAGCGCGCGCTGGCTTTCCGTCGTCGGCACGGCACCGAGCTTCGCAACATACTCGCCGTAGCGGATCGGCGCCTGGCTGAAGTAGCTGTCTGCCAGCGGGTGACTGTAGGGGTGGCCGAAGAAATCGGCCATCGCACTCTCGGTGCCAAAGGCGTGCAGCACCCGGTTGAGGCTGCGCGCCGTTGACGAGACAGCGCTCTTCACGCCCTCCGGCAACCCGGTCGATTTGCCGATGACGGTGCCATCTCGCAGGAATCCGGCCGCAGTACCGGACGGGAAGGTCGTCCCGGTCGCGAGCACGAAGTCCTGCGTGTCGACGGCGTGGCCGGGAAGCTTCTCGCCGGGGACGTCGAACACCTTGATCGACATGCCGCGGTGGGTCGACACGCGGTCGCCCAAGGTCTCGCCCGGGCCCTGTGCGAAGCGAACCGCCACGGGATGGGTACCGGGGGTGGCGAAGAGCCCTTGCGCCAAATCCTGGGGCAGGCCGGGGGCAATCGTCAGCTCGCCGGTGACGCAGGCCGAACTCTTGGCATGGCTGGCGCGCACGGCATGGTGTTCGCGGGCCTTGACCGTCTCGGATTGCTGCGTCATCCCCTCGATGATGCCGTCGATGGTCTCCTGCTCGTTTGCCGCAGGGGTCTCGATGTCGGGTGCGTATCGCAGGTAAGCCATGCTCAGCCTCGTCGGGTATGAGGGCGGAAGTTGGTCTGACGCGGTGGATCGGCGGCCGGTATTCGGGTGAATCTCACGTCCGTGGACGCAGATCGCGTCGCGGAAGGTCATCAACTCAACTTCGGCTGACCGTTGGAGGCCGACAGGCCACCGTCGACCGGCAGATTCACGCCGGTGACGAAGTGAGCGTCCTCGCTCGCCAGGAACGCGATCACGCCGGAGATGTCGTCGGGCTTCGCTCCGCGTCCCATCGGGATCCGCTCCTCGAACTTGGTGACGAGGTCGGGCTGGTCCTGCATGCCGGCCGTGAACGGCGTGTAGACCAGCGATGGATTGACGGCGTTCACCCGGACCCCGTTCCGCGCCTCGTCGAGCGCGACGGCACGAGTGAAGTTCGTCACCGCGCCCTTCGCGGCACAGTAGAAGCTGTGGTTCCAGTCGCCGCCCAAACCGGAGACGGACGACACGTTGACGATGGACCCTCGGGTTTCCCGGAGGTGAGGCAGGGCAAACCGCGTCATGTAGAAGACGCCGTAGAGATCGGTCTCGATGATCGTCGAGAAGTCGCCGATGTCGCCCTCGTCGACACGGCCGAGATGATCCTTGCCGGCATTGTTGACGAGGACGTCGAGGCGTCCGAACCGTTGGACGGCCTGCGCGACGACGTCCTGGCACCGGTCCGCGTTGGAAAGGTCGGCGACCACCGTGAGGGTATCGGCCGCTTCGATGCTGCCGGCCACCTCGTTCAGTCCGTCGGCATTCTTGTCGGCAAGAACGAGCGTCGCGCCCTCTCCCCCGAACCGTCGCGCGGCGGCCTCGCCGATGCCCGAGGCTGCGCCCGTGACCAGCACCACCTTGCCTGAGAACCGTCCCATCCGATCTCCTTCCGGCCGCCGGCACGATGCGCGGCGGCCCCCATTGTGTGTCTCTTGCGAATCGAACCCTGCCCGGTCAGGCGCTCTGGCCTCGAGCCGGGTGGCGGCCCTCTGCGAACGCCTCGACGATCTTGGCGCGGAAGGCCGGCTGGTCGTTCGGGTTGCGGCTCGTGACGAGACCCTGGTCGACCCGAGTGCCGTCCGCGTTCCGGATGTCGCTCGCAGCTGGAGCGGTGGTGCCGGGACCACACTCATTCCCGCGCAACACGCTTTCGGCTGGGCCTGGCGAAGCGAAGGTCTGCGCCTGGACGGGAGCGGCGAGGCTAAAGGCGAACGCCATCGAGAGGGCGAACCTATGCGTCATCGTAAGCCGACCTTCGGGAGTTCTTGCCAGTCGAGGACATGCGCTCGACGCGAAGGCATCGCACTGTTCAGCGGGACAAAGCGGGATTCGGGGGGGCGGTTCCCGGGTTGTCGCCATGTCGCAACCCAGTCGCGTATCGGTGCCGAACCCTTCTTAACGTCGCCCAACTGAGCGGTTCCAGCTGCTCACCTCGGTACCCATCGGCGACGAGGGTCGGAGGATCAGGGGCACGGCCGGCCATCTCGAAGGAGCCGCCTGCGCCACGATCCTCACCGTTAATTGAACACCCGCGAAGCTGGAACGAACCATGGCCCGCGTTGTTCACGTCGGAATTGCATCGAGCCGGAGCCCATGACCTTGCAAGCGCCAGTCCGCTACAGCCTCGACGTCGAACACGTGAAGGGCGATGAGGAAGAGACGATCGACCAGCTGAACGAGACCTTCGACAAGATCCTTAAGACCGTCGCCGATAATTCCGGCCACGCGGTTCGGTCCGTGCACGCCAAGTCGCATGGCATCCTGGAGGGGCGGCTGACGGTCGATGCGACCCTGCCCCCCGAACTGGCGCAGGGCCTGTTCGCTAAGCCCGGCGAACACCGAGTGTACATGCGCCTGTCGACCAATGCCGGCGACATCCTGCCCGACGCCGTCTCCCTGCCGCGCGGTCTTGCCCTGAAGGTGCTCGATGTCGAGGGTGAGCGCCTGGCCGGTGCCGAGGGCACGACGCAGAACTTCATCATGGTCAACGGCAAGGTCTTCCAGGCGCCGAGTGCCGACAAGTTCCTGGGCAGCCTGAAGTTGCTCGCCGGCACCACCGACCGAGCCGAGGGCCTGAAGGTCGCCGCCTCGACGGTGCTGCGCGGCGTCAACAAGGCGTTGCAGGCAGTGGGCGTCGAGAGCACGACCCTCGCCTCCCTTGGCGGCGCACCCAACGTCGATCCGCTCGGCGAGACCTATTACAGCGTCACACCGTTCCGGTATGGCGACTACATCGCCAAGTTCTCCGTCGCCCCCGTGGCTCCCGCGCTCACCGCGTTGACGGGCAACGAGATCGACGCGTCCGGTCGACCTGATGCGATCCGTGAGACGGTGCAGTCGGAGATGCGTGGCATCGAAGGCGTCTGGGAATTCCGCGTGCAGCTCTGTCGCGATCTCGAACGCCAGCCCGTCGAGGATCCGACGGTGGAGTGGGACGAGGCGGAGGCTCCGTTCCAGCGCGTCGGGCTGATCACCGTTCGGCCGCAGGACAGCTGGGACGCGGGGCGCGTGCAAGAGGTCGACGAGGAGATGCGGTTCAGCATCTGGACCGGGCTTTCGGCCCACCAGCCCCTGGGCAACATCAACCGTGCTCGCAACGCTCCCTACAAGCACTCGGCCGAGTTCCGTCAGCGCTTCAACGGCTGCCCCATCCACGAGCCGGGCGCCGGGCGCTGAGGTCCAGCGGACGCCTTGCGGCGACCGCTTTCTCCCGATCCTGAAGGCAAGGCCGCTGCATGAGCCCGCTCGTACCAACCCTCGTCGCCGCCCTCATGGTGATTCCTGTCGCGAGCCGGGCCTTCGCGGAAGCCCGCGACTCCACACACCGTGGCAGCGTCACGGTTCTGGATGCGGCCAGCGTCATCTACGAGCCGGGGCCTGCGAACCTGCCCAAGGGCACGCAGATTAGCCGGTTGTCGGGCGACCCGGCGAAGTCCGGCCCCTTCGTGCTGCGCATCAAGGTTCCCGCCGATACCGTGATCGCTCCGCACACGCATGCCCAGGACGAGACGCTGACCATCCTGGCCGGCTCGATCTACCACCAGCACGGTGCGACGCTGGACAAGAGCGCCGGCAAGTCCTTGCGCGTTGGCGGCTTCGTCTACCTGCCGCGGGACATGCCGCATGCCCTCTGGACCACACACGAGCCGGTGGAGCTGCAGGTCAACGGGACGGGTCCCTTCGGCCTGAACTACATCGACCCCGCCGACGATCCGAGCCGCGCGGCCCAGAAGCCTCGCTGATAGCGGGCGGATACGCCCCGCATTCGATCGTGTCCGCGCGTTCGCTCGATCGAGATCCATTCACCGGAGTGACCCTGTGACCTATCCTGCCCTGACGGCCTTTTACGCGGCCCTGTTGGCGCTCCTCTATATCGGACTCTCGTCCTGGGTCGTCGCCGGCCGCCTGTCGGCTGATGTCCTGCACGGGGATGGGGGCAACGAAATCCTGGAGAAGCGCATCCGCGCCCAGGGCAATTTCGGAGAGTACGTGCCGCTGGCGCTCGTCCTCGTCGCTCTACTGGAAGCGGTGGGGGGCGGACCGACCCTGGTGCGCGGCCTTCTGATCGTGCTTTTGGTCGCGCGTGTGCTGCACCCGTTCGGGATGTTCGCGCCCAAGAATTCCCCCCGGCAGTTCGCCTGCCGCGGGGGCGGGATCCTGGCGACCTTCGCGGTCATCGCCGTGGCGGCCGTGGCCCTGCTGCTGCGGGTGGGCTAGCTGTGAGTTTTCCGGAGGTTGCCCATTGGGTCTGAACCGAGGACGCCGGAGTTGCGAGGCCTCCGCGATCCCGGAGGGACCGGATGGACGTCCGTCACGATCCGCGATTGACGCCGGCGGGTCGAGCGCGATGGATTCGGCTGGCCCGGACCGGGTTTGCCCTGGCGGCCGTGGCCGAGACGATGGGCGTACCTGCACCTGGCCGTCGAGGATCATGCCCGGCTGGACTGTTCCGAAATCCATCCCGACGAGTAGCGAGGCTCCGGCCTCACCGTCCTCCTCGACGCCCTGCGCTTCTTCCGCCGTTACGTCATCGCGGTCGAGCGCGTGACGACCGACAACGGGTCGGCCTTCGAATCCGGGCGTTGCGCCAAAGCCCTGCGATGGCTGGGCATCGCCCATAAACGCAACCGGGCCGGCAATACGTCCGGTCAACGTTGAGAGGAACTCCCGGCCCTCCTCTTCCGCTACAACTGGCAGCGCCCTCATAGGGGCATCAGCCGCCAGACACCCATCGGCCGACCCAGACTATCCGAGGACAACCTGTTGGCACTCCCCATCCTGCGTCTCTCCGAAGATCGCCTCGAACGAGGCGCGTAGCGCCATGTCCACTTCGGGCAGGGTGACGATCTGACCGAGATCGACGAGGCTGGTCACGCCGTGGCCGCTGATGCCGCAGGGGATAATGCCGGTGAAATGCGACAGGTCGGGTTCCACGTTGAGGCTGATGCCGTGGAAACTCACCCAGCGCCGCACGCGGATGCCGATCGCCGCGATCTTGTCCTCCACCCCCTCCCCTTTCTCGGGCCGGCGCACCCAGACGCCGACGCGGTCCTCGCGCCGCTCGCCGCGCACGTTGAAGGCGCCGAGGGTGGCGATGATCCAGGCCTCAAGGGCGGACACGTAGGCGCGCAGGTCCGGTCTGCGCCTGTTGAGATCGAGCATCACATAGGCCACGCGTTGCCCCGGCCCGTGATACGTGTATTGCCCGCCCCGCCCCGTCGCGTGGACCGGAAAACGGTCGGGTTCGACGAGGTCCGTTCCTTTTGCCGAGGTTCCGGCGGTGTAGAGCGGCGGGTGTTCGAGCAGCCAGACCATTTCGGGCGCCTCCCCGCTCGCAATGCGCCCGGCATGTGCTTCCATCGCCGCCACCGCCTCGTCGTAGGGGACGAGGGTGTCGCTGATCCGCCACAGGACCGGCCTCAGGCCGGAGCGCGGTCGGAAATCGGCCGTCGAGGCGGACAGCCGGGCGCTGCGGGGGGCATTGTTTACCAAGGCTTCACCATATTTCAGGAACACTCCGCCGATCGAGGCCCGGAGCGGGCCGATGGAGTTCGTGGCGCGTGGCAGTTCTGGAAGACCTCAAGGTCGATCTCTCGGTGGTGCTCGGGCGCAGCCACATGCCCCTCCACATGCTGCTTCGCATGGGACGCGGCGCCGTGATCGAACTCGAATCCACGGAAACGGATATGGTCGAGATTCTCGCAAACGACCACCCGATCGCACGCGGGCAGATCGTGGTGACCGGAAACCGGATCTCGGTGGAGATCACCGAACTGATCCGCAAGGCCGACGTCGTGCGCACCCCCGGCGTCACCATCGGCGACGGGGCGGTCCAGATCCTCGACGGGCCGGTCGATCTCATCTGAGTCGCATTACGGCGCTTGTCGTGGCAGATTCGATCTGTTATCCGCTGCGCCGCGCCACACGAAACGCACCGCACCGCCTCACCGCGGAGAGCGCGGCGGAACGGGTGGTACCGATGCGGCCATGGCGGAATTGGTAGACGCGCTAGCTTGAGGTGCTAGTCCTGCAAGGGGTGGAGGTTCGAGTCCTCTTGGCCGCACCAACTCGTTCGAGTTGATGTACCCCGAAGCGTCTGATCCCGAGGACGGCCATGCGGCCGGACGGGATCGTCCATCGATCATCAGGATTGTACCGTCGGGTTCGGGCCGAGGGCTTGAGACGTGCGTCAGGCTCCGAGCCCAGCAGGCATGGCTGCGGACGGATCGCGTTCGCGCTCCCTCCCCTTCAGGACCACGCATCCGGTCTCCGTATCATTCCGCCTTCTGCGTCGGGTAGGTGAAGACCGGCGCGGCCTGCAACTCCGCTTTCGTCCGACGGATCTCCGCCTCGATCGGCTCGCCGATCTGGACGGTCGCGCGGTCCTTCGTGACCTCCGTCGTGGCGGCCGCGCCCGCCGGGCCGGTGGCCTGGTCGATGTCGCCGGTCGTCTCCGCCTTGAGGACCGCGTTGCCGGACTTCGCGCCGGGCATGGTCTCCGGTGTCACCTTGGCCGCCTGTGCCTCGGAGGGGGCGTCCTTTGGCTTGACGATGGACGGGTCCGGCGTCCGCCCGGCCTTGGCGTCTGTGTTCCACGTCATCTGGTCGAAGGGCACCGCGACCCGCTTGCCTCCCACTCCGAGGAAGCCGCCGACATCGATCACCACCGCCTGGACGCGGCCATTCCCGTCCACCATCACGTCCTCGATGGAGCCGACCTTGACGTGATCCTGGCCGACCACGCGCAGCCCAATCACCTTGGACGCCTTGAAACTCCCCAACGGCGCCTGCGTGAGGAACGTCGAGTGTCCGCCTTGGCCGTCCTGTGCGAGCGCCGGAGCCGCCGAGGCGGCGACGATGAGGAGCGCGAGGGTACGTACCAGTGCCGGCATGTCGGTTCTTCCAGGCGATCGGGAGCGATCTACCGGATCTCAACACGCGCGGAGGGATCCTGGTTCATCCCGCCGCCGCCCTTCCCCCGACGATGGCGTCCTCGCCCGCGCCGGTCTGGATGCGGTCGCTCTTGGCCCGCGAGGAGATCCGCGGACTCGTCGCCGGCCCCCCCCTGTCTCGTTCGGGGACGGCGCGGATATCCGCCGCCGACGGTCGGGCGGCGTCATACCAGACCTCGGTGAGCCCGGCTCATCGAGGTCTGCCCGCGCGACGGCACGGCGGCGGTCGTTCGCCACGTCTCACCGATCCCGACCTCTGGGTCGGGGTCGGTGAAACGTGGCATAAGCGGCTGGGTGCCCGAAGCCGCAGGCGATTGGGACCGAGGCGGCGCGGATCCGAGCGGGGATCGCACCCTTCGCCGCTTTAGTGTCTCTCACAAGACTCCCGCCGCACTGTCATGCTCAGAACGAGAACCGACCGTGACCGGGAGTTGTGTGAGGCACTCTTAAGTTGCTGCGGGTCGGCTGCCGTTCGGTCTCCGCCGCCTTCGCCATGGCCACGCCGATCTCGAACAACAGGAGGTCGATCAATTGGCGCATCACCGATGTCCCCGATGCCTCGATGATGTTCCGTGCCGCGATGCAATGTCCTGCCAAAGAGTCGAGACTTTCGTCCCTAACGATCACCGATGCATACATGATGTCAGCCCTTGTTCTTATCTTGTCGAAGAGCCCGTCTTCGAAATGGTCTGGATGGTCCGGCAAGCAGCCTTCGCTCAGGCGGCGAGGTAGGCGTAGGAGGACGGCGCGAGCACTGAATCCGGATTGCCGCTGACGGTGCGCAGCCGCGCCAGGGTGCGCTCGTCGAACTCCGCGGTCGCCGCGATGATGTCCTCGCCGCTGATCGAATGGGGCAGGCCGAGCGGGCGGGCGCGGAAATGCAGCTGCACCACATGCAGAAGGTAGAGGGTCGGCATCTGCAGCACGAGCCGGGTCACGCCGTGGCGCATCCCCCATTCGACGATGCCGGTGAGGAGTGCGAGGGAGACCGGGTTGACTGCCTTGCCCCGCGCCCGGTGCGAGCGCGCCACCGCCTGCCGCGTCCATTCCCAGCAATCGCTGCCGCGCGGGAGTTCGCCTTCGCACAGCTGAGGCATGACGTCCGACAGCAGGTGCGGGCGTGTCGTCGGCAGAAGCCGGCTATAGCCGATGACCCTGCGATCCTCGATCGCCAGAAAATGGATGGCATGTGGCGTATCGAACTGGTCGATCTCGCGCCGATCCGGCTTGGCGAGATCCGTCCAGCCTTTCTCGGTCACGAAGATGTCGTGGCGCAGGCGCCAAGCCTGTTCCATCTCATCACGATACGTGATCTCGTTGGCGGGTGTAACGATGTGGATCATACCAGCCTCTCCGTTTCCGGATCCTGTCTGGCAGTCGTGGAGGAAGCTGCGTACTACGGAAAACCGTAGGGTCGGCGGACGGATGTTCCACGCCAGGGTGCTCACGGAGCGTATTCGTCTCCTCGCACTGCCGTGTTTCGGGGCCGGCTTGGTGACGAAGCCTGACAATCCCTTCGGACCGTGGCGATTTCCGCATTGACCCCGAAGCGTTCTTGCAGACACTCGCCCGCGCCGAACACGCCCGATCCTGGCGGTAGGCAGACTCGGGACAGCCCCGGGCGGCCATCTGGCATGCCATTCGCGAAAGCCCATCGATGGAATTCTTCGCCCAGCAATTCATCAACGGCCTGACCCTCGGGTCGATCTACGGCCTGATCGCCATCGGCTACACCATGGTCTTCGGCATCATCGGCATGGTGAATTTCGCCCACGGCGACGTCTTCATGGTCTCGGCCTTCATCGCGCTCATCGCGTTTCTCATTCTCACCACCTGGCTCGGCCTCTCTTCCGTCGCCCTGGTCTTCCTCATCGTCCTCGTCATCGCCATGGCGCTGACATCCCTGTGGGGATGGGCGATCGAGCGCGTGGCCTACAGGCCCCTGCGCGGATCGTTCCGCCTCGCGCCGCTGATCTCGGCCATCGGCGTCTCGATCTTCCTGTCGAACTTCGTCCAGGTGGTGCAGGGCGCCCGCAACAAGCCAGTGCCGCCCCTCGTGCGGGACGTGGTCGTCCTCTACCAGAACGAGCAGTACACGGTGACCCTGTCCTACAAGCAGGCGATCATCATGGTCACCACGGCCGTGCTGCTCGCGGGCTTCTGGTACCTCGTACAGAAGACGCCGTTCGGCCGGGCGCAGCGTGCCGTGGAGCAGGACCGGCGCATGGCGGCCCTGCTCGGCATCAATGTCGACCGCACCATCTCCCTGACCTTCGTCCTCGGAGCCGCCCTGGCCGCCGTCGCGGGCACGCTCTACCTTCTCTATTACGGCGTTGTCTCGTTCTCGGACGGGTTCGTGCCGGGGGTGAAAGCCTTCACGGCGGCCGTGCTCGGCGGCATCGGCTCGCTCCCCGGCGCCGTCATCGGCGGGATCATCATCGGCCTGATCGAGACCTTCTGGTCGGCGTATTTCTCCATCGAGTACAAGGATGTGGCCGCCTTCCTCATCCTCATCGTCGTGCTCATCTTCAAGCCTTCGGGCATCCTCGGCCGGCCCGAAGTGGAGAAGGTCTGACGTGGCAACCGGTTCGACGACTCCCATCCCCGTGACCGACCGCGCCGAGGCGTCCGCTCTTCCCTCCCTGATCAAGGATGCCGGGCTGTTCGCCCTGGTGACGCTGGGCCTCTGCGTGCCCATCGTCAGCTACCGCACCGATCTCGGCCAGGGCATCGGCCTCGTCATCACCAGCCGCTGGGGCACCGTCTTCGCCCTCTGCGCCGCCATTTTCGTGCTGCGCCTCGTTCAGCAGCTCTACCTCACCGGACGGGCGCGGCGGCGGGCCGCCCGGGCGCCGGTGGCGGAAGGGGCGAGCCGCCTCGCCGCGATCCTCGCGCCGATCACCCTCGTCATCGCCCTCACCCTGCCGCTCCTCGCCGCCCTCCTCACCGGGTCCCTCGGCGAGGGCCGCTACTGGATCGATCTCGGCATCCTGATCTTGACCTATGTCATGCTCGGCTGGGGGCTCAACATCGTGGTCGGCCTCGCCGGCCTCCTCGACCTCGGCTACGTCGCCTTCTACGCGGTGGGGGCTTATTCCTACGCCCTCCTCTCCACGGTGTTCGGCCTGTCCTTCTGGATCTGCCTGCCGCTCGCCGGCCTGTTCGCCGCCGCCTTCGGCGTGCTGCTGGGCTTCCCCGTCCTGCGGCTCCGGGGCGATTACCTCGCCATCGTGACCCTGGCCTTCGGCGAGATCATCCGCCTCGTCCTCATCAACTGGACCGATTTCTCGGGGGGCGCCGCCGGCATCTCCTCGATCCCGCGCGTCAGCTTCTTCGGCCTGCCCTTCACGGCGGGGGAGAACGGGTTCGCCGCCACGTTCGGGCTTAACTTCAACGCGATGCACCGGCTGGTCTTCCTGTATTACCTCATCCTGGCCCTGGCGCTCGTCACCAACCTCGTGACCCTGCGCATGCGGCGCCTGCCGCTGGGGCGCGCCTGGGAGGCCCTGCGCGAGGACGAGATCGCCTGCCGCTCGCTCGGCATCGACACCACCATCACCAAGCTCACCGCCTTCGCCCTCGGGGCGATGTTCGCGGGCTTCGCCGGATCGTTCTTCGCCGTGCGGCAGGCCTTCGTCTCGCCGGAGAGCTTCAACTTCCTCGAGAGCGCCATCATCCTCGCCATCGTCGTGCTCGGCGGCATGGGCAGCCAGATCGGCGTCGCCATCGCCGCCATCGTCATGATCGGCGCCCCCGAACTCCTGCGCAACCTCGGCTTCCTCAAGGCCGTGTTCGGCGAGGGTTTCGATCCGAACGAGTATCGCCTGCTCCTGTTCGGCCTCGCCATGGTGGCGATGATGGTGTTCCGCCCGCGCGGCCTCATCTCCGAGCGAACGCCCTCCGTCACCATCGCGGAGCGCGGCCGATGACCCTCGCCACAGGCATCACCCGGCTCGCCACGCTGCGGGACGAGCCTCCCGCCGCTGGTCCCGGCGGCCCCGCCGATCCGGTGCTGATCGTCGACCACCTGACCATGCGGTTCGGCGGCCTCACCGCCGTCAACGACCTCTCGTTCAAGGTCGGGCGCGGCGACATCACCGCGCTCATCGGCCCCAACGGCGCGGGCAAGACCACGGTCTTCAACTGCATCACCGGCTTCTACAAGCCGAGCGAGGGCATGATCCGCCTGATGCAGAAGGGCGGCGAGACCTACCTTCTTGAGCGCCTGCCCGGCCACGACGTGAACCGGCTCGCCCGCGTCGCCCGCACCTTCCAGAACATCCGCCTGTTCCCGCGCATGACGGTGCTGGAAAACCTGCTGGTGGCCATGCACAAGCCGCTGATGAAGGCCTCCGGCTTCTCGATCCTCGGCATCCTCGGGCTGCCGGCCTATCGCAGCGCCGAGAAGGCGGGGATCGAGAAGGCCGCCGCCTGGCTCGACCGGATCGGCCTCACGGCGCGGGCCGACGATGCCGCCGGCGACCTGCCCTACGGCGACCAGCGCCGCCTGGAGATCGCGCGGGCCATGTGCACCGATCCGGTGCTGCTCTGCCTCGACGAGCCCGCCGCCGGCCTCAACCCGCGTGAATCCGCGGAACTGAACACCCTGCTGCGGCTGATCCGCGACGAGTACGACACCTCCGTCCTCCTCATCGAGCACGACATGTCGGTGGTGATGCAGATCTCCGACCGGATCGTCGTGCTCGATTACGGCATCAAGATCGCCGACGGCACGCCCGACGACATCCGCACCGATACCCGCGTCATCGCCGCTTATCTCGGCGTCGACGACGAGGAGGTGGCGGCGGTGGAGGCCGAGGTCGGCCTGACGGGAACACAGGCGGAGATTCCCGCATGAGCGTCGCCGGGATCAACGTCCTCGTGGAGGAGACCCGCGCTCTGCAGGCGCCCCTCCTCGACGTGCGCGGCGTCTCTGCCTATTACGGCAGCATCCAGGCCCTGAAGGGCGTCGACCTGCACGTGAACGAGGGCGAGATCGTCGCCCTGATCGGCGCCAACGGGGCCGGCAAGTCGACCCTGATGATGACGATCTTCGGCCAGCCGCAGGCCCGCACCGGCAGCATTACCTATGCGGGCCGCGACATCACCCGCATGGCGACTCACGAGATCGCGCGCCTCAACATCGCCCAGTCTCCGGAGGGGCGGCGCATCTTCTCGCGCATGAGCGTGCGCGAGAACCTGCAGATGGGCGCGGCCCTGCATGGCGGGCGGCACTTCGCCGAGGATCTGGAGCGCATGTGCACCCTGTTCCCGCGCCTGAAGGAGCGGCTCGACCAGCGCGGCGGCACCATGTCGGGGGGCGAGCAGCAGATGCTCGCCATCGCCCGCGCCCTGATGAGCCGGCCGCGCCTGCTCATGCTCGACGAGCCGTCGCTCGGCCTCGCCCCGCTCATCGTCAAGCAGATCTTCTCGGCCGTGCGCGACCTCAACCAGCGCGAGGGCCTCACCGTCTTCATCGTCGAGCAGAACGCCTATCACGCCCTGAAACTGGCCCATCGCGGCTACGTCATGGTCACCGGCGCGGTGACGATGAGCGGCACGGGCCGCGAACTCCTCGACAACCCGCAGGTGAAGGCAGCCTATCTCGAAGGGGGCCAGCATTGACCGAGACCCTGTCCCTCGACACGCCCAATCTCGGTATCTTCCTCCTCGTCACGGTGGCGATGGGCGGAGGGGCCGCGTGGATGGCGGGCAGCGGCTTTGCCAGGGGATGGCGTCCGTTCTGGCATTGCGTGCTGGCGGGGCTCGCCATCGCGGCCGTGTCCCGCTTCCTCCACTACGCCCTCTTTTCGGGCACGCTGCTCTCGCCGGCCGGCTACGCCCTCGACGCGGTGGTGATCCTCGCCATCGGCGCGCTGGGCTACCGGAGCACCCGCACACGACAGATGACTACGCAATACCGCTGGCTCTACGAGCGGACCGGCCCGCTGACATGGCGCGACCGGCAAGGGACGTGAGCCCGCACCATCTTCATGCAACCATGCGCCATGCGGAGCAGGTTCGATCCGCCGCGCTGATCGAGGGGAAATGACCATGAAAACACTGATGGCGATGAGCGTGGCCCTGGGCGCGCTGATGCTGGCGGGCGCCGCACAGGCCGAGATCAAGATCGGCGTGGTCGTCCCCGTCACCGGCCCCAACGCGGCCTTCGGCGCTCAGATCAAGACCGGCGCGACCCAGGCGATCGCCGACATCAACAAGGCCGGCGGCGTCAACGGCGAGAAGCTCGTCATGACCGTGGGCGACGACGCGTCCGATCCCAAGCAGGGCGTGTCGGTGGCCAACAAATTCGCCTCCGAGGGCGTGAAGGCCGTGGTCGGCGCATTCAATTCCGGCGTCTCGATCCCGGTCTCCGACGTGCTGCAGGAAGCCGGCATCGTCGAGATCAGCCCGGCCTCGACCGCGATCAAGTATACCGAGCGCGGCAACTGGAACACGTTCCGCACCTGCGGGCGCGACGACCAGCAGGGTGCGGTGGCGGGCGCCTACCTCGCTGACAAGTTCAAGGGCAAGAAGATCGCCTTCGTCCACGACAAGACTCCCTACGGACGCGGTCTGGCCGACGAGACCCTGAAGGCGCTCAAAGCCAAGGGCGGCAAAAACGTGATCTTCGAGGGCATCAACCCCGGCGAGAAGGACTTCTCGTCCCTCGTCTCGAAGCTGAAGCAGGCGGGCGTCGACGTGGTCTATTTCGGTGGCCTTTATACCGAAGCCGGCCTGCTGATCCGCCAGATGCGCGACCAGGGCCTCGCCGCCCCGCTCATGGGCGGTGACGGCATCGCCGACCGGGAGTTCTCGCAGGTCGGCGGTCCAGGCTCCGACGGCACGTTCATGACCTTCTCGCCCGACGCCCGCAAGAACCCGAAGGCCAAGGCCACCATCGACGCCTTCAAGGCCATCAACTTCGATCCGGAGGGCTACACCCTCTATTCCTACGCCGCCGTGCAGATCCTGAAACAGGCGATGGAGGCGACGAAGTCCAGCGACGGGCAGAAGATCGCCACCTACATGCAGCAGGGCAAGCCGTTCGACACAGTGATCGGCGACATCTCCTACGACAAGAAGGGCGACATCACCCGGCCCGACTACGTCATGTACATGTGGAAGAAGGGTCCCGACGGCTCGATCAACTACGCCGGCAACGAAGTGCCGTAGGGCGGGGCCAACTCCCCTCCCCGCCGGGCGGGGAGAGGACGTCGTCCTGCCTTCGTCGGGAAGCGACGTGAGCCCGTCAGGGCGAGGGTGAGGGGGTATCTTCGGACAAAGCTCTGTCGGACGCGCTCCCTCACCGTCAGCTGCCGCCTCGCCGCGCTCCCAACGAGGGGGAGACGCGGCCCTCTCCCCGCGTGCGGGGAGAGGGGGATGCTCATCGAGACCGGATCACGGCGTCGGGCTTTCCCCGTGCTGCCCGTCGAGCGCCACGTCGGCGCTCGGCACGCTCTCTTCCACGGCCTGCGCCCGGCGGATGTCCGGCGAGGTCGCCTCCGTGACGAGATCCGCCAGGGCGGCCTCGAGGGAGGCAGTGCGGGTCTGCTGGCTGCCCAGCCGCCGGATCGAGACGGTGCGCTCCTCGCCTTCCTTGCGGCCGACCACGAGCATGACCGGCACCTTGGCCAGCGAATGCTCGCGGACCTTGTAGTTGATCTTCTCGTTGCGCAGGTCCGACTCGACCCGGAGCCCCGCGCGGTTCAGCGCCGCCACCACCTCACGGGCGTACCCGTCGGCATCTTGCGTGATCGTCGCCACCACCACCTGAACCGGCGCGAGCCAGAGCGGGAAATGGCCGGCGAAATGCTCGATCAGGATGCCGGTGAAGCGCTCGAGCGAGCCGCAGATCGCCCGGTGCACCATGACCGGCGCCTTCTTCTGGCTGTCGCCATCGACGTAGAACGCCCCGAAGCGCTCCGGCAGGTTGAAATCGACCTGAGTCGTGCCGCACTGCCAGTCGCGGCCGATGGCGTCGCGGAGCACGTATTCAAATTTCGGCCCGTAGAAGGCGCCCTCGCCGGGGTTGATCTCCGTGCGGATTCGCCCGGCCGACTGCTCCTCGATCTGCGCCAGGACGCGGGTCATCACCTCCTCGGCATGGTCCCAGAGGGCGTCTGACCCGACCCGCTTCTCGGGCCGGGTCGAAAGCTTCACCACGATGTCGCCAAAGCCGAAATCGCTATAGGTCGAGAGGATCAGGTCGTTGATCGTCAGGCACTCGTCGGCGAGCTGGTCCTCGGTGCAGAAGACGTGGGCGTCGTCCTGCGTGAAGCCGCGCACGCGCATCAGCCCGTGCATGGCGCCCGACGCCTCGTAGCGGTGGACGATGCCGAACTCGGCCATGCGCAGGGGCAGGTCGCGGTAGGATTTCAGGCCGTGCTTGAAGATCATCACATGGCCGGGGCAGTTCATGGGTTTGAGCGCGAACCAGCGCTTGTCCTCGGCCTCGTCGCCGGCGCTTTGCGCGGCGAACATGTTCTCCCGGTACCAGTCCCAGTGTCCGGAGGTCTCCCACAGGGACTTGTCGAGGATCTGCGGCGCGTTCACCTCGGCGTAGGCGCCCTTCAGGCGCCGGCGCATATAGGCGATGAGCTCCTGGAAGATGGTCCAGCCCTTGGCGTGCCAGAACACGACGCCCGGCCCCTCCTCCTGGAAGTGGAACAGGTCCATCTCGCGCCCCAGGCGCCGGTGGTCGCGGCGCTCGGCCTCCTCCAGCCGGTGGAGATAGGCATCGAGGTCTTCCTTCGTGGCCCAGGCGGTGCCGTAGATGCGGGTCAGCATCGGGTTGTTGGAATCGCCGCGCCAATAGGCGCCCGCCACCTTCATCAGCTTGAAGGCGGTGCCGACCTTGCCCGTGGAGGTCATGTGCGGGCCGCGGCAGAGGTCGAACCACTCGCCCTGGCGGTAGATGTTCAGGTCCTCGCCGGGCGGGATCGCATCGACGAGTTCGACCTTGTAGTGTTCGTCTTTCGCCTCGAACAGCGCCCGCACGTCGTCGCGCTTCCACACCTCCTTGGTAAAGGGAGCGTCGCGGGCGATGAGTTCGCGCATCTTCGCCTCGATCTTGGGGAAGTCCTCGGGGGTGAACGGCTGGTCGCGGGCGAAATCGTAGTAGAACCCGTTCTCGATCACCGGACCGATGGTGACCTGCGTCTCCGGCCACAGGGATTGCACGGCCTCCGCCAGGACGTGGGCGCAATCGTGCCGGATCAGTTCGAGGCTGCGCGGGTCGGCGCGGTCGAGAAACTCGATGCGGGCATCCGCTTCGATCAGGTCGCCGAGGTCGCGGACCCGCCCGTCGAGCGCCATGGCGACGGTGCGCTTGGTCAGACTCTTGGCGATGCCCTCGACCACGGTACGGCCGGTCACCGCGGCGTCGTAGCTGCGGGTGTTGCCGTCGGGAAATGTCAGGATGGGCATCGGATCGGGTCTCCTCGCGCTCACTCCTGCGAACGAGGCAGGTAAGCGGCTGGTGTTCGGATGGCGCGCGTTCGGCGCGAGGGGCGCGGTTTAGACCGTTTCGCCGGAGGAAGAAATCCGCGAGGGCCATCGGCCCGGCCTTTTACGGGCTCTCGCGGACGTGAACGAACTTCCGAGACGATCCGGATCGGTTGATACGACCTGCAATTGACAAGCTCGCGGCGCCATCCGCCCATTCACGCATCACGGAACCGGGATGGCCGGCAGCGGGCGGAACGCTCGTGTCGGTTCGCCACAGAAGGTCCGATCAATCAGGCCGGCACGACAGGTGACCGGTCGATGGGAGAGTATCCATGGCGAACCCAGCTTCCGCCGCGGCCGCCGAATCCGGTCCGGCGGCCGAGACGCCCACGCGCCGCTTTCGACCAGAGGGCTGGTGGCGTTTCGTGGACTTCAAGATCGGCATCATCCCGGCACCGGTTTACGTCATCCTCGTCGCCCTCCTGGCGGTGCTGACATCGGAGGGGGAGATCAAGCCCGATGCGCCGACGATGATCGCGGTGCTGGCGCTGGGCGGCTTCACCTGCGCCGAGATCGGCAAGCGCCTGCCCGTCCTGAAGACCATAGGGGCGGGCGCGATCTTCGCGACCTTCATCCCCTCGGCCCTGGTCTATTACCTGCTGATCCCGCCGCCGCTGGTGAAGGCGATCACGGATTTCACCAAGTTCACCAACTTCCTCTACCTGTATATCGCCACGATCATCGTCGGCAGCATCCTCGGCATGGACCGGGAGGTGCTGATCAAGGGCTTCCTGAAGATCTTCGTGCCCCTGGCGGCGGGCTCCGTGGCGGCGGCCTGCGTGGGGACGCTGGTCGGCACCCTTCTGGGGCTTGGCGCCTACAACACCTTCTTCTTCCTCGTGGTGCCGATCATGGCCGGTGGCGTCGGCGAGGGCGCGATCCCCCTCTCCATCGGCTACGCCGCCATCCTGGGGCAAAGCCAGGGCGACGTGTTCGCCCAGGTGCTGCCTCCCGTCATGCTCGGCAGCCTGACGGCGATCATCCTCGCCGGTACCCTCAACGCGGTGGGCAAGCGCAAGCCCCATCTCACCGGGGAAGGTCGGCTTCAGCCTGATCGGGACAACGACGTCACCGCCGCCAAGGTTGAGGACATCCCCGTGGATGCCGCCACCGTGGGCGCCGCGGGGCTCACCGCCGTGACGCTCTACCTCCTCGGGGTGATGATGCACCACCTCACCGGGCTCCCCGCCCCCGTGGCGATGCTGTTCCTGGCGGTCCTCGCCAAGCTCGCCAGCGCGGTCTCGCCACGCCTTCAGGCCGGCGGCTTCGTCGCCTACAAGTTCGTCCAGATCAGCATGACCTATCCGCTGCTCTTCGCCATCGGCGTGTCGATGACCCCCTGGGACAAGCTGGTGGCCGCCTTCACGCTGGCGAACCTCATCACCATCGTCTCGACGGTGGTGACGATGATGGCGACGGGCTTCTTCGTCGGCCGCCGTCTCGGCATGTACCCGATCGAGACCGCCATCGTGAATGCCTGCCATAGCGGCCAGGGCGGCACCGGGGACGTGGCGATCCTCACCGCCGCCAACCGCATGGCGCTGATGCCCTTCGCCCAGATCGCCACC
>NZ_JAKSYE010000034.1 GCF_022829685.1 Methylobacterium sp. E-045
CTCTGGCCCTGTGAGATCAGCACATCCGCCTGCCGTAGCTTGGCGACAATCTCCTCAGGCTTCGGGTGCTTTGCCATTCTGTCCGTCCTCCAGGCTCAAAAGCCATACTAAAGGGCGGACCACTTCAATGGGGGCTGACCAGCCATAAAAAAGGCGGGCTCGAAAGCCCGCCGATCCATTTCCGCACGACAACAAGGTGGAGGACTTACGCTGCGCGGAGGTTCGGATCAGTTAATGTCGCAAATAACCCTCTTCATCGTTGGCGCGAGGGCGACACGCCATTCTTCCGGACAGCGGTCACTGCGCGGGAGAACACTGTTTGCATCCGCCCCAACCGAGCGGATGCATCGAGCCGATGTTGTTCAGTTCGGCAGCGTGAAGACCGTCAACTGACCGCCGAGGTTGGTATAGCTCGACAAGGCAGCGTAGCCGCCCACCGCGCCGAGGCCGGCGTTCGGGTCAGTCAGGCCCGCCGCGAGGCCGATGCCGGCCCAGCCTCCGACACCTGACAGGATGGCGAGGTGCTGCTTGCCCTTATGAGTGTAGGTCATCACGTTGCCGATAATGCCGGAGGCGGTCTTGAACTTGTAGAGTTCCTTGCCGGTCTTCGCATCGACGGCCTTCAGGTAGCCTTCGAGGGTCCCATAGAACACCACATCACCGGCGGTGGCGAGCGCACCCGACCATACCGAAAACTGCTCCTGGTTCGACCACTTGATCTTACCAGCGAGGTTGTCCCAGGCAATGAAGTTGCCCATGCCGCCGTGGCTGTTGGGGGCCGGGTACATAGCCAGTGTCGCACCGACATAGGGCTGGCCGGGGGTGTAGGACACCCGGAACGGCTCGTAGTCCATGCAGACGTGGTTGGTGGGCACGTAGAACAGTTGGGTCTTTGGCGAGAATGCAGCGGGCTGCTGGTCCTTGGTGCCGAGGGCGGCGGGGCAGACGCCCTTCGTGTTCGTGTCCTCACCGTTCTGATCGGTGGAGAACTTGGCCTGAACGAGCGGGCGGCCGTAGGTCGGCGACGCCTTGTCCAAATCGATCTTGGATGCCCAGTTCACCACAGGATCGAACTTCTCGGCCACCAACACCTCACCCGTGGCGCGGTCCAGGGTGTAAGCGAAGCCGTTACGGTCGAAGTGGGTAAGGAGCGGACGATCCTTGCCGTTGATCTTCTGATCCGTGAGGATCATCTCGTTGATGCCGTCGTAGTCCCACTCGTCGTGCGGGGTCATCTGGTAGACCCACTTGGTCATGCCCGTGTCGGGATTGCGGGCGAAGATCGCCATGGTCCACTTGTTGTCGCCCGGACGCTGCTTGGGGTTCCAGGTCGAAGGATTGGCGGTGCCGTAATAAATGAGGTCGAGTTTCGGGTCGTAGGAGTACCAGCCCCAGGTCGCGCCGCCTCCAGTCTTCCACTGGTCGCCCTCCCAACTCTTCAGGGAGGAATCCTTGCCGATTGGCTTGCCAAGCGAGGTCGTCTTAGCCGGATCAACGATCATGTCCTCGTCCGACCCGACACTGTAGCCGCGCCAGACGCGGTTGCCCGTCTTCGCGTCGTAAGCGGTGATGTGGCCGCGGATCCCGTACTCAGCGCCGGAGATCCCGACGATGATCTTGTCTTTCACCGGCAGCACCGTAGCGGTGTTGGTCTCGCCGATCTTCGAGTCTCCGTTCTTGACGGACCAGTTCACCTTACCGGACTTGGCATCCAGCGAGAGCAGGGTTGTGTCGGCCTGGTGCAAGATGATGGCCCCATCTGCATAGGCCAAGCCGCGATAGACCGTGTCGCAGCACATGACCGGGATCACGGCCGAATCCTGCTTGGGTTCATATTTCCAGATAATCTTGCCGTCGTTGTTGAGATCGAGGGCGTAGACGATGTTCGGAAAGGGGGTGTGGACGTACATCACGTCGCCGATGACCAGGGGCGAGCCTTCGTGACCGCGTAGGACACCGGTTGAAAAGTTCCAGGCGACCTGCAGGTTTTTCACGTTGCCGGCGTTGATTTGGTCAAGCTTCGAGTAGCGGGTGTTGGCATAATCGATCGTCTGCAGCACCTGCTGGTTGGGATCCTGGCTGCGCTTCAGCACGTCGTCGTTGGCGACGCCGGCAGTGGCATTTGCCACGGCGAAGCCCAGGCCAAGTAGGCAAGCGTGTCTCATGGATTTCCTCCGGTCGCCGGCTGCTTTCTTCGCTCGTCTCGCGGAGCAGCCCAGCCGATAGGAAGGTATTGGCCATGCCGGCCTCGGGGTACGGCAAAATCCCCGTCGTGGGCCGGGCATTTTGCCCGATCATGTCCTTCGCCACTTGCCAGCCTCCGGCCGTTCCGTGCCTCCTTCCCACCGGAAGCGAGGAACGTTAAGGCATGAGCCTGCTCATCGGATTGATCCTTCGCATCATGGCAGTGGTGCTCCTGTGCCTGGCGTGCGCCACTGCCTGGGTGATTGCCGAGGTGCACGAGGGGATCCGTGCGGAAACCGCGGCATCGGCCGACCGCGTCGTGCGAGAAGCGCAGGAACTCGCTTGGCGTGAGCTGACATGGCGGGGCAGCACCGGGCGGCTCGCGAAGTATGCCTTCCCGGACTGGCGCAGCTCGCACACGCTTCGGTTCATTAATCCCGGGAACTGCGTTGCCCTGACCTGGGAGGGCGAGGCTACGCTCCAGCAGTGCAGCGGCTTGGAAACAGCGGGTGGGCCCGCCCCCGCCTGGTTCGAATGGCTCTATCGAGTCGCATTCGGCGAGATAGAACCGATCCGTCGCGTGGTGACCCTCAACCGCAAGGAAGCGGGGGTCGTTCTCACCACCCCCGACCGAGGTGCAGCAGTTCGCCAGGTTTGGCGACAGGTGCGGGTGCTCATGGCCGCCGCCGCTGCCATGGCAGGTGGCATCGCACTCCTAGCAATCTTCGTAATCGGCATCGCCTTGCGGCCGGCCCAGATCATCACTCGGAGCCTGAGCAGGATGGAGGAAGGCAATCATTCCACCCGCTTGCCCCGCTTCCGGGCCGGGGAGTTCGACCGCATCGCTCGCGCCGTAAACGCCCTGAGCGAGCGGCTCCGTCAAACGACAGCGGAGCGGACGGCGCTGACGCAGCGCCTCTTTGCCGTTCAAGAAGAGGAGCGGCGCGCCCTCGCCCGGGATCTCCACGACGAGTTTGGGCAATGTCTGACCGCTACGGGAGCCTTGGCGAGCGCCATCGAGGCCGAAGCGGGCGATCGTCCAGAGTTGCGTGAGGACGCCCGCTCGATCAGCCGGATTACCCGTCACATGATGGGTACGCTGAAAGGGGCGCTTGCACGTCTGCGCCCTCCAGACCTTGATGAGTTCGGCCTAGAGCACGGTCTGCGCCGCCTCGTCTCCACCTGGGAGAGACGAAACGCGGCGCCCGCCGCCTTCAGCCTGAGCTTCGCTGGTGACCTCTCCACATTGAGCGGACCGACCGCTCTCAGCATCTACCGAATTGTGCAGGAGTGCCTGACCAACGCCGTTCGCCACGGGCGACCGACCCAAGTGGACGTGAGCGTCGTTCGGATGCCGGAGATGGTGATGCTTGGGGTCGTGGACGATGGAGGGGGCGACGCAGTGCTCGTGGAGACCGGCAGCGGTCAGGGCGTGCTCGGCATTCGTGAGCGGATCGCAGCGCTGGGCGGGACCCTGACCATCGCCCCAGCCGACGGCGGCGTACGGATCGAAGCGACAATTCCGTGTCCGAACGAGGCAACTCAACCTACAGTCCGGACCGAGTGGACGACACTTCCAGATTTGAAGTTTAAAGGAATCGCAGCGTGACCGAGATTGCGATCCTGCTCGTGGATGACCATCCGGTCGTGCGGGAGGGGTACCGTCGCCTGCTGGAGCGTCAGCCGGGATATCGCGTCGTGGCCGAGGCTGAGACAGCGGCCGAGGCCTACCGGGCCTACAAGGCAAGCTGCCCGACGATGGTGATCATGGATCTGGCGCTGCCGGGACCGAGCGGCCTTGAGGCGGTGCGGCACATCCGCCAATGGGACTCACGTGCCCGCGTGCTGGTGTTTACCATGCATCAGGGTGCATCATTCGCACTTAAAGCTTTCGAGGCGGGAGCATCAGGCTACGTTACCAAGAGTAGCGCACCCGAGGAACTGGTCCGATCGGTTGCCCTCGTGGCACGTGGAGGACAGGCGGTCAGCGCCGACATCGCTCAGGAGCTTGCCGCGGAATGTCTTGGCGGCAAACGCTCCATGCTGAGCGAGCTTGGCCCTCGAGAAGTAGAGGTGCTTCAGCTCGTGGCATCCGGTATGTCGACGGAGGCCATTGCCAAAGCTTTGAACCTCAGCCCGAAAACGATCCAGAACTACCACTATGGCGTTAAGGCGAAGCTGGGAGCCCGAAATGACGCACATCTGGTGTGGCTGGCAATCGACGCGGGCCTTATCAGACCGAGCGGTCTACGTGATCTTGCATGATGTCAAATTAGAACGTAGCGGGGCCACTAAATATTAATTATTAAGTATGATATATCAATTTAAATATCAGGATCCAATGTGTTCCGGGTTATTTATCTCGTAAAATGCCCTCTGCCTCAGCAGCGAAAGCCTCGGCTCTGAGGATGATGCCTACGGACCCATCGGCAAGTTTGATCTCGTCAACCCCACAATCACTCAATGCTTTTACTAACTTGATCATCGTCGTGGGGTGCGGAGTTTGAGTCCCATTTTCATAGCGGGCTACAACCAACCGCTGCACGCCAGCTTGGTCAGCGAGCTCGGACTGCGACCATCCAAGCGCTGCCCGTCCAGCCTTAAGCAATCGCCTATCCACAGCTTTTGCCCCAGATCACGAAAAAGTGATGATTCAAAAAGATACAATTTGTATCGTTTTGATTCGAATCAGATACATTCTGCCAATCGGAATAACCCGAAAGGCAAAAACGATGCTCGATATAGATCCGGAACTCATCGCTACCGCTCTGGAACGGAACAGCAACTATCGCGTACTTCGTCGTCACAAACCCCGCCGCACGTTCAGTCAACCAGGCGATGCAGAGGTCAGGAACGGCCTCATCATCGACCTTGAGACCACCGGTCTCGATCCCGCATACCACGAAGTGATCGAGATCGGCCTGTTGCCCTTCCAGTACACTGTGGATGGGACGATCACAGAAGCGGGAACCCCCTACGGATCGTTTCAAGAGCCGTTTGGCCCAATCCTCCCAGAGATCACGAGGCTGACCGGAATCGATGGGGCGATGGTCCAGGGGCGGATGATCAATAGGGTCCGCGTCGACGAGATTGTTGCGGAAGCTGACTTAGTCATCGCTCACAACAGCAATTTTGATCGCCGCTTCGCCGAGGATGTATGCCCAGCCCTAGCCAAGAAGCCGTGGGGCTGTTCATTGACGCAAATCCCATGGGCAGACGAGGGGATGGGTAGCAAGCTTTGCTACATCGCGGCTGATCTTGGCTTCATATACGGAGCACATCGCGCCGTTGATGATTGCCAAGCGACGTTGGAGGTTATGGCTCGCCCACTCCCGCAATCGGGACGGACAGGATTCAGCTTTCTCCTCGAAAGAGCCTTCGAACCTGTCTACCGCCTGAAAGCCGTTCGGGCTCCCTTCGAGGTCAAGGGCAGTTTGAAGGCTCGGCGGTATCGGTGGGACGATGGCGCCACAAGCAACCTGAAGTGCTGGTACAAGGACGTACCTGAAGCGGATGTCGCGAGTGAACTGGCTTGGCTTCGTCTCGAAATCTACGGATACGAGGTCGACATCCCAATTGTGCAGGTTACGCCCTACGACCGCTTTTCAGGGCGGTTGTAAGATCATGGCCCCCTCCAATCACGCCTCGAACCTGCAGGCGACCGGGCTCAGCGACGCGCAGGCGATTGCGATCGCCCAAACGATCCAAGTCGCCGCCAATGAAGCCATCGAAACACTGGGGCAGGAACTTGCGCGATGGCATGTCTATCTAGCCCTTTATCTTCTCGCGCAGATGGGCGTCGTCTTCATTGCGATCCTCATCATGCAGAATCGCGATGAGCCCCGTCGTTTGCGCTCGTATGAGCAGAGCAGTTTTAAGCCCATTCCAACCCACCTCACGATTGATAACGGATCGTCACTTGGTCGAGTAGGCCTCAGCGTTACGTGCTTCGCTAAAGAGCGATTCACTCATGGATTGAGCGATTCACTTGCGATTCGCGAGTCCGACCAGTGGGTTACGGCAATTTCGCTAATGTCCTGAAATCTAACTGCGAATCGCTGCAAAGGCATCCGATTCGGATCGGTGAGTTCGATGCGAATTGAAGCCTCCGCTTCCAAAAGATCGATGATTCAGCTTTACTACTCGAAGAAGGGCCGCTGCGTTCAGCGCTCCGCAACCAGTGAAGGCAAATATTAGCATACTCAAAGGGTCATCTCACCAGGGAGCGTCCGAGTACCAATCGGACGCCCCCATCGGTGAAGACTTAGCTCCCGACGTCCACCACAAAAAACGCGTCGGAACACCCACCCAACCGGATGTTGTGTCAGCTCTCTGCGAACGAATCGCAGAGAGCTCTCACGGTCGAAAGAGTCGCACTTTGGCTAGTGTGACGCAAGAGACCTGGGAATTGCCGCGCCTCACTGTAGCGAGCAGTCCGTCACAACTTCCTCACGCAAATGAACGGCCAACCAACCGCCCTGAGCGGACGAGATCGGCTGGCTGCTTTGAACCCCTGCATGACGAGGAAGACCATGACCACCGCAAAGACTTCGGCCTACGCTTGCGCTCCTGAAGATAGTCGCGCATCGCGATCAACAATCCGCCCTTCGAGAGGCAGCGCGCGCGTTACGATCATTGCCGGAACGCCTCCCCGGGAAATCCGGCTCGAGAGCAACCTTGAAGCGAACGTCGCCTATATCGCTCTCGCTGACCGGCGCATCGCGGATGTCTTGGAGCAACCGCCAGCCATCGATTACGAAGACGCTCAGGGCCGTTCGCGACGGCACACCTTTGACTTTCTGTTCACGACAACGGAGGGGACGCGCATCCTCGTCGCTGTCAAACCCTCACGTCGTGCGGAAGCCAAGGATCTGAAGGCGACCTTACGGCAAATCGCTCGTCACATTCCTCCATCGACGGCCGACAAAGTTCTCCTCGTCACCGAAAAGAATTTTGATCGAGATACGGTCCACAACGCCAAACTGATTCATGCCGTACGCCGGGACCCGGATCCTGATGCCGAGGCTGTAGTCATCACCCTTGTCGACACGCTCAACGGCATCATCACAATCGACGACCTCGTCAAGGCGACTGGCATCGCGGCACGCGCGTTCAGCGCCTGTGTCAGGCTGATCGATCGTGAAGTGCTCATTCCCATCGGACTGCAGCGGATCGACTATCAGCTTCGTGTCGTCCGCGCGCCAACTCTTGCTCAGGGAGTCGCAGCATGAGCCGGCTTCCAGGCTTTCGCGCGCACGCGCTCCTGCGACACCACCCGGAGGATCTCCATGTGATCCGCGGACATGAGTATCGATGGATTGCGACCACGGAGACGGGCTACCTTTTTACCCGCGTCAATGAGCCGGACATCACCGAGGGGTTCACGTTCGAACAGTTCGATGCGGTGAGACGTGATCGAACCTATCGGTATCATTCCGGCTGGTTCAACCCCGACCGCGTCAAGGCCCGTCTGCAGGCGGGGACGACGTACATCGCTGACCTCAGCAATCAGGTCCAAGCAACGATCCTGTTCCGTATGACCGTCTGCAGCAAAGTTCTGCAGCGGATTGCTGAAGGACGGACGACATTGTCGGACGAGAGCCTCAAAGGCTGCCTTCCCGAGATCGAGACGGAGGTTGAGCATCTCGACAATCCCATGCAGCGGACAAAGGACGGCAAACTCAGGAAGCCTCGTGGCGGCAGCGAACGCACAGTTCGACGGGTGGTTGGGCCGAAAGCAACCCGCGATTGGCTGGCCCGGCTGAGGGGAGCAGCCTACGATCCAATTGCTTTGGCGCCCCGCTATGGGAATTGCGGTTCCCGCGCGCCCGTCATCCACGCTGACGTTCGGTTGCTTGCGATTAAGAACACGACGCGGTTCGCCAGCCGCGATCGGCCCTCGCGGACTGAACTCTATGACGACATGGAACGGGACCTTGCAGACCTGAACGCAAACCGTGCTCAGGCCGGTCTTGAGCCGCTGCCGATGCCGTCAACGCGCTGGTTCAACAAGCGGATACGCGATCTCGACGCCTATGAGGTGGTCGCCAAACGATTCGGAGAGGCTGCTGCAAAGGCCAAATTCCGGATTGTCTCGAGCGGCCCCGACGTGACCCGCCCTTATGAACGTCTGGAGATGGACGAATGGGAGGTCCCGCTGATGCTGCTGGCCATTGAAGCGGGCGTTTGGTTGAGCCTGACGCTTGAGCAGCGTGATCGCATTGCCCGCATGAAATGCCATCTGTGTGTTGTCATATGTTGCGCCACGCGATGCATCGTTGGCCTTAGCCTCGCCGCGACAGCATCGTCTGACAACGCGCTCGCCGCTCTCCGTATGGCGCTCGTTGATAAGGGGCGCTTTGCCGACAGCATCGGCTCGCTGACGCCGTGGGATATGTGCGGAACGCCAGAAACTGTTGTCACCGACGGCGGCCCTTCGTTCGCGAACAAGCGATTTCGGCTTGCTGTCATGATGATCGGTGCACATCCAGTCCTTACCGTTGGCGGTCTTCCGTGGCTACGCGGGCGAGTCGAGCGCGTCTTTCGGACGATACACACGCGACTTGTGGCCCGATTCGCTGGGCGGACCTTCGAAAACGTTGTGACGCGTGGAGACTATGATTCTGAGGGCAATGCTAATCTCTTCGAATCCGATTTCCGCTGGGTCCTGTGCCGGTACCTGATCGACATCTATCACAACACCCCGCACGAGGGTCTCTCGGGACGGACGCCACGCGAAGAATGGCTCTCGCGGACCGAACTGTTCAAGGTCAAGCAGCCGCCGGACCGTGACACGCTGCGGGCCGCATTCGGTATCGAGACAACACGCGTCCTCGATCATGAAGGAGTTCGCTTCCTCGGCCTTCAGTACCAGTCCGAGTGTCTACAGGCTTATCGTCGGAAAGCGGCGGGGGCGAGCGGAACAGTTCCTGTGGCTGTCCGGGTCGATTATGGAGATATCGGAACAGTCTCCGTCGCTATGGGTGAGAAAGGCCCATACCTCCCGGTCGATTGCGTCACACCGGGTCTCGACAATGTGTCGGTCGCAACGTGGATGCCAACACTGGCCAATATCCGCGCTCGGTTCACGAACCCCGACGAAGCCACGCTGCAGGTCATTCAACAGACCGTTCGTGAAATCACGACCTTGCGCGAAGCCACTGAAGCCTATGCTGGCATTGGCCCGTCGGCTCCGAGTGACGCCGTCATTCAGCAGGCCGAAGATAGTCTCAGCTATGGCTTCCGCATGCCAAGCTTCTCAGCAGCAGAGGGAACCGGTGCTCCGGACTCCAATGACTATCTGGACGGGGCCATCGACGTCGTACCCGAAAACCTCCCGTCGACGGACGCTTTGCCGTCGGATCCGGGGGAACCTCATGGTCCAAAGAAACCGTCATTCCGGATCGAGACGTGACTAAAGCACTGACGAATCCCCTCGATATCCTGCGCCAATCCTTTGATTCTGAGGATCATGAACGGCTTGCGATCAAGGAGCGGATCAATTCCCGCTTCTTGACGACAGAGCGATATGAACGCCTTGAGGCCGCCCTGAAAGCGGCCTCCGAGAGCCTGCTCCTCAGGGTTGACGATACGAAGCCACTGGGCCCTGGAAATCGCAGCGAGGGTCGCATCGTCCTCGTGGTAGGCGAAACGGGAGCGGGTAAGTCCAGTGCCCTCCACCGCCTGCTCGACCGTCATCCCACTTATCGAGGCTATGCCGATCCGGTCACGCCAAACCGGGCGGCGATCAGCCTCAAGATCAAGACCCCCTGCACGTTCGTCGCGATGGGGCGCCAGACGCTTGCGGCAACCGGTTACCCGGTCGTTGGCAAGCTCGAGAAGCATGCCGTCTGGCAGCGAGTCTTCGATCGACTGCCCGCCCTTGGAACCACGGTTCTCCATTTCGACGAGATGCACAACGTCATCCTCACGGCGAACGAGCCAGACCGGATCGACATTCAGAACACACTGAAGTCCCTGATAACCGATGCCAATTGGCCGGTTACCGTGATCGTGTCCGGCCTCCCACTCACGACGGCCTTCATCGAACAGTCCGTCGAAGACAAACGCCGCACGATCCCGGTGACTTTTGAATCCCTTGTCTCGCCACGTGATTGTGAAATGCTGACGGAGTTGGCTCGCCACCTTGCGGGCATCGCGCGGCTCGCCCTAGCCTCGCGGACGCAGACGATGATCATACCGCGTCTCATCCACGCGGCCTCTTATCAACTCGGATCCGCCATCAGTCTTCTTCAACAGGCGATCGACCAGGCTTTGATCGGCAAGATCTCAGTCCTCAGCATCACCGAGTTTGCAGCAGCTTATGTCTTTCTGAGCGGCTGCGGCCCCGCGGCGAATCCGTTCCTCGCTCCAGACTGGCGAGCCATCGACTGCTCCCGCCTCTTCGCGGACGATCTTCTTCCGCGCAACGTGGCTGGCAGCGATGCTCCCCTGAAACCGCAACGGCGTCGATGAGACCCGATCTAATGCCACGCTTGTATCCCGTTGCACCGCTAAACCCCGATGAGACTCTGACAAGCTATGTCTCGCGCTTGGCGTTCCTGAACTGTGCGCCCAGTGCCGCAGATTTTTGTACGGACCTAGGATATAGCTTCCTCAAACTCTGCTACGGCCGAGAACAAGGAATCGCATGGCTGTCTGATTTGACGGGCGAACCCGAAACGGCCCTTCGCCGCGCCGCACTCATCCAAACAGACGACGGTTGGTTCCTGCGGAGCGAGAAGTTTTATTGGACCGCGTTGCGCCGAACCTCGCTCGCATTCTGCCCTGCGTGCCTTCGCGCCGATGGGGTTGAGGTCCAACACCCCGGATCGCGCGCCTATGAACGGATCGCTTGGTCGCTGGAAGCCGTCAGATCATGCCCGCACCACGGAATGGCCCTACAGATCATCAAGGCCCCAACGGGAATTCAGAATTTTCGCGACTTCGCACGCTGTACAGCTCAAGCCTTTGACACGCTCGACCAAACCCTTGCCGACGTAGAGCGCAGGCTGGCAACCGAACTCGAGATCTACATTCTACGACGCTTAGAGAATGGCGCGGGCGGTGAAACGGTCTTCGACACAATGCCATTGTCCAGTGCCATAAATGTTTGCGAAGCCTTTGGCACCGCAGACCTGTTTGGGCCGTCAGGCGCGTGCCACCTGCTGACCCCGAACGAGAAGAGTGCCGCCGGCGAGGCAGGCTTCTTGAAGCTCCGTCGAGGCCGGGAAGGGACGGTGGAGATCCTTGATGGTGTCCGCCGCAAGCATCTCGATAGTGCTAGTGCACTTGGGCGGCCAAGTACGACTTACGGAAATTTGTATAATTGGTTGTACAGAGCTAAAGATGACGTCTATGCATCGTTTAAATCCGAGGCAATTGAGTACATTCTTAATCACGCGACGAGCAATCTTCGTAAATCTTTATTCGGACAGCCCATCCCAGAACGTCCGTGGTACTCCATTCGCACGGCTCACAATGCCTTCGGCATTGATCCAAAGCGACTGCGTAATGTTATGGCAGCATCCGGTCTCATTGCTGCGGACGCAAGTGACCTTCGCGACAGCCAAGTGATCGTCTCCGCCGCAGATTTGCAAGTGCTTATCCGTGAAGTCGAAGAGTGCGTGGGATGGGACGGCCTGACAAAGCTGCTAGGCGTGCCGCGCCGAACCGTAGCGCAATTTGTCGGACAGGGACTTATCGAACCTATGGTCCCACGAGGCAACCAACTCCTCAAGAGCGATCTCTTTCGGCGGTCGGATATCCAACATTTCATCGACCGAATGCTGCACGGCGCGGTGATCGTAGATTCCGTGCAGCCAAAGATGTACGGCCTGTTGTCGACTCGTCGACGCACCTTGAGCCGAACAGGAGATATCATCGAGCTCGTTCTCAATCGCCGCCTTCGATGGATCGGAAAACGAGCAGATAGCGAAGGCATCCCCGCACTGTTGCTCGATATCGATGAAGTGCGTTCGCTGATCGATCCTGAAAAGCAAAACGTGACCACATTTAAGAAAGCAGCGGCCATGCTGCACATTCAGCCCCCTGCTGTGCACGAATTGATTGAACGTAACTTCATCGAGGCGGAATATGCTGGGCACGTAAAGCGTCGATGCGTAGCCCGTCTTATCCCCTTGGCATCGATTGCCCAGTTCAAGAAACGATACATCACACGATATGAACTTAGCCGCGTCACTGGAATCGGATACGCGCGTCTTCAGTGCCTTGCCGATGAGTATGGACTTGAGCCGGTTGGCCCACCCGATGTTTTAAAGGTCCATCTTTATCATTTTTTAGACACTAAAGCGTTTTGCAAATACCTGAAAGAACATAAAAAGATTTGAGAATAATTTAAAGACGAACAATCTATGATGTACCACCGCGTCAGATCGCGAATATTTTCTCGCCAATTTCGTAATTAAATGTGCTGTCAGTTATAGCGCGCTATCGCCAAATCATGCTGACATGTCCCGGACCTTGCCGAAACTCCTGGTCTCGCGTCCATAACCAGTGGGCGTAGTCGGTTGCGCCACTGCCATGTCCGTAAGATCTCAATAGCGAATTTCGTGACTAAAATCAGCTTGTGAAGCCACGGGCAAACTAAAGATCATTATGCGGACGAACTAGCGCCAAATTAGTAAGCTATCCCTCTAGTTTTGCGGACAAACTTCGGTTGCGAGGACACTTGTCGCAGCCGGCCGTGAGCGTGAAAGCGTCGCCGGCCGTGATGGCGCGGGGCGGCTCCTGCCAGAGTTCGATCCGGGCGGCGCCATCGGCCGGTGCGTGGGACCGGACGTCGTTGGCGAGCCCGGCATTCGCGCCCGAATTCCAGCCGAGCCGCCCGCCGGTGAAGCGGCCGTCGGGGAAGGCGCCGGCCAGGGCCGCCAGCATCTCGCCGGGCCGAGCCGGCGCGAGGACGGTCCCGGTGGTGCGGTAGCGCGGATCGGCGAGATCGACCCGGCAGCGCGCGTCGCCGAGATCGGCGCCGCAGGTGGCGCGGAAGGTCCGGCCGCGTTCCTCGTCGAGGCGGTCCATCAACCCGCGCAGCTCGGCGACGAAGGCGGTCCCGGCCCGGCGGATTTCGCCGATCGTGCCGATGTCGAGGAGGAGGCGCGTCCCCGGATCGGTCCAGTCCACGAGCCAGGTTTCGACGCCGGCCGCGTCGTAGAGCCCGCCTGCCACGTCCTCGTCGGCGATGCCGAGGGAGGTCAGCGCCCCGGCCACCTCGCCGCCGCCCACCGCGAAACCGAGCTCCGCGCTCGCCTCGGCGGCTTCGAGGCCGGAGCACGCGGCGAAGGTGATGCCGGAGAAGGCGAGGTCGCGGTCGTGGTCGGTGAAGCCGAGGACGAGGCCGTCGCGCCGGGTCAGCGACCAGCAATGGCACAGGGTGGTGGATCCGCCGGCGAGATGCGCGGCGAGGGCGTCGGGGATGTCGCGCATGGCCAGATCCTTTGGGGGAGACGCCGCTCCGGTCAGGGCACGATCTCGATGAGCGGTACGTTCGGGATCTCGCCGGCGGTGAAGGCCGAGAGGTCCACGCTGAGATCGTCGGTGTCGAAGCGGACGGGCACGTCGAACCAGAACCCCGCCGTCACCGGCGCGCCGGCGGCGGGGGCCGTCGCCAGGGTCACGAGGCCCGTCGTGCCGTCGCAGGCGAAGGCCGAGGGCGGGAGTTCCGCACCGGCCACCGCCACCCGCACGGTCTCCGCCACCGGCTTGGCGATGGGGCGGCGATAGGGCAGCGGCCCGGTGCCGTAGGTCTTGGCGAGGGGAAACACCCGCGTCGCCCCGTCGCCGAGGCCGAGAGGCTGGTCGCCCGGCCCCACCGCCAGGCTCGGCGGCCCCGAGCGATGGTCGATCCGGTCGCGGAAGCGGAAGCCGTAGAGGCGCCCGCGCCGCTCCTCGAAGAAGGCGAGGACCGCGTGCAGGGCGTCGAGGGTGCGGATGCCCAGGCCCGCATCGTAGCGCCGGCGCGAATCGGCCCAGCGGCCGTTACGGTGCTCGCGTCCCGAGGCCAGGGTCACGATCTCGGTGAGACGGCTCGGCCCCCCGCTGCCGCGCAGGGCCACGTCGAGGGGAAAGCGGACCTCGTGGAAATCGCCGGCCATCGGGGCCTCCAAGGATGACGGTCAGGACGCGCGCCGGCCGCGCCGGAGCTTTTCCAGGACGCGCGCCGGCCGCGCGGGAGTTCTTCAGGACGCGCGTCGGCCACGCGCGACGGCGCGGGCGAGGGCGGCGGCCACCTGCGCCTCGGAGCGGCGGAAGCTCTCCGCATCCGGCGTCGCGATGTGGACGGTGACGGAGACCGGCCGTCCCGCCGCGCCGCCGGCGACGCCGAGCCGGCCGTCGCTGCCCCGCGTGAGCGGCAGGATCGCCTCCGGCCCGGCCTCGCCCATCAGGCCGGTCCCGTCGCGCAGGGGGAAGTAGGTGGGGGCGGCCACGACACCGCCATCGGCGAAGGGGCGCACCCGCCCGCCGGAGATCGCGCCGCCCGAGATCACGCCACCCGAGATCACGCCACCCTTGGCGAGGGCGGTGGTCGAGGCGCCGGAATTGATCAGGCTTCGCACCAGGGATTCGATGCCGCCCTTCACCGGGTCGAGGACGGCCTTGCCCGCCATGCCGGCGAGCTTCGAGACGAGGGAGGTCAGCGCCCCGTCGAGCTGCCTGGCCGGGCCGACCGTGCTGGTGAAGGCCTTGCTCAGGCTGTCGCCGAACTTCTGGGCCAGGCTGTCCAGGGTGCTCAGTTGCTTCGCCCGCGCCGCATTGGTGCGGTCGATCTCGCTCTCGGCCATGGCTGTCTCCGCTCAGGGATCGGGATAGGCTTCCATCAGCCGGCGCAGGTCGGCGGCGCTGGCGGCGTCGCGCCGGCCGCCGCGACCGGCGGCGGCGATCAGTTCGCGGGGCGTCGCCGCCCAGAAATCGCGCGGGCTCCAGCGCAGGGCGTTCAGGCCCAGGGCCATGGCCTCGTCCCACGGGAAGGCGGAGGGAGCCTCCGGCGCGATCCCGCCCGTGGGGCTCAAGGGTCCGGAGGTGATGGGTCCGGCGTCTCCGCCCCGAAGGCGGCGGCGAGCGCCTCGCCGAGGGCCGTGGCGATGGGCTCGATCCCGCCCGTGAGCGGCAGCCGCGCCACCGCCGCGTCGTCGAGGTCGTGGCCGCCCCCGCGCAGGGTCGCGCCGAGGAGGGCGATGAGGTCGCGGCTGGCGAGGCGGCGTTCGGCGAAGCGGGCGGCGAGGCCGGTGAGGTCGGAGGCGCCCAGCGCCTCCTCCAGCTCGGCCAGGGCCCCGAGGGTAAGGCACAGGGTGTAGCGCCGGTCTCCGATCGCGACGGAGACCTCTCCGCGCCTGCGGTTGGCCATCACAGGCTCGTAAAGGTGAGGGGTCCGGCCGAATCGAGGGCCATGTCGAAGGTCATCTCGCCGGCATGGTCGCCGCGATACTCGAGGCTGGTGATCTGGAACAGGCCCTGGATCGTGCCGAAGTCCGGCACCACGATCTGCAGGGTGTCGATGGTGCCCTCGAAGAACATCCGGCGCAGGCGCTCGTCGGAGGTCTCATCGCGAAAGACGCCCGAGCCCGAGACCGCCGCGCGCCGCACCCCCGCCCCGGCCAGCAATTCGCGCCAGCGCCCGACGGAGTCCGCGCTCGTCACGTCCACGGTCTCGGCGTTGAAGGCGAGCTGCCGGGCGCGCAGGCCGGCCACCGCCGTGAAGCCCGTCCCCTCGCTGATCCGGATGAGGAGGTCCTTGCCTTTCTGGGCACTCATGGGGCGGCTCCATCGGAGGTCGGCAGCCGCTCGGTGACGGCGTGGAGGGTGAGGGTGGCGCGGGTCTCGCCGCTGCGCTCGTCACGGGCGTAAGCGAGGGATTCGACCCGCAGGAGCGACAGGGCATGGCCGGCGGGGGACAGCAGCGCCTCGTGCAGGAGGGCGGCGGCGCGGCCGGCGGCCTCGATGGCGCCGCGGCTGGAGCCGGGTTTGGCGAAGAGGATCAGCCCGAGCCGATGGACATGGCGCAGGGCGCCGTCCACGGAATCGTCGCGCATCTCCGCCGGGCCGAACAGGGCGTAGACGGGTGCCGCGCCGCGCGGCGGCTCGTCGTGGATACGGACATGGCCGCCCATGAGCCGGCCGAGCTCCGCATCCTCGCCGAGGATGGCGAGGATGGCGGCCCGCAGGGCGAGGAGCGGGTTGGCGGGAAGGGAGAGGGGGTCGCTCACGGCAGGGCCTCCGCTGGGGCGTCGATCAGTTCCTCGACCTCGCAGACGAGGTCGCGCCCGCGCCCGTCGGGGTCCGCCGCCGTGCGGATCACGAAGCGGCGTGGCCCCGAGGCGAGCCGCATGGCGGGCGTGACGTCCGTGCGGTAGGCGATGCGGATGCGGTGGGTCGCCACCGCATCGGACCGGCCGCCGCGCAGGCGCTCGGCCTGGCCGGTGGAGTCCAGCGTCCCCCACAGGAGCGGCCCGGCCACGAACCGGCGCAGGTGCCCGCCGAACCCGTCCGGGTCGTCGACGAAGCGTTCGAGCACGTAGCGGCGCCGCCGCGCGCCGATGGACGGGTGCGTCATGACAAGGCTCCGGTAACGGTACGTTAGAGGCGCATCCGGCGGTGCGGCGCGATCAGCGCCTCCACCATCGGGGGAAAGGTCACCGGCAGGTCGCCCCGGTTCTCGAACCCGTGCGCGGCGAGGAGCCGGATCGCCTGGACGAGGGCCGGGGGGACCGGCGGACCCGCTCCGCCATAGCCGGCATCGACCTCGATGAAGGCGGCGGCCCGGTCCAGGGCGGGAAGGGCGGGCGAGACGACCAGCCCCGGCGCCTCCATGGTGTCCGGCGCGAGGCGAACGAGGCCGGAGTCGAAGGCCGTGACGGTCCCCGCCGCATCCACCGAGCCGGCGCTCGCCAGGGCGACGAGGGGGCTCAGGGGAAGGGGCACGAACCCGTCCCTGGGCCAGGCCGTGAGCATCACCCGGTAGCGCCCCGGCGCCAGGACGCGCCGCGTGGCCAGCTCGACCATGGCGCGGGCCGAGGCGATCAGGCTCTCCACCAGACCGTCCTCGGCGGTAATGTCCGGGTCGAGGCGCAGGTGGGCGCGCATGTCGGCCAGGGTGACCGGCTCGACGATGGCGGCATCGACGCGTATCGGATTCATCGTCGTCTCCGGGCGGGCGGTGAAGGGGGCGGGTGGAATGGGTCTCGACACGCGAACGATGGGTGCCGCGCTGCTGCTCGGCCTCGCCGCCGCTCCGGCCGGCGCCGTGGTCGGCGGCCGGGAGGCGCCGGAGGCGGCCGGCTCGGCCGTGATGGTGCTGTCCTCGAACGGCGGCGTGTGCACTGGCATCGTGGTGGCGCAGGACGCGGTGCTCACCGCCGGCCATTGCGTGGCGGCCTCCCCCCGCCGGGGCGGTACGGAGCACCGGGTGCATGTTCGCGACGAGGCGGGCCAGCCGGTGCTGATCGAGCTCGCGGCCCGCGCGGTCCATCCCGGCTACGATGCCGGCGCCATCGCCGGGCGCCGGCGCTCCATCGATCTGGCCCTCGTCCGCACCGCGACGCCGCTTCCCGGCCGCTTCCGCCCCACCCCGCTCAGCGCCGCGCTGCCGCGTGCCGGCGAGAACCTCGTCCTGGCCGGCTACGGGGTCTCGAAACCGGGCGAGCCGCGCACCACCGGCACCTTCCGCAGCGCCGTGCTGCCCGTGGTCGAGCCCTACGGGCAGAGCCGGATCCTGGTCTGGATGAAGCCGTCCGGCGGCGCATCCGGCGCCTGCCAGGGCGATTCCGGCGGGCCGATCGCGGAGGCGCCCGGCGCTCCGCCGCTCGCCGTCTCGGCCTGGGTCGGAGGCGGCGCCTGCGGCGGCATCTCGCAAGGGGTGCTGCTGGGGCCGCAGCGGGCGTGGATTGACCGGACGCTGGCGGAATGGGGGTCTGGAACGAACTGGAGCCCCTGAGCGGGCTCGCTGCGACGGAACCGGGAGCTTGGCCGAGGGATTGCCTTACGCTAGGCTTCATTCCAGGGACGTCCGGGGCTTTCAGCCGGGCGCGGGAGAGACACGATGTTCGCGACCGCGCTCCGCAGGGCCGTCGTCACGGCGCTGGTCGGGCTGATTCCGGCTCCGGCCTTCGCCGTGATCAACGGCGAGGTCTCCCGTGATCCTAACGGCCTGCGCGCCTCCGTCGTCCGCATCGAGAGCACCCAGGGCGAGATCTGCTCCGGCACGCTGATCGGCCCGGACCTCGTCCTGACGGCCGCCCATTGCGTGATGCATCAGGCCGGCTACAGCGTGGTCGCGGTGGACCGCGCGTTCCGCCAGCGCCGCATCCTCGCCATCGCCGCCTCCATGCATCCCGATTTCGTACCCGGCACCACGCCGGAGGATCAGCCGGGCATCGATCTGGCCCTGATCAAGCTGTCCGAGCCCCTGGGGGGCGATTTCCAGCCCCTCGATCCGCGCGGCGGCGGCGCCATCAACAGCGGCGACGCCGTGGACATCGCCGGCTTCGGCGTCGTGGCCGAGAACCGCCGCAACACCGCCCGCACCCTGCGCCAGGCCCATCTCGTGTCCATCGGCTCGCTTCAGGTCGCCAACACGGTCACGGTGGTGACCGACCGGCGCAAGCTCGCCGAGACGGCGGGGGCCGGTGCCTGCCTCGGCGATTCCGGCGGGCCGATCCTGCGCGGCGGACCGGGCGGCTACCAGATCGTCGGCGTGGTGAGCTGGTCGAGCGGCGCCATGCGCCAGGACAAGCGCGCCCGCACCGCCTGCGGCGGCTTCACGGCGGTGACCCCCACCGGCCAGCATGCCGGCTGGATCACCTCCCGCGCCGCCGAGATGGCGCAGCTCACCTCCGGCGAGGCGTCCGCGAATTTCCGGCGCTCCCACCGCTCGGACTGGATGGCGCGGCCGGGGCGGCGGTAACGCGGTATGACGGGGACCGCCCCCCGGCCGGTGTCGAGCCGAGGGGCGGCCATCGCTCACGCGAACTTCAGCAGCTTGATCGCGTCGAAATCCTGCACGCCGCCGCCCACGCGCTTGGTCGTGTAGAACAGCACGTAGGGCTTGGCGGTGTAGGGATCGCGCAGGACGCGCAGGCCGGCGCGGTCCACGACGAGGTAGCCGCGCTTGAAGTCGCCGAAGGCGATGGACAGGCTGTTGGCCGCCACATCCGGCATCGCCTCGGCCTCGGCGACGGGGAAGCCGAGCAGGGTCGCCACCCGGTCGGCCGCGAGCGGCGGCTGCCACAGGTAGTTGCCGTCGGCGTCCTTCATCTTGCGGATCGTGCTCTGCACCCTGCGGTTCATCACGAAGCTGGCGTTCTGGCGGTAGCCGGCGCGCAGGGCATAGACGAGGTCGAACAGCACGTCGGACGGGTTGGCGGTGGGGAAGGCCCCGGACGCGCCGGTGGCGACGAAGCCGAGCTTGCCCGGGACCCAGGCGGAATTCGCCACGTTGTCCACGCTAAGGAAGCCGCGCGGGCGGCTGACCCCGTTGCCGGTGACGAAGGCGACGCTCTCCTGTTCGGCGAAGGCCGTCTCCACCTCGTCGGCGAGCCAGGCGTCGATATCGACGATGGCATCGTCGAGAAGCGTCTGGGTCGCCGCCGGCATGGCGTAGAGTTCCATGGCCGGGAAGCTCAGCTCCGAGAGGGTGGGAGCGTCGGTCTGGGTCCGCGCCGCGGTCTCGGCTGCTCAGCCCGAGACGGCATCGGTGGCGGAGACGGCGCGCTTGTAGAGGCCGCCGGAGATGGTGCGCACCGTGGCGAGCGCCCGGATCGGCGAGAGGTCGGCGAGGCGCCGCAGCACGTCGCGCTCGACCGTCTGCGGCACGAGATAGCCGCCGTCGGGGCCGGAACCGGCCGAGAGCGCCTTCTCCTCCAGGCGCTTGAGGCCGCCGCTCTCGCCCGCCCGGACATAGAGGTCGAAGGCGGCCTTGTGCTCGACGGACGCCGGGTCCGGACGGCTCGGCCCGTCCCCGCCCAGGGGCGGCCGGCGGCCGTCGAGGGTCAGGCGGTCGAGGCGGGTCCGGGCGCTGTCGAGGGCCGCGTCGATGCGGGCGAGCTTCTCCTCGGTGAGGACGTCGCCCGAGCGGCGGCCCTCCAGTTCGGCGAGGCGGCTGTCGTTGGTCTCCTTGAAGGCCTCGAAGGCGCGGGAGAGTTCGCCCATGGCGGCGCCCACCTCGGCGTCGGAGGCGGGGCGCGCCGCCTTGTTCTCCAGCGGGAGGTGCGGATCGGCCTTGGTCTCCGGGGCGGCAGCGGCGTGGGGCGAAACGTGGACGGTCATGCGAGCCTCTCGGGTTGGGCGACATGGGGGAGGGTGAAGGCGGACACGGCGGCGGGCCGGGCGGACGGCGCTCCGCGCGGAGCGAGCCGGCGGGCGAAGGCGCGCAGCTCCATGGCGAGGGGCGCCACCGTCCCGCCCTGCGCGGCGGCGCGGGCGCCGGGCAGGAGCGGGAACGTGACGAGGGAGATCTCCCAGAGATCCACCGCCAGGAGGCGGCGCAGGCCGCCGCGCTGCGGGCTCGCCCGAACGGTCCGAAAGCCGATGGACAATCCGTCGAGACCGCCCTCGCGCATGAGCGCGTCGGCCTCGCGCCCGCGCTGGACGGCGAGGTTGAGAAGGCCCTCCACCCGCAGCCCGCGCGCATCCTCGCGCAGGGAGAGCCAGCGCCCGATCGGCTCGGCCGGATCGTGCTGGAACAGCATCCGCACGCCGGCGGCCCCGCGCGCGCCCAGGCTCCCCGCGAAGGCGCCGGGCGCCACCACGTCGTTGCCGAGATCGGGCACGCCGAACAGGCTGGCATAGCCGGTGAAATGGCCGTCCATGGCGGGCTCCCGGAGGGTGTGGTGACAGGTGGGCGACGGCGGGATATCTTCCTCATGCCGAGGATATCCCGGAGGTGCGGATGCCGCTCTACATCAAGGACGACGAGACGGCGGGTCTGGTGGCGAAGCTCGCGAAGGCGTCCGGCGTCACCAAGTCCGAGGCCGTGCGTCGGGCCGTCACGGCCGAACTGAACCGCCTGACCCCATCGGTGCCGCTGCGCGAACGCCTCGCCGCCCTACGGGCACGTCATCCGTTGCCGGAGCCCACGGGGCGGGCCGCCGACAAGGCGTTCTTCGACGACCTGAGCGGAGAATGACGCTCTTCGTCGATGCCTCCGCCCTGATCGCGATCATCACCGGCGAGGCGGAGGCCGACGCGCTCGCGGATGTCCTGGAGTCCGATCCGGACAGATTGTGTTCGGCGCTCTCCCTCTGGGAAACTGTCGCCGGCCTCGTGCGCAGCTACGCCTTCAGCGTCGAGGCGGCCCGCGAACGGGTTCGCCTGACCTGCGAGGAGGCGGATATCCGCCTCGTTCCGATCGCCGGGCGTGAGTTCGAACTCGCCATCGACGCCTATGAGCGCTTCGGCAAGGGGCGGCATCCGGCTTCCCTCAACATGGGCGATTGCCACGCCTATGCCTGCGCGAAAGCCCATGATGCGGTCCTGCTGTTCAAGGGCGAGGATTTTATCCTGACGGACATCGTGCGGGCCGGATAGTCCCGCTGAAGCGCCGGCTCGATGGGTGCGACACCTGAACGGGCGCGCACCCGTCAAGACGAGCCGCCGGATTGGGAATAACCGTAGGACTACATTGAGGTTTCGCGTTCCTCACCGCGGGTCGATGACATCATTCGTCGTCGGTCTGCGATGAGGAAAGGGGGGGCATCATGAGTGTGAGCTTCAAGCGACACGGTGCATCCGTTCGGCTGTGCCGGCTCGGGCCGATCCCGGCATCGGCCGCGGATTCCGCCGCCGATGCCCAGGCGGCGGCCCGCTGGGACTAGACCTGCCATTCCGGTGGAATGGCCGTCCGTGGCGGGTTCCCGGAGGCAAGTCGGAGGGGAACCGAGCGCATCAGGGTGCCGCCCCGTAGCCCACCGCCTCGCGCTTCTCCGCTTGCGTGAGAAAGTCCGCCGCCTGGACCCGGCGCCAGAGGGATTCCCGCTCCGGCGCCAGGGCCTCGATGGCGTCGAGATCGGGTTCCAGGCGGGCAGGGCCGAAGGCGGGTTCCAGCCATTGGGCGAGGCTCTCGGCGGTGCGGCGCGCTAGGGGGATCACCGTCTGGCGGTAGAAGGCACGGTTGGCCTCGGCGTAGTTGGCGTGGGTGTTGTCGCCGGAGAGGCCCAGCAGCAGGGGCGGCACGCCGAAGGCCAGGGCGATCTCGCGGGCGGCGGCCGCCTTCGCCTCCACGAAATCCATGTCTTTCGGCGAGAGCGAGAGCGGCTTCCAGTCGAGGCCGCCCTCCAGCAGCAGGGGCCGGCCGGCATTGGCGGCCCCCTGGTAATTCGCCTCGAGCTCGCCCTTCAGGCGGGTGAACCGCGCCTCGCTCAAGGTGGCGCCGTTGGACGTGGCGTAGACCAGCGCCCCGGAAGGCCGCGCGGCATTGTCGAGGAGCGCTTTGTTCCAGGCTCCGGCGGCGTTGTGGATATCCAGCGCCACCGCCGCCGCCTCCATGGGCGAAAGGCCGTAATGGTCGTCGGCCGGGTGGAACAGGGTGAGGTGCAGGATCGGCGGCACGCCCTCGCGGGTCTGATCATAGCGCAGGGTCCGGCTGCCCACCGCGTACTCGTAGGCGATGGGCCAGCCGTCGGGGCCGGGCACCACCCGCATCCGGTCCGGGCGCAGGGCGTGGAGTTCGCGCGGCGTGCCGTCGAGGCTCACCGCTTCGAGATAGGCGTTCCCCCGGCCTTATGGAGCAAATGCACCAAAAAGCTTTGATGTGAGCGGGTTGAGTCTGGTCTGTCGCTTTATGTACCAACCTTGGCCATAGCGCCGATAATCCTGTCTCCTCCTGCTGTTGAGGACTACCCTCGGGCATCGTCAGCACCGAACCGGCGCGCTGACGGCTGAGAGTGTCGTGCGCTCCCGCCTCCAGCAGGAGAGAGATGCGATGTCCGACCCACCTCGATCCCGCATGGATTCCTTAAGCGAGCCACGACCGCCCGCTTATCGAGCCGTTCTACTTGCGAAGACCGGGGCTGTTATCGGAATGGTTCGCCTTTCAGTCCAAGACGACGATCGGGCGATAGAGCGCGCAAAGTCCATGGTCGACGGTCACGCTGTCGAGCTATGGGATGGCGTGCGGTTCATCGAGTTGTTCCCGCCCGTCGATTGAGACCCGAACAGAACACGAAGGTCGACGCACTTCACCGACCACCAGATGACCACCGATAGCGCCAAGGAGTACGTTTGCGGCATTGGAGGCGATACTCTGTTGCTGAACGGCTTGGCGAGCAAGCGCTTCTAAGACGAAGCCATTCAAGACACACAATCGCGAAGCGACGAGAGTCAGACGCAATGGCGATCGCGGATACACCTACCAAGCCCAAGCCGCCCTCCAAGCTCGGCGCCGAGAAGCTGACGTCGGACGTCGAGCGCGCACAGGCTGTCGTAGCTGACGCGCAGGCGGCAGTGGCATCGGCCAAGCTCGTCACACGCACGGCGCAGAACCGCGCCGACAAGGCAGCACAGGATGCGGTAGAGGCCCAAGCGAAGCTGGCTAAAGCGGTGAGCAAGGTCGGGGCAGAGCAGCTGACGCCGGAGGAGCAGAGGCGCCGCTTCGAGTGATCGCGAAGCAGAAGCCGAAAGCTGACGACGAGGCAGGCTAGTCGCTTAGTTCCTCAACCGGCGGGATATCTTCACCGAACCATATCCCAGCATAGGTCAGGGTCGCCGTGTAGACGGTGACGTTCATCTCGTTGCGAACGGATACCGTGAAGGCTTGGGTGTCTCCATCCTGTGGGACCTTGTCTTTGGCAAGCGCTGGCAGCGCGTGCATCGCCTCTTCCCGAACTTCGGCTCGGCCCGAGCATTCGCTACCGACCGAATCGCGCAATATCGATTCCTTGTCGGCTCCGTAGAAGTCAAAAAAGTAGCGGGGCACGGACACCTCACGGCTTGGCCTGTTTTGCCAATCCGTTGGGCGCATGGACGTTCCTGTCCGGTTTCACACGGAGCCGCCCCAAACAGAAAACGGCGGCATCTGAGATGCCGCCGCGTAGGAATCCGGTGGGCGACTGCCTACTTCGGTTTCTGACCCTTGGTCTGATCTTGAGACAGGGCGGTCGCCGCAAGCGATTTTACCTGCGCTTTAGTGGGCGTCACTCGTCCAGCTAAAACGTTTGCGGCAAGGGTCGAGACCTTTGAGGAAGTCTGGCGGGGCGGGGGTGATTTTGCCATTTTGCGCCCCCTTAGCCTTCGGAGCGGCGAACCGCTTCCGCATAGCTGCCGAGATGCAGGCGGCCGAACTTTACGTCGGCGATCCGCCCCTGATTGACGTCGTAGCTAGCCGCAATGCGGCTGTAGATCTCGCCATTCATGAGTCGGAGTTGGACCTGTACGGCCTCCTCAAACGTGAGGCGGTGACAGGGGACTTGATGTCGTGCCTTGGCCATGTGGCCTCCTGTGGGAGGCCCCGAAAAGCTTGACATGCCATCAGGCGCGCATAAAATGCACGTGTTACCAAACGACAGCCGCAAGCCTTTCGGAGCCTGTGCGGTTGAGACAAAAGCTGGGCTTGCACCCCCGGCTTTTGTCGTTTTTGGGCAGAGTTATCCCAACCCAAGCAACAGTGTCGCTTCTGATAGCTTCCGAGTCAACACTCGGTTGCTGGATAGCCTCGATTTTGCGCGACGTTGGCCGCTGACGGGCTTTAAGGGTGTTTAGGCCTCCAACCTACCGCTATAAATTTATAGCGCTCTAGGAAGCAGACAAAGGCCGAACTACGGCTCCAACAGCGCCCAAACCCGCACGCCCCGCTCATATCCCAGCGACTGGATGCGTCCTCGCTTGTGAGCCTTGCTCATCACGTAGACGAGCTTGTGGGTGACGCCCCGGCCCAGGATCGGGTCAATCGTATCCCAGCCCTTCGATTTGATGACGTAGGCCCCTAGCTCACGCGTCGTCATCGGCCCGCCCTTCTCCGTCAGCGCCTTGGTAGCGAGCGCGAACAGTTCGCCCGCGCTGAACATGCGCGAGAGGTTCACGTGGGCGGGGAACTGCTGAACCTCGCCGTTCGTCTCGAACAGCCGCAGGACCGCGCTCACGTGGAGGAGGTCGGCCCGCGCCTCCGTCAGCTTCCCTTCAAGGTACGCGATGGCGTCCTGCAACTCCTCCTGTTTGGCGCGGAGTTGGATAATGGTGACTGACTCTGCCATTAGGCTGCCTTCACGGTACGGCGGCGCTGCCAGTAGCCGCAGAAGGCCCAGGACTTCGGCGAGACGAGCGCGAGACGGATGGTGCGAGCGAAGGCGATGCCGTTCGGGTCGCGGCGGTGGTCTTCCTTCCAAGCAGCCTCGGCGGCGTACTGGTGAAGGTAGCGGGCGGTGACGAAGTGGTGCTGGCCCGACACCATGCGGCGCAGGCGGGCGAAGAAGCTCTCGGCTTGGTTCGTGTTGGCACCGTCAGCCGAGTAGGCCTCGGAGTGGTTGATGCGGCCCATGTCAGGGAAGGCGACGTTCAGGTCGTCCCAGTGACCGGCTTCGTCGGCGTAGACCTTGGAGCCCTTGGCGACGTGCTGCTGAGCCAGGGCCACGCCCTCGGCCTCGCGCTTGGCAACGAACGTCAGGGTGCGGCCCTTGCGCTGGCGCATGACGATGACGACCCGGCGCTCGCCGCTCTGGTTCTCTTTGAGGCGACGGTCCTTGCGATCCTCCTTGCGGTTCTCAGGACGAACCGAACCGCCGAAGTACGCGCCGTCGATCTCGACCTCACCGTCAAGGCCGAAGCCGCGCGTCTCAGCCGAAAGGGCCTCGCGCAGCTTGTGAGCAAGGACGAAGGCCGTCTTGTAGGACACCGACAGGTCACGACCGAGTTGCAGGGCCGAGAGGCCCTTCACCGCGTTCACGAAGATGGCAACGGCGGCGCACGGGTCCGTGAAGGCCAGCTTGCGCGAGGCGAAGATGGTCCCGCTGGTGACGCTGAACTGCTTGCCGCAGCCAGCGCACTTGAAGCGACGACGGGTCGAGATGTCGTAGTGATCGAGGCAACCGCAGCCAGGGCACACGGGCTCGCCATCCGTCTCAGGCCAGCGAAGGCGCTTGAAGGTCTGGTAGGCCTTGTCCTCGCCGCCCTTGTAGATCGCCTTGAGCGAGAGGGTGCGGGCGGCTGCCGAGAGGAGGAAGTGTTGGGTCACTGTCGTCATATCCGATGTTGATACATCGAATATGGTGATGTTTGGTCATCAGAACAAGAGGGTATATATCGGATATGGCGACATTCACCCCAGGAGCGATGATGACGAAGGCCAATGAGACCGAATGGCAGGCCCGCGCGAAGAACCTCCTCAAAGCCGAGTTGAAGCGAAGAGGCGTCAGCTACCGCGATTTGGTCGACAAGCTGGCGACGCTTGGCGTGGAGGAGACAGAGCGCAACATCGCCAATAAGATCAGCCGTGGCGGGTTCACGGCGGTGTTTTTATTGCAATGTTTAGAAGCGGTTGGCGCTACCTCTTTACGGCTGTCCTTGGACTGAGTTGCTTGGCCGCCTCACCACCACAGAGCGAGTGGGGACAGAAACAGGCCTATCCCTATCAAAGTCCCCGCAATGGGGAGGGCGTAGCGCCTTTGGCTGATAGCCCGCACAAGGCTGACGACGAAAAAGAGCCATGCGAGCCCGGTGAAGACAATCGAAAGTCCGATCTTTGCGCTCAGTGGAAGGCGGCAGATGCTGCGGCTGATTCCGCCCGTTGGACAAGACTGACCTTCGTAGCTTCCCTTTTTGGCCTCGGCATTGCGTTGCTGACTCTCGCCGCCGCCGCTGCCGCTGCGATCTATGCCCGATTTGCCGCTCTCCATTCCGACCGCAGCGCTACTGCGGCCATCGCCGCAAACTCTCTCGCTCAAGAAACATTTCTTGTTGAAAGGCGAGCCTATATTTTCGCTAGCGACTTCCACATTGAGCAAGCCCCTGGACCAAAAGAACAAAGAATTAGAGATTATATAGTCACATTCAAATGGAATAATAGTGGTCAAACTTGGCCTAAGCGATTGTACACTTATGCCAGCGTTGCGGTTATGGAAGGTGAACTGTCTGAAGAGTTCTCCTATCCAGACATTGAGGGATGGGGTATGAGGCAAGTCGTATTCATTCCCTCCGGAACTCAATTCGAATCCACCCCAGTATTTGCTTCTCATGCCGACATGACGCGTGTCGCAGAAGGAAGAGCATTTCTCTATGTGTGGGGATGGTGCGAATACAACGACGTTATGCCGGGTACGCCTAGAAGGCGCACTGAATTCTGTATGCGATCCCTCTCTATGGGGATCGTTATCCCAGTGACTGAAGAGGCTCCTGGCGAAGCTGCTATGCGTTGGCAGGTTTACGGCCCCCACAACGCAGCAGATGAGGACTGCGTAAAAGCCCCTCAGACGTGAAGCAGCTCGGCTCATCGTAGAAGCCTTGCAGCTTGGTGCATTTGCTCCATAAGGCCGCGTTCCCCGAGACCATGAGGTGGCCGTAGAGCGTCTCCAGCAGGCGCGCCCCGCCCTCGCGGGCATTCGGCCGGGCCAGCAGCGCGAGGAGCGGATGCGGCCCCGCCCGGTCCGTCAGGACCAGGGGCAGGGAGGCGGCGGCCTCCGCCACCAGCCGCACCGCCCGGTGGACGATGGCGTTGCGCTGGAACCCTTCCCGCGCCAGGGCGCCGTAATCCCGCGCGGTCCAGACCGCCCGGCCCTCGCCGTAGAAGGCGAGGCCGATGCCGGCGACCGGAGCGGCCTTGGTCTCGGCCACGGGGAAGGCGGCCCGCGCGAGGCGGGTGAGGAGGTTCGGCATGTGAGATCCTCGGCGGGGAAACACCCCTCCCCCCTCTGCGGGGGAGGGTGGTCGCGGAGCGACCGGGTGAGGGGGGGCGCGGGTCTATCCCGAGGAGGCGGCGCTCCCCTCTCCCGACCCGCCTTCGCGGGCCACCCTCCCCCGCAAAGGGGGGAGGGACGCGCGGCGTACGCCGCTCACATCCGCCGGATCCGCGGCTCCGCCCTCTGGCCCAGCATCAGGTGGGTGAGGGCCCAGACGAGGGCGTCGAGGCGGTCGGGGGAGGCGCCGCTGGAGAGGCCGTCCGGGCCGAAATCGCAGAGCTCGTCCTCGAGCGCCGGCAGGCTGCCCACGTGATGGACGCGGCCCTGAGCGTAGAGCACCGAGACCGGCTCGGCCCGCAGATACTTGCCCCGCGTCGCCCGCACCGGGATCACCGGCACGGCGGCATCCACCTCGGCGATGACGGCGATGGCCATCTCGCCGCCCTGGTTGATCTCGACCACGAGGCTGTCCGCCTCCAGGCGATGGTAGAGGGCCAGGGCCGCGCCGGCCCAGGCCTGCGGGCTCGCCCGGCTCAAGGTGGCGTCGGCGACGACGTAGGCGTGCCCGTTGGCTCCCAGCCCCGCCGCGACGATCCCGCAGGCATCCGCCCCCGCCTTCGAGGAGGCGGGCGGGTCCACCGCCACCACGATCCGCCCGAGCTCCGGCATCCGGTCGATGCGCGCGGCCTCGATCCCCTCCCGCGTCCACAGGGCGTCGGGCCGGTCCTCGATCAACTCGCCGTCGAGCTCCTGGCGCCCGAGCCGCGTGCCGGCGTAGCGCCCGACCACGGCGTCGAGGAAGGAGGGCGCGAGGTTGGCCGCGTTGTCGGCGGTGCGCGAGCGGCTCACCACCGTGAGGGGGTCGGCGAGGATGCGGCGGATCAGCGGGATCGGCCGGGGCGTCGTGGTGACGAGGTTGCGGGGCCGGTCGCCGAGACGCAGGCCGAACTGGATCATGTCGTAGGCGGCGTCCGGCCGGCGCCATTTGGCGATCTCGTCGGACCAGGCGGCGCCGAATTGCGGCCCGCGCAGGGAGTCGGGCTCCTCGGCCGAGAAGGCCAGGGCCACGGCGCCGTTGGCCCATTCGAGCCGCCGCCGGGAGGGCGACCAGAGCGGCCGCGACCCGGAGAGGGAGAGCAGGCCGGACGGCCCCTCGATCATCACGTCGCGCACGTCGGCATAGGTCTCGCCGATGAGGGCGATGCGGCCCACCGCCGCCGCGCAGAAGGCGGGGTCGCCGCCGGCCAGCGCCCGCACCCATTCGGCCCCCGTGCGGGTCTTGCCCGAGCCGCGCCCGCCGATCACCACCCAGGTGGTCCAGTCGTCCCGCGACGGGCAGGGCGGCAGCTGGTCGCTCCGGGCGTTATGGAGCCAGTCCGAGGCCAGGGCCCGGATCAGCTCCGGCGGCAGGCTCGCCAGAAAACCCGGCATCCGGCCGCTCGCCGAGGCATGCCGCATAGCGCGCCGCGATTGCCGCGCGCAGGGCCGGCAGATCGTCCTCGCCGGTGTCGCCTCTGTCGCCGGCCGGGGAGCGGGACGTCGCATGGTTCCGCTCCCGGTCGTCGCGTGAGAGGTCGTCGAGCAGGCGTTTCAGGCCGCCGAGGTCGCGCAGCACCTTCGCCGAATCGAGGCCCGGCGGCGTCTCGGCGGTGAGCGCCGCGTGGAACCGCGCGATCTGGCGGCCGATATGGTCGCGCAGGGCCGCGCCCAGGTTCTCCGTGGCGCGCGCCTCCGAAGGGGGCGCCCCGACCTTCGGCGGACGCGGCGCCGGGCGGGCGGGCGGCCTGCGCGCGAAGCCGCAGGCGCGGAACAGGGCCGGCGCGCCGACGACGGTGCCGCCGAGCGCCACCGCCAGGGTCGCGGCCTCGACCTCCGGCATCCCGTAGAGCGTCGCCACGGCGCGCCGTCGCGCGGGTGCCCAGGCTCCGGGGTCGAGGCGACGCGCTGCGTCTCTCACCCCCTCGCGCCAGCCATGCTGGCGGTTCCACGTGCTGATCGTCTGGGGGCGGACCCCCGTCCGCTCCGCGATCTCGCGGCCGGTCATGCCCGTCGTCCGCATCAACCGCTCGGCGAGTTGTCGTGTTTCCAAGGGAAGCTCCATCCCGCTGCCCCTCTCGTCACACTTCTTGAGCGTTCCTCATTGATACCGGAGGAGCGTCACGCTGTCAAGCATAAATTCCTAGTTTTGGAATTTTAAGCAAGCGCCCGGCGGGAAGGCAGGCCGGTGGCGGGAAGCCTCACGCTTGATCGCCTCCGCTTCTGGACCTCGGGCAGGCCCCTGGAAGGTCCACTCCCAGGCTGGTGAGACAGAGGCCAACGTCCGGGTTGGAACGAGGAAAGCTGCCGCTCGCCGACGCGGTTTGAGCGCCGACGGATGGCAGCCTCGTCACATTACCGGGTGGACGATAGGGGTATCTATCAGGAAACTAAGCCCAGCCAAGCTCCCTCACGGCCCGGGCGTCGTTCCAGATCTTCGTCATCCCGACGATCCTGTCGCCCTCGAACTGCATGACGTAGACGTAGTCGGTCGACGTGCTCTTGCCGGTCGGCGGGCACGGACCGCCTTCGCCGGTATGGGTGCCGTGGAAGACACCGTAGGCCGCCACGTTCCGGCGTTCCTCGTCGGTGGCGAAGGATTTCACCTCGTATCGACCGTCGGGAATGAAGGTCAGAAGCCCCTTCATCCACTCCGTGTAGTCCCGTATCGAGGTGACGCCGGCCAGGGCGTCGGCCTGAGCCGAGAAGGTCGCATCGGGGGTGCAATAGCGCTCGCAGGCCTCCCAGCCCCCACCCGTCTCACAGGCGTCGAAGAAGGCCTTCGCCACCGTCGCGATGTCGCTCATGTCAAGGTCACTCCTCTGCTATCGTTGCGGACATCGCCTGTCGCGGATGCCCGCCGAGAGCATGCCCCATGACGAGTTGCCTCGTAAATCCTCGGCTGATGGACGGACGCCGTAGAGGCAGGCACCCCCGGAGGGATGCCTGCGAGGAGCCGGGTTCGGCGAGAGCGCTCTCCGCCGAAGTGGATGCCGGTTCGGCGAAAGAGAGTGCGACACAACAAAGATCGAGAGCTGTGCCCCGACCCAACGTGGTCGGGCGCAGCTCTAGTTCGCCCGCGCAACCTCGACGAGGTTGTCGGAGAAGGACGGGGCGTGGCCCATGTCGGTGAAGGCGTGCGACGAGATGCTGTTGACCGTGCCCTCGTTGAGCTGGCGCCAGTAGCCGAGCGTCGCCACCACGATGCCGGCTTTCACGTCGTCGGTGATGCGGGCCACGCCCTTGAAGGCGCCGCGGTCATTGGCGACCTGCACCTTGTCACCGTCCCGGATGCCGCGGGCATCGGCGTCGTGCTGATTGATCATCACGAACTGCTCGCCCTGGCCCTTCTGCTTGTCCTCCATGTTCGCGTAGCAGGAGTTCAGGAAGTAGTGGCTCTTGGGCGAGACGATGTTGAGCGGGAAGCGCTTGGCGAGTTCCGGATCGTTGGTGTGGGATTCCCGCGGGCCGAGGTAGTCGGGCAGGGGATCGAGCGCCTCGCCGGGCTGGAAGCCCTCGTACATCTGCCGGAACGGCGGCGCGACGAAGTTCGTGGCGCCCTCGACCATGAACATGCACTTGCCGGTCGGCGTCGGGAAGTTGCCTTGCCTATGGGGAGCCCGGTCGTCCGGCGTGCCGACCTTGAGGCGGGCGAAGCCGTGCTCGCGCATGTAGGCGAGGTCGATGCCCTCGCAGGCCGGCGCGTTCCAGTCGACATAGTGCTCCAGGCACTCCGTGTCGGTCCACTTGAAGTTCTCTTCCTCGAAGCCGAGCCGGGCGGCGAGCTGGCGGAAAATCTCGTTGTTCGGGATCGCCTCGCCCGGCGCGTCCGCGCACTTGGTGTTGTAGGTCAGGTAGAGGTGGCCCCAGGACAGGATCATGTCCTCCATCTCCGCGCCCATCGTCGCCGGAAGCACGATGTCGGCGTAGGAGGCGGTGTCGGAGAGGAAGTGCTCGGCGGAGACCATGAACAGGTCCTCGCGCATCAGGCCCTCGACGATCTTGTCGGTCTCGGGGGCCTGCGTGACGGGGTTCGAGTTCCAGCACATCAGCGATAGGATCGGCGGGTCGAGCTTCAGCTCGCCGGTGAGGGCGCGTCCGATCTGCAGGTTGGAGACGACGCGGGTCCCCTCCGGGATCAGGTCGGGCCGGCACATCACGTCGAACTTGTAGGGGTGCTCCCACACGCCGAACTGGGTGACGCCGCCGCCGACATGGCGCCAGGCGCCGGTGAGCGCCGGAATGGACGAGACCGCCCGGATGGTCTGGCCGCCGCCGTAGTGCCGCTCCAGGGCGACGCCCATGCGGATGCCCACCGGCTGCTCGGTCGCCATCTCGCGGGCGAGCTTGCGGATGTCTTGCGCCGGGACGCCGGTGATCTCGGCGGCCCATTCCGGCGTGCGGGTGCTCGCCCGCTCCTTCAGCTCTTCGAAGCCGACCGTGTAATTGTCGACGTAATCCTGGTCGACGAGGCCCTGTTCGATGATCGAATTGATCAGCGCCATGGCGAGCGCGCCGTCGGTGCCGGGCTTCGGGGCGATGTGCCAGTCGGCGGCCTTCGCCGTGCGCGACGCGTAGGTGTCGATGACGACGACCTTGGCGCCCTTCTTCTGGGCGTCCTTGACGATGGCCCAGTGGTGCAGGTTCGTCGAGACCGAGTTGCAGGCCCAGATGACGATGTACTTGGAGTGGATGTAGCTGTCCGGGTCGAGGCCGGCGGTCGGCCCGACGGTGAGGAGCCAGGCCGTGCACGAGCCCTCGCCGCAGAAGGTCCGCTCGGTGACGGTGGCGCCCATCCGGTTGAAGAACGCGTCGCCGCCGTTCAGCCCGTGCACGAGGCCCTGGTTGCCGAGATAGCTGTAGGGCGCGATGGCTTGCGGACCGTGCTCGTCGATGATCGCCTTCCAGCGCGTGACGATCGTGTCCAGCGCCTCGTCCCAGGTGATGCGCTCGAACTGCTTGGAGCCCTTCGGCCCGACCCGCTTCATGGGATAGAGCAGCCGGTCCGGGTGATAGTGGCGCTTCTCGTAGTCCTTCAGCTTCACGCAGAGACCACCGCGGGTCATCGGGTGGTCCGGGTTTCCGCGGACGCCGAGCAGCTCACCATCCTTGACCTCGAACAGCATCGAGCAGGTATCGGGGCAGTCGTGCGGGCAACCGCCGAAGAAGGTCTCGGTCAGGCTCTCGGCCTCGGCGACCAGCAGGGAGTCGGGCTTGACGATTTCGTTCATGTTTCCTCCGCGGTCGAGCGTCCGGCCTTCTTGGTGTTCCGGATGGCGTGCCTGACCGATTATCAAGGTGCACTAAGTTGCAAATAATTCCAAATTTTGGTCCGGTGGAAGGACCAAATCCGGCATGCTCCATGGTACCAACCGTTTTGTCGCAGCTGTGGGAGCCGATGGTGGCCGGACGGCGACGGCACCGGTGGAGGTGACGATTGGAACTGACGCTCACGCTCGACGCGACCTCCGCCAAGCCGCTGCAGGCCCAGGTGTTCGATCAGGTCCGGGCGATCATCCTCGAGGGAAAGCTCAAGGCCGGGATGGGGTTGCCGCCGAGCCGCCTGCTGGCGGAGCGCCTCGGGATCTCTCGCAACACCGTGAATGCCGCGTACGAGCGGCTCGCCGCCGAAGGGTACGTGAAAGCGCGCGGTACGGCGGGTCTCTTCGTGGAGCCCATCCCGCCGGACAGCCTCCTGCTGATCCAGCGTAGCGACCGGACCCCGACCAACGGGCCGGTCCCGGACGTGGCCGGCGACCCCCTGCTCTGCTTTGCCGGCTCGCCGGGCGGCGGCGGCGACCGACCGGAGCTCGATTTCTGGGTTGGACGCTCGGACCCCGCCGGGTTCCCCCTTCGGATCTGGCGGCGGATCGTGAACCGACTCCTGTCACGGGAGACTGCCTACCTCACCGACTACTGCGACCCGGCCGGCCTCCCGGAGCTCCGCGCGGCCATCAGCACTCATCTCAGACGTGCCCGCGCCGTCGCGGTGACGGAGGACCAGGTCGTCGTGACGACGGGCGGGCAGGATGCCCTCAACCTCGTCTTCAATCTGCTACGGTCCCACACTCGGCAGCTCTGCATCGAGAACCCCTGCTACCTCGGGGCCTCTCTGATCTTCAGGAGCGCCGGCATGACCATCCATCCGGTCCCGGTCGACGGCGACGGCCTGCGGACGGACCTGCTGCCCAAGGACCGGGCCAGCCTGCTCTACGTCACGCCCTCGCACCAGTTCCCGACAGGCGCGATCATGCCGCTGACCCGGCGGCTGGACCTCCTGCGGTGGGCCGAGGAGACCGACAGCTACATCGTCGAGGACGATTACGACAGCGACTTCCGGTACGACGGGCCGCCGCTGACCGCCCTGGCCGGCCTCGATGGGGGACGACGCGTCTTCTACGTCGGGACCTTCTCGAAATCCGTCGGCGCCGGCCTGCGCATCGGCTTTGCTACGGTCCCGCGCATGTTCTGGGACGAAGCGCGAATGCTGAAGGCGCGGATGAGCAACGGCCAGGCGTGGCTGGAACAGGCCGCGCTCGCCACCTTCATCGACGAGGGGCATTTCGACCGGCACCTGCGCCGGCTGAGGCAGGTCTACAAGGCACGCCGGGACTGCCTCGTCGCAGCGTTGCGGAGCACGTTCGACAAGGCCGTCATTCTCGGCGGCGAGAGTGGTCTTCACCTCGTCTGGCGGCTGCCGGATGGCTTCCCTCCGGCCAGGACAATCCAAATCGAGGCGCGCGAGCGGGGGATCGGCGTCTATGCCTTGTCCAGCGGCGCCGCTTATGACTTCGACCCTGGGGCGGGGGACGACATGCTCGTGTTTGGGTACTCGTCGCTGGCCGAGGTAGAGATCGAACGCGCCGTGCGGGAGCTAAAGTTCATATTGGACGATGCACGCTAGAGCATTGTCCGTCATCTCTGGATCACGGACAATATTCTCACCTGCTGTGTGGTCGCATTGTCTTCACGCGAGCCGGCATCCACCTCGCTTGAAAATGCTCTAGGGACAAGGCTTCGCGTATCCCATGTCCGCTCTCGCGGGCCGGCGCCAATGCACCGAGCGACTGACTTGGGTCGCGACCCGTTCCTCCGCGTCCGGGGGGAGGGCGAAAGCCTGCTCCTCTCCCTGAGCCAAGCTTCCACGCCAGCGCCCAACCTCGAAGAACACTCGCAATGGCCGGCGGTGGAATGGCGAGGGTCTTCACAAGCGCGGGCCAAGCCGCCTCGCGCGACCGCCGCCCCACGGCGGCGGCGCGCGCCAGGCGCCCCCGCTCAGGCCGGGATCGCGTCCGCGCTGGGCGGTGTCCGGGGGCGGGGCATGATCGTCGCCGGGCAGGGCGGCGGCTCGTCGTCGTCGTTGCGGCGGCGCGGGCGGAGGTAGCGGTGCAGGTTCGCCAGGCGCGGCCGGCGGCGCGGCGCGGCCCGAGGGGGGCCGGAGGTGGCCCTCTCCGGGGCGGCGCCGCCGTCGAGTTCGGCGAGGGCCGCGAGCAGGGCCTCGACGGTGACCGGCTCGGCCCTGGCCCCGGTGAGGCAGCGCAGGCCCGGTGCGTTCTCGAGGGCGCAGGCGTCCGAGACCCAGGAGGCCAGGATCGTCCGCTTCTCCTCGCGGGACAGGAGCGGGTGCGCCAGCACCTCGCGCGGATGCCGGAACACGTCCCCGGGGGCCACCACGGCCTGCCACGCCTCGAACGAGGCGGGCTGGGTGGCGGCGGGGTTCATGGGGCCGGAAGGCCCGGCGCCGGAACGGAAGAAATGCGGTTCCCTCAACGACATGATCGATCCTCCCTATGGCTGTGAGGCCGGACTGAAACAGGAATGCGGCCCTCGGGGGCCCGTGAGCCCCCGAGGGTGTCTCTCATGGCTGCGTCGACGATCAGGCGGCCTCGGCGCGGTCCTCGATCCGGGCGGGCGCGTTGTCCTGGCCGGCGGGGCTCGTCGCGCCGGCGATGGCGATGCGGCGGGGCTTGAAGGCCTCCGGCACCTCGCGCACGAGGTCCACGGTCAGGAGCCCGTTGTCGAAGCGGGCGCCGGTGACCTTCACGTGGTCGGCCAGGTTGAAGGTCTGCCGGAACGGCCGCGTCGCGATCCCGCGATGGAGATAGGCGCGCTCCCCGTCCTGGCCCGCCTTCTGGCCCGTCACCTGAAGCACGGTGTCGTGCTGCGTCAGGTCGATCTCATCCGGCGTGAAGCCCGCCACCGCCATGGTGATGCGATAGGAATCGTCGGCCACCTTCTCGATGTTGTAGGGCGGCCAAGTGGTCGACGGCTCGATCCGGGTCGCCTGGTCGAGCAGTGAGATCATGCGGTCGAAACCGACCGTCGAGCGGTAGAGCGGTGCGAAATCCAAGGTCCTCATGACCACATCCTCCTGAAGAGCAACGTGATGACAAAGGGCGCCGGACACCGTGCCCGGCGCCAGAATGCGAGCCGATCACGGCCTCGCACGCGTGAAACGCGGAAGGTCGGGCGCGGTTCCGGGCCGATGTGGATTTTTTTCGAGTTGTGAGGGGCGGGCTTCGGACCCGCCTCTCCCCGCATGCGGAGCTACCGGAGTCGCACCTCCGCTCGACGGTCGTTCCCTCTATCCGAAAGGGTGCAACATGAGGCGCGCCGTGCTCCCTCTCCTTACAGGAGAGGGGACCCGAGGTGCCCGCGAGATGAGGGAACAGCCTAGCCGCAAGGAATGGGGTCGCCCGATCAGCGCGGGTCGGCGTAGTGCTTGATCACCGCGACCGGGGCGGCAGGGGCCGGCCACAGGACGAGGCGGTAATGGTCCTCGCCGTCGAGCCCATCGTCGGTGAGGGTGCCGAGGCCGCCGAAATAGGCGCGGACCCGGTAGGGGCCGGGGGCGACGGTGAGGACGTCGATCGATCCGCCGGTGCATTCGTGGATCTCGAGGCGGCCCGAGGGCAGGTCGAGGCTCGCTTCCGCCACATGGTCCCACCGGTCGAGGGCGTCGTCCGGCGCCCGGTCGACGATGGCGAGCTCCACCGGCACGGACATGTTGCGCTCGGGCTGGATCACCACGAGGAACGGCGCCGTCTTGACCCTCCGGTGGAGATCCTCGTCGGTGTAATCCAGCGCCGTGTCGGGGCTCTCGGCCTGATCCCAGAGATAGAACTGGTGGTAGTCGGCGAAAATCTCGTACCGCCTCTGCATGGCGTCGCTCTCCCTGGCCGACCGGGACCGACATAGGACGTTCGCCCCGATTTCGCGACGGCCCCGTCCGATGGCGGTGCGAAGGCCGGTCGCGTGGCGGTCCTCGTCCGTCATTCCGCCGGGGCGAGGGGCCGGGATCGCTCCCGTCGCGTGAGGCCGAAGAAGCCGACCGCCGAGGCGACGATGACGGCGCCGAACGCCGCCGCGATCCCGAGCACGAGGCCGAACCCGCCCCTCTCATGCAGGAGCGCGATCATCGGCACCACGAACCCGCTCACCGTAAAGCCGAGGAAATAGCGCACGCTGTAGGCCCTCGCGCGGTAGAGGGGCGGCACGTAGCGGGCCACCATCGCGTCGTTGATCACCACCTGTCCGTAGAGCGCCGCCATGGCCAGGACGAGACCGGCGAGGAGCGGAACGCCCGTGCTCAGGGCCGCGATGCCGAGGCCGAGCGGCTGCAGCACGGACAGGCCGAGGAACAGCGCCGGCAGGCTGTAGCGGTCGATCAGGCGTCCCATGGCGAGCTGGGTCAGGGCTCCGAACACGAAGACGAGGGTGGCCACGGAGCCGATCAGCGCCAGGGGCAAACCGTCGCCGACGCGCTCGTCCACCACCTTCGGCAGGGCGATGGTGGTGATGTTGAAGGTCATCCCGCCGGCCACGATGGCGCAGGCGAAGACCACCAGGAGGGGGATCGGCCGGGATACCGCGAGGACCGCCTTGCCCCCGGCCCTGCCCTGCGCGCCCTCGCCGTCGCCGGGGACCATCGCCAGGAAGGCCGTCCCGCAGGCGAGGCAGACGAGGCCCGGCACGAGGAAGGCTGCCTGCCAGCCGAACCCCGTCGCCAGCAGCGCCGTGACCCCCGAGGCCGTCGCGGCGCCGACATTGCCCCAGACGCCGTTCACGCCGAGATCGCGCCCGAGGCGGCGCGAATGGGAGACCAGCATGGTCGAGCCGACCGGGTGGTAGATCGCCGAAGCCAGCCCGAGCACGCAGAGCCACAGGGCGAAGGCCGTCGGGCTCGCGGCGCTCGCGACCCCGAGGCACGACAGGCCGTAGCCGAAGAAGAACACCGCCATGAGATTTCGCCGTCCGAACCGGTCGGCGAGCCAGCCCATCGGCAGCGCGCAGAGGCCGAAGGCCACGAAGGCCCCGGTGGCGAGCGCGATCAACTCCCCATAGGAGAGCCCGGTCTGCGCCGCGATGGCGATCACGGCGGTCGGGTAGATCAGCAGGACGAAGTGGTCGAGGGCATGCGCCACGTTGACGAAGCGCAGGGTGCGACGGGACAGGGTTTCGGCGTCCATCGACAAGGAATCTCCGCGGGCAGGCTCCCCTCTACCCGACCCGCTCTATGCCGTCCGGCCGAAAAGTGTACGCAATTCTGCTTCGGGTGACGGTGCGAGCCCCGGCTTTCGCGGCCTCAGACGATGCCGCTCTCCTCCACCGGCCACGGCTTGCCGAGCCGCTCGGCCACGGTTGCCGGATCGTGCCCGACCGCGGCGACGGCTGCCTCGACATCTTCGATGGGGGTCTGGAAATAGCGGGCCCAATAGGCCTTGTCGCGGGGCTCCGTCAGCGTGATCGTGCCCGGCATTTCGGGCGTTGATGGGGTCGCACTCATCGGGCGTTCTCCTCGGCTTCGGTGCCGGGGCGGTCGCTCGGCTCGTCCGGCGTTTCCTGGACGGTCCCGGTGACGGTATCCTTCGGGCCGGTCGCGGCGCCGTTCTCCTCGGGCTTGGTGGAACCGCCGCCGCGCGATCGGTCGTAGGTGGATGCGGCCAGATCCTCGTTCACCCTGGCCGGCTCGGGCGGTGTCGTCGTCTCGGACATGCGTCGCTCCCTGATCTGGCGGGGCAACGCATGAAGCGCGACGTGGGTTCGGGCGGGCCTCAGTCGAGGTAGCTCAGGGCCATGCCCGTCCGGGGATGGGGGAAGACCCCCATGCGCACCCCGTAGATCGCCTCCAGCCCCTCCGGCGTCACGATCTCGGCGGGCGTTCCCCGTGCGATGAGGCGTCCGCCATGGAGCGCGATGAGGTCGTCGCAGGTGCGGGCCGCCATGTTCACGTCGTGCAGGACGACGACGACGGTCAGGCCGCGCTCCCGCGACAACTGGCGCACGAGGGAGAGCACCTCGATCTGGTGGGCGATGTCGAGGGCGGCGATGGGCTCGTCGAGGAGGAGGCAGCCGGCATTCTGGGCGACCAGCATGGCGAGCCAGACGCGCTGGCGCTCGCCGCCGGAGAGACTGTCCACCATGCGCTCGGCGAACGGAGTCACGGTGGTGAGCCGCATCGCCTCGGCGACGGCGTCGCGGTCCGCCGCGCCCATCCGGCCCAGCGCCCCGTGCCAGGGATAGCGGCCCATGGCGACGAGTTCCCTGACCAGCATGCCCGGTGCCTGCGGCGTCGTCTGCGGCAGGTAGGCGACCTCGCGGGCGAAGGCGCGGTCCCCCAGATGCTCGATCTGGTCGCCCTTGAACAGGAGGCGGCCGGCGCTCGGGGCCTGCTGGCGGCCGAGCAGCTTGATCAGGGTCGATTTGCCCGAGCCGTTATGACCGATGAGGCCGATGACCCGGCCGGCGGGGATGGTCAGGCTCAGGGGCTGCAGCAGCACGCGCCCGGGAACCGAGAACGTGACCCGGTCGAGGCTGTAGACCGCCTCGTCCGGACCTGACTCCCAACGAGGTTCCGCATCGGCTCGGCTCAAGGACATCGTTCGCCCGTTCGACGCTGCAACGCACGCCATGCCGGTGCCATGCCGGTGGATCGAGGGCCGCGTCAGGCCCGCGCGCCGGCCCTCTGCCGGTCGGCGAGGAGCGATTGGGCGATCTCATGCCCCCGCATGACCAGGATGGACAAGAGGGTATCGCTCAGGCCGTGAGTGGGTTCGCTGAACCCCTGGAGGTAGATGCCGGGCTCGAAACCGGGGCGGGTGGCGAGACGGTAGTCGCGCCCGATGGTGCCGTCGGTGAGATGCGGGGCGAGGGACGGCATGATGGTCTCCAGGCGGTCGCGGCGATAGCCCGTGGCCATGATCACGGCGTCGTAGGGTTCCCGCGCGGTGAGGCCGGTGGCGGCGTCCAGGGTTTCTAGGACGATCTCACCGGCCTGCTCAATGGCTCCGACCACGGTGGTCCTCGGCCTCAGGGCGTGCCGATGCTCCCCGCTGACCTTCTGCTGGTAGAGGATGTCGAAGATCCGAGTCAGGAGGTCGGTGTCGATCACCGAGTAGTTGGTGCCGCGGAACTCGTCGATGATGGCCCGGCGTTGGGTTTCGGGCTGGCCGTAGACGAAATCGGTGAAGTCCGGGTTGAAGATCTCGTTGACGAAGGGGCTGTCGTCGGCGGGCTTCAGCGCCTGCCCGCGGAAGATCATGGTGATATCGGCGGTGGGGATGCGGCTCTGCAGGTCGAGGAACAGCTCCGCCGCCGTCTGGCCCGCGCCGATGACGGCGATGCGCGGACGGCGCGCGGAGCCGTCCGGCAGGGGAACGCCCTCGATCCGCGACAGGTAGAGCGAGGAGTGGAACACCTGGGCGCTGCCCTGCACTTCCTCGAAGACCGGCAGGATGCGCGGCTCGCCGCCCGTGGCCAGGATGACGGCGCGGGTCCGCCGCCTCTGCTCGCGGCCATCGGCCTTGCGCGAATGGACGAGGAGGTGGCGGATCGCGTCACCGCGCCCTTCCGGCTCGACGGCCAGAACCGTATCGCCATAGTCGCAGCGATCGGCGAAATGCCCGGCGACCCAGCGCAGATAGGCGTTGAACTCGATCCGGCTCGGAAAGAATGACTTGCGGTTGATGTAGTCGATCAGCCGGCCATGGACGTGGAGGTAGTTGATGAAGGTGTAGGGGCTCGTCGGATCGCGCAGGGTGACGAGATCCTTCAGGAAGGAGATCTGCATCCCGCTGTCGGGCAGCAGCATCCCCCCATGCCAGACGAACTGGTCCTGGCGCTCGAGGAAGCGCACGCGCGGCTGGCGGCCCCGCTGCCGTCCCGCCTCGTCGAGGGCGATGGCCAGCGACAGGTTCGACGGGCCGAAGCCGATGCCCAGCGCATCGTAGACCGGCGCGTCGTCTTCGTCCCCGCGCCTCACGCCCTCGTCCCGGAAGACCCCGCGCAGGGGGAAGGACGTATCCGGGTGGTCGTAGGATTCCGTCATCACCGAACCTCCATTCCTGCGCCGAGCGACACGGATCACCGCGGCGATCCGCCGGCAGTCGTCAGGCAAAGGGACGTTCGGGCAGGGAAGGGATTTAGGAGCCGACGGGAAAAATTGTGCGCCGCGGCTTAAATTTCGGCGATCCGCCACCGTCTCTGGCAGCGTGACCGACTTCTTTCGCGGAGCGCGACGCCATGGCCATCGACGACAGCGAAGCGACGTTCCTCGTCGTGATCAACGGTGAAGAGCAGTACTCCGTCTGGCCCGCCCATCGTCCGGTGCCGGCCGGATGGAGCGCGACCGGCTTCTCCGGGCCCCGCGCCGCGTGCCTGGAGCATATCGATACGGTCTGGACCGACATGCGGCCCCTGAGCCTGCGCCACGCCCTTGCCGGCGACGCCCGCGCCTGAACTCCGGCGCCCCGCTTCGATGACATCTTAGGACATATGATGACCGACGGTTCTCCGCGCGCGTCGCTGGCGGTCCCGCCCGCCACGGACTTCGTCGGTCACCTGCGCTGGCTGGCCGAGACCCATGGGGAGGTCCCCGCCCTTCATTTCCTTGACGACCCGCAGCGGGGCGAGGTCACCGTCACCTACGCGGACCTCCACCGTCGGGCGGGGATCATCGCCGCGCGGCTTCGGCAATCGGCGCAGCCCGGCGACCGGGTCTGCCTCCTGCTCGATACCGGGCTCGACTACGTCGCGGGCTTCTTCGGCTGCCTCCGGGCCGGCCTCATCGCCGTCCCGGTCTTTCCGCCCGAGCCGCGTCGGGCGCAGCATCAGGCGCGCATCGCCGCCATCATCGGCGATGCCGAGCCGGCGCTGATCCTCATCCATCGCGACGACGCGGAGTCCGTTCACGCCATGCTCGCCATGGCAGGGCAAAGCAGCGCGGTGGTTCCGGTGGAGGACATCGCTTCGGACGATCCCGGCGCCGCGAGACACGCCGCCCCGCCCGAGGCGGCGCCGTCGCCGGACGACGTCGCTTTCCTGCAATACACGTCGGGCTCCACGGCCCTGCCGAAGGGCGTGATCGTCAGCCACGCCAACCTCGTCGCCAACGAGCGGCTGATCCGGCACGGCTTCGATTTCCGCCCGGACGACGTCATGGTCAGCTGGCTTCCGCTCTATCACGACATGGGCCTGATCGGCGGCATGCTGCAGCCGATCTATGCGGGCATCCTGGGCGTCCTGATGTCGCCCAAGCACTTCCTCGGCCGCCCGGCGCGCTGGCTGGAAGCCATCCACCGTCATCGCGGCACGGTAAGCGGCGGTCCCGATTTCGCGTTCCGCCTGTGCCAGGACAGGGTCGACGAAGAGACCGTCGCGCGGCTCGATCTGTCCAGCTGGCAGATCGCCTTCTCGGGCTCGGAGATGGTCCGGGCCACGACCATGGCCGATTTCGCCGAACGCTTCGCTCCCGCCGGTTTCGACGCCCGCGCGCTGAGGCCGTCCTACGGGCTGGCGGAGGCGACGCTCTTCCTTTCGGCCGGCACACGCGGCGAGGGCATGCGGTTCCTCGATCTCGATCCCGCAAGCCTCGCGGAAGGCCGCGCCGTCGCGGCGGCGGACGGCACCCGGCTGGTGGATTGCGGCTTCGAGCAGCCCGGGCATCCGATCCAAATCGCCGGTTCGGATGGGGAATCCCTGCCGGACGGGACCATCGGCGAGGTCATCGTCTCCGGTCCGAGCCTCGCCCAGGGCTATTGGCGCAAACCGGACGCGACGGCGGCCGCCTTCGTCGAACGGCACGGCGTCCGCTGCCTGAGGACGGGTGATCTCGGCTTCCTGCATCGGGGGCGGCTCTTCCTCGTCGGGCGCGAGAAGGATCTCATCATCCTGCGTGGCCAGAACATCTATCCGCAGGACGTGGAGCGGGTGGTGGAGCAGGAGGTCGACATCCTGCGCCGGGGCCGCATCGCCGCCTTCTCCGTGGAACGCGACGGGCGCGAGGGCATCGGCGTGGCGGTGGAGGTGTCGCGCACCGCCCAGAAGCTTGCCGCGCCCGAGGCGATCGCCTCACTGGTCTCGGAGGCCGTCGCCGACGCCTTCCTTGAGACCGCGCGCGTCGTGGTCCTGCTCAATCCCGGCGGCCTGCCGCGCACATCCAGCGGGAAGATCCAGCGCGGCGCTACGCGGCGCGGATGGGAGACCGGCTCCCTCGACGCCTACGCGGTGATGGAGGACGGTCGGCGGATCGATGCGGAAGGCGCGCCGAAATCCGGTGAGGTCATGGCGCTGACCGGGCTGGACGCGCGCCTCGCCGCGATCTGGTCCGTCATCCTCGACCGACGCGGCCTGACCCGCGACAGCCATTTCTTTGCCCTAGGCGGCAATTCCATCGCGGCCATCGGGATGCTCACCGAACTCCGTACGGCCATCGGTGTCGCGATCCCGCCGCAGACCCTGTTCGCGCATCCCCGGCTCGGGGCTTTTGCCGATGCGGTCGGGGCGGAGATCGCGGCCGGTACGACGGCGCTCGTAATCGCTCCGGCCTCCCGTGACGGAGCGCTTCCCCTGTCGCTGGCGCAGGAGCGGCTCTGGTTCGAGGCCGAATTCGGCGATGACGAGCGCCACCATATCGCAGGTGGAATTCACCTCCACGGCGTCCTCGACCGGAGCGCCCTGGATCGCAGCCTCGCTGCCCTCGTCGCACGGCACGAAGCCTTCCGCACCCGTCTGCGCCGCAGGCCCGACGGTCGAGCCGAGCAGGTGATCGTGGCCGGCTGCGACGTCGGGTTGCCCGAGACCGATCTGACCGGGTTCGCCGCGCACGAACGCGAGGAGCGGTTCGCCATTCTCTGCCGCGAGACGGCGGAGCGCCCCTTCACCCTCGCCGGTGGCCCCCTCGCGCGCTTTGCCCTCGTCCGCCTCGGCGGCACTCATCACGTCCTCCTGGTGACCCTGCATCACATCGTGTCCGATGGCTGGTCCATGGGTGTGATCCTGCGGGAATGGCCGGCGCTCTACCGGGCGGAGGCGGAGGGCCTGCCCACCGATCTGCCCCCCCTCGCGATCCAGCCGGCCGATATCGCCGCCTGGCAGGCGAGCGAACCCCGTGTCGATGCCATGGAGGCCGACCTCGCCTGGTGGCGCGAACGCCTCCGCGGTCCCGAGCCCGATCTGTCCCTCACCGATCGCCAGAGACGGGTCGGAGGCCCCGACCGCGTCCTCCGGCACGGTTTCGCGGTCGACGAGGGGGTGAGCCGTCGGATCGCGGCCCTGGCGGGGGAGACGGGCACGTCGCCCTTCACAATCCTGCTCGGCGCCTTCGCCCTCTTCCTGCATCGCTTTGGCGACACCCGGAGCCTGCGCATCGCCATGCCCGTGGCAGGCCGCCACCTGCCGGGCGTCGAACACCTCGTCGGCGTGTTCGTGAACACGCTGGTGCTGCCGGTGTCGATCGACCCGGCATTGCCGGGACGCGACGTGCTTAGCCAGCTATGGACGTCGCTGACCGACGCCCTTGCCCATCAGGATCTGCCCTTCGAGCGACTGGTGGAGGCGCTGCAGCCGGAACGCGTTCCCGGCCGGGCGCCCCTCGCCCGCGTGATGATCAGCCAGCAGCCCGCGGCCCTGGGCGATCTTGGCACCGTCGCCGGCCTGACGCTCGAGGCATTCGGGCAGGATACCGGCACTCCCGCCTACGACCTCGTCCTGGAAGTGACGGAGAAGGACGGCGGCCTCTCGGCGACCTTCGCTTATTCCGAAGCCGTCTTCGATCCCACCACCATCGCCCGGTTCGAGCAGGGCTACCTCGCCCTGCTCGACGGCCTGACCGGCACCCCGGCCCATCGCATCGACGCGCTCGAACTCGTCTCGGCCTCGTCCCTGGCGGATCTGTCCTCGCCCTACGTGGATGGGATGCCGCTGTCGGAGGGGCTGGTGCCAGAGCTGATCGGCGCGGCGGCCTTGGCCGATCCCGAGGCACCGGCGGTGATCTGCGGTGCGCGCACCACCACGTTCGGCGAGCTCGACCGGGCCGCCAACCGCCTCGCCCACCGGCTGATCCGGGAGGGCGTCGGCCCCGAGGCCGTGGTCGGCGTGGCCCTGCCGCGCGGGCCGGACCAGATCGCCGCCTTCCTCGCCATCCTGAGGGCCGGGGGCGCGTTCCTGCCCCTCGACCCGGCGCAGCCACGGGCGCGTCTCGCCGCCCTCCTGCGCGATGCCGGCGCCCGCCTGCTCATGGTGCAGGGCAGCGCCCTCGACGGGCTGGCGCAAGAGGCCGGGATGCAAGAGTCCGGAATGGGAGAGGCCGGGATGGGGGAGGGGGCGACCCTGGACCCCTCCGCCCTCGACCTCTCGTCGGAGCCGGACACTGCCCCGTCCCGCACGGCGCATCCGGAGCAGCTCGCCTATGTGATCTACACCTCCGGCTCCACCGGGACCCCCAAGGGCGTCGCCGTGGCGCATGGGCCGCTGGCCCGGCATGTCCGCGCCACGGGGGCCGTCTACGGCACGAGCCGGGAGACCCGCGAACTCCACGTCCTGTCGATGAGCTTCGACGGGGCGCAGGAGCGCTGGATGGTGCCCCTGGCCTTCGGCGGCTGCGTCGTGCTCAAGCCGGACGGCCTGTGGACTCCGCGCGAGGCGCTCGACGCCATGGAGCGTCATCGCGTGACCCATGCGGGGTTCCCCACCGCCTACATGCACCAGCTGGCGCTGGAGGCCGCCAGCGGCCCGCGCCCGAGCCGGCGCTCCTACGCGTTCGGCGGCGAGGCCCTGTCGCGGGAGAGCTTCGCGCTGATCGGCCGGGCGCTCGATCCGACGCTGCTGATCAACGGCTATGGCCCCACCGAGACGGTGATCTCGCCCCTGGTGTGGCGAGCGCGGGCCGGGGATGCGGTGGAGGGGGCCTATGCGCCGATTGGCCGGGCGGTGGGGGACCGGCGGGCCTACATCCTCGACGCGGCATTGCAGCCGGTGCCGGTGGGGGTCACCGGGGAGCTGCATCTGGGGGGCGACGGTCTGGCGCGGGGCTATCTCGGCCGGGCCGGGCAGACGGCGGACCGGTTCATCCCCGACCCGTTCCCGGACCTGTCGGGTCGGGCCGGCGGCCGGCTCTACCGCACCGGTGACCTGGCGCGCTGGCGGGCGGACGGGACGGTGGAGTATCTCGGGCGGGCGGACGCGCAGGTGAAGCTGCGCGGGTTCCGGATCGAGCTCGGCGAGGTCGAGGCGGCGCTGCTGGCGCAGGAGACCGTGGCGGGAGCGGCGGCAGCTTTGCGGCAGGGTCCGGCGGGTCCGCAGCTGGTGGCCTATGCGGTGGCGGCGGCCGGGGCGGCCCTCGACGCGAGCGCGCTCCGGGCGGATCTGGCCCGGCGGTTGCCGGACTACATGGTGCCGAGCCGGATCGTGGCGCTGGATCGGTTGCCGCTGACGCCCAACGGCAAGCTCGACCGGGCGGCCCTGCCGGAGCCCGCGCCGCTGGCGGCGACGCCGAACGGCGCCTCGCGCCCGCTCACCCCCACCGAGACGGTGGTGGCCGACATCTGGGCCAAGGCGCTGGGCCTCCCCGCCATCCCACCGGACCTGAACTTCTTCGAGGCGGGGGCGAACTCGCTCACCGCCCTGCGCGTGCTTACCGCCCTCGGCGCGGCCTTCCCGGACCGCAGCCCGACCATCGCCGACATCTTCAACAACCAGAGCGTCGAGACCCTAGCCGCCGCGCTCACCGCCGACGCCGTAGGCACCGCGCAGGTGGTGCGCCTGCGGGCGACGGGCGACCGGCCCATGCTCTACTGCTTCCCCGGCCTGATGGTGAACACCCGCGAATACGCACCCCTGGTCCGCCGCCTCGGGCCGGACCAGCCGGTGACCGGCTTCGTCTGCTACTCGCTGACCGACGCCCGCAAGAGCGTGGTCTCGGTGGAGGACATCGCCGCGCGCTACGCGGAGATCATCGAGAGGGAGAGCGCCGGGCGCCCCTGCGCGATGCTCGGCTGGTCCTGGGGCGGCGTCCTCGCCTACGAGGCGGCGCGGATGCTGGGCTCGCGCATCGATCTCTCCTTCGTCGGCATGCTCGACGTCTGCGACATCGATGTGAGCTTCGCGGTCGGCGCCCTGCCGGTGCTGACGCCGGAGCATCGCCGCCGCCTTCAGGATGGCGTCGCGGTCTGGCTGGAGCGCTCGCCGATGCGGGCGGATTGGGAGGATCTGTTCCGGCGCATGGACCCGGAGCTCCACGAGCAGTTCCTCGCCTATGTGGCGGCCGCCTCCGACCCGCTGCCCCTCGACGGGCCCGGCGTCGGCAGCAAGGAATACGAACTCTGGACCTTCGTCGACAACACGCTGCTATACCGCCGCTACCGGGCGGAACGGTTCGATTGCCCGATCCGGGTCTGGCTCGCCGGCAAGTCGGTGGAGCGCGGCCTCAATCACGTGGATTGGGGCCGCTATTCGCGACGGGTGGAGCAGGTGACCGTGATCCCCGGCGTCACCCACCGCGAGATCGTGGATTCGGCGGCGTTCCACGACAGTTTCGCGGCCTCGCTGTGAGCGGACCGGGTTCCTCGGCCTGCACCCCCTCTCCGCGCGGGCGGGGAGAGGGGGCGGTCGGTCCATCGACGTCAGATCGCGTCCGGGGCGAACACCATCAGGGTCGGGCTCGCCGTCTTGGTGAAGCCGAGGCCGGCATAGAGCCGCTCCACATGGCCGCCGGCCACGCATTGGAGCATCATCGTGTCCGCGCCGGCCTGCCGGGCGCTCGCCATCGCCGCCCGCGTGACCAGGGTGCCGAGGCCGCTCCCGCGTCGCGTCGCGAGGCTGCCGACATTGTAGAGCCCGGCAAGGGGGCCCGCCCGGTAGACCGAGGCGCAGGCCACCGGAACGCCGTCCGCGCTCACGGTGAGGTGCCGCGTCTCGACGCCCTCGACGGGCCGGGCGCTGCGCAGCACCGGCAGGAAGACCGTCTCGGCGATCTCGTTCATACCAGCGTCGTCGTAGAGGCCGCCGCAGACCGACAGGTAGCCCTCGCCGGGAGCCGCCGTCTCCTCCGTCGCGAGGGTCAGCCCCTCCGGCATGACCGGCCCCTGCGCTTCTCGGCAATCGCCCAGCATCCATCGGGTCGGGATGGCCGCCTGCAGGTCCGGATGGGCGCCGAGCGCGTCCCCGCCCTCGGTGACGAGGATGGCCGGGAGCCGGCCGCGCCGGGCGGAGGTCGCCCGGACCCAGGCGAGGTCGGTGGTCTCGACCCCGACGTTGAAACCCGGCTCGGGGATCGCGCTCGACCAGAGGTAGCGCCCGTCATCCGGGGCGGGTTCGATGTCCGAGACGTAGCAGCCCGCCTGCATCAGGCAGTGGGCATCCAGCATCTCGCGAAAATCGACATCGTTCATGCATTCTCCCGTCTCGGTTCGATGGCGGAAAGACCTGACGCGTTCTGTCCCTTGCCGGAATCAGATGCCGTTCGAGTGCTGATATGGGGGCTCGCCCGTTTTTGTCGACATGCGATCGGTCAATATTTTATCTTTGAAAATGTAACAATGAAAATCTGGGTCGAACGCCTCTGTAGACAGAGAGTCTTCGTGCCGATGCTTACGACAGGTGAAATTTTTAGCCTGCCTGTCACGGGCGTCGCGATTACGGCGCCGGGATCGCGGAAACAGGATCGACTTGTGCCGGGACGCGACATCACGGCGAAGAAAGCGTGGAAAGCATTCTTATGATGGCAGCTTTTCTATCAATGACAAATAATCGATCCGGTGTGCTTCGATGAAGTCAGTCACCGTGTTTTGCGTTGTATGTCCGTCCTCCCTCGGTTACGGCCAACAGCCGATCCGCGGCCGGACTTCGCGCCGTCCCGCCATCGTGGAGAACATCCCGTGACAGCCATGGCTTCCGAAGCCCGGGTGCGCCTCGCCGATGCCGGGCGATACATTGCGGACCTGTGCGAGCATTTCCTCGATCACGACATTCTCGTGCTTCACGAGCCGGGACGCGGCAGGGTCGAGTTCGACGTCGGTACCGGCACCCTCGTCGCCGCCGAAGGCCTGCTCGCGCTGAAGGCGGAGGCCACCGACGAGACCTCCCTCGCCGTCGTCAAGTTCATGCTCGCCTCGCATCTCCAGGAGCTTCCCGGCGCCACGGACGCCTCCATCGTCTGGACCGGCGACGGCTGCGCGGACAAGACGATCCCGAGCCTGCGCGAAGTCACGGTCCGGCGTGTCGTCGATCTCACGCCGCATATGCGCCGGATCACGTTCGTCGGCACGGATCTGGCGCGCTACGACGCGTTCGACATGCATGTGCACGTCATCATCCCGCCCGCCGGCCATGCGCCGCAATGGCCCGTGCCGGGAATCGACGGCATCCCGGTCTGGCCACAGGGGGAGGGCTCGCCCTCCATGCGCACCTACACAATCCGCCGCATCGATGTGGCGGCCGGTGAGATCGACATCGACTTCGTCATGCATCACGACGCCGGCCCCGGCGCCTCCTTCGCCAAGCGCGCCAAGGCCGGGGACGTGGTCGCGCTGCTCGGCCCAGGGGGCCGCAGTGTCGGTGCGGCGGAGTGGTATTGTCTCGCCGCCGACGAGACCGGCCTGCCCGCCATCGGCCGCATCCTCGGGCGGCTGCCCGGCCATGTCGGCGGGATCGCGGTGATCGAGGTCGACGGGCCGGCCGACGAGCAGGCGCTCGACCGGCCGGATGGGGTGGAACTGCGCTGGCTCCACCGCAACGGCGCAGCGCCCGGCACGACGACGCTCCTGGCGGATGCGGTCCGGGCGATCGCATTCCCTGACGATCGCACGGTCTTCGCCTGGGCAGGATCGGAATTCAATGCATTCAAGGCCCTGCGGGCTCATTGGCGCAAGACCTGTGGCCTCACCCGTGACCAGCATCTCGCCGTGGCCTATTGGCGGCGCGGCGCCGACGAAGACGCCAAGGACGAGGATTGAAGCGTGAGCGCCAGGAGAGTCCTGTCAAAGAGCGTCATCCGGGGCGGCATGGCACCATGATGCTCGACCTGTCTCCCTTGCGCGCGAGCCGGGGGTTCCGGCTGCTCTATGCGGCGCGGGCCGCCTCGTTCCTCGCCTTCGGTGTGCTTGGCGTCGCCGTGAGCCTTCAGATGTACGCGCTCACGTCCTCGTCGCTGCAGGTGGCGTTCCTCAACGCCGCTGTGGCCGCCTCGATGGGGCTGGCGCTCATCGTCGGTGGCTGGCTCGCCGACAGCTACGACCGGCGCGCGGTCATGGTCTGGTCGCGCACGGCCCATCTCCTCACCATCCTGATCCTGATGGCCAACGCCGCCCTCGCCGAGCCGATGGTCTGGCCGATCTACGCGGCTGCCGTGGTGGGCGGCTCGACCTTCGGCTTCGGCATGCCGGCGATCATGGCCGCCACCCCGGCCCTCGTCGGGCGCGAGCACCTGTCGGGGGCCGCCGCGCTCACGGCGGTGGCGGCGCAGGCGGGCGCCATCGCCGGGCCGTTCCTCGCCGGGGCGATCACCGCCGGCGCCGGGCTCGTCGCGTGCTACGGCGTCGTCGCGCTCATCTCCGGCATCACCCCGATCGTGCTCGCCTTCCTGCCCCCCCTGCCGCCCCTGGCCGGGGCGTCGGCCGGGGCGCCTCTCCCCGTCCTCGCCGCCGACGAGGCCGGCTTCATGGGCGGCTTGCGCTACATCGCCCGCTCTCCCCTGGTCCTGAGCCTGCTCCTCGTCGATCTCGTCGCCCTGGTCTTCGCGGTGCCCTACGTGCTGCTGCCCGAACTCGCGACGCACGGGCTCGGCGGAGGGCCCGACAGCATCGGCCTTCTCTATGCCGCCCCCTCGGTCGGCGCGCTCTTCGGCGCCCTGGCCTCGGGGCGCGCCGGCGCGAGCCCGTTCGCGGGCCGCTGGCTTCTCGCCTGCGTCGCGGTCTGGGCCTGCGCCTGCATCGTGCTGGGTTTCAGCGACGGCATGGTCCCGGCCCTGCTCTGCCTCGCGACGCTCGGCGCCGCCGCGAGCCTTGCCGGCATCCTGCGTGCGGCGCTGATCCAGCGAGCGACTCCGGACGCGATGCTCGGCCGGGTGTCGAGCCTGTGGGTGCTGGAGGAGACGATCGGCCCGGCGCTCGGCGGCATGCAGGCAGGCACCACGGCCCATCTCGCCTCGGCGCGGATCGCCATGGCGGCGGGCGGCGGCCTGTGCCTCGCCGCCACCGCCGCCATCGCGGCACTGACGCCCGCCCTTCGGGATGCGAGCCTCGCCCCGGAGGCGAAAAGCAAGGCCGACGATCTCGCCCTGGCTGCCGTTAATGTCCGCTAGAGCGCACTCCGCCGAAGTGGATGCCGGTTCGGCGAAAAAGAGAGCGACACAACAAGGATCTAGAGGTGTGCCCCGACCCAACGTGGTCGGGCGCAGCTCTAGGAGGGCCGTCGTCTGCCTGGCGGCCTGCCTCCTTGTGCTGGCCTGTCCGCCCGCGCGCGCGGAAAACAAGATGCCCGCCCAGCCGCGGGTCGCCGCCCTCGACTGGAGCGCCGTGGAACTGCTCCTCGGCCTCGGTATCGTGCCGATCGCTGTGACGCAGCCCGAGAACTACAACCGGACCGTGGTGGCGCCGGCGCTCCCCGAGGGCGTGGTGGATCTCGGCCTCGTGGTGGAGCCCAACCTCGAAGTGCTGGCGAGCCTGAAACCGGACCTGATCCTCGCCAATCCGATCCAGGTGGCGACGCAAGGGGCTTCCCTGTCGCGGATCGCCCCGACGGAGGCGGTCACCATCGCCAATGCGGGGGGCGATCCCTACGAGCGGGCGAAGGCGGAGACGATGCGCGTCGCCATGCGCCTCGGCCGCGTCGATGAGGCCAGGGCCCTGGAGGTACGGACCGAGGCGACTCTCGCGCGGGCCGAAGCGAGCGCCTGCCCCGCCGACCGGCATCCGACCTACCTCGTCTGGATCGTCGATCACCGCAATATCGTCGTCTACGGCCGCATCAGTCTGTTCCAGACCGTGCTCGACCGCCTCGGCATCGCGAATGCCTGGACCGGCGCCAGCAACGCGTCCGGCTTCACCGCGGTGGGGATCGAGCAGCTCGCCAACGGTCCTGCGGATGCGCGCATCGTCCATATCGGGCCGATCCAATCCGACGCCGCCAGGGCGCTGGCCGGCAGCCGACTCTGGCAGACCTTGCCGGCGGTGCGCGAGCACCATGTCGACGTGGTGGCCCCGGTCTGGTTCTACGGCGGCCTGCCGGCCATCGCGCGTTTTGCCGACCTGATGACCGATCTCGCGAAGCGGGATTGTCCCCGTGGCTGAGGTGGATCTCGCCGAGCCCCGCCTCGATGCCCTCGTGCCGCGCCGGTCGCGGATCGGCGGGACGATGCTCCTCATCGGCGCTGTGTCCCTCGTGGCCGCGCTCCTCACCCTGCGCACGCTCACCGCCGACATGGCGCTCGGGCCTGCGCTGAAGGCTTTGTGGAGTCCCGACTGGACCGACATCGCCCAGGTGATCCTGCACGAGAGCGTGCTGCCGCGGATCGTCACCGCGTGGCTCGCCGGCGGCGCTCTCGCCTTGTCGGGGGTGGTGCTGCAGCAGGTGCTGCGCAATCCCCTTGCCTCGCCCTCGACGCTCGGCATCTCCGCCGGGGCGCAGCTCGCCCTGGCCCTGGCCTCCCTGTTCGCGCCCGGCCTGTTCTCGCAGGGGCGGGAGGCGGTGGCGCTCTCGGGCTCCGCCCTGGCGGTGCTCGCGGTCTTCGGCCTGAGCCGTGCCAAGGGCTTCGCCCCCCTGGGGCTGCTGCTGGCCGGCCTCGTGGTCGAACTCTATTGCGGTGCGCTCCAGACCCTCCTCGTGATCCTGCACCAGGAGCGGCTGTTCGGCCTGTTCGTCTGGGGGGCGGGGTCGCTCGCCATGAACGATTGGAGCGCGCCCGCCTATCTCGCGCCCCGCCTCGCGGTCGCCGCCCTCCTGGTGGCGCTCATGGTGCGGCCCCTCTCGGTGCTCGACCTCGACGAGGCGAATGCCAAAAGCCTCGGCCTCTCCCTCGGCCGGGTGCGGTTCCTTGCCGTAGCCGTGGCGGTGGCGCTGGGCGGCTTCGTGGTGGCGGGGGTGGGCGTCATCGGTTTCGTCGGCTTCGCCGCGCCGATCCTCGTCCGCCTCACGGGCACGCGCATCCTGCGAGACCGTCTCATCGCCGCGCCCCTTCTCGGGGCGGCCCTGATCTGGCTCACCGATTCCGTGGTCCTGGCCCTCGCCCCCATCGCGCAGGTGCCCACGGGCGCGCTGGCTTCCCTCGTCGGCGTGCCGATGCTGCTCTGGCTGCTGCCGCGCCTGCGCGGCGTCGGCGCGCTGCATCGCCCGGACGGCGAGACCTCGGCCCGTCTCGCGCGGCCCTGGCGCCTGATCCTGGCCGGAGCGGTGTCGCTCGCCCTTCTCGTGTTCGTCGCCCTGACCCTCGGCCGCGATCCGGCCGGCTGGCACTGGAGCCTCGGGGCCGGCCTCGACGGGCTGTTGCCCTGGCGCCTGCCCCGGATCGCGGCCTCCCTCGCCGCCGGCGCGATGCTGGCCCTGGCCGGCACCCTGCTGCAGCGGCTCACCGGCAATCCCCTAGCGAGTCCCGAAGTGCTCGGGATCAGTTCCGGGGCCGCCCTCGGCCTCGTCGCGATCACGATCGTCCTCGGCACGCCCGACCGGATGGCGCTCCTCGCCGCCGGCAGCCTCGGGGCCCTCGCGACCCTGCTGGCGATCGCGAGCCTCGGTCGTCGGGCCGACACCGTGCCCGAGCAGATGCTGCTGGCCGGAATCGGCCTCACCACCGGGTTCGCCGCCCTCCTCACCATCCTGATGATCAGCGGCGATCCCTCCGTGGTGATGCTGCTCGGGTGGACGGCGGGCTCCACGGCGCGGGTGGCGCCGGAGGATGCCGTGGCGGCCCTCGGAATCCTCGGCCTCGGAGCCGCCTGCCTCCCCGCCCTGACCCGCTGGCTCGACCTGCTGCCCCTCGGCGATCCCACCGGCCGGTCGCTTGGCCTCGGCCTGCGCCGCAGCCGTCTTGCCATCCTCGTCGTGGCGGCGATCCTCACCACCGCGGCGACCCTGGTGGCGGGGCCGTTGAGCTTCGTCGGCCTCGTGGCCCCTCAGGTGGCGCGGTTGTCCGGCCTCACCCGCGCGGCGCCGCAGCTCGCCGGTGCGGCGATCGTCGGCGCGCTCATCATGGTCGCGGCGGATTTCGTCGGGCGGATGGCGTTCTTCCCCTACCAGCTGCCCGCCGGATTGGTGGCGACCCTCGTCGGCGGGCCATTCCTGATGTGGCTGCTGGCCCGCCGTTGAATGTCGCAGGACGGGTTCTTCTCAGTCTGAATTGAATTATTCCAAAGTAGGAATGTGATCCTTAGGCAACGCAGCCACAACTTCGGTCATTGAGGAGCAACTTCGCCTTGCTGTCAAAGACGCCGTATGGATTCGTCTTACCGAGACTCGATCTTTGTTTTTGAATCGTTCCACGCGATGCATCGGCGAGGACATCTCGCTCAGTCACGATCAAGTCTGCGCCGTATTTCCGACGATCAAGGCCTTCCCTATGTCTGATGGCATGTTGCTCTCCCCCGGCAGGGTCTCTCACAAAACCGTGAGTGGACTGCGCTGTCTCGCCGGGGTCTCCACCGTGGCGATGCTCGCCATGGCCCCCGCCCTGTGGAGCGGGGAGGCCTTCGCCCAGGGCGCTTCGGGCGGCACGGCCGCGGTGCAGCTCGACACCCTGTCGGTGCAGGGCTCCGGCAATGGTGTGGGAGGCGGCAATGGCGGCGGCGTAACGGCTGCCAATTCCTACGTCGTGCCCAGGAGTACGTCGGGAACAAAGACCAACGCGGCGCTGCGGGAGATCCCCCAGTCCGTGTCCGTCGTCACCCAGAAGCAACTCGAGGATCGCGGCGCGGAGAATCTCGCTGATGCGCTCGCTTACAGCGCCGGCATCGTCGCGTCGCCGCAGGGGCAGGATGGCCGTTTCGATCAACTGATCATCCGTGGCTTCGATCAGACCCAGCGCGGCATCTATAAGGACGGGATGCGTCTGCCTCAGACGAGCTTCTCCGGCTTCCCGATCGAGCCCTACGGCGTGGAGCGCATCGACGTGCTGCGTGGTCCGACCTCGGGCCTGTTCGGACTCAACGATCCGGGTGGCCTCGTCAACTTCATCACCAAAAAGCCGACGATCGAGCCGCTACGGGAGATATTCAGTTCCTACGGCAGCTTCAACCGCAAGCAGTTCGGCTTCGACCTGAGCGGCCCGCTAAATCCCGAGAAGACGATCCTCTACCGGATCACCGGCCTGCTGAGGGAAGGCGGCACGCAGGTGGATTACACGCCGCTGGACCGAATCTATATTGCGCCCGCGGTGACCTTCGCGCCTTCGGCGGATACCAGCCTGACGGTGCTCGGCAATTATCAAAGAGACCGCACCGGCGACACATTCCGCGCCATCCCGCGCGAATACACCCGGAGCAGCAATCCCTATAAGTCGGAGATGCGCAGCCGCTTCCTGGGGGAGCCGGGCTTCTCGCGCTTCCTCGCCGAGCATTTCGAGGGCGGCTACCAGTTCTCACACCGGTTCGACGACCATTGGACCGTGCGCCAGAATCTGCGCTACGCCCATGCCTCGACCGATTACAATGCGATCTATTCCACGAGCGTCACCAATTCGGCGATGCCCAACATCGTCAACCGCGAGGCTCAGACTTGGCTTGAAGATTACGGCGTCTTCACCGTCGATACCCAGATTCAGCACGATGCGCAGTTCGGTGACATCAAGAATATTGCCCTGCTCGGGGTCGATTACAGCAAGATCAAGAACAAGAGCGACCAGTACGGCGGTACAAGCTTTGGTCTTCTCGGAGTCGGTCCATTCGTAGGCCCGCTCAACATCCTCAACCCGGTCTACGGCCAGCCCGTCGCCCAGCTTCCGCGTTCCCTCCTGTCACGGTTGCAACAGGACCAAGTGGGCGTCTACGCGCAGGATCAGGTAAAATTCTACGATCACTGGCTGCTCAGCATGAACGCCCGCTACGATTGGGTGACGACGAAGACCGACGCCCAAAACCCGGTCATCGATACCGTGCGCCAAATACTCAACGCCATCCCGTTCCCGAACGGAATTCCCACGAGCTTCGGTGCGAATCAGGACGCACAATCCTATAGCGGCCGCGTCGGACTCTCGTATCTTTTCGACAACGGCCTGACGCCCTATGTCTCGGCGGCCCGCTCGTTTAACGTGCTACCGGTCTTCCTCCAGAATAGCACGAGCATGGACGTGCCCGGCATCGGTCCGGTGCCACTGACCTACAACATCACGCCGGCCAAGCCCGAGATCGGCGAGACCATTGAGGCTGGTGTCAAGTTTCAGCCGCCGGGCCAGGCTACCTCGATCCTCTTCTCCGTGTTCAACACGAAGAAGACTAACGCCCTGTTCTTCAACCCCAGCGATCCGTTGCAGCAGGCGTTCTATCAGAACGGTGAAGTCGAGGTGAAAGGTTTCGAGAGTGAAGCCACCGTCGACCTCCTCGACGGCTTGAAGCTCATCTCGTCGCTCACGGTCCTGCAGGCCGAAGTGACGAAGGACAATGCGCCCGACGGCAATCCCAGCGCGGTCGGAAAGAGGCCAATCCAAGTGCCGAACTTCACCGCCGCCACTTGGCTCGATTATACGATCCAGACCGGAATGTTCCGCGGGCTCGGGATCGGCGGCGGCGTGCGCTACATCGGAGAAACATTCGGCGATCCCCAGAATACGATCCGCGTACCGGATTACGTCCTGTTCGATGCGTCGCTCCGGTACACTTACGAGAACTGGCGCTTCCAGGTGGCGGCCAACAACCTCACGGACCGCGTCTATGTCGGCACCTGCTCGCAACAGGTCAGATTCGTCGGCTGCAATTACGGCGAAGGCCGCCGCATCACCGGCTCCGTCACCTATCGCTGGTAGGCGATACGCATTCGATGAGATCGGCCCCGGATCGAACGATCCGGGGCTTTTCTTTTGGGAGTGTTGCCCGGGCGTCGTTGACGGGCCTCTCCGCCGGCGGCTAGCTTGACCGTGACGGTTCCTCTCCGGAGGATCAAAAGGGAATGCGGTGAGGGTCTTGGGCCCGATGCCGCGGCTGCCCCCGCAACTGTAAGCGGCGAGCCCTTCATCAACACGTCACTGGGTGATCCACCTGGGAAGACGATGAGAGGGCGGCGACCCGCGAGCCAGGAGACCTGCCGTCAGTCGTGGTCACACGCGAAACGCATCGGGCGGGGTGTCCTGATGGGGTGTCGGGGCGTTCGCATGGCGCGAACGCATCGGCTTCGTTCGCGGTGACGTGCCACTGCGCTGAGCCGCGCCTGCCGTTCGCCCGCGATGCCCGATCGTAACCGTTCCTTCCGTTGCAGACTCGCTCCCGAGCATGTCCTCGGCGAGACCTCCTGGTCCCGCGCGCAGGCACTTTGCCCGGATCGACATATTGTAACGTTATAACATACGATTTAGCAGAGGGGATGCGGCTTTCGGCCAGCGATCAATCCGGTTTGCCCAAACGATCATGTCATCACAGGTCACCCATCGCGCCCCAGGCCGCGCCTCCCCGGCCCGCGCCACCGCTTTCCTCGCGTCCCTCCTCGGCCCGACCCTGCTCGCTAGCGAAGTCCGGGCCCAGGATTCCCTTACCCGGGATTCCGTCACCGAAAAGTCCGTCACCTTGGACCAACTGACCGTCGAGGGCAGCGGGGTCAGCCTCACGCGGGCGAACCCCGTCGGCCTCAACCTGTCGACACCCTCCCGAAGCGCCAGCCGCCTCGGCCTGACGCCCCTCGAGACCCCCGCCAGCATCGACGTGATCAGCGGCGAGACCGCCCGCATCCGGGGCCAGAACACGGTGGTCGAGGCGGTGACGCAGAACGCCACCGGCATCACCACGATCGCCTCGCCCGGAAACGGCAACGGCGCCTTCTCCAGCAGAGGCTTTGCCGGCCCGAACTCGATCCAGCAGCTCTACGACGGCACCCGCCTGTTCGTGGGTGCCGGCACGGTCACCTTCCCCTTCGACACCTGGAACGTGGAGCGGATCGAGGTGCTGCGCGGCCCGGCCTCCGTGCTCTACGGCGACGGCGCCATCGGCGGCGTGGTGAACGTGGTCTCGAAGAAGCCGAGCTTCACGCCGATCCATGCCGCGCGCGCCGCCACCGGGTCGGACGGGCTCGCGCGCCTCGCCGTCGATCTCGGCGGTCCCATCGGCGACGCGGTGGCCTACCGCCTCAACGTCAGCGGCAACCGCGACGGCGGCTGGACCAGCCCGAACGGCGACTTCCGCAACCTCGCGGTCTCCGGCGCGCTGCTGTTCCAGCTGAACCCCGATCTCGCCGTCACCCTCAGCCACGATCTCGGCTACCAGGAGCCCGCCCGCTATTGGGGCACGCCGCTCGTCAACGGCCGGATCGTCCAAGCCCTGCGCAACAACAACTACAATGTCGACGGCTCGAAGATCATCTGGTCCGACAACTGGACCCAGCTCAAGACCGAGTGGACGCCCAGCGCCGACATCACCATCCGCAACACCGCCTACCGCCTGCAGAGCCGGCGCCACTGGCTCGATGTCGAGCAATACCGGTTCAATCGCGGCACCGGCCTCATCGACCGGTCCGACTACCTCGAAATCTACCACAGCCAAGAGCAGGTCGGGAACCGCTTCGACGCGGCGTTCAAGGGCAACGTCTTCGGCTTCCGCAACGAGTTCGCCATCGGATTCGACGTCAACCACGTGGATTTCCGTCACACCAACAACTTCTCCAGCGCGGGCGGCAACCTTGTCACCAGCGTCGACCCGTTCAACTACGATCCGGGCCTCTTTCCGGCCAATGGCCGCGCGAGCCCGGCCTATGCCACCAGCACCAACCAGGCCTCGGTCTTCGCCGAGAACCGGCTGATCCTCAGCGACCAACTCTCCTTCCTCACCGGCGTGCGCTTCGACGCGCCGACCCTGCATCGCCGCAATCTCGCCACCGGGGCGACCTTCGAGCGCTCGTTCGAGGCCCTGAGCTACCGCTTCGGCCTCGTCTACAATCCCACGCCGGATTCGGCCCTCTACGTGCAATACGCCACCGCCACCGATCCCGTGGGCAGCCTCATCAGCCTGTCGCAAGCGAACGCCAATTTCGACCTCTCCACCGGCGAACAGATCGAGGTCGGGGCCAAGGGCCTCGCGCTGAACGGCGCCCTCGAATGGGCTGTGGCGGGCTATCGCATCGTCAAGGACAACCTGATCTCGGCGGTACCGGGCCAGCCCACGCTCTCGACCCAGGTCGGCCAACAATCCTCGCACGGGGTGGAGGGGGCCCTCGCCCTACATCTGCCCGATGGCTGGCGCATCGACGCCAACCTCGCCTTGCTTCATGCACAGTACGACGAGTTCCGGGAGGGGTCAGTCTCCTATGCGGGAAACCAGCCCATCGACGTGCCCCAGCGCGTCGCCAACGTCTGGCTCAACTGGGCCTTCGCCCGTGACTGGGAGGCCCGGATCGGGCTGCAGAATGTCGGCCGGGTCTTCAGCGACTTCTCCAACACCGCGCCGCGGCCCGACTACACCCTCGCCCATCTCGGCCTCGACCATCAGGTCACCCCGGCCTCGCGCCTGAGCCTTCGCGTCTACAACCTGTTCGACACGACCTACGCCATCAGCGGCAACGCCGTGGATGGGATCGGCACCAACTGGATCCTCGGGCGACCGCGCTCCTTCGAGGTCGCCTACAGCGTCGCGTGGTGAGCCTGCTCAAGCGCGCCAAGCGGTGGCTGGTGCTCGGCCACCGCTGGCTCGGCATCGCCACCGGGCTGCTCTTCGCCCTGTGGATCGGCTCCGGGCTGGTGATGCTCTACGTGCCGTTCCCGAGCCTCACGGAGGCCGAACGCCTCGTGCGGCTGCGCCCGATGGCGTGGGACGCGGTCGCGGTCTTGCCGGACGAGGCTTTGGTCAGGGCGGGCGAGGCCCGGATGCCCCGCAGCCTCGATCTGGAGATGCGCGGCGACGAGCCGGTCTACCGGATGTCGGCGGGTGATGGCCGCCGCATCACCCTCTCGGCGCGAACCGGCGCGCCGGCCGGGCCGGTCGACGCGGACGCGGCCCTGCGCCTCGCCGGAGGCGGTCCCGGCGCCTCGGTGGATCGGGTCGAGCGCGACCAATGGACGGTGACGGCCCGCTACGATCCGCTCCGCCCGTTCCACAAGGTCGCGTTGAACGACGCGGCCGGCACCGAACTCTACGTCTCGCAAGGCACCGGCGAGATCGTCCTCGACACGACCCGGTTCGAGCGCGGCTGGAACTGGGTCGGCGCCGTCACCCACTGGATCTATCTGACGCCGCTACGCGCCCGCGCCGACCTCTGGCGCGACCTGGTGCTGTGGATCTCCGGCATCGCCGCATTCACGGCGCTCACCGGCCTCGTCCTCGGCATCTGGCGCCTGCGCCTCAGGCGTCGCTACGCGCAAGGGCGCATCACGCCCTATCGCGGGATGGCGCGCTGGCACCACCTCGCCGGGCTCGTGGGCGGAATCGGCCTCACCACCTTCATCGTCAGCGGCTGGCTCTCCATGAACCCGAACCGCTGGTTCACCTCCCTCGCGCCGCCCGCCGACCTGCGCGCGGCCTATGCCGGGGCGGACAACACGGTCGGGCTGGATCTGGCGAAGCTGCGCGAGATCGGCGCGCAGGCGCCCCTCGGCCTGCATCTCGCGCGCATCGGCGGGCACTGGGTCACCTTGGGGCTCGACCGCGCCGGCACGCGGGCGATCGGAGACGCGCCCGACGCCGCCCGGATCGCGGCAGCGGCCGGTCTCGCCATGGCGGGGGCGCGGCTGGAGGGCGTCGAGCGCCTCGTTGCCCACGACCTCTACTGGTCGCCCCTCGCGAGCGGGACGCTTCCGATTCTCCGCCTGCGCTTCGCTGACCCGGCCGCGACCTGGCTTCACGTCGATCCGGGCAGCGGCGAAATCCTGAACCGGCTCGACCGGTCGGGCCGCGCCAACCGCTGGCTGTTCACCGCCCTCCACCGCCTCGACCTGCCGGTCCTCGTCGGCCACCCGCCGGCGAGGGACGCGGCGCAATGGCTGCTTAACCTCCTCGCCGGAGTTTTGGTGGCCACGGGCCTGATCATCGGTTGGCGGCGCATATGCCTGAAAGCCGGTGCGCATTCCCCTCTCCCCGCATGCGGGGAGAGGGCCGCGGCGACCTCGTCGTCGGCGCGGCGAGGCGGCAGCCGGGGGTGAGGGGGCTTGGCCGGAGGAGCCACACCCTGCGATCCCCCCTCACCCTCGCCCGACCGGGCTCACGTCGCCTCCCGGCAAGGGGAGGACGACGTCCTCTCCCCGCCCGCGGGGAGAGGGGGGGGGGAGGGCGCGTCGCCTATTGTTGCTGGGCCTGCTGCGACTGGCGCATGAAGGTGTCGGGAGTGCCGGTCCCGTCCGAGACGAAGCGGATGTCGCGCGGCTCGCGCCGGGGCGTGTCGACGGAGAGGAACACCATCGGCTGCTCCAGGATCTCCGGCACGGAATGCACCACGCCGCGCTGGAACATCACCAGCTTGCCCGGCCCCACCTCCACCGGCGGCTCGTCGGCGAACTTCATCATGCACCGGCCCGAGAGCACGTAGAGATACTCGTCGCAGGAGGCGTGGCTGTGCGGCGGGGTCGGCGAATAGACCCGGAACACCCGCGCGCTCGCCGCCGGCTGATCGACGAAGCGGTGGTCGGCCACCATGGTGGAACAGGCCTCGGGCAGGGTCGCCACGGCGGCGGCGACGTCGAACACCGCGTGGGCGGCGGTGCTGGCGGGGGAGGGATCCTTGTCCATGGGCCTTCCTGAGGTTCGATCTGCCATTTACGGCGCAGGTTACCCGCTTTTCGCGCTCGCCCCAACGACGATGCTGCGAGGACCGGGGCTGCGAATGCGAGGCGTTGCGGGCGCTCCCGTCAGCGATCGGCCCGCAACGCCTCCGCCATACGCCGCACTACCGGCACGATGGCGCGTTCGGGGACGGAGGCGTAGCCGAGGAGGAGTCCCTGCTCGGCGCGTGCCGGATCGGCGAAATGCGGCGAGAGCGCCGTGGTGGCGATGCCGGCGCGGGCGCAGGCTTCCACCGCGCGGCGATCATCGAATTTCGCCCCGGCCACGGGGCGCGCCACCAGATGCATGCCGCCGTCGCGGGGCGGTACCGCGAGCACCCCACCGAGGAGATCGCGGGCCGACGCCACGAGGGCGGCCTGTCTCTCGCCATAGAGTCGCCGCGTCCGGCGCAGATGCGCCGCGAAATGGCCCTCCGCGATGAAGCGGGCCAGCGCGCCCTGCCCGAGGATCGAGGCGAAGCCGCCGCTGCCGGTGAGGGCGCGGCGCACCGGCTCCACCAGGGTCTGCGGCAGGACGAGATAGCTCATCTGCAACGCGGGCAGGAGCACCTTGGAGACGCTGCCGACGTAGAGGACGCGCCCGGCCCGGTCGAGGGCGTGGAGCGGCGCCAGCGGGCGTCCGGCATAGCGGTACTCGCCGTCGTAATCGTCCTCGACGATCCAGCCCTCCCGCGCCTCCGCCCAGGCGAGGAGGGCGAGGCGGTTCTCCAGGCTCATGGTGGCTCCGAGGGGATGGCCCTGGGCCGGTGTCACCACCGCGAGCCTCGCTCCGGGATCGAGGGACTGCGCCCGCGCGATCGAGAACCCCGCCGCATCGCACGGCACCGGGACCGTGCGCAGGCCCGCCGCGCCTAAAGCATGGGCGAGGCCGGGAAAGCCCGGCTCTTCCAGATAGGCCGCCTCGCCGGGCTCCAGCAGAAGCTCCGCCAGGAGACGCAGGCTCTGGCGGATGCTGCTCGTGACGATCACCGCCTCCTCGCTGCAGGCGACTCCGCGCCCGGCCGACAGATAGGCTGCCAGGGCGCTGCGCAGGCGTGGCTCGCCCAAAGGATGGAGCGAAGCGGGCGGGCCGGCGCGCCACTCGGCCTGGAGCAGGCGCGCCCAGGTTTCACGTGGAAACGCATCGAGGGCGGGCCGGCCGAGGGCGAAGGCGTCGGAGAGCGGGGCGGCCTCGCCTCGCGCTGCCGCCAGCGACGCCCCGCGCCGCGACAGCACGGGCGCCGCGGGAGAGGGGCCCGTGCGGCCCGCCACGCCCCGTGGGACGAGAAGGTCGTCGGGTAGGGTGTCGACCACGCGGGTGCCGGAACCGGGGCGCGTGGTGAGGTAGCCTTCGGCGACGAGTTGCTCGATGGCGAGGAGGATCGTGCCCCGCGCGCAGCCGAGATCCTCCGCGAGGGTGCGGGACGAGGGCAGGCGCTCTCCCGGCGGCAGGCGCCCCGACAGGATGGCGTCGCGCAGAGCCTCGCGCACCCGGCCGTGCAGGGAGGCATGACCGGCAAGTCCGCAGCCGCCCGGCGACGGGCCGAGGTCGAGCTGGAGCGGCAGGGCAGGGGGCCGTCTCGGGCTCGGTTTCAAACTGGTCCAGCCGGTTCGCGGAAACCGGATCTTCCGCGTGATCCGCTTCTCGTCAAGAGAAGACCGGCCGGGGATCCCGCCGGCGGGAGACGCGCCATGTACGAACCGCCGCATTTCCGGACCGAGGACGTCACGGCCCAGGCCGCCCTCATCCGTGCCTGTCCGCTGGGTCTGCTGGTGAGCGCCGGTGCCGGCGGGTTAATGGCGAACCCCGTTCCCTTCCTCCTCGATGAGGGCGCGGGCGGAGAGCATACGCTCCGGGCCCATCTCGCCCGCGCCAACCCGCAATGGCGCGACCTCGACGGCCTCGCCGAATGCCTCGTCGTGTTCCAGGGACCGGACCGCTACGTCACGCCCTCCTGGTACGCCACGAAGCGGGAGACCGGGAAGGTGGTGCCGACTTGGAACTACGTCACCGTCCAGGCGAGGGGCCGCCCGCGCGTCATCGAGGACGAGGTCTGGCTGCGACGCCAGATCGACGACCTCACGCGGATGCAGGAGGCGGGGCGGGACGCGCCCTGGTCGGTGGCGGATGCGCCGCCGGCCTTCACCGCCGCCCAGATCCGGGGAATCGTCGGCATCGAGATTCCGATTGCGCGGTTCACCGGCAAATGGAAGGTCAGCCAGAACCGCACGGAGGCGGACCGGGCCGGCGTCGCGGCCGGATTGCGCCGGGACGCGGGCGGGGGCGATGCCATGGCGGACCTCGTCGACAGGGTTGGAGTTCGGGCATGAGCGAGCGCGTGAATTCCTATGGCCAGCCGGTCGGCCCCGCCCTCGCAGGGTGGAGCCCGCCGCCGCCACCGCCGCGCGAGGCGCTGCAGGGCCGGTTCTGCCGGATCGAACCCCTCGACGCCGAGCGCCATGTGGGCGACCTCTTTTCCGCCCTGGCCCACGACCCGGCGCGCTGGACCTATCTGCCCGGAGAGCCCCCGGCGGACGAGGCCGAGTATCGTGCGCGACTGGCGGAGATCGCCCGCAGCCGCGACCCGATCCATCACGCCATCCTCGACGCCGCCACCGGCCGCGCCCTCGGCCTCGCGGCCTATCTCCGGATCGATCCGGCCCATGGCTGCATCGAGGTCGGCCATATCCAGTTCGGGCCCGGCCTCGCCCGGAATCCGGCCGGCACCGAGGCGATGGCCCTGATGATGGGCCGCGCCTTCGACCTCGGATACCGCCGCTACGAGTGGAAATGCGACAGCCTCAACGCGCCCTCCCGCGCGGCGGCCCTGCGTTACGGCTTCACCTTCGAGGGCATCTTCCGCAACGCGATCGTCACCAAGGGGCGCTCCCGCGACACGGCCTGGTTCTCGGTGACGGACGCGGACTGGCCCCGCCTGCGGCAGGCCTTCGCCGCCTGGCTCGCGCCGGAGAATTTTGATGATGCGGGCCGCCAGCGGCGGAGTCTTGCGGCCCTGCGCGGCTAGGGAAAGAGGCGGTGTTCGTAAGCTGTGCCGAAGGTCGGGGCGAGCGGCTTTACGGAAATGCGGCTCGGACGTTCTCGGTCTCAGCCATGACGAGTGGTTTCCCACCGCGGAAATCGTCGAGGCTCAGGCGCTCTTTCGATAAGGCCGCGAGCGCGAGACAGCCTTCGTGGGAGGTGCGTGGCAGCACGACCTCATTATGCGGCTTCTCGATCGAGAGCTCGTCTCTCGTAGAAGTCGGCAATTGGGCGCAGCCTGTGTGAAAACGCGTCGATCTGGCGAAAGCCGACCCAGATGCAGTCGATCCGGTCGAGTTTTGATCGTCGGTCCTTAGATCCGAGTTCAGATCGTCGTCGAAGGCGGTGCCTTCAGGTCGTCGAGGAGGCCATCCAGGGCCTGCTCGACCGCGCCGGTGCCTTCCTCATGGGTCTTCAGCCGGATTTCGAGACGGCGCAATTGCGGTGCGAACTCCTCCGGCACGGACGGATCGCCGAGGAACTTCGGTGCTTCGTCCTGGGTGGTGAAGACGGAGCGCAGCTGCTGGCCGAGATGATCCCGCACCGGCTCGGGCAGAGCCGGATCGACCTCGACGCCGCTGGCCTGTCCGGGGACAGGATCATCAATGCCGGTGATCGGATCGTTTGCCATATCGGGTATCTCCCTAATCAAGACCAATAACCAGTTGGGACGAAGAGTGTTGCGCGTGCCGACTCACAAATGTTGATGCTGCCCGATCCCGCGCCAGTATTTCCGGTGCTTCTCCTGCGAACCCTGCCGAATCTCTGATCCACGAAAAAGCCCCCGGTGCCGTGGCACCGAGGGCTCCTGCCGAACGATCAGCAACGACCGATGTTGACGATCAGTCGATGACCTCGACGATCCGGCGGCTGCGGTCCACCAGCACCGGGCGGTCGTTGACGATGGTGTAGCGCGCGCCGCGGGCATTGTACTCGGAGGGCACGTCGTAATAGGTCACGCCGGTGCCGGGCAGGGTCGCGCCGACGCGGACATCGCCGTCATAGGCGTAGGAGCTGTGACGCTCGCGGGTGACGTACTGGCGGAAGCGGGGACGGTCGTCGACACCCAGGATGCCGCCGACGGTTCCGGTTGCCGCACCGACGGCGCCGCCGACGATGGCGCCCAGCGGGCCGGCCGCATCCGCACCATCCTGCGCGCCACGCTCGGCGCCGCGCACGAGGCCCTGGGCCTGGGCGGCGAGGGGGAGGGACAGGGCAATCGCCGAAGCGGCGAGAAGGGTCCTGATGTTCATGATCGAGATCTCCGTATCCGATGACCCGCGAACGGTGACGCTCAGCGGGGTTCGGGGCAGTAACGCCCGATCTCCGGAAAGGGATGCCTCGAAAGTCGATTTTGCCGGATTGTCCCAGTCATGCCCCCGATCGGGGGACAGCGCTCCTCATGCGCCTGGCGTCGCAGAATGACGTCGCCCGGCGGCAGCCGATCCCGACTGCTCGGCGGATGGCGTCAGGCGTCCTTCGGCATGGCCGATTGGATCAGCCGGTCCGAACTGAGGTCTTCCTCGTCGTAGCCGAGCAGTTCGGCGAGGCGCCCGCGGGCACGGCTCACGCGGCTCTTCACCGTGCCGACCTTGCAGCCCATGATCGTGGCCGCCTCCTCGTAGGACACGCCCTCGGCGCCCACGAGGACGAGGGCCTCACGCTGGTCGGGCGGTAGTTTGGCGAGTGCCGTCTGCAGATCCTCCACGTCGAGGCGGTCGCCCTGGTGCGGCGCCGTCGCGAGGCGCGCCGCGTAGGACCCGTCCTGGTCCTCCACCTCGCGCACGCGCTTGCGGTGGTCCGAGTAGAAGATGTTGCGCAGGATGGTGAAGAGCCAGGCGTTCAGGTTCGTGCCCGGCTGGAACCGCGCGCGATGCTGCCAGCCCTTGAGGAGGGTGTCCTGTACCAGATCGTCCGAGCGGGCCGGATTGCTGGTGAGCGAGAGCGCGAAGGCCCGCAGCGACGGCACCGCCGCGAGCAGACCGTTGCGGAACTCGGGCTCCACCTGCTCGCCACGCGCCTTCAGGGCGGCTTCCAGCTTCTCGATCAGCTCGGCGAACCGCGTGGCCGGCTCGTCCGTGCCGAGGCGATCGTAGACCGTACGGAGCTGGTCTCCGAGATGGGAGCGAATGGTCGCCGTCAGGCTCGGCCGCCCGTCGCCGTTCGTGTCGCTCAAGCGGTCGGGGCTGGTGTCAAGGACGTCGCGTGTCATGGCTCGTCGTATTCTGATCGTTTGGCAGGAAATCGTCCGGTTCGGGCCGGCCGTATCGGATCGGTCCGCCTGACGTCGATGGCGAGGCCGTAGCATGTCACGGGGTTGTAGCGCATCCCACCCGGTCACGCATCCCGCCAAGCTGCGCATATGGCGAAGTACGCCGTTCGCGTCCACATGCGGCGGATAGCGTCGGCGACGTCGACATCTTGGTCACCACCCCAAGCTCTGCGGCCTCTCCTGGCGTCTTCGGTGGCCTATATGATCCGGTCGCTGCCATCGGGAGGGATCGTCCATGGATCGTCGCGCTTTCACCGCGAGCCTGACGGCGGCTGTCCTGTCCGGCCCAGGCGAGGCCGCCCGCGCGGCGGTGCCGGACCGGCCCCCCGTGCGGATCGCCATGCTGATGTTCCCCGGCATGACGGCGCTCGACCTCGTTGGCCCGCAGGCGATCCTGGCCGGGTTGGCCGGCGATCGCCTCCATCTCGTCGCCCGCGAAGCCGGACCGGTTCCGAGCGACACGGGCCTGACGCTCTCGGCGGACACCTCCTTCGAGACCTGCCCTCGCGATGTCGATGTGCTCTTCGTGCCGGGCGGCGATGCGACCCCTGGCCAGATGCGCGACGAAGCGACCCTGGCCTTCCTACGCGACCGGGCGGCCAGGGCGTCCTGGGTCACCAGCGTCTGCACCGGCTCGCTCATCCTCGGCGCGGCGGGACTGCTCGATGGCTATCGCGCCACCTCGCATTGGTGCGTGCGCGAGACTGTCCTGCCCAGCCTCGGCGCCATCCCGGTGAACCGGCGCGTGGTGGTGGACCGCGACCGGATCACGGCGGCGGGCATCTCCGCCGGCCTCGACTTCGCCCTCGTCCTGGCGGCCCGCCTGCGTGGCGACGACTATGCCAGGACGAGCCAGCTCGTGGCCGAATATGCGCCGGAACCGCCCTTCGCCGCCGGCACGCCCGAGACTGCCGGGCCGGACGTCGCCGCCCGCGCCGGAGCCATCCTCAAGGACCTGGCGGACGGCTCGCTCGCGGCCGCAGCGAGGCACACGCCTCGGTGAGGGCCAGAGCGCTCGGGGCCTGCCGCAGCAGGTTGCTCTCCGTCTCTTCGTGCGATGGCCTCCACGCGACGGCGCGTCATTGTTCCGGAACCTCGTTGAATGGCCAAGGTTTAGCCCATGGCGGGAAAGCTGCATGACCGCAATGCGCTGGACGCCGGACATTCCCGCTCCCACCATGAAGGGCATCGATCCATGGCGTCAGGCCTCGCAGGCGATCTCACCCGGACGAAATCCCTCGAGCGACTGAATGCCGATGCCGAAGGGGGTGAGCACAAGCTCGAGCGCAGCCTCGGCCCCTGGAGCCTCGTTGCCCTCGGCATCGGCGCGGTGATCGGAGCCGGCCTGTTCTCCCTCACCGGCATCGCGGCGGCCGAGCATGCCGGCCCCGCTGTGGTGATCTCCTTCGCCATCGCATCGATCGCCTGCGCCTTTGCCGGCATGTGCTACAGCGAACTCGCCGGCATGATCCCCGTGGCGGGTTCGGCCTATACCTACGCCTATGCCACCATGGGCGAGTTCGTCGCCTGGATCATCGGCTGGGATCTCGTGCTCGAATACGCTGTCGGCGCGGCCACCGTTTCGGTGAGCTGGTCGAGCTACGTCACCCGGTTCCTGCGGGACACCCTCGGCATCAACCTGCCGCCCAGCCTCGTCAATTCCCCCTTCGAGACCTACACGGTCGACGGGGTGACGGCGCATGGCCTCGTCAACCTGCCGGCCATCCTCATCATCGTCGCCGTCTCGGCCCTCTTGATGATCGGCATCCGCGAATCTGCCCGCGTCAATGCCGTCGTCGTGGCGATCAAGCTCGCGGTGGTGGCGGTCGTGGTGGGGGTCGGCCTGTTCTACATCAAGGCGCAGAACTACGTGCCGTTCATCCCCGAGAATACCGGTACGTTCGGCGAGTACGGCTGGAGCGGCATCATGCGCGGTGCCGGCGTCGTGTTCTTCGCCTATATCGGGTTCGATGCGGTCTCGACGGCGGCGCAGGAGGCCAAGAACCCCCAGCGCAACATGATGATCGGCATCCTCGGGTCGCTGGCCATCTGCACGGTGATCTACATCGCCTTCGCCGGCGTGCTCACCGGCCTCGTCCATTACGACGCCATGAAGGGCGATGCGGCGCCGGTGAACACGGCCATCGCGCAAACCCCGTTCCCCTGGCTGAAGAGCCTCGTGACCCTCGGCGTCATCGCCGGCTTCTCCACCGTGATCCTGGTCCTGCTGCTGGGCCAGAGCCGCGTGTTTTATTCCATGAGCCAGGACCGGCTGCTGCCGGGCTTCTTCTCGAAGATCCATCCGACCTGGAAGACCCCTTACCGCTCGAACCTGTTCTTCATGGTGTTCACCAGCGCGCTCGGCGGATTCCTGCCGATCAGCCAGCTCGGCCACATGACCAGCATCGGCACCCTGCTCGCCTTCATCCTGGTCTGTGCGGGGGTCATCATTCTGCGTCGGACCCAGCCCGACGCGCGCCGGGATTATCGGACCCCTCTGGTGCCGTTGGTGCCGATCCTCGGCATCGTCAGCTGCCTCGCCATGATGGTGTCCCTCGACGGACAGACCTGGCTGCGACTGCTCGCCTGGCTCGTGGTAGGACTGGTGATCTACTTCGCCTGGAGCCGGCGCAACAGCCGCCTGGGACGGGAGGAGGCCGTCAGGCCGTCTTGATCAGGGATAGATGCCGGCCGTCACGGGCCGGCTCCGTCGTCTCGCCCACGGCGACCATCTGGCGTTCGCGCGCGATGAAGGCGGTCGGCATGACGGCCTGCATCTCCGTCTCCACGCTGCGCAACTGCGCATCGCCATGGGACGGATGCAGATGAATGATCGCCAGAGCCTTCACCCCAGCCGCCTGCGCCAACTCGACGCCCTTCTGCCACGTGGAATGACCCCAGCCGCAGCAGCGCGGATATTCGGTCTCCGTGAACATGCCGTCGTAGACGAGGAGGTCGGCACCCTCCACGAAGCGGCGCAGGGCCTCGTCGGGCCAGGGATCGGAATGCTCGATGTCGCTGATGATGCAGAGGCGCTTGCCCGCATGCTCGAAACGGTAGCCCACCGACCCTTGTGGATGGTTGAGCAGGATGGTGTCGACCCGCGCGCCGTCGGCGAAACTCAGCGACTCGCCCGCCTTGAATCCGTGATGGGCGAAGGTGCACGGGATGACGTCCAGCGTCACCGGAAACAGCGGCGGCGAGAACAGCCGGTCGAGGGTCGCCTTGGCGCTGTCCCCGTCGAGGTTGCCGCAATAGGTGTTGATCGTCCGCTCGGGGTTGAAGACGACCGGTTTGAAGAACGGCAGGCCGGCGGTGTGGTCGAGATGGAGATGGCTGAACAGGAGATCGATCTCCTTGGGCAGCGCCTCACGATGGTGCAGGCCGCAGGCGTTGAGACCGGAGCCGGCATCGACCATGAACAAGCGCGTGCCGCAGCGAATTTCCATGCAGGGAGTATTGCCTCCGAACTCGGCATAATCCGGCCCGCTGACCGGCGTGGAACCTCGTACGCCCCAGAAGCGTAGGGAGAGGCCGTCCTCAGCCGAGGTCGTGTGCGTCATGGTCATCGTTCGACTACCGATTGCCCGATCTGCCTGAGATCCGGTGCCTTTCGGCGCACCGATGCGGCCCGTTCCTCGCAAGAACGGTCACAAGCAGGTTGCCAGGATCGAAGTGGGATTGACCATCAGGTAGTCAGCCGCTTTCGACATCGATGTGCGGCCACGCACACAGCTTTGACGATGGGATTCTGCGCTAAGCCCGCTGTTGCCCGATTTTTTTCGAGTCGGGCCAGAGCATTCTGGGCCCGCGTCGCCGAGCGATCGACGGACGAGACCCACGCCTCGGGATTGCCCACCGAAACGCCCTCGGGAGGGCGTAAGGAGAGCGACCTCCGCGGCCCTGAGAGGGGCCGATCCTGGGAGCCGGAAATCTGGCCCTGGCGTTCAGCTGTTCAACCGGACGGGGAAGGGGAACGCCGCCCGGAGGGCCTTCGTGTCGATCGGCGACGGCGGCAGAACGCATTTGCGTGCCTCGAGCCAGCCCAGGTCGGTGAAGCGCGGCGGGACGCCGAGAGCCGGATCATCGAGACCGACCGAGAGCTTGTAATCCCGCATCTTGAACGAATCCTCCGCGCTCTCCGTGTCGCTCGTCACATTGAGCGACTGACAGGGAACACCGTAGGCGTGGGAAACGATGAGGCCGTGGAGCGAGGTCGAGACGATCTCATCGCAGCTCATGATGTCTCTGATGACACCTTCGATCTCGTCGAACGTGACCGATAGCAGTGAGATGATCTTGATGTGATCTGCATCGAGCTTCTCGATGGCGGCCCGGAACATCCCTTCCTGCAGCACGTGCGGAATGATACCGATCTTGTGGGTCTTGGGCACATTCGGCGCATACAGTTCCGGCAGCAGGACCGCGGCATCGCCGTAGATCTCCGGGCATTCCCCGCCGCTGGCAATCACTGCCGCACGCGAGAGCGGGCCGCGCACGGCGCTGTAGATCGCGGTCGGGCAGAGCGGGTCGCTGTCGCGCGGCATGCCGGTTCCCCATACGCGGGTGCCGGGACGGGCGAATTTGGCGATGCTGCCGATGCAGAGGCCTTCCGCCTTGCTGGAGGCCACCCAGCGCGGCATCACACCAAAGGCGTGCCAGAGAACGTAAGGGGTGAGGATGTCACCGAAATTGCCGGGATAGGGACTGCGCATCCACCACACTTTGGGGCGGTATTTCTCCTCGAGGCCGGCTTCGGCTGCCAACTCGTCGAAGCTGCGCAGGGTGCGGAACGCCGTGACGAAGGAGCCCCATCTCTGCTCCGACTCGGCGAGAAGATCGTTCTCCAGCTTGATGAACGCGTCCGTATCGCCTTCCCGGAGATGGGCGTGGAATGCCTTTGCCGCCGCCTTTTCGGCCTGGTTGTCCCGACCTTCGAGCTCTTCCTGGTTCGACACTCGATTTCTCCAACCTTGGTCGTCGGCGCAATGCGAGGCTTATCGTCTTGGAGACGATCAGAGTCGAGACCGTTGCCCGAGAGCCGCCGCTCCCTGTCATGGACGGGTGTGGGGGCGACTCCCCTCGAACGCTGGTCCGCGGTGCCTTCGACGTCCCGGGCCCCTCAAGGAAGCAGGCGCTGAGGATTCATAGACTAGAATAGATATAAATCAAATCTGATGGCTTGGCGAGTTATGTAAGATTTATACTCTTTCCAATATTCGCCAATACGCTTGATTGATCGCTCGACTTGCTTCTTTATGTCTTCTATCGGGGCATTGCGGGATGTGGAGGTCGGTCAAGATGGAACGGATGCTGGAACTGATCCGGGGCTATGTACGATTGGCATGGTGGGACGGTTGCGCCGTCGACCTGCGTCTGCACCGCATCGCCGACTTCGTGGATTTCCTCGCCGCCGCGCAGGAGCCGCGGCTGATGCCCGAACCGATCCCGGACATAAGAGGAGAGATCGCGTGAGCGCCGTCCGTTCGTCTCGGCCTTGTATCGAGCCGCCCAAGGAAGGAAGCGAGCTGGACGAAGCGTTGCGCCGCGCCTTCTGGACCAGCCTGCACCGACAACCTCTCCCGGCGCTCCAGGCGCTGGCAGTGGCGGCGCGCGCCATCGGGACGCTGTATCGACAGATTGCCGAGGCCCACGACGGCCCGGGCGGCTGCGCTTGCGGATGGGAGCCCGATCCCGACAGCGATCTCATCGTGCTCGAGGCCAATCTGGCGGCCGCCCTGCTCAAACCGCCGGAAATGGACCTCGCTCACATGACAACGCTCGGGAGGGCGTGACGGCAACCGTGCCGGCCTGATTGAACCGTGGCCTGGGTCTCCCCGTCAGCGACTTCCCTCAATGCGTCGCGTGAGGGATTGGTTAACCCCCTCCCGCCCATGATCCGCCCGGCCCCTAACGGCGGAGGTGGGAATGGACGTGATCTACCGCGGTCTCGAAACGTCGCTCCTCGGGCTGGCGCTTATTCTCGGGATCGCAGCCCTGACCCTCCCCTCTCTGGCACCCCGCATCCTCGGCGCCCCGGAGCTTGCCGTGACCCTGCCGCTGCTCAGCGTCACCGCTGGAGGTTGACGTCAATCACGGGATGGCTGCCGCGCTTCCGACGGGCCATCGTGATCGTGACGGTGCGAAGCCACATAACCAGCAACGCATCTTAACTATTTGGGTGCGGCGCGTCATCGCGCTGCAACCGTTTCGCCCTCACGCGACTTTACAGACCAATCGCTGCGGTTAGCGCAACGACTTGGGTCTGGATGGCGCTTCGAAAATCGGAGCGCGGGCAGGGTTGCGATGACGAAACGATTCGGGCTTTTCACCGGAATGGGCGTTGCGCTCCTCATCGGTGCGTCCTCCCTCTCCGCCGAAGCGATGCCCGGGACCGAGGGATCTTCGACCACCCCACCCCACCGGGATGCGGAAGTTGGCAAAGTCGCCCTGACGGTCGAGGCGGAGGACGATACGCTCGCCTGCACCAAATCGCGCAAGCGCTTGTTCGTCGATGGCGAGGGTTGGATCGTCCGCCGCGTCACCACCTGCCGCTAGAACGATTGCCTCCCTCTTTCGATGACGCCGTGTGGGCGTCGAGGTCAGTGTCCCGAAGGTCGCGCGACATCGTCTCTCCGTACTCTTCCTCCCTGTTCTCTCACCGGTTTTAGGCAGGATCATGCTTTGCATGCCGTCCGATCGCGGACCGGATCCAGGCAAGGAGGCTGGCATGTCGCCGATGCTGAGACGATCGATGCTGGGATGCGGTCTGGCGCTTGCCCTCATGGCGGCGCCGACGGCCTACGCGCAGGATGTCGTCACCTCGGGCTACGGTCATCCCGGTAGGCCTCACGCGCGGTTCGATGAGAGCTACGCCGGCCCCTACGTTGTTGCGTCCACTTTTGCTGCGTCGCGGCCGCCCTTGCCTCGACCGACCGAACTGGTCCCGAGCGCCTGGGGCTATGGGACCTACGGGATTCCCACCGCGACCGGCATCCGTCCTGCGCCCGTCGGAACGCCTACCCTCTACGTGATCGATACAATGCCCGGCGCGAGGCATCGGGCTCGCAACCCCGGCCCTAAGATATTGTCGCGGGGAGGACGAAGCCCGGCCGCGACAGCCATCGCTTCGCAGATGCAGACCGGAGCGAAGATCGTCACGGTGCCTCTCGGGCGACACGCTTCCCGCTGAGGGGGGGAGCGTCAATACTGCGCGCGCAGGATCGTCTCGGAGACGAGCTTGATCGGCTTTCCGCGTCCCATCATGATCGCCGCCCGGGATTGCTCCGGATCGGACTCGAACCGCGTCCGCAGCCAAGCGACGAGGAATTTCAGGTATTCCGAGCCTATGAGCCTCGCCGTTCCGGGGTGGCGCCACCAGCGATCGGCATCGAAGCCGTCCGCGATCACGGGGTGGGGCAGGACACGATCCTTGCCCATCAGGGCGTGGTCGAGTTCCACCAGGGTCCGGGGCATGTGGTAGTTCGAGGTCACCACCGCGACGGTGTTGAACCGGTGCTGGCGCATCCAGCGACGGGTCTCGATGGCGTTGCCGATCGTATTGCGGGCCCGGTAATCGAGGTCGACGCAGCACTCGATCCAATGGCGCTGGCTCGGGTTGAGCCGGGCAATCTCATCGCGGCTCGTCCGCTCATTGACGCCGGTGATCAGCAGGCGCCGGCCATAACCGCCGGCAAGAAGGTCGATGGCGTCGCCGATACGCTGTGCACCGCCCGTAAGGACGACAATTCCGTCTGCTCGGCCGTCGAGAGTGCGCTCGTCACGGGCGATGGATTCAGCGAAGAGCAGGAACCCGGTAACGAGCGCCAAGGCGGCGACGGTACCAAGGCCGAGGGCGACATAGCCGAGGCGCTGTAGTCTTGGAGACATCACCGTTGCGATCCGTGCGGGGGGCACCGACGATTCCGCTCGACCTCGTGGCCAGACCCAACCGAACGCCTCCGTTGGGCGAGTGGTGCCAAGTCCTGACATCCGCGTGGCCATTCTCCGAAGGTAGTGCCGAATGCGGCATCCGCGAGGCGATACTTCCGCCTTTAACGGTTTACGGATCGTTAACGCGACCGGGAGGCGGTATTCGGAACCCATGCGACGTCATGCGGACGGTCGCGTAGGGACGTATCCCGCGCCCGAAAGCCGGCTTCAACGCAGGAAGCGTCGAACCGTCAGCCGCGACACGACGCCGGTGACCACCGAGGCGATCACGCCGATGAGCAGAACGGCGGCGTAGCCGCGCCAGCCGATATGGAAGGCGCCGAACAGGGCCTCGATCTCGTCGCCGGCCGGCCCCGAGCGCCAGAGCCGGGCGAACAGTCCCGCGAGCGCGAAGACCGCCAGTGCCAGGCAAGAGCCGATGATTCCACCGCGCAGGCCAAGGCGGAAGAAGCGGCGCTGGAAGGCGCGAGCGATGAAATCGTCGTTCGCGCCGACGAAGTGCAGCACCTCCACCACTTCCCGGTTGCCGGCCATGGCGCCGCGCGTGGCGAACACCACGGCAAGGCCGGTGGCGATAAGCACGAGGGCGACGATCCCGATGCCGACGCCGACGAAGGTGTTGGCCATGGTCGAAAGCCGCTGAAGCCACAGGGCATGGTCGTCGAGGCTCGCCACACCCGGCATGGCTTCGCCGAGCGCGCTCCGCAGTCCCTTGAGGTCGGGGGCAGGGGATTCCGCGAGCTTCAGGGTCACGAGCCGCGGAACCGGCAGGTCGGAGAGGTCGAGACCGCTGCCGAGCCAGGGCTCGAGCAGGCGTTCGGCTTCGGCCTTCGAGAAGATCCGCGTCGCGGCAATTCCGGGCGTCGCCTTTGCCAGCCCGTCGGCCTTGGCCACATCGGCGTCGATGTCGCGGCCGGCGCTCGGCCTCACCTGGATCGTCACCTCCTGCGCAACGCTGCCCTGCCATTGGTCGGCGCTTGAGGCGACGATCTCCGCCGCCCCGGCACAGAGAGCCGCCAGGAAGGTCAGGATGGCGATGACCGCGGCGAGCGCCCGGCTCGCGGCGGAGTCGGTGGGGACGAGGGGGGCGTTGCGTCGCAGGGTCGCTGGAAGCGCCTCCCTGTCGGGCGCGACAATTGTCGAGGGATGCGGGGGGGGGCTTACCTGGCCCATCAGCGTTCGATCTGCAGCCGGCCCTGACCCAGGACGAGCCGGGGGGCGTCGACGAGGTCCATCAGGCCGAAATCGTGGGTGGCGATCAGGACCGAGGTTCCGAGCCGGTTGAGTTCGATGAACAGTCGCAGCAGCCGCCGGCCGAGGCCGGGATCGACGTTGCCGGTGGGTTCGTCGGCGAGGAGAAGGTCGGGCCGGGCGATGAGCGCGCGGGCGATCGCCGCGCGCTGCTTCTCGCCACCGGACAGAAGCGGCGGCAGGACGTGCATGCGTTCGCCGAGGCCGACCCAACGCAGGAGTTCCACCACCTCGGCGCGGTAGCTCGTTTCCGAGCGGCCCTGGACGCGCAAGGGCAGGGCGACGTTCTCATAGGTGGTGAGGTGGTCGAGCAGGCGGAAATCCTGGAACACGATACCCATCCGCCGCCGGAGGCCGGTGAGCGCCTCGTTGGAAATATCGCTGACCTCTTCCCCGAACACGGAAACCAATCCGCGCGTCGGCCGCACCGAGAGCAGGATCAGGCGCAACAGGGTGGTCTTCCCCGCGCCGGAGGGGCCGGTGAGAAACTGGAACGACCGCGGAGCGATCTGGAAGCTCACGTCGCTCAGCACTTCCGGACCGAGGCCGTAGCGCATCCCGACATTCTCGAACTGGACCACGGGCTCCTCGACGCCCGACAGGAGGCTGTCACCGGTCACGCGAGATTTCCGGATCCGTCGATGCCCGATTCTGCTGACAAACGTCCGCTCCCATTCTGCCGCTTCACGGAGGATTAACCGCTTTCGGCGATGACGGTGTGAGTCTTTTTCACCGAGCCGGCAACTGCCGATCGAGAATTCGAGGCGTCGATTCGCCATGCTGATCGTCTGCCCGTCCTGCGCAAGCGAATACGACGTGGCGACCGACAGGGTCGGCGTCGAGGGCCGCTCGGTGCGCTGCGCCGCCTGTCGCGAAACCTGGTTCATCTCACCCGACGAGGTCGCGGCCGCCCTCGCCGAGGAGATGGCCGAGATCCAGGCGGCGATGGGCTCGGTGGAGGGGCGTGGCGCGGCGCAGGCCGATCTCGATGCATGGGAAGCCGCGCTGGCCGAGGAGGCTCAGTCCGCAGCCGTGGATCCGGTGCCGGAGGAGAAACCGGTCCGCAAGGTCCGCGGGCGGACGCCGCCAAAGACCCGATGGGGCGCCCTGTCGCCGGCCGCCGCCTTCGGGCTCGCCCTGCTGGCAGGCATTCCCCTGGCGCTTCTCGCGCGCAGCACCGTCGTGCGAGCCATGCCCCAGAGCGCTGCGCTCTACGCCCGGATCGGCATGCCGGTGAACCTGCGCGGCATCGAGATCCGCGATCTCGCGGCGTTCCAGACCCAGGGCGAGGGGGCCGTCGCCCAACTCGTCATCGAGGGCGACCTCGTCGGCGTGGCGGGCAGCTCCGTCCCGGTGCCACCGATCGAGGTGGAGGTGCGGGACGGGCAGGGGCAGGCGATCTACCGCTGGACCGTGGCGCCGCCGCGTTCCAGCCTGGACGATCGCGAGACGGCCCGTTTTCGGGCGAGTTTGTCGGCTCCTCCGGCGCAGGGGCGGACGATCAAGGTCGGATTCGCGCCGGAACGCGGGGCGCCCGAACCGGATCCGGAGCGATGAAACTGCGCCATCGCGCGTCCCCGGGAGCGAAATCCGATGCCAGCCGATCCGGCGCGTGGTAGGGAGATCGTATGACCAGTCCGACCCGACGCGTCCGCGTCCTCTTCGACGAAACCGCCATCGCGAACCGCAACGAGGAGCTGGCCGCGGCCATCGTCGCGGCCAAGCCCGAGAACCTCCTCGTCGTGGCGGTTCTCAAGGGGAGCTTCATGTTCGCGGCCGACCTGCTGAGGGCGCTGCACCGCTCCGGCCTGTCACCGCAGGTCGAGTTCGTCCACCTGTCGAGCTATCGCAGCGGCACGGTCTCCTCGGGGCAGGTGGAGATCCTGCGCGACGTGGAGAGCGAGGTTCGCGGCCGCGACGTCCTCCTCGTGGACGACATCCTGGAATCGGGACGCACCGTCGTCTTCGCCAAGGATCTGCTCATGGCGCGCGGCGCCAAGCGGGTCCTGACCGCCGTCCTGCTCGAGAAGCCGGGCAAGCGGGCGGTGACCATCGATGCCGATTTCGTCGGATTCACCTGCCCCGACGTGTTCGTGGTGGGCTACGGCATGGATGTCGCCCACGAATATCGTCAGCTCCCCTTCGTCGGCCTGGTCGACCACGTGAGCAGCGATCCGGACCTGTTCGGCGGCACCTGAGCCCGCCCTCCGGCCAAGCGAAGCCGGCGATCGGGCCTTCCCGCGACGTGAGGGCGACAATTGCGCGCGGCCGGGCATCGCGGAACATTTGCATATCATTTGATGCAAAGCGGCTCTTGACATCGCGGCAAGGTCGAAGCGCAGTCTGGGCGATCCAGAAGAGATAGAGAGTTGATGGCACGAATCCTCCTCGTTGACGATGAAGAGCCCGTGCGCGGCTTCCTGAAACGGGGCCTGGAAATCGACGGGCATTCCGTCGTGACGGCGTCGGACGGGAGCGACGGGCTCGATCGGCTGACGGAGGCGGATGGTGCATTCGATCTGATGCTCACCGATATCCGCATGCCGCTGATGGACGGCATCGCCCTCGCTCTGGCGGCCAAGCGCGATTTTCCTGCTTTGACGATCCTCCTGATGACGGGGTTTGCCGACCAGCGCGAGCGGGCCCGTGGCCTCGACGCCATCGTCACCGACGTGCTGACGAAGCCGTTCTCCTTGGCCGACCTGCGCTCCACAGTGAAGCGCGCGCTCGCCGCCTGAACGGCCCACACGATCGCGAAATTTCGATGAAGCTTGGCCGCCGGTCCTTGCGTTGCCGAAGGGAGTGTTTCCTCCTCCCCTCGCGACGAGTACCCCATGATGTCATCGACGACGACCCGCGCCGCCCTGGCCGTCCTGCTCCTTTCCGGCACGATCGTATCCGGGGTCGCCGCGGCTGAAGCCCAGGTCGGTCCTGCCGCCGGCACACTCACCAAGGTCGCCAGCTTCGAGCATCAGGTCACCGGCGTCACCGTCTCCAAGGATGGCCGCGTCTTCGTGAACTTTCCGCGCTGGACCGAGGACAGCGCCGTCTCGGTCGCCGAGGTGAAGGACGGCCGGATCACCCCCTTCCCCGATGCCGAGTGGAATTCCTGGCGCAACGCCCGCAAGGACGAGGTTTCGGCGGGGGACCACTGGATCTGCGTCCAGAGCGTGGTGGCGAGTCCGGACGGCAATCTCTGGGTGCTCGATCCGGCCGCGCCCGCCATGGCGGCGGTGGTGAAGAACGGGCCGAAGCTCGTGGAGATCGACCTCAAGACCAACAAGCCCGCCCGGACCATCGCCTTCGACGAGGCCGTGGCGCCGCAGGGGTCCTACCTCAACGACGTCCGCTTCTCGCCGGACGGAAAGACGGCCTATCTCACCGACTCGGGTGCGAGCGGCGCCCTCGTCGTAGTCGATCTCGCCAGCGGCAAGGCCCGTCGCCTCCTCGACGGCGATCCGACGACGCAACCCGACGCGAGCGTCACCGTTACCTACGAGGGCAAGCCCCTGCGGCGGCCCGATGGGCGCGGCGTGGAATTCGCCGCCGACGGCATCGCCCTCTCGCCCGATGGCGGCACTCTCTACTGGCAGGCGATCAAGGGGCGGACCCTCTACAGCCTGCCGACATCCGCGCTCACCGGCTGGCTGACCTCGTCGCTCGTGCCGGAGGCACTCAGCGACAGAAGCCTGTCGGGCAAGGTGGAGACGGTGGGCGACAACGGCCCGGCCGATGGCCTCATCATCTCGCGCAAGGACGGGCGGATGTACGTCACGTCGCCCCAGGACGACTCGATCAAGGTCCGCGACCTGTCCGCCAAGGGCTCGGCCCTTACGACCCTGATCCAGGACAAGCGCCTGCGCTGGCCCGATACCTTCGCCGAAGGACCGGACGGAACCCTCTACGTGACGACCTCGCGCATCCAGGATTCGGCTTTCTACAAGTCCGACGCCCCGGCGGCCCTGCCCACGGACCTGTGGAGCATCAAGCCCTCGGCGAGCGATGCCACCGGCTCGACGACAAGCCCATCCGCCCGCTGAGTCCGAAGGCCCGGCCTGTCGGCGAGACCGGCCGGGCCTTGCCGCCCCCCTCCGTCACGAGCCTTTCCATGCGTCGACGCGACATCCTCTGCGGCCTTGCCGCATCCGGTTTCTGGAGCCCGCCCGCCTCGGCGGCTCCGATCCTCCGGCCGGACGATCCCCGGTTCGCCGATCTGGTCGATTCGTCCGCCCGACCGGTGACCCTGTATCGCGAGGGACGGTGGTGCGAAGGCCTGTGCTGGGCTCCGCATCTCGGGGGCCTCATCGTCAGCGACGTGCGGTCGAACCGCATGCTGGTGATCGGTGCGGACGGCGGAGTGACGCCGTTTCGCGATCCGTCGAACAACGCCAACGGCAACATTCTCGATGCGAAGGGGCGCCTCGTCACCTGCGAGCACCGGACCCGCCGCGTCGTCCGCCGCGAACCCGACGGGACGATGACCGTGCTAGCGGATTCCTACGGCGGCAAGCCCCTGAACTCGCCCAACGACGCGGCGCTCGCGCCGGACGGAGCGATCTGGTTCACCGATCCCGTCTTCGGCATCACCGTGCCGGATGAAGGCATTCAGGCGGTGCCGGCCCAATCGGCGAGGCGGGTCTACCGGGTCGATCCGGCCGGTGAGGTCCAGGGCATGACCGATGCCGTCGGCCAGCCCAACGGCATCGCCTTCGCGCCGGATGGCCGAACGCTCTACGTCACCGAGACCAGTGCCGCCCTCGACAATGCGGAAGGTGCAAGGGCCATCCTGGCCTTCCCGGTGGAGGAACGGCGCCTCGGCGGGCCGCGCGTCGTCGCATCGCTCGATGCCGGCGCTCCGGACGGGCTGGCCATCGACGAAGCCGGGCGGATCTACGCGGCCTGTGCCGACGGCGTGCGCATCTACCTGCCCGACGGGACGCTGCTCGGCCGGATCGCCACCGCGACGCCGGCCTCCAATGTCGAGTTCGGCGGGCAGGACGGGCGCCGACTCTTCATCTCGGCCGGCTCCGTGGTGGCGGCCATCGATCTCAAGGTCCGGGGCGCGGCGAAAGCCGGCTGACCGATTTCATGTTTTCAGGATTGCAGTACCCATGACCCTCGCTCGACGTGACATGCTGGCGGCCGGCCTGACCGGACTCGCCGCCTTGAGCAGCCAGGCCTCCGCGGATGAGGGAGGCTCCTCCCGTGCGGCATCCGGCAAGACGGTCGCCAGCGATCCGGGAGTGCCGGGACTCGAACTCGCCCTGGCGGCGGACGCGCCCTCGAACCCCACCGGCCTCACCCTCTCGCGGAGCGGCCGCGTCTTCGTGATGATGCCGCGCTTCAACGCCAAGGTCCCCTTCACCCTCGGCGAAGTCATGCCGGATGGGAGCGTGACGCCCTATCCCGACGAGACCGCCAACCAGCCCGATGCCAAGCACGCCCAGACCCGCCTGCTGCATGTCCCCAATGGAGTGATGGACCGGGACGACAAGCTCTGGATTCTCGATGCCGGGCTGCCGGACGGTGCGGGGCCGCCCATGCCGGGAGGGGCCAAGCTCGTCCAGTTCGATCTGGCCACCAACCGGATCGCGCGGGTGGTCCCCCTGGAGGCCGGCGTCACGGCGACCTCCTCCCTCAACGACCTGCGGGTCGACATCCGCGACGACCGGGCGGTGGCCTTCATCACCGACCAGGGCCAGGACGGGCACGGCGCGATCCTCGCGGTGGATCTCGCCAGCGGCCGCGTCGTCCGGCGCCTCGCCGAGCATGCCAGCACGGACTCCCAGAAGGGCATCGTCAAGATCGTCGAGAACCGGCAGATTCTCCAGCGCAAGGCCGAGGGGCCGCCCCGCCCGGTGCAGGGCGGCGCCAACGGCATCGCCCTCAGCCCCGACGGCCGCCGTCTCTACTATGCGCCGCTCATGGGCCGGCGGCTCTATGCGGTGGAGACCGCCCTGCTCCTCGATCCGGCGGTGTCGGATGCCGAGGTCGCCGCCGCCGTCGAGGATCTCGGCGAAAAGGGGATGACCGGCGGCCTCATCGCGGATTCGAAGGACCGCGTGTATCTCGCCCTGCAGGAGCACAACGCTGTCGGCCGGCGCGAGACGGACGGCACCGTTACCATCCTCGCCACCGATCCCCGGCTGATCTGGGCCGACACGTTCTGGATCACCCCCGACCGCTGGCTCTACATCACCGCCGCGCAGGTCAATCGGAGCCCGGACTACAACAACGGCCGCGATCTGCGGCAGCCGCCCTATGCGATCCTCAGGATGCGCATCGACGCCGACCCGGCCTGATGCCGCCCCCCCCGCCCGATCGCGGGATCAGGCGAGCAAATGAGTGAGGAGGGCTCGCAGCTGCGCCGGCTTGATCGGTTTGTGCATCAATTCGGCGCCGATCCTCGACACGTCGGCCTCGATCCCGGGTGAATGGTCGGCGGTGGTCACGATCACCGGCAGGGCCGAACGGGTCACGCCGCGCAGGTAGGTCGCGACATCGAGGCCGCAGGCGTCGTGATCGAGGTGATAATCCAGAATCAGGACGTCCGGCGGTGGCTGCCCGGCGGCGACGCGTTCCGCCACGCCCGCAAGGTCGCGATGGGCGCTAACCTCCGCATCCCAGTTCTGCAGAAGACGCTTCAGGGCGTCGGCGGTGGCCGGGTCGTTCTCGACGATGAGGATGCGGGCCCCGGTCAACCGGGTCGCGATGGGCTCGGGGCCTGCCATGGTCTCGGTCGGGGAGGCGTCGATGGGCACGGACAGGCCGACCCGCGTGCCGTGGCGGAGCCGCGAATGGAGGACGAGGGGATGGTCGAGGGCCATGGCCATGCGCTGGACGATGGACAGGCCGAGGCCGAGTCCCGGCTCGCCCTCGTCACACCCGCCGCCGCCCCGGTAGAATTCCTCGAAGACGAGGTGGCGCTCGCTCTCCTCGATGCCGCGTCCGGTATCGATCACCTCGATGCGGCACAGCCGGCCGCGCCGGCGCGCGGCGATCAGCACGCCGCCCCGGTCGGTATAGCGGATCGCGTTGGAGACGAGGTTCTGCAGGATGCGCCGCAGCAGGACCGGGTCGCTGTCCACCCGGATCTCCGGGCGGCGGACGGCAAGCCGCAGGCCCTTGCGCTCGGCCATCGGCACAAAGCTCGCCACGATCCCGTCGAGGAGATCGCCGAGAGCCACCGGGCGGATGACCGGGCGGACGATGCCGGCATCGAGCTTGGAGATGTCGAGCAGGGTCTTGATCAGGTCCTCGATGGTCTGCAGGCCCCGTTCGACCTGCCCCGACATCGCCAGGGCTTCCGGGCCGAGGGGCATGTCCGACAGGGCCGAGGCGGAGAGGCGCGCGGCATTCAGCGGCTGAAGCAGGTCGTGCCCGGCGGCGGCGAGAAAGCGGGTCTTCGAGCGGTTGGCCGTCTCGGCCTCCTCCTTGGCCGCGACCAGGGCGGCGTTGGAGCGCTCCAGGCTGTGCATCAGGCCGGTGAGTTCCTCGGTGCGCGAGCGGACCCGGCCTTCGAGCATGATCGCGGTCTGGAACAGCGAATAGGCGCCCCCCTGCTGGTCCATGGTGCGCTCGACATGCGCCATGAGCGCCGCGTTGATCCGCTCCAGCTTGGCGATGCGGCGGCTGGTCTCGTCGTCGGCGACACGTCCAGTGCCGGCCGTCATGACGCGGGCGGCCGGCCGATGGCGATGCCGGTGAAGGTCTGGTTGAGGTGCATCGCCCGGTACTGCTCGCCATAGGTCTCGAACCCGACCACGTCATAGCGGCGATAGAGGTCGCAGATGCCCTGGCGGACCTGCCGGCTCTCCGCATCGAGGCGCCGCAGGACGCAGTCGAAACCGATGATGAGGTCGATCCCCCCGAGCGCCGCTTCGAGGCGGGCGAGTTCGCTCCGGGTGGTCTCCACGATGTCGCGCGGCTGGGCCAGAGTGAGCACGACGCCCTCGTCGATGGCGCAGAAGAAGCTCAGCGAGCCGTCGGTGTTCATGCGCCGGATCGAGCGGCAGAAATACTCGCCCCCGACCTTCACCGCGAGGGGATAGGCGGCAAAGCTCATCGGTGTCAGCGCTTCCGGGTCGAGCCCCACCGCCATGGCGTATTCGCGGGCGGCGGGCTCGGCGTTCAACTCGTGGACGATGCGCTGCTCGTCGTCGGAGGCCGTGACCACGAACTTCGTGGCCGTCGGCTCGAAATGATCGCTCTTGAAGATCTGGAACGGATAGTCCGTCTCCACCAGCACCACCACCGCCGCCCGGCGATGGATCGTGCCTTGGTGGAGCAGCACCGTCTCGCGAAAACTCAGGTCGTCGCCGGCCGAGCCGCCGACCAAGGGAATGCCGTCCAGCGCCCAGGCGATGGCCGAGACCACCGTCTCCTCCGCATTGGCGAGGCCATCGATGAAGGACAGGGCGAAGCGCCGGCTCGGTGCAGAATCGGGGGATTCCGCCTCCAGGATCCGCCGCAGGGCGCGGACGGACGAGGCCGTGCGCGCCACGTCGAGATGGTCGATGTGATCGAGGATCGCGGAGACGATGCGAAAACCCCGTTCGGGGAACGCCACCACCACGAGGCCGCGCTCCAATCCTCCCGCCGGGCAGATGCCGCCCGACATGGTGCATCCGGTGATGGGCGTATCGGGAAAGGCGCCCGCGAGGGCGGTGTTCAGGTCGTCGACGGTGTAGTCGGGAGAGAAGAAGGCGAGCAGATGCGAGAGGCGGGCTGGGCCGATGCCGGCGGCGACGTCCGCCACCGCCTCGGCCGCCGTCGGGGCGACCGTCCAGGCGGTCCTGATCCCGCACAGATGCCCACGCATCCGCGTGTCCTCCTTCACCGCCCCACTCCCCCCGCATCATGCGTCGGCTTTGCGCCTCGGCATCACGTCGGGGGAGTATGTCGATGCGGTCGGCGGGGCGCAACGGCGGCGCGCCCGGCGCCGCCTCTGGCGCTCAGTCGACCGTCTTGAGATCCTTCACCGAGACGTCGCCCTGGCGGGATGAGAACGTCGGCGCGGAGCCGTTGCTCTGGGAAACGCCGCTGATCTGGTGGTCGCCGGTATCGTAGGTCGTGCGCTTGCCGTCGGTGTCGATGACGAGACGGTGGGCATCGGGAAAGAACGCGTAGCGCATCCCGTTCTGGCCACCGCTGGTGGACGGCTGGCCCAACTCCTGCGGCCACCAGGCCTCGCCGCCGGACATGGGTTTCATCGGCTCCATCGGTTTCATGGGCTTCATCGGTTCCATCGTCGTCGTCTCCAAGGGTGTCGAGTCAGACACGGCTACGCCCGAGAGCGGACAAGGTTGCATTCGCCGGGCGCCGTCCCCGTCGGCTGCCTGCCGGGGGGGCGGCTTCTTCTTGCCGACATTGAATTTCCCCGGCGCAGGGGTCATATCGCGCACCGTTCGATCCCCGGAGGCAAACCCTTGAGCGATACCCTGGAACGGCACGATTTCGGTGCCGAGGTCGGCCGGCTGCTGGACCTCGTAGTCCACGCCCTCTATTCCGACCGCGAAATCTTCCTGCGCGAGCTGGTGGCCAACGCCGCCGATGCCCTGGACCGGCGCCGCTTCGAGGCGCTGACGCAATCGGTCTCGGCGCCGCCGCCGGACGCGAAGGTCACGATCACCCCCGAGAAGACCGCGCGCACGCTGACGATCTCCGATCCCGGCATCGGCATGACCAAGGCCGAACTGGCGCAGAATCTGGGCACCATCGCCCGCTCGGGCACCCGCGCCTTCAGCCAGTCGCTCGGAGACGCGAAGGCCGAGGACAGGCCCAGCCTGATCGGCCAGTTCGGCGTCGGCTTCTACTCCGCCTTCATGGTGGCGGACCGCGTCACCGTCACCTCGCGCCGCGCCGGCGCCGACGAGGCCTGGACCTGGGCCTCGGACGGCAAGGGCAGCTATACCCTCGAGCCCGCGACGCGCGACGAGCCCGGCACCGACATCGTCCTCCATCTCAAGGAGGATGCCGACGAGTATCTGGAGAGCTATCGCCTCGACCACGTCGTGCGCAAATGGGCCGACCACATCACCGTCCCGGTGGCCATCGTCTCCGAGGGCAAGACCGAGACGGCGAACCAGGGCACGGCCCTGTGGCGCAAGTCGAAATCCGAGGTCACCCCGGAGCAGTACACCGAGTTCTACCGCCATGTCGGCATGAACTTCGACGAGCCCTGGGCGACCCTGCACTGGCGGGCGGAGGGGGCGCTGGAATTCTCGGCGCTGCTGTTCATCCCCGGCATGAAGCCGTTCCAGGCGGTGGAGGGCGAACGCGCCAGCAAGGTCCGCCTCCATGTCCGGCGCATGTTCATCACCGACGAGGCGGAGCTGCTGCCGACCTGGCTGCGCTTCGTCCAGGGTGTCGTCGACACCGAGGATCTGCCCCTCAACGTGTCGCGCGAGATGCTGCAGGCGACGCCGGTCCTCACCAAGATCCGCCGCGCCGTCACCGGTCGCGTCCTCTCCGAGCTCGGCACCCGCGCCAAGGATGCCGAGGGCTACCGGTCGTTCTGGGAGAATTTCGGGCCCGTCCTCAAGGAGTGCATCTACGAGGATTACGAGCGCCGGGGCGAGATCGCCCCGCTCCTGCGCTTCCGGTCCTCGGCGGTGGAGGGCTGGACCTCGCTGCCCGATTACGTCTCGCGCATGAAGGACGGCCAGGAGGCGATCTATTACCTCGTGGCCGACGATGCCGAAGCCCTGGCCTCCTCGCCTCAGCTCGAGGGTTTCCGCGCCCGCGGCGTCGAGGTCCTTCTGCTCTCCGACCATGTGGACGCGTTCTGGCCCGAGCAGCTCGGCCGCTTCGAGGAGAAGCCGCTGCGTTCGGTGACACAGGGCGGCCTCGACCTCTCGAAGATCGCGGTTGCGGAGGATGAGGCCGGTGAGGCGCCGGCCCCGGTCGATGCCCTCATCGCCGCCCTTAAGGCGGCGCTGGCCAAGGATGTGGCCGATGTCCGCGCCACCGACCGGCTGGTGGAGAGCGCCGTGGTGCTCTCGGCCTCGGGCAGCGGGCCCGACCTGCAGATGCAGCGCCTCCTGCGCCGGGCCGGGCGTGGAGCCGGCGGATTGCCGATCCTCGAGATCAACCCGCGCCATCCGCTGATCGCCTCCCTCGGCGCGAAAGCGGAAGCCGGAGAAGACGTGGCGGACGCCGCCGGCACCCTCGTCGATCTCGCCCGCATCCAGGACGGCGACACCCCGCGCGACCCCGTCGCCTTCGCCCGCAAGGTCGCCGCGGCCCTGGCGTCCGGCGCCTGAACGGACGAACGGAGGCGCCGCCGAGCGCAGGCGCCTCCGACAAGCCTGTGATGACGGCCGGCGCGCTTTTCGTCCCGCGCTTCCCGTCTTGCGATCTGCGCCGCACTCGTGCTAACGAGCCTTCGTCTCATCGAGGCGCCCCGCGGAGAGGTGGCAGAGCGGTTGATTGTACCGCACTCGAAATGCGGCATGGGTGCAAGCCCATCGGGGGTTCGAATCCCCCCCTCTCCGCCACTTGCCCTTGCTAAGTCATTGTTTTTGCTAGGAACTCCAGTTTAGTATTGGGTGTTCGCCCTCAATATACCCCACATTTTGCGTCGGCTTGTGTCGGCTAAAGCTGGATCTCGCTGGACTTCGCCTCACGCGCGCGAGGCCGAGCGCTCGAGGTGCATGGCAGCGTTTTAATCAACGCGATTTTTTCCCCAGAGGCGCTGATCCCCCACCGAGTTGGAGGAGTTTGAATGGCAGGCCGCTGCCTTAAGCATGCCGCGCCGTCGGATCCGCATGGCTACCTTCTTCACTTCAGACACCCATTTCGGGGATGCTCACATCCTGCGGCAGCGTGGAGTGGCGTTCGGATCACTCGATGATCACGACGCGGCTCTGATCCAGGGTTGGAACAACGTTGTCGTCGCGGACGACGAGGTCTGGCATCTCGGCGATTTTGCAGTTGGTGCAAGCCGGGCGCGCTGCGCGGAGATCTTTGAGGCCCTGAGAGGCCGAAAGCGGTTGATCCGCGGCAACCACGACACCAAGCGGGTTCTCGAACTGCCGTGGGCGAAACCGCCGCAGGAAACTGCGCGGATCACTGTAAGCGATGCCGATGGCACGGAATGGCGGCTGTTTCTCGCACATTACGCGCATCGAGCCTGGCCCGGCTTGTGGCGCGGGACGCGGCACCTTTATGGCCACACGCATGGATCCCTGCCTGACACCCGCTTCTCATGCGATGTTGGCGTTGATGCCTGGGGCTACCGACCCGTGAGTATCGCAGAACTCATAGCCCGCCAAAACCATGCTCAAGCTGTTCCAGAAGAGCTACAACGGCAGAACGATACTCGGACAGCATGATGAGCGCTGAAGCTTGGTATCGCGAGTGCGTAGCGGCCTTATGGATCAGCTCGAAAATAGGAAGAGGCTTTGCGAATGCCGATCAGCAGGAAGGATCTGGCGGACGCAGGCTCGGTCGTGTCCCAGGCAGTGGTATAGCTTCAGGGTGGTCATCGGCGGTTGCCGGGTAGGGTCGGGTTGCGACGACCAGCCCCGCACCCGAGAGACCCCCGATGACCGACGAGATCATGGCCCTGCGCGGGCTGATGGAGAAGAGTGCCGACGCCGATCTGCTGCGCGAGATGATCGGCTTTGCAGCCGAGCGACTGATGGAGCTGGAGGTGGTGGGCCTGACCGGCGCGGCCCACGGCGAGAAGAGCGCCGAGCGGCTGGTCCAGCGCAACGGGTATCGCGACCGAGACTGGCAGACGCGAGCCGGCACGGTGGAGTTGCGCATCCCGAAGCTGCGCAAGGGCTCGGACTTCCCCGGCTTCCTGGAGCCGCGACGGATGGCCGAGAAGGCACTGACGGCGGTGATCTAGGAGGCCTACATCCAGGGCATCTCGACCCGCTCGGTCGATGATCTGGTCCAGGCCATGGGCGGCACGGGCGTGTCGAAGAGCCAGGTCTCGCGTCTGTGCCAGGAGATCGACGAGCGGGTTGGCGCATTCCTGGACCGCCCCTTCGAGGGCGAGTGGCCGTATCTCTGGATCGACGCGATCTACGTGAAGGTCCGCCAGGACGGGCGCATCCAGGGTCCCCATCGCACATGTGCGACGGGAGCCCGGTCTCGGTGGCCGTCATCGTGGCGGTGGGCGTCAACGGCGAGGGCCGGCGCGAGGTGCTCGGCCTGGATGTCGGCCCGTCGGAAGCCGAGACGTTCTGGACTGCTTTTCTGCGCAAGCTGGCCCGGCGTGGTCTGCGCGGCGTCAAACTGGTGATCTCGGATGCGCACGAGGGCATCAAGGCCTCAGTGGCCAAGGTGATGACCGCCACATGGCAGCGGTGCCGGGTCCACGTCATGAGGAACGTCCTCGCCCATGCGGGCCGCTCGGATCGCCGCGTCGTCTCGGCCTTCATCGCCACCGCGTTTGCTCAGGACGACGCCGAGGCGGCCCGTCAGCAATGGCGGCGGGTGGCCGATCAACTGAGGCCCAAGGTGCCCAGGCTCGCCGCCCTGATGGACGCGGCCGATCCCGACGTGCTCGCCTATATGGGCTTCCCGGCCGCACACCGGGTCAAGCTGCACAGCACCAACCCGTTGGAGCGCCTCAATGGCGAGATCAAGCGTCGGACCGAGGCCGTGGGCATCTTCCCCAACGAAGCTGCCATCACACGCCTCGTCGGCGCGATCCTGTGTTGGAGCAGAATGACGAGTGGGCCGTCCAGCGGGCCCGCTACATCACCCTAGAAAGCATCGCCCCAATCGGCGATGATCCCCTCGTCAGACTGCCGACCCTGGCAGCCTGATCCTCCCGGCCCAAGCCGGTAATCGTGGTGGCCCTCAGCGAGCTACACCACGCCGAGGGACACGACCCAACCGATTCGAACCAACCCTCCTGAGGCCCCGTCGAGGCAAGCACCAGGCTTCCGACCTTGACCGCCTCCCAACTGAGAGGGCGTGCGAAATCACCGGCAGGTGGAGGGGCATCGTTTGAAGGCGGCGAGCTCGCCATGGCCGACACTAGGCGCGGTGGCGCCTCGCCCGGCCCCGCCAAGGCCATCAGGCGCTCATACAGGGCTTTCTTGACGAACGGCACGAACCCTCCGCCCGCTTTGGGCGAAGATTTGGCCTGCGGGCAGCTGAGAGGCGACGGCGCGATGCTCATCGGTTGTGATGTGCAGTACCCGTAAGCCCATCAGCCCGGCCGCTCGCTCGGCCAGTTCGACCTCGGCGCGGGCGAACGTCGAAGCGTGTGGCTTGCCGCCCTCATCGGTACCGAACAAAATCACGGCCGGTGGGATGGCGATGCCGGCGGTAGCCGTTGCCGCGGCGTCGTTGGGTTCGCTGGTAGCTTCGCTTACGGCGGTTGCTGGCGTGTTCATAACAGGGCTCCTGAAACGAAGAAGGCGGCCCGAAGGCCGCCTTGCGGTGTGGTTGATGGAGAGGGGTCGAGGCCGACGCCTTCGTGCGCATTCTTCAGTGTGGCCTTGCGTAGCGCTCGGGGGCATCGTCATCAGCATTCGGCGCATCGCAAAAGCAGCGACTGACGCTGTCACTATAGGAATAATATCCTTTTGTCAACAGCATGCTTAGAAGTCGGCGCGTAACAGCCGCGGGCGATTATGCTCAGCGAGCGGACACACCCATCTCGTTGACGGCGGTGACCGACTTCGATGCGTCCCAGTAGCGACAACTTCGCGCGGCCCCCGTACCAATGGTCTGCAAAGGGTGCAGGCTGTGTAAAATGCCGGCACTTCGCCACGCCCGAGTACAATTTTCCAAGATTGACTGGAAAAACATCAGTTCGGATGGCCGCGACAGCAATCCTTGAGGGTTCCTGCGAGAAATCCTTCTGCTTGCGTCAGCCCGAGACGCGTTTTCACACAGTCTCGGTGGTAACCGGACCCTGCGCTTTCGCCCCGAAGTGAACGTTCCGCATCCGACCCCACATAGTCGTACATGTTGCTGCGAGCGTCGCCTGAAAGCGGACATAGCTCGAGTTGTGCTCAACGGCGAAAAATGCCCCCTTGCGGACAGTCGAGACGCTTCTGTCAAAGGTCTGGATGGGGTCGACAGTGGCAGCTTGAGCTGCGCCCGCTAAATGTCACCGAATGGTGCACTGCTGACCAAGTCGCATCCGAACTCCTTCCCCGTTCTGGACCTTTGAATCTGCAGCCCGGATGCCGGCCGCCGAGCCGCGCCGGTTCTAGCTCGGCTTCGCCGCCGCGCCGCTTGCGGCAAGGGACCGGGGCGGCCCCTCGGACCCGACTACATCATTCGCATCCGCAGGTTGACCAGCACGACGAGGGTGCCGCCGACCATGAGGGCGATGATGAGGGTGGAGAATAGGATCAGCTGGAGGTCGTCGCGGGCCGAGCGCTTAAAATCGATGTGCAGGAAGCAGCGGAAATGGACCACGGCCTGGACCAGCGCCAAGCCGAACACGACGCCGAGCGCCGTAGCCCCGGCCGCCCATCGCCACGTCACGACGGCGAAGGCGGCGCATGTCAGCAGCAGCGCCAGACCGTATCCGATGCCGTAGGTGATGAGGTCGCGCCGCCGGGAATGAAGCCCGTCGTCGGCCTGCGCGGAGGAGCCGCCCTCGGGCTCGGCTGGATGTCGCCCCGCTGCGAGGCCGCCGGACACGATCCTCGCGAGCCCGATCAGACCGGCGGCGCCGACGGCCTTGAGCAGCACCGCGCCCCGCGTTGAACCCTGCCTGGTCATGCGAGCGTTCCCTGCAAGTAGACCACGGAGAAGATCGCGATCCAGATGATGTCGAGGAAGTGCCAGAACAGGCCGAGCCTCAGCAGGTTCAGCTTGACCCTGCCGTCGGTGCCGAACACCGCTATCTGCGCCAGCATCACCATGATCCAGATGCAGCCCGCCGCGACGTGCAGACCGTGCGTCGGCAGCAAGGCGAAGAAGGCCGAGAGGAACCCGCTGCGGTCCGGCGTGGCCCCATCGGCAAACATCGTCCGGAAATCACTGATCTCGAAGCCGAGGAAGGCGATCCCGAGCATCAGCGTCACGCAGAGCCAGAGGACGAGGCCGAACTGGCCACGGTCGTACTTCAGGGCGATGGCGGCGAGGCCGAAGGTCAGGCTGCTGGTGAGCAGGATCACCGTCTCGACGAAGGCGGGGCCGAGTTTGAGGACGTCCTGCGGTCCCTGCGCGCCGGCCGTGGCCGCCAGTTGCGTTCCGTAGATCGCGAAGAGCAGCGCGAACAGGATCGCGTCGCTCATCAGGAAGATCCAGAAGCCGTAGAGCCCGGTGGCGGCCTCTTCCGGTTCCATCTCGTCCGAGTGAAGGAGATTCAGCCCGACATGCCGGAGCTGCGGCCCATTCGCAGGCCCGCTCACGCCGGCACCTGCGCCGGGAACGGGCGGGCGAGACCGAGATTGGCCGGCTCGGTCTCGAGTTCACGCGGCACGGGACGCGCCGCATGGGCCCGGTCGAGCCAGCGTCTCTCCGTCGCCTCGATCTCGGAGGCGGGGATCGTCCGATGGACGTCGCGCATGAAGCTCCGGGCGATGACCGGAATCCAGACACCGACGAAGCCGAGGAGGGTCAACCATCCGATATGCCAGACGAGGCCGAAGGCGCAGGCGGCGCCGGCCAGTCCGACCAGCGGGCCGACCCAGCTGTTCTTCGGCACCGCGATGGCGTTGTAGCGGTCGGCCGGCCGGTAGGCTTCGCCGCGCTCCTTGCGCCAGTAGAACGGATCGAGCCGGTCAACCTGCGGGATCGTGGCGAAGTTGTACTCGGGCGGCGGCGCCGAGACCGACCATTCGAGGCTGCGCGCGTCCCAGGGGTCGCCCACCGGCACGCGGTTCGCCGCGCGGTCCCGCACGCTGACCCAGAGCTGCACGAACAGGCTGACGAGTCCGGCGAGCAGCAGGAAGGCGCCGACGACCGCGACGAGGAGCCAGGGGCGGTAATCGGGCTCGAACAGGGCCTGGCTGCGCCGCGCCATGCCGCTGAGCCCGAGCACGTAGAGCGGCATGAAGGCGAGGTAGAAACCGCTCACCCAGCAACCAAAGGCGACCTTGCCCCAGACTTCCGACAGGCGGAAGCCGAACGCCTTGGGGAACCAGTACATGTATCCGGCGATCATGCCGTAGAGCAGTCCCGGGATCAGCATGTTGTGGAAGTGCGCCACGAGGAACACGGTATTGTGGACCACGTAGTCGATCGGCGGGATCGCAAGCATGATGCCGGTGAGGCCGCCGAGGACGAAGGTCACGATGAAGGCGAGCGCGAACAGCATCGGTGCCGTGAACCGGACCTCGCCGCGAAACATCGTCCAGATCCAGTCGTAGATCTTGACCCCCGTCGGGATCGCGATCGTCATCGTCGCCACGCCGAAGGCTGCGTTGACGTCGGCGCTCTGGCCCATGGTGAAGAAGTGGTGCAGCCAGACCGTGAAGGACAGCACGCCGATCACCATGGTGGCGGCAGCAAGCGACTTGTAGCCGTAGAGTTCCTTCGATGAGAAGGCAGAGATGACTTCCGAGAAGACACCGAAGGCGGGCAGGATGAGGATGTAGACCTCCGGATGGCCGAACAGCCAGAAGAGGTTCACGTAGTTCATCATGTTGCCGCCGAGATCGTTCGTGAAGAAGTGGAAGTCGAGATAGCGATCGAGGGCGAGGAGGGCGGTGGCGAGCGTCAGCGGCGGCATCGCGAAGATCATCAGGATCGAGGTGCAGAGCGCGGTCCAGCAGAACAGCGGCATGCGGCTAAGATGCATCCCGGGGCAGCGCTTCTTGTAGATCGTTGCGGCGAAGTTCAGCCCGGAGAAGGTCGTGCCGAGGGAGGACAGGGTGATCGCCCAGATCCAGTAATCCGGGCCGACGCCGGGCTGGAACGCCTTGCCCGTATAGGGCGGGTAGCCCGACCATCCGCCGGTCGAGAACTCGCCGACCGCGAGCGAGATCATCACGAGGCCGGCCCCCCCCGCCGTCAGCATCAAGCTGATCGAGTTCAGGAGCGGGAAAGCGACGTCGCGCGCGCCGATCTGCAGCGGCACAACGTAGTTGATCAGCCCCGTCAGGAACGGCATCGCCATGAAGAAGATCATGATCGTGCCGTGGGTGCTGAAGAGCTGCGCGAAATGCTCGGGCGCGACGATGCCGGGGGCATCGACCGCGAGCGATTGCTGCGTCCGCATCAGCACCGCCTCGACGAGGGCACGGCTGAGCATCACCCCGGCCAGCACAACGTACATGATGCCGATCTTCTTGTGATCGAGGCTCGTCAGCCAGTCGCGGACAAGCGGGCGCCACCAGCGCTTCCACGTCACCAGAGCCACCAGGGCGAGGGCGCCAACGACCACGAGCGCACCGGCCAGCGCGCCGATGAGTTCGCTGACGGTGGGATCGTCCCAGGCCCGCACGAACGGGAACGACCGCGCGTTCAGGTGGCCGAGCAGGGTGAGCCAGTGACCGTCGTCGCTCATTGGGGGTGATGTCCGTGGGCGGTTTGCATGCCCGGATCGTTCCGGGCGAGGATCGATCGGAACAGGTCGGGGGTGACCGACCCGAACAGGATCGGTTCGGCCTGGGTCGAGCGGGCGGTCAATGCCGCATAGGCGGCCGGGTCGAGCGTTCTGCCCCCGGCGCGTGCCCGTGCGAGCCAACGGGCGTAGTCGTCGTTCGACTGGGCCAGGACAGAGAACTTCTGGTTCTGGAAACCCGCGCCGTTGAACTGTGTGTTCTCACCGCGGAAGCGGCCGGGCGCGTTGGCTGCGAGGTTGAGCTGCGTGGTCATCCCGGCCATCGCGTAGATCTGCCCCCCGAGCCGCGGCACGAAGAGGGACTGCATGACCGTGCCGCTCGTCAGGCTGAGATGGATCGGACGCTCGGCGGGAAAAGCGAGTTCGTTGACGCTCGCCACGCCCTCGTTGGGATAGATGAACAGCCACTTCCAATCGAGGGCCACCGCCTGAACCTCGACCGCGGCATGCGGCGAGGCGAGCGGCTTGTAGGGGTCGAGCGCGTGCGTATCGCGCCATAGGATCACCGCGAGCACGATCACGATGAGCGTCGGCGGAATCCAGATCAGGCCTTCGAGCGGCCAGTTGAAGCCCCATTGCGGGCGGTAGGCGCTCTCGGTGTTCGACAGCCGGTAGTGCCAGGCGAAAATCGGCGTCAGCAACAGGACCGGGGCCGCGACGAGGATCATGATCGCGCAGACGAGCAGGAACAGGCTGCGCGTCTGCTCCGCGACCGGACCGGCGGCACCGAGTATGCCGTGATCGAGCACGCTGCAGCCGCCGATGGGCAGTAGCGCGACGATGGCGCAGTAAGGTGCGAGGCGCGAGATTGCCTGACGCCGGGGGACCGGTCCGACGGGACGCCTGTGCGGGGGGGCCGTCTCAGACATCGCGGCGTCGTCCTTTCCGGTTCATGGCGAGAAGAACGTCCGTTACCGCGGTGGGGCCAGCTGGAACTGTGATGCGCGCCCTAAAGCCGCGCCGCGATCCCGTCGGCCACCCGCAGTGCATTGGCGACGATGGTGAGCGTTGGGTTCACGGCGCCGATCGAGGGGAAGAAGCTCGCATCGGTGACGTAGAGGTTGTCGATCCCGTGCGCCCGGCAATCGAGGTCGAGCACGCTGGTCGCCGGGTCGGGGCCGAAGCGCAGGGTGCCGGCCTGATGCGCCGTGCCGCCGATCGGCGTGTCTTTGCCGAGATAGAGCGTCCGGTCAAATAGGTGCGGGTGGATGTCGAGGCTGCCGCACATTGTGCGCAGCGTCTCGCGCAGGCGTGCCTGCGCCTCGGCGTTCGTGACGGTCAGGTCGAGATGCACCCGGCCGTCGCGGTAGTGGATGCGGTTCTCAGGGAGCGGCAGGTCTTCCGAGGTCAGCCAGAAATCGATCGAGTGCTCCGCGATGTACGAGAACGGCCGCGTCGGCAGCCATTGCAGGAAACCCGGCAGCCCCTCCGCCTCGATCTGCATCCCGTCGGACTTGCCGACCATCTGGATGTGTCCGAGCGGGAATTCCCAGTCGTTCAGCGGGCTGCGGTCGTGGCCGTAGTAGAAATCGTTGAGCCCGAGCGTCTTCTGGAACTGGGTCGGGTTCGGCTCCTTCGAGATCGCCAGCACCGTGGTGTTGTTGTGGCGCATGTAATTGCGCCCGACTTGGCCGGAGCGGTTGGCCAACCCGTCCGGATGCGCGTCGCTGCCCGAGCGCAGGAACAGAAGCGCGGAGGACAACGCGCCACAGGCCACGACGAACAGGTCGGCGGCGAGAACGTGACGGCGCCCCTCGACGATCACCTCGACGCCGGTGACGCGGCCGCCGCCCGCATCGGTCAGCAGGCGCTCGACAAAGGCATTACGGAGCAGCGTGACGTTGGGGTGAGCGGCCAGCGTCGGATCGATGCAGATGATCTGCGCGTCAGCCTTGCCATTGGTCAGGCTCGGATACCCGTCGAACGGGTCGCAGCGCAGCAGCGGCGAGTGCGGCGTCGTCCCGCCCTTGCCGTCCTCCTGCATCAGCGCGCCCATCGGCAGGTGGAACGGGTGGTGGCCGTGACGAGCGAGATCGTCCGCGAGCTTCTGGATGCGGGGCTCGTGGCTGATCGCGGGCTTCGGGTAGGGATGGGGGGAGGGCGGCTCGGTCGGGTCTTCGCCGCGGCTGCCGTGGACCTGGAACAGCTCCTCCGCGGCCTGATAGTAGGGCGCGAAGGCGTCGTATTTGACCGGCCATTCCGGCGAGATGCCGTCCGGGTGGCGCTGGGCCTCGAAGTCGCTCTCGCGCAGGCGGAACAGCACGCCGCCATAGACCTTGGAATTGCCGCCGACGTAATAGTGCAGGCCGGGCTTGAACGTGTCGCCGTTCGAGGACGTCCAGGTCTCGTCCGCCTGGTAGCGGGCCTTGCGGAAGACCGCGTCGGTGTCCCAGTTCTCACGCTCGCGCGGCAGGTAGTCGCCGCGCTCGATCACGAGGACGCGCTTGCCGGTGCGGGCCAAGCGCCACGCCACCGAGCCGCCGCCGGGGCCCGAGCCTACGATGATCACGTCGTAACGGTCGTCGCTCATCCACCTCGCTCCGTCTGCCGACGCGCAACGGATGGCAGAGCCCGCCGTTCCACACGCATGGGAGACGGGTTTATTCCGGACGGGCACGGGTTTCTTCCAAACCCTGCGCGAACCGCACCCTTCCGGCGGCGTTGGCTGCCAATGAACCCGACGGGAACCCGCCGATGACCATCGAGGTGCTCGCCGCCTTCGCGGCCCGAGCCTGTCTGATACTGCTGTTCCTGCCCTTCAGCGCCCTCGACAAGGTCCTGAACTTTCGCGCGGCGGTGGGTCAGGCCGGTCAAGCGACGGCCTCACGCCCGCTCGCGACGGCGCTGATCCTCGCCGGACTGTTTGTGGAGGTCGTGATGTCGCTCGGCGTAGTTACCGGTATCGCCGACCGCTTCGCCGCCTTCGTGCTCGCCGGCTACTGTGCGGTCACGGCGCTGCTCTGGAAACCATTCTGGCGCAAACCGGATTTCCGCCTGCGCGGGCCTAGCGAGGGCCGCGAGACGTTCTGGGACTTCCTCAAGAACTTTGCCGTGGCGGGCGGCTTCCTCGCACTCGCCTGGAGCGGGCCGAGCGCGCAGGGCGTCGCGGCCTTCCTGCACGACCCATTCGGGTCGACCCACCCCTACACGCAGACAATTTCGGAGACGGTTCGATGAGCGACGCGGGCGACAAGCCGACCGTGCCCTACTGGCACCTCTATACCGATGGGGACGGCATCAGCCGGCAGGTCCGCTGCACCATGACCAAGTTCCACCTCGCCTCGATGAAGCCGCCGGCCTCGCCGCAATGGCAGGGGGTCAAGCACCACGACGGCATGACCACGATGATCACGGTCCAGCCGGTCGGCTGGGAGGGGACGTGGCACGAGAACCCTGCACCGCAATGGATCATCCCCCTGAGCGGCCGCTGGTACGTCGAGTCCATGGACGGCACCCGGATCGAGATGGGGCCGGGCGAGATCTCGTTCGGCGAGGATCAGGGCTGCGGCACGCGCGACGGCAAGACCGGCCACAAATCCGGAACGGTCGGCGACGCACCCGCCGTCCTGATGGTGGTGCAGTTCGACACGGCGCGCGAACGCACCACGCCCTGCCGGTTCGGTTGAGGCGATGGAGGGAGTCGAGATCCACGATCCCCGGTTCCGGACCTACGTCCTCGACAATGCCGGGCTGGAGGAGATCGCCGGCGGCTTCCGCTGGGTCGAGGGGCCGGTCTGGATGGGGGACTGGAACTGCCTTCTGTTCCAGGACCTGCCGCGCAACCGCACCATGCGGTGGAGCGAGGCCGAGGGAGTCTCGGTCTATCGCGAACTCTCCGATTACGGGAACGGGCAGGCCCGCGACGGCGATGGGCGGCTCATCACCTGCTCGCATCACGGCCGTTGCCTCTACCGGACCGAGCACGACGGGCGGGTGACGCGGCTCGTCGACCGCCATGCCGGCAAGCGGCTGAATGCGCCCAACGACGTCGTCGTGAAATCCGACGGGACGATCTGGTTCACCGACCCAGTCTACGGCATCGCCAACGATTACGAGGGAGGCCGGCAGGACTCCGAGCAGCCGCCCGCCCTCTACCGCTTCGACCCCACGACCGGTGCGATCCGCATCGCCGCCGGCGATTTCGACGGGCCGAACGGTCTCGCCTTCTCGCCGGACGAGCGGCGGCTCTACGTCTCCGAAACCGGCGACCAGAGCCGTCCGGCGCCGCGACAGCACATCCGCGTGTTCGACGTCGGCGCGAATGGCATCCTCACCGGCGGCGACATTTTCCACAGGATCGATCCGGGCTATTGCGACGGCATGAAGGTCGACGAGGACGGCAACGTCTGGTCGAGCGCCGCGGACGGCGTCCACTGCCTCTCACCGGAGGGGCAGCTCCTCGGCAAGGTGCGGGTGCCCTACCGGGTCTCCAACTTGGCTTGGGGCGGGGTGCACCGGAACCGCCTGTTCATCGCCGGCTCGCAGCGTGTGTACGCGATCTTCCTCAACCGCCGCGGCGCGCCGCTGCCCGGAGCCGGCCGTTGACGGCTCTTCGGATCGCCGCGATCCGGCTCCTCTGCCCGGATCCAGCCGCGACCGCCGCCTTCTACGCGGCCGCCTTCGGGGCCACCGTCGCCTCCGACGGAGCGCGCCTTGCACTCGGAGCACAGACGATCGAACTCGTGCCCGCCTCGGACCCTGCGGCCAAGTTCCCGCCCTCTAACAGCACCGACTTCCAGCACTGCGCCCTCGTCGTCTCGGACATGGACGCGGCCTATGCGCATCTGTGCGGGATGCCCAGCTGGACGCCGATCTCGCGGGCCGGGCCGGAGCGGCTGCCGGCGGCTTCAGGCGGTGTTAGCGCGTTCAAGTTCCGCGACCCCGACGGGCACCCGCTCGAACTGCTGGCCTTCCCGCCCGACGCCGTGCCGCCGGTCTGGCGCGGGCGATCGGGTCTGGTCCTCGGCATCGATCATACCGCCATCACCGTGGCCGATACGGAGCGCGCCGTCGCCTTCTATGTCGGCCTCGATTTCAAGGTCACGAGCAGGAGCCTGAACCGGGGCTCGGAGCAAGCCCGCCTGGACGCCATCGATGATCCGGTGGTCGAGGTCACGAGCCTCACTCTTCCCGGCGGGGCGCCGCCCCATCTCGAGCTTCTCTGCTACCGCGCGCCTGGTTCAATTCTCCGAAACTGCCCCGATGGCTCTCCCTTCGCCACTCGCATCGTCCTGACTGGACAAACAGATCGTTACGATCCAGACGGGCACAGGATAATAACTGATATTTTAGGCCCAAAAATTTAATGACCTATTATATAAATGGATTGTTTTATTGATTTCCTGCAATGTATGCATGGCATCGATTTTGCAGTGCTTCCAAAGCAGTGAAAATCTTAGTGTCGTCTGCAATGTCAAGCGACTATTCGCGACATCGCAGATGAAGGTCTGGAAACGGAGCAATGCCGTTATAAACCGCAATTCATGCGAACGTCCGGTTTCTGGACGCGGCTTCCCAATAGCGGACTAGCTGTAATCCACCCAGCCCGGTCGTACTCTCCATCCCGCTGAGTGACCTGAAAGCGGACGTTCCGAAAGCCCGAGAAGGGTCAGATTCGGCTGTTCATCAAGGTTCGCTTCACCGATGGCCGTCTGGATGTGGATCGGCGTCGAAGCATGCCCCTATGAGAAGCGCCGCCATGTCTCTGACCCAACAACAAGATCCAAGATTTGGATGGGGTCACGATCGTCGTCGATTGTGACCCCATCTCATGCGAAAATTTGCTCGATTTAGCAATGACCTACGCAGAGTTGTGGGTAGGGGTCATGCTGCGGGTTCATCCGGAGCCTGTTCTCATGGAAGTCTTCCGAGCGCACACCTTGCCTTCACTCGACGCAGCCTTCTACGGCAGGCTGCTAAGCCCGCGCTCCAATCCTGCTCGACGCAAGACATTCGCGCTCACCGGATAGAATGCCGTCATTGCAGCTTTGCGGCAGCTTGCTGTCACCGGATCCCTCAATGGGCTCGCCGAGTGGGCCGACCAACTCGCCGCGGTCGAGGTCCCGCAAAAGGCTGATCAGGACCGCCTCGACAGCGTTTTGTGTGCGCTTATCGCGCCTACTTTCGCTCACCCAACCACACAGCCAGTTTTTATGATTGGGGATCGCTTCTCGGGCTACATTATTGCACCAGCCAGCGAGGCTTGTTCGAACTCACTTCGAGCGGGGCTGCTCTCCTCTCTCGCTTCCCCGCCGACCTGGATACTCATTGATAGGGACCGGGGTTCAGCTGGGAGCGGACAGCGCGCTCTTCGCCAGCAACATGTGGACTCCCTTGTTGCCATCGACCGTCTGCGTGATGCGGAGGTTCCCGGCGAGCGAGCACAGCATGTAGGCCTGATTGCGGGTTAGCCCGCTGCGGGCGCAGACGTGATGGACCATCTCGCGCACCGCCTGACGCATGGCCTCGTCGAGGTTCTCATGCAGGCCGATCGTCATGAGGTCGGTCGGGGTCTCGGCGAAGGGCCAGGAGAAGCCCAAATCCTTGCGCACGGTGAGACGGAAGGTCCCTGAAAGGCCCGTCTCGAGGGCGGTGATGCAGACCTCGCCGTCGCCCTGCACGCCGTGGCCGTCGCCGGCATAGAATCCGGCCCCCGGGTTGAAGACCGGCAGATACAGCGACGTGCCGACCTTGAGCTCCTTGTTGTCCATGTTCCCGCCGAACGCGCGGGGGACCGGAGAACCGACCCTGCCCCAGGCCGCGGGAGGCGCCGTGCCCATGATCCCGAAGAAGGGGTCGAGGGGCAATTCCGCGCCCCAGGGCAGGATCGCGACACCGCGGGCGACGTCGATGTCGGGATGGATCGTTTCGTAGTCGGTGAACTCGTCCGGCAGAGTGCCGAGCAACGGCAGGATCGCCACAAAGCCCCAATCCATGCGGAATTTCAGATCGAGAATGTCGACCTGGAGCACGTCGCCGGGTTCCGCTCCGCGGACATGGACCGGACCGGTGACGAAATGCGGCCCGGGACCGGAGGCCAGGGTGTCGAGGGCGGCGAGATAATCGGCGGGGACCCTGGCCGGGTCGGGATGGAGCGATTCCTTTCCGCCGGCCGGAAACGAATGCAGCGTGACGGTGTCGCCGGATTCGATCTCCAGGACCGGCGGCAGCGCGGCGTCGAAGTAGCCGAGCACCATCGTGTCGGGAGTCGCGGGAATTTCGTGATGCGTCGACATAAGCAATCCTCTTCGAGATCTGATGTGCGGCGGGTCAGACGGCGATGTGCCGGGACAAAGTGGCGTGGTCCAAGGTGTCCCGCGTGCCCCGTTCGACCGCGCTGCCCCGCGAGAGCACGACGAAGGAATCGGCAAGCCGGACGGCGAATTCGAGATACTGCTCCACCAGGAGCACGGTGATCCGACCCTTCAGTCCCTCGATCACCGCCTCGATCGCTGTGACGATGGAGGGTTGGATGCCCTCCGTGGGCTCATCGAGGAGGATCAACCGGGGACGGGTGCTGAGCGCGCGGGCGATGGCGAGCTGTTGCTGCTGGCCGCCCGAGAGATTCCCTCCCGGGCGGCTCCACAGGTCGCGCAGGGCCGGGAACAGGGCGACGGCCTCATCCACGGCGTCGGTGCGGTCCAGGCCATGCGCCCGGGCGGCGACGCGCAGGTTCTCCGCCACGGTGAGGTCCGCGAAGATCTCGCGCCCCTGGGGCACGATCGCGAGGCCCGCCCGCGCTCGCCGGTCTGGCGACAGTTCGGTGATATCGGTCTCGCCGAGAATGATGCGTCCGCGGCTTATAGGGATCAGTCCGGCGAGACAGCGCAGTAGCGTGGTCTTGCCAGCGCCGTTACGCCCGAGCACCGCCAAGCAGGAGCCGGGCTCGATGCAGAAGTCCACTTTCCGCAGCACTTGCGCGCTGCCGTAATGCTGGTCGAGGCCGGTCACGGTCAGGCCCACCGGGCCCGGTGGGAGAGAGTGGGAGACATCGCTCATCGGCCGAGAAACACCTCGATGACTCGCGTATCCGCACGCGCTCCAGCCATCCCACCCTCGAACAGGGTGCGGCCTTCGTGCAGCACGGTGACCCGGTCGGCGATCGCCTCTACGAAGGCCATGTCGTGTTCGATCACCAGGATTGCCCGGTCAGGGCGGCGCAGCGATTGGATCAGGTCGGCGGTCCGCACGGTCTCGGCATCGGACATTCCCGCCACGGGCTCGTCGAGGAGGACCAGCCTCGGACGGGAAGCGAGCACCATTCCGATCTCGAGCCATTGCTTCTCCCCATGCGCCAGGGAGCCCGCGAGCGAGTCCGCGCGCGCCTCCAACCCGGTCTCGGCGAGAGAAGTTGCGACGCTGTCGGATCGCTCGGTGGTCGGGCAGTCGAGGCCGCAGCCGATCTCCAGGTTCTCGCGCACGGTGAGGGCGGGAAAGACGCTGGGCTTCTGGAACTTGCGACGGACGCCGGCACGGGCGATCTGCGCCTCCGAGCGCCGGGTCAGGTCGAGATCGTCGCCGAGCAGGATGCGGCCCGACATCGGCTTGGCGATGCCGGTGATGGCATCGAGAAGGGTGGTCTTCCCGGCGCCGTTGGGTCCGATCACGGCCCGGACCTCACCGGGATCAATGGCCAGGGACAGGCCGTCTAGAGCGCGGAACCGTCCGAACACGACGCTCAGGTTCTCGATGACCAAGGCGCTCATCCGAGCCCCCCTCCCCGCCGCAGCCAGGTCGGCTTGAGGCGCAGGGTCGCGAGGTCGAGAAGGCCGTTCGGCAGCCCCAGCACCACGACCAGGACGAGGCCCGACAGGATGAAAGGCCAGGCCTCCGGCATCGCGGCGCTCAGCCAGAATTTGAGGGCGTTGACCGCCACGGCGCCGATCACCGCGCCGCCGAGCCGGCCCATCCCGCCGATGGCGACCCAGACCGCGATCTCGATGGAGAGGTCGGGGCTCAGGACCCTCGGGTTGATGATGCCGACCTGGGGCACGTAGAGGATCCCGGCCAAGGCCGCGATCATCGCCGAGAGGCACCAGATCCCCAGCTTGAGCCGTGTCGTGCTGTAGCCGAGGGTGCGCAGGCGGGCCTCGTCGTCGCGACAGGCGAGCATGCGCCGGCCGATGCGGCCGACCACCAGGGCCCGTGCGCCCGCAAGGACCAGGGCCAGAGCCAGGAGAGTGGCGACGGCCAGTCCGGTGACGACGCCGGGCGCCCCGATGGGATGGCCGAACAGAAGGGGGAACCCGGTCATGCCGTTGTTGCCGCCGAGCCCGGTATCGTTCCGGAACATCAGCAGCATGGCGACATAAACCAGGGCCTGGCTGATGATCGAGAAGTAGACGCCGTTCACCCGCGAGCGGAACGAGGCATAGCCGAACACGAAGGCGATGGCGGCCGACAGAACCAGGGCCACGACCAGGGCATACGGCGCGCTCGTGAGGCCGGACCAGTAGAGCGGCAGGGTCTTCCAACCCATGAACTGCATCAGGTCCGGCGCCACGCCGGTGACGGCATAGGCGTGGGACAGGAGGTGCATCGCGCAGACATAGCCGCCGACGGCGAAGAACAGGCCGTGACCGAGGCTGAGGATGCCGAGATAGCCCCAGACCAGATCAAGGGAGACGGCGAGGATCGCGAAGGCCGCGAACTGCCCGACCATGTTCACGAGATAGGGGGCCGGCTGCAGCAGGACGATGACGAGGGCGGCGGACAGGACGAGGGCGATCACCCCCGCCAGAAGCGGATCGCCTCCCAGGCCGGGGACGAAGCGGCGGGACGCCGTCACGGGCAAGGTCTCGACGGCCCCTCTCATCGCCGCCGCCTCACGGCGAACAGGCCTTCGGGCCGGCGCTGGAGGAACAGGATGATGCCGGCGAGCACGATCACCTTGGCGGCGACCGCGCCGTAGAACGGCTCGATCAGCACGTTGGCTCCGCCGATGCCGAGCGCGGCCACAAGGGTGCCGACGACCGTGCCGACGCCGCCGAGCACCACCACCATGAAGCTGTCGACGATGAAGGTCGCCCCCATGCCGGGATTGACGCTGTAGATCGGGCACAGGGCCACGCCGGCGAGCCCGGCCAGTCCCGAGCCGAAGCCGAAGGCGAGGCGGTCGACCCGTCGGGTCCTGATGCCGAGGCAGGCCGCTATGTCGCGATTCTGCGTGACCGCCCGGATGTCGAGGCCGAGCGGGGTGCGCTTGAGGATCAGCAGCGTCAGCACCAGCGTGGCGGCGGCGAAGGCGATGGCGAAGAGCCGGTTCCAGGTGACGATGAAATCGGCGTAGAGCGGCACCCCGCCGCTCACGTAGGACGGCATGCCGAACTGCAGGTTCTGCGATCCGAAGGCCACGCGGACGAGGTTGATCAGGAACAGGCTCACCGCCCAAGTGGCGAGCAGGCTCATGAGCGGTCGGCGATAGAGGTGGCGCAGGATCAGCGCCTCGATGAGGATTCCCACCAGCGCAGCGGCGAGGAACGCCACGGGGATCGCCGCGACGAGGTAGAGGTCGAGGAAGCCCGGAGCGAACCGGCGGAACGTCTCCTGCACGCCGTAGGCGGCATAGGCGCCGACCATGATGAACTCGCCCTGGGCGAGGTTGATCACCCCCATCAGCCCGAAGATGATCGCCAGCCCGGCTGCGGCCATGAACAGGATGCTGGCGAAGCTCAAGCCATTGTAGAGCAGTGCGAGGCCGTTGCCGATCCACACCGCCCGTTCGACCCGGGCGATCCCGACGTCCAGAGCCGCGCGGAAGGCAGGGTCCCCGCGATAGGCGGGATCGCTCTTCAGGGCGGAGAGCCGCGAGACCGCGGCACCCGACGGCGCGTCGGCTACGGCTGAGATCGCCGCGAGGCGCCGCACCGGGTCGGGCGAGGACAGGGCGGCCCCCTGTGCGGCGGTGCCGATCGCCGCCTTCAGACCTGGATCGCGCTCATTCTCCTGGGCCCGAGCCAGCACCGCATCGGGCACGCCGGCCATGCGGCGTTCGACGGCCGCCAGCCCCTTGGACCGAAGCTCCACGGTCTCGCCCGCCACCAGCGTCGCGATGCCGAGGGCGGTCTCGACGAGGGCGCGCTGGCGCAGGCCGAGCACCGGCGAACGTCCGCCGTCAGCCGGACGAACGGCGCCGCTCGCGACCTCACGCCCGTCCGATGCCCCAATCCGATCGAGTAGGATCGCCGTATCGCCGAGACAGACGAGACGTCTTTCCAACAAGCCGCGCAGGAGGAGGCCCGCCGCGGCGAGATCGTCGACCGCGTCCTCGCCGCTCGACCGGATGAGCGCATCCAGCGCTCTGCTCTGCGCTGCGCCGTCGCCGCACAGGCTGACGGCGAAACCCGCGCGGTCGTGGACGGGCGTCCCTCCGCTTGCCGGCTGCACCAGACCCGCAACGACCAGGAAGGCACTCAATATCCAAAATCTCACGCCCTCACCCATACGGGCTGAACGGCACGGGCTTGGGGGCATCGGGCGATTGCCAGAGGATGTCGAAACCCTGCTTCTCGTTGACCGACCCGATGAAGACGCCGCGGGAGACGTAATTGTTCTCCCCCGTCATCGTCAGGGTGTAACCTGAGGGATCAGCGAAGCTCAGGCCCGCGAAGGCCTTGCGCACTTCGGGCACGTCGAAGCTTCCCGCCTTCGCCGCGGCCAGCGCCCAGAGCTGGACGCTGTCATAGGCCGAGACCATCGGATCAATGACGGTGTCGGCGCTGAAGGGGACGGACTTGGCCTTCACGTAGGCGGCCCAGTCTGCGAGGAACCGGGTATTGGCCTCGGCCTTCGCGGCCTGAAGATAGGCCCAGCAATTGAGGTGGCCGACGAGCGGCGCCGTATCCAGCCCCTCGAGGTCGGCCTCCACCATGTCGAGGCCGAGGATCGGCACGTCGGTGGCACGGATGCCCTGGTTGGCGAACTCGCGCAGGAAGTCGGGGATCGACGACCCCACCACCGTCAGCACGACGATCGGCTGGCCGCCCGGCTCGGCGGCGAAGCTGCGGATCTGGTTCACCAGGGTCTGGAAGTTGGAGAAGCCCAGCGGCACGTATTCCTCGCGCCAGGCGGTCGCCGCCACGCCCTTGGACGTCCAATAGGCCTTGAGCTGCTTGTTGATCGTGCGCGGCCAGACGTAGTCGGAGCCGATCATGAAAAAGCGCTTGGCCCCGACTCCTTCCGCACCCATCAGGTAATCCACCGCGGGCAGCACCGAACTCGCTGGCGGTGAATTCACGTAGACGACGTTCTTGGAGTTCTCGTCGCCCTCGAAATGGAGCGGATAGAACAGCAGTCCGTCATTCTGCTCCACCACCGGCAGGACTGATTTCCGAGAGACTGAGGTCCAACAGCCAAACAGGGCGGCGACCTTCTCCTGCTGCAGCATCTGCCGTCCGATCTGGGCGTAAAGCGGCCAATCGGAGGCAGGGTCCGAGGTCACGACCTCGATACGGCGCCCATTAACGCCACCCTTCGCGTTGATGCCATCCGCAGCCATGCGCACCACGTGGTTCAGGCGCCCTTCGATATTGGCCATCGTGCCCGATGAAGAAAATAGGCATCCGAGCTTGACCGTGTCGGCTGCCCAAGCCGGGCGGATGATCGCGGGAGCGGCGAGCGCTGCTGCGGTCCCAATGAAATGACGCCTCGTGACATCGACCATGGGCTTTGCACCTTCCCCTGACACGAGGCGAAGTGTCGGATTCTGAATGGTCCAGGGGAAGGTTAAATGGGCTGCACATGCCCTCCGGCATGCGCAAAACCTCATCGAACAGCCCGCATCGCAGGCGCAACGACGAGCAAAACGTCACTATTCGCAAATGCCCCACAGCCCCTGCCGACATGCGCCGCCGACTTGAGGGTATGTTTCTTGCTCGCCCTTGATTGCCATCTCGGATCGCAGAGGCTCGCACATGCGTCGAAGCCGACATACCGATCAGGAAGTCGCCTTCCTGCTCAAGGAAGCCGATAGCGGCATTCCCGTCTCCGTGATCTGCAAGGCGGCCCACATCTCGATCGGGACGTTCTACCGCTGGCGTCGGCGCCTTGGTGGTCTTCCACCAGCAGGCGTTACTCATCTCGGTCAGGTCGAACGCGAGAACGTCGCTCTGAGGACTGAGGTGGCTCGCCTGAGGCAATCTCTGCTGGCCCTTTCCCCTCGCTATCCCGACTGCAGGATGGACCCCGCTCTGACAGGGCACTGTCGCCCCGGCACGCCCTCGGCCATTTCTGGAGGTGTACGCTATCGCGGTGGAACTGCCTCCGTCGGGCGTTACGCTTTCGTGCGAGGCGCCAACTAAAGCCTAGTCCAGTTGATTATAAAAGATCCGTCGTGGATACGCACCGTCTGTCATCAGATGATTTGGAACATTCAGCGGCGTTCAGGAGCATATCAGAGGTGTCCGCGAGACCGGGGGGATCACCGCTCCGCACCCGCCTTTGACCCTGACCCAGCAAACTGGTCCGCGCTGAGCGCAAGTTTTTCGGGCATCCTGAACCCTGAAGGAGGGTAGATGCCATGCCTCGCAAACGCTTCACGAATGAACAGATCGCCTTCGCCCTGCGGCAGGCAGAGAATGGCGCCACGGTGGACGAGGTCTGCCGGAAGATGAGTGTGTCCGAGCCGACGTTCTACCGCTGGAAAAAGCAGTTCGTCGGCATGGGCGTGCCTGAGATCCGACGGCTCAAGCAGCTGGAGGACGAGAACAGCAAGCTCATACGACTGGTGGCCGACCTGACGCTGGACCGCTCCATGCTGCAGGACGTGCTCAAGCGACCCGAAGGGCAGCGTCAGCAAAAGTGGTGAGGCCCGCCGCTCGCCGCGAGGTCGCCGGTCACCTGCAGGTGGCTTACGGCATCAGCGAGCGTCGGGCCTGTCTGGCCACCAGCTTCGGTCGTTCATCCCAGCGCTATAGGAAGCGGTCGAACCCACAGGTCGCGCTGCGTATGCGGCTGAAGGAGTTGGCTGCCGCGCGGGTGCGCTATGGCTATCGGCGGCTGCCCGAGCTCATGAGAGCCTCGGCAACCTCACGCCCGCTGACGTCTACTTCGGACGCAGCGGGGGGATCCTGGCCGAGCGGGAACGCATCAAGTGCCAGACCCTGATGAATCGCCGCTTGCGCCACCACGCAAAGACCGCCTAACCTCTTACTCCAGATGGACCAGAGCCTCCGCTCCTGAACATCGCAAATTGTCCCAAATCATCTGACGACGGACACGCCAAAGCACCAGTGCCCCCCTGAGCACTCTGAGACCCTTGAGCGGTGCCGATGCTAGCTGCATGCCATAGGGTTCTAACCCTACGGGCTCGCATCCTTTGCAATGCCAGCTAAACCCTGTTCATAAACGCCTTCGATGTCGGCCTTCGCCTCCGCATCGGTCATCCCGGCTGCATCGAAGGTCGCGGTCCAGACCACGGTCGACCCACTGCCTTTTGGATGCACGGCGATCGTCGCGTTGTAGGCCTTCACGGGTAGCGGCCCA
>NZ_JAKSYE010000108.1 GCF_022829685.1 Methylobacterium sp. E-045
AAATGGGCCTCGTGCAGGCCGACCATGGTGGTGAAGGTCTTGGCCGCCGGTTTCAGCCCGCCCTGCAGGATCTCGACGATCTCGCCGGTGGTGCCGTCGAAGGCGATCTGCGGATGCTGGTGGGCGAGCCCGTGCGGCTCCTCGAAGATCGCGATCACCGTGGATCCGGCATCGCCCGGATTGACGATGGACAGGCGCTCCAGCGGTTCGTGGATCGTCGCCACGGCGCGCGCCACCATCGGCCCGATCGGGGCCAGGGTTCCGGGCCGGCCGACCGGCGGGCGCTGCGTCGTGATCTGGGCGGTCTCGGCGTAGAAGCGCGTCGCATCGCCCCGATAGGCGGCGGTGACGCCCCAGGGCATGTACATCATCGCCAGGGTGACGATGCCCGTATAGGTGATCATCAGGTGGTAGGGCAGCGCCAGGACGCCGGTGACGTTGTGCGCGTCGAGCCAGCCGCGCTGGGCCGACTTGTCCCGGCGCAGGGTGAAGAAATCGGCGAAGATCCGGCGATGGGTGATGATGCCGCTGATGAGCGCCACCAGCATGATCATCGCGCAGATGCCGACGATCCAGCGCCCCCAGAGCGGCGGCATGTGCAACTCGAAATGGAAGCGGTAGAGGAAGTCGCCGCCCCTGGTCTTCCTGAAGGAGGCCGGCTCGCCGGTGCGTCCGTCGAGCTGGACCATGTCCGGGGGGGCGCCCGGCTTCGTCCGCCAGAACAGGTCGATGATCGGCCGGTCCGGTTGCGGCAGGCCGATGAACCAGGACCGTGCGCCCACGGCATGGGCCTGGAGATGGGCGATCCCGATCTCGGCCGCGCGGGGCAGGTCGAGGGCGGTCTCCGCCGATTCCCGGCGCAGTTCCGGCTGCATCCAGGCCGTGATGTCGGTCCGGTAGTAACTGGCCGTCCCGGTGACGAAGACGGCAAACAGCACCCAGCCGACCACGAGGCCGGACCAGGCGTGCAGCCAGGCCATGGATTGGCGAAGGCCGTTCTTCATGCCGCACATCCTCTAGGCATGTCGTTCTCGGGCGGTCCCGGTCGAGACGCGATCGGGCGCAAGGCCGAAGGGCGTGCCGCCCGCACGCCCCGCATTCCGGATGACACCCGCCGCGGGGCCATGGTCTACCAGCGATACCGGAGCGTCGCGAGCACGGTGCGCGGCGCACCGTACCAGCACCAGGCCTGGTAGGCACAGGATTGCACGTAGGTCTCGTCGAGGAGGTTCTGCGCGTTGACCTGCAACTGCACGCCCTTCAGGTTCGGCGACAGGTAGCCGAAGTCATAAGATGCGACGGCATCGACGACGAGGTTCGCCGGCACCTTGAAGCTGTTGGCGGCGTCGCCCTGCGAGCCGCCGAGATAGCGGAAGCCGCCGCCGAAGCCGAGCCCGGCGAACACGCCCGTGCGGACCTGGTAGTTTCCGAAGAGCGAGATCGTGGTGTCCGGCACCTGGATCGGGCGCAGGCCGAGAAGCTCCACATTCTGCCCGGTGGTTTCATTCAGCGTCTTGCTGGTCCCAGCCGAATTGACGGCATCGATCAGCGAGAAGCCGCCGATGACGGTGAGGTTCTCGGTGATGCTGGCCCGCGCCTCGAACTCGACGCCCTGCACGCTGACCTCGCCGGTCTGCACCGAGAAGGTCTGCCGGTTTGGGGCGGGGTCGGGCGAGAGGGAGTTCTGACGCTTGATGTCGAAGGCGGCGGCCGTGAGCAGGATGTCGGTTCCCGGAGGCTGATATTTGACGCCGACCTCGAACTGTCGGCTCGTGATCGGGTCGGGCAAACGGCCGAAGGTCGGGTCGCCGATATAGATCTTTCCGGAGACCAGCGGCTCGAAGGCCTCCGAATAGCTCACATAGGGGGCAACGCCGCTATCGAAGAGGTAGAGCAGGCTCGCCCGCCCGGTAAAGGCTTCGCTCGGCGCATCCTGTTCGCTGACGAGCTTGCCCGCCATGTCTCGGGTCGGACCGGTCTGGCTTGCCCAGTCGTAGCGCCCGCCCAGGGTCAGCGTCAGGCGATCGAACTTGAGCTGGTCCTGGAAATAGATCCCGGTCTGCTGAGCGGTGTTGTCGGAGTAGCCCGAGAAGGCAGGGAAGGACGTCGCCACACCGTAAACCGGATTGAGAAGGTCGAGGGAGGGGGCGTCCACGAACGGAGTGGCATAGGTTTTCGTATAGAGCGTCTGATGGTCGAGGCCGACGAGGACGGTATGGGCGACCGGGCCGGTCTGGAAATCGGCCACGATATTGTTGTCGGTGGTGAAGGCATCGATCGCCACGTTCGTGCCGCCTACGGAACGGTTCAGGAACCGGCCGCCCCAGCCGAGATTGTTTCTCGTCGAGTCGTAGAGGCTGCGGTAATCGCCGAGGGTACGCAGGAAGCGGCCCGCCGAGTGGACGCGGATTCCCTCGTCGAAACGATGATCGAAGATGTAGGTCGCCGAGGCCTGGGTGCGGTCGGAGCGCTCGATGTTCGGATCGCCGTCGTAGAAGTCGCGTGGCAGGCGGCCGAGCGGCCCGTTGGCGATGCCGAAATTCGACGGGAACAGCGTGCCCTTGGCGGGCAGGGCGCCGTAATAGCCGGAATAGGGATCGCGCTGGTACAGGCCGATGACCGTGAGCGAGGTGTCCGAGGACGGGCGCCACGTCACGCTGGGATTGATGAAGCTGCGCTCGATGGAGGTGGTCCTGGCCGGGCCGTCGGCGTTCCAGCCCGCGGCGATGATGCGGTAGGCGAACTGGTCCGCGAGGACGCCATGGCCCTCGACCGGTCCGCCGACATCGACGCCGCCGCGCACGGTGTTGTAATCGCCGCCCTGGATGAAGATCTCGCCGTGGCGGACGAAGGACGGAACCTTGCTGACGAGGTTGACGATGCCGCCGGGGCCCGCCTGTCCGTACAGGACCGAGGCCGGCCCCTTGATGATGTCCACGCGCTCCAGGCGGAACGGATCGACGGAGGGGCCGGCATCGCGGCTGCTCGGCAGGCGCATGCCGTCGAGGAAGAGCGGGGCCGTGAAGCCGCGGATCAGGAATTGTTCGAGGCGTGTCGATCCCGAGCCGCCGCGCTGCTCGGTGGTGACGCTCGGCGTGTAGCGCAGGGCCTGGTTGATGGTGAGCGCGTTCTGATCTTCGATCTGCTTGCGGGACACCACGGAGATCGACTGGGCGGTCTCGAGAATGGGCGTGTCCGTCTTGGTGCCGACGACGCTGCGCGTGGCGGTGTAGCCGCGGACCGGGCCGACGGGACCGCCGGCATCCGCTCCGGATGCGCTCGGCCGGCCGCCGGTACCATCCACGGACAAGGTATCGAGGGTGACCGCGTGGTCCGCGCCCTGTGCCGAGACCTGTGCCGTGACTGGTTTCGACAGAACGGCCAGCACGGCGACACTCGACAGCATGGCAAGTATCACAGTGCCGCGCACGGACGATTTTGCGGGTTGGTCACGTTGATTGAGCGAAAGCTGATGCACAGCGAAATCCGACTTGCCAGAATTTGATCGATCGGAAACGTTTTAAAGAACCACTGCTCTCTAGTTCGTGTTCTGCATTCATCTGGCAAAGAAGGTAATATGCATGCAAGTGCTATCTTTTGGAATTGTTTTAGCTCTAAAGTTCGTATTTATACTTCCAGTGGCATTTCGTTTTCGGTCCCGGTGGGGCGATTTTCGGCACGGATGGAGGCGTCACGCCGTGCGTCGTCCGACCGGCGGGACGCATCGTGGGTTGCGTGTCCGAGCGCCGGTCTCCGGGAGGGTGATGGAGCCGGGGGCGCCGTTTCGACGGGGATCGTGATCCTCGCGCAACATTCCGGCATCGCTCCGCAGGCCGGGCCCGGATTCGCTCCGTCACCGCACCGTCCGCACGCGCGAGGCTGAATTTTAATCCGTGGTATATTGTATGCCTTGAATTTTGATGCATGATGGCGGGGCTGCGACGCCACGAACCACCAAGCAAGAATGGATTCAGGGATGGCAACAACGGAAACCGGGACGGAACGCCAGGATCCGCCCTCCGCCAAATGGCGGCAACTCGCCTTCGGCGTGCTCTGCATGGCGATGATCGCCAACCTGCAATATGGCTGGACGCTGTTCGTCGATCCCATCGACGCCAAGTTCCACTGGGGCCGGGCGGCCATCCAGTTCGCCTTCACCATCTTCGTCGCCACCGAGACCTGGCTGGTGCCGGTGGAGGCGTGGTTCGTGGACCGCTACGGCCCGCGCATCGTGGTCTGTTTCGGCGGCGTGATGATCGCGCTCGCCTGGCTCATCAATTCCCAGGCCTCGTCCCTGTGGATGCTCTACGGCGCGGCGGTGGTCGGCGGCATCGGCGCCGGGTCGGTCTATGGCACCTGCGTCGGCAACGCCCTGAAATGGTTCCCGCATCGGCGCGGCCTCGCCGCCGGCGCCACGGCGGCCGGCTTCGGTGCGGGCGCCGCGGTGACGGTGGTGCCGATCGCCAAGATGATCGCCAGCAGCGGCTACCAGGACGCCTTCCTGTATTTCGGCCTCGGCCAGGGCGCCATCGTGGTCCTTCTGTCGTTCCTGCTGCGCAAGCCCTCCGTCGCCGTGCCGATGCAGCGCAAGAGCCTGCGCCTGCCGCAGACCAAGGTGGACCGCACGCCGCGCGAGGTGGTGCGCACCCCCGTCTTCTGGGTGATGTACGCGATCTTCGTGATGGTGGCCTCGGGCGGCCTGATGGCGGCGGCGCAGATCGCGCCCATCGCCCATGACTTCAAGGTCGCCGACGTGCCGGTCAGCCTGTTCGGCCTGCAGATGGCGGCGCTGACCTTCGCCATCTCCCTGGACCGGATCTTCGACGGGTTCGGGCGTCCGTTCTTCGGTTTCGTCTCCGACACGATCGGGCGCGAGAACACGATGTTCATCGCCTTCGCGACGGCCGCCGCCGCGATCGTCCTGCTCCTCAGCTACGGCACCAACCCGCTGGTCTTCGTCTTCTCGACGGCGATCTATTTCGGCGTCTTCGGCGAGATCTACTCGCTGTTTCCCGCCACCTGCGGCGACACGTTCGGCTCCACCTTCGCCACCACCAATGCCGGCCTGCTCTATACCGCCAAGGGGACGGCCTCGTTCCTCGTGCCGGTGGCGAGCGTCATCTCGGCAACCTACGGCTGGTCGGCGGTGTTCTCGATCATCATCGGGCTGAACGTGGCGGCGGCGGCGCTGGCGATGTTCGTGCTGCGGCCGATGCGAGCGCGCTACCTCGCGCAAGGTCCGGCTCTCGCTCCGGTAACCACGCAGGCGCAGCTGGCACGGTCGCCCGGCTGATCCGTCCGGGTCGCGTCATCGGCCCGGCTCTCGAAGACCCCGGCTCCTCGACCGAGGGGTCGGGGATGTCCCCGACCCGACGAGGTCCGTCATGCACGTTGCCGCCATCCTGGCGCTTCAGACCCTTCCCTTCGCCGGCCTGGTCCTGGCGGGGGGCGAAGACAGGGACCTGTTCACGGTCCTCTACGTCGCGGCCCTCGGGCTCATCGTGACCTTGGACACCCTGCTCGGCGGCACCTTCGACATCGCCAACGCCTTCGGGGGCGCCGTCCGGTAGCGGTCGAAATCCATGCAGGTCCGCCGGGGGAGCGCCGATCCCCCAATGATCCCCGGAATCGGGATCCCCCCTTCCTGGCCCGACCGCCGCATCGCCGACGGGCGCATTCCAAGGACGGGACGGTCCACAGGCAACCTTAGCAGGATCGATCTACCGATCGCGCACCTGATGGAAGGAATGTTATTCTATCTCAAGAAATAGAGCTCTTTATCCTTTTGACAATATTGGTCTTGTGGGTGATCCTGAGCCTATCGATGGTCCGTTAAGGACATGCCCATTCGGTTGACGATGGGTTTGTTGCGGCGGTGTCTTGATGCATCGGCGCGAAGTCATCGATTCGGCCTGGGAAATACCTCTGCGATCATGAACGTTGCTGTCCGGCCGCATCTCGTCGATGGGACACGATCCGTCCGCCTTCCGTCGTCGCGCCAAGGATCCCGGTCCGGGATCGTCGCGGAGGGCGCTCCGTTCCTGGCCGTCGAGGGCGTGTCGCTGGGATTCGGTGGGACCGTGGCCCTCGATTCCGTCGATCTCTCGGTCGGGGAGGGTGAGATCCATGCGGTGATCGGCCCGAACGGAGCCGGCAAGTCCTCCCTCATCAATGCGATCAGCGGCCTCTACGCGCCGGATTCCGGAACCATCCGGATCGGCGACGACCGCTTCTCCCGCGTGCCGACCCGGCGGCTCGCCCGCCTCGGCGTGGCGCGCACCTTCCAGAACCTGGCGCTGTTCAAGGGGCTCACCGTCCTCGACACCGTGACGGCCGGGCTGGTCGACCGTCAGTCCGCCGGGCTGGCCGCGCAAATCCTCGGGCTTCCCCATGCCCGTCGCGAGGCGCGCGAGCACCAGGAGCGGGCCGAGGCCGTCATCGCCCTGCTCGACCTCGCCGCGTATCGCGACCGGCTCGCCGGCACGCTGCCCTACGGCGTGCAGAAGCGGGTCGAGCTCGCCCGTGCTTTGGTGGCGCGCCCGCGCCTCCTCCTCCTCGACGAGCCCATGGCCGGGATGACCGCCACCGAGAAACAGCGGATGAGCGGCGATATCCGCGCGGCGCGGGACTCCACCGGGGCCACCATCGTGCTGATCGAGCACGATGTCGGCGTCGTGATGAGCCTGTCGGACCGTGTGACCGTCCTCGATCACGGGCGGCGCATCGCCTCCGGAACGCCGGCCGAGATCCAGGCCGATCCCGCCGTCATCGCCGCCTATCTCGGCCTCGCCTTCGACGAGACCGTCGCATGAATCCCGATCTCGCCTTCCTCGTCGAGGTGCTGGTCGGCGGCCTGCTCTCGGGGGTGATGTATGCGCTGGTCGCGATCGGCTTCGTGCTGATCTACAAGACCTCCGGCGTGCTCAACTTCGCCCAAGGCGCGATGCTGCTGTTTGCGGCACTCACCTTCGTCAGCCTCACCGAGCGGGGCGTGCCCTTCGCCGGTGCCTTTGCCGCGACATTGGGGGTGATGGCGCTCCTCGGCCTCGCCATCGAGCGCGCCGTCCTGCGGCCCCTGGTCAACCAGCCGCCGATCACCCTGTTCATGGCGACCCTCGGCGTCGCCTACGTCATCGAGGGGGCCGCCCAGCTCGCCTGGGGCACGCAGGTGCACGGGCTCGATCTCGGCATCGACGACACGCCCATCGACATCGCCGGCATTCTCGTGAGCCGCTTCGACCTGTTCGCGGCGGCGGTCGCCGGGCTGATGGTGGCCGTGCTGAGCCTGTTCTTCCGCTACACCCGCACCGGCCTCGCCTTCCGGGCGGTGGCGGACGATCCGCTGGCGGCGCTGAACACCGGCCTGCGCCTGCCCCGGATCTGGGCCGCCGTCTGGATCGCGTCGGGCATCGTCGCCCTGGTGGCCGGGCTGCTCTGGGGCGCGCGCCTCGGGGTGCAGTTCTCGCTCTCCCTGGTGGTGCTGAAGGCCCTGCCGGTTCTGGTGCTCGGCGGCTTCGATTCGATCCTCGGCGCCATCGTGGCCGGGCTCATCGTCGGTGCGGTGGAGAAGCTGTCGGAGGTCTATCTCGGACCCGTCATCGGCAGCGGCATCGAGGGCTGGATCGCCTATGTGGCGGCTTTGGGCTTCCTGCTGCTGAAGCCCTCGGGGCTGTTCGGCCTGCGCAGCGTCGAACGGGTCTGAGCGCCATGGCCACCACCTCCGCTCCGCTGGCCAAGGCCCCGCCGCGCCCGTCGGCCAGGGGCATCGGCGTCGCCCTCCTCCTGGTGATCGCCTACGGGATCGTGCCGCTCATCGGCACCAGCTACCTCTACGAGGCGATCCTGACGCCGTTCCTGGCCCTGTCGCTGGCGGCGCTGGGGCTCAACCTGCTCACCGGCTATGCCGGCCAGCTCTCGCTCGGCTCCTCCGCCTTCATGGCGGTCGGGGCCTACGCCGCCTTCAATCTCTCCCTGCGGCTGCCCTTCCTGCCCCTGCCGGTGACGATCGTGCTGGCCGGCCTCGTCGCGGCCTTCGCCGGGCTGGTGGCGGGCCTGCCGGCCCTTCGCCTGCGCGGCTTCTACCTCGCGGTCTCGACGCTGGCCGTGCAGTTCTTCGTCGCCTGGCTGCTCAACCGCGTCGGTTGGCTCTCCAACGACAGCCCGTCCGGAATCATCTCCGCGCCGCCCCTGGTCGTCGCCGGCCTGTCCTTCGAGGATGCCCGCGGCCGCTACCTGTTCTCCCTCACCGTGGTGGCGCTGCTGACAGTCCTGGCCTGGCGTCTCGTCACCTCGCCCACGGGCCGCAACTTCGTCGCCGTGCGCGACAACGAGACCGCCGCCCGCGTCATCGGCGTGAAGGTGGCGCGCACCAAGCTGCTGGCCTTCGCCCTGTCCTCCTTCGTCGTCGGCGTCGCGGGGGTGCTCTGGGCCTTCGCCTACCTGCGCACGGTGGAGCCGGCGGGGTTCAACCTCGACCGCTCGTTCCAGATCCTGTTCATCGTCATCATCGGCGGCCTCGGCACCCTGCGGGGCGCCTTCCTCGGCGCGGGGCTCATCGTCGTCCTGCCGTTGCTGCTGTCGCGGTTCGGCGCGGCGGTCCTCGGCGACGGGTTCGATTCCGGCACGCTGGAGATGTGCCAGCGCATCGCCCTCGGAATCCTGATCGTCGCCTTCCTGATCCGTGAGCCCGCCGGGCTCAGTGCGCTCCTCGACCGCGCCGCGCGCCGCCTGCGCCGCCGGTCCTGAGTCTTTTCCCAGCTCCGACCTCCCGCCTTGAAGGACGCTCCCATGCCCTCACCCAAGCCCCGCCTGCGCGCCGCGCTCGCGACTGGCGCCGCCCTGTTCGTCCTCGCCGGCGCGGCGCGGGCCGACGAGCAGCATTTCCCGCTCCAGAGCTACCGGGTCGGGCCCTATGCGGCCGGCGGCACCGGCTTCTTCGGCGGCTTCATCGACTACCTGAACCTCATCAACACCCGCGACGGCGGCGTGAACGGGGTCAAGCTGACCTGGAGCGAGGGCGAGACGCAGTACGAGGTGGAGCGCGGCGTCGAGGTCTACGAGCGGCTGAAATCCCGCCCCGGCATCGCCGCCTGGAACCCGCTCTCCGTGGGCATCGCCTACGCGATGATCGACCGGATCACCAAGGACAAGGTGCCGCTCATCACGATCAACCACGGCCGCACCGATTCCACCGACGGCCGGGTCTTTCCCTACGTCTTCCCGCTCCTGCTCAACCCCTACAGCGAGACCTCCGGCATCGTCGAATATCTCGGCAGCCGCGAGGGCGGCCTCGACAAGCTCAAGGGCAAGACCATCGCGGTGCTCTATCACGGCTCGCCCTACGGCAAGGAGACGATCCCGATCTACGAGCTGCTGGCCAAGAAGCACGGCTTCACGGTCGAGCAGATCGAGGTGCCGCATCCCGGCAACGAGCAGCAGTCCCAGTGGCTGACCATCCGCCGCCTCAAGCCCGACTACGTTGTGCTGCGCGGCTGGGGCGTGATGAACCCGGTGGCGCTGAAGACGGCGCAAAAAACCGGGTTTCCGGCCAACCGCATCGTCGGCAACGTCTGGTCGAACTCGGAGGAGGACGTGATTCCGGCGGGCGAGGCCGCCAAAGGCTACGTCGCCATCACGACCCAGGCCTCGGGCGCCGAGTATCCGGTGCTGAAGGACATCATCAAGACCGTCTACGACGGCAATGCCGGCAATCTCGCCGACAAGAAGCGCATCGGCAGTGTCTACCACAACCTCGGCATCGTGAACGGCATCCTCAACGTCGAGGCGGTGCGGGCGGCGCAAGCGAAGTTCGGCCAGCGCACGCTCACCGGCGACGAGGTCCGCTGGGGCTTCGAGCACCTGCGTCTCGACGAGGCCCGCGTCGCGGCCCTGGGCGCCAAGGGCCTGTTCCACTCCATCGCCGTCACCTGCGCCAACCACGAGGGCGATGGCCGCGTCACCTTCCAGCAATGGGACGGGGCCAAGTGGAGCGTCGTCTCCGACTGGATCGCCCCCGATTGGGCGACCCTGCGCCCGATCATCGAGGCCTCCTCGGCGACCTATGCCAAGGAGCACGGCATCACGCCGCGCAACTGCGCCGCCGAGGAGGCCGCCACCCACGCCGCGGCGACCCCGTGACCGGCGCGCCACTGCTGCGCGTCGAGGCGCTGGAGGCCCGCTACGGCGGCGCCGTCCGCGCCCTTTCCGGTGTCGACCTCGCCGTCGCGGCGGGCGAGATCGTCGCCCTCGTGGGCTCCAACGGCGCCGGCAAGACCACCGTGCTCAAGGCGGTCTCGAACCTCCTGCCCGCCGCGCGCGGACAGGTCACGGCGGGCCGCATCGTCTATGACGGGCGGGACGTGTCCCGGACGCCCACCGACGCGCTGGTGCGGGCCGGCCTCGTCGGAGTTCTCGAAGGACGGCACTGCTTCCGGGGCCTCAGCGTGGAGGAGAACCTCGTCACCGGCGGGCTCGGGCGCGGCTCGAACCGCGCCGCCATCCGGGACGACCTCGCGCGGATCTACGCGATCTTCCCGCGCCTCGTGCAGAAGCGCCGGGCGCCCGCCGGCCTGATCTCCGGCGGCGAACAGCAGATGGTGGCGATCGGGCGCGCCCTGATGGGCCGCCCGCGCCTGCTCGTCCTCGACGAACCCTCCATGGGCCTCGCCCCGCAGGTGGTGGCGGAGATCTTCCGCACCCTCGAGCGCCTCAACCGCGACGAGGGCCTGACGATCCTGGTGGCCGAACAGAACGTCACCGTGGCGCTGCGCCATGCGGACCGGGCGGTCGTGCTGGAGAACGGACGCAGCGTCCTCACCGGCACCGCCGCCGAACTCCGTGGGCGCGACGACATCAGGGCGTTCTATCTCGGCCTCGGGACCGCGCCCGCCCGCGTCCCGGCCTGAACGGGGTCGTTCCCCGGAAAGTCCGGAGAAGGAAAGCGTCTTTCGAGACGGTGCCTAAATACAGCAATGCAATTCATTGACGAGCATTCTTTCGTCATAGAATAATCAAGCACAGGCCAAGCTTATTGGCCGGTGATGAGAGCGGGAATCCCGGTCTCTCCATCATCGCCGGCGAACGGCGCAAGACAATCCTGTTGTCTCGCCGCGACCGGTGGTCCCCTCGCCCTTTCGATTTTCCCAGCGCGTGCCCGCAGCGGCCGATGGCCCCCGCATGCCCGCGAGAGACGAGCCTCGATGACCGACTTCGCGCCTTCCCCGTCGATACCGAGCCAGTCTCGAAGCCGCCGCCTGCGGAGCGTTTTGCTGGGAACCTGCCTCGCTTGCGCACTGCCATTCGGCCTGACGAGCGCAAGAGCCCAGTCCCCGAGCGCGGTCGAGACCTTTACCGGAGAGGCCGGCCCGCGCACCGATGCGAGCGCCATCGGCGTCGCACCGGATGGCACTGAGAAGTGGCATGGCCCGCTGGCACCCTACGCCGCAAGTCTCGCCGCCCATGGCCTCAGCTTCGACGTCAACGCTTACGAATACTTCTTCTCCAATCCGAGTGCGGGACTGCGTCCGGGGCAATCGTCGAACTCGACCTACTATCTGCTCAGCCTGGACGTCGATCTCGACACCCTCGCCGGCATCAAGGGGGGCTGGTTCCACTTCACCCAGACCTTCTTCGGGTTGCGCTGGAACAACCGCAACATGGACGGCGACGTCGGCGATTCCACGGTGGGCTATCAGCCGACCTACAACCGCGACTTCGCCCGCCTCTCGATCCTGACCTACGAGCAGCGCCTGTTCGACGACAGGCTGTCCATCGAGGTCGGGCGGACCCATCCCAACCGCTACTATGCCCTGCCGCCCTGCCAATCGAGCGTCAGCTGCTTCCAGGACATCCTGCAGATCAATGCCGGCGTGACCTCGCCGCTCTACTCGGTCTGGGGCGGCAACGTCGCCTACAAGCTCTCGCCCAGCGAC
>NZ_JAKSYE010000052.1 GCF_022829685.1 Methylobacterium sp. E-045
CCCCTCCGCCGCGAGCTGCCGACCCTCCACCAGGACGGTTCGATCAAGTTCCGGATCGTCCTGAAGCAGGCCCGCTCCGAGAAGCGGATCCTCGCCGAGCTGATCGCCAAGCGCCGCATCGCCGGCTACCCCGACCGCGCCTCCTTCATCCGCGCCGCCATGGGACCGGTCCGCGAGAAGATCGCCCACGACCGTGCGTCCTGGTCGGTCTCGAACGTGCCGACGTCCACCGTCGAGATGCGCCGCATGGAGCACTTCGGGAAGGTGTGGTTCGAGCCCGTCGTCACCGGTTCGGTCGCCCAGCCCCGCGAGGCCGCGTGATGGTCCGCTACAGCCTCGGCCCCGTCGACAGCGCCGGCAATCGTCCTGTGCTCCTCGACGGCCGGTACATCGGCCTCCTCGCCTACGAGCCCGGCGAACCTCTCGAGTGGGGGCTCTACCCCAGCGGCAATGCCTTCGCTGATCACAGCGCCCTGCCGGCGCCCATCACGAAGTTTTGGCACGCGTTCGCGAGCCTGGACGCCGCGAAGGCCTTCCTCGGCATCGAGGCCGAGTCCGCCGCCCCCGCCCTGCGCGAAGCCGCCTGACCGGCCCTCGCACGCACCCTTCCGCCCTCCAACCTCGCAAGGCCGCGCGATGCGCACCGTTCCCCATCTCTCCGTCGTCCGCGTCGACGAGCAGTTCGCTATCCAGGCGTTGGATGGCTCCATCGCCATCCCGATCGGTGGCGCCATCAAGGACGTCGCCGAGACGATCGTCGCCCGGAGCAACGCCACGCCTGGCGCCATCGCAGCGATGGAGGCGGTCGTTCGGTTGCTCGATCGGTCGGTCGAGATCGAGGACACCCCCGAGGGATTCGAGCCGTACATGCTCGAGGACCTTTCCGCTGCTCTCTCGAATCTGCGAGAGGGCCGCGCCAGCGATGATCTCTCCTACTCCGGTGCGCCCATGCCGCCGGATGGTGTTGAGGGATGCGTCTACTGCGGCCAGCCCTTCCACAAAGGCGATCTCGTCTTGAACGAGGTAGAGGGTGGACGAGGCCACATCACGTGCATGGGGCCGGAGCGTGACTCCTACGTCGACGCCAATGGCGAGCCTCTGAAGGACGGCGAGCCGATCCCGACCGGGTATCCGTGGAAGCCCTCGCAGATCCAGACCGGCGAGGCGCTGTGATGTCGGCCGCCTCCCTCATCACCGCACTCGGCCTCGCGGCCATCGCCACCACCGTCGCGATGTGCGCCGCGCCGGTCCTCTCCGCCGACATGCGCCGGGCCGTGCAGCGTGGCCTTCGCCACGACGGGCGGCCGGACGTGACCGGCATCACCCTGATGATCTTCGGCCTGTCGCTCATGAGCGCGGCGGGCGTCGGGTCGGTCTGGCTGGGGGCGACCTGGTCATGAGCGACCTCGAAACACTCCTCGCCCGCGCCCCGTTCGCCGTCAGGCTCGGCACGCAGGCCATCGTCGTGGACCGCCATGACGAGAGCGCCTTCGTGGTTTGCGAGCCTGTGCTCGACCCGAGAGCCCGCATCCTAGACGCCGAGGCATGGGTCGCGATGGCGAACTTCATGGCGGCGCTCATCAACAAACCGCCGATCCCCCTCACCCAAGCAGCCGAGTGAGCCCCGCTATGAAGATCCTTCAACTCCAGGCCGAGAACGTGAAGCGGCTCAAGGCCGTCTCGATCACGCCGGACGGCAACATCGTCGAGATCACCGGCCGCAACGGGCAGGGCAAGTCGAGCGTCCTCGACGCGATCTGGTGGGCGCTCGCCGGTACGTCGCACATCCAGGCCGTGCCGATCCGGAAGGGTGAGAACGAGGCGCGCATCCGCCTGGACCTCGGCGAGATCAAGGTCACCCGCACGTTCAAGCGCCAGGAGGATGGCACCTTCCCAACGAAGATCCTCGTCGAGAGCGCGGACGGGGCTCGATACCCCTCGCCACAGCGGATGCTCGACAGCCTCCTCGGCGCCCTGTCGTTCGACCCGCTGGCTTTCACCCGCATGGACGGGAAGGAGCAACTTGAGGCGCTCAAGCGGTTCGTCCCCGGTGTCGACTTCGACGCGATCGACAAGGCGAACAAGGCGGATTTCACCAAGCGCACCGACTTGAACCGCGAGGCGCGCACCCTGCGCTCGCAGGCCGCCGGGATCAGCCTGCCCGAGAACGCCCCGTCGGATCGGATCGATGACGCGGCCCTCGTCGCCGAGTTGGAGCGCGCCGGCGAGCACAACACCGAGATCGAGCGGCGACGGTCCCGCCGCGAGCAGACCGAACAGCAGGTCGCCGCCCAGGTCGCTGCGGTCGACATGCACCGCCAGCGTGCTGCGGACCTACGCCGCCAGGCAGACGAGGCAGATGCAGACGCCGACGCGGCAGGCGCGACGGCGGACGAGCTGCGCAAGAAGCTCGCCGACGCTCCGGCGCTACCAGAGCCCATCGACACCCTCGCCCTGCGCCAGCGCATCGCTGACGCCGGCCGTGTGAACGCCCTGGTCGCCCAGCGCGAGCAGCGGGACCGCATCGAGGCGCAGGCGACGAGCGTCGAGGCCCAGGCCGCCGCACTCACGAAGGCGATGGAGGACCGGACCGCCCAGCGGCGCGAGGCCATCGCTAAGGCCAAGATGCCCGTGCCCGGCATCGGGTTCGGTGAGGACGAGATCCTGCTCGACGGCATCCCGTTCGACCAGGCGTCGAGCGCCGAGCAGCTGCGGACGTCGGTGGCGATCGCCATCGCGATGAACCCGAAGCTGCGCGTGATCCGCGTGCAGGACGGATCGCTCCTCGACGAGGACGCCATGCGGATCCTCTCCGAGATGGCCGAGGCCGCCGACTATCAGGTTTGGGTCGAGGTCGTTCAGTCCGGCCGGTCGGCCGCCATCGTCATCGAGGACGGAGCCGTCGCCGGCGGTCTCCTCGCGGCTGCGGAGTGATCGCCATGCAGATCATCGAGCACACCGAGGGCCTGGTGCCTGGGCCCGGCCTCTACCGGATGGAGGCGAAGGTCTACCATGCGGACCCGGCCCCGGCGCCGAGCCTGTCATCGTCGATCGCCAAGCTGTTCATCACGCACAGCCCCGAACACGCATGGGCGGCGCACCCGCGCCTCGGGAAGCAGCCGGAGGACGAGGGCGACCCGTCCCGCAAGATGGAGATCGGCAGCGTCGCCCATAAGCTGATCCTCGGGCAGGGCGCCGACGTCGTCGTCATCGACGCCAAAGACTACAAGACGAACGCAGCCAAGGCCGAGCGCGCCGACGCCTACGCGAATGGCGAGGCGCCAATCCTGCGCCCCGACTGCGAGAAGGCCGAGCGCCTGGCCAAGCGGTTCGGCGAGCGCCTCGCCTGCATCCCCGGCTGCGAAGGATTCGCCACCGCCGAGGCCGAGGTCGTCGCCATCGTCCAGGACAAGTCCGGCGCGTGGCTCCGGATCATGATGGACAAGGTCGAGATCGGCCCGCACGGCATCACGATCTGGGACGTGAAAACCGGCGACGTCTCGGCCGCGCCGCAGGGCCTCGGCCGCCGCGTCGAGCAGATGGGCATGGAGGTTCAGGCCGCCTTTTACGTCCACGTCATGGAGACGCTGTTCCCGCGCCTCGCCGGCCGCGTCCGCTTCCGGTGGATCTTCATAGAGAACGACGAGCCGCACGGCCTGTCCGTCGCCGAGGCGGATTCGGTCGGCATGGGCATCGGTGCCCGCAAGGCCGCCGCCGCAATTTCGCGCTGGGCCAAGTCGCTCAAGCGGGACGAGTGGGCCGGCTACCCGACCGAGATCGTCCGCGTCGAATACCCGACATGGGCGGCCAACCGCTGGACAGAGCGCGAGGAGAGCGACCCACAGCTCGCCGACGTCTCCTACGACCTCGCCACCAGCCACCAGCGTCCTCTCGACTATGGAGATGCAGCGTGACGTTCACGTTCGCCCCCGCCGTCCGCGAGCAGGTCTCGCTTCTCATCGGCCTCGCCGGCGCGTCCGGCTCCGGAAAAACCAAGAGCGCGCTGCGCATGGCCGAGGGCATCTCCCCGGCCGGCCGGATCGCCTTCATCGACAGCGAGGCGCGCCGCGGTCTCCACTACGCCGACGCGCATCGCTTCCAGCATGCCGACATGCGCCCACCCTTCGCCCCATCGCGCTGGATCGAGGGCATCCACGCGGCCGAGGCCACCGGCGCCGAGGTGGTGATCCTGGACAGCTTCTCGCACGAGTATGACGGCGAGGGCGGGATCGTGGATTGGGCCGACCGCCTCGCCGAGGGGACGCCCAAGCCCGGCATCGAGCACCCGCGCAAGAAGGGCGACCATCAGGACTGGTGGAAGGATTGGGCCGAGAAGCCGGTCGACAGCCCCGGCAACTGGAAGGCCCCGAAGCTCGCCCACAAGCGGATGATGAACGCGATCCTGCAATGCAGGGCCACGCTGATTTTCTGCCTGCGCGCGGACGAGAAGATCAAGATCGCGAAGGACAACCGGGGCAAGACGGTGGTCGAGCAGCTCGGGTGGATGCCGATCTGCGAGAAGCGCTTCATGTACGACATGACGGCGAGCTTCACGCTGTCCCCGGACTCGCCCGGCCTCCCGCGCTTCGACCTTCCGCACAAGCTCCAGGAGCAGCACCGCAGCTTTTTCCCGCAGGGCCGGCCGATCGACGAGGATTGCGGCCGGCGCCTCGCCGCATGGGCCAAGGGTGGCGCAGCGCCGGCATCCGACCAGTCCACCCGCCAGCCATCCAACCGCGACCGCCTGTTCGCCGCGGCCCGCGAGAAGGCCGAGGAGGGGTCCTTCGCGCTCAATCAGTGGAAGGCCGACCTCCAGGACAAGGCCCGCCAGGCGCTCGACGAGATCGAGGACGAGCTCGACGCGACCGCGACCACGGCGGACGAGAGCTTCCCCGGCGACCAGAGCGAGGCCGCGTGATGGCTGCCC
>NZ_JAKSYE010000053.1 GCF_022829685.1 Methylobacterium sp. E-045
CCCCTCCGCCGCGAGCTGCCGACCCTCCACCAGGACGGTTCGATCAAGTTCCGGATCGTCCTGAAGCAGGCCCGCTCCGAGAAGCGGATCCTCGCCGAGCTGATCGCCAAGCGCCGCATCGCCGGCTACCCCGACCGCGCCAGCTTCATCCGCGCCGCGATGGGACCGGTGCGGGAGAAGATCGCCCAGGACCGCGCGTTCTGGGCCGTCGCGAACGCGCCGACGTCCACCGTCGAGATGCGCCGCGTCGATTACTTCGGCCGCGCCTGGACCGAGCACGTCGTTACCGGTTCGGTCGCCAAGCCCCGCGAGGCCGCGTGATGTCGGCCGCTCCCCGCACCCTCGCCGATACCGGCGTGTCCGGCGTCATCTGGACCGAAGAACAGCGCAAGCGCGACGTCGCCACCGCGCTCGTCGACCAGGCGGAATCCATGCTCGCCGAGGCGTTCTACGCGGCGCGCCGCACCGCCGGGCACATCGTCGAGAACCTGCCCGCCGCCGATCGCCGCCTCGCCGGTCTCCGCGTGGCTCATCTCGCCTCCGAGATGCGCGCCCTCGCTGACGCGCTCGAAGCCGCAGCGAAATCCCCCGCTCCCGCCCTGCGCGAAGCCGCCTGACCGGCGCTCGCCCGCACCTTCCTGCCCTCTAACCTCGCAAGGCCCGCCATGTCGGCCGCATCCTTCCTCACCGCTCTCGGCCTCGCGGCCATCGTCACCACCGTCGCGATCGCCCTCGCGCCGGTCCTCTCCGCCGACATGCGCCGGGCCGTGCAGCGCGGGATGCGCCACGACGGCCACCCGGACGTGACCGGCATCACGCTGATGCTGTTCGGCCTGTCGCTCATGGGCGCGGCCGGTGTCGGGTCGGTCTGGCTGGGAGCGACCTGGTCATGAACCGCGCCATCCGCCTCACGGTCGGCCTCGTCCCGACGCTCACCCTCCTCGTCCTCGCCGGCCTGGGCGAGCGCCTCATGGTCCACGCCGGCCGGTCCGGCATGCGCCTGCGCGACTGGATGGATTGCCCCCGATGAGCGCTGTGACCGACCTCCTCGCCCGGGCACCCTTCGCCATCCGGCACGGCACGCAGGCCATCGTTGTGGATCGCCACGATGAGAGCGCCTTCGTCGTCTGCGAGCCGATCAACGATCCCCGTGCCCGCATCCGTGACGCCGAGGCGTGGTGCACGCTGGCGAATGCCATCGCGGATCAGACCCGGTTGCCTTGCCGCCCTCTCAGCCAAGCGATCGAGGCCCCCCTCGATCCCCAGCACCTCGATGCGGTCGCCGAGAGCAGCGCCGCCTTCCGTCGCCAGACCGAGCGGTCTGGCCCTCATGCCGACGCAGCCGAGTGAGTTCAGCCATGCAGATCATCGAGCACACCGACGGCCTGATCGCAGCGCCGGGGCTCTATCGGATGGATGCGAAGGCATATCACGCTGACCCTTGCGTCACGCCGAGCCTGTCGTCGTCGATCGCCAAGCTGTTCATCACCCACAGCCCCGAACACGCTTGGGCTGAGCACCCGCGCCTCGGCAAGCAGCCGGAGGACGAGCGCGACCCGACCCGCCCGATGGAGATCGGCAGCGTCGCCCATAAGCTGATCCTCGGGCAGGGCGCCGACGTCGTCGTCATCGATGCCGACGATTACCGCACGAAGGACGCCAAGGCCGAGCGCGCCGCGGCCTACGCGAACGGCGAGGCGCCGATCCTGCGCCCCGACTGCGAGAAGGCCGAGCGCCTGGCCAAGCGGTTCGAGGAGCGCCTCGCCTGCATCCCCGGTTGCGAGGGATTCCCCAGCGCCGAGGCCGAGGTCGTCGCCATCGTCCAGGACAAGTCCGGAGCGTGGCTCCGGATCATGATGGACAAGGTCGAGATCGGCCCGCACGGCATCACGATCTGGGACGTGAAGACGGGCGACGTCTCGGCCGCGCCGCAGGGCCTCGGCCGCCGCGTCGAGCAGATGGGGATGGAGGTTCAGGCAGCCTTCTACGTCCACGTCATGGAGACGCTGTTCCCGCGCCTCGCCGGCCGCGTCCGTTTTCGCTGGGTCTTCATCGAGAACGATGAGCCGCACGGCCTGTCCGTCGCCGAGGCGGATTCGGTCGGCATGGGGATCGGTGCCCGCAAGGCCGCCGCCGCCATCTCGCGCTGGACCAAATCGCTCAAGCGGGACGAGTGGGCCGGCTACCCGACCGAGATCGTCCGCGTCGAATACCCGACGTGGGCGGCCAACCGCTGGACCGAGCGCGAGGAGAGCGACCCGCAGCTCGCCGATGTCTCCTACGACCTCGCGACCAGCCATCAGCGCCCTCTCGACTATGGAGATGCAGCGTGACGTTCACGTTCGCCCCCGCCGTCCGCGAGCAGGTCTCGCTTCTCATCGGTCTTGCCGGCGCGTCCGGCTCCGGGAAGACCAAGAGCGCGCTGCGCATGGCCGAGGGCATCTCCCCGTCCGGCAAGATCGCCTTCATCGACAGCGAGGCGCGCCGCGGTCTCCACTACGCCGACGCGCATCGCTTCCAGCATGCCGACATGCGCCCACCCTTCGCCCCATCGCGCTGGATCGAGGGCATCCACGCGGCCGAGGCCACCGGCGCCG
>NZ_JAKSYE010000074.1 GCF_022829685.1 Methylobacterium sp. E-045
CCAGCCAGTCGATGCCGAGGCCGCGGCGCGCCTGATCAACGGCGCGGCTCTCAACGCCGCGCTCTGGGTCGCTGCGTCCGACGATCCGCCGGCCGTCCTCGCGAGGGCCAGCGAGGCCTTCCGGTGCTTGGCGAACGGCCTTCTGAAGTAGGCCGCCCTGCTGGCTAGGACGCGTCACCCGCAGGTGTGACGGTTTGGTCGGGGACACTCTGCAAGGTTGCCGGCGCGCAAACAGCACGAGAGGAGACGATCACGACGTCGGCTTCGATACAGTTGCCGCTCGAAAGCAGACGGTCTCGAAACCACCCAACCCGGTCGTAGAGCGGACGGACGGGTCCCGACCCAACCCAGTCATTTGGACACTCCGCCTCGGTGCCTGACAGCGGACGTTGCACGAAATCCCATGCACGGACAAAGCAACCCGAGAGGGCTACGCTTGCTTCTGGTGCCAGTAACCTGCGAAGCGCGACGCTCACCTTCTGACAGGGCGCCTGTCTGGGCGTCATTTGCCACTTGAAGGTAATAGCGGATGAACCGGGCGAGGCGGACGAGCCGGGTCATTGGCCAAAGTTCTTTCGATGATTTCGTGATCCCATTCAAAGCTCGGCGTCGTTCACGGACGTATCCACGACGGCGACGCCACGGGCATTCGCGCCGAGTTCGGCCATGCCGGCGAGCGTCACCTGATTGTTCGTCCCGTAAGCGGAGGGGGTGACGACCACGTTCCGCTGCGTGCGGATCCAGCTCTGGATCTTGCGATAATCGTCAGGGAACGCCCCGGCAGGGCCGCCGTGAGGGTCAGGCCCGCGCCGGCCGTGAGCAGCTGACGCCGACTGACGTCCGAAGCGTGATGATCAGGCATGTTTCTCTCCCGATACTTTCGTTCGATCTCAAAAAGATCCTCGGTATTCGAACCGCCTGTTCGAACGTGATCGCGAGCTCAGGCCCTTGCGAGGGCGGCCGCGACCGCATCCATCGCTTCGCGGTGGTTGGCCGGCTCGACGCCTTGCAGGGTTTCCTTCAGCCCGAGGTCGGCCTTCCAGCGCAGGCGGGCGGCGACGGCACGGGCCATGATCGGGTCGATGCCGGCGTCGGCGACGGCCTCGGCCGACATCTCCAGCTCCTCGGCACGACGCTTGGCATGGATCACGCCGGAGGGGATCAGGGCCTCGACCGTGTCCATCCACGGGCGCGCCAGCGTCTTGCAAGCGGAGGCCAGCACGATCTCGTCCACGCCGTAGTGCCGGGCGGCGAGCAGCATCTCGTCGGTCAAGGCCTCGATGCCCTTGATCAGCACCGAGCGCAGGATCTTGATGCCCGAGGCGGTACCCAGTGTCTCACCGACGCTGGTGATCTGCATGCCGAACGGCACGAGGAGGTCGCGCACGCGCTCGCCGGACGGGCCGCTGACCAGGATCGGCATCGCGTAGCCGTTCTTCGGCGTTCCCTCGATCGAGCCGTCGCCGAGGAGGGCGCCGCTCCCGGCCAGACGCGCGGCGACGCCCTGCTTGATCTTCGGGGTCGCCGAGGCGAAGTCGATGAACGTGTGCCGGTCCATGAGGCAGCCGACGAAGGCGGCGGCGCTGTCGAGTGACGCGGATCCCGGCGTGACGCTGACGATCACGTCCGCCGCATCGGCCAGCTCCTGGTTCGAGTGCACCAAGGTCACGCCGGCGTCTCGGGCTCGGTCTTGGATCAGGTTCGCGAACGGGCCGTCGAAGGCGTACTTGTCGTAGGCCGCGATGCTGTCGAGGCCCGCCCCGCGCAGGCCGCGGCCGAGTGTGCTGCCGATCTCGCCGTAACCGACGAAGCCGAGACGGAATTGTTGTTTTGCCGACATGATCTCACTTCCATGCTTCGGGTGTGTCGTGGGAGGGGGGATCCGTTCAGGCGGACTTCCGGGAAGATCGCGCCGCCGGCTCCATGGCGTCGAGCAAGGCCTGGATCGGATGGAGCAGGCCGACCCCGTCGATCAGTTTGACCTGGGACCGGCAAGAATAGCCGTCGGCCAGGAGCCGGCCGGACGATCCCGCGCGCTCCACATGCCCGGCCCAGCTCAGGCCGTAGATCCGCTTCGACATCTCCCGGTGCTCGGCCTCGTGGCCGTAGGTGCCGGCCATGCCGCAACAGCCCGACGACAGGATCGTCAGACGGTGGCCGAGGCGGCCGAAGACCGTTTGCCAGTCGCGCAGACCCGCAGCCGCGTTGGTCCGCTCGGTACAATGGGGCAGCAACAGGAAGTCCCGCGACGTGTCGGCGGTGGGTCGATCCGCGATCCGCGCCGCAAGCCATTCCTGGATGAGCCGGACCGGCGGCGCCCCGTCGGCGCCGAGGGCGGCGACGTATTCCGACCGGTAGGTCAACGTCATCGACGGATCGAGCCCGACGAGGTCGATTCCGGTGGCGGAGAGCGCCCGCAGCATGGCGGCATTGCGGGCCGCCTGCTTCTCGAAGGCGTGAAGGAAGCCATGCACGTGCAGAGGCTTGCCGTTCGGGAGGAACGGCGCCAGCCAGGGCCTGAACCCAAGCGCCTTCAGCAGGTCGACGAGGGCGAGGACCAGCGGTGTCTCGTAGTGCGTGGTGAAAGCGTCCTGCACGATGACGACGCTACGGGCGCGCTCCGATGCCGGGAGGTCGCGTAGGGTCTCGGCGTCGGCGACGGCGACACCCCGCCGGCCGGCCTCGCGGACGAGGTCGTGCCCGGACAGGGCCGGGGTGGCCGTGAGGCCGATCGCCCGGGTGAGCCGCGTGCCCAGCGCCGAACCGACGACGCCGTTCGCCAGCCCCGGCATTCGTGCGGCGAGCGGCAGCAGGCGTTCGATGGCGCCGACGACATGGTCGCGGGGACGGCGCAGGTAACGGCCGTGATAGAGTTCGAGGAACTTCGCCCGGAAGGTCGGCACGTCGACCTTGATCGGGCATTGGCCGACGCAGGACTTGCAGGCGAGGCATCCGTCCATCGCCTCCTTCACCGCGTGCGAGAAGTCCGGCTCACGCGACAGGCTCGCACGCAGGCGGGCCGGGAAGGTGCGCCAGGCGCGGGACGGGCGCCTGCGCTCCTCCAGCGGATCGATGCCCCGCGCCGCGAGCAGCCGCAGCCATTCCCGCAGCAACTGCGCCCGGCCCTTGGGCGAATGCCGCCTCTCCCGCGTCCCCTTCCAGGACGGGCACATCGCGTCGTCCGGGTCATAGTTGAAGCATGCGCCGTTGCCGTTGCAGTGCAGCGCCTCGTCGAACCCGGCGCGGACCGGGGCCGGAATGGTGCGGTCGGCCGCGCCCTTGGTCGGCACCCCGTCGACGGTCATGAGTCGACCGTCCTCGGGGGCGGCGATCTTGCCCGGGTTGAACTGGTCCCGCGGGTCGAATGCGGCCTTGATCCGCTGCAGGGCCGGGTAGAGCGGACCGAACACGGCCGGCGAGAACTCCGAGCGCACGCCCTTGCCGTGTTCGCCCCAGAGGACGCCGCCGTATTTACCGGTCAGTGCCACCACCTCCTCGGTGATCTCGCGGATCAGGCGGGCCTGGGCCTCGTCCTTCATGTCGATGGCTGGACGCACGTGGAGCACGCCCGCGTCGACGTGGCCGAACATGCCGTAGACCAAGCCGCGGCGGTCGAGGACGGCTCGAAACTCGGCGATGTAGTCGGCGAGGTTCTCGGGCGGGACGGCGGTGTCTTCGACGAAGGGGATCGGCCGCGCGTCACCCTTCATGTTGCCGAGCAGGCCCACGGCCTTCTTGCGCATGCCCCAGATGCGGGTGACGGCATCCCCAGTCCCGGCGGGCGCGAGCCGGACCCCGTCGCCGGCAGCCTCGTCCCCGTCCTCGCCGAGCCGCTGGCTGCCCTGGGCGCCGTCCCCGAACGCGCGGGCCGCCTCCCCGGGCGAGGCGACCTGATCGACCGCCGTCTGCCGCGCGACGGTGTGGCCACGACGACCTTCGCTCCGGCCCCCCTCATCCAGCAGCCGCGTCACGACCGCCAGCCGGGCGTCGAGGTCCTCGACCGTGTCGGCGAGCACTTCGACGAGGTTCACGCCTTCGGCGGGACCCTCGGGATCGTCCGGGAAGTACGCGGCGACATCGTCCCAGACGATGTCGCCGCGTGCCAACGCGAGGACGCGGGAATCCACGGTCTCGATCGAGGCCGCCTGAGCAGCGACGAGGGTCCGCGCATCGCGCAACGCCGCGTCGAAGCTGTCGTAACGCACGTTGACCAGGGCGGAGTGGCGCGGGATCGGCAGGACCGACAGAGTGGCCTCGGCGATGAGTCCGAGCGTTCCCTCGGACCCGCACAGGACGGCGTTGAGGTCGAACCGACCCTCCGCGTCCCGTACGTGGGCGAGATCGTAGCCGGTGAGGCAGCGATTGAGCTTCGGGAAGCGTTCGACGATCAGCGCCGCGTTCCGGGTGACCACGTCGTTGACGACGCGGTGGATCTCGCCGACCCGGTCCGGCCGGGCGGACACGACGGCCAGTTCCTCCTCGTCGAGGGGTCGGGACGTCCAGAGGTGGCCGTCGCTCAGGACGATGGTCAACGCGCGCACATGGTCGCGGGTCTTGCCGTAGAGGCAGGAGCCCTGGCCGCAGGCATCGGTCGAGATCATGCCGCCGATCGTCGCCCGGTTGGAGGTCGAGAGTTCGGGGGCGAAGAAGAGGCCGTGCCTGGCGAGTTCGCGGTTGAGCTGATCCTTCACCACCCCGGCCTCGACGCGCACGGTCCTGGCCGCGACGTCGATCTCCAGGATGCGGTTCATGTGGCGCGAGGTGTCGACCGTCAGGCCGCCGTTCAGCGACTGCCCGTTGGTTCCCGTTCCGCCGCCGCGCGGTGCGATCCGCACCTCGCAGAAGCGCGGATCGGCCAGGAGCGCCCCGATCCGGGCGAGGTCGTCCCGGTGTCTGGGATAAGCCACCGCCTCGGGCCGGAGCTGGTAGATCGAGTTGTCGGTGGCCAAAACTGTCCGATCCGCGATCCCGCTTTCCAACTCGCCCACGAAACCCCGGACCCTAAGTTCCGTCAGGAACGAGCCGTAAAGTGGTGCGGGAGGCGGCAGGTCGGTCAAGGCTGGGATCATGTCACTTGCTCGGCGTCGCGATTCTCTTGGAAGACGGCCGCCCGAGGGTGGGAGCCGCCGCGGCGATGATCCGGCAGGGCGACCGGCGGCACCCGCGAGCGAGAGCTGCGCCCGGCCACGTTGGGTCGGGGCCCACCTCTCGATCTTTGTTGTGCCGCACTCTCTTTCGCCGAACCGGCATCCACTTCGGCGGAGAGCGCTCTAGCGGATCGCACCCGGGTCCGCTTTCTCGACAGGCTCGACGACCAGCAGCATGATGGCCATCGCCAGCAGCGATGAGGCGCCGAGGAACAGGAACACCGCGTCCCAGCTGTAGGCGTCGAGCAAGAGCCCGGTCACGAACGGGAAGAGCGCACCGCCGGCCTGTCCGCCGGTGTTCACCACCGACACCGCCAGCGGATAGGCGTCCTTGGTCGTCAGCCCGGCTGGGTAGACGGTGAAGGACGAGTATCCGACGTTCAGCAGGAAGCCCGTGAGGAACAGGAGGACCGCGAGCGTCACCGGCTCGTTCGGCGCATGGATCAGCGCGTACATCATGAACACGGTCGAGACCGTGCTGATCAGGATGGTCGGCTTACGACGCTTGCCGACGATCCGGTCGGAGAACAGGCCGCCCGAGATGTTGCCGAGCACGCCCCCGACGAACGGGGCCGAGGCGACGAACCCGACATTCATCAGCGAGAACTGCTTGACGGTGCTGAGGTAGGTCGGCAGCCAGGCGAGGATGACGTTGATGATGCCCGTCATCATCAGGTAGCCGATGGCGAGCCCCCAGATGTTGCCAGAACGGAACGTCTCGCTGGCGGTGGCGATGAGCCGAACCGGCCGTCCCCGGATGACCCGGTCCAGGCGTGCGAACCGCGTCTTGGCGGGCGCGGTCGATACCGTTGCCGGACGCGCAGGCGCGGCGTTCGGCCGGACCGTGGGCCGGCTGCCGATATGGGCAGCCTCGGCCGGGGACACGAAGCGGCTGCGGGCCGGCTCGTCCACCACGAGGAAGTACCACAGCACGGAAAAGACCAGCCCGGGCAGAGCGCAGATGAAGAAGACATACTCCCAGCCGAAGTTGGCGATGATCAGCGCGCCGAGGGGCGGCACGATCACCGGGCCGAACTTGGCTGCGGCCAGGAACAGGCCGACCGCGGTGCCCTTCTCCTGGGCGGGGAACCACCGGTTGATGGTCGAGAGCATGGTCACCGGCAGCGGCGCCTCGGCGAAGCCGAGGGCGAGCCGGTTGAGCTTCATCGCCATCGCCGAGCCAGTGGTGCCGAGGAGTCCCGTGAACAGCGAGGTCAGGAGCATGAAGATCGGGAAGACCACCCGTGTGCCGAGGCGTTTGACCATCAGGCCCGCAGGGATCTGCATCACCGCGTAGCCCACGAAAAACAGGCTCACGACCGCGCCGGCCTCGGTGTTGGTCATCGCGAACTCCTTCTTCACGAAGGGGAGCACGATCCCGATATTGGCCCGATCCGCGGCCGCCAACGTGTAGACGATGAAGATGAGGCCCATGACGACCCAGCGATATCGGGTCATCCGCCCTGTCACGGGAACTGCTTCCGCCGTGGCTGCACCCTTGGCCATGTCCGTATCCTCCCATTGGAAGCCACGCATCGGCTGAGCATCTTTGGGCATGCTCTCGGTCCTTCGGACGGGACCATTCACTCGATACGAAACGATTATTTAAAGATGGCGTCTTTTTTGGCGTGATTTACTTGGGCCACGCCTCATCGAATGGGCTACGCCCGATGACGTCTTTTCGCCTGCAATCCCGCATCGCCCGCCGCCCCCCCTCCTGGACCTGACGATCATGCAGGGGCGGAACCGTCTCGCTCACGAGGATGTCCCGGGATCGAAAGGGGTCCGCGCGTGGTGGATCGAGCGGCTACGCTCGGGCGCCCGAGCTTACGAAAATACATGCCGAGCAAGCCTTGGCCGCACACCCTCGATCCGCAAGCCGCCCTCCAGGTGATTCGACGATATGTACAATATAAGTACAATATGTCAATATCAGGCTGCAAAACAGCATTAAACCACGGTCATATGTACAAAAATCGTACAATGCGAGAGTCGGCCTTGAACGGGCGACCTGAGGTTCGCTAGGTTCGCTGGGAAAAAGCGGTGGAGTGATCGATCATGGCGGAGGGGAAGGATCGCGCTTACGAGGTGCTGCGTCTGAGGATCGTCGGCGGACACTACGCACCGGGTTTCCATCTTCGGGAAGAACCCCTTGCGCGCGAGTTCGAAATCAGCCGCACCCCCATCCGCGCCGCCCTGCGCAGGCTCGTCGAGGACGGCCTGGCGTCCGCGGATGCCGGCCAGGGCATCCATGTCGCGGAGTGGGGCGACTCCGACGTCGAGGAGACGTTCCGGCTCCGAATCATGCTTGAAGCCCACGCGACCGAATTGGCCGTTGCGCGGGGCGGTGACGAGCTCGTGGAGCGACTGGAGGCTTGTAACCGAGATATGTCGGCGGCGATCTCGCGAGGTGGCGACGCCGCCGTTCCCACGATCCAGGCCATCAACCGCGACTTCCACCGCACCCTGCTGGCCTTCGCCGGCTCGCCGCGACTGCGCATGATCCTGGAGCCGATGATCGACATGCCCGTCGTGATACGGTCCTTCTACCTCTACACGCCGGACGAGCTTCTGCAGAGCCTCCATCACCATGAGGATCTCGTGATCGCGGCGCGACTGCGGGATGCGGAATTGGGAAAGCGTGCGATGCAGCTTCACCTCAAGATGTCGCATGCTCGCGTCCTCAAGCATCGCGAGGCGTGGCGGCAACGCGCGACGGAAGGAGGCGCGGCCCATGGTGCCGGCCCGCGACCCGGATCGAGGCGCCGGCTCGCCGCGTCGAGAGAAGGTTGACGGATCCGGGGGCCGGCAACCGACCCGAACCAGCGAGCTGGCCGGCCGGGTCCCCGGGCGATGGCGCTCGCGCGGCGTCCTTAAAATCTGATCCAGGGCGCCGCGCTAAGCTCTTGTTTCAGCATCGGCTTTTTCCGAAAGCCGGCAACCACCTTGCGAGGCGATGCTCTACTGAACGTAGGACGCTGGGTTCGGGCTATCCGTCGGGTTGGCGTAAGCGTGCTTCAGTTCCGGCGACATCGGGACGTTGTAGTTGATCCCGCGCGGCGGCGTCGGCGAGAGGAACCACTTCTCGTAGACTGCGATGATCTCGGGGCTGCGATAGAGGTCGGCCGTGGCGCGATCGGCCAGCGCCTTGAAGGCCGGGTCGCCCTTGCGCAGCATGATCCCGTACGGCTCGGGCTCGGAGAAGGTCTCCCGGCTGACCTGATAGGCGGCCGGATCCTTCGACTGGGCGATCGCGATGCTCAGCTGCACATCGTCGAGGACGAACGCCGCCGCGCGGCCGTTCTCGAGCAGCAGGAAGCCCTCGGCCACATCCTTGGCGGGCAGAATGCTGAGGCCGAGCTTACGCTCCGCGTTGACCTTGTTGAGCATGACGATGTTGGTGGAGCCCGCCACGGCCGAGACCGGCTTGCCCTTCAGCGCGTCGATCGTGTCGAGATGCTGGGCCGTCTTCGACGCGAACCGGGCGGCCGAGAGGTAGTGGGTGTTGGTGAAGGCCACCTGCCTCTGGCGCTCGACGTTGTTGGTCGTGGCGCTGCATTCGAGGTCGATCGTGCCATTGGTCATCAGCGGGATGCGGGTCGAAGAGACCACCGGCATCATCTCGACCTTGAGGTCGGGCATCTTCAGGTCCCGCTTCACCGCGTCGGCGATCCTGAGACAGAGATCGATGGCAAAGCCGATGTAGTTCTGCCGATCGTCGATGTAGCTGAACGGCGTCGCGGCATCGCGGACGCCGAGGACGATCCGGTTGTTGTCCTTGATCTTCTGCAGGGTGCCACCGAGTTCGTCGGCCATCACTGGCGAGGTCAGGAGACTGAAAGCGAGCATGGTCTTGAACAGGCGCAAGGGAAATCTCCTACCGATTTGTTGCATCACACGAAGCGTAACGGCGAAGTCAGGCAGGCAATGCGTCAGTCGAGCATTGCGACAACACGGGCAATCGCGGCGCAGCCGGCTTCGATGGTCTCCAGCGAGGTGGCGAACGAGACCCGAAGGTAAGGGCTTAGCCCGTAGGATGTGCCGTCCATGACGGAGACGTTGCCGGCGCTCAGCAGGATATGCGCAAGAGCGAGGTCGTCGGCGATGCGGGTCCCGTCCGGGGTACGGCGACCGATCAGGCCGGCCACGTTGGGATAGGCATAGAAGGCCCCGGCCGGGCGCTGGCACGCGATGCCGGGGATGGCATTGAGCAACCCGACAGCGCGGTCGCGACGAGTTTCATAGGCCGCCCGCGCCTGGACCACGAAGGTCTGGTCCCCCGACAGGGCCTTCGCTGCCGCTGCCTGACCGATCGAGGATGGACAGGTCGTGCTCTGGGACAGGAGGCCGGTCATCGTCTTGGCGAGCAGGCGCGGACCTGCGGCGTAGCCGATCCGCCAGCCGGTCATCGCATAGGCCTTGGAGACTCCGTTGATGATCAGTGTCCGCTCCCGCAGCGCCGGGACGGCCCGTCCGAACGAAACCTGGTACTGACCATCGTAGACGAAATGCTCGTAGATTTCGTCGGTCATGACGAGCACCCGCGGGTGTCGCTCGATGACTTCGCCCAGTGCTACCAGTTCCGCGGCGGTGTAGACCGCTCCGGACGGATTGTTGGGCGAGTTGAGCACCACCCATTTGGTCCGAGGCGTGATCGCGGTTTCCAGCTGTGAAGGGCTGAGCTTGAACCCCGCCTCTCCGAGGCAGGGCACCACCACCGGTACGCCGTCGTTGAGGGTCGCCAGATCGGGATAGGACACCCAGTACGGTGCAGGCACGATGACCTCGTCGCCCGGATCGAGGGTCGCCGCGAAAGCCGTCTGAATCAGTTGCTTGGCGCCGCAGCCAATCACGATATCGTCGGTGGTGTAGGCCAAGCCGTTCTCTCGGATGAGCTTGTCGGCTACGGCCTGCCGCAGGCTCAGGGTACCGTTCGAGGGCGTGTAGTGCGTGTCCCCGGCCTGCATGGCCGCCTGGGCCGCCTCCATGATGGATCGCGGGGTCACGAAATCGGGCTCGCCGACCGTCAGATCGATGATGTGCCGTCCCTCGGCGCGGAGTTGGGTGACCAGGGCCTTGGCCGCGATGCTCGGCGATGGCCGGATGCTCGCTGGCCGGCGGGCAATGAGTGTCGTGCTCATGATGGCGTCCACGTCCCGGAGATCTGATCAGACCGAGATGCCGAAGCTTTCGAGGGTGCCGTGGAGCCAGGCCTGGCGTGCCGACCCCGCGGAAATCTCGGCCATGATCGCCTGCTCCTGGCGAAGCTTCGCCCGTGCGCCCTCGATGACGGCGGGGAGCTGCTCCGGGGCGAAGGCCACCAGTCCGTCCTCGTCGCCGACGATGACGTCGCCCGGCGCGATCGGCTGACCGCCCACGCTGACCGGGACGTTGAGCAAGGCCGGCCCCGACTTGTAGGGCCCGCGGTGGACGACGCCGCGGGCGTAGCAGGGAAAATCGCCCGCCGCGAACGTCGCCACGTCGCGGATGGCGCCATCGACGACAAAGCCGGCGCAGCCGCGCGACACGGCGTAGGCGCGCATCAAGTCGCCGCAGAGTGCGTTGTTGAGATCGCCGCCACCGTCGATCACGAGGACATGGCCGGGCTGCATCACCGCCAGCGCGTGATAGAATCCGAGGTTGTCGCCGGGACGGGATTTCACCGTGAAGGCGGTGCCGACGAGCTTGCCCGAGCCGTTGTAGCGGTTGAGCCCAACCAGTCCCGCAAGGCGATGCAGATTGTCGCTGAGCAAGGGGGTGGCCAAGTCCTGCAGCGCCTCACGGTCGGCTGATGCGAGGACCGCCGGCAAGCCATCTGAATTCTTGAGCTGAGAAAGCATGGTTGGATCTCCCTGCCGAGGGACATCGCACTTGGCCGCCCCGCCGAAAAGCGATTAATCTGCCTCCATCGACATTCGGAAAAGCGATTTGATATGGCGACCCTCAAACAGTTCGAGGCACTGCGCTGGATCGCCCTGCTCGGGAGTTTCGAGCGAGCTGCGGATCGCCTGCACACCACGCAGTCGACGGTGTCGAAGCGTATCCACGAGCTTGAGACGTCCCTGGGGACGCAGCTTTTCGACCGCAGCCAGCGGGGCGCCCGACTGACGGACAAGGGCAAGAGTATCGTGGAGATCGGCGAGGAGATGCTGGGCCTTCGCGATCGCATCGTCGCCATCGCGGCGAGCCGCGCCACCATGATCCGGCACCTGCGTTTCGGGGTCACGGAGCTGACCGCCCTCACATGGCTGCCGCAACTGGTGGCGGAGTTGCGGGCGACCTATCCGAACATCGTCTTGGAACCGGAGGTCGAGCAGAGCACGACGCTGTTCGAGAACCTCAGGAACGGGGCCCTCGATTTCATCGTGACGCCCGATGTGTTCCGGCAGCCGCGCTTCCGGAGCGTGGCGCTCGCGAGCGTGAGGAGTGCCTGGATGTGCAGCCCGGTCCTGCTACGGGATCGGGGCGTCGTGGAACTGGCCGAGTTGGCGCGGTTCAGCATCCTGACACAGGGTAACCGCTCCGGATCGGGCGTGGTCTTCGACCAATGGCTGCAGGCTTGCGGCGTATCCCTGCCCCACATGATCCAGAGCAACAGTCTCGTCGCCATCGTTGGGCTGACGCTCGCCGAGATCGGCATCAGCTATCTGCCCGAACGGTGCTTCGACGGGCTGATCGAACGCGACAGATTGCGGGTGATCGAGACCAACCCGCCACCTCCCCCTATTACCTACGTGGTGACTTTTCGTGAGACGGAAGCCTCCAACACCGTTGAGTCGATTTCGAGGATTACCCGATCGGCGTGCAACTTCACCAATCCGATACAGTGGGCGTGATCACCGCCTCTGGGATTGGAGCAGGGTCGGATGCCACGTCGTATGAAAAGCGCGGTTTCGAATCTTTAGTAAAACAAGCAGGTTCGAGTCTTGAATTGGTTTGCGATCGGCATCAATTATTGCGATTTCTATCTATCTATAATATCCGATATCGCAATGCATTTATTGCAGCCACGGAAGGGCTCAGCCGTCAAAGCCACTGCACAGGCCAGGAAGGGTCAGGACGCCGACCTCCGCTTCAGCGGACTTGCGTCCAACAGAGGATAGTATCCATACCACCCTGAGCAGTCGATCCGAGATCGACCCGCAGCTGCCGTCCGAACGGCGTGAGGAATCACCCGGAAGCGGACATCACGTCATGTCGGACCGAGCCTGTCATCACGATCCATCGACACTTCCGAGCCACGTGCAGAAGATGCCCGCGTCAGTGGCGTCCGCCATGCGGAGCGGGACGTAGGCTCGATAGGCGGCGATATTCAGCCGGGGCGTCGAGTGGTACGAGCAACCGCCCGCTGCTCACGTCTTCGGCCACCAGCGGCAGGGAACTGAGGGCTAGACCGAGCCCTGCCTGCGTGGCCTGCAGTGCTTGGTAGCTGTGCTCGAACACGAGCGAACCCTGCGGCTGGATGTGAGCTGGTTGGGCGCGGTGGTCTTGTCGCGGATTTCCGCAGGGAGACGGTTCCGGACCCGGCTCGGCCGCGAGGGATGATCATGCAACGCCTGGGGGCCGCCGCGCTGGTCAGCGTCGTACCAGCGGTAGAACGTCGAGCGCGTGATGCCGAGCCTGTCCAGGGTGGCACGCACCGGCAGGTGGGATTGCTCAACCAGCCGGATGATCTCCAGCTTCTCGGGGGCCGGGTACCTCATGCCTCGTCGCCCCCAGCCCCGCTCATGCTTTTTTTAAGCAGACGGTGCTCCAGGACGAGATCGGCTACGACCTCCTTCAAGCGCCCCCGCTTCGCGACGTAGATCCCACACCTCATCCGTGGTGGCCGCACGAGCCGTGTCTCCCGACAGGCGCGTCTTACCAGCCTCCAGGAACTCCTTGGACCAGCCGTAGTACGTCGAGGCGGCGATCCCCTCACGTCGGCACAACTCGGCGATGCTGTCCTCGCCACGCAAGCCTTCCAGCACCACGCGGATCTTCTCCTCGGAGGAGAACTGACGACGGGTGGCCCGACGGATGTCCTTGATCACCGCTTCTGCCGGCATCTTGGCCGGTCCGGATGTCTGCTTCATCTTCGCTCCTCAGGGGCTACGATGAACCAGCCATCCTCCATTCGTGACGACCCTCAATCTGTCCCACAGGTGCTGACGTCGGACAGTTACGTCCCATGAACCGGCGCAGCACCGGCTCAATGTCCAGGAGGTCCCTCCACTCCGAAGACGTGGGCGGTGTCTCGCCGGTGACCTCGCGGATCGCCCCGACCCAGGCCGCCCGGCTCCTCCTGTGAAAACCATCATCGGTCACGCTTCCACCCTCTCCCCCCGCTCATCACCTGTCTTGTCGGAATTGGGCCGATGCCTTTGGCACTTTTTTGGGGTGCCCAAGAGCAGGATAGGCCAGCGTCACCATGTCCTGGCCGAGGGTTGATGGAAGCGGCTTCCACGCCGGACCACCGTCGCTCACCCCATCGCCATCAACGAGTTGCTTTTGGTTCAATCGCTTTGAACGGTGGGCTTATTCGCTTTATTTGTTCGCTCGATCGCTTTTTCCCAGAATTCGTTCAGACGTCGAGGTTGGCGACGCTGAGGGCGTTGTCCTGGATGAATTCCCGGCGGGGCTCCACCACGTCGCCCATCAGCTTCACGAACAGGTCGTCGGCATCCTGCGTGTCCTTGATCCGAACCTGCAGGAGCGAGCGGACCTCGCTGTCGAGGGTCGTCTCCCAGAGCTGCTGCGGGTTCATCTCGCCCAGCCCCTTGTAGCGCTGGAGCTGGAGGCCCTTGCGGCCGAAGGCCATCACCGCCTCGAACAGGCCGACGGGGCCGTGCAGCACGGTCTCCTCGCCCTTGCGGGCGTAGGTCACCGGCTCGCCGTAGATCTCGCGCAGGGCCTCGGCCCGGTCGGCGAGGCGGCGCGCCTCCTGCGAGGCGATGAGCGAGGCGTCCAGGGTCACCACCTGGCGCACCCCGCGCAGGGTCCGGCTCAGGACGTAGCCGCCCTCGCTGACCGAGCCTTCCCAGCCCTGTTCGATATCGTCGGCGATGACGTCCATGCGCCGGGCGATCTCGGCGGCGAGGCGGGTCGCCTCGGCGTGGTTCTCGTCCACGTTGGTGCGGAAGCCTCCGGCGATCATCGCCTGTTCCACGGTGGCGCGGTCGTAGCGGGTGTGGAGCGCCTGCATCAGGCCGCGGAACTGGCGCGCCTCCTCCACCAGGACCTTCAATTGTGGGCCGCCGAACTCGGCGCCCGAGGCGAGGCGCAGCACCGCCCCGTCGACGCCGGCATCGATGAGGTAATCCTCCAGCGCCCGCTCGTCCTTGAGGTAGATCGCGGTCTTGCCCTTGGCGGCCTTATAGAGCGGCGGCTGGGCGATGTAGACGTAGCCGCGCTCGATCAGCTCCGGCATCTGCCGGAAGAAGAACGTCAGGAGCAGGGTGCGGATGTGGGAGCCGTCCACGTCCGCGTCGGTCATGATGATGATGCGGTGATAGCGCAGCTTGTCCGGGTTGAAGCCTTCGCGGTCGGTGGAGGACCGGCCGATGCCGGCGCCGAGCGCCGTGATCAGCGTGCCGATCTCGGCCGAGGACAGCATCCGGTCCGCGCGCACGCGCTCCACGTTGAGGATCTTTCCGCGCAAGGGTAGCACCGCCTGGAAGTGGCGGTCGCGGCCCTGCTTGGCCGAGCCGCCGGCGGAATCGCCCTCCACCAGCAGGATCTCGCATTTCGACGGGTCGCGCTCCTGGCAATCGGCGAGCTTGCCCGGCAGGGACGCGATGTCGAGGACGCCCTTGCGGGTCACGGTCTCGCGGGCCTTGCGCGCCGCCTCGCGGGCGGAGGCCGCGAGGATGACCTTGCCCATCACGGATTTCGCCTGGGACGGGTTCTCCTCGAGCCAGTTGGAGAGGCCCTCGTTGAGGACGTTCTCCACGGCCGGGCGGACTTCCGACGAGACCAGCTTGTCCTTGGTCTGGGACGAGAATTTCGGGTCGGGCACCTGCACCGAGATGACGGCGGTGAGGCCCTCGCGGCAATCCTCGCCGGTGAGGGTGATCTTCTCGCGCTTGGTGATGCCGGTGGATTCGGCATAGCCGGTGATCTGACGGGTCATGGCGGCGCGGAAGCCCGCCATGTGGGTGCCGCCGTCGCGCTGCGGGATGTTGTTGGTGAAGGGCAGCACGGTCTCGTTGAACGAGTCGTTCCACCACAGAGCCACCTCGACGCGGATGTTGTCGCGCTCGGCCCGCACGAAGACCGGCTTCGTCATCCCCTCGATGGGTTTGCGCGAGCGGTCGAGGTAGCGCACGAAGGCCTCGATTCCGCCCTCGTAGAACAGCTCCTCGCGCTTGTGCTCGGCATGGCGCGCGTCGGTGAGCACGATGCGCACGCCCGAATTAAGGAAGGCGAGCTCGCGCAGGCGCTTCTCCAGCGTGGCGTAATCGAACTCGATCATCGTGAAGGTGTCGGTGGAGGGCAGGAACGACACCTCCGTGCCGCGCCGGCCGTTGCCGTCCCCGACGATCACCAGCGGCGAGACCGCGTCGCCGTGGCGGAACTCCATGGCGTGCTCCTTGCCGCCGCGCCAGATGCGCAAGCGGAGCCATTGCGACAGGGCGTTGACGACGGAGACGCCGACGCCGTGCAGGCCGCCGGAGACCTTGTAGGAGTTCTGGTCGAACTTACCCCCGGCATGGAGCTGGGTCATGATGACCTCGGCCGCCGAGACCCCCTCCTCCTTGTGGATGTCGGTGGGGATGCCGCGGCCGTTGTCGGACACCGTCACCGAGCCGTCGGCGTTGAGGGTACAGGTGACGATGTCGGCGTGGCCCGCCAGCGCCTCGTCGATGGCGTTGTCCACCACCTCGTAGACCATGTGATGCAGGCCCGACCCGTCGTCGGTGTCGCCGATATACATGCCGGGCCGCTTGCGCACGGCATCCAGGCCCTTGAGCACGCGGATCGATTCCGCGCCATAGGCCGTAGCCGCCAGGTTGCGGGAGGTGTCGTCGTCGGTCATGTCGGACATCAAGTTCCCCAGGCAGGCGGGTCTTTGCTTGATTTTCGTGCCCCGGCTCGAGCCCCGGGCGCGCCTGCGATTCGTTCAGTGAGCCATATATAAGCGGTGCGTCTTGAAAATGCACCGCATGAGCATAGTGGCGGCGACCCAATCCGACGGGGCGGTGGATGGTGTTCGAACGTCGGGCAGGACGCGAGAAAATCGGGCCGTTTCGGAGCCCGCACCAGAGTTGCGCCCGACCACGTTGGGTCGGGGCACACCTCTAGATCCTTGTTGTGTCGCACGCTTTTTCGCCGAACCGGCATCCACTTCGGCGGAGTGCGCTCGAGCCGAATTCACCTCACGGCCCCAGCACCTTGACGAAAGCCGCACCCGCGCCGAAGAACGCGGCTCCGGCAGCCATCCCCGACAAAGCGATCTGCCAGGGAGCGAGCATCCGATCTCGCGCCAGCTTCGATGCTTCCGCGGCCAGTTTGCTCTGCTCAGCGGCGAGCTTGCTCTGCTCGGCGATCAGTTTGTGCTGCTCGGCAACGAATTTGCGGGTCTCTTCCTGAGCCCGCTCGATTCGGGCGCGCTGCTCCTCGAGATCAAACGGCACCGTCTCCGACATCGATCATGGTCCTCGAACGAGCAGGCGATCCGAGGTCGTCCGCCGATGAGATATGAGGTGGCGCTGCGGCACGTGGCAAGAGCCGACACGCCTCTTGCGGGCCCACACCCGCGATAGGGTGCCGGTCGACGGCGACCTCCCCGATCGTCGAGCCTCACTCCTGCAGGAAAGGGTTCGTCATCCGCTCTTCGCCCAGCGTGCTCGTGGGGCCGTGGCCGGGGATGAAGGCGATGTCGTCTCCGAGCGGCAGGACCTTCTCCTTGATGGCGCGGATGAGCTGGTCGTGGTTGCCGCCGGGCAGGTCGGTGCGGCCCACCGAGCCCTTGAACACCACGTCTCCCACCAGGGCGAAACGCGCGTCGCGGCTGACGAAGACGACGCTGCCGGGGGAGTGGCCGGGCGCGTGCAGGATGTCGAAGGCGAGATCGCCGACGCTCACCGCGTCGCCCTCGACGAGCCAGCGGTCCGGCGTCACCGCGCGAGCCCCGTCGATGCCGTAATTCGCCCCCGTCTCGGGGAGGCTGTCGAGGAGGTAGCGGTCGGCCTCGTGCGGCCCTTCGATGGGGACGCCGAGCCGTTCGCGCAGCTCGTCGGCGCCCCCGGCATGGTCGATATGGCCGTGGGTCAGCAGGATCTTCTCGATGGTGATGCCCTGGTCGCGGATCGCGGCCTCGATCCGGTCGAGGTCGCCGCCGGGATCGACCACGGCGCCGACCTTGGTCTCGTCGGACCAGATCAGGGTGCAGTTCTGCTGGAAGGGCGTCACCGGGATGATGCCGGCGCGGGGCGTACCTGCCATCGGGACCGTCTCTCCGTCGATTGGGGGCGCGAGGATCGCGCGGGAACCGCCTGTCTAAGCGGGTTCGCGCCGGCACGCCAACGCTTCCCCTCGCTCGGGCTTTTGGAGCCTGGGCCATCGGGGCCAGGACCTTTCGGAGTGTCGCGGGTTCCAGGCCGCGAAACCGGTCGCCGGGACCGCCTGCCGACGATTGCCCCCGCGCCGCCAAAATTCGGCCTCGCCGGCTTCCTAGACGTGGCCTATCTGGACACCGGCACCGTCCAGGACAGGCCCGCCGGCCTGAGACGACGACGCGGCCACCCTCACGCCAGCCGGGGCAGTCCCTTGAGCACATGCTGAAAACCGCTTTCGTCGCCGCACGCGACCGGCAGCGCCTGAGCGAGATCGCCGCCGTCCTGATCGGCTACGGCGTCACCAAGGTGGTGGAACGTCTCGGCCTCGGCCATCTGGCGCGGTTCGCCAAGCGCCGCCGGCCGCAGGTGGACGTGGCGCGCCTGTCCCAGCCGCAGCGCGTGCGCCGGGCGATCGAGGCCCTGGGGCCGACCTTCATCAAGCTCGGCCAGATCCTCGCGAGCCGGCCCGACCTGCTGACGCCGGAATGGACCGAGGAGCTGGAGAAGCTCCACAGCCAGGTCCGGCCCATCGCCTGGGACAAGATCCGTCCGCAGCTGGAGGCCGATCTCGGCGCGCCGCCCTCGGAGATCTTCGCCGAGTTCGACACGGTGCCGTTGGCCGCGGCCTCCATCGCCCAGGTCTACCGGGCGCGGCTGATGTCCGGCGAGGAGGTGGTGGTGAAGGTCCTGCGCCCGGGCCTGCGCAAGATCATCGAGGCGGATCTGCGCCTCCTGGCCCATGCGACCCGGATCGTGGTTCAGGAATGGCCGGAATTCGGCCGCTACCAGCCCCACGAGCAGATGCGCCATCTCGCCAGCGGCCTCTACGGCGAGCTCGACCTCATCAACGAGGCGCGCAACTGCGAGACCATCGCGGCGATCTTCGCCGACCGGGACGACATCGTCATTCCCAAGATCCACTGGGAGTTCACCTCCGAGCGCGTCCTCGTCCAGGAATTCATCCACGGCATCCCGCCCAACGACCATGCCCGCCTGGACGCGGCCGGGGTCGACAAGGTCAAGGTCGCCCAGAAGGGCACCGACGCCTTCCTCAACATGGCCCTGATCGAGGGGGTGTTCCATGCCGACCCGCATCCCGGCAACATGCTGGTGATGCCGGGCAACCGCATCGGCTTCATCGATTTCGGCATCATCGGCCGGCTGTCCGAGCGCCGCCGCACGCAGCTCCTGATGCTCATCGGCGCGATGCTCAAGGAGGATTCCGACGGGCTGATGGCCGTGCTGCTGGACTGGACCGGGTCGAGTAACCCCGACCTCACCAAGCTCGAATCCTCGTCCCAGGCCTTCATCAACCGCCATGCCGGCTCGGTGCTGAATTTCGGCGACCTCCTCACCGACTTCATGACCATGGCCCGCGAGAACGACCTCGCCATGCCTACCGACCTCGCCATCCTGTTCAAGGGCCTGGTGACGGCGGACGGGGTGATGCGCCATCTCGATCCGAAATTCGACCTCTTCACCGCCGCCGGACCCACGGTGAAGAGCAAGCTCGCCTCGCAATTCTCGATCAAGGGCATCACCCGCAAGGTCGAGGCGGTGGGCGCCGGATTGTTCGGTGCGGCCTCGGAACTGCCGACCCTGATCCATCTCATGCTGGTGCGCCTGAAGCAGGGCCGCGTCACCGTCGAGATCGAGCTGAAGGGCATCGAGAAGCTCACCCGCGGCATCGAGCGCGCCGCCGCCCGCATCGCCGTGGCGCTCATCGTCGCCGCCTTCGCCACGCAGCTCGCCCCCCGCTTCATGGACCTCGGCACCCCGGCCTTCGTGACGGTGGGCGCCATGGTCTGCGTGATCGGAATCGGCTGGCTCGTGCTGCTGGGGCGCAACAAGTAGGGGAGCCTCGGCTCCCCACTACGGGGCCGGAACGGTCCGGGGTTCGCAGGACCGGATGGCGGAGTCGTCCATCGTCGCGCGTGCTTTGGACAGATCGTGCGCGTTCTGAAGGTTGAGCCAGAACTGGGCCGATGTCCCGAAACGGACACCGAGCCGGATCGCCGTGTCGGCACTCACGCCACGCCGCTCGCGAATGATCTCGGACAGGCGGTTAGGGGGAACACCAATCTCTGCCGCGACCTGCCGGGCGGAAAGCCCGAGTGGGGCGAGGTAGTCTTCGGCCAGAACGTTACCCGGATGCGTGAAAATGCGAGACATGTTCGATCTCTTCCGTGTCTCAATGCTCATCGACGATGTCCACCTGTTCCTGTCCCTCGGAAGCAGAGGCGCCATGGATCGTTGATGCGGATACTGTACTGCCCGGCACGATCACCCTTGAGACGTTCGCGGCGGTTCCCGGGGGGCGAGCGTAGATCGATCGGGGTCGTTGTGGCTTCGCGAGGATCGAGCGCGTCCTTAAATCAGCCGCCTTGTGCATCGCATTTCGGCTGCCGGATGGCACGCGTCCCTCCCCCTTGCGGGGAGGAGAGTGCCTCAACCGACCCTGCGTGATTGAACCTCGTGTGCCCTTCCCTCGATGAACATCATCCTGATCAAGCTGTTCGCGACGGCGCTGACGCTCAGTCAGGTGACGACGCGGCCGGATGCGGTGAAGACGCAGTTCGATCCGGTGGCCGACAGGGCGCAGGTGGTGCAGATCCTGCGCGACGGCTGCGCCCATATGCGCAAGGCCTTCGACATCGAGGACATCAACCTCGACGAGCTGATCTCCACCGCGATGGAGGACCCCTCGGCCATCGCCGGGGCCTCCGCGCCGAAACTCCTGCACGGGCTCGATATCGGCGAGCTCAACACCAGCTACCGCCAGTTCTGCAAGGGCGAGAACCCGGCGAACTCGCCCTTCGACGCGGCCGAGGTCATCGCCTTCTACAACAAGGCCGTGGCCGACCTGCCCTCGGCCCAGGACCTGAAGGACCGCAGGCTGCCCGGCGCCAGCCTGATCCTCGACGGGGCCGGCAAGCGCTACGCCGAGGCGTTCGAGGCCAACGGGCGCCGCCTCAGCGTGCCGATCTCCGACGTGCCGGTGATGGTGCAGAAGGCGTTCGTGGCCGCCGAGGACAAGCGCTTCGAGACCCACAAGGGCATCGACGAGCGCGGCGTCATCCGCGCCTTCATCGGCAACCTCGCCTCGCCGGGGCGGCCGGCGGGCGGCTCGACCATCACCCAGCAGGTGGTCAAGAACCTCTCGGTGGGCGACGACGTCACCTACGAGCGCAAGATCCGCGAGATGATCGTGGCCTCGCGCCTGGAGCGGATCCTGGGCAAGCCGCAGATCCTCGAACTCTACCTCAACGGCATCTATCTCGGCCGCGGCTCCTACGGGATCGAGATGGCCGCGAGGAGCTATTTCGGCAAATCCGTGGGCCAGCTCACGGTGCCCGAGGCGGCGCTGCTCGGCGGCATGCCGAAGGGGCCGAACTTCTACAACCCGGACAGGTATCCCGACCGCGCCAAGGAGCGTCGCGCCTACGTCCTAGCGCGGATGAAGGACGAGGGCGTCATTACCGAGGCGCAGCTGACCGAGGCGGCCAACGCCCCCCTCGGGCTGAAGCCGATCGAGACCACGCGGCGGGATTCGGGCTTCTACTTCGTCGATCACCTCACCCGCGAGGCGCGCACCTTCGCGGGCATCGACTCGCTCACCTCCGCCTCCCACGTGGTCCGCTCCACCATCAATGCCGGCCTCCAGACCGCGGTGGAATCCGCCCTGCAGGACGGGCTCGCCGCTTACGAGCGTGCCACCGGGCGGCAGCGCTACGAGGGGCCGGAATTCAACCTCGCCGACAGCATCGCGAAGCTCGGCGGGGCCGCGCCGGCGGTGGAGGGATCGGTCCAGTCGGTCCCCCTGGTCGTCGGCGGCGAGGCGAAGCCGAAGCCTGCGGCGCTCGACTCCAAGCCCGCTTCGAGCAAGCCTGCGCCGGCGGTGGCGGCCGGGCCGAAGCCGGTGACGCCGAAACCGACTTGGCAGCGCGCCCTGGAGAGCGCGCGGCCGGTGCTCTACGACGTGCATTGGCCGCTCGCCGTGGTGCTCGAATCCGGGCGCGGTCCGGTGAAGGCCGGGCTCGCCGACGGGCGGATCGTCAGCCTCGATCCCGGCATCGCCAGGGGCCGTCTCCAGGCCTACGACGTGGTGCGGGTGAAGCTGCGCGACCCGAAGGCCAAAATTCTCCGCGCGGACCTGCGCGTGCGTCCGTCGGTCCAGGGGGCGGCCGTGGTGCTGGAGAACCGCACCGGGCGCATCCTCGCCATGGACGGGGGCTTCTCCTACCCGCTGAGCCAGCTCAACCGGGTGACCCAGACCGTGCGCCAGCCCGGTTCGACCCTGAAGCCCCTGACCTATCTCGCCGCGCTCAATGCCGGCTTGCAGCCCAACACCCTGGTGATGGATGCCGGCGTGACCCTGCCGCCCATCGGCGGCGTCGGCCAGTCTTGGAGCCCGAAGAACTACGATGGCGGCGGCTCGGGCGCGACGACCCTCCGGCGCGGCCTCGAATTCTCGAAGAACCTCGTCACCGCGCGCCTGCTCCAGGGCGGCATCGCCGACACCGCGCCGGCGAGCCTCACCCGCATCTGCGACCTCGCCCTCGAAGCGCAGCTCTACGCCGAATGCGAGCGCTACTATCCCTTCGTCCTTGGCTCGCAGCCGGTCCGCATGGTCGATCTCGCCGCCTTCTACGGGGCGATCGCCAATGAGGGCGCACGCCCCGCGCCCTACGCGCTGGAGGCGGTGGAGCGCGACGGCACGGTCCTCTACAGGCGCGAGCCGAAGGAGCCGGTGCGGATCGGCTCGGCCGACAGGGTCGCCTTCTACCAGCTGAAGACCATGCTGCAGGGCGTCACCAACCACGGCACGGCGGCGGCGCTGGCCCGTTTCTCGGGCTCCATCGCCGGCAAGACCGGCACCTCGGAGAACGAGAACGACGCCTGGTTTGCCGGCTTCACCAACGAGATCACCATCGTGGTCTGGGTCGGCTACGACAATGCCGACGGCACCCGCCGGACCCTGGGACGCGGCCAGACCGGCGGGCACCTCGCCGTGCCGATCGCCGGCACGATCCTCCAGGCCGCCTGGGCCAACGGCGTGGCGCGGACCCCCCTCGCCCCGCCCTCGGCGGAGGCGAAACGCCTGCTCGCCGACCTGCCCATCGATCCCCGCAGCGGCGAGCGCGTCGCGGGCGGCGGTTTCCTCGAACATTTCCGGCTGAGCAACGGCCGCGTGGCCGACACGCAGTACCAGTTGCTGCCGCGCGAGGTGCAGACCGCCATGCGCCCGGATGCCGAGGACGGCGACAATGGCGGCCTCGACGACGGCGCCGATGCGACGGGCGACCTGTACGGCAACCTCACCACCCGGCGAGGGGCCGAGCCGGATCTTCTCGACCCCTTCGGCGAGCGGCAGCCGCAGGCACGCAGCCGCCGGGCGCAGGGGGATGGCTATGGCTCTGAGGGGTCGCGGAGCCCGTCATGGCCCGGCACCCAGCGCTCGCCCTTCGGCGAGGACGAGCCGCCCCGCGCCCGCCGCCGCGATCCCGACTACCTGTTCGGCGACGACCCGCGCTACTGAGGCGCGGATCCCTTCCCCTCATCATCAACCGAGGCCCCGACGTGAAGACGCAGCTTCCGGCGACACGCGTGCTTGCCCAGATTCTCACCTTCCTGCCCGCCCTGGCGCTCGGCGTCCCCGCCTCCGCGCAGGAGGGGATGAAGGCCCAGGTTCCCGCCGACCGGATCAAGGAGGTGGCCGCCATCGAGCCGTCGGGCCTTGCCGCCCTCAAGCCCGGCACCATCCTGTTCACCGATCACCGGGACAACCCCGCCAACCCCGAGAGCGGCCTCACGCCCTATCTCGAATGGCGCAAGCTGCGCCCGGCCGAGCAGGCGGCCCTGGCGCCCTACCCCGCCTATGCCGAGCCCGACTACACGCTGACCCTCAACGGTGTGGCCAAGCAGCGGCACGAGACCCTGAAGGTCTATGTGGCGCAGGGGAGGTTCGTGGTGGCGAGACCCGCCGAGTCCATCGACCTCTCGACCTTCGCCAACCTCGGCTTCGTCTCGAAGATGGACCCCGTCATCCGGCACAAGACCCTGAGCCCCGCCGAGGTGACGCCCACCAAGGACCCGGCCGCCGCCTTCGCCCGCCGCCCGGACCGGGCCTGGTGCGAGGGGGCGGCCGCCTGCATCGAATCCCGCTACGACCTCGAGGGCAAGCTGCCGCTGGGGGTGAAGCTCGCCAACAAGCTGGAGGACGGCGCCTCGAAGAAGGTCGCCGAGTTCGTCTCGTTCCAGAGCGAGTTGCGGACCCTGCCGGCGGCGGAAGCGGCCTCCCTCGGAGCGCTCACGCGGGTCGACACGCCCGTGGCCGGCGGCCTCGAACAGACGATCTTCTGGGTCAACCAGATCCTGCGCTTCGGCAAGTTCCTCGCCGTGTTCCAGCCGATGCCGAACGACCCCGGCAAGACGGTGGTGACGACCTACATGGCGCTGGCGATCAAGGCCGATGTCCTCGACCGCAAGCAGGAATATGCCCGCGTGCCGGTGCTGAAGAACCTGCTTCCGGCCCAGGTTCTGATGGGCAACTCGTCCTTCAACACCGGCACGTCGATCAGCGCCGGCCTGCCCACCTACGCCCGCAACCGCATGATCGCCTTCGCGGACGCCCTGGCGAAGAACTGAAGGCGCGGACTCAGTTGCCGCGGCTGACGATGGAGGGCATCGACGGGGCGGTGTAGGCGCGGTTCACGTCGCGGCGGGTCTGGGTGCCGTTGGTGTCGTTGGAGCGGCGGTAATTCTCGGTGCTGAAGCTGTCCGAGAGGCCGCTGCGGTCGGCGCTGTTGCAGGCCCCGAGGGCACAGAACAGGCCGGCGGCGACGAGGAAGGCGGTGGGACGCATCGGAGGTTCCTGGTGTGCTGATCCTGCTGGACCGATCGCCCCTGTCGTGGTGCCGGGGAGGTCGCCGCGTCAAGCATAAGGATAACGAAACGTCACGGCTTACCGGCAGAGTGATGTTCCCGCGCCACGAAAACGCTCACTACGCTCGACGACATTCGGGCATCGAAGGCGTAATCCTGCGGAATCGCCGCCCCTGGATCTGGTGCTCCGGCCCGCCTTGGGCGACACATTGTCCGACATGAGCAACGTCGTCCCCTTCTCCCGCCCCCGCGCCGTTCCGGCGCCACAGATCAGCGACGTGGTCGCGGTCGCCGACGATCTGTTCGCCGCCCTGGAGCTGCTTCAGGGCGTCACCCATCGTGCCGCCGCCATGGGTCGTCCCCGCAGGGAGATGGAGCTCACCGTCCGCAACCTGCGCGAGGCCGTCAGTGCCGTGGAGCGGGCGCTCGACTGCATCGGAGAGGGCGACGAGGCCGGCCAGGGCTGAGCCGGCACCGCGCCGGAGCCTGACGCGCTCGGGTGGCTCCTCGACCCCGGCGACGGCATTCGCGCAATGTCACGGGTTGCGCAATCTTGCCCCCCTCCCCAGAAGTGGGAGAGGGACGCGCTGCGCCCGCTGGTGCGGATGGATGAATGCCGTAGCGCGCGCCGAATCCCGCCCGGACGATCATATTTCTCTGCGCTTTCGTCTATTTGTGGACAGACGTCTCGGTGATGATACGCTATGGCGCGAGACAGAAGGTGAACATAGCGCGTCCCATGCTCTCGTCGACCGAATCCTCCTTCGAGGGCAATCTCCTGCTGAAGGCCCTGTCCCCGGAGGACCGGGGACTGCTCGTGCCGCATTTCGAGCACGTCGACGTCCGGCGTGGCGAGACCCTGTTCACCGTCGGCTCCAACGTCTCGTTCATCTCGTTTCCCTGCGAGCAGACGGTCATCAACCTGATCGTCTCCATGCGCGACGGACGGAGTGCGGAGACCGCCACGATCGGGCGGGAGGGCGCCGTGGGCGGCGTCGTCAGCCACGGCAGTCTGCCGGCCTTCAGTACGGCCCTGGTGCAGATCGGCGGTCCGGTCGTGAGGCTCGATGCCGCCAGGCTGCAGGACGCCAAGCTCCGCTCGACCACCCTGCGCAACCTCTTCACCCGGTATGCGGACTGCCTTCTGGGACAGGTGCTGCAATCCGTGGCCTGCAACGCCCTCCACCCGATCGAGGAGCGCTGCCTGCGCTGGCTGCTGACGCTGCAGGACAGGATCGGCACGGAAACGCTTCCCGTGACCCACGAACTCCTGGCCAACATGCTGGGCGTCCAGCGCACCTACCTGACCCGGATCCTGCGGACGTTGCAGATCCAGGGGCTGATCGAGGTCGGGCGCGGCCGCATCACCATCCTCGACCGGGCCGGGATCCAGGAGGCGGCCTGCGAGTGCCACGGTGCCGTGGTGAGCCATTTCGAGACCGTGCTCGGGGCCGTCTACGATGCCGACGGGCGCATGGTCTCCGTCGATCCTCCGACGCAGTCGCGCCAGGACGATCCCGCTCCGGCGGTGGCCGTCTGAGCGGTGGCGCTCAGTGGTCGCCAGGGCAAACGAGACTTTCCGGCCTCCGTCGCATGTGTTCGCTCCAGATTTCGGTTCGATTTCGACGCGGAGATGGGGGGATGATATTGCGTCATCTTGCGGCGAGACTTGTCCGCCGCCAGAACCGACTGCATCTCATGTGACGGCGATCGACGGAGTCTGACCCGCATCCGATGACCAATGCGAATACACCTCCACCGCACCGAGGACGTCGTCGCGCTCGTCCTTCGCTGGTGCTGGCGAGGGCCGGTGAGACCCGCGACGGGGCCGAGGGCGTCGGCGATGGCGAGGCGTCTTCCGCCCGGCGATCGACCGACGAGCGCTATCGGCTGGTCGCCAAGGCGACCAACGACGTCGTCTGGGACTGGGATCTGGAGCACGACACCGTCGTGTGGAACGAGGCGCTCGAGACCTCCTATGGCTGGCCGCCGGCCCATGTCGGCCCGGGCGCCGCCTGGTGGCTCGGCAACATCCATCCCGACGACCGGGCCGCGGTCTCCGCCGGTCTGAACGTCGTCCTGGAAGGGGACTCGCACCTGTGGAGCCACCAGTACCGCTTCCTCAAGGGCGGCGGCGGCTACGCGGATGTGCTGGATCGCGGGTATCTCGTCCGCGCCGCTTCGGGCACGCCGCTGCGGATGGTCGGTGCGATGCTCGACGTCACCATGCGGACCCAGCTGGAGGCTCAGTTCCGCGCGGTGTTCGAGGGCGCCAATATCGGGATCGTCCAGTTCGATCCCCGCAGTGTCCTCGCATTGAGGGTCAACGCCAAGCTCTGCGAGATCTGGGGCGCGCCGGAATCCGAGATCGTCGGCTGCTCCCTCGCCCAATGGACGCCCGCCGAGGATGCGGGCGAGCGCGAGGCCCTGCATCGGCGGCTGGCCACCGGCGAGACCCTGCAGGACCGCTTCGAGAAGCGCTACCGCAGGCGGGACGGTCGGCTCATCTGGGCGCGGGTCAACCTGGTCTCGCAGACCCTGGGCGATGAAGTCCACGCCATGGCGATGATCGAGGACATCACCGAGGAGAGACGCGCGGATGCACGCCGTGACGCCCTCCTCAGCCTGGGCGACCGCCTGCGCGAACTGCGCTCGAACGCGGATGTCGTGGCGATGACGGCGGAGATCCTGGGCCGGACCCTGGGCACCACGCGCGCCGGCTACGGCATGGTCGACCTGCCGGCCGGCCTGGTGACCGTCGCGCATTCGTGGTCGTCCGACGGACAGACCTCTCCGAGCCGGACCCTGCCGCTGGACGAGTACCCCGCGAGCGTCGCCAGCCTGCGGCGCGGCGAGGTCCTCGCCGTGGCCGATCTCGCCTCCGCGCCCGAACTCGACTCGGACGCGGCCCTCTACATCGCCCAGGGCGTCCGGGCGGTGATCTCCGTCCCCCTGCTCCAGCGCGGCCGCCTCGTCGGCGTGCTCTATGCGACGGAGGCGTCGCCGCGCGCCTGGACCCAGACCGAGGTCGATTTCGTTCGCGACGTGGCGGAGCGGGCCTGGAGCGGGCTGACCCGGATCGAGGCGGACGAGCAGCAGCGCATCCTCAACCGCGAACTCAGCCATCGCATGAAGAACACCCTGGCGATGGTTCAGGCGATCGCCTCGCAGAGCCTGCGCAACGTCACCGACATCGAGGCCGCCAAGCATGCGCTCGCCGAGCGCCTGATCGCCCTGGGCAAGGCCCACGACATCCTGCTGACGGGACAGCGGGAGAGCGCGGAGATCGCGGCGGTGCTGACGAGCGCCCTGTCGCTGCACGACGACCAGCAGCCCGGCCGGTTCCACCTGTCGGGCCCCGACATCGTCATCGGCTCGAAGGCGGCGCTGTCCCTCGCCCTGATGGTGCACGAACTCGCCACCAATGCCGCCAAGTACGGCGCCCTCTCCCGGCCGGACGGCCGCGTCACCGTGGCGTGGAGCGTCGCGGCGGACGAGGACGACACGATCCACCTCACATGGTCCGAGCGCGGCGGCCCGCCCGTGCATCCCCCGACCCGCAAGGGCTTCGGCTCGCGCCTCATCGAGCGCGGCCTTGCCGGTGCCGTCGGCGGCGAGGTCTCCCTCGCCTACGAACCGGACGGCCTGGTCTGCCGGGTCACGGCGCCACTCTCTGGGTTCCAGGGGGGGCTTTAGCGGCGGAACGCTCGGCGGCTCCGATCCTCGCAGCGCGACATCCGGCTGGAACCGGACGAGGCTGCTTCTACCCGGTGATATGTGCCGTCCGTGGTGTCCGGTGCCGGCCTCTCACCCGATCTGATCGTTGCCGCTTGCCAAGGCCGCAGGACCGGCATGTCGCGTTTCCACCGTGGCTGCGCGTCGAAAGGGTCCCGTGTCTCCCGCGTCACGGAACGCGCCCTCACTTTTCTGAGGGCCGCTCCAAGAATGTTCTGGACGTGTCCGTTTGCAACCTAGAGGATGAATTTTTATCACTCTTAGGTTGGCGAACGGTCGATGCGGGTATCGGTTCTGGTGACATTCCCGCAGGCGGATGGGTTGCGCGCTTCCGCCATTGAGGCTTTCGCTGCTGGGGCGGGCGGTCTGGTCTTGGAGGGAGCACCCGACAAGGGCGGCCTCATCCTGGATGAACGGTTTCCAGCCCTGCCGATCCCCGGCGCGACGTTGGCGGCCATCGATCTGGCGGCGGCCAATCCGGCGTCTGCGCCCTTGTTCGTGACACGCGGTACGATCGATGTCGACCGAATCGGGGAAGCCGAAGGGCGAGAGGATGGGGTGGGCATTTTCGCCGACCCGGAGATCGGCGCGTTCACGGTCTGCGCAGGCTCGCCGCCCCTTGGAACGACAGTCGACGTCGCTCGACACCTCGATGTCGCCGCGCTGCGGGCGAAGGGATTGGACGGCAAGGGCGTGGCTGTCGCCGTCATGGATTCCGGCATCAACATCGCGCATCTGCGCAATCGTGGACTTAAGGCGAAGTTTCGATCGTCGCTGTCCTGGTCGCCCCTCCGCGGTGGCGCTGCCCCGGGGCACCATGCCATCGGTCACGGCACCATGTGCGCCTACGATGCCTTGATCGCAGCCCCGAACGCCACGCTTCTCGATTTTCCGATCCTGACGTCGACGCGGCAGGGGGGCAACGTGATGGACGGCCTCCTCAGCAACGCGATCCTCGCTTATTCCTATCTCCTGACTAGGTTGTCGGCGCCCTCCTGGAAATTCAAAGGCCTCGTCGTCAATAACAGCTGGGGGTTGTACCATTCGAGTTGGGATTTTCCTGCGGGCCATCCGGGTCGCTATGCGAACAATCCCAATCACCCGTTCAACCTGATCGTCGGAACCTTGTCCCGCGCCGGGGCTGACCTCCTCTTCTCGGCCGGAAATTGTGGGTCGCCCTGCCCCGACCGCAGGTGTCAAGGTGTAACGGCGAACACCATCGTGGGAGCCAATGCGCATCCGGACGTCATGACGATTGCCGGCTGCGATATCCACGACGTCAGGGCGGGCTACTCATCGCAAGGCCCGGGAATTGCAGGGATGGTGCATGACAAGCCGGATGTAACGGCCTACACTCATTTTCTCGGATCCGAAGCATTCGGGACGGGTAGTCCAGATTCCGGAACCTCCGCAGCCAGTGCCGTTGCGGCAGGATGTGTGGCAGCGATGCGCACCAGACTGAACTCTTTTGCCGAACCCCCGCCCGGTTTGATGTCGGCGTTCAAGGCGAAGGCCAACGGTGTTCCTGTCCCCGGTTGGAATGCCGATTACGGGTGCGGTATCATTCGGCCGCTCGCGGTCGCGGCTCATTACGGTCTGTAGGAATCCAATGGCCGATTCCAGAATGGTGACGATGACGGTCGCGATTCCCGGGACAAAACCGGGCATAGCCCAGGCTGCCAAAGCGTTGGGCGTGAAGGCGGGAGCGATCGACCGTTCCTTCGGCGTGATCGCTGTGGATCCGCGTCGGAATCTCTACGCCGTTCAGGTTCGGGCAAGCGCCATTGCGAGCCTCCCATCGGACGGCCCGTTTCAGGGCCCCTTCTCGAATCCGAAGATTGCCCCTTTCGGACCGCCAGTCGATTGAACCGACGATCGGGGGTGGCCCGGGGCAATCCTTCACGATGAGGGACCGGTTGTTGCGGTCGTACTCTTTTCGTTCTAGCTATCGGAGCGTTTGAACGCCGCAAGTCCCGGCGAGTTGTGGAAGAGTTCCGAAACCCTCTCCGGATGGTCGGAGCGCTTTCCTGGCCATCTCGCGGCGAGCGGCCATGCCTTGCATCCGATGAGACCTCATGGCCAAAGCCAAAGTCGCCAAGAAAGCACGAGCCGAGGCCGAGAGCGTCGAGGCGCGGATCGAGAAGCTGTTCGAGGGCAGTCCCGATCGCCGCGTCATCGCCGTGCGCGGCGCGCGCGAGCACAACCTCAAGAACATCGATCTCACGATCCCGCGCGACAAGCTCGTGGTGTTCACCGGTCTCTCGGGGTCGGGCAAGTCGTCGCTGGCCTTCGACACGATCTATGCGGAAGGGCAGCGGCGCTACGTCGAATCGCTCTCGGCCTATGCCCGCCAATTCCTCGAGATGATGTCGAAGCCCGATGTCGACCAGATCGACGGGCTCTCGCCCGCCATCTCCATCGAGCAGAAGACGACGTCGAAGAACCCGCGCTCCACCGTGGGGACGGTGACCGAGATCTACGATTACATGCGCCTGCTCTGGGCGCGGGTCGGCATCCCCTACTCGCCCGCCACCGGCCTGCCGATCGAGAGCCAGACCGTGAGCCAGATGGTGGACCGGGTGCTGGCCCTGCCGGAGAAGAGCCGGCTGTATCTCCTCGCCCCCGTCGTCCGGGGCCGCAAGGGCGAGTACCGCAAGGAGATCGCCGAGTTCCAGAAGAAGGGGTTTCAGCGCCTTCGCATCGACGGCGAGTACTACCCGATCGACGATGCGCCCAAGCTCGACAAGAAGCTCAAGCACGACATCGACGTGGTGGTGGACCGCCTCGTGGTCCGCGCCGACATCGCCGCGCGGCTGGCCGATTCCTTCGAGACCGCCCTGGAACTGGCCGACGGCATCGCCCTGATCGAATTCGCCGATCCGGCCGAGGGGGAGACGATCACCTTCTCGTCGCGTTTCGCCTGCCCGGTCTCCGGCTTCACCATCGCCGAGATCGAGCCGCGCCTGTTCTCGTTCAACAACCCGTTCGGCGCCTGCCCGACCTGCGGCGGCATCGGCCACGAGATGCGGATCGATCCCGAACTGGTGATCTCCGACGCCAAGCTCAGCCTCAAGCGCGGCGCTGTCGGCCCCTGGGCGAAATCCACCTCGCCCTACTACGGCCAGACCCTCGACGCCCTGGCCAAGCATTACGGTTTCAAGACCGGCGTGCCCTGGTCCGACCTGCCCGAGACCGCCCACACGGTGATCCTCTACGGCTCCGGCCGGGAGTCGATCCGGTTTGCCTACAATGACGGCATGCGCGCCTACGAGGTGAACAAGCCGTTCGAGGGCGTGATCCCGAACCTGGAGCGGCGCTACAAGGAGACCGAAAGCGATGCGTCCCGCGACGACATCGCCCGCTTCATGAGCGAGACCCCCTGCGCCTCCTGCGGCGGCAAGCGCCTCAAGATCGAGGCCCTGGCGGTGAAGGTCGCCATGCAGGACATCGGCGACGTCACGGCGCTCTCCGTGCGCGAGGCGCACCGCTGGTTCTCCGAACTCTCCGAGAAGCTGACGCCGAAGCAGAACGAGATCGCGTTCCGCATCCTCAAGGAGATCCGCGACCGGCTCACCTTCCTGGTGGATGTGGGCCTCGACTACCTCACCCTGGCGCGCGGCTCGGGCTCGCTCTCTGGCGGCGAGAGCCAGCGCATCCGCCTCGCCTCGCAGATCGGTTCGGGGCTCACCGGCGTGCTCTACGTGCTCGACGAGCCCTCGATCGGCCTGCACCAGCGCGACAATGAACGCTTGCTCGGCACGCTGAAACGCTTACGCGACCTCGGCAATTCGGTCATCGTGGTCGAGCACGACGAGGACGCGATTCTCCAGGCCGACTACGTGGTCGATGTCGGCCCCGGTGCCGGCATCCATGGCGGCCGGATCATCGCCCAGGGCACGCCGGAGGAGGTGCTGAAGCACCCGGACTCCCTGACGGCGAAATACCTCACCGGCGAGATGAGCGTGCGGGTGCCCGCCGCCCGGCGCAAGGCGAGGAAGGGCAAGCTCACCCTCGTCGGCGCCCGGGGAAACAACCTCAAGGACGTGAGCGTCGACATCCCCCTCGGGACCTTCACCTGCGTCTCCGGGGTCTCGGGGGGCGGCAAGTCCACCCTGATCATCGACACCCTGTACAAGGCGGTGGCCAAGTCCCTCAACGGCGCCATGGAGCATCCCGCTCCGTACGAGCGCCTCGACGGGCTCGAGAATCTCGACAAGGTCATCGACATCGACCAGTCGCCGATCGGGCGCACGCCGCGCTCGAACCCGGCCACCTATACCGGCGCCTTCACCCCGATCCGCGACTGGTTCGCCGGCCTGCCCGAGGCCAAGGCGCGGGGCTATCAGGCCGGGCGCTTCTCCTTCAACGTGAAGGGCGGGCGCTGCGAGGCCTGTTCGGGCGACGGCGTCATCAAGATCGAGATGCACTTCCTGCCGGACGTCTACGTCACCTGCGACGTCTGCAAGGGCCGCCGCTACGACCGCGAGACCCTGGCGGTGAAGTACCGCAACCACTCCATCGCCGACGTCCTCGACATGACCGTCGAGGAGGCCGCCGACCTGTTCAAGGCGGTGCCCACCATCCGCGAGAAGATGGAGACTCTCGCCCGCGTCGGCCTCGGCTACGTCAAGGTCGGGCAGCAGGCCACCACCCTGTCCGGCGGCGAGGCGCAGCGGGTGAAGCTGTCGAAGGAGCTGTCCAAGCGCGCCACCGGCCGCACCCTCTACATCCTCGACGAGCCGACCACCGGCCTGCATTTCCACGACGTCGCCAAGCTCATGGAGGTGCTCCATGAGCTCGTGGACCAGGGCAACACCGTCGTGGTGATCGAGCACAACCTCGAGGTCATCAAGACCGCCGACTGGGTCATCGACATGGGTCCCGAGGGCGGCGACGGCGGTGGAATCGTCGTGGCCGAGGGCACGCCGGAGCAGATCGCCAAGTCGCGGGCGAGCCATACCGGCCGGTTCCTGCGCGACGTGCTGGCCCGCCGGCCCCTCGCCGAGGTGGCCGTCAAGAACCGGGACGCGGCGGAATAGGCGTTCCGCCCCGCCACGGCGGGGCTCGATTCGACGGTTTCGCGGAGCGAGGGCTTTGCTGCGGTGCACGGGCCGCCCGCGGCCGCGGCGTGCGATGCGCAAACCCCCTTCGGTGATTGCGCAATCATCCCGTCCCGTCGAGCGGTCGCAACAGCTTGACCATTCAGCGTTATTTTGCCGACCCGTTGCTCGTTGCGACGTCATGCCCGGCGCAATTCTGCTGAGAAAGTTAACAAAACCTTGCGCTGCACCGCGCCCAAATTGCGGCTTTTCCGCAACGGTGGATTTGGAACTGCCTCGATCCGAAGCATTGCACTGTCAATCCGGTCCGACCTGTAGAATAGTTCTCAGCGTTGAGACACGAATTCGGGCCGCAAGGGGGGCCCTACGCACCAGATGTCAGCAAGCCGCGAGAACGCGGCACTCGGCATGATGGTTCGTAGGTCTGCGCGGCGAATGCCTGAAATCCTTGGGAAGGACGAGACAATGACGAAGAACTGGCTGGCCACCGGCGCACTGGCGCTGACCTTGGGCATGAGCGCCACGGCTTCCTACGCACAGACCACCACGATTCCCGGTGAGCAGGTCGGCCTTGCCACCGGCGCGCCGCTGCCCGAGGGCATCTACGCCCTGAACACCTTCGTTTATCAGTCGCGTGACAATTCGGCTCTGGATGTCGGGATCAACATCCCCGTGCTGGTCTGGTCGACCCCGTTCGTGCCGTTCGGTGGTCGTGTTGAGCTGCTCGTCGCTCCCCCGACCGTGTTCGCCTTCGGCAACCGCGGTGGAGCTACCGGCCTGCGCGATCTCTCGATCAACGTCGGCACCTTCGTCGGCGGTATCTGGGCCTTCGACCTCGGCAACAACTTCGGCGTCAGCTTGCTCGGCGGTGTCTATCTGAACGAGCTCAACGGCGACCGCGGCGTCCTCGTGCAGAATAACGGTGTGGTCGCCTCCACGGCAGTGCTGCCCCAGCTCTCGTCGAACACCTACCGCTTCGGCGTTGCCGGCAGCTACACCGGCGACGGCTGGAACCTGACCGCCAACCTCACCGCCAACATCTACGACTCGCCCTCGTCCTTCGGCGGCGGCCGTGACCCCAACCGGGCTGGCTTTTCTACGGTTTACTCCCTCTCCGACTCCCTCAACCTCGACCTGACCGCCACCAAGAAGTTCGGCAAGTTCGAGATCGGCGCCATCGCCTACGGCACCGTCAACTTCGACACCGGCGCCAAGGCTGCCGGCATCATCAACGCCGCCCTCAACGATCGCGGCCGGTTCCTGATGGGCGGCCTCGTCGGCTACGACTTCGGCTTCGCCACCGCGCAGGTCTACGTCGCCCGCACCGTCGCGACCACCAGCTTCGACAGCACCGAGATCTCGGGCCGCCTGATCGTTCCGCTGTACTCGCCGACCCCGGTCGCCGCTGCTCCGGCCCCGATCATCCGCAAGTACTGATCTCAGGATCGGCGGCGAGGCTTGTCCTCGCCGCTCTCCGGATCACGAAAGCCCGTCCGACCTCCAGGTCGGGCGGGCTTTTGCTTTGCCGGATCTCACTATCGGCGAACGATCTTGAGTCGAAGTGAGACGCTCGATCCCCGCGTACCGCGCGGATGCACGACGTTCCGCAGCGTTCCCGAAACTTTCCTCGTCCGGGCTCCGTAACGAGCGACGACCCCCTCCGAAGGGGCTTAGCTCGAGAGGAACGCTCCATGACCAACGCCCGTCGCCCCGCAGCCTCCACCTTCGCCGCCGTCGCCCTCGCCTTCACCATGGGTGCCGCTTTCCCGGTGGCCGCCCTCGCCAAGAACCCGACCGTCGGCGGCGCTCCGATGTATGCGTCGAAGACCATCGTCGAGAACGCCGTCAACTCGAAGGACCACACCACCCTCGTCGCCGCCGTGAAAGCCGCCGGCCTCGTCGACACCCTCTCCGGCCCCGGCCCCTTCACCGTCTTCGCGCCCACCAACGCCGCCTTCGCCAAGCTGCCGGCCGGCACCGTCGAGACCCTGGTGAAGCCCGAGAACAAGGCGACGCTCACCGCGATCCTGACCTATCACGTCGTCCCCGGCACCCTGACCGCCAAGGATCTCATGAAGATCGCCAAGGACGGCGGCGGTGAAGGTCAGATCAAAACCGTGCAGGGCACCCCGCTCGTGGTCCAGACCAAGGGCAAGGCCGTGTACCTCACCGACACCAAAGGCAACACCGCCAAGGTGACCATCGCCAACGTGATGCAGTCGAACGGCGTGATCCACGTCATCAACGGCGTGCTGCAGCCGTAATACCGGACCTCACCGCCCCCGACCCATGGGTCGGGGGCGGTGAGACGCGGGACAGGACGTCTTTTCGAACCCGAAACTCTCACCCCGTCTCCCCGGAGCCGGGGTTTTTTTATGGGGCTTTCGATGAGACCCCCGCGGTCGCGGAGGGACCATCGCCCGTCCGCACCTCCACGAAAGGCCCGCTCCTCCGCCTAATCCGCGCGGCTCAGCTTGCGCGCGCTGGAGAAGCGGTTGAGGAAGCGCGGCTCCTTCTCCGGCGCCACGCGGATGGCGAGGTGGATCGTGCCGGCCTCCTCGGAGCGGCGGTCGAGGACCTCGGCATTCTCGTAGAGCCAGTTGAGCGCTGCACCGTCCTCGGGCGCGAGGGTGACGGCGAAGGTGGAACGCCGCCTGGCGATCCGCGCCTCGATCCGGCCCGACAGGGCCGCCAGGCCCTCGCCCGTGAGGGCCGAGACCAGGATCGGCACGTCGCTGTCCCGGTCGTTGCGCCCCTGGGCGCTCAGGTTGAGGAGGCGTGTCCGCTCCGAATCGTCGAGGAGGTCGGCCTTGTTCCAGACCTCGATGATCCGCTCGGCCGTGGTCTCGATCCCGAGTTCGCGCAGGACCTCGCCGACATCCTCCGCCTGCGCCTCCGAATCGACGTGGCTGACGTCGCGGACATGGAGCAGGATATCGGCCTCGATCACGTCCTCCAGGGTGGCGCGGAAGGCGGCGATGAGGGCCGTGGGCAGTTCCGAGATGAATCCCACCGTGTCGGACAGGATCACCGTCTCCCCATGCGGCAGCTTCGTCGCGCGCGCGGTCGGGTCGAGGGTGGCGAACAGCATGTCCTTGGCCATCACCTCGGCCTTGGTCAACGCGTTGAACAGCGTCGACTTGCCGGCATTGGTGTAGCCGACGAGGGCGACGATCGGATACGGCACCCGCGCCCGGCTCTCCCGGTGCAGGCCGCGCGTCCGGGTGACGCTGTCGAGCTCACGCTCGATCTTCGTCATCCGCTCCTGGATCATCCGGCGGTCGGCCTCGATCTGGGTCTCGCCGGGGCCGCCGAGGAAGCCGAAGCCGCCGCGCTGCCGTTCCAGGTGGGTCCAGGACCGCACGAGGCGGCTGCGCTGGTAGGCGAGATGGGCGTGTTCCACCTGCAGGGTGCCCTCGCGGGTCGAGGCGCGCCGGCCGAAGATTTCGAGGATGAGTCCGGTGCGGTCGATGACCTTGCAGCCGAACGCCTTCTCGAGGTTGCGCTGCTGCACGGGCGACAGGGCGCAATCCATCACCACGAGGCCGATCTCCTCGGCCTTGATCCGGCCGGCGAGCTCTTCGACCCGGCCCTTGCCGAGATAGGTGGAGGGGCGGATGCGCGAGACCGGCGCGATGATCGCCTCGGTGACGTCCAACTCGATGGCCACGGCGAGACCCGCCGCCTCGTCGATCCGTGCCTCGCTGGAGCGCGTCACGTCGGCCGGTCCGCCGCCCGTCCGGGGGCCGGCGGCACGGGTGAGATAGGGGCCGATCACCAGCGTATGGGTCGCGGCCGCGATCTCGCCTTCGGGAGCGGCCATCGCCTGGAGCCGGGCTTCGCCCGGCGTTGTCATCTGCGTCATGAAAATCGGTTCGACCCTGTCCCTTGAAGATGAGGAGAATGGGCCTTTGCCGACGTCAAACAAGGGCAGTCTTCGGTCCTCGTTCGACGTTCGGCATCAGATGTCCGGCAGCGTCTCGACGGACGGAGACTGCCGACCTCGCCTCAGGCCTTCTCGGGCGCCGTCTCGTCCGGCTCGAACAACTGAACCGGGTGGCCGGGCATGATCGTCGAAATCGCGTGCTTGTAGACGAGCTGCGAATGCCCGTCCCGTCGCAGGAGGACACAGAAGTTGTCGAACCAGGTCACGACGCCCTGAAGCTTGACGCCGTTGACGAGGAAGATCGTAAGCGGGATCTTGTTCTTGCGGACATGATTGAGAAACGTGTCCTGCAGGTTCTGAGCGCGTTCGCCCGCCATTTTTTATTAATCCTTCTTAGAAACCTGCCGCCCGCCGTGACTGGCGGGTTCTTGTTGGTTCGCATGCGAAGCAGACCGGGCGGGCCGGGCAACCTCGACCATTACACGTTCAATGCCACCCACATGCAAGAGGAAGGTCGTTCGGCCCCTCAAGGTCCGATGCCGAGGGACTTCAGCTTGCGGTGCAGGGCGGAGCGTTCCATGCCGATGAACTCGGCGGTCCGCGATATGTTTCCCGAGAATCGTGCAATCTGCGCGATCAAATACTCGCGCTCGAAGATCTCCCTCGCCTCACGCAAGGCCAGGTTCATCAGTTTCTCGCCCCCCGCCCCGTTCGGCGTCGTCGGAACCAGGGCGCCGATCTCGGTGGGCAGCATCTCCGAGGTCACCTCCTGCTCCGGGTCGGTATGGGTGAGGATCATCAGCCGCTCGACGTTGTTGCGCAGCTGACGGATGTTGCCGGGCCAGTCGTGCGATTGCAGCACCGCCATGGCGTCCTCCGCGATGCGCCGGCGGGCGAGGCCGGTGGCGGCCGAGATCTGCTCCATGAAGAAGTTGATGAGTTCGGGCACGTCCTCGCGCCGCTCGGACAGGGACGGAACCCGGATCGGCACCACCGAGAGGCGGTGGAACAGGTCCTCGCGGAAGCGGCCCGCGGAGATCTCCTCGGCCAGGTCGCGCGACGAGGAGGAGATGATGCGCACGTCCACATGGACGCGGGTGGTGCCGCCGACGCGCTGGAAGTTCTGGTCCACCAGCACCCGCAGGATGCGGTTCTGGGTTTCCCGCGGCATGTCGGCGATCTCGTCGATATAGAGGGAGCCGCCATGGGCCTCCTCCAGGGCGCCGACCCGGCGGACGCGGCCCTCGCCGGCCTCGACGCCGAACAGTTCCGCTTCCATGGTCTCGGGCGTGATCATCGCCGCGTTGATGACGACAAAGGGCCCGCTGGCGCGGGACGACGAGGCGTGGAGGGTCCGCGCCGAGAGTTCCTTGCCGGAACCCGGGGCGCCGAGGATCATCACCCGCGCATTGGTGGGTGCGACCCGCTCCACCGTCTGGCGCAGCTGGTTGACCGCCACGGACCCGCCCACGAGGCGGCTCGCCTGGCCGGAGCGCGCCTTGAGGTCGCGGACCTCGCGCTTGAGGCGGGAGGCTTCGAGGGCGCGTTCGGCCACCAGGACCAGCCGGTCGGCCTTGAACGGCTTCTCGATGAAGTCGTAGGCGCCCGCCTTGATGGCGGCCACCGCCGTCTCGATGTTGCCGTGGCCCGAGATCATCACCACCGGCAGGTCGGGATGTCCGAGCTTGATCTGGTCGAGCACCTGCAAGCCGTCGAGGCGGGAGCCCTGCAGCCAGATGTCGAGGAAGACGAGGTGGGGGCGGCGCGACTCGATGGCGGCCAACGCCTCGTCGGAGCCTCCGGCCGTCCGGGTCCGGTGGCCTTCGTCGTCGAGGATGCCGGCGACGAGGTCGCGGATGTCGGCCTCATCGTCGACGATCAGAATATCGGCGCTCATGACGTCATCTCCGCGATTGGGGGTGCCGTCGGTGCGGCAACCTTCTCTGCCTGCGCGGAGGGTTTCCCCTCCGGCGTTGTCTCCCGGGTGTCGAGGGGAACGCGCATCCGCACGCGCCCGCCCCTGCCCGCGGGATTGTCGTTCAGTTCGATGCCGCCGCCATGCTCTTCGAGCACCTTGCTGACGATGGCGAGCCCGAGGCCGGTGCCGCCCTCGCGCGTGGTCATATAGGGCTCGAGCAGCCGCTGGCGCCCCTCGACGGGAAAGCCTTTGCCGTTGTCGGTGATCTCGATCACCGCGAACCCCTCCTCGACGAGGAGGCGCAGATCGACCCGCCCCCTGCCGAGTTCGGCCTCGGGCACGGCGGAGACGGCCTCCACCGCGTTCTTGAGGATGTTGGTGATCGCCTGCGACAGGAGCCGGATGTCGAAGGCGGCGTGCAGGCGGTCCTGCCCGGCCTCGGTGAAGGCGAAATCCATGTCCGGATGCGCCACCCGCATCATGAAAAGGTTCTGCTTGGCGATCTCGCTGAGGTCGTTCCGGGCGATGGCGGGTTTCGGCATCCGCGCGAAGGACGAAAACTCGTCGACCATGCGCTTGATCTCGTCCACCTGGCGGATGATCGTCGCCGTGCACTGGTCGAACACGTCCTTGTCCGCGACGATGACCTTGCCGTATTTGCGCCGGATGCGCTCGGCCGAGAGCTGGATCGGGGTCAGCGGGTTCTTGATCTCGTGGGCGATGCGGCGGGCGACGTCCGCCCAGGCCGAGGTGCGCTGGGCCGTGACGAGATCGGTGATGTCGTCCAGGGTCACCACGAAACCGCGCGCGCCGCCTTGCGCCTGTTCGCTGGTGACGCGCACGGTGACCGTGCGCTCGCGCCCGTCGCGGGTCAGCTGGATCTGCTGCTGGAGCGCGCGCAGGCGCCCCTCGCCGCCCTCCGGGAGGATGGCCTGGAGCTCGGGCACGGCCTGGATCAGCGGCTTGCCGATGATGGTATCCGCCCTGAGCCCCAGCGTGCGCTCGATGGAGGGGTTGGCGATGGTGACGAGGCCCGCCGCGTCGACGCCGATGACGCCGGGGGAGACCCCGGCAAGGACCGCTTCCGTGAACCGGCGGCGGCGGTCGATGAGTTCGCTCGCGGCGGTCAGCCCGTCGTGCTGGCGGCGCAGCTCCTGGGTCATCTTGTTGAAGCTCTCGCCGAGATGGGCGAGGTCGCCGTCGCTCTTCCGGGCCGGCACCTGGGCGTAGAAATTGCCCGAGGCGACCTGATCGGCCGCGTTGATGAGCCGGCGGATCGGCGTCACGAACCGGTTGGCGAAGTTGAGGCCGAACCAGACCGCCGAGAGCAGGGCGATGAGGGCGATCAGCACGAAGATCGAGGCGAAGCTGATCTGGATCGAGCGCTTGAGGGAATCGTAGGTGAGGTACTCCGCCGCCGCCGCCCGCGAGACGCCGGGGAAGTCGACGGCGAGCTGGCTCACCTCGCGCTGGACCAGCAGGACGGCCCCGTCATAGGCGGGCATCTGCAGTAGGGCCGCGAAGATCCGGCCCTCGCTCGGCCGCAGGCAGATCGTCTCGTTGGATTTGGCCGCCTCCTCGAAGGCCGCGGCGGAGGGTAGCCTGCGTTCCTTCAGGATGTCGATCTTGGCCCGCGCCACCACTTCGTTGGGCCCCCGCATGATCTCGGCGACGGGCAGGCCGAGGGCGGTCGCCCGTGCGGTCAGGAAGTTCTCGAACCATTGCCGGTTCACGTCGAAATTCGGCCGCGCCCGCGTGAGGTCGTCGGTGAGGATGCGGATCTCGCGGGCGAGCGACTGGCACTGGTTCTCCTGGTAGGCGTCGGCCACCTCCACGGATTTCAGCACCACGTCGCGGACGCGGTCGGTGAAGCCCAGGGACAGGCCGCGATCGATCGTCACCGCCGCGACGACGGCCAGCAGCACGGTGGGCAGGATCGCGATGAGGCTGAACAGGCCGACGATGCGGGTATGCAGGCGCGCCACCGCCGCATTGGCCCGGCGCGCATGCAGGAAGACCCGCGCCTCCCAGGCGATGATGACGAACAGGCTGAGGACCAGGAAGACGTTGATGCCCAGCAGCGTCAGGCCGATCGTCGGCGTCGGCGTCACCCGGATCACGCCGGCGAGGATCAGGAAGGTCGCGATGGCCGAGACCAGGGCCGTGGTGACGACGAGCGCGCCGATCCAGCCGGGGCCGCGCGGCGCAGCCCGAAGGGTATGCGGTTCGACCTCGCCCTGCGGTGAGACGTCGTCTCCCGAGGCGGCCGATTGTCTGGAACGTCGAAGCCACGCCATGGCTGATGCGTCGCCACAACAGTGTGGCGAAATTAATACGAATCAGGCAGGCCTATCCGTGGAAACCGCCCCGGCGATCCGCTCTCAGACCCGGCTTCGGGCCGTGAAACCGAAGCTGCCGCAGCGGGCTGCGTCCGGTTCTTGCCAGGGCCAGGTCGCGGTCGACCGACTGAAAAATACATTATCCTCACGCTTTCCCTCACACCGAGTTCGCGATGCCCGAGACGCCCGTCTATTCCTCCGCCGCCGTTGCCGCGCCTCATCACCTGGCCGCCACCGCCGGACAGACCGTGCTGGCGCAGGGCGGCAACGCCATCGAGGCCATGGCGGCCATGGCCGCCACCATCGCCGTGGTCTATCCGCACATGAACGGGATCGGCGGCGACGGGTTCTGGCTCGTGCGCGAGCCGGGCGGGCGGGTGCGCGGCATCGAGGCCTGCGGCCCGGCCGGGTCCCTCGCCACGGTGGGCCGCTATCGCAGCCAGGGCCATGAGACGATTCCCTCCCGCGGGTCGGATGCGGCGCTCACCGTGGCCGGCGCCATCGGCGGCTGGCACCTCGCCCTCGACCTCGCCAGGGCGCTCGGCGGCCGGCTCCCCCTCGAGACCCTGCTGGCCGATGCGATCCGCCACGCGCGCCAGGGCTGTGCGGTCTCGCCCTCCGAGGCGCGCTACGTGCCGAAGGAAATCGACACGCTCCACGACCAGCCGGGGTTCGCGCAGACCTTCCTCGATGACGGCAAGCCCTTCGCCGCCGGCGCCACGCGCCGCCTGCCGGCCCTCGCCGACACCCTCGAACAGCTGGCCCATGCCGGGCTCGACGATTTCTACCGGGGCGACCTCGGACGCGAGATCGCCGCCGACCTCGACCGTCTCGGCGCGCCGGTGACGCGGGCCGACCTCGAAGCCTATGCCCCGCGCGAGCGCGCGGCCCTGTCCCTGCGCCGGCGCGACGCGGTGCTCTACAACTTCCCGCCCCCGACCCAGGGCCTCGCGGCACTCATCATCCTCGGCATCTTCGACCGGCTGAAGGTATCGCGGCCGGAGAGCACGGCCCAGTATCACGGGCTGATCGAGGCGACGAAACGCGCCTTCGCCATCCGCGACCGCACGGTGACCGATTACGACCGGCTGAGCGTCGATCCGGCGAGCTTCCTCACCCCGGAGAGTCTCGACCGCGAGGCCGCGCAGATCGACATGCGCCGGGCCGCCTCCGTGCCCCTCAGGGGACCGGGCGACGGCGACACCGTCTGGATGGGCGCCATCGACAAGGACGGCCTGGCCGTCTCCTACATCCAGTCGATCTACTGGGAATACGGTTCGGGGATCGTCCTGCCGAAGACCGGCATCCACTGGCAGAACCGCGGCACCTCGTTCTCCCTCGAGAAGGGCGCGGTGAACCCCCTGGAGCCGGGGCGCCGGCCGTTCCACACCCTGATCCCCGGACTGGCCGCCTTCGACGACGGGCGGGTGATGTCCTACGGCAGCATGGGCGGCGACGGGCAGCCGCAATTCCAGGCTCAGATTTTCACGCGGTATGCCGATTATGGCATGAGCCCGGCCGAGGCGGTGGACGCGCCGCGCCTGCTCTACGGGCGCACATGGGGGGCCGAATCCTTGAGCGTGAAGGTGGAGGACCGGTTCGATCCGGCCTGCATCGCCGAGCTGCGCTCCATGGGCCACGAGATCGAGGAACTGGGCGGCGCCTACATCGATTCCCTCGGCCATGCCGGCATGCTGGTCCGTCACCCCGGCAACGGGCGGATCGAGGCGGTCCACGATCCCCGCTCGGATGGCGGTTCGTCCGGATTGTGAGAGGCGGTCCCGTCGCGGTTCGGTGTGGAGAGGCCGAGAGGCCGGAAGGTTCATGATGGCGGATGGCGGGATCACCCAGCGCGAGTACTGGAACGGCGAGGTCGGGGCGCGCTGGGCCCGCAACCAGCGCAGGATCGACGCGGTCTTCGCGCCCCTCACCGCCGCCCTGTTCGAGGCGGCGCGCCTCCGGGTCGACGGCTCGGCGCTGGATATCGGCTGCGGCGCCGGGGATTGCGCCATCGCCGCCGCGCGCCGGCTCGGTCCCGGGGGCCGTGTGGTGGCGGCCGACCTTTCGGCCCCCCTGCTCGACGTCGCGCGCGAGCGGGCCGGGATCGAGGCCCCCGCCCTGGCGCCGATCGCCTTCGTCGAGGCGGACGCCCAGACCCACGATTTCGGCGATGTCGCGTTCGAACAGGCGATCTCCCGCTTCGGGGTGATGTTCTTCGAGGATTCCGGCGCCGCCTTCGCCAATATCCGCAAGGCCCTGGTCCCCGGTGGAGGCTTGACCTTCCTGTGCTGGCGGCGGATCGAGGACAATCCCTGGATCACCGTGCCGAGGACCCTCGTCCTGCCCCTCGTGCCGGAGCCCGAACCCGGCCCGGTCGACGCGCCGGGGCCGTTCCGCTTCGCCGAGGCGGAGACCCTCGGCGCGGTGCTCTCCGGGGCCGGCTTCCTCGACATCACCCTCGAGGCGATCGACCGGCCGCTCACCCTCGCGCGATCCGGCGACGGCACTGCCCGGGATGCGGCGGAGGCCGCCGCGGATTTCGCCACCGAGCTCGGTCCGGTGTCCCGGCTCCTGCGCGATCAGCCCGCTTCGGTCCGTGCGGAGGCCGTCAGGCGGGTGAGCGACGATTTCGCCGAGCGGGCCGTTTCCGGTGCCGTGACCCTGGATGCCGGCTGCTGGCTGGTTTCCGCGCGGCGCTGACGGCAGGCCGGCGCCGGCTGGTATACACTTTGCGTCTCCGTGCCTGCAGCATGGAGTGCATAATGGATACGAACCTTTCCCGGCAGCGCTGGATCCAGCTCGGCCTCGGCCTCGTCGCCATGATGGCGATCTCGAGCCCGCAATACGTCTGGACGCTGTTCACCAAGCCGCTGATCGCGACGACGGGCTCGAGCCTGCCGCAGCTGCAATGGACCTTCACGATCCTGATCGTGCTGCAGACCTTCTTCTCGCCGGTCCAGGGCTACCTGATCGACCGGTTCAGCCCCAAGCTGATGATCGCGCTGGGCGCCATCCTGTCGGGCCTCGGCTGGGTGCTCGCCGCCCGCGTCGACACCCTCTGGGGCGTCTATGCCACCTATGGCCTGTTCTGCGGTCTGGGCACCGGCATCGTCTATGTCGGCATCGTCGGCCTGATGGTGAAGTGGTTTCCCGATCGCCGGGGCTTCGCCGTGGGCGTGGTTGCCGCCGGCTACGGCATGGGCGCGATGCTGAGCACCTTCCCGATCAGCGACATGCTCACCGCCTCGGGCTATCGCCACACGCTGACGGTGTTCGGCATCATCCTCGGCGCCGTCGGCGCATTGGCCGCCCTCGGCCTCAGGGCGCCCCGCGCCGACGAGGTCCTGCCGGCCCCGGCCCGCAACCTCTCGACCTGCGTCCACGACACGGCCCCGAGGGAGATGCTGAAGACGCCGCTGTTCTGGCTGATGTTCGCGATGATGACGATGATGTCCACCGGCGGCCTGATGGTGGTGGCCAACTTCGCCTCCTTCGCCCGCGACTTCGGTGTGGCCGACGCGATCATCTTCGGCTTCGTCGCCCTGCCCTTCGCCCTGACCTTCGACCGCATCACCAACGGCCTCACCCGGCCCTTCTTCGGCTGGGTCTCGGACAAGATCGGCCGCGAGAACACGATGGGCATCGCGTTCGCCGCCGAGGCGGCGGCCATCGCCCTGCTCCTCGTCTTCCGCGAGAATCCTTACGCCTTCGCCCTGCTCTCCGGCGTCGTCTTCTTCGCCTGGGGCGAGATCTTCTCGCTGTTCCCCTCGATCCTCACCGACACGTTCGGCACCAAGCACGCCACGACCAATTACGGCTTCCTCTACATGGCGCAGGGCATCGGCTCGCTCTTCGGCGGACCGATCGCCGCCTGGATCTATCTCGTCCAGGGCTCCTGGCTCCCGGTCTTCGCGATCATCATCACCCTCGACGTGCTGACCGCGATCCTCGCCTACTTCGTCCTCAAGCCCATGCGCCGGACCTGGCTCGGCCTCGGCGACGAGCGCGCCATGACGGCCAAGCCCGCTTTGGCCTGACCCTCCCGAAGCGGTGAAGGCTTCGAAGCGCGGACGGGGAAACCTGTCCGCGTTTGTCGTTGGTAATTCAGGCACCTCCCGAACAGGTCTTCACCCCGCGAAACCACCTGCGATCGGCCTCGGCGGTCCGCCCTCCGGGGTCACCCAGTCCTGTGCGTTCCTGAGGCGGATGCCGCTGGCGTGCAGGGTGGAGGCCCAGATCGGCGCGAGCGGCGTGAGGCGCGGCAGGGGGCGGAGTTCGAGGCCATGCGCCGCCATCGCACCGGGCAGGTCCCGGATCGTGTCGTGGGCGGCGGGGACGACCGGGCTCTTCGAGACCCAGGTGCCGGGCTCGCCCGTGGGTTCGAAGGTCTCGGGCGGCATCCGGTAGCGCTCGATTGCGGCCGCCGCGATCCGCTCCGCCCAGGCCTCCTCCACATAGGCCACGGCGCGGCCGGTGACGTCGCCGAACCACCTGCGCCGGTCCTCCGGCGAGGTCCGTTCGGTGGGCCAGATCACGATGCGGGGGCAGTCGCGCGGAGAGAAGTAGAGCAGGCTGTGGGCTTCATCGATCGCCCAGACCAGGGGGCCGTTCAGCCAGGCCCTCTCCGGCCCGCGATCCACGCCGACGCGGACGGGGCGCGGCGCGAAGACCCGGATCGTCGGGTCCTCGCTGAAGTGGAACAGGTCGGCCGGCTTACCTGAGCGTTCCGGGCTCACCGCGCGTTGCGGAAGACCTGAAGGTCGAGGTCCCGCACCTTCTTGCGCAGGGTGTTGCGGTTGACCCCGAGCAGTTCCGCCGCCCGGATCTGGTTGCCGCGGGTGGCGGCCAAGGCCGCGCCGATGAGCGGGCCTTCGATCTCGCGCAGGATTCGGTGGTAGAGGCCCGGCGGGGGCAGGGTGTCGCGATAGCCGCCGAAATATTCGGCGAGATGCCGTTCCACCGCCGCCGACAGGGTCTCGTTCTCCGCCGCGCCGCCCTTGCGCGGGCCGGAGCCGTTGCCCTGCGGCTGCGCCAGGGGCAGCGTATCAAGCTCGGCCTCGATCACCGGGCCGGTGATCGTCTCCTGCGGGTAGAGGGCCGCCAGGCGCCGGACGAGGTTCTCCAGTTCGCGCACGTTGCCGGGCCAGCGGTAGCGCTTCAGGCGGTCCATGGCCTCGCCGTCGAGCTGTTTGCGGCTCAGCCCCTCCTTCTCCACCAGGATGAAGAAGTGGCGGATCAGGTCGGGCACGTCCTCCGAGCGCTCGCGGAGCGCGGGCAGGCGCAGCGGCACGACGTTGAGCCGGAAGAACAGGTCTTCGCGAAAGATGCCCTGCTGGATCGAGACGCGCAGGTCCTTGTTGGTGGCCGCGATGATCCGGACATTGGTCTTGATCGGCACCCGGCCGCCCACGGTGGTGTATTCGCCCTGCTGCAGCACGCGCAGGAGGCGGGTCTGCGCCTCCATCGGCATGTCGCCGATCTCGTCGAGGAACAGCGTTCCGCCCTCGGCCTGCTCGAACCGGCCGGCCGAGCGCGAGAGCGCGCCGGTGAAGGCGCCCTTCTCATGGCCGAAGAGTTCGGATTCGATGAGGTCGCGCGGGATCGCCGCCATGTTCACCGGTACAAACGGCCCGGAGCGGCGCCGGCCGTAATCGTGCAGCGCGCGGGCCACCAGCTCCTTGCCGGTACCCGACTCGCCGGTGATCATCACCGTGAGGTCGGTGGGCATCAGGCGGGCCAGCGCCCGGTAGATCTCCTGCATGGCCGGCGAGCGGCCCACCAGCGGGATGTCCTCGTTGCCGGGATCGGCACCGGGGGCGGGCGTCCCGCGCGGCCGCGACAGGGCGCGGCCGACGATGGCGATGAGCTCCTTCAGGTCGAAGGGCTTGGGCAGGTATTCGTAGGCGCCGCGCTCTGAGGCGCGGATCGCGGTCATGAACGTGTTCTGCGCGCTCATCACGATGATCGGCAGCTCCGGCCGCACCCGCTTGATGCGCGGCAGCAGGTCGAACACGTTCTCGTCCGGCATCATCACGTCGGTGATGACGAGGTCGCCCTCCCCCTGCGCGACCCAGCGCCAGAGGGTGGCGCAGTTGCCGGTGGAGCGGACCTCGTAGCCGGCCCGCGACAGGGCCTGGTTGAGGACGGTGCGGATGGCGGCGTCGTCGTCCGCGACGATGATGTGGCCGTTGGGCATGACGCGACTCTATTGCTCCGCGGCCGACTCGCGCCCGTCGCGGGCGCTCGACATGGGAAGGAGGAGACGGAAGGTGGTGCGGCGCGGCACCGGATCGCATTCGACGATGCCGCCGTGATCGCCGATGATCTTGGCCGCCAGTGCAAGTCCGAGGCCGGACCCCTGCGCCTTGGTGGTGACGAAGGGGTCGAACAGGTCGGGCAGGAGCTCGGCCGAGACCCCCGGACCGTTGTCCCGCACCGCCACTTCGATGGGCAGGCTCACCCGTTCCCGCGTGCCGGGCACCTGCATCTTCAACCCCGTGCGGAAGGCGGTGGAGAGGGTGATCTCGCCGTCCACCGCATCGGCGCCGATAGCCTCGGCGGCGTTCTTGACGAGGTTGAGGATGACCTGGATCAGCTGGTCGCGATTGCCCAGCACCGGGGGCAGCGACGGGTCGTAGGTCTCGACGAAGCGGATGTGCCGGGCAAAACCAGACTGGGCCGAGCGCTTCACCTGATCGAGGACGCCGTGGACGTTGACCGGACCGCGCTCCACCGGGCGCTCGTCGCCGAACAGCTCCATCCGCTCGACGATGCGGACGATCCGATCGGATTCGTCGCAGATCAGGCGGGTGAGCAGCCGGTCGTCCTCGCTGCCCGATTGCTCGAGGAGCTGCGCCGCCCCGCGGATGCCCGCGAGCGGGTTCTTGATCTCGTGGGCGAGCATGGCGCCGAGCGCGACCATCGAGCGCGCGGCGCCGCGATGGGTGAGCTGGCGGTTCATCTTGTCGGCGATGGTGCGCTCCTGGAGCATCATCACCACGGCATCCTCCTCGTCGCCGAGGGGGGTCGCGAAGACGTCGACGTTGCGCTCCAGGCCGGAGCGCGGCTGGACCAGTTCGACGCCGTATTCGCTGACGCTCGCCTTGCGGCGGCGCACCTCGGCCACGAGGGCGCTGATCGGGGACGAGAACGGGATGATGTCGCGCAGGTGCCGGCGCTTCATCAACCGGGCGGAATGATCGAAGAACGTCTCCGCCGCGTGGTTCACATGGAGGATGCGGTCGTCCGCACCGATGGTGATGACCGGCAGCGGTAGGGCGTTGATCACCGCCTCGCTCGTGGGCGGGGCGATGGACCGCGTGCCGTATTCCTTCTCCACGCTCACGCTGCCTCCTCGGTGACGAATGCTTCGCGCGGGTGCCGCATCGCCCTCGAGAGAAGGTCGGCTGCGATGACCGGATCGGTGGTGGTGAGAAGCCGCGTCCGGTCATCGGGGGCGAGCGCGCCGGATCCGTCGACATAGGCCGCCAGGTGCTTGCGCGCGTGACGCACGCCCATGGCGGGGCCGTAGAGCGCGAGGAGCCCCTGGTAATGCTCCAGGGCGAGGGCGGCCTTCTCCCCGGCGTCGAGGGAACGCGGTGCGAGGCCGGCGAGACCGGCGGCGATCTCGCCCACCAGCCAGGGACGGCCCAGGGCCGCGCGGCCGATCATCAGACCGGCGGCGCCCGATGCGGCGAGGCAGGCCCGCGCACCGGCGAGATCGACGACGTCGCCATTGGCGATCACCGGGATCGAGACCGCGTCCACCACGGCGCGGATGGCGGCCCAATCGGCCTGGCCCTTGTAGAATTGCTGGCGGGTGCGGCCATGCACGGTGACCGCCGCCAGACCGAGTCCCTCGGCGCGCCGGGCGAGATCGGGGGCATTCAGGGTCGCATGGTCCCAACCGAGGCGCATCTTGACGGTGACCGGGATCGCCACCGCCGCCCGGACCGCCGCGAGGATCCGTGTCGCCCCCTCGATGTCCCGCATCAGGGCCGAGCCCGCCTCCCCGCCGGTGACGGTCTTGGCCGGACAGCCCATGTTGATGTCGATGACATCCGCGCCGTTCGCCTCGGCCAGCCGCGCGGCCTCCGCCATCGATTCGGGCACGCAGCCGGCGAGCTGGACCACGTGGGGATCGACCCCGCCGCCCTCGGCGCGCAGGCGCGCCTCCTCCGCCCCCCGGGCGAATTCCGCCGCCGCCACCATTTCCGAGACGACGGCGCTTGCACCCAGGCGCCGCGCGATGCGACGCATGTGCAGATCGGTGACGCCCGACAGGGGGGCGAGCAGGACCGGCACCGGAGCCCTGGCGCCTGCCCTCTCACCCAGCTGCCCTCGGTCATCGTTCGAGCGCAGAACGCTCAAATAATCATCAGCTTTCATTGTGCCCAACAAATAGACAATCGCCGGGGCGACGCAAGCGCCTTGCGCGATTTGATTTCAGGCTATGCCCCGCTTAAACGACACACCACCCCAGCCCTTCACGCGATCTCGAACTGATGCGGGAGCATACGTCCATGTCCGGCACCGCCTGGAACGCCGCGGTGGTCGTCGCAGCCGGCCGCGGGATCCGCATCGGCGGCGACGTTCCCAAGCAATATCGCAGCGTCGGCGGACGCGCGGTCCTGACGCGGACCCTCGCCGCGCTGGCGGCGCATCCCGACCTGACCCTCATTCAGCCCGTGATCGCTGCGGATGCCGCCTCGTTCTACCATGCTTGCGTCGAGGAACTCGACCCCGTTCTGCGGGCCAAGCTCGCGGCTCCCGTCGAGGGCGGCGCCACGCGCCAGCAATCCGTCCGCGCCGGCCTCGAAGCCTTGGTTCTCGAAGCCTTGGACGCGACGTCGGCGGTCGCGGGCGCGCCGGGCCTCGTCCTCGTCCACGACGCGGCCCGCCCGCATGTGGACACGGCCTTGATCGACCGGGCCCTCGTCGCCGGTCGCGACCACGGCGCGGCGGTGCCCGGCATCGCCGTCACCGATACGATCAAGATCGTCGAGGATCTCGGGGCGGGGATCGGCCGGGTGCGCGAGACCCCTGCCCGCGAATCCCTGCGCGCTGTCCAGACCCCCCAGGCCTTCGCCTTCGCGCCCCTCCTCGCCGCCCATCGCGCGGCGGCGGAGGCGGGCCTCCACGGCTTCACCGATGACGGGGCCCTGGCCGAATGGGCCGGTCTCGACGTGGTGGTGTTCGAGGGCGACCCGCGCAACCGCAAGATCACCCAGCCCTCGGACCTGATCGAGGCCGACCGCGGCTTTTCCGGCAGCGATGCCCTGCCCTCCGAACCAGAGACCGATTCCATGACGACCTACGTGACCCGCCTCGGGACCGGCTTCGACGTCCACGCCTTCACCGAGGGCGACCATGTCTGGCTCGGCGGCGTGAAGATCCCCGCCGATCGCGGCGTGCTGGCCCATTCCGACGGGGACGTGGCGCTGCACGCCCTCACCGACGCCCTCCTCGGGGCGATCGCGGATGGCGATATCGGCACGCATTTCCCGCCCAGCGACGAGCAATGGCGCGGTGCCTCGTCCGACCGGTTCCTGGCCCATGCGGTGAAGCTCGTCCGCGACCGGGGCGGCCGGATCGACCATCTCGACATCACCGTCCTGGCCGAAGCCCCGCGCATCGGCGCCCACCGCGAGGCCATCCGCGCCCGCATCGCCGAGATCTGCGGCGTGCCGCTGAGCTCGGTCTCGATCAAGGCGACGACCACCGAGAAGCTCGGCTTCGTCGGCCGGGCCGAAGGCCTCGCGGCCCAGGCGGCGGCGACGATCCGCCTGCCGGAAGACGACGCGGCGTGATCGACGACCCGGCGCTCCTCGCCCGCGCCGAGGCGCTGGTGGCGGCCTATGCCGCCGCCGGCCTCCGTGCCGCCTGCGCCGAATCCTGCACCGGGGGCCTCGTCGCCGGGCTGCTCACGTCCGTGCCCGGCTCCTCGGCGGTGCTGGAGCGCGGCTTCGTCACCTATTCCAACGACGCCAAATCCGAGATGCTCGGCGTGCCCGCCGATCTCATCGCGACCCATGGGGCGGTGAGCAAATCCGTGGCCCGCGCCATGGCGGAGGGGACCCTTGCCCATTCGCACGCGGATGTGGCGGTCTCGATCACCGGCATCGCCGGTCCGGGCGGCGGCAGCGCGGCGAAGCCCGTGGGCCTGGTGCATTTCGGCCTCGCCCGCCGGGGCGCCGCGACCCGGCATATCGAGCGCCGCTACGGCGATCCCGGCCGCACCGAGATCCGCCGGCTCGCCGTGGCAGAGGCCCTGGAGCTGTTCGGCAGGGCCGTGGAGCCGGTCGGGTCGGACTGAGCGTCCTCCGACCCGATCGTCTGCTTCGATCGTCGGAACGGAGCGTTTGCGAATCACCTCCTGCTCTGCTACCTGCACTCTCCGGTTGTTCTCGAACCTGTGGGGAGGCTGCATGATCACTGCATTTATCGTCTCCCCGGCTGGCCGCCCGTAGGCCGCTCAGCCTGAGACCGCGATGGGCCCGAGGGCGCCACGCGGTCGTTTCGATCGTCTTCCCGAAGAATTCAGACCGCCGTCGCCGGCCCCTGGCCCTGCGTGCCGGTCCCCGGATCCGACGCCGATCCCGCGTCGCATGAGGCAGCCATGACTCCCGTCCGTCCCCGGCGCGCTCAAGCCTATCGCGACGTGCTGGCCTTCGTCCTCCGCCATTGGCGCGCCCGGCTCGGCCTCGTGTCGGGCCTCGTCGCCGCCATCACCGCCGCCACCCTCGCCGACGTCTTCCTGCCGCTCTATGCCGGCCGGCTCGTGGATGCCCTGTCGAACGCCGACCGGGCGGCCGCCCTCCATGCGGCGCTGTCCGCCTTCGCCGCGATGGTGGCGCTCGGCCTCGTCACCCTGGGCCTGCGCCACGTCGCCTGGGCTCTCGTGGTTCCCCTGACCCTCGGCACCATGGCGGACGTGGCGCGGTCGGGCTTCCACCGGGTCCAGCGCCTGTCCACCGATTGGCACGCCAACAGCTTCTCGGGCTCGACCGTGCGCAAGATCTCGCGCGGGATGTGGGCGCTCGACGGACTCAACGACACGCTGCTCCTGTCGCTGCTGCCCTCCCTCGTGGTGCTCCTCGGTACGATGGTCCTGCTCGGCCTGCATTGGCCCGCCATGGGCGCGGTGATCGGGCTCGGGACGCTGCTCTATGTCGGCACCACGGTGGTGCTCGCCACACGGGTGATCGCACCGGCGGCGCAGCTCTCCAATGGCTGGGATACGAAGCTCGGCGGCACCCTCAGCGATGCCATCGGCAACAACGCCGTGGTCAAGGCCTTCGGCGCGGAGGCCCGCGAGGACGCCCGCCTGTCCCGCATCCTCGACAAATGGGCCAGGCGCACGCGCCGGACCTGGATGCGGGTGACCTGGAGCGGCACCGGCCAGCTCGGGCTGCTGCTCGGCCTGCGCAGTGCCATCGTCGGGGTCGCCCTGTGGCTGTGGTGGACGAAGGCCGCGACGCCGGGCGACGTCGCCTACGTGCTCACCACCTACTTCGTGGTGCACGGCTATCTCCGCGACATCGGCGGGCACATCAATCACCTGCAACGGGCGGTGAACGAGATGGAGGAGCTCGTGGCCCTCGAATCCGAACCCGTCGGCGTGGCCGATCGCCCGGATGCCACGGCGCTTTGCGTCGCCGGCGGGGCGCTGCGTTTCGAGGACGTGACCTTCCACTATGCCGGCCACGAGACGCCGCTCTACCGGGATCTCTGCGTGAGCATCCCGGCGGGCCAGCGGGTCGGTCTCGTCGGCCGCTCGGGTTCGGGCAAGACCACCTTCGTCAAGCTCGTCCAGCGGCTCTACGACGTGACGGGCGGGCGCGTGCTCATCGACGGCACCGATGTGGCCGGCGTGCGCCAGGACTCCCTGCGCCGCTCCCTCGCCATCGTCCCGCAGGAGCCGGTGCTGTTCCACCGGTCGCTCGCCGAGAACATTGCCTATGCGCGGCCCGAGGCGACGATGGCGGAGATCGAGCGCGCGGCGCGTCTCGCCAACGCGCACGACTTCATCGCGCGGCTGCCGAAGGGCTACGCCACCCTGGTGGGCGAGCGCGGGGTGAAGCTGTCCGGCGGCGAACGCCAGCGGGTGGCGTTGGCCCGCGCCTTCCTGGCCGATGCGCCGATCCTGATCCTCGACGAGGCCACGTCGAGCCTCGATTCGGAATCGGAGGCGCTGATCCAGGAGGCGATGGAGCGGCTGATGCGGGGCCGCACCGCCATCGTCATCGCGCACCGCCTCTCCACCGTGCGCGCCCTGGACCGCATACTCGTCTTCGACCGGGGCCGCATCGTCGAGGACGGCAGCCATGCCGCCCTCATGCGCCGTCCCGCCGGCCGGTATCGGGGGCTGTTCGAGACGCAGATGCCGATGGCGGAGAGCGCATGAGGCGAAACCTGCTGTTCGTCTGCGGCCGGAACCGCCTGCGCAGCCCGACCGCCGAACAGGTCTTCTCCGGCCGGAGCGAGTGCGAGGTCGCCTCGGCCGGGATCGACCACGATGCCGACGAGCCGGTGACGGCCGAATGGCTGGAATGGGCCGACATCGTCTTCGTGATGGAGCGTCGCCACCGCACCAAGCTCCGGCACCGCTACGGGGCCGCGTTGAAGCACGCCCGGGTGATCTGCCTCGATATTCCGGACGATTACGGGTTCATGGACCCGGATCTGGTCCGCCTCCTGGACAAGAGGGTGACGCCGCATCTCAGGGGATGATGCGAGCGCGACCGCCAGCTCCCCCGACCCCGTGCGCCGCCTCACGCCACCCCGTAGACCCGGTCCGCCCTGCCCTCGAACGCGTCGGTGAACTTGCGGAAGGCGCGGTCGAACATCGTGCCCATCAGCAGGCCGAGGGTGCGGCTCTTGAACTCGTAGGTGATGAAGAAGTCGACGTCGCAGCCGCCGGAAGACCTGTCCTTGAAACCCCAGCGGTTCTCGAGGTGCCGGAACGGTCCGTCGATGTATTCGGCGACGATCCTCCGGTTCTTGGGGTCGAGGGTCACGCGGGTGGTGAAGCGCTCGCGGATCGCCTTGTAGCCCACCCCCATCTCGGCCACGAGGATCTCGGTGCCGTCCGGGCCGGGCTGGCGGCGCAGGACGCGCAGGGATTCGCAGAGCGGCAGGAATTCGGGATAGCGTTCCACGTCGGCCACGAGGTCGTACATCTGCTGCGGCGAGTGGCGCACCGCACGGTTGATCCGGAAGGAAGGCATCGGCCCTCAGGCGTTGGCAGGCGCGAGGCGAGCGAGCCGGGCGGCCTTCAATCGGGAAAAATCCTCGCCCGCATGGTGCGAGGAGCGGGTCAGGGGCGTCGCCGAGACGAGGAGGAAACCCTTGGAATAGGCGGTGGTTTCAAGGGTCTTGAACTCGTCGGGCGGGACGAAGCGCTTCACCTCGTGGTGCTTCTTCGTCGGCTGCAGGTACTGGCCGATGGTGAGGAAGTCCACATCCGCCGAGCGCAGGTCGTCCATGAGCTGGACGATCTCGTTCCGCTCCTCGCCGAGGCCGACCATGATGCCGGACTTGGTGAAGATGGTGGGGTCGAGCTCCTTCACCCGCTGCAGCAGGCGCACCGAATGGAAGTAGCGCGCGCCGGGGCGCACGGTGAGGTAGTTGCCCGGCACCGTCTCCATGTTGTGGTTGAACACGTCGGGGCGCGCCTCCACCACCAGTTCCAGCGCGCCGTCCTTGCGCAGGAAATCGGGGGTGAGCACCTCGATCGTCGTGGCGGGGCTGCGCTCGCGGATGGCCCGGATGGTGCGGAAGAAATGCATGGCCCCGCCATCGGCGAGGTCGTCCCGGTCCACCGAGGTGATGACCACGTGGTGCAGGCCGAGCTTGGCCACGGAATCGGCGATCTTGGCCGGCTCGTCCCCGTCGAGGGCGTTGGGCATGCCGGTGCGCACGTTGCAGAAGGCGCAGGCCCGCGTGCAGGTGTCGCCCATGATCATGAAGGTGGCGTGCTTCTTCTCCCAGCACTCGCCGATATTCGGGCAGCCCGCCTCCTCGCAGACGGTGACGAGGCCGTGCTCCTTCACGATGGCGCGGGTGGCGTTCCAGCCCGGCGAACCCGGTGCCTTCACCCGGATCCAGTCGGGCTTGCGCTGGATCGGATTGTCGGGGCGATGCGCCTTTTCCGGATGCCGGGGGCGCTGGTCGTTTCGCAGGAGGTCGAGGACGACGGCCATGGCATACCGGGCAAGCTGCGCCGGCAACGGGCCGGCGCTCGGATCGAAACGTAATGACTCGGCTCCCGCATCGCAAACGATCGGGAAACGATCCGCCGAACCTGTCAGTAGCTCATGCCGCGCCCGCGGATCGCCCTGTAGATGGTGATGATGATCACCGCCCCCGCCGTGGCCGAGAGCAGGTTGCGCCAGAAGCCGTAGACCGGGATGTGGAGCTTGGCGGCCAGGTAGTTGCCGAGAAGGCCGCCGAGGATGCCCATCGCGATGTTGGCGAAGAGGCCCATGTTCGCCGAGGTGAACTGTTCCGCGAGCCAGCCCGCCAGGGCGCCGATGACGATCGCCATGAACAATCCCACGCCCGGCTGCCCAAGCGCGCCGTAGACTTCTCCATTCATACCCGTCGCTCCTTCGCAGGGATCGGGGCGTGCCGGTCGCCCCGCTACGGATCCTACCTGTGATGCTCTCGCCCGCGACGCAAGTCGCTGCGGCACGGGGCAGGACGGGAGCTCCCGTGCCGGATGGCCCATGGCACTGCGGAACGCCGATCCTCCGGCGGGTTCGGCGCGGATCGAGGGGCATGAAACATGTCCGTGCCGCCCCTGGTCACCGATGGATAGAAACGGGCTGCTCGAAGTTAATTATTAATATTAACTATATCATCAATGATGTCGTCATATACCCGTAAGATTCTACGTATGGATTTCCATCGACTTGTCAGTATGTCGTTAACGATCTCTTAACTATCTCCAGGTTGCCGCAACGTCGTTCGGGATGTGCGGGCTTTGGAGCGAGTGCCGTGAGTCGAATTCTTTTGACAGGGGCGACGGGGCTCATCGGTGGTGCCGTCCTGCACCATGCCCTGATGGCCAAGACGGATGCGGAATGGGTCTGCCTGGTGCGGGCCTCGGACGAGGAGGCCGGGCGTCAGCGCATCGCGGCGCGTCTCGGCCGTTTCACCAGCGCCCTGAACGCCCAGCGCCTGGCGCAGCGCGTGGACATCGTGGCGGGGGATTTCACCAAGGCCGACCAGATCGCCGATCCGCGACTCGATTCGGTGACGCAGATCCTGCATCTGGCCGCCGATACGTCGTGGTGGGCGCAGGAGAAGGTCCACCGGACCAACCATGACGGCACCCTGGCCCTCGCCCGCCGCGCGGCGCGGATGGCGCGGCTCGACCGGTTCCTGCATGTGAGCACGGCGATGATCTGCGGCGGCAGGCCCCCCGCCATGGTGGACGAGACCCGCTACCCCGACCCGGACGCCACGCATCTCGTGCCCTACAGCGCCTCGAAAGCCGCAGCCGAGTCGTCGCTGGCCGCCCGTTTCGCCGACCTGCCCCTGGTCGTGGCGCGCCCCTCCATCGTCCTCGGCCATTCGACGCTGGGCGCCCGGCCGGGATCGAGCATCCTCTGGGTGATCCGCGCCTGCGACCGGCTGCGGCTCGTCGCCGGCGACCGCGACGGGACCGTGGACATCGTCCCCATCGACTGGGTGGCCGACACCCTGGTGGAGATGCTGGCAAGATCCGACCTCGCCCACCGGACCTATCACCTCTCCGCCGGAACCGGCAGCCGCACCCGCTGGAGCGACCTCGGCCGCACCCTCGACCGCGTCGACCCGGCCGACGGCCCGCGCCATTACGACGAGTTTTCCGCCCGCGACCGGGCGACCCTGCACAGGCGCTTCACCGAGGTCTTCGGCATGGACGAGGCCATCAAGGTGGCGATGTTCCGGGCGCTGCAGGCCTATTACCGGTTCTGCGAACTCGACGTGACCTTCGACAATGCGCGCCTCCTGGCGGAAGGTTTTCCCCCTCCCCCCGCGCTCACGCAGTACATCGGCCGCTGCATCGAGACCTCCGGCGAGATCATCGACCAGTTCCGCGAGGATTTCGCCGGATTTGCCGGGGCGCCCGTGCGGGGCGAACCGACCGCGCGTCCGAGGCCGTCCCAGCCCGATGGCGCCACGAACCGGGTTGTGGCGAGACGCGGATCCGCCCCAGGCTGATCCGTCCGTCGCCGGAGCCAAATCTCACCTCGGCCATTGACCCGAGCGAAGGGCGTCCGGCTCGGGCGCGGAGTCAGGGTCACGACCATGCGGAATCGATCGAAGCTCGGCCTTGCGGCCCTGACGGTGGTGCTTCTGGGCGGAGCGGCGTTCCTCCGCTTCGTCGTCTACCCGGAAAAGGCCGGCCTCGAAGCCTCCGCGGGGGAAGGGGCCAACCCCACCCTCCCCGCGCCGAACCCGACGCTGATGCCCACCGTGAACATCGCCCGCGTCGCCCGCTGGGAGACCGGCGCGAAGCCGAAGGCCGCCGCGGGACTCCAGGTCGCGGCCTATGCGGAGGGATTCGAGCATCCGCGCTGGATGTACCTCCTGCCCAATGGCGACGTGCTGGTGGCGGAGGCGAACAAGCCCAAGACCGACGACCCCTCCACCGGCATCGCCGATTGGGTGGCGGACAAGGTGAAGAGCATGGCCGGCGCCGGGGTGCCGAGCCCGGACCGGATCGTCCTCCTGCGCGACGCGAACGGCGACGGGATCGCCGAGGAGCGCCACGTCTTCCTCACCGGCCTTCACTCGCCCTTCGGCATGGCTCTGGTGGGCGGCGACCTCTACGTCGCCAATGCCGACGCCCTGGTGAAAGTGCCCTATGCACCGGGGCAGACCGAGATCGCGGCCAAGCCCGAGACGGTGGTCGACCTGCCGTCCGGCATCAATCACCATTGGACGAAGAACGTCATCGCGAGCCCGGACGGTACGAGGCTCTACGTCACCGTGGGCTCGAACAGCAATGTCGGCGAGAACGGCCTCGACAAGGAGATCGGCCGCGCCGCGATCTGGGAATACACCCTCGCCACGAAGCAGATGCGCGAATTCGCCACCGGTCTGCGCAACCCCAACGGCCTCGCCTTCGAGCCCGCCGGCGGTGCCCTCTGGACCGCGGTCAACGAGCGCGACGAGATCGGCAGCGACCTCGTGCCCGATTACGTCACCTCGGTGAAGGAGGGCGGCTTCTACGGCTGGCCCTACAGCTACTGGGGCAAGCACGTGGACGACCGGGTCCAGCCGCAGAAGCCCGACCTCGTCGCGAAGGCCATCGCCCCGGACTACGCGGTGGGCACCCACACGGCGTCGCTGGGCATCGCCTTCTCCAACGGCTCGACCCTGCCGGCGGCGTGGACGAGCGGCCTCTTCGTCGCCCAGCACGGCTCATGGAACCGCCGCCCGAAGAGCGGCTACAAGGTGATCTACGTCCCCTTCAAGGACGGCAAACCCACGGGCCAGCCGGTGGACGCCCTCACCGGCTTCCTCGACGCCGACGAGAAGGCGCAGGGACGGCCCGTCGGCGTGATCCTCGACAGGACCGGGGCGCTGCTGGTGTCTGACGATGTGGGGAAGGTGATCTGGCGGGTGAGTGGGGCATCGCGAACGCAGTGATGCCGAGCCGGGATAAGGGGCAGCGGTGGAGCGTCGAACCGGAGTTGCCCCGGCGCTAGTACCCGTCATCGTAGACGACGATCGTCCCATACTCCTCTCGTCCGTCGAGGCGATCGCGAGACACGCGCGAGATCGGATTGCCGTAGTAGTTTTCCTGCTCCCACGCCCTGTCTCGCGAGCTTTGGGAGCCATCGCGACGCGTACGCCCCACAGATCGCGCCAACCGCTGCGGATCATGCCGGCGCAGGGCGGCCACGGGTGCCGCGACGCCACCCTCCACGGTGATGCGTGTCCCGCCCATCCCCTGCTGCTTCACCAGGGCGAACAGCGTCGCGGCGTTGCGCGGGGAGAGGCGGACGCAGCCATGCGAGGCCGGGCGGCCGAGATGGCGGGTCTGGTTGGTGGCGTGAATGGCGTGCCCGGCCTGGGTGAAGAAGATCGCGTGCGGCATCGGTGCGTTGTCCCATTCCCGGGAAAAATACGTCCTCTCCATCCGGAACGGCCGGTAGCCGCCATTCGGCGTGTCGTAGCGGGCGAGCCCCGTGGAGACCGGCCAGACATGCCGGGTCGCACCGTCCACCGCCACGCTCATGCGCTGCGTATCCTTGTCGATGGTCACGCGCATCTCGGCCGAGGCGGGATGCGCCAGAGCCGCGAGGGCGAGGCCGGACAGGAGGGTGGCGAGTCGTCGGCGCATGATCGTCCTCGTTGCGATGCGAGGGAACATGCATCCGCACGGTGGCGCTTCAAGCGATGCGGTCTGCTTAGAGCCCGCCTCAGGCTCTCGCACCGGCGCGGACATAGCCCCGCGAGATCAGGCGGCTGGTCTCGCGAGCCCGGCGCTCAGCCTGCATCAGGTCGGACAGGGCGTCGGTGATGGCGCAGCGCAAAGCGATCTCCGCATCCCCCGCCGTGCTCGTCAGATAGGCCTGGGCGATCTCCTCCACCGGGCAGTGGAGGCCCGGCGCCGCCTCATCCTCGTCCCTGGTCCTGGTCCTGGTCAGCGTCTTCGGCATGGCCCGTCTCCGACTCGCGTTGAGAACGAAGACAGAACACGCCGCGAGAGTTAATGGATCCTTAACGGGGTCGCGAGAAGGCTGTGGATATCCGCGCGATGGAGCCTGGGCTCATGCCGGACGACGACGAGGAGACATCGTCGTCGTCCGCCCGCGCGGGGACTTGCATCCGCCGACCGCCCTGAGGACCGCCATCGGTGGGGACCGGCACTGCCCTCCGGTATCAGCTGTGGATCACCTTGCCGTAGGCGTCGAGCACGCTCTCGTGCATCATCTCGCTCAGGGTCGGGTGCGGGAAGACCGTGTGCATCAGATCTTCCTCCGTCGTCTCCAGGTTCATCGCCACGACGTAGCCCTGGATCAGCTCGGTGACTTCCGCCCCCACCATGTGGGCGCCGAGCAACTGGCCGGTCTTGGCGTCGAACACCGTCTTCACCAGCCCGTCCGGCTCGCCGAGCGCGATGGCCTTGCCGTTGCCGGCGAAGGGGAACCGGCCGACCTTCACGGAGAAGCCCTGTTCCTTGGCCTTGGCCTCGGTGAGGCCGACGCTGGCGATCTGCGGCTGGCAATAGGTGCAGCCGGGGATCTTGGCCTTGTCCATGGCATGGGTGTGCAGGCCCTTGATCGTCTCGACGCAGAGCACGCCCTCGTGCTCGGCCTTGTGGGCGAGCATCGGCGGTCCGGCGACGTCGCCGATGGCATAGACGCCCGGCACGTTGGTGTTGCCCAGCCCGTCGGTGACGACGATGCCGCGCTCGATGCCGATGCCGAGCTTTTCGAGCCCCAGCCCTTCGATGTTGCCGACGACGCCCACCGCCGAGATCAGCTTCTCCGCCGTCAGCTGCTGGCTCTTGCCGTCCGTGGTCTCAATGGTGGCGGTGACGGAGTCGGCCGCCTTCTCCACCTTCGTCACCTTGGCGCCGGTGAGGATCTTGATCCCCTGCTTCTCGAAGCGTTTGCGGGCGAGGCCGGCGATCTCGGCATCCTCCACGGGGAGGATCTGCGGCAGCAGCTCGATCACCGTCACCTCGGCGCCCATGGTGCGGTAGAACGAGGCGAACTCGATGCCGATGGCGCCCGAGCCCATGACGAGCAGGCTTTTCGGCATCGTCTCCGGCACCATGGCCTCGTAATAGGTCCAGATCTGCTTTTTGTCCGGCTCGATGCCGGGGATCGCGCGGGGGCGGGCGCCGGTGGCGACGATGATGTGCCTGGCCGAATATGAGCCGGCGGCGAGCGCCCCCTTCGGCGCGGGGGCGCGGCTCGTCTCCTTCACGGTGACCTTGCCGGGCTCGTTGCCCTTGGCCGCGGCCTCGATGGTGGCCTCGCCCCAGATCACGTCGACCTTGTTCTTCTTCAACAGCATGCCGACGCCGCCATTGAGCCGGGACGAGACCCCGCGCGAGCGCTTGACGATGGCGGCGGTGTCGAACCCGACCTTCTCGGCCGACAGGCCGTAATCGGAGGCGTGCTGCATGTAATGGTAGATCTCGGCCGAGCGCAGCAGCGCCTTCGTCGGGATGCAGCCCCAGTTCAGGCAGATGCCGCCGAGATGCTCGCGGTCCACCACCGCGGTCTTGAACCCGAGCTGCGCCGCCCGGATCGCGGCCACGTAGCCGCCGGGGCCGGCGCCGATGATGAGGATGTCATAGGTGTCGACCATGGGTGGCTCCTACGCCCCGCATTCGGCGGGGTCCTGGATGGAGGATGAGGTGGTGACGGCAGCGAGGACCGTGTCTATCCGCATACCGTTTTAGCCTGATCGCTGCGGTGGTTGCGGCCTCAACAGGCCCCCTCTCCCGTTTGGGAGAGGGTTGGGGTGAGGGGCGTGAACTTTCCGGAGATGTCACACACCTCACCCTGTCCCTCTCCTTCCAGGAGAGGGGACCCGCGCGCGCAACCACCGAACGGAGGGATCGGAGATGGGGTCAGATGCCGCCACAACCGCCGCTCCGCCTCCGTCATGGACCTGCGCAGAACATTGGCATGGGTCGCGGCGCGCGGCGAAGCGGATTGCCGGGGCGGTTCTGTCCAGGGCATCGGCCGTTGCCTCCCGTGAAACCTATCAGGCTCCTGCGCCTCCCTCCCCACAAGGGGGAGGAGGGCCGGTTTAGCCTTCCACAACGATCACACCAGCATCCCCATCGGGTTCTCGATCAGGCTCTTGAAGGCCGAGATCAGTTCGGCGCCGAGCGCCCCGTCGAGGACGCGGTGGTCGCAGGAGAGGGTGGCGGTCATCACCTGGACCACCGCCGGGGCGCCGTCCTTCACCACCACGCGCTTCTCGCCGGCACCCACCGCCAGGATCGAGGATTGCGGCGGGTTGATCACCGCCGTGAAGTGCTTGATGCCGAACATGCCGAGATTCGAGACCGAGGTGACGCCGCCCTGGTACTCCTCCGGCTTCAGCTTCTTGGCCCGCGCCCGGCCGGCGAAATCCTTCATCTCGTTGGAGATGGTGGACAGCGTCTTCTGGTCGGCCTTGCGGATCACGGGCGTGAACAGCCCGCCGTCGATGGCCACGGCCACGCCGACCTCGGCATTGTCGAAGCGCAGGATCCGGTCCTCGGCCCAGACCGCGTTGGCGGCAGGCACCCGCATCAGGGCGAGGCCCATGGCCTTGATGACGAAGTCGTTCACCGAGAGCTTGAACAGCGGCTTGCCGTCCTTGGTGGTGCCGGCGCTCTTGTTGAGCTGTTCGCGCAGGGCCATCAGCGCGTCGAGCTCGCAATCGACGGTGAGGTAGAAGTGCGGTGCCACCTGCATCGCCTCGGTGAGGCGCTTGGCGATGGTCTTGCGCATGCCGTCGAGGGGAACCTCCTCGAAGGTGCCCTTCTGGTAGAAGCCGCGCACCTGATCGGTGGTGAGGCCCTGGGCGGCGGCCTTCGGCGCGGGCGCGGCGGGAGCCGGAGCGGCTGCGGGCGCCGCGGCGGGGGCCGCCGCCTTCGGAGCCCCGGCCTTGGCCGAGCCGCCGGCGATGGCCGCGCGCACGTCGCGCTCGATCACCCGGCCATGCGGGCCGGAGCCCGAGACGGCGGCGAGGTCGATGCCTTCGAGCTTGGCGATGCGGCGCGCCAGGGGCGAGGCGACGATGCGGCCGCCCTGCCCGGCCTGGGGCGCGGCGGCCCCATCGGGCTTGGCGCCGTCCGGCGCCGCGTCGACGCGCGCATAGGATTTGTGGCCGTCGCCGGGGGTGGTGTTCAGCGCCGGCGTGTCGCTCTTCGGAGTATCGGCCTTGGGAGCCTCCGCCTTGGGAGCCTCCGCTTTGGCACCGCCATCGCCCGCCGCCCCGACGGTCTTCGGGTCCTCGCCCTCGGAGGCGATGATGGCGATGAGGTCGTTCACCGGCACGTCGGCGGTGCCCTCGGCGACGATGATCTTGGCCAGGATGCCCTCGTCGATGGCCTCGACCTCCATCGTCGCCTTGTCGGTCTCGATCTCGGCGAGGACGTCGCCGGATTTGACCGCGTCACCCTCCTTCTTCAGCCATTTGGCGAGGTTGCCCTTCTCCATCGTCGGCGACAGGGCGGGCATCAGGACGTTGATGGGCATCGGTGTGAATCCTGATCGTCAGCGAAGGGGCGTGGGCGGGGCGGTCAGTTCAGGGTGCCGCCGGGCGGCAAGTCCGGGTCGAAGCTCTCGGAGTCGAGGCCGGCGCGGATGCGCTCGAACGCCTCCTCCTCCGACATCTCCGTCTCCAGCGCGTAGACCCGCGCGGCCTGGCGGGCGAGATCGATGAGAAGGCGGCCCCAGGTATAGGGATCGTCGAAGGAGCGGCGCAGGGCCACGCTCACCGCGCCGTCCACGACGCTGGCGCGCACGACCTCGATGCCGCCGTTGTTCAGGGCGTCGGGGGGAGCGGAGAGTTCCTGGAACTTGTCGGTCATGGTGCTGCCCTGCTCTCCTCCCCCTTGTGGGGAGGAGTTGGAGGTGGGGGTGGTCGGGCGACCCTCGACGCGCGGAGGCTGGGGGAGCCACCCCCGCCCTCGATCCCGCCCCGCAAGGGAGAGGGAAGCGGGCGCCACCGGGTCACCGGTAGCAGACCGCCTTCACCGCCTGGATCACCTCGGCGACGTTGGGCAGGGCGAGCTTCTCGAGATTGGCGGCGTAGGGCATCGGCACGTCCTTGCCGGTGACCCGCAGGACGGGTGCATCGAGGAAGTCGAAGGCATCGGCCATCAGGCGGGCGATGATCTCGGCGCCGATGCCCGATTGCGGGAAGCCCTCCTCCACCGTGACGCAGCGGCCGGTCTTCTTCACCGATTCCACGATCGTGTCGGTATCCATCGGACGGAGCGTGCGCAGGTCGATGACCTCCGCCTCGATGCCCTCTTCGGCCAGCGCCTGCGCCGCCTTCAGCGCGTAGGTCATGCCGATGGAGAAGGAGACGATGGTCACGTCCTTGCCGGTGCGGTGGATGCGCGCCTTGCCGATGGGGAGCACGAAATCGTCGAGCTTCGGCACCGGGAAGCTCTGGCCGTAGAGGATCTCGTTCTCGAGGAAGATCACCGGGTTCGGGTCGCGGATCGCGGCCTTGAGCAGGCCCTTGGCGTCCGAGGCGGTGTAGGGGGCGATCACCTTGAGGCCGGGGACGTTGGAGTACCAGGCGGAGTAATCGTGGCTGTGCTGGGCGCCGACGCGGGCGGCGGCACCGTTGGGGCCGCGGAACACGATGGGACAGCCGAGCTGGCCGCCGGACATGTACAGGGTCTTGGCCGCCGAGTTGATGATGTGGTCGATCGCCTGCATGGCGAAGTTGAAGGTCATGAACTCGACGATGGGGCGCAGGCCGGTGAAGGCGGCACCGGCCGCGATGCCGGCAAAGCCATGCTCGGTGATCGGCGTATCGACCACGCGGCGGGCGCCGAATTCCTGCAGCAGGCCCTGGGTGACCTTGTAGGCGCCCTGGTATTCGGCCACTTCCTCGCCCATCACGAAGACCGAATCCTCGCGGCGCATCTCCTCGGCCATGGCGTCGCGCAGCGACTCGCGCACGGTCATGGTCACCATCTCGGTGCCGGCCGGGAACTCCTCCATCACCGGCGCGGGCGCTTTGTTGGTGATGACGGCCGGAGCCGCCGGAGCGTTCGCCTTGTCGTCGCCGGACTTCGCCGTGGCGGCCGGCGCCGAGGCCTGGCCCTCAGCCTGCATCGTCGGGGTGGGGGCCGATTGCGCCGGGGCCGAAGCCTCCGGCTTCGCACCGCCTCCCGCCGCCGCCGCGGCCACGTCCTCGCCCTCACCGGCGATGATGGCGATCGGCGTGTTGACCTTCACGCCCTCGGTGCCTTCCTCGATGAGGATCTTGGCGAGGATGCCCTCGTCGATGGCCTCGACCTCCATCGTGGCCTTGTCGGTCTCGATCTCGGCGAGGACATCGCCGGATTTGACCGCGTCACCCTCCTTCTTCAGCCATTTGGCGAGGTTGCCCTTCTCCATCGTGGGGGACAGCGCGGGCATCAGGATGTCGGTCGCCATGAGGTTTTTGATCCGTAGGTTGGCGGGCGGCCTTCTGGAGAGGAAGCAGCGGCGTCTCGGTCCCTCGCTGCGGCTCTCCCCGTGCCGGCATGGCACGGGAGATGTCCCGGTGGGGGGAGCGTCGCGAGGTCGGCCTTAAGCGCGGGCTTCCAGCAGGATGTCGGTCCAGAGTTCGGACGGATCCGGCTCGGGATCGTGCGTGGCGAACTCGGCCGCGTCGTTGACGGTCTCGCGGACCTTGGCGTCGGTGGCCTTGAGGTCGGCTTCCGGCACCCCGTGCATCTCGATCAGGCGCTTGCGCACCATCTCGATCGGGTCGTGCTCGTCGCGCATCTTGGAGACTTCGTCCTTGGTCCGGTATTTCGCCGGATCGGACATGGAGTGGCCGCGATAGCGGTAGGTCTGCATCTCGAGGATATAGGGGCCCTGGCCGGAGCGGGCATGCTCCACCGCACGGCTCGCCGCTTCGCGAACGGTTCGGACGTCCATGCCGTCCACCTGCTCGCCGGGGATGCCGAACGAGACGCCGCGCTTGGAGAAGTCGGTCTGCGCCGAGGCGCGGGCCACCGACGTGCCCATGGCGTAGCGGTTGTTCTCGATCACGTAGACCACGGGCAGCTTCCACAGCTGCGCCATGTTGAAGCTCTCGTAGACCTGGCCCTGGTTGGCCGCGCCGTCACCCATATAGGTCAGGCTGACCTTGCCGTTCTTCTTGTAGGCATCGGCGAATCCGAGGCCGGTTCCGAGGGAGACCTGCGCGCCGACGATGCCGTGGCCGCCGAAGAACTGCTTCTCCTTGGAGAACATGTGCATCGAGCCGCCCTTGCCGCGGGAATACCCGCCGCGCCGGCCGGTCAGCTCGGCCATCACGCCCTTCGGGTCCATGCCGCAGGCGAGCATGTGGCCGTGGTCGCGGTATCCGGTGATGGTCTGGTCGCCCTCGACCGAGGCCATCTGCATGCCGATGACGACCGCTTCCTGGCCGATATAGAGGTGGCAGAATCCGCCGATCAGGCCCATGCCGTAGAGCTGGCCCGCCTTCTCCTCGAAACGCCGGATCAGCAGCATCTCGTGATAGGCGTGGAGGTCTTCCTCCCGGGTGAACTGGGGCGTGTTCGGTGCGGGAGCATGCGTCGGGGCGTCACCGCCCCCCGTCCCCAACTGAGCCGAACCCTTGGCCGAATCGGCTTTCGCCTGACCCGCTTCGTTGGCGGCATCCATCGGCTTTCCTCCCGTGAACGGCTTTTCAGAAACCGTTTCTAGGACAGGGTTTTGCGGAAAGCGAGGCCGACGCGTCGACAGATCGGCCGAGTTGTCAGGCAGAACGCGACGGGACAAACACGATCAGGCCACGATCAGGGATTGATGATGACGACGTCGTTCGCGTGGACGCGGCCGAGGACGATGCGGGCGCGTTCCTCCAGCAGATCCCGGTCAATCTGCTCGCTGCGCAGGAGCGCCACCCGGTGCTCCCAGACCGCCCGGTCGGCCTTGGCCGCCGTGAGCTCCTGCTTCAGGCCAAAGGCCTGGATCTTGAGCGCGCGCTTGGCCTCCAGGCCGCGATTGCCGCTCTCGGCCTGATGCACGAAATAGCCGACCACGAGCGCGGACACGGCGTAGAGGCCGAGCGGCATGAGAACGGAACGGACGCGACGACGGACCACCATGTCCGGACCATCGCGCCACAGGGTTAAGGATGTGTTGCCGATGCCGGTCTTCGTCTCCATGGCGGCCCGATGATGCGGTTCGACCTCGTCGATCTCGGCCTGTTCCGCCACGTGGCGGAGGCGGGGTCGATCACGCACGGGGCGGCCCGGGCCAATCTCGCGCTCGCCGCCGCGTCGAGCCGGATCCGGGCGATGGAGGTCTCCCTCGGGGCGGCCCTCCTCAGCCGGAGCCGCCAGGGTGTCGTCCTGACGCCCGCCGGGCGTGCGCTCCTCGCCCATGCCCGCACCCTGCTGGAGGGCGTCGACCGGATGCAGGGGGATCTCGCCGCCTATGCCGGCGGCGCCATCGGCCAGATCAAGGTGCTGTCGAACACCCACGCGCTCACCGAGTTCCTGCCGGAGGCCCTGAGCGCCTACCTCGCCCTCCATACCGGCGTCAGCGTCGATATCGTCGAGCGCACCTCGGACGAGATCGTCGGCCTCGTGGCGGAAGGAGGCGCCGATCTCGGCATCGTTTCCGGCACGGTGGATACCGGCACCCTGGAGACCCATCCGTTCCGTGAGGACAGGTTCGTGGCGGTGCTGCCCGCCGGCCATCCCCTGGGAGAACGGGAGGGCGTGCCCTTCGCCGAGGTCCTGGATTACGACCTCGTCGGCCTCGACAGGGCGAGCGCCATCACCCGCTTCCTCGCCGACAAGGCCATGCGCACCGGGCGGCCGCCCATGCGGCTGCGGGTCCAGCTGCGCGGCTTCGATGCGGTGTGCCGGCTGGTGGAATGCGGCGTCGGCCTCGGAATCGTCCCGGAGACGACGGCCCGGCGCGCCGCGCGCTCCATGGGCCTCGAAATCGTCCCGCTCCTCGACCCCTGGGCCGCGCGCGACCTCACCATCTGCCTGCGGTCCCTCGAAGGGCTGCCGGTTTTCGCGCGGGAGTTCGTCGCCCATCTGCGCGAGGGGGCCGGCCGGCCCGGTTTAGGGCTCCCCTCCGGCGCCCGCCTTGGCTAAACACGGGCTCGGGGCACCGGATGGTCCGTGTCCGTCACACCGGTGAAGCAAGGGTTGCCCGGCATCATGCAGGATTCGTCGCGATCCATGCCCGACGCGCCGCTGGTCGATCCGGACGTCCATGTGGAGAGCTTCCGGCAGGCGCGCGAGGCGCGCCGCCTCGAACTCGTGGAAGATTATGTCGAGCTGATCGCCGACCTCATCGGCGATGGCGGCGAAGCGCGGCAGGTGGATATCGCCGCGCGCCTCGGCGTCGCCCAGCCCACCGTCGCCAAGATGCTGAAGCGCCTGGCCGAGGACGGCCTCGTGCAGCAGCGCCCCTATCGTGGCGTCTTCCTCACCGAGAGCGGGCGCATGCTCGCGGTCCAGAGCCGCGAGCGCCATCGCATCGTCGAGCACTTCCTCTGTGCGCTCGGCGTCAGCGCCGAGACCGCGCGGCGCGATGCGGAGGGGATCGAGCATCACGTCAGCGCCGAGACCCTCGAGGCGTTTCGCGCCTTCACCGAGCGCAAGGGCTGATACCCGCCCCCGAAGAGCCTGACTCATCGAGGTCTGCCCGCGCGACGGCGTTCGCGCTTCGACACCTGTCCGCCGGCTCCAGAATCCCGACTCCGATCGGGCTCTACGGTTTTCGCGCCGAGACATGCCGCGTCGAACGGCTCGACGGCAGCGACGAGGAGCGTGCGAGCCCGCCGAGGTCGCCCCATCCGCCCAATCCGGTTCCCCTGGCATGGAGCGGGGATGCCTCGATGACGCCATCCGCCACGGCGAGGTGGCCGGTGGCGACGCCGCGGATCATCTCGGGGGCGTGTTGCCGGGCCGCGATCCCGAAGAGGGACATGCCTTTGCTGCCGGGCGCCAGAAGCGTTCCGAGGGCGCCCTCCGGTGGGCCGCCGGCAAGGCGCATGACGCCTCCGGCAGCATCGAGGACAGCCGCTGCCGCCTCGATCTCGCCGAACGCCAGGAGCTTGCCGGCGCGGGTGATGCGCACCTCGTAGCCGTATCCCTCCCGGTCCCGATAAAGGCGGGTCAGGCCGAGCTGAAGCGATTCGCAGATCATCTGGACGTGGTCGCGCGCGTAATCGTCGCTCGTCATGACGGTCGCGAAGACGTCCGGCCTCGACTGCGTGCTGGCGACGATGTGCTTGAGAAATTCGAGCTTGGTCGATTTCTGAATGACGACGAGACCGCGTCTCAATCGATCGCCTCCCGCATCGCGTCCGAACGCCGCGACATCTAACGGCGGGAGGGTTTCCGGTCCGTTGCGAAACCCGGTCGCCTTGGAACGATCTCGTGGTCCAGGGCGAGCAGGCCGCGTCGTCAGTCGCCCGGTCGCGCCATGCCGATCTCCCGCGCCGTGCCCCCATCCACCAGGAGTTCCGCCGGTCGCGGATGACTGAGAAAGCCGGTGGGGCTCGCCGTCAGGCCATAGGCGCCCGATTGCAGGACGGCGACGAGGTCGCCCGCCGCGAGGTCCGGCAGCGGGGTGGCGCGGGCGAGCATGTCGAGGGGCGTGCAGAGCGGGCCGACCACGGCGCAGGGCGAGCGCGGGCCGCCGCGATCCACCACGCCCGTCACGGGATAGTCGCGCTTGACCACCTGTCCGAGATTGCCCGACGCGGCGAGATGGTGGTGCATCCCGCCATCGGTGATGACGAAGCGGCTGCCCCGCGAGACTTTCACCGCCCTCACCCGCGCCACGTAGAGGCCCGCCGGCCCGGCGAGGAACCGCCCGGGTTCGAGCACGATCCGCGCCTCCCGGAGGCGGGGATCTGACGTCACACGGGTGATCAGCGCCGGCATCCCGTCGCGAAGGGCGCCAAGGTCGAGGGCCGCGTCGGCGGAGAAATAGGGAATGCCGAGGCCGCCGCCGAGGTCGATCGTCTCCAGCGGGCGGGCGATCCGCTCGGCCACCCGCTCCGCCAGGGACAGGCCGTAGGCCCATTGCGAGAGGAGGGTCGCGGCGGCGAGCCCCTGCGTTCCGGCAAAGAGGTGGATGCCGGCCAGATGCAGGCGCGGTTCGGCCTCCACCGCATCGACGATGGCATCGAGCTCCTCCTCGTCGAAGCCGAAGGGCGAGGGCTTGCCGCCCATCCGCATGGCGCCGCCCTGCGCGTCGGGCCCCGGATTGATCCGGATCGCCACCCGCTGGACGACGCCGTGGCGTCCGGCCGCCTCGGCGACGCGGCGCATCTCTTCGCCGTTCTCCAGATGGATCTCGCCGATCCCGCCGGCGACCGTGGCCTCGATGTCGGCGTCGCTCTTGCCCGGCCCGGCGAACAGGATGTGGCGCGGATCGACGCCGGCCGCCCAGGAGGCGGCGAATTCCGCACCGGACGCGATCTCGGCCCCCGCCCCCTCGTCGCGGAAGACGCGGATGATTGCGGGGGCCGGGTTGGCCTTCACCGAGTAATCCACCACCGCGAAGCCGGCGACCGCCCGCGCGAGGTCGCGATAGGCGCGGCGGAAGAGGTCGGCGTCGTAGACGAAGAACGGCGTACCGTGAGCCTCGGCGAGGCCGCGGAGATCGAGGCCGCCCACATGCAGCACGCCGTCGCGCCGCGAAAAGTTCGCCGCGACGAGGCGGTCCGCGAGGCTGTCGCCGAACGTGTCAGACATAGCTCGTCCGTTCCGCCACGAGGCGCTTGTAATCGACCTTGCCGTTGGGCGTCGTCGGCAGGGCCGGGACGGTCTCGACGGCGCGCGGAACCATGTGCGGGGGCAGCGTCCGCCGCACGGCCTGAAGGACCTCCTCCGGCGCGGGGCCGCTCCCGGCCGGCACGGCGACGGCGTGGATGCGCTGCCCGAGGCCGGCATCGGCCAGACCGATGACCGCCACCGCCCGGAAGGCGCCGGTCTCCATCAGCGCTTCCTCCACCTCGGTGGGGCTCACGCGGAAGCCGGCGCTCTTGATCATCGCATCCTCGCGGCCGAGGAAGCGGAAATAGCCGTCCCCGTCCTCCACAACGAGGTCGCCGGAGCGGCAGACGGGGGTGCCGTCCTGCGGGAAACGCGGGTCCGGCACCAGGACGCGCGCCGTATCCTCGGGCCGGTTCCAGTAGCCGAGGGACACGGTGGGACCGCGATGGTGGAGGATGCCCGGCTCGCCGGGCCGGGTCCGCCTTCCGTCGGCCGTCACGGCGAAGATCTCGGTCTCGGGGATGGCGCGGCCCATGGAGCCCGGCCGCGCGTCGATCTCGCCCGGCGGCAGGTAGGTGGAGCGGAAGGCTTCGGTGAGGCCGTACATCAGCACGATGTCGGTGTGCGGCAGCGCCCGGCGCAGGCGCGCCACGGTCTCCTGCGGCACCGCGCCGCCCGAATTGGTGAGGATGCGCAGGCTCGCGAGATCCGCCTTGCCGAGCCTCGGCGCCGCGCGGGTCAGCAGGGTCCAGAGGGTCGGGACGCCGGCCAGGATCGTGATCCGATGCCGTTCGATGGCCCGCACCACCTCGTCGCCGAAGCGGAATTCCAGCAGGACGAGGCAGGCGCCCTGCTCGATGCTCGTGAGGAGCTGGTTGAGGCCGTAATCGAACGAGAACGGCAGGACCGAGAGGATGCGGTCCTCCGGCCCGATGGCGAGATAGGTCCGCACGATCCGCGTGCCGGCCAGGAGATTGGCGTGGCTCAGCATCACGCCCTTCGGCCTCCCGGTGGAGCCGGACGTGTAGAGGATCGCCGCGAGGCCGGGCGGCGGAGTGGTGACGGTGTCGGGGGCGAGCCGGACGATCAGCGGGGCGGCGAGCCCTCCCCCCTCTGCGGGGAGAGGGTTGAGGGTGGCGTCCGTGATGAGGAACCGCGCCCCGCAATCGGACAGGATGTGCCGCACCTGGCGCGGGCGCAGGCTCGGATGGATCGGTACGAACACCGCGCCGGCGCGGCTGATCGCGACGATCGCGACGCATTCGGGAAGCGATTTCGGCAGCAGGATCGCGACGCGGTCGCCGGGCGCGATCCCCGCCTCCGTCAGGCGCCGTGCCAGGGCCGCGACCCTGACGCGCAGCTCGCCGTAGCTCAGCCGTTCGTCGCTGCAGACGAGCGCGATCCGCTCGGGCGCGCAGGCGGCTCCGTCGAGGAGGTCGTGAAGCAGGGCGGGCGTGGTCATGGACTAGGGCTGCGGTCGTGTCCGCTTGGCCTCGACGAAGGCGGCCAAGGCGTCGACGCTCTCGAAATGCGCGAGTTCGAACGCGTCCTCCTCGATCTCGAAGCCGAACCGGTCGCCGAGCTCCATCATCAGGTCGAGCACGCCGATGGAATCGAGGGCATCGCTGGTGACGAGGGAGGTCGATCCGGTCACCGCACCCGGCGCGAGGCCGGGATTGCGACCGGCGATGAAGGCGAGGATCGCCTCGCGCGCGGCGGCATGTGCTTCAGCCAAGACCTGATCCCCCAGACAACGCGTACCGCCGCCGCGCTTACGCCATCGTCGGTCTCGAAGTCCATGACCGTGCCGTGGGCCCGTCGCGGATGCCGGTTCTCAGGCCGTTTCGGCCTGCGCTTCGCCCGCCGCCTCCGGCATCGCCTCGCCGTCGGGGATCACGTCCACCTCGACCTTGAGCTTCTGCGGGCCGGAGGAGGAGACGATGCCGTCGATGGGGGAGACGTCGGTGTAGTCGCGGCCCCGCGCCACCACGATGTGGTCGTCGCAGGCGCCGATGTTGTTGGTGGGGTCGAGGCCGATCCAGCCGTCCCCGCACCAGACCGAGACCCAGGCATGGCTGGCATCGGCGCCCCTCAGGCGCGGCCGGCCGGCGGGCGGGATGGTGCGGATGTAGCCGCTGACATAGGCGGCCGGCAGGCCGAGGCCGCGCAGGCCGGCGATCATGATATGCGCGAAATCCTGGCACACCCCCGCCCTGAGGGCGAAGGCCTCGGCCAGCGGCGTGTGGACGGTGGTCGCCTTGGCGTCGAACGTGAAGTCGGTGCGGATGCGCCGCATCAGGTCGACGGCTCCGCCATAGGCGCTCCGGCCGGGGGTGAAGCTCGCCCGGGCATAATCGGTCACGTCCGGGTCGAGGGGAACCCTGACGCTCGGGAACACGAAATGGACGGGGGCGTCGGGCGCCATGGAGCGGCCGGAGATCGCGGTGTCGCGCACCGTCTCCCAGGGCATGCCGGATTCGGGCTCCGGCAGCGGCGGACGTGTCACCTGCACCCGCGAGAGGGCTTCCACCCGCAACTCGCTATGCGGCGTGTCGATCAGGAAGGTCACCACGTCGAGGCCGAAATAGTCGCGCCGCACGGTGCGGGTCCGCGGCGTCGGCGAGATGGTCAGCGCGCTCGACAGAACGCTCTGCCCCTCCCCGTCGCGCGGCTGCAGCCTGAGGGCGCAGCGGGCGTAGCGGACGGGCTTGCCGTAGCGGTAGGTGGTGAGGTGGCGCAGCGTATAGATCACGCGAGACCCACCAGCTTTTCCGGCCGCATGGCATGCGGTCCGTTGGGGAAGTAGCGGGTGACGATCGCGTCGGCTAGGCCCTCGAAGGTGTTCTCGAGGCGGGCCACCGCCGCCCCGTCGAGTTCCGACGCCTCGGCGGTGGTGAATTCGGCGGCGAGCTTGAGGGCGAGGCGCCGGTGCGATTCGGGCAGGCCGTCGACGCGGAGCGCCGGCAGGTCGGCGAGATGCCGGCAGATCGCCTCGATCTGGAAGGCGACGGAGCGCGGGTTGAAGGGATCGAGGAGCACCATGTCGCGCACCGGGTCGATGGCCACGCCCTGCATGTAGCGCGCGCCGAACGAGACGTGCGAGTCGCAGAGGGACAGCACCACGCCGAGATCCTCGGCCGTCGCCTCGTCCCCCGCGAAACGGGCGGCGAAGGAGCAGGTGTTGATCGCCCGTTCGATCCGGCGGCCGAGATCAACGAAGTGCCAGCCCGCCGTGCGATTCATGTTCTCCTGCGCCAGACCTGCGAGGGCGGCGATATGGCCGAGCGCCCGCTCCGCCAGGCCGAGGAGCTCGGCCTCGGCCAGCTCCCTGGCCCCGTCGAGGTCGAGGAGGTCCCTCAGGTCGGCCAGGGCGCGCCAGGCCTCGCTCGAGAGTCGTTCGCGCAGGGACGCCGCGTTGTGGCGCGCGGACAGGCTGTGGGACAGGGCCGACCCGTAGGCCGCGCGCCCGCTCAGAGCCTCCTGCGCGAGTTTGGCCGTGGGCAGGTCGGGCGCTTCGATGGCGCCCCATTCATCCAGCAGGGCGCGGATGCGCAGGGCCGTCGGGGCGCTCTCGGTGCCGGCCATGTCGGCGATCACCGCGTTCCCGACGCTGCCGAGATGGGCGATGACGAGGCGGATCACCGCCTCCGCCCGCTCGACGTAGCGGCCGAACCAGAACAGGTTGTCGGCCGCCCTCGACGGCAGGTGGCCGGCGATGCGGCGCACGCGGGGGGCGCCCGGATGCATCAGCGAGACGGGCTCCACCGGCCCGTCCGAGAGCACCCACACATCCGCCGACTTGATCCCGGCCCGCATCTCGATGGGGTTCACGTCGGGGCGCTCGGAGATGCGGCAGAAGCCGCCGGGCATCACCCGCCAGCCGTCGGGCGTCGCCGCCGCGAAGACCCGCAGCACGAAGGGACGGGGCACGAGGCGCATCCCGTCGGGGCCGCGCTCCCAGCCGGGCATCGTCGAGAGAGGGGCGTGCTCCTGCGCCACGTAGTCGAACGGCCGGTCGCGCAGGGCGGCCACCACGCGCTCGCGCTCGGCGCCGATGGCATGCGGCCCGAGGATGGCGTCGCGCCCCATGCCCTTGGTCGGGGTCGCCACCGGCCGCAGGTTCAGGTGTTCGAGGTTGTCGCGGACATGGGCCAGGGATTCGGGGTCGCCACACCACCAGCTCTTCGGCCCCTGAAGGCTGAGATCGGTGCCGAGGAAGTAGCGGGCGATGCGCGGCAGGTAGGCGCTGAGCGCCCCCGATTCGAGGATGCCGGAGCCCGGCATGTTGCCGACGACGAGGCTGCCGTCGCGCAGGGCCTCCAGCACGCCCGACACGCCGAGGCGCGAGGCGGGGTTGAGTTCGAGCGGGTCGAGATAGTCGGAATCGATGCGCCGCCACAGGGCGTCGATGCGCTTGAGGCCGGAGACGGTGCGCACGTGCAGCACCCCGTCCTGCATCACCAGGTCGTCGCCCTCCACCAGGAGCAGGCCGAGATAGCGCGCCAGCGCCGCCTGCTCCACGTAGGTCGAGCTCAGGGGGCCGGAGGTGAGCAGGCCGATGCGCGGGTCGCTGCGCTGCGCACCCATGACGAGCCCGTCGCGAAACGCCTGGAAGAACGGGGCGAGGCGTTCCACATGGAGGTCGGCATAGAGGTCCGGGAAGGCGCGGGTCAGCACCATCCGGTTCTCCAGGGCGTAGCCGGGGCCGGACGGAGCCTGGGTCCGGTCAGCGAGCACCCGCCAGCGCCCGTCGGGCCCCCGGCCGATATCGGCGGCATAGAGCTTGAGCCAGCGCCCGCCGGGGGGCGTCACCCCCGAGAGCGGGCGCAGGAATTCCGGCGCTCCCGCCACCAGGGCCGCCGGCAGCACCCCTTCCGACACCATCCGGCCGGCGCCGTAGATGTCGGAGACGATGGATTCCATCAGTCCGGCGCGCTGGACGATGCCGGCGCTGAGGGCGCGCCATTCGGCGCCCTCGATCACCAGGGGCAGGGAACTCAGCGGCCAGGCATGCTCGCGCTGGTCGCCGTAGATCCGATACGAGATGCCGGTATCGCGGATGTGCCGCTCGGCCGAGGCGAAGCGGGCGGTGATCTCGGCTCCGCTCAGGGCCCCGAGGCGGTCGAGCAGCCGTGGCCAAGCCCCTTTACAGGCCCCTTCGCGAGCCCCGCCGCGAGGGCCGTCGGGCCCCGCGAACTCGTCCGGAATTCCGGGCCGAGGTCGGTAGTCCGAGGTCCAGCGCGCGACACGCGACGCCGTTCCTCCGGCTTGCGCCTCGGCCAGGTGGGTCATCTGGGTGCTGGCGTCCTGAGATCGAGGGTGAGCGGGAACTCGCGGCTGATCTCCTCGGCCGGCATCTCGACCTTGCCGGGGGTGTGGCCGTGGGCCTGGAAGCGCGCGAGACGGCGTCCCTCGGCTTCGTAGGTGTTCACCGGGAAGGTCTCGTAGTTGCGCCCGCCGGGATGGCTGACATGGTAGCGGCAGCCGCCGATCGAGCGTCCGCTCCACGCATCGAGGATGTCGATGGTGAGGGGCGAATGCGCGGGGATCGTCGGATGCATCGAGGAGGCCGGCTGCCACGCCTTGAAGCGCAGGCCCGCCACCGCTTCGCCCACCGTGCCGGTGCTCGTCATCGGAAGGCGCCGGCCGTTGCAGCTGATGATGTGGCGGCCGGGGACGAAGCCCTCGACCTTGACCTGCAGACGCTCCACCGAGCTGTCCACGTACCGCACGGTTCCACCGATCGCCCCCTCTTCGCCCAGGACGTGCCAGGGCTCCAATGCCTGCCGCAGTTCCAGCTTGACGCCGCCCTGCTCCACCGTCCCGAAGACCGGGAAGCGGAACTCGTACTGCGCCTGGAATGCCGCCGGGTCGAAGTCGTAACCGGCTTGGCGGAGGTCTTCCAGCACGCCGAGGAAGTCCGTCCAGAGGAAGTGGGGCAGCATGAAGCGATCGTGCAGGCCCGTGCCCCAACGGACACAGCCGCCCTCCTGCGGTTCGCGCCAGGCCCAGGCGACGATGGCCCGCAGCAGCAATTGCTGGGCGAGGCTCATGCGCGGGTCCGGCGGCATCTCGAAGGAGCGGAACTCCAGCAGGCCGAGGCGGCCGGTGGGGCCGTCCGGCGAGTAGAGCTTGTCGATGCAGATCTCGGAGCGGTGGGTGTTGCCGGTGACGTCCACGAGGATGTTGCGGAAGATCCGGTCCACCAGCCAGCGCGGGATATTCGGCTCGTCGGGTTTGGGCACTTGCGCCAGGGCGATCTCGAGCTCGTAGAGCCCGTCGTGGCGGGCCTCGTCCATGCGCGGGGCCTGGCTCGTCGGGCCGATATAGAGGCCGGCGAACAGGTAGGAGAGCGAGGGGTGGCGCTGCCAGTAGAGCACGAGGCTCTTCAGCAGGTCCGGCCGGCGCAGGAACGGGGAATCGTTGGGGGTCGCGCCGCCGAGCACCACGTGGTTGCCGCCGCCGGTGCCGGTATGGCGGCCGTCGGTCATGAATTTTTGCGCGCCCAGGCGGATCTGGCGGGCATCCTCGTAGAGCTCGCTGGTGATGGTCACGGCCTCGCGCCAGGAGGTGGCGGGATGCACGTTCACCTCGATCACGCCGGGATCGGGCGTGACCTTGATGACGTTCAGGCGCGGATCGAACGGCGGCTCGTAGCCCTCGATATGCAGGGGCTGCTTCAGCTCGGCGGCGACGATTTCGAGATGGCCGATGAGTTCGAGATACTCGTCCACCCGCTGGAGCGGCGGCATGAACACGCGCAGCACCCCGTCCCGCGGCTCGACGGCGAGGGCCGTGCGCACGGCGACGCCGGTGACGCCCGAACCGTTCTCGGTCTTCGTGCCGGGATGGCCCTCGGGGAGCGCGCCCCGGTCCTCCAGGGGATCCTGGGGCTGGTAATAGGGGTAGTGCTCCGGCGGCACGAAGGGCAGCGAGCTCAGGGGCAGGCGATACCCCACCGGGGAATCGCCCGGCGTCAGGAAGGCGTGGCTGCGGCGGAACTGCCAGGCTTCCGAGATCCAGCGGCGGTCGTCGGGATCGTCCTTGCCCAGCGGCAGGCTCGCCAGGGGCAGGGCATAGCCGGCGGCCTCGCCGAGGCCGCGCTCGAACACCCGCGCGATGCGGGCGTTGGTCTCCGGGTTCGGGAACTTGGCGTCCGAGGTGGTGACGTTGACCGGCAGTTCGTCCCGCTTCTCCTCCCAGTAGATGGGATCCTCGAAGGCGGGGAACACGTAGGCGTCGAGGCCGAGGCGCCTGGCGACGCCGTCGATCAGCGCCTTCGCCTTGCTGGAGGTGGCGTCACGCGGGCCGTCCTCCTTGGCGACGAGGTCGGGGTTGCTCCAGATCGGCTTGCCGTCCCGGCGCCAGTACAGGGCGAAGGCCCAGCGCGGCAGGCTCTCGCCCGGATACCACTTGCCCTGGCCGTAATGCAGCATGCCGCCGGGTCCGAAGCGGGTGTGCAGGCGCCGGATCAGCTTGTCGGCGAGGCCGCGCTTCGTCGGCCCCACGGCGGCGGCGTTCCACTCGGCCGATTCGAAATCGTCGATGGAGACGAAGGTCGGCTCGCCGCCCATGGTCAGGCGCACGTCCTGCTCGGTGAGATCGACGTCGATCCGCTCGCCGAGCGCATCCATCTTGGCCCAGACCTCGTCCGAGAAGGGCTTCGTGATGCGCGGGGCCTCGGCCACGCGGGTCACCGTCATCTCGAAGCCGAACTCCACTCCGGCGGGTTCGGCGAGGCCGGAGATCGGCGCGGCCGACTGGTAGTGCGGGGTGGCGGCGAGCGGGATGTGGCCCTCGCCGCAGAGGAGGCCGGAGGTGGCGTCGAGGCCGATCCAGCCGGCGCCCGGCAGGTAGACCTCGGCCCAGGCGTGCAGGTCGGTGAAGTCGGTGGAGGTGCCGGCCGGGCCGTCCACCGCCGTCGTGTCGGGAATGAGCTGGATCAGGTAGCCGGAGACGAAGCGTGCGGCGAGACCGATGCGGCGCAGCACCTGGACCAGGAGCCACGCGGAATCGCGGCACGAGCCGCTCTTCAGGGTCAGCGTCTCGGCCGGCGTCTGGACGCCCGGCTCCATGCGGACGCCGTAGGTGATCTCCGAGGCGATCATGGCGTTGAGGGCCACGAGGAAGAGCACGGTGTTGGGCTGTTCGGGCAACCGCTCGAGGAGCGCGTCGATCTCCGGTCCCGTGGCGTCGTCGGTGACGAGATAGGGCTTCAGCTCCGCCGTGAGGTCGCTCTCGTAGGCGAAGGGGCGGGTCTGGGCGTAGTCCTCCACGAAGAAGTCGAACGGGTTGATCACCGCCATCTCGGCGGTCAGATCGACCTCGATCTTCAATTCGGTGGTCCGCTCGGGGAAGACCAGGCGGGCGAGCCAGTTCCCGTTCGGGTCCTGCTGCCAGTTGATGAAGTGGTTCTCCGGCAGGATCTTCAGGGAGTAGGCCGGCACGATCGAGCGCGTATGCGGCGCCGGGCGCAGGCGGATCACCTGCGGTCCGAGCTGGATCGGCCGGTCGTACTTGTAGTGGGTGACGTGGTGGAGGGCGGCTTTGATGGACACGGGGACTCCCGCTGGTTCAGACGTGGTGCCGGGCGCGCGAGGTGCGCGCGCCGGCGGCGGGAAGCCGGGGCGCATCACCGAAACGCCTCCGAGCTGTCATCGGCGTTTCGAGGCCGAATGACCATAGGCCGGGAACAGCGCCGACGGCAGTCGAATTCGGTGCTAGTCTACAGCGACGTTGCCCGACCGGGCGGTGGAAGGCGAAGACGTTCATCGCGTGAGGATCGTGGCCCTGGCAGTTCAGACATACGGCGTGGCGATGCGGCCCGTCGCCGAGCGCGAAGCAAATTCCGTGCATCGTGGCGCGGGACGCCGCCGCGCCGCGCTCCCGCGCGCTCGGCCCGGCGACCGTCCGGCGGGCACGGCCGGCCGATGAAGGTCTTCCAGTGCCAGGCCTGCGACCAGCCGGTGAGCTTCGAGAGCACGGAATGCGACAGCTGCCAGCGGCGGCTCGGCTATGTCTGCCAGTCGCATGAGATGTCGGCCCTCGAACCCTCCGGTTCGGTCTGGCACGCCTATGCCGACCCGGCCCGGAAATACCGCTTCTGCGCCAATGCCGATTACCATGCGTGCAACTGGCTGGTGCCAGAGGACAGCCCGGACCGCTACTGTACCTCCTGCCGGCACAACCGCGTCGTCCCGGACCTGACCCTCGACTGGAACCTCACCCGCTGGCGCCAGATCGAGGCGGCCAAGCATCGGTTGTTCTACTCGCTCCTGCGCCTGGACCTGCCCCTGATGACCCGGGAGGAGAACCCGGCCACGGGCCTCGCCTTCGATTTCCTGGTCGATCCGGCCGAGAATTACAGCGTCGGCGCGCCCGTCCTCACCGGGCATCGCAGCGGCCTCATCACCCTCAACATCGCCGAGGCCGACGACGTCGAGCGCGAGCGCCGGCGGATGCTGTTCGGCGAGTATTACCGCACGCTGCTCGGGCATTTCCGCCACGAGATCGGGCATTATTTCTGGAACGTCCTGGTCCGCTACGACCAGAGCATCTGGGCGTTCCGCGACCTGTTCGGCGACGAGCGCGCCAGCTACGGCATGGCCCTGCAGCGCTACTACGGCCAGGGCGCGCCGCCGGACTGGCAGGAATCCTACGTCAGCGCCTACGCCACCAGCCACCCGTGGGAGGATTTCGCCGAGACCTGGGCGCATTACCTCCACATCGTCGACACGGTGGAGACGGCGAGCGCCTTCGAGCTCCATCTGCGGCCGCGCCTGCGCAGCAGCACGCCGGAACCCGTGGTGATCGATTTCGATCCGTATCAATCCCCCGACCTCGACCGTCTGGTCTCGGTCTGGCTGCCGCTGACCTACGCGGTGAATTCCCTCAGCCGGAGCATGGGGCAGCCGGCGCTGTATCCGTTCAAGCTGACCCCGGCCGTGATCGCCAAGCTCGCCTTCGTCCACGACCGGATCGACGCCGTCCGCTCGGCCACGGGCCACCAGCTCGATTCCGACGTCCTGAAGGCCGTCATCACCGGCCTGCGCCAGCGCGTGGCCCCTCCGAACGTTTGACCTCCGCTCTCACGGCTCCGGCGACGTCTCCGGCTCCGGCTTGGGGAGGGGGCGCGGGCGTCCGTCGTCGTCGATGGCGACGAAGGTGAAGGTCGCCTCGGTCACCTTCTCGCGCAGCTTGGTGCGGAAGCGCCGGGCCCAGGCCTCGACCTGGATCTTCATGGAGGTGCGGCCGACGCTCTCCACCCGGGTATAGACGCAGAGCACGTCGCCCACCCGCACCGGGCGGATGAAGGTCATCGCATCGACGGCCACCGTCACCACGCGCCCCTGCGCCCGGTCGACGCCGGCGATGCCCCCGGCCTGGTCCATCTGCGACATCACCCAGCCGCCGAAGATATCGCCGTTGGCGTTGGTGTCGGCCGGCATCGCGATGGTGCGCACCGTGAGGTCCCCACGCGGATCGCTGGTCTCGCCCATTGCGGTCTCCACCCTGATCGCCACCGGCCTTCATTCGTTCGAGGTGCGGCTTGGCCTCCATGCATCGGCCGACAGGGGGCGTCCGGTCAAGGAAAAGGCCCGGATGTCCCCCTCGGGACATCCGGGCCTCGGCAGAGATCGGCCGTGTCGGCTCGGTCGTATGAGCGGCTCAGTAGTAGAACCGGCGCGGGCCGTAGAACCGGCGCGGGCCGTAATACGGACGGCGGTAGAACGGACGCGGCGCGAAGTACGGACGGCGATAGTAGGGACGGGCGTAATAGGGGCGACGGTAGAACGGGCGACGGTAATACGGCCGGCGGTAGTAGTACTGCGCCTTCTCGGCGACGGCCGGGGCGGCCTCGCTCTGAAGCGCGGAAACCGGGCCGATGGGCGCGGCCGAAGCGCCCTGGGGGGGCAGGGCGGCGAAGCCCAGGGCCAGCAAGGCGGCCAGAAGGAGTTTCCTCAACACGTTCATGACTCCTCGGATGATCGAACGATGGTGACGCGATGACGGCATGCGCGGAACTGCATGCTTGGCCGTCACTCGAACGCACGGACCCGGCAAACCGTTTCATGCCCTCCGCCGGCAAGCTTAACGGTTTGGCGCGCCGGGAACGGCCTTCGTTCGAGGGGGACGGCGTAAACGGGTCAGGCGATCTTCAGCGTCATGTCGACCACGCTGGCCTCGGACGAGCCCTTCACCAGGGTGATGCCGTGCTCGCAATCTTCCCTGCGGGCATAGCCCTCGGCCGAATCGGCGATGACGTTTCCGTTCGTGACCCGGAGGCGCCAGCGCCACTCGCCGCCCGAATCCCGGTAGAGTTCGAAACGCATATCCACGCCTCCTCGCGGCGATGACCGCCATAGGGTCAGATGGCGCGGGATCGTCCGTCGGCAATGCCCGTCCCGGCGGCGGGCCGGACACGACAACGCCGCCCCGGACAGGTCCGGGGCGGCGCCGGGCCGGGCGAACCCGACCGTCGAAGCGTCAAGTGAGATCAGGAACGCGGGAAGCGATCGAGCCAGCCGATGGCACGGCCTTCGCCGCCGGCATTGCCGCCGCCGCCGCTGCGCGGGCGCTCGCCCTGGCGCGGCGCGCGGTTGTCGCCGCGCTGGTCGGGACGGGGGCCGCGGCCCTGCCCGTCGGACGGACGATCGCCGCGGCCTTCCTGGGGACGGCCGGACCGGGCCTGCCCGGCGGGCTGGCCACCACGACCGCCGCCCGGACGGGCACCGGCGCCGGGACGACCGCCGCCGGGACGCTGGCCCTGGCGCTGGCCGGGACGCTGGCCCTGGGGCGCCGGACGGCGCTCCTCGGCCTGGGCGGCCTCGGCCGCTTCCTGGCGGGTCGGCGGGTTGAAGCCCTCGGGGAAGGCGCCGACGGGGATCTTCTGGCGCGTGGTGCGCTCGATATCCCGCAGGTAGGCCTTCTCCTCGTCGTTGCAGAACGAGATGGCGAGCCCGTTCGCCCCGGCGCGCGCGGTGCGGCCGATGCGGTGGACGTAGCTCTCCGGCACGTTGGGCAGGTCGTAGTTGATGACGTGGCTCACCGCCTCGACATCGATGCCGCGGGCGGCGATGTCGGTGGCGACCAGCACGCGGCAGGACCCGTCCTTGAACGCGGCGAGCGCCCGCTCGCGCTGCGGCTGGGACTTGTTGCCGTGGATGGCCGAGGCGTTGATCGCGACCTTCTCCAGGCCGCGCACCACGCGGTCGGCGCCGTGCTTGGTCCGGGTGAAGACGAGCACGCGCTCGATCTTCGGGTCGCGCAGGATGTGGTTGAGCAGGGCCTGCTTCGCGCCGGTATGGGCGAAGATGACCTCCTGGGTGACGCGCTCGGCCGTCGTCGCCACCGGCGTGACGGCGACCTGGACGGGATCGCGGAGGTACTGGTCGGCGAGGCCGGCGATGTTCTTCGGCATGGTGGCCGAGAAGAACAGGCTCTGGCGCTCCTTCGGCAGCATCTTCACGATGCGCTTGAGGGCGTGGATGAAGCCGAGGTCGAGCATCTGGTCGGCCTCGTCGAGGACGAGGATCTCGACGGCCTCGAGGGTCAGCGAGCGGCGCTCGATGAGGTCCATGAGGCGGCCCGGCGTGGCGACGAGGATGTCGACGCCGTTGGCGAGCGCCTTCTCCTGGCGGGAGATGGTGACGCCGCCGAACACCACGGTGTTGGTGAACGACAGGTGTTTTCCGTAATCGGAAAAGCTCTCGGCGATCTGGTTGGCGAGCTCGCGGGTGGGCGAGAGCACCAGCACGCGGCAGCCGCGACGGATGGCCTTGCGCGGGTTCTGGGCGAGGCGGTGCAGGATCGGCAGCGCGAAGGCCGCGGTCTTGCCGGTGCCGGTCTGGGCGATGCCGCAGAGGTCGCGGCCTTCCATGGCCGGGCGCAGGGCCTGGGCCTGGATCGGGGTCGGGGTCTTGTAGCCGGCCTCGTCCAGGGCGCGCAGCACGGGCTCTGCGAGTCCGAAATCGGTGAATTGGGTCAAGGGTAGACTTTCAGGCAGCGGGACCGGCCGGACGCCACCGAAACGATGGCCGTCTTGTCGAAGGGGCTGGTCCGTTGAGCTGGAGGTCGCCCGCGTGATGGGGCGATCCGGGTGCATGCACGTTGAAGAGAGGGGCTCAGGTCGCTTGGGCCGCGCTGACGCGCAATCGGCGATCCGTCACGCAGCCCTCTCAAGCGAACCTGTCACGGCCGCTGACGCTGCAACTGCGATATGCGCTTTCGCGCCTGCGAAGTCAACGTGGTGCCCGAGCCATTCGCCCAGCGCGGGGCCTACCACCCGTATCGCGCCATCTGGTCGAGCTTGGCCCGGACTGCATTCTCGTCGCGGCCGAGGGTGGCGAGGCTCTGGGACAGGCCGTAGCAGGTGCCGCAGAACGGGAGCTGGACGAGGGGCATCGTCTCGGCGCGGAACCGGGACACGGAGCCGATCAGGCAGGCGATGACCACCTCGTCCGGGGGCGTGCCGACGCAATCCCCGCGCGGGCTGCCGAACAGAGCGCGGTTGGGATAGGCCAGGGCCAGGGTGGTGCCGCCCCGCCGGTCGGGAGCCGGCGGCAGGGTATAGCTGCGCACGAACAGGCCGGCGAACAGCACCGCCGCGCCGAGGGCCGCGAGGAGGCGCATGGTCAGGCGGTCTCGTCGAAGCGGGTCCGGTGGAACACCTCCGTCCCGGCTCCGTCGATGACGCGCACCGCCTCGGCGGGCCCCCCCGAGCGCTGCGGCGCCCGCGCCCGCGCGAACAGGAGGAGCGCGCGCTCCGTGGCGCTCTCCGCTCCGCTCGCGCGGATCGAGAGGCGCTGGCGCACGCGATCCTCGCCCTCGTCGTCGGAGCCGAGGATCTCGATGTGGAACGTCTCGCGGGCACTCACGATCGTGTCCGCTCCGGACGGGGGTCGAGGCTTGGGCTCGTCATGCCCGGAGCTTTCGCCTCAACGGACCGACTGTGCAAGCCGGGGGCGGATGTGGTTGAGTGGCGCTGACCCTCATTGCGGACAGAGAGACCATGGCGCCTTCGCACTTCGTCACGACCGACTGGCTCAAGGAGCGCCTCGGCGCACCCGGCATCATCGTGCTCGATGCGTCGTGGTACCTGCCCGCCCAGGGGCGCGATGCCGCAGCCGAATACCAGGCCGCCCACATCCCCGGCGCGATCCGCTTCGACATCGATGCCATGAGCGACGAGACCTCGTCCCTGCCGCACATGATGCCCCGGCCGGAGGTCTTCGCCTCGCGCATGCGCGAACTCGGTATCGGCGACGGCATGCACATCGTCGTCTATGACGGGATGGGCCTGTTCTCGGCGCCCCGCGTCTGGTGGATGCTGCGCACCTTCGGCGTGCGCGACGTGCAGATCCTGGAGGGCGGCTTCCCGGCATGGCTCGCCGCCGGCGGACCCACCGAGGATGGCGACGGCCCCCGCCGCGACCGGCGCCATTTCTCCGCGCGCCTCGACCACGGGGCCGTGGCCGATGCCGACGACGTGGCCCGCGCCCTGGAGACCGGCTCGGCCCAGGTCGTCGATGCCCGATCCGCCCCGCGTTTCCGCGGCGAGGAGGCCGAGCCGCGCCCCGGCGTGCGCCCCGGCCACATGCCGGGCGCCCGGAACGTCCATTATTCCGCGCTCCAGGCCGGCGGCCGGCTGAAGGACGCGGAGTCCCTGCGCAAGGTCTTCGCCGATGCCGGCGTCGATCCGGCCCGGCCCGTGGTCACCACCTGCGGCTCGGGGGTGACGGCGGCCATCGTCGCCCTGGCTCTCGAGACCCTCGGTCATCCGCCCCGCGCGCTCTATGACGGCTCCTGGTCCGAATGGGGCGTCGACCCCGCGCGGCCCGTGGCCACCGGACCGGCCTGAGGCGACGGAAGACCGAGCCCGCACGCGCGTGGCCCCCGACGGATCGAGCGTGGAGCGACCGGCCATCGCCGTGCCGTCCCCCGACGCCGCGCCGGCGCGGCAGCGCTCCGACGGACGCGTCCGCGTGCGCGTCGTCCGCCACGGAATCGGTACGCACGTGGCCGACCTGTCCGAATCCGGACCGCTGCGCCTGCGGCTCCCGCGCCACCCTGCGGGGGCCTGCGAGGCGGTCCTCCTCAACACGGCGGGCGGCATCGCCTGCGGCGACGGGTTCCGGGTCGAGGCGGAGGTCGGCGCGGGCGCCCACCTCGTCCTCACCACTACCGCCGCCGAGAAGATCTACAAATCCGACGGAGTGTCGAGCCATGTGGGCACGCGGGCGGTGCTCGCCGGGGGGGCACGCCTCGACTGGCTGCCGCAGGAGACCATCCTGTTCGAACGGGCTCGGCTGGAGCGGCGGTTCGAGGCCGATCTCGCCCCGGATGCGCGCCTGCTCGCTTTCGAGGCCGTGGTCTTCGGGCGCACGGCCCGCCACGAGCGCCTGGACTCCGGCCTGTTCCGGGATGCGTGGCGCATCCGCCGGGGCGGGCGCCTGGCCTATGCCGAATCCCTCGCCCTCGACGGTCCGATCACGGCGCTGCTGGAGCGGGCCGCCCTCGGCGGCGGCGCCCGGGCCATGGCGACCCTCCTCGACGTCTCGCCCGATGCCGAGGGGCGGCTGGAGGCCTTCCGCAGCCTCGTGGACACGCTCGCGTCACCGGGGGTCGACGTCGCCGCCAGTGCCTGGAACGGGCATCTCGTTGCCCGATTCCTGAGCAGCGCCCCCGATGCCATGCGGGCGACCGCCGCCCGCGTTCTGGTGGCCTACCGGGGCACGCCGATGCCGCGGGTCTGGCAGAGCTGAGGCCCGTCCTCAGCCGCCTCCCTCCCCCTGGAACGGATGGATCGGCGGGATCAGGGCGGCGGCCAGTTCCAGCCGCCCCGAGATGACGCCGCGCTCGGTGATCATCGTGTCGGCGATGGTCTGCAGCGTCGCCGCCGGCCCCTGGACCAGCACCACTTCGAGGGTCTGGTTGTTCATCAGGTGGACGTGGAGCGAGGAGATCACCTCGGCGATGTAGCGCCGCTGCAGGTCGGCCAGACGCTGCTGCACGCCGGGCGCCAGGTGGTCGTAGAACAGCGTGATCGTGCCGACCATCACCCGGTCGCCGACCTTGTGCCGGTGCTCCACCAGGGAGCGGTGCAGGATCGTCGCCACCGCCTGGGAGCGGCTGGCGAAGCCCCGTTCCCCCACCATGGTGTCGAGCTCGCAGAGCAGGTCCTCGGACAGCGACAGGCTGATCCGGCTCACCGGCTTGCGCCGGCCGCCCGCGCCCTCCTCCGGGACCGTCCCGTCGTCAGTCCTCGCCTCGATCTCGTCGCCACCGGCCATCGGGCCTCTCCTGAATGCCGGGCCAGCCCTGGCACATGTCTTGTATGGGTGAAAAGCAATCGGTATTACGATTTCCAGCGATCGTACTACGCGGTTCGGAGAATGCAGATGCACCTTTCCACGATCCTGACCGCCGGACGCAAGGCAGTCGCGGGCTGCGCCCTCGCCCTCGGCCTCCTCACGGCCTCCGCCTCCATCCCGGCGGCGCACGCCGCCGAGCCCCTGCGCATCGGCTACAGCGACTGGCCCGGCTGGGTGGCCTGGCAGGTCGCCATCGAGAAGGGCTGGCTGAAGGAGGCCGGACTCGACGCGAAGTTCGAGTGGTTCGACTACTCGGCCTCCATGGACGCGTTCTCCGCCGGCAAGCTCGACGCCGTCACCTGCACCAACGGCGACGCCCTGGTGATGGGCGGCAACGGCGCCAAGAACGTCATGATCATGCTCACCGACTATTCCAACGGCAACGACATGATCGTCGGCAAGCCGGGCGTGAAGACGCTGGCGGATCTCAAGGGCAAGAAGGTCGGCCTCGAAGTCGGCCTCGTGGAGCACCTGCTCCTCATCAACGGCCTGACCAAGCTCGGCCTCAAGGAGACCGACGTCACCCTGGTCAACGCCAAGACCAACGAGACCCCGCAGGTGCTCGCCTCCGGCGACGTCTCGGCCATCGGCGCCTGGCAGCCCATCGCCGGCCAGGCCATGAAGGGCGCGGCCGGCGCGAAGCCCCTCTACACCTCCGCCGACGAGCCGGGCCTGATCTACGACGTGGTCGCGGTCTCCCCCGCGAGCCTGTCGGCGCGCCGGGCGGAGTGGATCAAGTTCGTGGGCGTCTGGGACAAGGTCGTCGCCTACATCCAGGATCCGAAGACGCAGGGCGACGCCGTGGCGATCATGGCGGCCAAGGTCGGCATCGACGCGCCCACCTTCACCCGCTTCCTCAAGGGCACCAAGCTCCTCACCCTCGCCGAGGGTGCCAAGGTGATGAAGGACGCCGACGGGTTCGGCTCCCTCTACGGGTCCAGCCGCTACGCCGACGCCTTCAACGTGAAGTACGAGGTCTACAAGACCGCCCAGGACGTGAAGAGCACCATCGACCCCGCGCTGACCGACGGTAAATGAGCGCCGAGATGCGCCAGGGTGCTGCCCCTCTCCCCGCTGCCCCTCTCCCCCCTGCGGGAGAGGGTGCCTGCGGAGCAGGCGGGAGAGGGGGCGACCTCTCCGGAGATGGCGCTCCCCTCTCCCGACCCGCTTCGCGGGCCACCCTCCCCCGCGAAGGGGGGAGGGACGCGCCGGCCCTGCGGCCGACATCCCGCCGGCGTTCCTGGGTCGGCGTCGCCCGGCCGCTCTCGCCGCGCCGCCGGACGACGCTCGCCGTCCTCTCGTTCCTGATCCCCCTCCTCGCCTGGGCGGCGTTCTCCTACGTGCCGTTCCTGTGGCATCCCCTGGTGGAGGTGACCGAGCCCGGCGACATCGCCTGGATGGAGCCGGGGATGCGCGTGCCCAAGGCCGCCTTCGCCGAGGAGGTCGCCTCCGCCAGGGCCGCCGGCACCGCCGAGCCGGCGGGCAGGCCCGCCAACCCGGTCTACCTCCCCGCCCCGCATGAGGTGGCGACCGCGTTCTGGACCTCGCTGACGGCCCAGCCGACCCAGCGCGACGCCATCCGCCTGCCCTTGAGCCTGTGGCACTCGATCCAGATCATCGCCTTCGGCTTCCTGCTGTCGTCGCTGATCGGCGTGCCCCTGGGCATCCTCTGCGGCGCCCAGCCGACCCTGGCGCGTCTCACCGAGCCGGTCATCGAGTTCGTGCGCTACATGCCGGCGCCCGCCTTCGGCGCGCTGATGGTGGCCATCCTCGGCATCTATGACGGGCCGAAGATCGCGATCATCGTCATCGGCACCTTCTTCCAGCAGGTCCTGGTCATCGCCAACACCACCCGGCGGATCGAGCCCCTGCTGATCGAGGCGGCGCTGACGCTCGGCGCGCGCAACCTGCGCCTCATCCGCCGGGTGATCGTGCCGGCGATGCTGCCGCAGCTCTACCGCGACCAGCGCATCCTCCTCGGCTGGGCCTGGACCTACCTCATCGTCGCCGAACTCATCGGCACCTCGTCGGGCATCACCTTCTTCATCACGCAGCAGGCCCGCTACCAGCATTTCGACAACGTCTACGCCGCGATCCTCATCATCGGCCTCGTCGGCTCGATCACCGATCTCGCCCTCGCCTGGCTCGGCCGCCGGCTGTTCCCCTACGACAGGAGCGAAGCGTGAACTCGGTTTCCCCCGTCGTCCTGCCGATCGAGGCCTGCGACTACCGCACCCAATGCGAGCCGGTCCGCGCCCGCTTCGAGAAACTCAAGGGCCGCGAGGTCGCCCTCCGGGTCGAAAAGCTCACGAAGACCTTCGCCAAGCCGGACGGCGGCGTGACGGTGGCGCTCAAGGACATCGACCTCGTCACCCACCGGCGCGAGTTCCTCTGCGTCGTCGGGCCTTCGGGCTGCGGCAAGTCCACCTTCGTGCGCATCCTGGCCGGGCTGGAGACCTCGACCTCGGGCGTGGTCAGCGTCGAGGGCGTGCCGGTCACGGGGCCGGGCGCCGACCGGGGCATGGTGTTCCAGGGCTACACCCTGTTCCCCTGGCTCAGCGTCCTGCGCAACGTCGCCTTCGGCCTGGAGGAGAACGGCACGCCGCGCCGTGAAGCGGAGCGCGAGGCCCGGCAATGGCTGGCGCTCATCGGCCTGGAGGCCTTCGCCGACAGCTACCCGCACCAGCTCTCCGGCGGCATGAAGCAGCGGGTGGCCATCGCCCGCGCTCTCGCGACCCGGCCGCGCATCCTGCTGATGGACGAGCCGTTCTCGGCCCTCGACACCCAGTCGCGCGCCCGGATGCAGGCCTATCTCATCGAGATCTGGAAGAAGATCGACATCACCATCGTCTTCATCACCCACGACCTCGACGAGGCGGTGCATCTGGCCGACCGCATCCTCGTCCTCAGCGCCCATCCGGGCGAGGTCGCCGAACTCATCGAGGTGCCGGTGCCGCGCCCGCGCAGCCACAACCAGGCGCTCACCCCCGAATTCCACGCCACGCGCGCCCGCCTCGACGCGCTGATCCACCCGCCGAAGGACGAGGCCGAGGACGCCGTGGCGCCGGATGTGGTGACGCGCATGACCTCGGCCGGGGACGAGGTGGAATGATCGCCCCGTCTCGCACCACCGGCTCCGGCTTGCCTGACGGCAATCTTCCGCATGCCGACGTTCACGCATCGGGGGCGTTCGCGCTCGGCCCTCCCCCCTCTGCGGGGGAGGGTGGTCGCGGAGCGACCGGGAGAGGGGGCGACCTGTCCGGAGATGGCGCTCCCCTCATCCGACCCGCTTCGCGGGCCACCTTCTCCCGCACAGGGGCGAAGGGGTCGTCTCACCCCGACCCCTGCATGGGCCGACTGAGGTCTTCATGACCCCCCCCCCCCCCCTCCCCTGGGCCAACCGCCCCCGGGACCAACACCCCGGCGAGCCCCCCCCCGACCCGCCCGCCCCCATCCTGCCCAGGCGCGCCACCCCGCGACCCCGGCGTCATCCCCCGCCCCGCCTAGGTATCGGTCTCACCTGTGTCCTGACCCCTTCGTTCCCGACGCGGCCCCCCC
>NZ_JAKSYE010000091.1 GCF_022829685.1 Methylobacterium sp. E-045
GGGCACTCGCATCGCCCAATTCGGCCACGCTGGCCGGGGAGGTGATGGCGCTGAGGATCGTCTTGTCGTTGGTGCCGGTGATGGTGATGGTCTCGGTCTGGGCGACCGTGACCTTGCCGTCGCTCACCTCGTAGCTCACCACGATGGTCTCGGTCGCACCCGCCTTGAGGTGGTCGAAGGCCGCGTTGGTCGGATCGACCGTCAGGCTATGGTCGGACAGGCTGATCCCGGCCGGAATCGTCGCCGAGGCAGCGGCCGAACCCACCTTGTAGGTGACACCCGTCACCGTCAGCACAGCGCCGTTGTCGAGGTCGGACGCACCCTCGAGCAGGTTCCTGGTGACGGAACCCGCGCCTTCGTCGGCCGCGTCGGTCAGCGCCGCCGCCACCGTCGGGGCATCGTTGGTGCCGGTGATGGTGAAGCTGAGGGTGCGCGTGTCGGAATCACCGACCTTCACCTGGTAGCTGACGACCAGCGAGTCGTCCGCGTTGAGGAAGTCGAGGTTGGCGGCAGCCGCATCGTAGCTGTAGCCGAGCGTCTGCTCCCCGCCATTCGACGTGACGCCGGCATCGAAGGTCAGCTTGCCGTCGACGAGGGCCGCCTCGAGGAGGGCTGCCTGGCTGCCCGTCAGGGCATTGCCGTTCAGCGTCAGGGTCGGAGTGCCGACCACGGACGCCGCGAGCGTGTCGCCCGCGTCGAGATCGGTGAAGGTCAGCGTGCCGGTGATCGCGCCCAGATCCTGGGCAGTCGCAGTCCCAGCTTCCGTAACCGAGGACGAGGCGGGCGTGATCGCGCTGAGGACGGTCTTGTCGTTCGCGCCCGTGATGCTGACGCTGATGGTCTGGTCGTCCGTACCATCGAACGACGTGACGACGAGTTGGTCCGTCACGGACTGGCCGCCTTGCAGCTTATCGACCGCGGGGGTGCCGTTGGCGAGGGTGTAGGTCCAGGCTCCGGTCGCGGTGTCGAAGGTGAAGGTGCCGTAGGTGCCCGCCAGAGACGCGGGAGCCTCGAACGAGGCCTCGCCGTCATCGGCGTCGGCGACGGTGAGCTGTCCACCGATGGAGTTCGGGGTCGCGTCCTCCGTGACAGCGCCGGTCGCCTTCCCGGTGATCGACGCCACATCGTTGGTGCCGGTGATGGTGATGGTCTCGGTCTGGGCGACCGTGACCTTGCCGTCGCTCACCTCGTAGCTCACCAGGATGCTCTCGGTCGCACACGCCTTGAGGTGGTCGAAGGCCGCGTTGGTCGGATCGCCCGTCAGGCTATGGTCGGACAGGCTGATCCCGGCCGGAGCCGTCGTCGAGGCATCGGCCGAACCCACCTTGTAGGTGACGCCCGTCACCGTCTGCTCGGTGCCTTCAGTGGTGTGCACGACGAAGCTGTCGGTGACGGTCACCATCAACGGCGCCGACGATGCGGCCGTCGTGGCGGGTGTCGCGACGGGCAGCGTGACCGAGGCGGGCGGGGTCTTGAACGGCACG
>NZ_JAKSYE010000004.1 GCF_022829685.1 Methylobacterium sp. E-045
GGTAAAGCCCAGAGCACGGTTGTCGCTGCGGCTGGCCATGCTGATTCAGATGATCGACGCCACCAGCGTGCGGGGGCACCAGCATGCGGCCACCGCCCAAAAAAAGACGACCGATCCCGTTGCATGGGTCGCTCGCGCGGCGGCCTGACCACCGAGATTCATGCCCTGGTGGATGCCCAGGGCCGCCCCATCGCTCTCAAGTTGACCGAGGGGCAGGCCCATGACCGCCGCTCATCGGACGATATGCTCGGCGCGCTCGGTCCGGGTCAGACCCTGCTCGGCGACCGGGCCTACGACAGCGACGAACGGCGAGACCGTCTGGCCAAACAAGGGGCCTGGGCCAATGTCCGGCCGATGCTGAACCGCAAGACTGTCCCGGCCTTCAGCGCGTTCCTGTACCGCGACCGCACCCTCGTCGAACGCTTCTTCAACACAATCAAGAACGTCAGAGCTGTAGCCACCCGCGCCGACAAGGACCCGGCCAACGATCTCGCCAGCGTCAAACTCGCAGCCGTCCGTGTCTGGCTCCGATCTTATGAGTCTACGACCTAAACCGGCTCGGACACGGCCGGCAGGCCCAGCCATTCCAGCGCGGCGTCGAACGACCGGAACAGCCGCTCGCGGATCGTCCCGGCTTCCTCGACCAGCGACACCCGCCAGCTCGACTTGCCTTCCTCTCGCGCCAGATTGCCGACGACCTCGCCACCCTCGATCAGGTGATGCTCGTCGGGTCCGATGCGGTAGAGGGTCAGGGACATGGCTTCCGGACCGGCACCTCGATCGTCACCAGCTTGCCCGAGATCGGATCGAGGATGGTGAGCGTCATGGTAGGGGCTCCGAGAGGAAACCAATTATGAATACAGAATGGTTAACGAATCCTTAAACGAAAAGCCCGGCGCGGAGTGATCCGACCGGGCTTTCGACGAAGCGAGATCCAATTTCAGTTTAGAGCGTTTTCAAGCGAGGTGGATGCCGGCTCGCGTGAAGACAATGCGACCACACAGCAGGTTAGAGCATTTTCCGTGATCCAGAGATTACGGGAAAATGCTCTAGAGCAAACTTAGAACGGCAGCATATAAGAACCATCGTGAGGGGCCGCTGCCGTGAACACGAAGTCGTCGACCGAGACAGAATGATCGGCAACGTTGTGGACGATGATCTTGTTGCCTGCCCCCGCACCATCGAAGGTAATGAGGGCGTTTGCTCCGCCATTCAATTCGGTGATGTGGATTTGATCAATGCTGCCAACTAAACTAGATACGTCGAAGTGATCTTTTCCAAATTCGAAGTTGTAGACATTGTCTCGACCGAAAAGCTTCTGGAAGACGAAGGTATCTTCTCCTCCGTTGCCGAACATTTTATCGTCTCCAGTGCCACCGTCGAGATACGTTGAGCTCGGCTGGAAATCGAACTTGGCAGTGCCAGCTCTCAAAACATCATCGCCGGCATCGCCGTAGAGGTTCGTATTCCCCCCGATGCCCGTAACGGTATCGTTGCCCTGACCACCATGAAGGTCCGCAAAAGCGTCGATGCCTTTCCCGGCACTGCCACCTTTCAGGACGTCATTTCCTGCGCCGCCATTGATGTAGTCGCTGCCCTTGCCGCCCGTGATCCTGTCGTTGGCATCGGTCCCGGTGATATGGGTGGGGGTCACGTCATGGCGCGTGGCGTCGAAAGCAGAGAGCGTGCTCTGCGAAATGATCTTCACGCCTTCCTCGATACCCGTCAGGTCGAGGCCTGCACCGTCGGCAACGTAGATCTTCTCGATGCCGTCGAAGTTCGCATCGTTATCGAAGGTGAACGTGTCATGCCCCTGCAGGAAAAGCGTGTCGACGTTATCCCCGCCATGAATGGTCACGCCGGAAACGCCATTCGCATCGGCCGAGGCTTGGTTGATCACCAGGCGATCGTTGCCGGCGCCCCCGTCGAGCGTGTCCGCGCCGCCTAGGCCACGCAGGGTGTCGTCGCCGGAACCGCCTGTCAGCACGTTGGCGTTACCGTCACCGGCGAGAACGTCGTTGTAGTCGCTGCCCTTGAGGTTCTGGATGTTGGTGAAAGTATCCCCTTCGGCATCGGCGCCAAAGGCGGTGTTCGATTGCAGGCTGACGGAGACGCCTACCCGGTTAACATAATCTCCGGAATACTGAGCCGTGTTGGTGCCCGTGCCGCCATCGAGGAAGTCTGCTCCGTTGCCACCGATGAAGACGTCATTGCCGGCATTGCCAAACAGATGATCGTTGCCGCCTTGACCCGCGACCGTGTCGTCTCCGGATCCTGCAACGACGGAATCGCCCAGTTCTCCCCCAAGTAAAAACAAGTTTTGAGTGACGTCTTTGTAATCCAGAGCAAAGCCGGTATTGTTCGTATATAGAAATTCTGAATTGGCGTCAACAAGCTGATAGCTTACATTGCCGTTGTATTCAAACAGACTATCGCTCCCGGGGCCAGTTCTCGCGCCAATTGCGGAGACGTCAGGAAGTCCGAATTCTTTAATTTTGAACTCTTCATCGTCTAAATTGAAATAATATCCTTGCTGATCGTTTCCGGCGTCATAATCGCCACCTGCCGTGTACCGAAACGTACCCATGATCCCCCCTCGCCCAATGCTGCGCAGGCTCACGTCGCGCATGCGCTCAGGCACCATCGCTCTGAGCCATCCTCAAGCGGTTTGGTACGGAAGACGACATTGGGGTGCCACAAGCAATGGACGGAGTTGTCTCAGTGTCCCATTCTGACGGCCGGATGTTCGATACCGTTCAGTGTGCCCAAAATGACCCTCATATCTGATGGCGGCGAATGGCGGAGCAGCTTGGTACGACAGAGGCCGGAACGGAAAACCCGCCCGGAGCCGGGCGGGTGAGGGAATCCAGGATCTGTCGGGGTGGATGCGGCGGCTTAGGCTCCGGACCCATGAATTTGGCTTGGCAGGGGTGTCCGTGACTCCTGTGTCGGGAAGGAGGACCGGACGGACGAGTTTTGGCTGACGGACGCACAGTTTGCGAAGGTTGAGCCGCACTTACCGACAGATAGGCGAGGCAAGGAGCAGTCCGGAGCCTAGAGCTGCGCCCGACCACGTTGGGTCGGGGCACACCTCTCGATCTTTGTTGTGTCGCACTCTTTTTCGCCGAACCGGCATCCACTTCGGCGGAGAGCGCTCTAGCCGTCCGGTTGTGAGACCGGCGCGCCTGGACGGATCTTCATGCGGCGCGCAGGGTGTTGAGGAAGCGCGTAATCTCGTCCGAGAGGCGTTCGGACTGGCGCGAGAGCGCGCCCGATGTCGACAAGCACCGACGTTCGACCCTGTCGGATCTCCTTCGAAGGCCCTGATAATTCGATGAAAAAAGAAATCGAGGTGGGGTCACGATCGACGCCGATCGCGACCCTACCTCGACATCAAAAACTGCCCATAATCACAGTGATTTAGCCATGATCTTGGATGCGGTCATTTTTGGAAGCTTTTTCACAGGCTTTCCGTACCGAAGCTAGGCCGAAGCGAGGCTTTTCGCGATTTGCTCGATCTCATCCGGGGTCAACGTCATGGTACCCGGCTCCGGGCGAGGGACGCACTGAGGTCGTGGCGGCGCCGGATCGGCTTCCATCGCGCCTGACCATCCCTTCTGCGGCGCCCGTACTCCCGCGTGGCGAAATGGTGGATGAGCGCCACGACCGGCAATCCGATGCAGAGCGCCGCCACGGTGCCGGAGACGGGAAGGTCCAGCGCCCAGCCTGTGCCAGCCCCCAGGGTGAAGGCACACCCCGTTATGGCGAACCGTGCGACAAGGCGACGGGCACGGCGTGCCCGCAGGCGGCGTGCTGCGTTGCCCATCTCAAATCCGGAGCTCGATGCGGTCCGTCGCGATCACGACCGCGTCCGGTCGATGGCCGGTGAGGTCGATCGCATAGTGGAGCGCGTCGTGCCGCGTGCGGAAGAGCCCGCCGCCCAGGCCGTGCGTCTCGACGGCGACCCAGTGACCCTGTGGATCCTGGCCGACGATGAAACTGGTGGAAGGGGATCGGGGCGCCTCGGCTACGATGGCGGGAACCGAGAGGGGGACGGGCATGGATCGGCTTGGGTTCGCGCGATCCATCATCGGGACCGCATCCGTAACCTGAGCCCGGTCGCATAAGGGTTCGAGCGGGAGACCTGGCCTTCGGCATAAGTGTCCCATCAGGATTCGACGCAAATCCACGGACTTGCGGCGATGCTCTCTCGCAAGGGAGGCGACTGCGGGCCACCTTCGCCCGGTGGCAACGAGCCGCCGTCGGGGGATATTCGCTTGGGCAAGGTGGGGTCGCCGTTTTGGCGCGTGGTGTGGTTCTGCGCGCCGCTGCTGGCGCTGGCTGGCGCCGGCCTCGCCGTGGTCCGTCCGGACGTGTCGATGCCGCGCAACGGCCTCACCCTCGCAGTCCTTCGCGAGCACCGCGACGCGCAGGCTCGCCTCCAGCGCGGCCGGCTTGGCAGGGAGGGTCCTCTTGACCATCAGGCGGCGTCCTTCGCGCGGTCGTTGCCGGCGGTCCAGTCCGCCACCAGGAGCGACATCGCCTCTTCGCCGCGAGGGTGTGCGGTGTACCCCCACTCGATGATGCGGTCGGCCTCGGCGATGGTCAGGGGAAACCGTGCGATCTCGTCCATCTTGCAGGCGTTGAGTCAGGCCGCGTAGTCGAGGTCGGAGACGAGCGCCCAGTTTCCGGTCCGGATCGCCTCGCCGACGACGGCGGCCCGGCCAACCGAGCCGAGCCCATTGCCATGGCGGCGTGACCTGGAACGGGACGCGGGGGCGGCTGCATGCTGCTCCCGTGACCGCCGCGGACGGAGCCGCGAGCCCCAATCCCGAGTCGCCGACAACCTCGCCGGAGAGCCTCCGAGTGGGGTCGAAACACGTTTGCGGTTCCGGTTCCGGTAGACCCTAGAAGGCCACGCAGACGGGGTGGTTTTCGGGGCTCTACAGAGGGAAAAGGTGGTGGGGCACCCACCCCGTCCAAACCGGTCTCTGCCGCCATTTCCCTGCTAACAGGGAAAACAACAGGGAAAACGGAGCGGTGCAGCTCTGGGACTCGATTTTTGTCGGCAATACTGCAGATAAGGCAATGATTTAAGGACCAATTCCCTGTGCGGCGGAACAGGAAATTGGTCTCGGCCAAACAGGGACGCGCTTGGTCGAAACAGGCAAGTCGATCGGTCGGAACAGGGATCGTCTCGGGTCAAACGCAAAAAGGCCGGAGAGCCGCGAGGCTCTCCGGCTGCATATGGTTCGAATGGAGTGGGGGAGGGGGCTCAGGTCCCCACGGGCTTTTCGCGAATATCACCAGCATCGACGAACCGAACCGTGATGCCAGGAGGATCCTTTGGCCCTTCATCGAGAAGCAGCAACCGCTCCTCGAACGACATGCCATCGGGCTCGTCCGCCGGTGCCAGGGCCTTGATGTTATCGAAGAGGAGTTTGGCGGCCCTCATATCGCCCTGCAGTGCCTTCCGGGTGAGCTGCTGGGCGAGTGCCTCGATCTGAGTGGTCCGGATCGTGCGGCCGTCTTTGGTGATGGCAATCGGCTCACGCGCGGCCTGGGTAAGCGCATCCAGAAGATCGCGCCGACCAAGCGGGGCCGAGTGACCCCGGGGCCGGCCGCGAGGATTGCCGGACTGACCTTTCCGGAAGCGATGGTCGGCCGGCGGTTTACCGTACCCGACCTCGTACCCGGCGCGTCGCTTCGGTTTGATCATCGTGGTGTTCGCAGCGTCAGCCATCACGCAGCCTCCTCGAGCAGGGCAGGGGCCGTACGGGCCGATCGGACCTCGTCCCAGGTCTCGTCCGTACCGTCGAGAATGGCGTCGCGGCCCGTGAAGGCCTGCCAGCGCCGGATAGCGACATCGACATAGACCGGGTCGAGTTCGAGCACCCGCGCCTCGCGTCCCGTCTTCTCCGCAGCCAGCAGGGTCGTACCGCTGCCGGAGAACGGATCGAGGACGATCGCGCCGCGGCGCGTCACGTCCTTGATCGCATCGACGACCAAGGCCACCGGCTTGACCGTGGGATGCAGCGCCAGATCACCCGCCCCCTTGAAGGTGTTGACCCCGGAATAGGTCCACACGTTCGAGCGGTTGCGACCGTGCCGGCCAAGCTCGACATTGTTGGTGTGGCTCGCCGTGCCGACTTTGTAGAGCGCGATGAGCTCGTGCTGCGAGCGGTAGAGCGAGCCCTGCCCCGGATTGGTCTTGCTCCACACGATGAGGTTCTTCTGCTCGCCGTAGAGCGGTCGGGTCGCCGCATGCAGCTCCGATAGGTGACGCCAATCCATGCAGACGTAGTGCAGAGCCCCATCACGCGAGACCGAGACGGCATGGCCGAGGCTCTCGCTCAGGAAGGCCGTGAAGGCCTCCTCCGTCATCTCGCCCGAACCCATGACGAACTCACGGTGCTGGACCCGGCCGCGGCCCATGACGTGACCGTTGACGGGCACGTTGTAGGGCGGATCGGTGAAGACCATGTCGGCCTCTCGTCCACCCATCAGGCGCTGCCGCACAGGATCCGGTGCGGGCCGAGCTGCCAGAGGTCGCCGAGCTGCGAGACCGGTGCTTCGGGCTCATGCTGCTCGTCCTCGCGCGAGGCGAGACGCTCCTCGTCGAGATCTCCCGTCAGCAGATCGAGCTCGGCGATCTCGAAACCGGTAATCGACAGATCCAGCCCGATCTCGGGCAGGTGGATGGCGAGTTCACCGAGTTCGAGGGAGAGGGTCGCCCGATCCCATCCGGCGAGGTTGGCGATCTTGTTGTCGGCGATGGCATAGGCGCGCTTCTGCGTGTCGCTCAAGTGGTCGAGCCGGACGGTCGGGACGGTGGGCAGGCCGAGCTGCTTTGCCGCCATCAACCGTCCGTGTCCGGCGAGCACGAGCCCGGTATCGTCGACGACGAGCGGCACGGTGAAGCCGAACGCCCTGATGCTGTCGGCGATCTTAGCGATCTGCTTCTTCGAATGGGTGCGGGCGTTACGCGGGTTGGCCTTCAAGGCAGCCGGAGCCTGGTCGAGAATGGTCAATCCGGACGTGGGGAAGACAGGTGTGTTCGTCGTCATGATGAAAATGTCCTTGGAAAGCGCGCACGACCACGGGCCCGCGTGCCGGAGGGCAGCAGGGTCAAGGTCGCCGCGGGAGGGGGCGGAGAGGAGGGCCGCTCGGGCCCGGAGACAGAAACGCCCCGGGGCGGGTGCCGCGGGGCGAGGGGACATGCAATCGTGCAGCGGCCTATTCAGGCGCGCCGTTCGGGAAGGATCACGATTGTGGATGGGTCCAAGCCGGGCCGCTGCGGACACAGGGACTAGGACTTAGCGAAAGTGCGCAGTTTACCCGTCGGGTGTCAAGATGGCTTCGCATCAGCCACTTAGCAGCGAAGTCGCGGGGCATCCAGCTGCCTTCAGGATACCAGCAAACTTGCGTGCATCGTGGACCACTTGACTGGGTCAGGGTCATGGCACGCCGAAGGTATGTAGGCGGTTTCGTCAAAAGCGAGGTGGTGAGGAGAGGAAGTCTCCCCACCCCGCATTGTTGGTAGGCGAGGGTGGGAAGCCCTATTCCGAGCTTCCCGTAGGCTCACATCCCGCGGTTCATCATCCGGCTTTTCATCATGCGGCGCTTCATCATCTGCTTCCGCATCATGCGCTTCTTCATCATCATCC
>NZ_JAKSYE010000029.1 GCF_022829685.1 Methylobacterium sp. E-045
GCCGGTGCGCAGGCCGGCGCTCGGATTGGCCTGGTAGAAGTCGTAGATGTTGACGTCGAAGGTCAGTCCCCGCGCCGCCATGTCGGTGGCCCAGGGCGCGAGGGGCCCGGTGCGGACGGGATCGGCGGGTTTCGAGGCGACTTCACGGGTGGTGCGCGGCTGCGTCTGATCGTTGAGCTCGCCGACGGGGGAGGCGGTCTGAGCCTCGGCGGACAGCACGCCGGCGGCGAGGAACGCGCCGCCCAGCAGAACCGGAAGCCCGGTGCGGCGAGCCGGGCGCGCGAAGGCGGCGGGTCCGGGTTTCTCTGTCGCGTCTGTCGGCATGGTCGAACGTCCCCATTCTGCTGTTCCACGCGCCTCTTGATCTCGGGCTCGTCGAAGGAGCCCGGACGCGGGGAATTGTGAGATTGGGAGGGATCAGCAAGGCCAATGCCACAACCGGGAGCGAAAGCGAAAAAAGTTCCATCTCTCACCCAAATTCTTTGAACGACACCGCCAGATTGTGTTTTCGACGCTAACCCTTTGATCTTCAACCAGAAGGGGCAGGATCGACAAATCCGCGGCGACGGGCCTGCCTGTGCCGACGGCCACGATGGGCACGGAAACGGGCACGCGTGATGCCACAGATGGCAGAAGGCAGAAAATTCAGGCAAATACGCATAAATCCCACAATTCGGGCAAAATCAGATTGACAGGCGGCCTGCGCCGGGGACCTTTTCGCCGACCTCCGGCCGTCACGTGTCGTCACGGACGGCCGCATCGGCATCCCTCGTCATCTCGGCTCAGGCAGCGTGATTCTGGCGGCATGATCAATCGGACAGGACATGCCGACGCGCCGGATCGGCCCGATCCGGCCCATCCGGCTCCCGCGCGGCTCCCCGTCGCCGGAGGATTCGGGCAGCCGACAGCGACGGCGGCTGACCCCTTCACGAGCGACGCGATTGCAATCTTTGTGGGAAACAGCGTGTGGGACACGTGTTTTCCTGCGGCCTCGCCCCACCAAAATCGCTACGCTTCGGCGGATTGGGGAGACGCCGACGCCGATGCTGACCGACCACCGCTATCAGGAGATCCTGTCCCGTCTGAACGGGACGGGACGAGTCGGCGTGTCCGACGTGGCCGCTTATCTCAGGGTTTCCGAGGAGACCATCCGGCGCGACCTCAAGGTGCTGGAGGAGCGCGGCGTCCTGCGGCGTATCCACGGGGGCGCCGTGCCGCCCCGCCTGGACCAGGACCGGCCGCTCCAGGAACGGGGCAAGACCAACCCGCGCGAGAAGGCGAAGGTGGCGGCCCATGCCGAGGTGCTGATCCGCGACGGGATGTCGATCTTCATCGATACCGGCACCACGACCCTCGCCTTCGCCCGGCGCCTCAGCGGCCGCAACCTCACGGTGACGACGAATTCCATCGACGTGGCGCTCCATCTCGGCAGCGGCCCCGCGCGGGTGAACCTGACGCCGGGCATGCTGCGGGCGCGGGACAATGCCCTGGTCGGCTACGAGACCGTCGCCTACGCACAGCGCTTCTATTTCGACCTCGCCGTCATGGGCATCGCGGCCTGCGACCTCACCCATGGCTGGATGGATTACGAGGAGCACGAATCCGCCCTGCGGAAGGTGCTCCGGGGCCAGGCGCGCCAGAGCGTGCTTCTGGCCGATTCCCGCAAGTTCGGGCGTCAGGCGAACCTCTGCACCTTCGGGCTCTCGGAACGGCTCACCCTCGTCACCGACCGGCCGCCGCCGCAGCCGTTCCTGGATCATTTCACCCAGCATGACATCGATCTCATCAGTTCCTGACGCGGCAGCGACGGCGCGCGCGTTCCACGCGCTCTTCGCCGACATCTCCACCTGCGGGGCGACGCCGGGCGGCGGCATCACCCGGCTCTGCGCCTCGGCCGAGGACGGGCAGGCCCGTCGCCTCTTCGCGGACGCCGCCCGCGAGGCGGGGGCCGAGATCCTCGTCGACGGGGTCGGCAACCAGTTCGCCCTGTTCCCCCTCGCGGACGGTCCCGGCGCCCCCCTGGTGATGATGGGCTCCCATCTCGACAGCCAGCCGAAGGCGGGCCGCTTCGACGGGACCTACGGCGTGGTCGCCGCCGCGACCATCGGCGCCGCCCTGATGCGGGCGCGGCGGGCGGGCGAGACCTTCGGCGCGGATTTCTGCGCCGTGAACTGGACCGGCGAGGAAGGCGCGCGCTTCCGGCCGAGCCTCCTCGGCAGCGGCGCCTATGCCGGGGCGCGCCGGGTCGAGGAGGCGCTCTCCTCCCGCGACGATGCCGGCATCACCCTGCGCGAGGCCCTGGGCGGGATCGGGTTCCTCGGCACCGACCGGCCGCCGCCGCTCCCCTCCTGCTACCTCGAACTCCACGTGGAGCAGGGTCTCGTCCTGGAAAAGGCGAAGGCGAGCATCGGCATCGTCACCCGCAACTGGGGGGCGGCGAAGATCGACGTGGTCTTCACCGGCGAGCAATCCCATACCGGCCCGACCCCGATGCCGCGCCGGCGCGACGCGCTCCTCGCCGCCGCCTATCTCATCGCCGAGGTGAGGGAGATCGCCGAGCGCTGGCCCGGCCGCTTCCATTCCTCGGTGGGACGCCTCCTGGTGGAGCCCAATTCCCCCAACGTGGTGCCCGCGCGGGTGGAACTCAGCGTGGAGCTGCGCTCGGCCGACGATCGCCTGCTCACCGATGCGAGCCTCATGGCGGAGGCGGCGATCACGGAAGCGGCGGAGCGCGCCGGCGTCCTGGCGGCGATCACCGGCCGGACCCTGCGGCCGATCCGCAGCCTGCCGGAGGCCGTCTGCGATCTCGTCTCGACCTGCGCCGAAGAGGCGTCCCTGCGGTCGCTGCGCATGGATACCGTGGCCGGCCACGATGCGATCAGCCTGCTCGGCCTGTGCCCCACCGGCATCGTCTTCGTGCCCAGCGTCGACGGCATCGCCCATAACGAGGCCGAACTGACGCGGCCGGCCGATCTCGAAGCCGGCCTCTCGGTGGCCTTGCGCGCCGCATGGCGCCTGTGCCGTGCCAATGGATCTCCGGAACGGGCCTTGCTCTCCAGGCGGCCGACCGAAGGGTTCGGAGGAGAGCGATGATAGCCTACGGCGAGGCCGGTACCGCTTTCGACCAGCGCGTCGAGGCCGTCATCGCCACGCGGGCCGACTGGGTCGCGCGCCAGCCTCGCTATGGGCTGGCCGCAGCGCCTGTGGCGTCCCCGACCCACCGGGCCGTGGCCTCGGATTGCGTCCGGGTCGCGTTCCGCGAGGGCGAGCCGGTCTTCCTCAAGCTCCGCCACGCCGACATGGCGGAGGACGTGACGCCCGCGGCCGGGCGGGCGGCCCGCAAGGCCGCACAGCTCGGCATCGCCCCGGAGGTGGTCTTCGAGGCGGACGGGGCGATCGGCCTCGCCTACCTGCCCGAGCCCTGGCGCTATGCCCGCGTCGGCGATCTTCAGGACGGGACGATCCTGGGCCAGGTGCTGGACGCCAAGGCGCGGCTCCATGGCGATGGCCTGCTCGGCCATCGCGTCTGCCCCTTCGCGCGGATCGAGAGCCTCGCGGCCGAAGCCCGCGCCGCCGGCGCGCCGCTTCCCGACGGAACCCACCGCCTCGTGGCGACGATGGCACTCGTACGCGAGGCGATCCACGTGGCCGGGATCGACCTCGCCTTCTGCCACAACGACGGCATCGCCTCGAACGTCATGATCGGGGAGGGCGAGGTCCGCCTCGTCGATTTCGACCTCGCCGGCGACAACGACCCCTGGTTCGATGTCGGCGCCCTCCTCAACGAGGCCTGCGCCTTCGAGCCGGAGCGGCGTGAGGCGGTGGAGCGTTATGCCGGCCGGTTCGACGAGCGCCTCTACAACCGCTGCCGCCTCTACGGCGCCGTCGACGACGTGATGGGCGGGCTCTGGGGCGTCACCCGCGCGGTCACCTCGGCGCGCAGCGGAATCGAGTTCTACAAATACGGAACCTGGCGGCTCCTGCACGCGCGCACGACCATCGGCGCGCGTGAGTTCGAGAGCTGGCTGCGGCGGCTGTGACACCTCAATCCGGGACGGGAGGCACCGAACGGCGATGAGCTGGACAGGCTTGGGCGACGGCATCAGCGAGGGCGAGCGCGCCCTGGAAGGCGTGCTTGCCGGCATCGCCGCCTGGCACGGCCGGCCGATGCGCTACAGGCCGGTGGCGGGCGGAATCAGCAACACCAACTGGCACGTCGCCATCGGGGACGCGCGGGATGTCTTCGTGAAGATGCCCGGCCGCGGCACGGAGATGTTCATCGCCCGCGACCATGCCAACGAAGCCAGCCGCCGCGCCCATGCCTGCGGCTACGGCGTCGAGGTGGTCGACTACCTGCCCGAGGCCGGCGTCGAGATCTTCGCCTTCGTCGAGGGCTACCGCGCCTCCTCGAACCTCGATTTCCTGCGCCCCGCTCTGCGCCACAACGCCGTGCGCGCCCTCAAGGCGTTCAACGATTCCGCGCCGCTCGGGCTGACGAAGACGATCTTCGAGATGATCGAGGAACATGTGGTCCAGGTGGCGGAGGTGGGCGGCCGGCTTCCCGCCGACCAAGCCCACCTGATGCGCTGCGTCGCCGAGGCGAAGGCGGCGATGACGGCCTCGGGTCTCGATCTCGTGCCGTGCATGAACGACACCCTGGCCGGCAACTTCATGATCGACGCGGCCGACAACGTCCTGCTGGTCGACTTCGAATACGCCTCCAACAACGAGCGCGCCTACGAGCTCGCCCTCTGGTTCGACGAGATGGCGTTCCCCGAAATCGTCGAACGCGAGATGATCGAGGCCTATTTCGGCCGCTGGACGCCGGAGATCGACGCGCGGGTCGCGGTGCTGAAGGCGCTCGGCGATCTCAAATGGGCGACCTGGGCGATGATCCAGGAGGCCGTCTCCACCCTCGATTTCGATTATTACAAATACGGAACCTGGAAGCACATGCGGGCCCGAACCCTGTTCCACCATCCCGACTGGCCGCTCTGGCTGAAGCGCCTGTGATGACCATGGATGCAAGGTCGCCCTCCGCCGGGGACGAGGCGACGAGGGCGGATTTCCTCGCCTTCGCCCACCGCCTCGCCGATTTCGCCGCGCCGCTCGCCCGGCACTATTTCCGCACCGAACTGCCGGTGGAGGCCAAGGCCGATGCGAGCCCGGTCACCGCCGCCGACCGCGCCATCGAATCCCTGCTGCGCGCCGAGATCCGCAGCGTCTATCCCGGGCACGGCATCCTCGGAGAGGAGGAGGGCGGCGATTTCGAGCGGCCGCTGACCTGGGTCATCGACCCGATCGACGGCACCAAGAGCTTCATCACCGGCATGCCCCTGTTCGGGACGCTGATCGCCCTGGTCTCGGATGGGCGGCCGATCGTCAGCGTCATCGACATGCCGGCCTTGGGGGAACGCTGGTGCGGCACCGGCGAGGCCGCATGGTTCGGCGGTCGTCCCGCCCGGACGAGCGACAGGCCGCTGGCCGAGGCCCGCCTGTTCGCGACCTCCCCGGATATCTTCGCGGGAGCGGATGCGGAGGCGTTCGCCCGGCTCAGCGCAGCGGTGGGCCTGCGCCGCTTCGGCGGCGACTGCTACGCCTACGGCCTCCTCGCCAGCGGTCATTGCGATCTCGTCGTGGAAGCGGGGCTCCAGGTCTACGACGTGATGGCCCTCGTGCCGGTGGTGGAAGGGGCGGGCGGGGTGATGACCGACTGGGACGGACGGCCCCTGACGCCCGCCTTCGACGGGCGGGTCGTGGCCGCGGCCAATGCCGGCCTCCACGCCGACGCCCTCCGGCACCTGCGCGCCTGACTCCCGCTCCTGTCATCCCTCGATCAAACTGGTATACCTGATGCCAGCTTGACGAGGGGAGATGTCCGATGACCGTTCTGTTCCATCACGCGGCTTCGCTGGAGCACCGTACGCCGCACGGACATCCCGAGCGGCCGGAACGCATGAAGGCGGTCCGGGAGGCCCTCGCCACGGAGGACTTTTCGGGCCTCGACCGTCGCTCGCCCGAGGCGGCCGCCCTCGAATCGGTGTTCCTCGCCCATCCCGAGGAATGGGTCCGCGCCATCCTCCGCTCGGCGCCGAGCGAGGGCCTCACCCAGTTCGACCCGGATACCGTGCTCTCGCCCGGCACCATGGAGTGCGTCCTGCGCGGCGTCGGGGCCGCGGTGCAGGGCGTCGACCTGGTGATGACGGGCGCGGCCCGCAACGCCTTCTCGGCCATGCGACCGCCGGGGCATCATGCGGAACGCACCAAGGCGATGGGCTTCTGCGTCTTCAACAACGCGGCGATCGCCGCCCTCCACGCCAGGACGGTCCACGGGGCGGAGCGCGTGGCCATCGTCGATTGGGACGTGCATCACGGCAACGGCACGCAGGACATCGTTTGGTCCGACCCGTCGGTGCTGTTCTGCTCGACCCACCAGATGCCCCTCTATCCCGGAAGCGGCGCGGTCTCCGAGGAGGGCGAGCACGGCACGATCGTCAACGCACCGCTCAAGCCCTTCGCCGACGGCGACGCCTTCAAGGAGGCGATGCGGAGCCGCATCCTCACCCGCCTCGAGGCGTTCAAGCCCGACCTGATCGTCATCTCCGCCGGGTTCGACGCCCATTGGCGCGACCCGCTGGCCAACCTGATGCTGGAGGCCGAGGATTTCGCCTGGGCCACGGCCCAGGTGATGGAGATCGCCGGCCGTACCTGCGACGGCAGGATCGTGTCGCTGCTCGAGGGCGGCTACGACCTCAAGGGCCTCGGCGATTCGGTCGCCGCTCACGTATCGGTGCTCATGGGCGCATGATCGGCATCGACGATCGTCAGGGCAAAGACGCGGTAAGTCCGTCCAGACGGTCATTCATCCAAGATCAATGCGCCATGTGACAAGACCAGCTCTTCTGTACGAATGCATACATTATCGTCGAAAAACTACAACCTTGGCGGATATGGCAAAGCTGCCGATCGTTCCTACATAACTCTTCAGATCGCCTCCTGAGGGGCACCGGCTCTTCGTCACGGAACGCTGCCATGGGAATTGCGGGAAAGTGCGAACCGCCCTCTTCTCCGATGGACGGGGGGAGTGATTTCTTTCAGGAGATGCGGGCCGGGTGGTGCGGACGGCCGTTCTTCCGCGATGCTGACAGACTCGCGGGGATCGCCCTGCGGCCTCGCTGCTGTCGAGGATCAACCGACGTTACCGAATGAACGCATGACGCAACTGAGTGCCCCCCGGACGACGGACCCTGCCCAAGATCCCCGTCAGAATGCCGACGTTTCGGATCTCGGTCCCGACCTGACCGTCTGCGACCGCGAGCCGATCCACATTCCCGGGGCGATCCAGCCGCACGGCCTCCTGCTCGTCGCCGACGCGGAAGACCAGAGGGTCGTCGGGGGCGCGGGCGACATCGAGGGAATGCTGGCCGCCGACTGGATCGGACGGACACTGTCCGAACTCCTCGGCGACTCTCCCGCCGCCCTTCTGCTCGACGCGCCCCATGACGAGACCATCGTGATCGGTCACGTCGCGGGCCTCCATGCGGTCATGGATGCCACCGCGCGCTTCCAGGACGGCCAATGGTTGATCCAGCTCGAACCGCAGGCCTCCCTATGGACCGATGCGGCCAACCTTCTCGGCTGGCTCGACCGCGCCGGGGGCGCCCTTGAGCGGGCCACCGACCTCAAGGCCCTGTGCGACCGGGCGGCGACGTCGTTCCGCGAACTCACCGGTTTCGACCGGGTGATGATCTACCGCTTCCTCGACGACGATGCGGGCATGGTCATCGCGGAGAGCCGCGTTCCCGAGCTCGGCAGCTTCCTGCACCACCATTTCCCGGCCTCGGACATCCCGAAACAGGCCCGCGCCCTCTACATCCGCAACCGCGTCCGCGTGATCCCCGACGTCGCCTATACACCCCGGCCGCTGCGGCCGAAGACCCTGTCCCGGCTCGATCTCAGCGACATCGACCTGCGCAGCGTCTCGCCGATCCACCTCCAGTATCTCCGCAACATGGATGTGGCGGCCTCGGCCTCGATCTCCATCGTCAAGGACGGCATCCTGTGGGGGCTCGTCGCCTGCCACAACCGCACGCCCCGCACCCTCGCCTTCGGACAGCGCATGGCCTGTCAGGCGCTGGCGGGGAGCCTCGCCCGTCAGGTCAGGTCACGGGAGGAGGCGGAGAACTACCGCGAGCGGCTCCAGCTGCGCAGTGCCGAGGACGTGGTCTCCGGAAAGGTCCTTGGCGAAGCGCCCCTGTCCGACATCCTCATCGAGGCGAGCGAGGACCTGCGCCGCATGCTCGGGGCCGACGGCTTCGCGCTCCTGCAGGGCAGGGATCTCCACCGGACCGGTCGTTGCGCCGAGGAGGCCGACCTCCGTGAGATCGCAGCCTGGGTCCGGACGGTGGGCGGGGCGCAGGCCCTCCACACCCACGCCCTCAGCAAGCGGTTCCCGCGCGCCGACGCCTATCGCGCCCTCGCGAGCGGTCTCCTCGCCGTGGTCCTGTCGGGGGACGAACCGATCATCCTGATGTGGTTCCGGGCCGAGCAGATCGAGCTCGTGAACTGGGCGGGCAACCCGCACAAGGCCGCCGTCGCCGTCGGGGACAGCCTGAGCCCCCGCGCCTCCTTCGAGGCCTGGACCGAGGAGGTCCACGGCCATGCCAAACCCTGGACCCTGCCCGAGATCGAGGCGGCGCAGCGCATCGTGCGCGAGCTGTACGAGGCGCGCCAGACCCGGCGCATCCGCGAACTCAACCGCGAACTCGCCGCCACCGTGGCGGACAAGGAAAGCCTGCTGGTCCAGAAGGACTACCTGATCAAGGAAGTGAACCACCGCGTCCAGAACAGCCTTCAGCTCGTCTCGGCCTTCCTGTCCCTGCAGGCGAGGGCGGAGGGCAATGCGGATCTCAGCAATTCCCTCGGCGAGGCGCAGCGCCGTCTGTCCGCCGTGGCCCTGGTCCATCGGCGGCTCTACAGTGACGACAATGTCGAGATGATCGATCTCGCGCGCTACCTCGAGGATCTCGTCACGGAGATGAAATCCTCGATGGGGCCCGACTGGGCGGAGCAGTTCACGACCGATTTCGCCCCCGTGACCATTCCCACCGATGCCGCCGTGAGCATCGGGCTGATCCTGACCGAGCTCGTCATCAACGCCAACAAATACGCCTATGCCGGTGCCGTCGGGCCGATTGCCATCAGCCTCGAACAGCATCGCAACCGCTTCCGGCTGATCGTGGCCGATCAGGGCGGGGGCAAGACCGGCACGCGGAGCGGCTTCGGTACGCGGATGCTCAACGCCATGGTCGACCGCCTCGGCGGCAGCATCGAGAACACCAGCAACCAACCCGGATTGCGGGTGATCATGACCGCCTCGATCGGTGCGCCCGAGCCGGCCGGCCTGCCGTGAGTCGTGCGGCGCACACCTCCACCGACCTCGCGCATCCGGCATTGAGCGAACGGCTCCGGGAGGAGACGCGCGCCAGCCACGAGGATCTGGAACACCGCCTCGACTGGCGGCGGCGGATGGCGACGCGGGAGGGATACCTCGCTCTCCTCACCCGCTGGTGGGGGTTCCATCGGGTCTTCGAGCCCGCCGTCGCCGCGAGCTTCGGACCCGCGTTCGCGCAGCCGCGAGGCAAGCTGCATCTTCTGGAACGCGACCTCGTCCATTTCGGACTGACACCGGACGCGATCGCGGCGCTGCCGCGCTTTGCGGCGGGCACCGGCTTCCAGACACGCCCCGCCCTGCTCGGCGCGCTCTACGTCACGGAAGGCTCGACCCTGGGCGGCCAGGTCATCGCCCATCACATCCGCCACAGTCTCGGGTCGGAGATCGCCGCGGGCGGGTGCGCCTATTACGAGGGCTACGGCAAGCGCGAGACGGGAGCGATGTGGGCCTCGTTCCGAACCTTCCTCGACCGGTCCGGCGAGGAAGGCCCATCGCACCACGTCGTCGAGGGCGCCCGGTGGACCTTCGACGCCCTCAAGCTCTGGCTCACCGGCGGTCACCCGGCGAATTCCGGCCCGACCGGGCCGTCACACCACTGATCGGCGAGCGGGATCAGGCGGCGTCGATCGCGCGTCCGCCATAGGTCTCGAAGGAGGTCATCACCTTCTCGGTGAGCCCGTCGTCGACGGCGACGGTGACGCGGATCTCGCCCTCCAGGGCGGGCTCGCCCTCGGTCCCTTCCTTCAGGCGGCCATCCTCGATATCGGCCCGTGCCGCCTCGGTCCCGGCGGTGTTGTCGTCACCGGCCGGACCGATGGTCACGGCGCTCCGGTCGATCCCGTGTTCCTGGACGATGTGCTCGACTGCGGTCTCGGCATCGCGGCGGCTCTTGAAGTCTGCGGACATCGTCTTCGACATGATCACGGGTTCCAGGGGTTGCTTCGAGGCTTTGTGAACCCGTGGCCGCGGGAAAGGTTCAGCGACGGATCCGAGCCGCCCGCGCCGGATGCCCCCTGGCGGAGGTAAAGTACGCAGCCACTATTTCATCTTGGCCACACTCTGATGGAATCTTGTATTTCAGCGTCTGTTTCCGACAACGGGACGTCAATTTCGATGCAAACAAATGTTGTCGATCGCTCGATGCGCGCTTAAGTGCGGTTCATGCCTCAGCTCGAATCTCTCCTGGACCGTCTCAAAGCTCGTCAGCGCGCCCTCATTCTGGAAGCGGCGGAGCACGAAACGATGCCGGCCGACAGCACGTTGCGCCGCATCGCGGAGCTGGAAAATGCGATCGCCGCGGTGGAAGCCGTCCTCGACGAGACGCGGGCGCTTGCCCGCTAGAGCTGCGCCCGACCCCATTGGGTGGGGGCCCATCTCGAGGCCCTCGTTCTGCCGTGCTCTGTGTCGCCGAACCGGCATCCACCTCGGCGCAGAGCGCTCCAGCCAGCCTCGGCCGGCCCCGTCTCCGCGACCCGGGCGCCGGGCGAAGCCTCATGCCCTGATGGCGGCCGCCTTCATGGCGGGCCTCGCGGCATCGACGGGCGGCATGGCACCGATGGCCATGGCGCAGGAGGCGCCGGCTGCCGGGGTCGACCTCGATCTCCTCGAACGGCGCTGGCACAAATGCGTGCGGCAGGCCTTTTCCGGGCAACCCGCCGGGTTGGCGACCCACGCCGCGCAGAAAGCCGCTCTGGCCGAGTGCAAATCCCTGGAGAACAGTTACGTCTCGGCGATGCTAGTGGCCCAGGCGGCCGAGGCGGAGGCGCGCCGGCAGGGCAAGCCGTCGCTCGGCGCAAGGGCGAGGGGCTGGGCCACCTCGCTCCTCTCCTACGTGGTCGAGCCGGTGACCTCCTGGATCGACGCCTGGCGCAGGTAACGCCCGCACGTCAGGCCACGTCCCTCTGCAATCCGGGCACGGAAGCGAGCAGGTCGCGCGTGTAGGGATGGTCCGGCCGGCGGAACAGGTCGGCGGTCGGCCGCTGTTCCACGATCGCCGCGCGATGCATCACCGCGATCCGGTCGCAGATCTTGGCGGCGACGCGCAGGTGATGGGTGATGAACGGCATCGCGATGTTCAGGCGCTGCTTCAGATCCTCGAGAAGGTCGAGCACCTGAGCCTGGACCGAGACGTCGAGGGCCGAGACCGCCTCGTCGGCCACCGCATTGGCAGGAGACTGGAGCGCATGAGCATGGATGCCGAAACCCCGCCCGCTTGTTCCCTCGACGCCATCCCGGCGAGCGTGCGGGAGGCCCGTCCCACCACCTGGCTCAATCCCCGCCTCCTGCCGGCCGCGGAAGTCCTGCCGACCCTGGCCTTCTCCCTGGCCGATGTGGAGGCGGCGGAGGCGCGCTGGCGCCGCTTCGATCCGCTCCTGCGCCTTCTCTTTTCCGATCTCGACACCGGGCGCATCGACTCGCCCCTGATGCCTCTCGCCGACCCTGTGGCGCAGGCCATCGCGGGTCCGTCCGGCGGCCCGGTCTGGGTGAAGGCCGATCACGATCTTCCCGTCACGGGCTGCATCAAGGCGCGGGGCGGGGTCTACGAGGTGCTGGTCCATGCCGAACGGCTCGGCCTCGAGAAGGGTCTGCTCCGGCCGGGGGAATCCTATGCCCGGCTGGCGGAGGCGCAAGCCCGCGACGCGTTCGGCGCCCATACGGTGGCGGTGGGCAGCACCGGCAATCTCGGCTTCAGCGTCGGCGTGATGGCGCGGGCGCTGGGCTTCGCCGTCGAGGTCCACATGTCCCACGACGCCAAGGCCTGGAAGAAGCAGCGCCTGCGGGACATCGGCGCCGGGGTGGTCGAGCATGAGGGCGATTACGGCAGCGCCGTCGCCGCGGCGAGGGCCGCCTTCGAGGGGCGGGCCGACGCCCATTTCGTCGACGATGAGAGCTCCGTCGACCTGTTCCTCGGCTACGCCGCGGCGGCCTTCGACCTGCGGCGCCAGCTGGACGACGCCGGAATCCGGGTCGATCCGGCCCACCCGCTCTGCGTCTATCTCCCCTGCGGGGTCGGCGGCGCGCCCGGCGGCGTCACCCTCGGCCTCAAGCTGCTGTTCGGCGACGCGGTCCGCTGCATCTTCGTGGAACCGGTGGCCTCGCCCTGCATGCTGGTGCAACTCGCCGCCGGCCTGTCGCGCCCGGTGGACGTCTACGAGATCGGCCTCGACAACCGCACCGCCGCCGACGGACTCGCGGTGGCGGGCGCCTCGATGCTGGTGGCGAGCACGGTCGGCCCGCTCGTCGAGGCGGTGGTCACGGTAGCCGACGCAGATCTGTTCGCCTGGGTGAAGCGCCTCTGGTCCGATCCGGGCCTGCGGCTCGAACCGTCGGCGGCGGCAGGGTTCGCCGCCGTCCGGCCCTATCTCGACGCCGCCGGACTTGAACAGGCGACGCATGTGGTCTGGACCACGGGCGGCGCGCTGCTGCCCGAGGCGGAATTCCAGGCCGCCCTGTCACGGGGGTAGTGGTGATGGACGGGATCATCCTGCGGATGTGGCCCCGGCCCCGGGCCACATCCGCATCGTCGTTGGTGGTCAGTTACGGGTGGAAGACCACCTTCACGCAGCCGTCCGCCTTGTCGCGGAAGGTCTTGTAGAGGTCCGGCCCGTCCGCGAGGTCGGTGGAGCGGTGGGTGATCATGGAGGTCATGTCGATCCGGCCCTCCTGGATCAGCTTCGTCAGCGGCTCGAGGTAGCGCTTCACGTGGGTCTGACCGCTCTTCAGGGTCAGGCCCTTCTGGACGATCGAACCCATGTTCACCGGGATCGGGCCGCCATAGACGCCGGGCACCGAGACGATCCCGCAGGGACGCACGGCCTTGATCGCCTCCATGAGGGCGTAGGGGCGCTGGGTCGAGGTGAGCTTCTCCTGGATCGTGTTGACGATCCCGGCGACGCCGTGGCCGGCGCTGGCCTCCATGCCGACGCAGTCGATCACGCCGTCGGCGCCTTCACCCTTGCTGATCTCCTTGATCCGCTCGAATACGTCCTCGTTCATGAAGTCGATGACGTCGGTGGCGCCGTATCTGCGGGCGAGGGCGAGGCGCTCCGGCACCGTGTCGATGGCGATGATGCGCTCGGCGCCCATGATCCTGGCGGACTGGATCGCGAACAGCCCGACCGGGCCCGCGCCCCAGACCGCGATGATCTCGCCGCCCTTGATCTCGCAATGTTCGGCGCCCTGCCAGCCGGTGGGCAGGATGTCGGTGAGGAACAGCAGCGACTCGTCGTCGACGCCTTCGGGGGCTAGCATCGGTCCCACATCGGCCATCGGCACGCGCACGTATTCCGCCTGACCGCCGGAATAGCCTCCGGTGAGGTGCGAATACCCGAACAGGCCGGCGGTGGTGTAGCCGAACTGCGCGGCCGCCATCGCGGCATTGCGGTTCGAACGCTGGCAGACCGACCAGTTGCCGAGCTTGCACTGGCGGCACTCGCCGCAATTGATGTTGAAGGGCACGACGATGCGGTCACCCTTCTTGAACTTGGTGAAACCCTGGCCGACCTCGACCACCTCGCCCATGAATTCATGGCCGAGGACGTCGCCGCTCTCCATGGTCGGCATCTGGCCGTCCATCAGGTGGAGGTCCGAGCCGCAGATGGCGCAGGACGTCACCTTGATGATGACGTCGCGCGCATCCTCGATCCGGGGATCGGGCACCGTATCGCAGCGGATGTCGCCCTTGCCGTGCCAACACAGTGCTTTCATCGCGCTCTTTCGAAACCGGAATGTCAGGACGATCGCCGGGAAGGCCCGTGGCGGCCTGGGCGCCGCGGGGCCGAACCCCGTCGCCGAGGGCTCCGGTGGAAAACACCAGCCGAGTCCATGAGTTCCGGACTATCGATGACGCCATTTCAAGCACATGTGAGCTTGAGCATACCTCGATTCGGTTTGTACGAATTCAGACAGGCTATTCGCCCCGAAAGATACCATCAGCAAACATAGGTTGTGCGCTGCCTCGGCAGAAAAGATCGCCGACCTGCGACCGCGCGTCATGAGGTTAGTCTGCGAGGCGTTCGGCACGCCGCAGACTAACTTCGTGGCGCGGAAGAATGTTTGGGCCGGGATCGGCCGGATGGGAAACGACCGGGGGATCAGCGGCCGAACAGCCTCGCCGTGAACGAAGCCGGCGCATCGCCCTTGTGACCGGCCACCACCACGAGGCGGCGGATGTCGCCGCGCAGATAGGCCTGAAGGAAGCGATTGTAGTCCTTGAACACCACGCAGCCATTGGACGCGCCGCTCGGGCCGAGCATGTAGGTGTGGGCGAGGATGCCGTCGCGGCCGTGGATGGCGGCGCTGCCGCCCACGGGGCTGAGGCGGATGGCGCGCACCCCGTGGAACAGGGCTTCGCGCTCGGTCAGATCGTAGGTGCCGGGCGGTGTCGCGCCGCGCATGCGAACATGGACGAGGCGCGGATTGTCCATGTGCTGGCCGAGCCCCGAATGGGCTTCCAGCTGCTCTCCACTCGGCAGCGTCACCGTGCTGGCGCTGATGTCGTAGATCGCGGTCCCGCCGCCCGCCGTCGCGGGGACGCGGTCGAGGACACGGCGCTGGCTGAGATCGATGGCCCCCGTATCGGCGGAGGCATAGGCGAGGGCGGGAGCGGGGTTCCGATCCGGATCACGCCGGCCGAACACCGTCTCGAAGAACGAGCGCTCGGCCTCCACGTCCTGACGGGCCGCCACCACCGTCCGCGACGGCGGCCGGCGGGTGGCGAGGCGCGGCTCGCGAGAGAGGGGTTTTAGGTCGAAGGGGCGCGGCACCGGGGCGGGCATCGGCTGGACGAGGCGGGCGGTCTGCTGCAGCGGCCGTGATCCGGTTGCGGGTTCAGCGGGGGCCGGTGCCACGGCGGCGAGCGCGATCCCGGGGGCGATCTCGACGGGCGAGGCTTTCAGCACCGCGAACCCGGCCACCTGCATCGGCTCCGAGGCGCGCCAGTCCGGCGTCCGTCCACCCAAGGCGGGGGAGGGGTCGAGCATCCAGGCGAAGCTGCGGGCGGCCGCGGTGGGCGTCGCCTCGGGGAAGACCTGTCGGCCGGCGAGGGGCGCCGTCGCGGCGGGCACGGGCATGTCCGATCCGGTCAGCCGGGGAAAGGTCGCGACGAACAGCGCGACGACGGCCGTCTTCAGAAGGACGCGGCTGCGCGGCCGGGGACGGCGGGGGCGGCGGCGATAGGCGGACGCATCGTCGATCATGCGGGCTGTACTCGGATACGCGTACCCTGCCCGCACGGCCCTCGAACGACCTCGCCAAGCTCCGCTCAGAGCCCCGCGACCGTCGCGTCGATCGTCCGTGTCGATTTAGGGAACCATCAACCTTGATGTCTCCCATTCAGCGCGAAGTTGGTTAATCGCGGATAAATCACGACGATCTTTTTCGATCGATGTCCCGGCCGCCCCGATCATTTCCGGCCACCTCACACGAGAGCGCCCCGCCTGCCTTTCGGCTGACGGGGCGCTGTCTTTGCGGCGCAGCGGTCTGTCTCCAGAGAGCGCCTCTGAAGCCTTACTTGCCGCTGGGGGCGGCTCCGCTGCCGGTGGCGGCGTTGCCGCCATTCGAGCCGGCCGGCGCACCCGGCGTTGCGTTGGAGGGGACATCGGTCGCCATGCCCGGAGCCATGGTGGAGCCGGTGGTGTTGGCGCCACCCTCCATGCGCTCCATGCCCTTCTCGCTGTTGCTCTTCACGCTACCGGGATTGTTCATGTTGCCCTCGGTGTTGCCGCCACCGGCAGCCGTCTGGGCGAAGGCCGCGCCGCTCAGCGAAACGGCGAGGGCGGCGGCGACGGCGACTGTCTTGATCTGCATAGTCTATTTCCTCATGTCCTACGGATTTGGCTTAACAACGCCGCACGGACCACATGGTTCACTGAAATAACGCGGCGGCAATTTTCATTTGAAATCACGGGACACGCCCGCCGACAGCTGAGATTCAGCTTACCCATCGGCCGTTTCGTCTTAAATCATACCATCGGAACCGTTCGGCCGGAACCCGCTCCGCCGACGCCCGGCGCCGGGGCGGACTTCTCTCTCGACAGGCCACGGACAGCTGCCTTAAGGCCAAGCCATGCCGATCCTTCGCCTCGACGCCGCCCATCGCCTCGCCACGGACACCCTGGTCCGCTGCGGAACCGCGCCCGCCCAGGCCGAGAGCGTCGCCCGCGCCCTCGTCGCCGCGGAGGCCGACGGTCTGCGGACCCACGGGCTCATGCGGCTGCTGGCCTATGGCGAGCAGGTGCGAGCGGGCAAGGTCGTCGGCCATGCCGTGGTGTCGAGCACGCGGCCGAAGCCGGGAATGCTCGCCATCGATGCCGCCCACGGCTTCGCCTATCCGGCCCTCGACACGGCCATCGCCGTCCTGCCGGAGATCGCCCGCGAACAGGGGATCGCCGCGGCCGCCATCCGCCGCTCGCACCATTGCGGGGCCGCGGGCCGGCCGGTGGAGGCCCTGGCCGAACGGGGTCTCGTCGCCATCCTCTTCGCCAACGCCCCCGCCTCCATGGCGCCCTGGGGGGGAACCCGGCCGGTCTTCGGCACCAACCCGATCGCCTTCGCCTGCCCGCTGCCGGGGGCGGAGCCGATCATCGTCGATCTCTCCCTGTCGAAGGTGGCGCGCGGCAACATCATCACCGCCAAACAGCGCGGCGAGGCGATCCCCGAGGGCTGGGCCCTCGACGCCGAGGGCAACCCGACCACGGACCCCGTCGCGGCGCTGGCCGGCACCATGGTGCCGTTGGGCGACGCCAAGGGCACGGCCCTTGCCCTGATGGTGGAACTGCTCGCCGCCGGCCTCACCGGGGCGCGCTTTGCCAGCGAAGCCTCGTCCTTCCTCGATGCCGAGGGCGAGCCCCCGTCCACCGGCCAGCTCATCCTCGCCATCGACGCTACGGCCTTCGCCGGCAATGCCCTCGAGCGGTTCGCGGTGCTGGCCCGCTCGGTGGCGGAACAGGACGGCGCGCGCCTGCCCGGAACCCGCCGCTTCGCCGCCCGCGCCCGCGCCGCCGAGGAGGGGATCACCCTCTCGGAGACGCTGCTGGCGGAGATCGAGCGGCTGTGACGACCCTCGATCGCGCCATCCCGCGCAACCTTCGGCCCTGACGGCGGCTTGACCGCGATCACGATCGACTTGTTTTCGGGCCGGCCCATGACCTCACCCCCTCCGACCCCCGAACGGGCGACGCCGCGCTGGCGCAAGGCGGGCGGGCGCCTGCTGGCCCTGGCGGCGCGGCCGGTGCGCCGGGCTCAGGGAACGGGCGGGACGGTGATCGAGGCCTATCGCGGCTACGGCTCGACGAGGGAGATCTTCCTGATCGGCCGGGTCTTCCGGCAGGCACGCCGCGAGCCAGACCCCGAAGCCGACGACATCGCCGCCGACCTGCGCGACATCGCCCGGCGCATCCGCCGGCGCAAGGTCGCCGATGCCTCCATCGTCGCGCGTTTCGGCGGGGCCGAGACGACCGCCGTCACCGACCGCGACGGCTATTTCCGGGTAAGCCTCAAGCCGCCGAGCGTGCCCGCCGGCGAGGGCCACTGGCACGTCGTGGATCTCGAACTCGCGGCCGATCCGCCGGTGCGGGCGCAGGGGCGGGTGTTCATTCCGCCGGAGAACTGCCGCTTCGTCGTCATCAGCGATATCGACGACACGATCATGCATACGGGCGTGGCCAACAAGCTCAAGATGCTGTGGCGGCTGTTCGTGGCCGATGCCGAGGACCGCGTCGCCTTTCCGGGAGCGGCGTCCTTGAGCCGGGCGCTGCACGCCGGCGCCACGGGCGACCAGTCGAACCCGATGCTCTACGTGTCCCGTGCGCCCTGGGGCATCTACGACATGCTCAGCGAGTTCTTCCGGCAGCACGGGATTCCGGCGGGGCCGGTGCTCTTCCTGCGGGAATGGGGCCTTTCCTGGCGCCACCCGCTGCCCCGCCGCGCCGAGGACCACAAGCGCGACCTGATCCGCCACATGCTCGCCCTCTACGGCGACCTGCCCTTCGTGCTCATCGGAGACAGCGGCCAGCACGACCCGGAAGTCTATGCCAAGATCGTCTCGGAGAATCCGGGCCGGGTGCTCGCCGTCTATATCCGCAACGTCTCGCGCGACCCGTGCCGGGCCGTCGAGATCGAGCGCCTGTCGCAGGCGATCCGCGAGGCCGGCAGCAGCCTGGTCCTGGCCGGAGACACCGCCATCATGGCCGACCACGCCCTCTCCCTCGGCCTGATCGGCCAGGAGGGAGCCGACGCGATCCTGGCGGAATGCCGGTCACAGGGGATGCCGGAAACGGTGGAGCCGATCATCATCGAGCCGGGCGACGACACCGCCACCGCCCGCAAGACCCCGGCCTGAAGAGCGGGACGTTTGCCCCGTCAGTATCCGTATCCGTCATAGCCCCGACGCGAGGGCCGATAACCGTACTCGCCGGCGCCGCCATAGGGGCGGGGCGCGACGTAGCGCCGGCCGTAGGTCTGCAGGTAGGGGTCGAGGCGGGGATCGCGGTAATTGCCGTTGTTGACGCCGGCCGAACGGTCGTTGCCGCTCAGCGCCGAATAGGGCGAGAGCCCGTCGCCGCCGCCGCCGCTGCCGCCGCGTGCCTGGGCCGCACCGGCGAGGCCGAGGATCAGTGCCGAGGCGAGGGCCGTGCGGAGAAGAATCCGTGTCATGCCGGTCTCCTTGATCGGATCGGAACGATCCCAGGGACGCAACGATGGGGTGAATCTCCCGGTTCCCGGCCCGGGCGGCATCAGCTCTTCTTGCGAAGCGGCCGGGTGAACAGCGATCCGGCCCGTTCGAATCCCGTGCTCTCGCAGAAGGCCCGCAGCGTTTCGTCATCGGGCGAGGCGGCGAGTTCAAGGGTCGCGCATCCCGCATGGCGGGCGGCCTGCGACGCGGCCTTCAGCAGCAGGCGGCCGATCCCGCGTCGGCGCTCATCCGGCCCGACGAGGAGGCCGGTGATCTGGGCGACAGGCTGCGCCGCCATGAGCGAGCGATACCAGTGCAGCACGACGAGGCCGCTCGGCGGTCCCCATTCGACGGCCATCAGGGCCGTCCCGCTCCCGAGGCGCAGGGCCTCGAGCCGCTCGGCGAGGTCGTTCGCCGCGACGGCCTGTCCCGCCGCCCGGAACAGGGTGGCGAGGCCCGCCGCGTCGGCGGCGGTTGCAGCGCGGATCTCGAGCCCATAGCGGCTAGCCAAACGCGTCTCCGGCGGACGTCACCGGGACATCCATGGACCAAAGGCGGACAATTCGGAACATCCCCTCGCGCGCGACGCGTCCGCGCCGGCCTGAGGACGGACGGGGCAGCGTGCCATCGGCACGCCGCTCCGCCTGTCCGCTACGCCTCGCTTGGGGGCAATCGGAGCGCAGCGGGTCTGTGTCGCGCCGCTCTGTTTCTGAATGATGTCCGGCCCTCTCAGGGTTCCCTGATTCAGCGGTCGCAGCCGATGCAGATGTCACGCACCACGCGGTTGCGCATCGGGCCGGTCCTCTGGTTCGGAAGCTCGCCCCCGAAGGCATGGAGTTGCGGCCGCGCGGGAGGCTCGGGATGCCGGACGGGCTCGCTCGGGACGGGGCTCGGCCGGGGTTCCGGGGGCGTGAACGCCATGTTCTGGGCCATTCCCGGGCTCGCCGATGCCAGGGCAACGACCAGGATACCGGCCCCGTAGATCCGTCTCGACATGGCCACGTCTCCGCCCGTTCCCCAACGCGCCGGCGGGGCATACGGTTCACCGCGCAAGCCGGGGCGGCTCAGCCGGCGCCGGCTTGCGCCGCGAGCCAGTCCGTGAGTCCGGACAGGGAGCGGAAATCGGAGACGGCGTGGACGGCCGCGTCCGGCATCGCCTCCCGCGCCATGGTCGCCAGGGCATGGCCGGGGCCGAGTTCGAGGACCGCCCGTGCCCCGGCCTCGCGGATGCCGTCGAGGCAGGCCGCCCAATCGATGGTCCGCGAGACCGCGCAAGCGAGCTTGTCGAGCCCCTTCGCGGCGTCGAAGACCGGGGCACCGTCGAGACCGCTGAGGAGGCGAGGGGGCGGCGACGGGCCGAGACGAGGCGGCGTCAGGATCTGCGCCCGCGCCAGATCCTCGGCGAACCGGGCGCTGGCCGCCGCCAGGAGCGGCGTGTGCGAGGGCGTATGGACCGGCAGCACCACCGCCCGCGCCGCCCCCGAGGCGAGAGCCTGAGCGCACAGGGGTTCGAGGGCGGCCACCGCCCCGCCCGCGACCACGCTGTCGGCGGCGTTGAGGATGGCGAGATGACAGCCATGCTCCTCGACCAGGGCCGTGACGCGCGCGCGCGACAGGCCGCGCAGGCCGGCGAGCCCGTAGCCCGGCCCGCTGGCCTCATCCATCGCCTCGGCCCGCGCGGCGGCCAGCTGGAGGACGGAGGCCGGCGAGAGCCGCCCGGCGCAGCCCCAGGCGGCGAGATCGCCGATGCTGTAGCCGGCGAGGACCACACGGCCGGGAGACCTGTCCCGCAGGACGGTCCAGGCGGCGAGGCCGGCGACGCAGCACAGGATCTGACCGGTGCGGTTGCCGTGGAGGACCGAGCCGCCGGTCCGGGCGAGCTCACGCGGGTCGGCGCCGAGGAGGGGCGTCGCCGCCGCGAAGATGTCCTGCGCGGCGGGATGATCGGCCACGAGATCGAACATGGCGGGATGCTGGCCGCCCTGGCCCGAGAGCAGGACCGCGAGGCTCATGCCGCCGTCTCCAGTCCGTCGACGAACAGGGTCATGGCGAGGAGGTCGGCGCTGCCGCCGGGGCTGAGATTGCGGGCGACGAAGGCATGGTGGATGGCCACCGCCCACGCCCGCCAATCGTCCCGCGCGATGCCCCCTCCGGCGAGGAAACCCGCGGCCGTGGCGCGGGCGAAGGCAAAGCCCGCCTCGCCGCCGCGATGGAGCAGGTTGGTATCCTCGAGACGGGCGATCAGGGCGAAACAGGTCTCGACCCGCGCGGCCTCCTCATCACCGGGGCGCAGCCCCCGCGCCCGGCGCAGGGCGGGCAGCCCGACCCCGTAGAGGGTGGGAAATCCGGCCGCCGCCTCGGCGGGTGCGCCGCCGATTCCGTAGCGTCGCCGCGCCGCCGCGCCCGGCGCGTGGAGCAGGACGGGTCCGGCCAGGATCGCGTCGCCGTGACGCTCGCTGACATGGCGCCCGAGCGCTCCCGGCGGCAGGCGGCGGGCCGTGTGGGCGAGGGCGCCCGCGGCGGCGGTGAGCAGGCCGAGGCCGAAGATGGCGCCGCGATGGGTGTTCACCCCACCCGTCGCCTGCCGCATGGCGCCCTCGGCCTCGATGCCGATCCGGCGGAGGGTGGACATGCCGGCGCCTGCGGCTCCGGCATGGGCGAGAGCGGCGAAGGAGGGGGCCAGAGCCGTGGCACTGGCGCGAAAGGTGCCGGCATCCATGTCGGCGTGGCTGCCGCGATCCACATGGCTGACGAGGCCGGGCTTGGGATAGGTCTCGACCTCGCGGCGCAGGGACGCGACGGCGCGTTCCGCGATGTCGCCGGGGCCGAGGGGAATCCGGGCGTCTGAGGTCGGAGAGCGGGCGAGGGCGGTCATGACACCGCCTCGCCGAGGAACGACGCGGCCGGGCGCAGGGCGAGGCTCTCCCGCCCCTTGCAGAGGACGGTTCCGCCCTCGGGCGCAGCGAGCAGTTCGCGCCAGTGGATGCCGGCCCCGTCGGGCAGGACGATCTCGCCGTCGAGGCCCATCGGCGCGCGCCCCTCGATCCGGGCGAGGGCCGGCAGGAAGCGGGGATCGACCCGGCCTCCCACCGGCCAGAGCAGATCGAGATCGGAACCGGTTCCGAGATAGGCAAGACCGGTCAGCGCCTGCCACAGCAGGCTTCCGAACACATGCGGCACGAGGCCGTGCTCGCGCCCGAGGGCCAGCACCTCGTCGACGACCGGCCGCCATGCCGCCGGCGCGGTCTCGCACACGCTCGCCAGGGTGACCGGCGGAGACAAGCTCGCGGCAGAGGGCGGCAGGGCGAGGCCGACCCGGCGCTTGCCGGCCGATGGCGGCAGCGGCAGGCCGACGGGAATGCGATCCGGCGGCTGGCCGGGATCGCGGCGGCGGACGATGACCGGCCGCCCGCGACGGGCCCAATCGGCGAGATGAGGCACGCCGTCGAGATCCCGGCGCCCGGCAAGGAGGCGGTCCCAGGATTCCGGGTCGACGCGCAGGAGGTCGTGGCGGGCGAGCCCCGACGCCTCGTCCTCAGTCATGGGGCGCAGCGTCGCCCGTCGCCGCCCGCACCACCCGCCCGGCAATGTCGCGCGCCATGAGCCGTCCGCCGCGCACCTGGCCGAGTTCGTCGCGGCAATCCGCTGCGGAGCTCCCGGCGATGAGGGACTCGATCTGGGGACCCAGCGGCGTCGACGGGTCGAGCACGGCATGGACCGCCCCGGCCTTCACCATGTTGTCGAGGCCGGGCGCGAAGACGGAGGTGGATGTCGCCATCTCCTCCAGCCGGTCGAGGGGGAGCTTGGTGACGCGGGCCACCGAGGCCAGGTCCATCACGCTCGGATGGGCGCCGGGCAGGGCGGCGAGCACCCGCGTCGCCAGGGCGGTGGCGATGAAGGCGCCTGCCGCCGTGTGCCCGTAGACGAGGCCGATGGTGGGGTGGCCGCTGGCATCGGCGAGGAGCAGCGCCTTGGCGAGATGGGCGAGATACTCGTTGAGGCCGAGCAGCTCGTCGCGGCGGCTCATGCGCTGGCTGTCGGAATCGATGGCGACGAGGATCGGCGTATCGCCGCCCCGGCGCACCACGTCGAGGACGCGCCCGGCGAGGAGGCAGGCCCCCTCGATCCCGAGCGGCGTGTTGCCGTCGATCCCCACCACGGCGAGGCGGCCCGCCCCGAAAGGCCCGTCGCCGCCGATGAGGCCATCCGCGACCGTGACGCCGTGCCCCTCGGGAAACAGCGAGGCCAGGATTTCAGCGAGCGTCATGGGGCGCCTCCGGCAGGCGGGCGAGAAGGGTGTCGAATCGGTCCGTGTCGAGGCCCGGCACGGCGGCCGGATCGTTCACGCCCAGACGGCCCCAGATCTCGGTGGCGTCCCGCGCATCGCCGAACCGGTCGAGGCGGGCTTCGAGGCGGGCCTGTTCGGCCTCCAGGGTGGCGAGGTCGAAGGCCGGCGCTCTGCCGATCTGTTCGCGCGCCGCATCGCGAAACGCGCGGATCGTGTCGTCGGCGAAGGCGTCCGCCCCGCCGATGAGACGGCGGTGCTTGCCGCCCATGGTGCGCCAGACCAGGGCCCGGTCGCGGGAATCGAACTCCTCCGCCCCCTTGTTGGTCTCGATCACCTCCGGGCCGGAGACGCTGATGCGTCCCCCTTCCGAGACGACGAGGCGCGAGCAGGTGCCGGCGATGAGGCCGCCGCCGCCGTAGCAGCCGGCGCGCCCGCCGATCAGCCCGACCACCGGCACCCCGGCCCTGCGCAGGTCGGCGATGGCGCGCATGATCTCGGCGATGGCGGTCTCGCCGGCATTGGCCTCCTGCAGCCGGACGCCGCCGGTATCGAACAGGATCAGCACCGCCGCCGGCTTCACCGCGCGGGCCGCCCGCAGCAGGCCGACGAGCTTGGCGCCGTGGATCTCGCCGAAGGCCCCGCCCATGAAGCGGCCCTCCTGCGCGGCGATGAGGATCGTCGCGCCGTCGAGGAGGCCGCGTCCCACCACGATGCCGTCGTCGAAGGCCCGCGGCAGGTCGAAGGCGGGCAGGTGCGGGCTCATCATCCGTTGCTCGGGGCCGATGAACTCCTCGAACGTGCCGGGATCGAGGAGGGCGTCGATGCGGGCGCGGGCGCTCGCCTCGTACCAGCTCTGGTCGAGGGGATCGGCGGACAGGGAGACGGGGCTCATCGCCATCACACGGCCTCCATCAGGCGGGCGCCCTGGAGCAGGCGCAGGGTCACGGTGTCGGGGCGGGCCCCGCCGTCGTTGATGGTGATGCGCAGGCCGCCGGGCTGGCGGCGGCCCACGAAGTCGGAGACCACGGCCTCCCAGACCGGGCCGTAGCCGTTGATCGCGGTCTCGATCTCGACGGTGCATTCGTCGGGCGCGAGGCTACGCTCCATCAGCACTTCGAGGTTGCCCGAGGCGACCACGCCGGTGATCGCCTGGGCCTTCGTGCCGGGCAGGGGCTTCGACGTCCGATGCCGGAAGGTCAGCTTTTCCATGAGACGGCGCTCCCTCACCAGTTCCGGAACTTGGCCGGCGGCTCGTAGAGGCCGCCCGACCAGTGCACGAGGTCCTTGATCGACCGCGCCGCGAGCAGCGAGCGGTCGGCCTCGAGGGGATCGATGCCGAGATCCTCCGGCCGGCGGATGATCTTTCGCGCCCGAAGCGCCTCGACCATGGCGTGGTCGCGCCCGCGCCCGACATCGGTGTAGCCGGCGACACCGCGGATCGCCTGCTCGCGCTCGTCGAGCGTCCGGCACAGGAGCAGGTTGGCGATGCCCTCCTCCGTGACGATGTGGGTGACGTCGTCGGCGTAGACCATGACGGGGGCGAGTTCGAGATCGAGCTTGCGCGCCAGTTCGAGGGCGTCGAGCCGCTCCACGAAGGCAGGGACCAGCTTGTCGCCGAAGGTCTCGACCAGCTGCACGACGAGCTTGCGGCCCCGGCGCAGGGCGGGATCACCGGTGCCGCCGGCTTCCTCGCCGGCCTTCATCCACGGGTCGGACGGGTGGCGCCTGCCATGGGGATCGGAGCCCATGTTCGGTGCGCCGCCGAACCCCGCCACCCGGTTGGTGGTGACGGTGGAGGAATTGCCCTGCAGATCGATCTGCAGGGTCGAGCCGATGAAGAGGTCGCAGGCATAGAGCCCCGCCGTCTGGCAGAAGGCGCGGTTGGAGCGCAGGCTTCCGTCCGAGCCGGTGAAGAACACGTCCGGCCGCTCGCGGATGTAACGGTCCATCCCGACTTCCGAGCCGAAACAGTGGATCTGCTCGACCCAGCCCGATTCGATAGCCGGGATCAGGCTCGGATGCGGGTTGAGCGCCCAATGGGTGGCGATTCTGCCCTTGAGACCGAGCCGCTCGGCGAAGGTCGGCAGCAGGAGCTCGATGGCGGCGGTGCCGAAGCCGATGCCGTGGTTGAGCCGGCGGATGCCGTATTCGGCATAGATCCCCTTGATCGCCATCATGGCCATCAGGATCTGCGTCTCGGTGACCGCGGCCGGATCGCGGGTGAAGAGCGGCTCCACGTAGAACGGCCTGTCGGCCTCGACCACGAAATCCACCCGGTCGCCGGGGATGTCGACCCGGGGCACCCGGTCGACGATCTCGTTCACCTGCGCGATCACCACGCCGTTCTTGAAGGCGGTGGCCTCCACCACCGTCGGCGTGTCTTCCGTGTTGGGGCCGGTATAGAGGTTGCCGTCGCGGTCCGCCGAGACGCCGGCGATGAGGGCGACGTTGGGCGTCAGGTCGATGAAGTAGCGCGCGAAGAGTTCGAGATAGGTGTGCACTGCGCCGAGCGCGATCTGCCCGCCATAGAGCATGCGGGCGATGCGCGCCCCCTGCGGCCCCGAATAGGAATAGTCCAGGCGCCGGGCGATGCCCTGCTCGAAGATGTCGAGGTGTTCGGGCAGCACGATGCCCGACTGCACCATGTGCAGGTCGTGGACCCGCGCCGGGTCGCAGGCACTGAGCCCTCTCGCGAGGCAATCCGCCTGCTTCTGGTTGTCGCCTTCGAGGCAGACCCGGTCGCCGGGCAGCAGCACCGCCTCCAGCAGGTCGACGACGGCGGCGGCGGCGACGAGCTTGCCCGTCGCATGGGCGCGACCGCGCTCGATCCGCTCATCCCTTGCCGTCCGCTGCACTCGCCAATCGGTCATCCGATCCGCCTCTCGTCATCCGGACCCCGCGTATGCGCAGGCCCGAGGAATCGCCCGGCTCGACATCCGTGAGCCGTGGAATGGCATCGGAACGTATCCCGAATTGCGCTAAAGTCAACCGCGTGTATACTAAACGGAACAACAAACGAATCAAGAAATACGGGATGGAGACGGAACCATGAGCTGGGCATACCGAACACGCCGCAACGCCTCCCACCCGGAAAACCGGGGAGGGGCGGCATGACCATTCTCGGCGTCGCGCTCCTCGCCCTGTGTACGCTCATCGGCGTGTTCCTCGGCGATCTCCTCGGTGTCGCCCTCGGGGTGAAAGCGAATGTCGGCGGCGTGGGCCTCGCCATGATCCTCCTCATCGCCGCCAGGAGCTGGCTGCTGGCGAAGGGCAAGCTCAGCTCCGGGATCAAGCTCGGGGTCGAGTTCTGGTCGACCATGTACATCCCCATCGTCGTCGCCATGGCCGCACAGCAGAATGTGGTGGCCGCCGTGAAGGGCGGCCCGATCGTGCTCATCGCCGCAACGGTCTCGCTGCTGCTGTGCTTCGCCTGCGTCGCCTTTCTCGGCCGCTTCGGCCGCAGCGACACGCCCGGCAGCGATGCGGTCGCCGGCAAGTCTCCCGACGCCCCCGCCCCGCCCTCCGGCACGAAGGCCTGATCCGATGCTGCAGATGATCGAGCACGTCTTCATCGAACAGAGCCTGGTGGCCGCCTTCGCCGTGGTCGGGGGCCTGATGCTGGTCTCGAACCTCGCGGCGCGCCACCTCACCGCCGGCCGCGTCCACGGTTCGGCCATCGCCATCGTGCTGGGGCTGGTCCTGGCCTATGTCGCCGGCACCTATACCGGCGGCAAGAAGGGCGTCGCCGATCTGCCCGTCTTCGCCGGGATCGGGCTGATGGGGGGCGCCATGCTGCGCGACTTCGCCATCGTCGCCACCGCCTTCGAGGTCGACGTGGTGGAGGCGAGGCGCGCCGGCATCCTCGGAATCGTCGCCCTGGCCCTGGGCACGATCATCCCCTTCATCGTCGGTGCCCTGACGGCGGTCGCCTTCGGCTATACCGACGCGGTCAGCATCACGACGATCGGGGCGGGCGCCGTGACCTATATCGTCGGCCCCGTCACCGGAGCCGCCCTCGGCGCGGATTCCGCCGTCATGGCGCTCTCCATCGCCACCGGCGTGACCAAAGCGGTGATGGTGATGGTGGGCACACCCCTGGTGGCGAAGCTCATCGGCCTCGACAATCCGCGCTCCGCCATGGCCTTCGGCGGATTGATGGGCACCGTCAGCGGGGTGGCGGGGGGCCTGGCCGCCACCGACCCGAAGCTCGTGCCCTACGGTGCGCTCACGGCGACCTTCCACACCGGTATCGGCTGCCTCGTCGGTCCCTCGATCTTCTACTTGATTGTCCGGGCCATCGTGGGATGACGAGACGGCGTGCGGCGAAGACGGGGAAGGGACGACGACCATGGACGGCATCGCCGAGGAGCGGGGGCTTCTCTCCGACCTGATCCGCAACGCCCTGACCGACGAGATCGCGGCCGGCACCCTGGGCGCGGGCACGGCTTTGGACGAGCAGGATCTGGCCGACCGCTTCGGCGCCTCCCGCACGCCGGTGAGGGAAGCCTTGCGTCAGCTCGCCTTCAACGGGCTCGTGGAGCTGCGCCCGCGCCGGGGCGTCGTCGTCACCCGGATGACGCCGGAGCGGATCATGGACATGTTCGAGGCCACCGCCGAGTTCGAGGCGATGTGCGTGCGGCTGGCCACCTACCGGATGACGCCCCTGGAGCGCAGCCACCTGATGGACCTGCATGCCCGGTCGGAGGCGATGGTGGAGGCGGGCGACGTCGACGCCTACGACACGCTGAACCGCAGCTTCCATGAGGCGCTCTACGGCGCCACCCATAACGGCTTCCTGCTGGAACAGGCCCTCGCTTTGCGCACCCGCCTCTCGGGGTTTCGCCGCACGCAGCTGCGCCACGGCGAGCGCATCCGGCTCTCGCGAGCCGAGCACGGCGAGATCCTGGCGGCCATCGCCGAGGGCGACGGCGACGGCGCCGCACGGCGGATGCGCGCCCACATGCTCAACGCCGCCAGCGCCATCGGCCATTACATCGCCGAGCATGCCGGTGAGTGAGGCGCCCGATCGGGGCTGAGCGCATGCGGTTGCCGATCCCCACCGTCCCCGGAGGCGGGCATTCGCCGCCGGCACGCTGCGGAGGCTCCGGACGAGAATGCCCGGGAGCCCATCGGCCACGTGGATCGCCTCGCGATCATCGCGGCGCCGACGAATCCTACCAGCGGTAGGCGACGGTTCCGAGGACGGTCCTGCGGAAGCCCTCGAAGACCGTCCCCTGATAGAAGCCGGAGGTGAAATACCGCTGATCGAACAGGTTGGTGGCGGTCACCGAGGCGGTCGCCCCCTTCCAGCCGGGATTCAGCCGGGCGAGGTCGTAGCTGATCGACGCATCCACCAGGGCGTAGGATGGCAGGTGATCGATGTTGGTCGTGTCCGTGCGCGCGCCGACATAGCGCACGCCGCCGCCGAGCCGGAGGCCGCCGAAGGCGCTTCCAACCGGGAGCGCATAATCGACGAACAGCGACACGGCATTCTCGGGCACGTTGGGCAATCTCCGCCCGACGAAGCCGTCCCGCGTGTCCTTGATCACGGTGGCGTTGATATGCGCGAAGCCAAAGATGAGGTTCAGGCCGTCGGCGATCGTCGTCTTGCCTTCGAGTTCGAAGCCCGAGGACCTGGCCTCGCCGATCTGAAGGAAATTGCCGAAGTTCAGCTGGTCCGGGACCAGAATGTTGGTCTGATTGATCTCGAAATACGAGGCCGTGTAGAGGGCATTGGACCCGAGCGGCTGATACTTCACGCCGCCTTCGATCTGTCGCGCCTCGGTGGGGTCGTAGAGCGTTCCGTCGAGGCGCGCCTGGCCCAGCTGCGGATTGAACGAGGTCGAATACGCGACGTAGGGCACGACGCCTTCGATCAACTCGTAGCCGACAGCGCCGCGATAGCTGAACGCCGAGATGTCCTGTTCCAAGGTCCGGCTGGCGAGCAGATTGGTGGCGCGCCCGTTGAACCAATCGTTGCGAATGCTGCCGGTGAGGATGAAGTTGCCGACCTTCATCTGGTCCTGGGCGTAGATGCCCGTCTGCTGCGAGATCTGGCGTTGGGAGACATCGGTACGGTTCGGCAGGGTGACGCCGGGGGGATACGCGGGATCGTAGAGGTCGATCAGCGTGTCCGTATCCGAGAACGTCCGCCGGTCGCGGCGAACGTAGTTCTGGAAATCGACGCCGAAGACGACGTTGTGCCTGATGCCGAACGTGTCGAACCGGCCTTCGATGTGATTGTCGCTGACGATCGATTCGGAGGATTGATCGCGCAGGTACGGGAAGACCGAGATGGAGCGGTCGTCGGGCAGGAAACTGAAGCCGACGACGTTGAAGGCCGTGCTGGTTTCGGTGAAGCGGGTGGCCGAATGGACGATCCAGTCGAGGGCGAAGGTGTGGTCGAGGACGTAGCCGATGGACTTCGTCTCCACCTGCTCCTTGTTAAAGTTCGGCTGCCCGACGAAGACGTCGCGCTTGAAGAAGCCGTACTGGCTCGGAACGATGGAGCCGACGATGGGCAGGCTCTGTTCGGAGCCGCCGCGCCGGTAGTTGGCGTATTTGCCGAGGATCGTCAGCGACGTGTCGGCATCGGGCTTCCAGGTGAGCGACGGCGCCAGGAACACCCGGTCGTCGGGTGAATAGGCGACCTGGGTGTCGGCCTTCCGGACGAGACCGGTGAAGCGGTAGGCGAACTGCTCGTTGCCGACGACAGGTCCCGTCAGATCGAACCCGCCCTGGACTCGGTCGTAGGAGCCGCCCTGAAGGTAGACTTCGTTGGAGCGGATGAAGCTCGGCCGCTTCGAGACGAGGTTGACGATGCCGCCGGGCTGGCCCGCGCCGTACAGGACCGAAATCGGCCCCTTGACCACGTCGATCCGCTCATAGGCGTAGGGCTCGATATTCTGGTCGTAGGCGTTGAAGCCGTAGCGCAGCCCGTCCTCGTAGACGTTCTCGAAATTGATCGACCGGAAGCCGCGCAGGGTGAAGCTCGGCGCGCCCTGGCCGCCGGGATAGTCGATGGCGTAGACGTTCGGCGTGTAGGCGACCGCCGTGTTGATGTCCTGCACGCCACGGACGTCGAGTTCTTCGCGGGTGATGACGCTGACCGTGGCGGGCGTCTCCAGGATCGATCCGTTGCCCTTGGTGCCCGCCGTGGAGCGGGTGGCCACGAAGCCGTCGGTGCCGAAGGTCGGGCTCTGGGCCTCGACCGACAATTCGTCGAGATTGACCGAACGGATATCCCTCGCTCCGGCGGCGCTCCGGGCATTCGAGGCTCCCGGGGGGTTCGGCGCCTGTGCCTGAACGGAAACGATTCCAGTCAGCAAGGCCCCTGCGGCGACACCGGCCAGAAGAGCGCACCGAACTTTTCGGGATTCACCGATGCCTCTCGCTCGAACCGTCATCTTCCGCCCCCGCGCCGCATCGAAACATCGTCCCGGCCCATGAGGGCCGACTCCGCTGCTAGCGACGGCCAAAATGAAGATCAACTTGATCAGTTTTGAGCCATTATAATAAGACACCTCCTCAGGCTGTCGTATCATTGAAATTTTAAGGCAAGTAATTGTAATTTATAATGTTTAGTTTTTGATTGATCTAATATAAGCAGGATGCACGTCCCAAGATGACATGATCGGATTGGGGATCGTGGCATTTGTGCAACGACGATGGGCTGAAGGCGGCAGACGCCTGCCAGGACGACAAACCGGGCGGTCCGCCCCCCATGACCGGAGCGCACACCGAAGACACCGCCGTTCCGCCTGTCACGTTGACGAGGCGAGAACCCGTGCCGTAAGGCCAAGTCATGCGGAAGCTCTCGCCAGGGACGGCCGGCCTGCGCGCAATCATCGCCGTGATCGCGCTCTACGGCCTGTGCCTCCAGGCCTTCCTCGGCACGCTGGCGCCACCGGCCCCGGCGGGATGGGAAAGCGCCCTCTGCAGCCATGACGGGCCGGACGATCCCGCCGATGCGAGCCCGGCCTGCGCGCATGCGTGCTGCACGGCGGCCCATGCGGGGCCGCAGGCGCCGGGACCGGACACGGCCTTCGCGACGGTGGTCTGGCAGGCCTCACCGGCCCCGCTTCCGCCCCGTCCGGACGTGGCGCTCCCGCCCGCCCGGGCACCGCCCGACCAATCCATCGGATCGCGAGGTCCGCCGTCCGCCTGAGAGATCACACGTCTTCGATCGCTCGGACCCGGACCTTTCCCGATGACTTCTTCCCGACAGGGCGCCTCCCCGGCGCAGGCCGCCATGCGCGTATCCCGCGACGGCGTCTATCGCGCCGTCTGGCGCTGGCATTTCTATGCCGGGCTGCTGTGCCTGCCGTTCCTCGTCCTGCTCTCGGCCACCGGCGCGATCTACCTGTTCAAGGACGAGATCAACGCCACGCTCTTCGCCCACCGCACCGAGGTGGCGGCGCAGGGCCGCGCCACCCTGAGCCCGAGCCGTCTCGTCTACACCGCCTCGGAGGCCGTTCCGGGAGGTGTGCCGGCGACCTTCACCGGCCCGGCCTCCGCGACGGCTACCGCCATCGTGATCATGAGGGAGGGCGCCACCCGGATTCAGGTCTACCTCAACCCCTATAACGGCGACGTGCTCGACACGGTGGCCGCCGACAGCGACCCGATGATGGTGGTGCGGCGCCTGCACAGCCTCAGCTATTTCGGCACCCTCGCCAACGGAATCGTCGAGGTCGTGGCGGGGTTCGCCATCATCCTCGTCGTCACCGGCACCTATCTGTGGTGGCCGCGCGGGCAGGGGGGCGGGAACAGGGGCGGTGTCGTCACGATTCGGGCCAGACCGGCCAAGCGCGTCTGGTGGCGGGACCTCCACGCGGTGACCGGCCTCGTGGCCGGCGCCGGCCTGTTCTTCCTCGCGATCACCGGGCTGCCCTGGTCGGTCTGGTGGGGCCAGCAGGTCCGCACCCTGTCCAACGAGGCGGGGCTCGGCCAGCCGCGCGCTCTGTGGGCGGGGAAGGCGGTGTCCGCCGTGCCGATGAGGGACCGGCTGACCGATACCGGCTGGACCATGGAGGACGCGCCGATGCCGGTCTCGCAGGCGGCGGAGGCGCCGGCCATCGGCCTCGACCGGGCAACCGCCATCCTCGACGGTCTCGGCATGCCGCGCGGCTACGAGGTCGCGCTGCCGGTCGGTCCGACCGGGATCTACGCCGCCGCGGTCTATCCCCGCGACGTGAACCGCCAGCGGCTGATCTCCCTCGACCAATATACCGGCGCGCCCCTGCTGGACGTGGCCTTCTCCGATCTCGGCGGGGTGGGGCAGGCGATCCAATATGGGATCGGCCTGCACAAGGGCGAGTACTGGGGTCGGCTCAACCAGCTGGCCATGCTCGCCTTCTGTCTCGCCACGATCCTGCTGAGCGTCACCGCCGCGGCGATGTGGTGGAAGCGCCGGCCCGCCGGCGGCCTCGGCGTCCCGCCCTGGCCGCGCGACCGCCGGATCGCGGCCACGGTCACCGCGCTGGTCCTCGGTCTGGGCGCGCTGTTTCCCCTCACCGGCCTCGCGATCCTCGCCATGATCGGGATCGACCTCGGCATCCAGGCCCTCCGGCGCGGAGCGCGGCGACCGGCGGCGGCCTGATCCGGGCGACGCGGGAGCAGCCCCCGTGACCGACCTCATCCGCCTGTTGCGCGCCATGCGCGCCTTGCGCCTCTGCCTCGGCGGCGGGTTGATCCTGCTCGCCCTGTGGGGACAGGCGATCGCGCCGCTGGCCGCGCTACGGATGTCCGCGACGGTCGCCGCCCTCGACCATTCGGCGATCTGCGGGCAGGGGGAGCGTTCCCCCGCCATCGGGGATCAGGCTCCCGCCACGCCGGCCTGCAAGGCCTGCCCGCTCTGCACCGTCGGGCTGTCGAGCCCCCTGGTTCCCCAAGCGCCATCGCTGGCGCGACGCCAGGGATGGCACGCGCTGGCCTGGGCGATCCCGCCGCCATCCGAGCCGGCCCGTCCGCATCGCCCTTCCGGCCAGGCGCGCGCGCCGCCGACCGCATCCTGATCCAGCGCGCGCCGTCCCGCAGCGGCGCATCCCCCTGTTGCGATCCGGAACGAACCCCTTCGATGTCCCTCTCCAGACTGTCTCACGCCCCTCGCCGCAGCGGCGCCCGGCGCGCCCTCCTCGCCCTCGCCGCCCTGCCGCTCGCGGGCACCGACGCCCTGGCGCAAGCCGCCGAGGACGGCGTCACCCTGCCGGAACTCTCCGTCGTCGGAGAGGCGGGCCGAAGCGGCTTCGGCGTCGCCTCGCCCCAGGGCTCGGCCCCCAGCGTCATCGAACACCCCGTGGGGCAGGTGGTGACCCAGGTCGGGCGCAGCGGCACGATCGGCGACCGGCCCGCCACGGATATCGGCTCGGTCCTCGTCAACAGCCCGGGCGTCACCGTGCGGCAAGGCAACGGCGCGCGCGACGTCGCCATCTCGATCCGGGGCAACAACGCCCGCTCCACCGGCGTCACCAAGAACACGGTGGTCCTGGAGGACGGGTTCATCCTCACCCAGCCGGACGGCGCCTCCCGTTTCGACCTTGTCGATCCGCGCGCCTATTCCCGCATCGACGTGTTCCGCGGACCGCAATCGGCCCTGTTCGGCAATTACGCCACCGGCGGTGCGCTGGCGTTCCGGACGCGCACCGGCCGCGAGATCGACGGCTACGAGATCGGCACCGATGCCGGCAGCTTCGGCTACCTCAGCAATTATTTCACCGTCGGCGGCGTCAGCGGCCCGGTGGAGATCAGCCTCTTCGCCAGCGACGCCCGCGGCAACGGCTACCAGGACCATGCCTCCTACGACACCCAGACCATCAACCTGCTGGCGAGCTACACCCCGACCCCGGACAACCGCTTCACCCTGAAGGTGATCAACAACCAGGTGAACGCGGATCTGCCCGCCCGCTCCTCCCTCGACCAGTTCGGCATCAACCCCTATCAGCGCGGCTGCGCGGCGGCCGCCACCGCGGCGCCGGGATGCACCCTCACCGGGCTCCTCGCCAATGGGGCTTACGGCACGAGGATCCCCGTCACGGCGGACGAGGGCGGCTTCGGCCGCAAGGACCGCCGCACCATCGTGGCGGCGCGCTGGGAGCACGACATCGACGCGCAGACCACGTGGCGCACGCAGCTCGGATTCGACGAGCGCAACTTCAACCAGCCCTTCTATGCGACCTCGTCGCGGGGCTCCTATCCGTCCTGGAACTTCCTCACCGACCTGACCCGGCGCGGCGACCTGTTCGGCCTGCCGGCGGTGGGCTACGTGGCGCTCGCCTACAACACCATCGACAACCACATCACCACCTTCAACCGCGCCCCCTATGGCGGCCCGACCCTCGGCGCGCTGATCGGCGATCAGGAAGCGGTGCAATCGAATCTCGGCGGCCGTGCCCGGACGGAGGTCGCGCTCTCGGACCAGTGGACGGGTGTCCTCGGCATCGCCGCGGAGAACACCACCATCACCGGGCGCAATCTCGCCTATGGCTATTCGGCGACCGCTCGGACGACGACGTTGGCCACGACCGACCGCAGCTTCCTCAACGTCGCCCCCGAACTCGCCCTGGTCTACCGGCCGAACGCCGCCTGGGCGTTCCGGGGGCGGGCCGCCACCGGCTACACCACGCCGGCGGCGAGCAACCTGTTCATCACCCCCGCCGGCCTTCCGGGCAGCAACACCCAGCTCGAGACCCAGGAGAATCTCGGCTTCGACCTCGGCGCCGACTGGACACCGACCGAGAACCTGCGCCTCAGCCTCACCGGCTTCTACGAGTTCTTCCGCAACGAACTCGTCTCGCAATCACCCGGCGCCGGGCTGCTGAGCTACACGTTCAACGCCCCGGCCTCGGAGCATCGCGGCATCGAAGTCGCGGCCGACTGGGCCTTCTCGCCCGGATGGCGGGCGGTGGCCGCCTACACGTTCGACGACCAGATCTATACGAAATATACCGAGCAACTGAGCGCCGGAGCCTTCACCGAGCGGTTCGACCGGGCCGGTAACGCCATTCCGGGCGTGCCCGCCCATCAGCTCCTCGCCCGCATCGGCTACGATCAGCCGACCGGGTCGCTCGCCGGCCTCGGCGCCTATGTGGAGGCGGTGGTCCAGGACGGCTTCTTCATCGACAACGCCAACCAGTTGAAGGCGCCGGGCTACACCCTCGTCAATGCCAACGTGCATTACGCGGCCGACCTCACCGGCGGCTACGCCAAGCGCATCAGCCTCTATGCGGAAGTCCGCAATGTCTTCGACGAGACCTACATCTCCTCGGCCCAGAACCTCGCCAACACCCTCAACGCCACGAGCGGCCTGCAGAACGGTGCGGGCGTGCTCGCCACCACACCGGGCTCGGTCTTCGCCGGAGCACCCCGCAACGTGGTGGCGGGGATGAGGCTGTCCTTCTGACGTTGGCGACGGGCTCGGCGGCTCGAGAAAACCGGTCGGATTCCTCCCGCGCCCCACGCCCCGGTGGGACGCCACGGCCCGTCGAGCGCGGGCAGCGCACGCGCGAAAAGCGCGCGGAAGGTCAGGGTGGTAACCGGAAGATCACATCTTGCCGGGAACTGGTACGGGGCGCGCCGACACCTCGGCAAGGTTGTAGCCTTCCCATGCGGAACGGCTTAGGGCGATCGGCAAAGCCGGCGGTCTCCTGAGAGCTGCCGCGACGGAGGAGTTTTGGATGACCAGACGCGGCTACAAGGGGGCCATCATCGCCGCCGGCCTCGGTGCCCTGGCCTGCATGGCCGGCACGGCGCAGGCGGCCCAGTGCGGCAACACGGCCAGCGGTTTCGAGGCGTGGAAGACCCAGTTCGCTCAGGAGGCGAAGGGTCGCGCCAGCGCCGCGAGCCTCGCCGCCCTGATGGAAACCTCCTATTCCGGCGCCACCATCTCGGCCGACCGGGGCCAGAAGAGCTTTCGCCTGACCCTCGACCAGTTCCTGGCCAAGCGCGGCGGCCCCACCATCGTCGCACGCGGCCGCAAGCTGAAGCAGACCAACGCGGCGTTGTTCGCCTCGATCGAGCAGCGCTACGGCGTGCCGGCCGGTCCGCTCCTGGCGATCTGGGGCATGGAGACGGGCTTCGGCGCGGTCCGCGGCAACATCAACACGCTGTCCGCCGTGGCGACCCTCGCCTATGATTGCCGCCGCACGGACTTCTTCACCGACCAGCTCTACGCGGCCCTCACCCTCGTCGATCGCGGCATCCTCACTTCCGCGACCCGCGGCGCCGCCCATGGCGAGGTCGGCCACACCCAGTTCCTGCCCAAGAACGTGCTGACCTACGGCACCGGCGGCAGCCTCGACAGCGCTCCCAATGCGCTCAACGCCACCGCCAACTTCCTGAAAGGCCACGGCTGGAGGGCCGGAGCGGGCTACCAGCCGGGCGAGCCGAACTTCGCGGCGATCCAGGGATGGAACGCGGCCACCGTCTACCAGAAGGCGATCGCCCAGCTCGGACGCCAGATCGACGGCGAGTGACGGATCACGGGGCCCTTCGGGGCCCCGTTCCCGTCGGGCCGTGCTCATCGCGCCGGCGGCTCGCTCGCCGCTGCTGCCATGAGCCCACCTTGACTTAGCCTCTGCCGGGTCGATCTTCCGGCTTCGACGATGGCGTCGCAGCGGGACATACTCCATGGCCGGGATCGTTCTCGCGGGATTGATCGGGATGGTGGCGGGCCTGCGGACCATGACCGCGCCGGCGGCCGTCGCCTGGGCGGCGCATCTCGGCTGGATCTCCCTCGACGGAAGCTGGCTCGCCTTTCTCGGCTACCGTTCGACGGCCGTCATCCTCACCCTTCTCGCGCTCGCCGAGTTCGTCACGGATATGCTTCCCGCCACGCCGAGCCGGACCGTGCCCGTGCAGTTCGCCGCGCGGATCGTGAGCGGCGCCCTTTGCGGCGGCGCGATCGGGATCGGCCTGGGACAGCCCGTCGCGGCAAGCCTTGCGGGTGCGACAGGCGCCGTCATCGGGACGCTGGGCGGCGCCGGGGCGAGGGCGCGGATGGCCGCCGCCTTCGGTTCGGACAAGCCGGCCGCCATCGTCGAGGATGCCGTCGCCGTCGCCGCCGCGATCCTCATCACGAGCGCTCTCTGAGGCTGTCTCCGAGACTCGCCCCCGGATCCGGGGCCTTCGCGCCCTCCCCGTGACGGGCGACAGAATTGTCGTGGTCGAGGACCGGAAACACGATTGGTGCGTTGCACTTCGTCACCACGCCTGACACCAGGACGCTCCGCCTTCGGGCGCCGCTGTGCTGGGCCGGGCGGGGAGGGGACGATGCCGACTTGCACCCATCCGCCGCGTGCACGGACCTATCCGGCGCCGGCCTTCGGCGGAGGCGGGGCGAGGACGTCGTGACAAGGACGTCGTGACCGGGCCGGCAGGCACGGAAACTGATGGTGAGAAGACGAGCGATCGGACGTGAGGAATCCCGGCCTCCCGAACGACCACTCACGCAAACGCAGCCCGACGCGTCGGGTCGACATGATGCCGGAGTTCCGTTGATGGCCAAGATCCTGCTGGTGGAAGATCACGAAGAGATCTGGGACTTCCTGTCCCGCCGTCTCAAGCGACGCGGCTACGACGTCATCCTCGCCCATGACGGCGAGGCCGGGGTGCAACAGGCGCGTGCCGGGCGGCCCGACGTGATCCTCCTCGACATGAACCTGCCCATTCTCGACGGCTGGTCGGCGGCCCGCGCCCTGAAGTCCAGCGGCGACACGCGGGGCATCCCGATCATCGCGCTCACCGCCCATGCCATGCTCGGCGACCGCGACAAGGCGATCCAGGCGGGCTGCGACGACTATCACCCCAAGCCCATCGACTTCTCGAAGCTCCTCACCCAGATCGGCGCGGCCTTGGGCGGCGCGGACAGCCCGGCCTGACCGCCGGTCCGATCCGAGACGTCGCGCCTCCCGCCGGGACGGGGCTTCCACTGACACGCGTCGAGACGAGAAGACCCATTCTCCATGAGTGACGATCCCATCACCGCGCGCCTGCTGCGGCAGGCGATGCCGGTGTTCACGATCCTGGCCTCGTGCCTCCTGGTCGTCACCATCGCGTCGATCCTGTACCTCGGCCGCGACATCATCGTGCCCGTCGTCCTGGCGATCCTGCTCAGCTTCGTGCTGGTGCCCGCCGTGCGCCTCCTGAGACGGGCGATGGTGCCGCGCGCCGCCGCGGCGCCCCTCGTCGTGGTGGCGGCCTTCGCGGCGATCATCGGAGTCGGGCTGCTCATCACCACCGAGGCGGGCCAGCTCGCCTCCGACCTGCCGCGCTACCAGATCACCATCCGCGAGAAGATCGCGTCGGTGAAGGAGGCCACGTCGGGCAGCGGGACGTTGTCGCGCATCGTCGACATGGTGCAGGATCTCGGCGAGGAGCTGCAGCCGGCGCCCCCGAAGGACGAAGACCTTCCGGGCCGGTCGGGCAGCCGCGCAAACCCGCTCCACGTGGTGGTCGCGACCCCGCAGGCCGCCCTCGCCACGACGCTCGGCGCCTTCGTCGGGCCGATCCTGCACCCCCTCGCCACCGCCGGCCTGATCCTCCTCTTCACCATCTTCATCCTGCTGCAGCGGGAGGACCTGCGGAATCGCGCCATCCGGCTCGCCGGGTCGGGCGACCTGCGCCGCACCACGGCGGCCATCGACGACGCCACCAGCCGGCTGAGCCGGTTCTTCCTGGCGCAGCTCGCCCTCAACATCGCCTTCGGCGCGGTCATCGGCACCGGCCTCTGGCTCATCGGCGTGCCGAGCCCGATCCTGTTCGGCGTGCTCGCCGCCATCCTGCGCTTCGTGCCCTATATCGGCGGCGCCATCAGCGCCCTGCTGCCCCTGATCCTGGCGGCGGCGGTGGATCCCGGCTGGTCGATGGTCATCGCCACCGCGCTCCTGTTCCTCATCGTCGAGCCCATCGCCGGCCACGTGGTCGAGCCGCTGCTCTACGGCCATTCCACCGGTCTCTCGCCGCTGGCGGTCATCCTGGCGGCCACCGTCTGGACCTTCCTGTGGGGACCCATCGGCCTCGTCCTCGCGACGCCGATCACGGTCTGCCTCGTCGTCCTCGGCCGCCACGTGGACCGGCTCTGGTTCCTCGACGTCATCCTCGGCGACCAGCCCGCCCTGGCGCCCCCCGAAATCTTCTATCAGCGCATGCTCGCCGGAGACCCGGCCGAGGCGATCGAGCAGGGCCGGCAGGTGCTGAAGGCGCGGGCGCTGGTGACCTATTACGACGAGGTCGTGCTCGCGGGTCTTCGCCTCGCGCAGGACGACCTCGCCCGCGGCGCCCTCGACCGGTCGCGCCAGAGCGAAGTGGGTGCTGCGATCCGCACCGTGGTCGACCGGCTCAAGCTCGCGCCGATCAAGCGGTCGGGTTCGGCCGGCAGCGCCGAGGCCGCCGCCGCCATCGCCGCCGCCGGGCCAGACCGCAGCTCCGCCGGCATCGTCCTGGCGCGGGACGATCTCGACGCGACGTGGCGCGGCGCCACCCCGATCCTCTGCGTCTCGAGCCGTGGTCCCTTCGACGAGGCCGCGACCCTGATGCTGAGCCAGACCCTCGGCCGTCACGGCCTCGCCGCCCAGATGACCTCGCTCGCCGACCTGCGCGCCGACAAGCGGCCCGAGCGTGCCGACGAGATCGCGATGATCTGCTTCTCCTATCTCGAACCGGTCAGCCTCTCGCAGATCCGTCTCACCGTCCGCCAGGCCCGCAAGGAGCTTCCCGGCGTGAAGGTGCTGGTCGGGTTCTGGCGCGAGCGCGACCCCTCGACCCTCGACCGCCTGCGCCGGACCACCTCCGCCGACGTGCTGGTGACCTCCCTCAACGACGCCCTCGACGCGGCCCTGCGCTATGCCGCTCCTGCGCGGGCGGGACGCGGCTGAGACCATGGCCGATCGCGATCCGCCCCCCGCCCACGCCGCCACCGAGGGGCTCCTGGCCCGTCTCGCGGACGGGGACGGGCGTCCCTTCCGCTCGGATGACGAGCGCCTCGCCTTGTCCGGCCTCCGGGCCGGGCGCGAGGACCTGCTCGCGCGCATCCCTCCCGGCGAAGCGCCTCCCCCATGGTGGGACGCCACGCATCGCGGCCTCGGCCTGTGCCGCGCGCATCTCGAGGGAGCCGACCTCGTCGAGGCCGACCTCTCCGGCGCCAACCTGTCCGGCGCCTCCCTCGTCGGGGCGTTGGCCCGCTCGGCCCGGTTCGAGGGCGCCATTCTGGAGGAGGCGAATTTCAGCGAGGCCGATTGCAGCGGCGCGACCTTCACCGGCATCGTCGGCGGAGAGGCGCATTTCTCCGACGCCATGCTGGAGGATGCCGACTTCACGGGCGCGACGCTGCGCTTTGCCCGGATGCAGCGCGCCCTCCTCGATGGGGCGACCTTCGCCCGCGCCGATCTCTGGGGGGCGGATTTCACCGGGGCGGATGCCGATTACAGCCGGTTCGACGGGGGCCGCCTCGACGAGGCGAACCTCTCCGACATGAACCTGACCTTCGCCAATTTCGACGGGGCGAGCCTGAAGAAGGCGCGTCTCGCCGGCTCGCGCCTGCGCGGCGCCAGCCTCTCCGGCGCCGCCCTCGACGGGGCCGATCTGTCGGGCGCAGACCTGTCCGACACCAACCTCGTGCGCCTCAACCTGATGTCGTGCCGCCTGCGCCATGCGCGGTTCTCGGGCGCGCTCCTCACCGGCGTCCGCTTCCGGGTGGACCAGCTCGGCGGCGCGGTGGGCGAGGAGATCGCGGGCGAATACGAGGCCGCGCAGGCGAGCTACCTCGCCATCGAGCACAACATGAAGAGCATCGGCAGCCATGACGAGGCGAGCTGGGCCTACAAGCGCGGCCGTCGCATGGGCCGGCTCCATGCCGGCGCCGAGGCGCGGGCGGCCTGGGCCCGGCGGACCCGGGCGCCCCGGAGCTGGAAGCCCGTCCTGCAATCGGGCTATCGCTGGGTCGCCGACCGGTTCGTGGAATGGCTGTGCGATTACGGGGAGAGCCTGTCGCGCATCGCCCGCGCCTTCGTGATCCTGATCGTCGTCTTCGGCGGCCTGTTCGGCATTGCCGGCGGCCTGATCCCCGAGGGTGGCAGCGGGAGCGCGACGTACAACCCCCTCGACCTCCTCAGCTACAGCGCCCTCAACATGATGACGGCCAACCCGCCCGAGATCGGCATCAAGCCGGTCGGGCGCTTCACCAACCTCCTGGTCGGGATCGAGGGCGCCGCCGGCATCATCCTGATGGGCCTGTTCGGCTTCGTGCTGGGCAACCGGTTGCGACGATAGGCAACCGCCGGAAGCGCCGTCCCCCCGCTCACCACCGATCCGTCATCGACATCACCGCGAGCCGCCCCGATGGACACCCCGACCTCCTCCCGCCGCCTCTGGCGCTGGCGCGGCCCCAAGACCGTTCCCACCGCCCTGCGGGGGATCCCCGGCTCGCCCGTGGCCTTCGGACTGTTCACGGTCGCCGTGGTCGCCGGCCTCGCCAATTACGTGTTCGCCGAGCGCAGCCGCGCGGAAGCCTCCCGCCAGCACGACGTCATCACGCTGAACGAGCGCCTGCTCTCGACCATGAAGGACCTCGAGACGGGCATGCGCGGCTACACCCTCACGGGGATGCCGAACTACCTCACGCCCTACAACCGGGCGCTCGACACCCTCGACGGCCAGATCGGCGAGCTCGACCGGCTGGAATCGGAATCCGCCGATCCCGGAACCGCACGCCGCCGGGAATTGCGGACCCTCATCACGGGGGAACGGGATTTCGCCCGCCGGGTGGTGGAGGCGCGGGACGCGAGCGGGTTCGACGCGGCCGTGACCCTCGTCCGCACCGGGGAGGGCAAGCGGATGATGGACGGCATCCGCGAAGCCACGCGGGTCGGACAGGACCATGCCCGCGACAGCCTCGCCCGCTCCGAGACGACGGAGTTCTGGCGCGGGCTGATCCTGTCCCTCGTCTGCGCGGCCTCGGCCCTGGCGGCGATGGGCCTCCTCGGCCGCATCGCCCTGCTGCGCCGGCGCGACAGCCAGCGCATGACGGCGCTCCTCGACGGGGTCCTCGCCAACGCCCCCGTGGGTCTCGGCTTCCTCGACCACACCCTGTCGATCCGCCACATGAACCGCGCCCTGGAGACGATGAACGCACGCGGCTTCCAGGCGTCCCTCGGCGGCCCGATCTGGGCCACCCTCCCGGAGCTCGAAGACCTGCTCCGGCCGAAATTCGAGGCGGCGCGCGACAAGGGCCTGATCACGCCCGACATCGACGTCGCCGTGCCGACCCCGAGTGCGCCGGGCGGCGTCCGCCATCTCCAGATCAGCGTCTATCCGCTGCCGGGCTCGGCGGGCCTCTCCGACGGAAGGGTGGACGGCGTCGGCTTCGTCGTCACCGACGAGACCCTGCGCAAGCTCACCGAGGAGCGCACGCGCCAGAGCGAGCAGCGGTTCCGCTCGCTCACCGAGGCCACCTCCTCCATCGTCTGGGCGACCCCGCCGGATGGCGGCTTCGCCGTCGCCCCGTCCGAGTGGACGCGCTTCACCGGCCAGACCCCGACGGAGGCCGCCGGCCACGGCTTCCTCGGCGCGATCCACCCCGACGACCGCGACAAGACGCAGGCCGCCTGGGACCATGCGGTCTCGAACGTCACCCTCTACGAGATCGAGCACCGGATCCGCCGCCATGACGGCGTGTGGCGTCACATGGCCGTGCGCGGCGTCCCCATCCTCGACGAGGCGGGGACGGTCCGCGAATGGGTCGGCGCCCATACCGACATCACCGCGCGCAAGGAGGCCGAGCAGGCGCTGGAAGCCGCCAAGGAATCGGCGGAGGAGGCCAACCGCGCGAAGAGCCAGTTCCTCGCCAACATGAGCCACGAACTGCGCACGCCGCTCTCGGCGGTGATCGGCTATTCCGAGATGCTGCAGGAGGAGATGGAGGATCTCGGCCAGGAGAGCCTGCTCGCCGACATGCGCAAGATCGAGGCGAATGCCCGCCATCTCCTCGGCCTCATCAACGACGTCCTCGACCTCTCGAAGATCGAGGCCGAGCGCATGGAGATCTATGCCGAGGACTTCCCCGTCGCCGAGATGGTGCGCGAGGTGGCCTCCACCGTGGATGCCCTCATCGGCAAGAAGGGCAACGCCCTCGACCTCGACCTCGCCGAGGACCTCGGGCTCGCCCATACCGACCAGACCAAGCTGCGCCAGTGCCTGATCAACCTCCTCAGCAACGCGGCGAAGTTCACCGAGAACGGGCGGATCACCCTCTCGGCCGTACGCGAGGACGCTTCACTCGTCTTCCGCGTCGTCGATACCGGTATCGGCATGAGCCCGGAGCAACAGGCCAAGCTGTTCGAGCGCTTCACCCAGGCCGACGCCTCGACCACGCGCCGCTTCGGCGGCACCGGCCTCGGCCTCGCCATCACCCGCGCCTTCGCCACCATGCTCGGCGGGCAGATCGACGTGGCCAGCCGCGAAGGGGAGGGCACCACCTTCACGATCCGGATTCCCGCCCGCTACGTCGAGGTGCAGCCGAGTTCCACGATGGTCCATGACGGCCCGGACACGGCGCCCTCCACCGCGGCCAAGGGGGATCAGGTTCTCATCATCGACGACGATCCCGCGACCCGCGATCTCCTCACCCGCTACCTCGAGAAGGACGGCTTTCGCGTGGCCAGCGCGGCGGACGGGCGCGAGGGCCTGGAGCGCGCCCGCGCCCTGCGCCCGCGGGTGATCCTCCTCGACGTGACCATGCCGCGCATGGACGGCTGGTCGGTGCTCCGGGCGCTCCGCGCCGACCCCGATCTCGGGGCGACGCCGGTGATCATGGTCACGGTCCTCGACGAGCAGAGCCTCGCCTTCTCGCTGGGCGCCACCGACTACCTGCACAAGCCCATCGAATGGGGACACCTGAAGGAAGCGATGGAGCGCTTCCGGGCCACGGGCTCCGACGGCCCGGTCCTCGTGGTGGACGACGATGCCGACGTGCGCGAGCGGATGACGGCGATGCTCACCCGCGAGGGCTGGCGCGTGACCTCCGCCGAGCACGGCCGGGCCGGGCTGGAGGCGGTGGCGGTGAAGAAGCCCTGCCTCATCCTCCTCGACCTGATGATGCCGGAGATGGATGGGTTCGGCTTCCTCCGCGTCCTGCGGGCGAAGCCCGAATGGCGCGACATTCCCGTGGTGGTGCTCACCGCCAAGGACGTCACCGCCGACGACCGCCGGCGTCTGGCCGGTCAGGCCGACCGGGTGCTGCAGAAGGGCCAGCTCAGCCTGTCCGACCTCGCCGACGCCCTCCGCTCCCTGGTCACGTCCTAGAGCTGCGCCCGAGCGCGTTGGGTCGGGGCACACCTCTCGATCTTTGTTGTGTCGCACTCTCTTTCGCCGAACCGGCATCCACTTCGGCGGAGAGCGCTCTAGGCGGGGAGGGGATCGCCCTCACACACCCGCTCTGCCGCGGCGCCTGCGCTCGCGCTGCGCGCTCGGCAGGCTGTCCGGCACGAGGGTGGCCACGACGGGATTGGGGAAATGGTCGAACGCCGCGCCCGTGGCGGCATCGACGCCGATGCCGATGATGCCGCCGGCGATGACGTTGCCTGCCATGCCGGCGGCCCCCGTTCCCACGACCTTGGTGCGCACGGGCACGGTCTCGGGCCGGAAGCCGGGCTTGGCGAAGGTGACGTCGAACTCGTCGGAACGGTCGACATCGAGGGAGCAGGGCGTGGCCGGGCAGGCATAGCCCTTGGTACTGGTCATCATGGCGCCGGCGGGCTCCGTCTGGAACGCCATCTTCTCGGAGGTCCCGCGCGTGATGCTGCCGCATGCTCCCGAAGCGAACACACCGACCCCCACCGCGACCATCGCCGCAGCCCTGACAACCCGATCCATCATGACGTCCCCCCGCGCGCCGTATTCTCAGTCGGCAAACGGTTGTGGCGTGACGGGTCTCGTCCCGCAAGAGTAGCGGCACGGACCTTCGGCTCCGGTGCACAGCCCTCCGCCGAACAGTCGCGGCGCACCTCCCCGGCGAGGGGACGGTTCGCGTCGGTTCAGATGCTCTCGTAGGCGAAGAGAAGCGTGATCGTGGACAGGCTGAGGAGGCCGATGACGAAGCAGATGTCGGCGATCCGCTCCAGCCGCACGGCGAGGGGACGGTCGTCGTCGAGGCGCATGGACAGATACGAGGCCGCCGCACTGACGAGGAACAGGACCGCCGTCAGGGACACGGCCTCGTCCACGTGGCTGGGGCCGATCTGGGCCTCGGCGATCTTCACCAGCCCCACCAGCGTCGTGCAGACCCCGATCATCGTGCCCGCGGCGGGCAGGATGTGCTGGGACAGGGCACGGACACCGTGCCCGCCCTTGGGGCTTCGTCCATTCATGCGTGGCTCCGGCGCTTGGATCGGTTAAGGCCGGATCGACTATCGCATGTTGGGCGCCCGGTCTTGGAGTCGTCGTCCCGCCCGGACGAGGACAGGACGATCGCGACCGTGAACCGCCGGCCGGACATTCCCGGCCGGGCGGCTCGCGGTCAGGTGGCCTTCTGCGGATCGACGGTTCCGGCTTCGGTCGTGCTCTCGTCGCCGGCGGCCTCGTCGAAGGCCTGGATCCAGGCGGCGTGATCGTCGCTTCCCTCCGAATAGGGACAGCTGTCGCGCGTCTTGCCGTAGAGGCGGGCGTTCCGGCCCTTGATGAAGGGGCTGTCGCTCGCAGTGGCGCCGTCGCTCATGGCTCGTGTCCCATCCCGATTGTCTTTCGAACGGGGGAAACGCGGCAGCGGGGAGGAGGATCGCGTCCATCACGCCCCTGCGACGAAAAACCCGCCGCGGCCTGAGCCGGGCGGGTGAAGGTGGAGTCTCTTAGCCAGACCAGAACGGGTTCGGGCGCCACCGGTTCCCTCATCCGCCGCAACCGGACGGTTCTCGCCCCATGACCTCTGCGGCTTGCGCGGGGCTCATCGGAATGGCAGTCCCGCCGAGAGATGCCGCAACAGGAAGCCGCCTTGTCCGCGCAACCGCAGACGATCGCCGGGATCGTCATCTATCATCCTGACGCGGCGAACCTGCTTCGCCTCGTCGGCGCCGTGGCGCCCGACGTGCGGGAGATCGTGATCTACGCCAATTCCGCCGTCTCCTCGCAGGAAGAGGACCGACTGCGCACGGCGGCTGAGGGCACGGACCTCTCCGTGATGCGGCCCGATGGCAATCTCGGCCTCGGCGCCGCCTACAACGCTCTCCTGGACCATGCCACCGAACGGGACGCCCGCTTCCTCCTGCTTCTCGATCAGGACAGCCTGCCGCCGCCGGGCGCGATCCCGCGGCTCGCGGCACGGCATGCACGGCTGGCGGAGGCCGGAGAACAGCCCGCCATCGTCGGCCCCCGCCCGACGGACTGGGCCGGCAAGCCGCTGCGATCCCCGCCCCGACAGGGAGGCGGCGGAGACGAGGCGCAGGCGTCTCGCGTCCAGTTCGTGATCTCCTCGGGGTCCCTCGTGAATTGCGGGGCGGCCCGCGCCGTCGGCCCCTTCCGCGCGGATTTCTTCATCGATGCCATCGATGTGGAATGGTGCATGCGGGCCAACCACCGCGGCTACTCCATCTGGATCGCGGAGGACGTCCCGATGGCGCACGAACTCGGCCGCGGCCGAATCCGGCTCCCTTTCGGCCTCTCGCCGACGGACCAGCCGCCGCGACGGCTCTACACCTTCCTGCGCAACCAACTGGCCATGCTGCGCATGACCCACGTCCCTCCCGCCCACAAAGCCAGGACGCTCCTCCTGCTCCCCCTGCGCATCGTCGTCTATCTCGGGCAGAACCGCTTCTCGCGCGAGGCCCGGACAGCGCTGTGGCGCGGCCTGATCGACGGCGCCCGTGCCCAGCTCGGCCCGCCGGAGACCGCGCTCAGCGGGCCGGGGCGCCGGGAAGACAAGCGCGAGACGGTATTCAAACGGCCCAAATAGTCCGGCGGGCCTCTCGCCGCCGCATCCCAGGTTGCTCAGCGCCGGACGTATCAGACCGCACTCCGGCCTCTGCATCACTTCAAAATTCGCCCGTCGAGACCGCGAACGCAGAAACCATCGGCCCAGGCGGAGAGGGTGAAGCACCGCTCGATGGCATGGTGGAGGGTGGCGTCGAGCTGGCGCGCCTCGGGCTCGAAAGCCTCCGGGCGCAGATCGAGATGCCGCAGGCGCGCGAGTGCCGCCGGTCGAAACCAGAACATGGATCCCTCGAAGAATCCCAGGCGGACGGCGTCGTCCGGCATGTCCATCTGCCGCACGATGGCCCTGACACGTGCTTCGTTGGCCATCCAGTAGGACGGTGCGGCACGGTAGCAGGCCTTCCAGCCGATGAGACCGGTATCGGGCGTCTCGAAGGCAGCCAGCAACCGCAGGGTCGCGTTGCGACCGCCGGCAAGCATGGTGAAGAGAAGTTTGCGTCTGATCTCGCCGTCACGCAGATGCGGACTGCGTTTGGTGTGCAGCTTCAAGACCGCGTCGTAAGGGTCGAACGTCCCTGCATTCAGCAACGCGATGAAAGGGGCGATGTCACGGCCCCGATTCTCGCATGGGTGCAGGATCGCCCCCGGAATGTCCTGCAGCAGGTGCCGGGTCTGCTCGGCGCGATCGTTCGGAACCGTGAGGTGCAGCGCAGCGTCATCGGGCAGCGTCGCCCAGCAAGCCAGGATCTCGGGCAAGAGATCGAGATAGTACACGTGTGCGACGACGGCTGTCCGGAGGTCCGGACGACGCGCAGGCTTGCCGAACCGCGCCATCGCGTGCCGCAGGCGCTGGCCGGGCGGCGATACGAAGGCCGCGCCGAGCGTCAGCGCTAAAATCTTCTGATAGACGTGGCGGCCGTAGGCGGAAGACCGAAATCCGAAACGGCCGATGGCCGTCAGGCGCGCCGGCATGACCATATGGTGAACCTTTGCAAAGCGGGACGCTGTATCGCCGAACATGGTCCATATGCTTTTTCATGCCAGGGACGAGACGGCTTCGGCGATGGAGTCCATACATGGTAATCTCGATCGCGACGCGACCTGCGGAGTTATCGATGACGATCGCTTGGCCCTTTCATCACCAGCGCGTCGCGGGGCCTGATCCACAACGTGGACATGGCATCTTACCCGATCCGGTCAGAATCGTATCCAGATCAAAAGCGAGGGATAATAGCGGCTACTCTTTGCTCTGCTCCCGGCTCAACGGGCATGTCCAAGGATCTCATGAGCGTGATGAAACGCTTTCCGACGCTTTCAAAAGAGTAGTGGCTTCGCATCACTACTTTGCCTTCCTCGGAAAGGCGCGACCATAAAAGGGGGTCTTCGTGTAGGCGGATGATCGCCGCTGCGATTTCATCCACGTCTCGTCCGACCAAAATACTGCGGTCTTCGACCAACCCCATACCTTCCGATGCGATCGGGGTCGCGACGCACGGAAGACCCGCAGCCAAGCTCATCGCCACCTTACCCTTGATGCCGGCCCCAAAACGGAGCGGAGCGACCGTCAATCGCGCGTGCGCGAGGATCGGTTCCAGTTCCTGCACGAAGCCCCGCACGAAAATCCCGGAATCGGCATCGGCAAGCTGCCGAATCTCGTGAGGTGCGTTGCTGCCGACAATATCCAGTCTCGCATGGGGCAGGGTACGACGAACCCTCGGCCAGATCTCCGTCGTCAGCCAGATAGCCCCGTCAATGTTTGGATTATGCAGAAAACCTCCCACGAAAAGAACGCCGGATCGCTCCGAGAAACCCGGGCATTCAGATGTAATATTACGAGCAAACGGAATGATGTGAATCGTCGCTTCTGGCACCAAAGCTGCCAGCATACGTCCCTCTTCTTCGCTCAAAACGATCGTAGCGTCGGCTTCCGACATGCAGCGCAGCTCCGAAACACGACGTTGCGCAGCAGCTCGGGCCTTTTCTTGACATCCTTCAAGGGCGGCTTCCCGCTCCTCGCGAAGGAAATGCAGATCCACCGTATTGAAAACGATGCGTACATGGGGCGCGCAACGCCGCACATGGGCAAGCAGGCGCTCCGCAACATGGACCCGGTTCAAGATGAAGAGATCGAACTCGCCTCCACGCTGTTGCAATACTTGCTCGGGAGACGAGCCCGCTGGAACTGCAACGTAATCGACATTGATATTCTGCATTGCATCGAGATACAAAGAATCGCCGACACGGGCTACGATCGACATGAACGAGACATCGTATCCGATCGCCTGAAACATTTTCAGTTGATGCCACAGATCGAGCGAACCGGAATCCTGGTCCGGCGTGGGAACAGTCCAGTCGATGAAAAGAATACGCGGCACGCGATTCTGCCGAATCTTACCTACTTGCCTGGAAAGCGGCACGATGAACATGCCGACGCGGCGTCTCGCATTGGCGGTAAGACGACCGATATGGCGGACGGGTGCAGACAGCCGCCATGATGTCGATGTCAAAACCTCTCCGATATGACGCTTCTGCTCGGCTACGATAGCGTGGGTCTGGTCCATTTCGCGGCGCAGATCGACGATCTGGGTTGTCCTCGCGTCCGCCTGCTCGCGTAACCGACCGATCTCCGCATCCTTGGCTTCTTTCTCGCTTTCCAGATGCCGGATCCGCACATCCCCCCGTGTGTTTCGGTCCTGAAGCCGCTCGAGCTCCGTACGCATGACGTCGACTTCTGCGGTCCGTTCCGAGACCACGTCTTCGAGATGCTGGATTACTATCTTAGCTGCGGCAACCTCGCTTTGAAGCCGCGTGATTTCGGTATCCCGCACACCGATTTCGCGAGCCAGTGCGACGGCGTGAGTCTGATGGCCTTGCTGCTCGCCAACCCAGGCCATGTCATTCAGCGCGCTGGTGAAAAGCTGTGGCAGAGGCCCGTCGGATGCCACGGCGATGAGATAATGCGCGCGCGGAGCGCCCAGTGTGCGACGGTAGGTTTGCCCGTCGACGGATGAATGCAACTCGAGGTCGGCAGGCGCGCCGCCGTCAAGGCCAATGATGGAACCCGCGATGGAATCCTGCTCCAAGACTGCGACGTTTTTGAAATGACCTCGAATGAGAACGTCGAATTGCGATCGAGTCAGTTCCTTTAAATGAAACTCATTCTGGTGCCCATCTTCCAAAGTGTAGACGTCCTTGTCGGGCGACGAAATAATCAACAAGCCGTCAGTTCGCAGCGCCTTCTTCACACCAATCATAAACGATTCGTGATCGACGAGATGCTCGATCGTTTCGAAGCTGACAACAACGTCGAAAGATTCGCGGTCTTGAATGTTCGCCGCGTCACCTTTCCGAAATGATAGATTGTTTTTCACATAATTCCGTCTTGCGAATTCGACCGTCGCCTCATCTAAGTCCACACCGATGACGCTTCGCGCGACCGTGCCGAGTAGCGCGGAGCCGTAACCCTCACCACAAGCGACGTCGAGAACATCGCGGCCGAGGCAAAAACGCGTAGCGAATAAATAACGATGATGGTGCTGATGCCGAATCGGTCCAGAGATGCTTGATGTATACCGCTCTCCATTGAAATCGAGCTGCTCCTCCGGTCGCGGAAATTTGAGATCGTCGGCTTGCGGCGACCCTGGCTTGATAATGATCATGCCGATTATCTCAGGTGGCCAAGGAGGGTCTGTCGAAGCGTACCCCGTAGAACGATGTCATAGAATACGGCGGCGGAAGGAGCGCTGCCGCGAAGTGTCTGCAAGAGGCAAATGAGGTTGCTCATGCCCTTGCTTTCGAGCGCAGCGATGAAGGCACCGACGCCGTCTGCTAGATCTCCGCCGATCAGCCGGTTGCCGCCTTCATGCAAGGCGTTCGCCCAGACAGCAGCGATCTCCAAGCGGATATTGACCAAGTCTTCGGCGATCGTGTTCCGCGGGTGCACACGATACTGAATATGCTTGAAACCGTGGTCGACGGCGACGCGCCCCCGGGTGAAGGCTGTCATCAGGAAGTCCAAGTCGTGGCAATAGCGAAGGTCGCGGAAGGATCCTGCCCGGCGCCAGAATGACTTTGCGATCACCATATTGGATGTTGTCGCCACCCAGTTCTCATGGAGTAGCGACAATTGCGGCAATCCATGGGCATCCCGGGCGGCAAGTGCGCGCCTCATCCAGTCCGCGGCAACTCCGTGATCTTGGACCTGGTTCTTCTCATCGATGATGTCCGCTTCTCCCACAATCACATCGATAGCGGGATCCTGTATTATCAAAGCGCGACAGCGGGCCAACTTGCCCGGATTGAAGACATCGTCGGAGTTCAATACAGCAATGTAGTCGCCGTTTGCGATATCAAACATCTTGTTGATCGTGGCATGCGCACCGATATTCGCCTGCGCGATCGTTCTCCCGGCAGGGAAATTTCGCATTGCCTTTCGAGCAATCTCAAGACCTCCATCGGATGAGCCGTCATCGATAAGAATGATCTCGTCGGCAGGCGATGTCTGTCTTGCTACACTGTCCAGTGCCGTCTCAATATATTTTTCGTGATTATATAAGGGTATGATGACAGAAATTCGCGCCATTATTGAATGTCCGTATCGAACAGAGGAAAGTAATGTGTCTTGTAACGCAGATCACGGCTGCGCTCCTTGATCAGCCGGGCAGGATTCCCTCCGACGATCGTGTAGGGAGCGACGTCCCGAGTCACGACGGCGCCAGCAGCGACGACGGCTCCCTCTCCAATCGTGACACCTGGCAAGATGATCGCTCGGGCACCGATCCAGGCATGATCTTCAATCGTCACCGGCCCCTCGACACATACGAAATCCGGATGCTGAGGGTCGTGCGTCAAGGTTTGAATCAGCGTATAATGCGATACATTTACATTGTTACCGATCTTTAACGTGACGCGACCGTCCAGATAACAGAACCGGTTGATGACGGTATTCGAACCGACACGGATCTTGTAACCGGTGACGAAACAGCCCGAGCAGATCGTCGAAGCCGCGCCGATCCGGACGTGGCAGAAGCGCCTCAGAAAAGCGTGCCTGATCCCGTAGGGCATCCAGTTCATGAAAAAATGATTGGCCAGCCAAAAGGATAGGGCTGGCTTGTAGCGATAGCGGGCGTCGCGATAAATCCGGCGCAGCTTACGGTCGATACGCAGCGCTATGGACGATGTCTGCGTCACGGGTTTCGGCATTTTCGAGGGCGGAGCCGGAGCTGCTGCAACCACCTCGTCCATGATGGTCTGATAGCGCGCGAGCACCGTGTCAAAGCCATGCCTCCGGTGCAGCTTTGCGCGGCCACGCAGGCCAGCCTCGCTCCACTGCTCGCGGTTGGCAGCAAAATCGAGCATGGCCTGCGCCAACGGCTCGGTGAGACGATAGTTTTGTGGAGTGTAGGCGAGCCGGTCGAGTTCGGCGGAGTCTAGCTTTAGAAAGTCCGGATATTCGGTGGACAACAGGATGCCGGTGTCGTTGTGCTCTATCACCTCGCCGGCGCCACCGGTGTCCGTCAGAATCATCGGCTTTGCGTAATGCATCGCCTCGTTCATCGCGATACTCCAGCCTTCGATGAAGGACGGAAGGAGAAAGGCATCGCTGATTCCCATAGGGTCGGCAATGTCCTCGAAGTAACCGGGCATCAAGATATGTTTATCGAGCCCCTCGCTCGCGAGGTAGCTTTTCAGCGCCTCCACATGTGGCGCGAAGATCTCGTTGCCCACGCACAACACTCGGACGTCACGGCGCGTGGCGAGAACGCGCTTCATCGCGGCCGCGATCAGATAATGGCCCTTGTGCAGGTTGTAGGAGGCAGGATTCAGAAAAACGTAGTCGTCCTTTCCGATCCCGAGCGAGGATCGGTCTAGTCTGCTTGCCCGGTCGAGGGGATAGCGGGCGAAGTCGAGGCCATTGGGCACGACGATAACTTTCTCAGGTGCTGCCCCGAGCTTGGCTTCAGCGTATTCTGCGGCTTTTGGGGATACCGCAATGTACTTTGATACATAGACATCGTGTGCCCGGAACGTTGCACGTGCGGAATCCAGTAGAAATGCGTAAATGTTATGGATAAAGCAGATGATAGGTACACTGCGGGCGGCAAGATATGGATACCCGACGTCGGAAAAATGCGCTTGCGCAATCGACGGCTTAAACTCCTCGATTAGGGCCGGATATGCCTCATCCACCCGATCCACGGGCAGTTGGCGAACCGTGATGCCTGCAGCCTGCGCCTCGCGGGCGATGCTCCCCAAGGGACCGGTGGTCACGACCATGAGTTCGTTTCCATCGAGCCTGCGGAGGCCGAGCGCGATGTCCAGAACAACTTTCTGAAGGCCGCCTTTGTCGAAGGAGGGTACTTCCAGCAGAATTCGAGCCGTCATTTCCGGGAGGTACCTTTGGGGACTGCGCCCCTATTTTCTAAGCGATCAAGCAAGCTGCACAAGCGGTCGTCTTGAAAATTCAAGTGGAAGTTGAAGCCGGCCACACAGTAGGAACGTTTCTGACAGGGTCTGAGCCGCTCAGCCCGCCCCGTCCGCCGCATAGGCCGCCAGCACCTCGTCCGGCGCTCCATCCATCATCAGCGTGCCGCCCTTCATCCAGAGCGTGCGGTTGCAGAAGCGCTTGATGGAGCTGTTGTCGTGGGAGGCGAGGAACATGATGCTCGCCTTCTGGATCATGCCGTGAAGCCGCTGCTCGGCGCGTTCCGCGAAGGCGGCGTCGCCGACGCCGATCACTTCGTCGAGGATCAGGATGTCGGGATGGACGGCCGTGCTGACGGCGAAGGCGAGGCGCAGCATCATGCCGCTCGAATAGGTCCGGATTGGGAGCGACAGGAACTCGCCGAGCTGGCTGAACTCCTCCACGTCGGGGACGATCGCCTGGGCCTCCTTGTGGCTCAGCCCCAGCATGATGCTGCGCATCTCGATATTGTCGTAGCCCGTGGCATCCGTATCCATCCCCATGGACAGGTCGATCAGGGACGAGATGCGCCCCTCGATGGTGGCGATGCCCGAAGTCGGCGGATAGACCCGGCTGAGCACCCGCAGGAGCGTCGTCTTGCCGGCGCCGTTGCCGCCGATGAGGCCGATCCGGTCGCCGTCGCGCGCTTCGAAGCTGACCGCGTTCAGCGCCTTGATCACCTGGATGCTGCTGTCGCGGTCGTTCTGCAGGCCGCCCCCCACCGTGCGCCGCAGGATCTCGCTCTTCAGGGCCCGGCCGCGGGAATTGTAGACGGCGAGGGCGACGCTCGCCTTGTCGAGGACGATATGAGCCATCCTGCCCTCAGAGCCAGTACACGACGCGGTGCGAATATTTCCCCGAGAAGGCCAGGGCGACGAGCCACCCGGCGACCAGCAGGCCGAGCAGGATGACATACGACGTCGCGCTCGGCGGATGGCCGAGCAGAGGCTCGCGCATCACGTCCAGCATGCTGGCGAAGGGGTTCAGGACGAGCACGGGATGGTCGACGCGCAATTGCGACGGCTTGAAGACGACCGGCGAGACGAAGAACGCGACCTGGACGATGCTCGCGACGATCTGCGGGATGTCGCGGAACCGCGCCGAGAGGATGGCCAGGAGGTAGCCGATCCAGGCCAGGTTGGCGAGCACCAGCAGCAGGCCGGGAACGAACAGCAGGATGTGCCAGTCGATCACCGTGCCGGTGACGAGGAACAGGACCGGCAGAATGATCAGGTTGTGGGCGAAGATGAAGAGATTCCGGGCGATCGTCCGCAGCAGGTAGGTGAACCGCGGCAGCGCCACCTGCCGGATGATGCTGTCGTTGTCCGTGAAGCTCGAGCAGCTTTCGTTGATGGTCTGCGACATCAATCCCCAGAGCACGAGGCCGGTGCCGAGATGCGGCAGGTAATCGGCGATCGAAGTGCCGAAGAGCGACGCGTAGATTCCGCCCATGCCGAAGATCATCACGGCCATGCTGAGGGTCAGCCACAGCTGGCCGACGCGCGAGCGGCGATACCGACGGACCACGTCGTTCTTGGCCAGCATCCACCACATGCGCCACGCGCCGAAGCCTCCGACGACGTCGGCGGCTCCTCCTGCTATCAAACCCATGCGGCCTCTTTCCCGGAGCCCTGCTCCTGCGGAGCAGCCGATGCCGGCCCTCCCAAAGCACGCGCCCGCGCGCATTGGCAAGTTTCGGGTCGACGGGGGCGGGAGATCCGGATCGGACGTGGTGCCGGGCCGCGCGGGTCGACGCGTCTCAGACCGCCTGCGCCGCGTCGTCGGCAAGGGTGAGCAAGGTCTGGCGCAGCCAGCGATGGGCCGGGTCGTCGTCGTAGGAGGCGTGCCACAGCATCGAAATCGCCACCTCGTCGAGGGCGACCGGCGCGGGGCTGACGGTGAGGCCGAGGGTGCCGGCAAAGAGGGTGGCGAGGCGCTCCTGCATCGTGGTGAGGACGGGAGCGCTGCGCACCAGGAAGGGCACGGCGAGGAAGCGCGGCGTCGTCACCGCGAGGTCGCGGCGCAGGCCGAGGAGGGCGAGGGCATCGTCCACCACCCCGTGCGCCGTTTCCTTCAGGCTTGTGAGCACATGGGGAAAGCGCAGGTAATCGTCCAGGGAGATCGGGGGTCCGAGGCCGACGAGGTCGGCGTTGAACAGGCAGACGTAGCGGTCCCGGTAGAGCAGCCGCTGCTTGTGGTGGGTCTGGCCGTGGCTGAACGTGCCGATGCCGAGATCGACGCGGTCCGCGTCGAGTTCCTGCAGGATGCGGATGCGGTCGATGGAGCGCAGGAGCAGGCTGATCCCCGGCGCGTGTTGGCGCAGATAGGCCAGAAGACGCGGCCCGAGCAGGACCTCGGTGGAATCGGGCAGGCCGATGGTGAAGGTCCGCGTGACGCTGCGCGGATCGAACGCCTCGTCGCGCCGCACCAGGGACTGGATCTGACGCAGAAGGATTCGGACCGGCGCGGCGAGCGCCAAGGCGCGGGGGGTGGCGCGCATGCCCTCGGGCGCGCGGGTGAGGAGTTCATCGCCGAAGGTGGTGCGCAAGCGCGCGAGGCTGCTGCTCATGGCCGACTGGCCGATGCCGATCCGGGCGGCCGCGCGGGTGACGCTGCGCTCGGCGAGCAGGGCGTCGAGGGCCACCAGCAGGTTGAGGTCGATGCGGGACAGATCGACATGGTCAATAGTCATTATCGATCCAATCTGTTTGATCCATGCCGCACCGCACAGCATCTTCGCGTCATCGGCGAGGGCGCACCGCCCCCGCCCAGACAGCGAGACCCGACACCATGACGATCCGTATCCTCACCGCCGCCCTCGCCAGCGTTACCATGGCCGCCGCTCTCGTGGTGCCGGCCTCCGCCGAGACGATCAAGCCCCTCGATGGCGGCAGCGTCTCCCTGGGCGAACTCTCGGGCGTCGCCTACTACACCGCCGAGCCCAAGGGCTACCGGGTGGTCGTCACCCTGGCCCGCACCGAGACCAGCCGCGCCATGCGGGTCGAGGCGGTCCTGGCCAATGGCCAGAGCGTGATCCTCTCGACCCCGCAGGAACTCGGCGGCACCGCCGACGCCATCGAGATCAGCCGCACCGGCGACACCGTCGCCGTCAACCGGCCGCGCCCGAGCATCACCCGCGAAGCGGCGGCGCAGAAGTGAGGGAGAGCCCGGCGTGGCCGGGCTTTCCGGACCCGAAAAACCTCCCCGCCGACGACGACGGGGAGGTTCTTTTCGCGTTCGTCCCCAAACCGGCTCATGGGTTAAGAGCCGTGCGCGGACGCGCATCGCCGGGGATGCGGAGCAAGGTAGGCGGGACGGATGGCAGGCCTGAAAGACAAGCGCGGCTTCATCGACAAGGACAGGCTCGACTTGTCCGAGCGGCAGGCCATGGAACATTGGATGAAGCGCTGGGGCGTCACCCGCGACCAGCTGACGAGCGCCCACCGCAAGGTCGGACATATGATCAAGGACATCGCAGCCGAACTGGGCAAGAAGCGTTAGAGGAAGGCAGCGTCAGGTTGGACGAGGCGACGGCGGGGGCGGGCGGGTGGCGGACAAGAAACACTTCTCGCGGCCCTGGCGCGGCCCGCTCAACGACCGCCGCTACGCGTCCCAGGATCCCGCCCGCTTCCCGGACCTGCACGCCCTCGATGCACTGGACCGCAGCCACTTCCGCAAAATCGTGAGCTGGAACCTGCTCCGGCGCACGGGAGCCAAGGTCGACGCCATCGTCGCCCTGGTGGAGCGCGAACGGCCCGACCTGCTGCTCATGCAGGAGGCGACCAGGGACATCGCGATGATCGAGGAGCGGCTCGGCGGCGTCTATGCCTGGGCGCCGCTGCCCGGCCGCATCCATGGGCTCGCCATGTGGAGCCCGCATCCCTGGGCCTCCCCGCCCATCGTCGTCGCCCTGCCGTCGGGCGCCGTCGTCGACCGGGTCTGCCAGATCCTCGATCTCGGCGAGTTCGGCGTCGCCAACGTCCATCTGTCCCACGGGCAGGTGCTCAACCGGCGGCAGCTGCGGCGGATCGAGCAGAGCCTGCCGGCGCGCGCCGCGGTGATCGGCGACTACAACCTCGTGGGCCCCGCCCTGCTGCCGGGATTCCGCGATGCCGGGCCGCGCATCCCGACCCATGCCATGGTCGATCTCGTGCCCCTGCGCATCGACCGCTGCCTCGTGCGCGGACTCGCCTGCCTCGGCCGCACGGTGCTGCCGCGCGGCGCCTCCGACCACCGGCCCATCGTGGTGCATCTCGGCCCCGCGCCGGCCCAGGCGGGCGAGCGGGCCGTCAGAGGTATGGCAGCATTAGTCGTACGGCTGCGTCGCGCAACCGCACGGGCAAGGGCCGCCGCGCGAGGTCCTCGGCCGTCAGGTGGGCGTCCATCTTCGTCCGCATGAAGGCGTCGAGGCGTTCGGCGAAGGCGCGGTCGTAGACCTCGACGTTGAGCTCGAAGTTCAGGCGGAAGCTGCGCATGTCCCAGTTCGCGCTGCCGACGAAGCTCCATTCCCCGTCGACGACGAGGAGCTTCGAATGATCGAAGGGCGGCTCGTCGAGCCAGATCCGCACGCCGGCCTCGATCAGGGGCGCCACATGCGCCCGCGTCGCCCAATCCACGTAGCTGTGGTTGCTCGCCCGCGGGATGATGACGTCCACGCGCACGCCGCGCGTCGCGGCAAGAGCCAGGGTCGTGGACAGGATCTCGCTCGGCAGGAAGTAGGGCGTGACGAGGCGGATGCTGTGCTGCGCGCAAGTGATCGCCGACATCACCGCGAACTCGATCTTCTCGATATCCGCATCCGGCCCGGAGGTGACGACACGGGCCTCGATCTCGCCCGCGGCGCCGAGCGGGGGGAACCAGCGCGGACCGTCGAGCTCCTCGCCCATGACGAAGGCCCAGTCGGCGGAAAACGCCTGTGACAGCTGCTCCACCACAGGCCCCTCGATGCGGAAATGGGTGTCGCGCACCGGATCCGGGGGGGTGGCGGCGACGAGATTCTCGTCGGCGATGTTGATGCCGCCGGTGAAAGCGATACGCCCGTCGACGATGAGGATCTTCTTGTGGGTGCGCAGGTTCAGGAACGGCATGCGCCAGGGCAGGGCGGAATGCATGAACAGCCCCACCGGCACCCCGGCCCGGCGCAGGCGCCGCGCCATAGCGGGGAAGAAGTAGCCGCTGCCGATCCCGTCGATGAGCACCCGGACCTCGACGCCCCGCGAACGCGCGGCCACCAGCGCCTGGAAGAAGCGCGACCCGGCGCCGTCGTTGCGGAAGATGTAGCTCGACAGGGCGACGCTGCGCGTCGCTCCCCGGATCGCGTCCAGCATCGACGGATAGGCCTCGTCGCCGTTGCGCAGGATGGCGAGGTCGTTGCCGCCCAGGAGGACGAGCCGCGTGATCCGGCGGACGGCGCGGTCGAGGGGCCGCAGGTCCTCGGGGACGGTGGCGTCGGGGATGACGGGGGAGCCCGCCTGCTGCGACGGCCTCACCCGCAACTGGCGCGCCCGGCGCGAGACCCGGTTCACGCCGAAGATCGCGTAGAGGGCCGTCCCGAAGATCGGCGACAGCCAGGCGAGGCCGATCCAGCCGATGGCGGTGCCGATCTCGCGCTTCCGCAGCAGGGCATGGACCGTGACGAGAAGCGCCAGCACGATGCCGAGGAGGGCCAGGACGTCGGCCCGGATCGATCCGGTCGCCTGCAGCCATCGGTGGAGGAGGTCTTCCAAGAATCAGCCCAGCCTGAGAAGGGGATCGCGAAACACGCCCCCTTTAGCCCCGGGCGGGTGGAAAGACCTAGAGCGCTCTCCGCCGAAACGGATGCCGGTTCGGCGAAAAAGAGCGCGGCAAAACAAAGGGCTAGAGATGTGTCCCGGCCCAATGTGGTCGGGCGCAGCACTAGCGGCCGGCCGTCCCGGGAATGGCCGCCGCAGGGGGCACCTCCGCGCGCGACCGCTGCGGGCGCAGGGTCTCGGCCAGCAGTTCCACCTGAGTCACGAGCCGCACGAGGGACTCGGCGCGGGGCAAGTCGGGATGGACGGGCAGGGCGCCGCCATCCTCGGCGAGACGGGCGAGGGTGGTGGTGATCCACAGGGTCCAGGCGCGGCACGCCTCCGCCTCGTCTTCGGCCTCGCCTGTGGGCACCTTGGCGGGATCGGGCTTGGGCTCGGCATGGCGCAGGGCCGAGAGGCGCGCGCCGATCCGGCGCAGGGTCGCGTCGGCGACCATCGCGGTCTCGACCTGGGGGTGGCGCCCGGCGCGGGGCTGCTGCAGGGCGCGGGAGAGGGCGGCCTCCAGGGTGTTGAGGGCGAGGCCGCTGGCCCGCGCCGCGGCCTCCGCTGCCCCGCTCCCCTCGGCCTCCGCCCGGTTCGAGAGCACGGTGCGCGCGAAATCGGCATGGGCCTTCACGGCCTTCCTGAGTTCGAGGCGGACCTGATCGGGTTCCCAGACCGGCCAGAGCAGCAGGCTGCTCGCCACGGCGATGAGACCTCCGAGCAGGGTGAAGAGCGCGCGCATGCCCGCGACCTCCCAGGAGGCATGGCCGGGCTCCATCACCTCAACCAGCAGCACCACGAGGGGCGTCAGGCAGGCGATGAAGAAGGCGTAGCTCACCTGCCGGGCGGCGAAGCCGATGATGCTCAGGGGAAAGATCAGCGCCGCGAGCGCCAGGGTCGTCGTGGCGAGGCTGGCGAGCAGGGCGCCGAACAGCCCGCCGAGCACCGTGCCGCCGATCCGCTCCAGCGCCCGCTGCCAGGTGGCGGCGTAGAAGGGCTGCATGGTCAGCACCACCGTGATGGTGAGCCAGTGGGTGAACGGGCCCGGCCAGAGCAGGGTGAGGCCGAGGACCGGGGCGGTGACGGTGCTGGCGCGGATCGCGTGCCGCAGGTTCGGCGAGGCGAGGGTGAAGTTGGCCTTCAGCGGGCCGAGCAGTCGCTGGCGCAGGGGCAGGCTGGCGCTCCCCAGCAGCGTGCCGCCGGGGCGATACCCTTCCGGCGTCGAGAGCTTGGCCCCGATGCGGACGCGGTCGAGGATGCGCTCGGCCAGGGCCTTGAGAGCCGGGTCGGACGCGAAGCCGCGTCCCGCCCGCGCGATCGAGCGCTCGATGCGCGGCAGGTCGAGGACGGTGTCGTCGCGGATCGCCCGCGCGACCACGAGGAGGAGCGGCCGCAGGCGGCGCAGCAGGCGCCGGGTCCGGACCTGGCGGTTGGGATTGCGGTCGGCCTCGATCCGGTCGGACAGGGCGATGAGGGCGGCGAAGATCTGCTCGGCGCTCTCCAGCCGGATCAGCGCCTGGGCGGTGCGGTCGGAGACGCGCTCGCGGCTGCGGGCGAGGTCGACGATGAGGCCGCGGGCGAGTTCGATCGCCTCGCGCACGCCGCGGCGATGGGCGCGGGCATGGTCGTCGAAGCCCGCCGCGTCGGCCTCGTCAGAGGCCGCGAGGTCTTCGAGGTCGCCGCTGAGCAGGGCGAGCCGGCGCCAGACCTCGGCCACGGCCCGCTGGGTCGGTCGATAGGGGTTGAGCCGCCACAAAGCGAGGGCCAGCACCGTCGCCCACAGGCCGCCGGCCAGCACCATCGCCCCGGCGATGACGGCCTCGCCGCCGGTGAGCGGACGGTCGAGGGCGAAGGCCAGGACGAGGACGAGAACGTTGCCGGCGGTCTGCTCCTGCACCCCCCAGACCCGCGCATAGGTGCAGCAGAAGATGACGAGGGTGGCGAGCGGCACCACGACGGCCGGGCCATGGGGCTGGAGCAGCCCGAACAGGCTCCAGATCAGGCTGCCGAGCACCGAGAACCCGGCGAGCACCATCAGGCGGGAGCGCATCGGGCCGCCGATATCGGCAAAGCAGGTGAGGTTGGCCGCCAGCGCCATGATCAGGAGCGGCGGCCACGCCACGAACTCGTGGAGAAGGATGACGGTGCCGAAGGCGCAGGCCGCCCGGATGCCTTCGACGATGCTGAGCCCGCGCGGGTCGAGGGCGATCGGCAGGCGCGCGAGGTTCGATCCCGGCGTGGAGAGGGACCCCCGCCCCATCAGGAAGCCGGACACGCGCCCGCGCCGGAGGCCGTCGGAGACGGCGCCGCTCGCCTTGGCCCTGGGGTTCGGAGGGAGGGGCAACCGAGACGCTCCGCCGGGCGGCATGCCCGGTGTCAGGCGGTTCTAGAGCCGATCGCCGCAGCGCAAAACCCATGACCTCGACCCCGCCGGGCGGATCGGCATTCAGCGCATGGCGACCCGTCCGGCCCGTTGGATTTCGTATGCATTTTCACCGGCGAGGGTTGGAAAACGTCCAGTCTGGCCGGTGCCTTGCATGGGCGGTTCTTACACCGGCAATTCTGCCGATCATCGGCAACTGAGGAAAAGCACAACACGATGAGAGGCTTGGCAGAACATCTTCGCGTCGGACTCGTGGCCGCGGCGCTGGCCGCCGGCGGCATGGCGCCGTCCGCCTGGGCGCAGGGAACGCTGCGGATCGGCATGACCGCGTCGGACATCCCGCTCACCACGGGACAGGCCGACAATGGCGGCGAGGGCATGCGCTTCACCGGCTACACGGTCTACGACGCGCTCATCAACTGGGACCTGTCGAGCGCGACCAAGCCCTCCGACCTCACTCCGGGCCTCGCCACCTCCTGGGAGGTGGAGGCCGCCGACAAGACCAAGTGGATCTTCAAGCTGCGCCCCGGCGTAACCTTCCACGACGGGTCGCCCTTCACCGCCGAGTCGGTGGTGTGGAACCTCGACAAGCTCCTCAAGACCGACGCACCGCAATTCGATCCGCGCCAATCGGCGCAGGGGCGGTCGCGCATCCCCGGCGTCGCCAGCTACCGCGTGGTCGATCCGATGACGGTGGAGATCACCACCAAGGCGCCGGACGCGACGCTGCCCTACCAGATCGCCTGGATCATGATGTCCTCGCCGGCGCAGTGGGAGAAGCTGGGCAGGAGCTGGGACGCCTTCGCCAAGACCCCGTCCGGGACCGGCCCGTGGAAGCTGACCCTGTTCGCCCCGCGCGAGCGCGCCGAGATGGCCCCCTTCGCCGAATACTGGGACAAGGCGCGGGTGCCCAAGCTCGACAAGCTGGTGCTCGTGCCCCTGCCGGAGGCCAATGCCCGCGTGGCGGCCCTTCGCTCGGGCCAGGTCGACTGGATCGAGGCCCCGCCGCCGGACGCCATCGCCTCCCTCAAGGGGGCGGGGTTCAGCATCGTCACCAATGCCTATCCGCATAACTGGACCTGGCACCTGTCGCGGGCCGAGGGCTCGCCGTGGAACGACATCCGCGTGCGCAAGGCCGCCAACCTCGCCGTCGACCGCGAGGGCATGAAGGAGATGCTCAGCGGCCTGATGATCCCGGCACAGGGCTTCATGCCGCCGGGCTCGGCCTGGTTCGGTTCGCCGACCTTCAAGCCGACCTACGACCCGGAGGCGGCCAAGAAGCTCCTGGCCGAGGCGGGGTACGGCCCCAACAAGCCCATCGTCACCAAGATCCTCATCGCGCCCTCGGGCTCGGGCCAGATGCAGCCCCTGCCGATGAACGAGCTGATCCAGCAGAACCTCGCCGATATCGGAATCAAGGTGAATTTCGAAGTCGTCGAGTGGAACGCGCTCATCAACCTCTGGCGGGCCGGCTCGAAGGCCGACGTGTCGCGCGGCGCCACGGGGATGAACTTCTCCTACTTCATCCAGGACCCCTTCACCGGCTTCATCCGCCACCTCCAGTGCAACCTCGCCGCCCCCAACGGCACGAACTGGGGCCATTACTGCGACCCCGAGATGGACAAGCTGTTCGATCAGGTCCGCACGACCTTCGATCCGGCCGAGCAGATCAAGGTGCTGCAGAAGGTCCACGAGAAATACGTCGACGAGGCGCTGTTCCTCATGGTCGCCCACGACACCAACCCCCGCGCCATGAGCTCGAAGGTGAAGGGCTTCGTCCAGGCCCAGAATTGGTACCAGGACTTCTCGCCCATCACGGTTGGAAAATGAGACGCGTCCTCCCTCCCCCCTGTGGGGAGGGACCGAGGGTGGGGGACGCTCCGCTAGAGCGCTCTCCGCCGAAGTGGATGCCGGTTCGGCGAAAAAGAGTGCGACAAAACAAAGATCTAGAGGTGTGCCTCGACCCAACGTGGTCGGGCGCAGCTCTAGCCTTCCCAGGAAAAGGCTCGCCCTGCCACCCCCACCTCCAACTCCTCCCCACAAGGGGGAGGAGCGCCGCCACACTCGATTGAGGTCCTCCGGATGCTCCCATGCTGAGCTTCATCCTCCGCCGCCTCCTCACCGTCACCCCGGTGGCGCTCGGGGTCAGCATCGTCTGCTTCTCGCTGGTGCATCTGGCGGATGGCGATCCCCTCAGCTCCATCCTGCCGGTGGATGCCACCCAGGAGACGATCGACGCCATGCGGATCGCCTACGGCTACGACAAGCCGCTGCCGGTCCAGTACGCCCTGTGGCTGTGGAAGGTGCTCCACGGCGATCTCGGAACGTCCATCGCCACCGGCAGGCCGGTGCTGAGCGAAGTCGGGCGCGCCGTCGTCAACAGCCTGATCCTCGCCTCGGTGGCGACCCTGATCGGCTTCACCTTCGGCTGCCTGTTCGGCTTCGTCGCCGGCTATTTCCGCGATTCCGTCCTCGACCGGGCGGCCTCCGCCATCTCGGTCTTCGGGGTGAGCGTGCCGCATTACTGGCTCGGCATGGTCCTGGTGATCGTGTTCTCGGCCCAGTTCGGCTGGCTGCCCTCCACCGGCGCCGGCCCCGACGGGTCGGGCAACTGGAAGCCGGACCTGGAGCACCTGCGCTACATCATCCTGCCCGCCATCACGATGTCGGTGATCCCGATGGGCGTCATCGCCCGCACCGTCCGGGCGCTGGTGGGCGACATCCTCTCGCAGGATTTCGTCGGTGCGCTCAGGGCGAAAGGCCTCTCCGAGTTCGGCGTGTTCAAGCACGTGGTGAAGAACGCCGCCCCCACCGCTCTCGCGATCATGGGATTGCAGCTCGGCTACCTGCTCGGCGGCTCGATCCTGATCGAGACGGTGTTCGCCTGGCCCGGCACCGGCTTCCTCCTCAACGCCGCGATCTTCCAGCGCGACCTGCCGCTGCTGCAAGGCGCCATCCTCGTCCTGGCGATGTTCTTCGTCGCCCTCAACCTCATCGTCGACGTCGTGCAGACGGCGCTCGACCCGCGCATCGAGAGGGGCTGATGGCACTCGGATCCAGTGCGGCCGTATCGGCCATCGACATCGCCGGGGGCGCGCCCCCCCTCACCTCGACGCCGGAATCCTTCGTCGCCTCGCGCGGCTTCTGGGGCAACGTGCTGGCCAAGCTCCTGCGCGATCCCGTGGCGATGGCCGCGGCGTGTCTCATCCTCGCCATCGTCGCCATCGCGCTGCTGTCGCCGTGGATCACGCCCATGGACCCGTATCGCGGCTCGATGGTGCGGCGGCTGAAACCCGTGGGCGACGCCACCTACCTCCTCGGCTCGGACGAGCTCGGGCGCGACATGCTGAGCCGCCTGATGCTGGGCGGGCGCCTCTCCCTGTTCATCGGCGTCACGCCGGTGATCCTCGCCTTCCTCCTCGGCTCCAGCATCGGCATCCTCGCCGGCTACGTGGGCGGCTGGCTCAACACCGTGCTCATGCGCACCATCGACGTGTTCTTCGCCTTCCCCTCGGTGCTTCTGGCCATCGCGCTCTCGGGCGCCCTGGGGGCGGGCGTGTTCAACTCTATCGTCTCGCTGACCTGCGTGTTCACGCCCCAGATCGCCCGCGTGGCCGAGAGCGTGACGACACAGATCCGCTCGCGCGACTATGTGGACGCCGCCCGCCTGTCCGGCGCCTCCACCCTGACGATCCTGCGCGCGCAGGTGCTCGGCAACGTGCTCGGACCGATCTTCGTCTATTCCACCAGCCTCATCAGCGTGTCGATGATCCTGGCCTCGGGCCTCTCCTTCCTCGGCCTCGGCGTGAAGCCGCCGGAGCCGGAATGGGGCCTGATGCTCAACACCCTGCGCACCGCGATCTACGTGAACCCCATGGTCGCGGCACTTCCGGGCCTCGCCATCTTCATCGTCTCGATCTCGTTCAACCTGTTCTCGGACGGCCTGCGTTCGGCAATGGAAGTGAAGTCATGAGCACGCCCATCGCGTCGAGCCCGATCTCCTCCCGCGACCGGGGCGGGCCGGGCCAGCCGCTCCTCACCGTCGCGGGGCTGGTGAAGCACTTTCCGGTCAAGAAGGGGATCGGCGGCAAGAAGGCCGTCGTGCGCGCCGTGGACGGCGTCGATTTCGACATCAAGAAGGGCGAGACCCTCGGGGTCGTCGGCGAATCCGGCTGCGGCAAGTCCAGCACCGCGCGCCTCATCATGGGGCTGACCCAGCACGACAGGGGCGAGCTGCTGTTCGACGGCGAGCGCATCGGCAGCCGGGCGCTGCCCCTGCGCGAGTTTCGCGCCCAGGCCCAGATGGTGTTCCAGGACAGCTACTCGTCGCTCAACCCGCGCATGACCATCGAAGGGTCCATCGCCTTCGGGCCACGGGTCCACGGGGTGCCCAAGCGCCAGGCCATCGAGCGGGCGCGCAGTCTGCTCGCGCGCGTCGGTCTGGAACCGGCGCGTTTCGCCGCCCGCTACCCGCACGAACTCTCCGGCGGCCAGCGCCAGCGCGTGAACATCGCCCGCGCCCTGGCGCTGGAGCCGCGCCTTGTGGTCCTCGACGAGGCGGTCTCGGCCCTCGACAAGTCCGTGGAGGCGCAGGTGCTCAACCTGCTGATGGACCTCAAGCAGGAATTCGACCTCACCTACCTGTTCATCAGCCACGACCTCAACGTCGTCCGCTTCATCTGCGACCGGGTGGCGGTGATGTATCTCGGGCAGGTGGTAGAGATCGGCCCGGCCGACACCGTGCTGGCCGACCCCGCCCATCCCTATACCAGGGCGCTCCTGTCCTCGATGCCCTCCATGGACCCGGACAACCGCACCACCGTGGCGCCGCTGGCCGGAGACCCGCCCAACCCCATCGACCCGCCGCCGGGATGCCGCTTCAACCCGCGCTGCGGCCTCGTGGAGGAGGTCTGCCGGAGCCATGCTCCGCCGCTGGGCCCGGTCGATCCCGTCCACCGCGTCGCCTGCCTCGCCCGCCAGCCGGGCTCCGGTCATTCGGCGACGCCGTCCGCGGAGGCGGTCGCAGCATGAGCGAGCCCAGGACGAAGACCCCGGCCGGACCCGCCGTCGTCATCCAAGGGTTGAAGGTCACGTTTGGCGGCAGGGTCCGCGCCGTGGATGGGGTCGATCTCACCCTCGGCCGAGGCCAGGCCATCGCCCTGATCGGCGAGTCCGGCTCGGGCAAGAGCGTGACCCTGCGCGCGATCATGCGCCTCAACCCCGAGCGCAAGTCGGCGATCGAGGGCCGCATCGTCGTCGCCGGCCGCGACGTGATGGCCATGGGCAAGCGTGAGCTGACGGCGCTACGCGGCCGCGAAGTGGCGATGATCTTCCAGGAGCCGCTGCTCGCCCTCGACCCGGTCTATACGGTGGGCCGCCAGATCATCGAGGCGATCCGCCAGCACGAGGGGATCGGCGCGGACGAGGCGCGCGCCCGCGCGCTGCAGCAGTTCGAACGGGTGCGCATCCCGAGCCCGGAACGGCGCCTCGACGCCTATCCGCACGAGATGTCGGGGGGCATGCGCCAGCGCGCGATGATCGCCCTCGCCCTCGCCTGCAACCCGAAGGTCCTGCTTGCCGACGAACCCACCACGGCCCTCGACGCCACGGTGCAGATCCAGATCCTGCTGCTCCTGCGCGACCTGCAGGCGGAACTCGGGCTCTCCACCCTGTTCGTCACCCACGATCTCGGTGCCGCCGTCGAGGTCGCCGACCGGATCGCGGTGATGTATGCCGGCCGCATCGTGGAGGAGGGCTCCGCCCGGCAGGTGGTGCTGAACCCGCATCATCCCTACACGATCGGCCTCCTGCGCAGCCGCGCCGACGGGGCGCTCGCCAAGGGTTCACGACTGCAGACCATTCCGGGAAGCCCGCCCGACCTCGCCAACCGCCCGCCGGGCTGCCCCTTCGCGCCACGCTGCTTCCTCGCCGAGGATCGCTGCCGCGTGGGCGACCCGCCGGTGATCGAGGCCGGACCGGGGCATCGCGCCGCCTGCTGGAAGACCGACGAGGCGGCGCGCAGCTTCCAGGCTCAGCGGGCGGAGTTGGCGGAGGCGTAGCTCTCCCGAGGCCGAGGCCGGATGAACCGACCCCAATCCTGAAAACACCGAACCGAGACGACGGACACACACATGAGCACGACCCACAATCTCCGCGTCGACGGCGCGCGCCTGTGGTCCACGATCATGGAGACCGCCCGGTTCGGAGCCACCCCGGCCGGCGGAATCAACCGGCTGACCCTGTCGGAGGAGGATGGCCGGGTCCGGGACTGGTTCCGGGATGCCTGCGAGGCGGCGGGGCTGGAGGTGCGCGTCGATGCGCTGGGCACGCAGTTCGCCCTGCGGCGAGGACGCGACATGACGCGCTTGCCCGTTGCCTGCGGCTCGCATCTCGACACGCAGCCCACGGGGGGCAAGTTCGACGGCATCCTCGGCACCCTGGCGGGGCTGGAGGTCATGCGCGCCCTCAACGATGCCGGCATCGAGACCGAGGCGCCCCTGCTTCTCGTCAACTGGACCAACGAGGAAGGCTCGCGCTACGCCCCCGCCATGATGGCCTCGGCCGCCTATGCCGGAGACTTCACGGTGGAGGACATCCATTCCCGGCGCGACGCCGCCGGCATCGCGGTGAGGCAGGCCCTGGAGGCCATCGGCTATCTCGGGGACGAGCCGGTGGGCGAGCGCAGGATCGGCGCTTTCGTGGAATTGCATATCGAGCAGGGCCCGATCCTGGAGGCCGAGGAGACCACCATCGGTGTGGTCGAGGGCGGGCAGGGGATCGCCTGGTTCGACGGCGTGGTGACGGGTTTCGAGAGCCATGCCGGCACGACACCGATGCCGCGCCGGCGCGACGCCCTCAACGGCCTCGCCGAGATCGCTCTGGCCGTCGAGCGGATCGCCCATGCCCACGGCCCCACGGCCGTGGCGACGATCGGCGAGGCGGTGATCGGCGCTCCGTCGCGCAACGTCATCCCCGGCCGCGTCCGCTTCACCCTCGACGTGCGCGATCCGAAAGCCGAGACCCTCGACGCGGTCGAAGATGAAGTGCGGGTGGAGCTCGGCGCCATCGCCGACCGGCGCAGGCTCGCCATCGAACTGACCCGGATCTGGCGCAAGGAACCGGTCCCCTTCGATGCCGGGGTGGTGGGCGCCGTCGAGGCGGCGGCGCGGGGACTGGGCCTCAGCCATCGCCGCATGGTCTCGGGCGCCGGCCACGATGCCTGCAACATCGCCGCGCTTTCCCCGACGGCCATGATCTTCGTGCCCTGCCGCGACGGGATCAGCCACAACGAGGCGGAATCGGCGACTAAAGGCGATTGCACCGCCGGCGCCGACGTCCTGCTCCAGACCCTCCTCACCCTGGCCAACGCACCGGCTGAGGCCGGCTGAGCGGAAATCCTATCGGCCGGGCAAAGCCGCCCCCGCACCGCTCCGGCCCTTCCACCACGACACCGCGCGAGACAGCCGGAAAAGCCCCTATCGGTTCCGATCACCGGCACGCGATGGGCGAGCTCGCCCGCATCGACGGGGGCGATCGCGCCGGTCCCGTCATGGGGGTGGCGGGGAGGACGCATGACGTCGCCAATCCAGGGCGTGGCGACGGATCCGAGACGGCCACCGCCGAAATCGTTCTTCCTTCGCCATACGGCGGGTTGTGCGACGGGGGAAAAGCACGCAACGACATAGTGTTTCGCGGCAGCCTGGCATAAAACCGATCATGTCAGGCGGCACGCTCGCTGAGGAGAAGGAACCATGCCGCCACGGTCGCCGATGGATCCATCCGGACAGTCGGATGGCGCATCGCGCCGGTTGCCCTCCCGCCGCCTCCTGAAGCTCATGGAGCACGCCACGGATGTCGGCTTCTGGTCGGCGGACCTCGAAGAGCTCGACATCCACGGGTCGATCGGCCTCCATCGGGTGCTCGGCCTCCCCCCCTCGGTCGCCCTGAGCTTCGGCGTCGTGGAGGCCATGATGCATCCCGACGACCGTGCCGCGCATACGGATATGCTGACCCTGCTCCGCGAGGGCCAGCCGCTCAGGCGCGAGTTCCGCATCATCCGGCCGGACCAGACGCTGCGCTGGATCGCCAGCCACGCCGAGGTGGTGCTCGGCTCCGACAATCGTCCGAGCCAGGCGATCGGCGTCGTCGAGGACGTGACCGATCGCCACGATGCGAAACATTCCACCAAACAGGACCCCGATCGCTTCAAGGCCCTGCTCTCTGCCACGGCCGCGGTGGTCTGGATCGTTAGCCCCGACGGGAAGTCGATCGACATGCCCCTCTGGGAAGAGCTCACCGGGCAGCGACACGAGCAGTTCCAGGGCCTCGGCTGGATCGACGTCCTGCATTCCGACGACAGGGAACGTACGAACTACGCCTGGCGCACGGCCCTCAGTCACGACACGGCCTACAACACCGACTACAGGATCCTCTGCGTCGATGGGGTCTATCGCTGGTTCAACGCCCGTGGCGTGCCGATCATGAACCGGGACGGTTCGGTGAAGGAATGGGTGGGCGTGTGCCTGAGCGTCCCCGGACAGAGCCGCTTTCAGGCGGCCTCGTCGACCACGGACGCCCGCGGGCCGGCGACCGATATCGGCCGCGGCGGTGGGGATCTCACCTCCGCACAGGTCAGGGCCGCGCGCGGGATGACCGGCCTGTCGAAGGACGAGTTGGCGCGGCGCGCGAGCGTATCGGTCTCCACGATCGTGCGGCTCGAAGACCCGGACGCGGCCATCCGCCCGCGACGCGGCACGGTCCAGGCGGTGCGTCAGGTTCTCGAACAGGCGGGCGTCGTCTTCACCTTCGATCCGGGGCACAAGCCCGGCGTGCGGGAGGCGTGAGACCGCCTTCGCTCAGGCGCTGGCGTCGCTGGGAGCGCGCTGCTTGAACCGTTCCTTCATCCGCTTGCCGAGATCCGCCTTGCGCGCATTCGCGGCGAGACGGATCGCGCGGTCGATCTCGGCCGGGGCGGCGACCTCGTTGATCTGGCCGACCAGTGCCATCAGGCGCTCGTCGTCGGAGAAGGTCAGTTCGCAGCGGTAGAGCAGCATCAGCATGCGTCCGTTCCGGGGATCGACCTGGAGCGCCCGTGACAGGACCTGGGCCGCCTCGCTGGCGGCGCCATAGCGGAACAGCCGATCGCCCGCCTCCAGCACCAGGCCGAGATCCTCGCCGGCCACATGGGCGACGGCGCGCCACGCCGCCAGGATGGAATCCTCGTCCCCCGTAGGCTCGAGCGCCTTGGCGGCCAGCCGGCGAATCCGGCCCTGACCGTTGGTCATCAGGGCGGAGACGTAATAGCTGAGCCGCTCCTCGCTCTTCTCTTCCTCCGCGAGGCGCCCCAGGGTCTTCCAGGGCTCCTCCAGCTCGGCATTCGCCTGGCACGCGCGCAGGATCAACTCCCCGCCGCGCTCGCGGTCCCCCTTGATGAGGGCGATCTCACCGAGAAGCCAAATGCCGGTGGCGCCGTCCGGATCCCGCCGGATCTCTGCCTCGGCGATCTCGGCCAGGGCGGCGACATCCTGCTGTTTCAGGGCGCGTTGGATCCGAACCGGAAGGGCTTCCTCGGCCGCGGAATCGAGCAGAGCGGGCGAGCCGCCATCCTCGATCGCCTTCACCTCCGGACGACGCGCGCGCTGGGCGAGGCGCACGGCCCGTTCGGCCTCCTCCGGGTAAAGCTGCACGATGAGAGCCGCCAACTCGGCCAATCGCTCGTTGTCGGAGAACAGCAGTTCACTGCGGTAGAGCAGCACCAGAAGACGGCCATTCGTCGGATCGGCGGCATAGGCGGCCTCGAAAATCCGTGCCGAATCCTCTCCCGCACCCGCGCGGAGCAGCCGGTCGCCGGCCTCGATCAGGACGCCCGCATCCGTCCGGGCCGCGGCCGCGACCCGACGCCATGCGTCGGCGGCCTCTGCATCGGTGCCGGTCTGCTCGATGATCTTGGCGGCCATCCGCAGGATCCGGCATTGACCATTCGTCATCAGCACGGAGGCCAGGAGCTTGAGTCTCTCCTCGTCCTGCTCGTCTTCGGCGACGCGCGCCAGCGCCTTCCACGGCTCCTCGAAGGACGGGTTGGCCTGACACGCCCGGATGATCAGGTCGATGCCGCGGCGACGGTCTCCCCGCGACAGGGCGAGTTCCCCGTACAGCCAGATCGCCGTGGGACTTTCCGGATCGTCCTGCATCTCGGACGTGGCGATGGCGGCCACCATCGACCAATCCTCGAGCTTCAGGGCGCGACGGATGCGCGCCAGCAAGGTCTCGCTGGCATCGACGTTGGGCTTGTTGAGGTCCACCTGCCTCATGTATTCGTGGATCGCCCGCTGGGCATTGGAGTAGAGGGCGATCTTATCGGCCTGGACCACGCCGACGACGTCGCAGAATTCCCGCACCTGGGCGATGTTCGACGAAACGATGATGAAGCCGCTCGTGGCCGAGCGTTGCTTGATCACGCTGGCGAAACGGTCGGTGAACTCGGCTGTCTGCGGAAGAATGTCACCGTCGACGAAATAGGTCTCGTAGGGCAACCCGTAGGACAGGGCATACCGAAACGCCATGGCGATATCGGCGGGCACGTGCTTGTAGGGCACGTCCATGAAGGCATCGATATTGGCGACGAACGCGACGAACTTGATCAGACTGGTCGGCTCGATGCGGTGCATCTTGGCCGCGAACACGCAGTTTCGCCTCAGAGTATGGAGCGCGACGATGCCGGCCATGCGGCCGACGGGGCTCGAGATGTCCGCCTCGCGCCGGACCTTGCCGATGGCGGGCTGCCGCACCCCCGTGATGAGGTCGCTGAACGCACGGCGCTCGATCTTTGAGGCGCAGAGGATGCCGACGCGACGGTTCGTCGGGATGACCCCGGTGAGGCCGCACAGGATCGCATGCGACCGTGACTGGAGCGACCTGACCCAGACGTTCTCCAAGATCAGCATGAACCATCTCGCCCGGAGGCCGGTGAACGGCCCCTCACTGCACGTGTTCCCGGTCGAGCGCCCAATCCCGATCTCCCAACCCGAAATCTAATGCCGCGTCACGGGAGGACGCAACAGCCCGCATCGATACATCGCGTCTCGACAAAGGCTTCGTGTGCCTCACGAAACTCCCGGCCCCGGTCGGTTCTCCCTCGGAGCACGACGGCGCAGCGGGAGTTTTGTGAGTGACACTTCGCCGAGCACCTCGACACGGCCGACCGATCCCGGTCCTCATGCCGCCGCCGGGTGTCTCTCATGAACGAAGCCCTTGCTGCAACGACGTGGCCGGAATGAGGGCGTCCGATCGCCGGGACGCCTCCAACAATCGCGTGATCCGCCGCCGGGCAGCGCCCCGTCACCCCATCGGGGACCGATCGCCGGCCTTCTCCGCGCGAACGGGGGCGCCCGCATCGCCGGGCCACGCGTCGAGATATTCGAGGAAGGCCGGGGCATCGACGGCCCAACTGTCCATGGTGCCGAGGTGAGGCTCCAGCCAGCCCCGATAGCGGTGTCCCATCACGAGGCTGAGCCGGGCATAGTTCAGGCGCAGGAAGTAGGTCCCGTCCTGGACCGGCACGATCTCGGTGATGTCGGTCCCGGGAGCCGAGAAGATGATATGCGCCAACCCCGCCCCGTGAGGGGCGACGATGCGCTTTGCCGACGAGACGACGAAGACCTGCCGCCACAGGGGCATGGTCCCGAGGGCGACGCTCGCATAGCCTCTCGCCGTGATCTGCTCCTCGAGTTCGGCCTCGTTCCTCATGACCCGCCGGCTCGAATCCCGGCGGGAGATGTAGATCGCATCGCCGGCGCTCATCCCCTCCCGCGTGGCGATGGCCCGGGCGGCCTGTTTCACCCGTTCGATGACGGGTGCCACCTGTTCCCAGTAGCTGAATCCCTGCATGCCGCTGCGGGCGATCAGCAGGCGCTCGACGAAGACCGCGTCACCGACATCCACCACCGTCTGGGGCAGGCCGGCCAGACGCAGCGTCTCCTTCTCGAAGGAGGGGGCCTCGTCGCTGAGGAGGATCGCCGCATCCGGCGCCCCGTCCTCCAGCATCCAGGCGAAGAGCGGCAGGCGATCCACCAGCCAGTGATAGATGCCACGCGTGCCCTTGATGGCGAGGAAGCCCGTCGCGATGGTGGGGACGTCCTCGCGCGGCCGGCGGGAGATGGGCGCTCCCTTCGAGACGAGGACGCTGCCGTCCTCCTTCCAGATCTGGCCGTTCCGATCGACGAACACCTCCCGGTGCTCGATGATCTCGGGCGGCTTCGCCCGGGCGGCTTTGCTCCGGAAGCTCTCGATATCGGCGGCGACCTTGATGGCATGACGCGGCGGGGTGCGCTCGCTCGACCGGATCTCCACGGTCCCTCGAGCCCGCTGTCCCGAGCCGGAGAACGGAAATCGGATCGCCGTGGCCGTGGCCTTCGCGACGCCCGCCGCGGCGGCACCGGCGGGGACGGCCTTCGCCATGGCCGCCCGGATCTCCGACCGGAGGGCGGCATCCTTGGTATGGGGGAGAAACGATTTCGCCTGATGGGCGAACTTCACCTCGGCCATCACCGCGGGATCGGCCGTGAAGACAGCCCATGCGGCAGCCGCTTCGCCGAGCATCAGGAATCTCTGGCTCACCGCGTACCGATCCCGCGGCGACCATCGCGCGTCCAGGCACTGGCTTTCGGCCCAGGCCAGTGCCTCGACGTCGCGCATCTCGCCGGCGGCGCGGACGAACATGGCCATCATCGACGGGCTCTTCCGGAGCCGGTCGGCATCACGGCCCCGTGCCAGGATGGTCGGCCAATCGCCTCGCTCGAAAGCCGCTTCGAAATCCCGGTACTTGAACCCCGCCCCCCAAAAAACAGTCCAGCGCCAGATGCGCCTCAGAAAACGACGGCCGGTTTCCATGACGGGGTGAAACATAGTGAGGGATCATATCCTTTGCCGCTTCCCATGACATCGCTCCTTCATTGAGGAGACGGGAAACTAATCGGTCTTGGGAGGGACTTGTCACGTGTCGGTGCCGATGCCGCTCCGGTCGACAGGGCATCGAAGGGGCTGTCATCCACAGATGACCCGAAAATGGGCCGCTGCCTTGCAACAGACCAGCTTCGCATCTGCAAAAGCGTGTGATAGTCCCCTATCGCTGACGCAACCAGGAGGTTTACGCATGTCCAACCGGTCAAAACTCGCCATTTTCCTTACCATCGCCGCCCTTGCCGCCCCCGTCGCCCTTGCCGGCCCGGCCTCCGCCAAGGGCGACAAGGTCATCTCGATGGTCGACACCGACAATGACGGCACGATCGATCTGAAGGAAGTCCAGGCCGTCGCCAGCGCCAAGTTCGACGCCCTCGAAGGCGACAAGGACGGCACCCTCGACGCCAAGGAGCTCAAGGGCCGCGGCGGCAAGAAGGCGATCGCGGAAGCCGATCCGGACAAGGACGGCACCCTCGACAAGAAAGAGTATCTCGCCCTGGTCGAGGCCCGCTTCAAGGCGGCCGATCCGGACAACGACGGCACCCTCGATGCCGCCGAGCTGAAAACCCCGGCCGGCAAGGCCCTGGTCAAGCTGATCAAGTAAGCCGGACAGGGCCGCGCTTTCCGCGAGCGGGCCGGACCAGGGTTTCGAACACCGACCAGACCCCATGCGCCGGCCGGCGCGTGGGGTTTTTTGTCGTCTCGGGCGCGAGCGGGAGTTTCACGAGACACTCGACAACACCTGCGACAGGCGAATCACCGCGCGGCGCCAACCGGCGACGGCTGATTCGGGCAGTCGGCATTCTCAAAAAAGAAAGGGATTCGGCGCTAAAAGAGGCCAACTCGACGTCGAACCGCATCGAAAGACGCCGGAATCTGTGCGTTGCAGCACGTCGATGCGTGGAGACTTGTTTAAGGGCGAAAGATCCCTAGATACAGTGACATCATGACAGCGTCGTATCGCGGCTTCCGATGAAGTCGCGGGGCGGATCGGAAGCAAGCAGGGCATCGTCGTGCCCCGCGGCTGAAGAACCGGTCATACGGCGGATTTTCATCCACGGTCCCACCGGGCGCGCGCCCGCCAGAGACGCAGATCCTGCGAGTACGTCTTACATGAATCAACTCGTTCGCCTGTCACAGATCGGCGATGCTGACGCCATCGCCGAACCGTCGGCCGAATTGCGCGTCCCCTTCGCGCAGTCCGGGGCCTTCGTCTGCAAGTTCATCATCGGCGAGCCGAACGATCGCGCGGTCTGTTGCGGTGCGCCTGCGCCGGACGGCAAGAGCTGGTGCGCCTTTCACCGCCGCATCGTGTTCGAGCCGGCACGCCCCGGCCGCCTTCGCTAAGAGTGCGTCACTAAACTCCCGGCCTCCCTCCGTTCTCGCTCCGAGCACGACGGCGCAGCGGGCGTTTTGTGAGAGACACGAAAGCGGCCTCCGCTTCATTCGCGATCACGACAGACCTCGCCGGCCCTCGCCTGCGAGGTTTCTTGCGTCGGCGGAATGAGGTGCAAGCCCGTTCCGAGACCGTCCATGGCGAAGACCGTCGATGGTAAAGCCCGATGCGCACCGATCAGTCTTCGGGATCACCCCGATCGTCGAAATCGCGGAGGACCTCGAAGGGGCGACCGCGCATCGTGTGGGGATCATCGGTGCGGACGACGAGATACCCCGCTTCGCGGGCCTGCCGCAGGCGGGCCGCCTGAAAATCCCCGTCCCCGCCATTCCTTTGGCGATAGGCAGGGACCTCCTCCGAGAGGTCGCCGTAGCGATAGCCGGACGCCTCCTCGCCATTCGGCTGAAAGGCACGGACGGTCCAGATTCCGTCTCTCGCCGTCCGCCCGGCAGGTGCCCTCGCGGCGACGGGACGGATGGTTTCGTGTCTGGCGGGCACCATCCGTCGGGCGATCGTGCGGGCGGACGCCTTCTTGCTCGGATGCCGGGTCGCCGCGGCGGACCGGAGCCCGGCAACCGCGCCACGGCGGCTTTGCGCCGCCTTTCCGGCGCGGGCCGTGGCGTCCGCCTTCCGGACATTCTGTGATGTGTTCTCCTGACGCCCGGCGACGGACGGCGGGGCGGCCTTCCGATCGGGCGGATCGGTCCATGCCCGGCCGGCAGGCGCGGGGGTCGCGTCCTGGGCGCAGACGGCGCCGGTCATCGGCATGGCGAAGAGCGCCGACAGGCCGAGCGCGGAAACGAGGATTGATACCCGATGAAGACGCCCTGGCATCGACTCTCTCCAGGCTGGTGCCGAGAGATCGGACGCATATCGGCGATCCACCTCCGCACGCGCCGCCCGGCAACCACTGTCGGACCGACGACGTAGCTTAACGAAAGCTTACGATGGCGTCCACGATGCTATGCGAACCGGTCCTCGGTTGCGTGGATGCCCGATGCCTCGTGCCGGACCTGCATCGACGTGATGGACCCGTGACCCGCGGTGTCGTTGCGGCACGTTGGAGAAGAACCGGATGATGAGGCCGTACCGACCGGATGCGGTTGCCGTCCGGGCCCGCCCGACACACATGGCACCCGACCCGACCGCGACGGCAGCCTTGCCTGGACGATCGTCGTCGGACACGGTCACGGCCGGGATTATCCTTGCAGAGCTCCACAATCGCCCCGGCGTGGAGAGGAGAAACGCCATGAGACGATTCCTGTCGGTCCTCGCCCTGGTGGGTGGCGTCGCGCCCGCCCTCGCGCAGGCCCCTGCGCCGGCGGCGAATGCCGCGCCGCAGACCTACGAGAGCAAGGTCGTCAACACGAAGGGCGAACCGATCGGAACGGTCACCATCCGCGATGGAGCGAGCGCGCTGGTGCTGCGTCTGGCGATCCAGCCCGGCGGGCTGCCTCCCGGCTGGCACGGCATCCATTTCCACGCCGTGGCCGATTGCTCGGACATGGAAAAGTTCGAGAAGTCGAAGGCTCACGTGAATCACGACCAGAGCAAGCATGGCCTGCTCAACCCGGAAGGGCCGGACGAGGGCGACCTGCCCAACGTCTATGCCAATGCCGACGGATCGGTGAATGCGGAGGTGTCGAGCGAGACCCCGCTCACGGGCGAAGGCGGTCTGAAGGATGCCGACGGCTCTGCCCTCATCATCCACGCGAACGAGGACGACCATACCAGCCAGCCCATCGGCGGGGCGGGCGCCCGTCTCGCCTGCTCGGTCATCAAGTAGCCGGGCCGTCGCATCCTCGGCGCAGGGACGCCGTAGGATGCGATTGCCGCGAACGGCATCACGGCCGCCGAAGCGCAGCCGTGATGCCGTGTTCTCACGTTTGCCGGTCGGTCAGCGCTGGCCCTTGCCGATGCTCACGAGCTTGGCGCCGCTGCGTGCCTTCTGCTCGGGCAGGGCGGCCTTTACGGTCCTGACGATTCCGTCGGCGTCGAGGCCGGCCTCGGCGTACATCGCCTCCGGGCTGTTGTGGTCCTGGTAGGTGTCCGGCAGCGTCAGCGTCCGCACCCGCACCCGGCCCGCGTCCAGCGCGCCCTTCTCCGACAGGAGATGCAGCACGTGC